>CAWHSR010000001.1:0-63010 GCA_963832015.1 uncultured Acidobacteriaceae bacterium
CCGTGGCAAAGCGAACGGCTGGCAACTGGCCGCTAACAACTGGCCACTGGTGTTCAAGGAGTTCACGTTGCTCAAACTGAAGCGGCTTCAGATTCTCGGGTTCAAGTCGTTCTGCGACCGCACCGAACTCAAGTTCCACGGGGACGGTGTGGCGGCCATCATCGGCCCCAACGGCTGCGGCAAGTCGAACATTTCCGACGCCATCTCTTGGGTACTGGGCGAGCAGTCGGCCAAGACTCTGCGTGGCGCCCGCATGGAAGACGTCATCTTCGCCGGCACCCGCGACCGCAAGCCCACGGGCATGGCCGAAGTGTCTCTGACCCTCATCGACCCTGAAGCCTACAACGGTCCGGACGCGAACGCCCCCACCGAAATCGACATCCAGGACGACCTTCCTCAAGACGCCCAAGCCGAAGCCCACATCGTCGACGACTGGGACGAAGCCTCTATCCGCGCCCGCGCCGCCAAAGCCACGGAAGACGCCGTCGAAGACGCACAGCCGGGACGAACGGAAGAAATAGAAGTCCCACGCTCGAAAATCAACACACTCGCCGTCGCCTTCCCCGACGACGAACCGATTTTCGCGCTACCCGCGCATAACGTGACCGCGCCCGCAAACGCCGCGTCGGTCGGTACCGTCGCCCCGCACGTGGTTCTTAAGATTCGCCGCCGCAAGTTTAACCAGCAGCAATTTCGCCACGGAGAAATCGTCGTCACGCGCCGCCTGTTCCGCTCCGGTGATAGCGAATATCTGCTGAACGGCAAACTCTGCCGTCTGCGCGATATTCAGGAACTGTTCATGGGCACCGGACTCGGACCCGAGTCCTACGCGCTGATCGAGCAGGGGCGCATCGGCCAGATTCTCAGCAGCCGTCCCACCGACCGCCGCGCGATCCTCGAAGAAGCCGCGGGAATCACGAAATTCAAAACCAAGAAGCGTCTCGCCGAAGCCCGCCTCGAAGACGCCAAGCTGAATCTCTCTCGCATCAATGACATCTTCGACGAAGTCACGCGCCAGATGAATTCGCTGAAGCGCCAGGCCTCAAAGGCCGAGCGCTATGCCCGCCTACGCGAAGAAATGCGCGCAAAATTGCGCTTCGTCCTGGCCAGCAAATTTGCCGCCATCGAACTGGAGAGTGCCGAACTCGACTCCCAGCTGAACGCTCTCGCCGAAGAGATGCAGCATCGCACCGAGGCCGTGCAGCAATTCGAAGCTGAGCACGCCGAGCGCACTCAGCGCGGCTACACCATCGATGCCGAGTTGCGCGAGAATCGCGAACGCATCAGCCAGATCGCCCTCGAGATCGATCGCGCCCATGCTCGCCGGCGCCACAACGAAGAGCGCTGCGCCGAACTGCTGGTACGCGCCGCATCGTCCGAAGCTGAATTGGCGCAAGCCCGCCATCGCCTGACTGCACTCGAATCCGAGCGCGAATCCAACCGTCAGATTCTGGAATCCGCCGCCGCCGACCTGGCCGCCGCGCAGAGTGATCTCGTGCTCTGCCAGCAGGATGCCGCCGCCGCCGCAGCGGGTCTCGCCGAAATCGAGCGCCAGCAAGAAGAATCCCGCGTGGCTGTCTTCGACACGGTTTCTTCCGCTTCGCGCCTTCGCAATCAACTAGCACAGGCGGAAGAGCGCCTTGCCGGAGCCGACCGCGAAGCCCGCCGTCTGGAAGCCGAAATCACCAACGCCAACATGCAGGTCGAAGCCTTTGGCGGACAGCGCGGACAACTCGCCCTCGAATTTGAGGGCGTTACCCAACGCGTCACTGGCATCACCGAAGAGATTAGTCAGCTTCGCCGCCTGATCGAGCAGAAGAAGCTGGAAGAGACTCGCTCTAAGACCAATCTCGACGTTCTCCGCGCGGAATTCGCGACGGCTCTTGGCAAGAAGGGGTCGCTCGAAGCGGTCATCGCCGAGCACGGATATTCCACCGAATCCGTTCGCCGCCTGTTCCAATCCGGCGTGATGCACGGCGGCCTCGCGCCCGTCGGCGTGCTCGCCGACTTCCTTGAAGTCGAGCCACGCTACGAGCGTGTCGTCGAAGACTTCCTGCGCGACGAACTGAACTACGTCGTCGTCAAGTCATGGGACGCTGCCGACGAAGGCCTGCGCATGCTGCGCACCGGCGTCGACGGTCGCGCCACCTTCCTCGTCCATCCCGAAGACGCCCAAGCCAAGTTCTCGTTCGTCCTCGATGAAGCGGCCCACTGCGCTCCGCCTGCTGCCCAGATCGTCCCGCTCAAGAGCACGATTCGCGTACTCGACGGCTTCGGCAAGTCGCTCGAAGTCATCCTGCCCAAGCTGCGCGACGGATACATCGTCCCCGAATCCGGTGTTGCCCGCGGCCTGGCACTCGAAAATCCTGACGCCTTCTTCCTCTCCCAAGCCGGAGAATGCTTCCACAACGTAACCGTCACCGGAGGCAAGCAGCGCGCCGAAGGCCCGCTGTCGATGAAGCGCGAGTTGCGTGAAGTCCTGCGCCAACTTGAAGATCTTGAACGCGCCCTGCGCGAAGAAGAAATGCGTGTGCTCACTCTGGGTAGAGAAATCAAAGATCTCAGTTCCCTACTCGAACGCCTCGACGGCGAAAAGCGCGAAGCCGAACATCAGGCCATGACGTCGGGCCACATGCTGCAGCAACTTGACTCAGAGATGACTCGCGTCAGCGAACGCCTCCGCGTCTCGCAGCTCGAACTGCAGCGCCTCGCTGCCGAACGCGCCGAACAGGAAGGCATCGTCTGCGCCCGCCAGTCCGAAATTGAAGTACTGGAACTGCAGCGCATTCAGCTCGAACAACAAATCGCCTCCGCCCAGGAATCCCTCACGACTCTGCGTCAACGCCGCGAGGAATCGGCGCAGACGGCCTCGCAGCACGCCGCCCGGGTGGCTACGCTCGAAGAGCGCCACCGCTCGGCGGCAGCAGTCCTGCAACGTATTGAGGCGCTATTCTCCGAGATGGGCGAACGCGTCTATGCGCTGGCCTCACAAATCGAATCCGCCGCCGCCGAAAAGCTGCAGCGGGAAGGCGAAAACCAGCAACTGGCCCAGACCGCCGCCGATCTCGAAGCCGAGCGCAACGCCGCCCAAGCTCGTGAGGGCCTGCTGCAATTCGAAACCGAACAACTGCGGGCCCGCCTCGCCGAAATCGACGAACAGTTGAAGAACAGCCGCCTGTTGCTCGATCAAGCTCGCGACCGGAAGGGCGAATTGTCCGCTGACGCCGCCAAGCTCGAATCCGACGCACAGTACATGTCCGAGACCTGCATCAACGAACTCGGCGTCGAGCGGACCGCCCTCATGGCGGACACAACCCTGGCTCCAGTCACCGGCGAACAACTTGCCGCCGAAGACCAGCTCTACCGCGACATGCGCTCGAAGCTCGAAGCCATGGGCCCGGTCAATATGATGGCTCTCGAGGAATACAAAGAAACCGCCGAGCGCCACTCGTTCCTCGAAACCCAACGTAAAGACCTGATCTCCTCCATCGAGAACACCACGGCCACCATCAAAGAGATCGACCTGATCTCGCGCCAGAAGTTCGAAGAAGCCTTCGCCAAGATCAACGAGAACTTCCAGGCCACGTTCAAGAAACTGTTCGGTGGCGGCCACGCCTTCATGAAGTTGACCGACGAAGAAAACAGCGCCGAGAGCGGCATCGATGTCGTTGCTTCGCCTCCCGGCAAGCGCCTGCAAAGCGTGCTTCTGCTCTCCGGCGGCGAAAAGGCGCTCACTGCGCTCGCTCTGCTAGTCGGCATCTTCCAATATGCGCCCAGCCCGTTCTGCATTCTCGACGAAGTCGACGCCCCGCTCGACGAAGCGAACATCGGACGCTTCACCGAACTCGTCAAGGAAATGAGCGTAAAGACCCAGTTCGTGCTCATCACCCACAGCAAGAAGACGATGAGCATCGCCCCCGTCCTTTACGGCGTAACCATGCAGGAGCCGGGCGTCTCGAAATTGGTCTCGGTACGCTTCGGTGCGCAGCAGTAAGCGCTGCGTTGATCCTCTGTAGAAAGGCCAGCCCCTCACAGGCTGGCTTTTTTTGCTTTCCGATTTGGTCCACGATATCCACTCCCATCCTCAGCTTTTCCACAAAGCCCCCGCGCGAAACCCCCTATCACATATGCCTTCTCGCTCATCCGCTTTGCTGTCAACATTTTTCAGCCGCGCGGATTCCTCGATCTAACCCAAAGTGTGATCAGAATCGTTGACATTTTTTTCGGACCAGCTAGAATACGCCTCGCCTCTTGCCTGTAGAATTTCATCATGAGCCCCGAACTTCTCGATTCCGTCCTCTTACAAACTGACTTCCCCGATCTTCACCTTCACGCCAGCGGAAAGGTCCGTGACGTGTACGCCATCGGCGACCACCAACTGCTGTTCATCGCCACCGACCGAATCTCGGCCTTCGACTACATTCTCGCTACCGGCATCCCGCACAAGGGACGCGTCCTCAGTCAGATATCTCTATTCTGGTTCGATTACCTCGCCGATATCGTCCCCAATCACCTGATCACCGCCGATGTCGACCAGTACCCGCAAGAAGTTCGTAAATACGCCGACCAGCTCCGCGGACGGTCAATGCTGGTGCAGCGCGCCGAAATGTTCCCCGTCGAGTGCGTCGTCCGTGGCTATATCTCCGGCTCCGCATGGAAGGAATACAAAGCGAGTGGCAAGGTGTCCGGGATTCAATTGCCCGCGGGCCTGAAAGAGTCCGACGCCTTCCCGGAGCCCATCTTCACGCCGTCGACCAAAGCCACCACCGGACACGATGAAAACATTTCCTTCGACGAAATGTGCAAGCTTGTCGGCGTCGAGACCGCCAGCCATCTGCGCGATCTGACGTTGCGTGTTTACAAGAAGGCGGCAGCCTATGCTCTCAACCGCGGCATTATCATCGCCGACACCAAGTTTGAGTTTGGACGTACGCCCAAGGGCATCACACTAGCCGACGAAGTCCTCACTCCCGATTCATCCCGATTCTGGCCGGCAGACAAATACGCACCAGGACGGCCGCAGGATTCGTATGACAAGCAGTACGTTCGCGATTACCTCGAGCAAATTCATTGGAACAAGCAGCCCCCCGCCCCGGCCTTACCAGCGGACGTGGCTCGCCGCACCAGCGAAAAGTACCTCGAGGCGTATTTCCAGCTGACAGGACGCAAGCTGGATGTGTAACCCGGTTTCTGGTACGATCTCCAGCCGCGGGAGCGCGGTATGACCCTCGCCGACTGGTTCATTTGCGCTGTAGTTCTGCTGAACGTTGTAACCGCCGCCATGCAGGGATTTTTTTCGGAAGCCCTCACGATGGCTGGGCTGGTCGTAGGCTACCTCGTGGCTGCGTGGAAATATCGCGGCTTTGCGGAGTGGCTGGAATCATTTTTGAAGAACCCGTGGTTAGCTGAGATCCTCGGTTTCCTCATCATCTTTTTTGCCATCGTGCTCCTGTTCGGCTTGGCCGCCAGGACCGCCCGCTGGTTGATGAAGCAATCCGGACTCAGCGGTCTTGACCGTTTCCTTGGCGCAATCTTGGGGCTGCTGAAGGGCGGGCTGATGGTAGCGGTGATCCTGATGGGTATGACGGCATTCACTCCAACTTCGAAGCTACTGGAAAACTCGCAGCTCGCGCCCTACTTCCTGGTGGTGGGCCGGGCGGCGATCTGGCTGGCTCCCCCGGAGTTGCGCGCCCGTTTCGATCAGGGTCTCGAACTGCTCCACCAGGCTCCTCACAAGTTATCTGGCTCCCCTGCTTCCCCACCGAAATAGGCTGCGGTGCAGTGAAAAATTCATACTAGAGAGAGATCCATCGTGAAAGATCAATTGGAAGCGCTGGTCCTGCAGATGTACCGCAGCAATATTCTTTATTCCGAGGGCGTGCGCGAGTTCAAGAAACGCTTCATCCTGACCGTGCTGCAGGAGAACAAAGGCAACCAGTGCCGCGCCGCCCGCGAACTCGGCATGCACCGCAACACCCTCAGCCGCACCATCACCGAGTTGAAGATCGACGTCCGCCAGCTCCGCGACGGCGTCAAGCGTCCGCCCCGCAGCGCCCGCCCCCTCAGTATGGAAAAGAAGATCGTCCGCTGAACTCTTTCCGTCTGTCATCCTGAGCCAAGGGAAGGCCCCCGCAACCGCGGAGGCATTCTTGTAGTCGAAGCATCCCTACTGCCCAGTAATGTCCCAGGCCCAAGAAAGCACGTCGCAATAAAAGATCCGTCTCCACGCACAACAAAAAAGGGCAGCCCTCGCGGGCTGCCTTTATCGTGCAAACATTTCTTAAATTACTGCGCCGCTGGCTTGTGGTGAACTGGCGGCTTCTTCGCCGCCGGAGCCGCCGCCTTCAGCAGTTGCCCCTTCTCCATCACCATCATGAAGGGATTCGGCGTGTACGACGCCGGTTCACCCTGGAAGTCGAGGCTGGCTCCGTCTTTCGGAATCAGACGCACCGGAACCTTGTCCTCGAACTTCAGCGTGATGTCCGCCTTCTTCGCTTCAATGTCATCCGAACTGGCCGCGATCATGAACTCGGTCGGGGTCGTGCTGATGACCGTGCCATTCATCTGCACGGCCTTGCCCTTGATCGCATTCCAGACTGTGTCCTGGTCTGCCTGCGCACCATTGGATAGGACGAACTCCCAGATCGCAAAATCCATCTTGTCCGGAGGTGTGTCTTGCACCATCTTGTGAGCCTGCTCCGCGGGAGTGGGCGCTGGCGCTATGGGTACCTGCGCTCCATTCGCCTTCGCCGCAGCCAGTACCTCGGTCCAGCCATCGTCTCCGGCATGGAACTTAACGTATTGCCCGCGCGCGTACTTTTCAATAGCCGCCTGGTTCGCCGCTGGAGCCACGGCCGCCGCGCGTGCCGCAAACCAGATCCCGTTCTGATAATCTGGCGGCGTCTGCCCCAGGTAAGCCAGCGCCAACGGATACACCACGCTGAAATCCGTGGGGTTCGCGTCCACCGTGGTCCGCAGGTTCTGCGCCGCGCACGCATTGTCTTTGTCCTGCAGGCATGCCATGCCAATCGCGGCATGGAAAATTGCGTTCATCTGATCCTTGGTCTTCTGGAAGTCCGCATCCGAAGTTCCCTCGGGCTTGTTGAATTTCGGCATGCAGTCCAGCCCCTGCTGCCCATATTTCTTGCCGTCGATCAGGAGTTGCTTCGCGTTCGGATCGCCGCCCTGCGCCATCATCCGGTCAAAGTAGGCCAGCAACGCCAAAGCTCGCACATTGCACGTGTCCGCGGTCACCAGCTTCGTGGCCGTCTCCATCGTCTTCTTGGCGTTGTTCGACTGTTGATATGCCCCCATCAGAAGTTCGAGCGCCTGATTCTTCATGACGCTGTTGGGATACTGGGTGATAAAAGCTTCCAGACCGCTGATCTTGGCCGCGGGATCCTGCGACTGCACGGCTGCCACGTAGGCGTTATATTCAGCGGGATCTTTGATGACCGGTGCCGCGGATTGCCCGGACGCCGGTGCCGCAGCCTGTCCTTGCGCTGGCGGCGCGGCCGATTGTCCCTGAGCTGGCGGCGCACTGGTCTGTGCCATTGCGCCTACCGCAACCCCAAGCACAACCGTAAGCAGAATCTTTTTCATCAGTATGGCTCCTTGGATCTTTGGGAAGTATCTTTTTCGGGAATCGTGATTCTTACTACTCAGCAGCTACTGCATTCCATCGGGACCGCTTTGCTGTCCTAAATCCTGCTTTGGAATGCCGGCCTTCCTGGCAGGGGGCCTGGAAAAACGGTGCCCTTGCTGGACACAAAGGCGCCTTGACCCTTTTTCCCGGTTGGCCGGATTATAAGTACCTCTTCCCCCGAAGGCAAGCGACTTCCAAATATCCTCCACTTTATTGTTAAGATGCGCGTTCGCATGCCATTGTTAACATGCAATTGTGTACGATGCGACTGTTAAAATGCGCAGTTGCGGTGGGCCTTCCTCGACTCCCGCCCGACGCAAAACAGACTCCTAGGAGCCTCCTACTATGGACACCGAACAGCCCTTAGCCGGGCAAGTCGCAGTGGTCACCGGAGCCGGCCGCGGCATCGGTGCCGCCATCGCCCTCAAACTCGCCAGACTCGGCGCCACCACGGTCCTCTGCGGGCGCACCCAATCCACGCTTGACGCCACCGCAAAAGCCATCCTCGATGCGGGAGGCAAAACGGAAGTCATCCCCTGCGACGTTACGATCTTGCATCAGATGGAATATGCCTCGGCGCGCGTCGACAGCACCTTCGGACGCCTCGACATTCTGGTCAACAATGCCGGCGTGGCCGGTTTTAACGACGTTCTGCACAACCTTCCCCCCGACGATTGGGATCGCATCCTCAACACCAACCTCCGCGGCGTCTACTTCGCCATCCGCGTCTTCGCGCCCCTGATGATTCGCGCGTACTCCGGACACATCATCAACATCTCCTCCCTCGCGGGAAAGAATGCTCTGCCTCACGGAGCCGCCTATGCTGCCTCCAAGTGGGGACTCAACGGCCTGACCTACTCGGTCGCGGAAGAACTTCGTCCCCATAACATCCGAACATCTGTGATCTGTCCGGGATCGACCGAAACCGAACTCACCCCACACGCCGGCAAGGACCCCAAGAAGATGCTCCAGCCTGACGACATCGCACACGCCGTCGCCATGCTGGTGACCCAAGCCCCGCAATCCTTCGTGAGTGAGATACTGCTAAGGCCCACCCAAAAACCCTAAGTTGCGCGGAACTGAAATATGTAGGGACATGGGATATCTAAGGGAGGGAATTTGTGGGGACAGCCGCCATCGGCTGTCCCGGAGCGAAGCTCCGCTGGTTCTTTGGTTCTTACGTCTGTGTCCTCGGTGGTTAGAGGCCTTACTTCTTAAACAAATTCTCAAACGCCGCCCGCGCATCATTCGGACGCAGAGTCGCCGGAGTCGAAGTTTCCTTCTCCCGCGTCACCCGAATCTCATAAAGCGTGCACTCATTTCGCGTATCCTTCTTTGCGATCCGCTCCTTCACCGGCTGCATGCACTCAAATCGGCTCCCCGGATCGAAATACGTGCACTGCTTGCACGAATGCAGCTCAAACCCGCACTTCGGACACTGCCCATCGCCCGATACGCCCTGCAGCACCGTCCCACATTGCGTGCAACGCGAGACAGCACGCGTGCCCGGCAGATTAACGGGTTTCGGTCCAAATGTGAGATCCCGCTTCGGAGGCCCACCTCCACCAGACTTTTTCCCCGACCCCTTCCGCGATTCTTCGCGGTCACGATCCTGATAACCATGCTGCCGATATTTTGCTGCCACAAACCCTCCCAAGCACGCCGCGCGTATTGTCTCCCAAGGCGCCCTGTGCGGCAAGTGGGACATGAAGAATTGTCATCCTGAGCGCTGCTTTTGCGCGCGGAGGAACCGGGCGCAGTTGCGACGCGTATCGCGCGTTTGGCTCGCTTCCTTATCCGGGCTCACGACTCGGCGACTCGGCGCTGTTTACAATATCCCCATGATCCACGAAATCATCCCCGTCGGCCCACTGCAGTGCAACTGCTCCGTCATCGGCGACGAGACCACTCACGAAGCCATGGTCATCGACCCCGGCGATGACATCGAAGACGTCCAAGCCCTGCTTCACAAACACAACCTGCGGGTCAAACAGATCGTCATCACCCACGCCCACATCGACCACGTCGGAGGAGCCATGAAACTACGTGCCGCCACCGGCGCTCCCATCCTGCTCAACCAGAACGACTACGCTCTTCTGAAGATGCTCGACGTGCAGGCTGCGTGGATCGCTATGCGCGACCCAGGCAAAGTTGAAATCGACCGCAGCATTACGACCGGCGAAACCGTTACTGCCGGTTCGCTCACCGCCGACATCCTCCACACTCCCGGCCACACCGAAGGCAGCATCTGCCTTTACTTCCCTGCCGAGAAAAAGCTCATCGCCGGCGACACCCTCTTCGCCGGCTCCATCGGCCGCACTGATCTCCCTGGCGGATCGATGCAGAAAATATTGCACTCGCTGCACAACACGCTGATGGCTTTGCCCGATGAAACTGTAGTAATTCCCGGCCATGGCAAACTCACCACGATCGGCGGTGAACGCGAGACCAATCCCTTCGTCAAAAGGTAGCCCCGCAAAAATAAAAACGGCGGAGGATTTCTCCCCCGCCGTACTATTCCCCGGATTAACCTGCAAACTCCCGGCTACTGGTGCTCGTGTTCCTCGTGCTCCTCATGGTTGTGCCGCCAGTTCCAATAGGCCCGCTGCTCTTTTTCTTTGAGGTGTTCGTAATCAACGTAGGCCACATGGCGTTCATCCAGCCAGCGACGGTACATGTCATCCTCGCGCCGATCCCAATTGTGATAGTCCTTGTGGTAGGGATCGTAAACGCGGTGCTCGGCCCGCTCTTCTTGCTCGTGCCGCTCGTGATCATCCTGCGGCGCGGCCATGGCGAAGGCGCCCAGCGGCGCCAGCAGTGCTCCAAACACAAACAGTGAAGCTAGATATCTATTCCCACGATGCATAGTCATCCTCCGTAACGGCCGATTAGGATGTCTTCGCCATGGTTGAGGTTGGAAGAAAAGTCGTCTTCGAGGCGCTACTGCATTCATACGCTACGAGTAAAGCTTTTCCAGTATTGCAGCGATCCCGACTGCAAACTCACCCACGGGCGTGATTAAACTCAACACCAGATATCCGTCGCTCGGAAAATCAAAAAAGTGTCCGGGATGCACCACTACCGCTTTCTCCCGCAACAACTCGATCGCCAACTCTTCATCGGACCGCGTCACCGGTACCCGCAACACCGCGTACCATCCGCCTTCCACCTCAAGTCGCTGACAAGCCTTCTGTCCCGCGAGCTGCCGATCCAACTCGGCAAGATTCGCTTTCACCCGCTCGAGCAATTGCCGCTGAATATCCTCTCTTTGCTCCAACAGCGCAGGCACCGCCCATTGCACCGGCGCATTCATCGAAAGATAAGTGTCGGCGATTACTTCCAGTCGTCCCATCGCCGCCACTGCCACCTCCTGCGGCCCACTCGTCACCACCCACGCCACCTTCATCTGTGGCAACGCCGCCACCTTCGATAACCCGCTCAACGTAAAGGTCAACACCTCTTGATTGCCAGCAAAGCTGGCATGCCGCCCAAGATTTGCCGTAAAGTTGGCCTGCCCCCCAAGCCCGCGGTCGCTTTTGGGTGGCGCAGCGCTTTCAGCACTGCGATCGTGCTCCTTATGAACTGGGGCTTTAGCCCCCGAGGATTCCAGCGTGTAATCCAGGAACACTTCATCCACAATCACCGCCAGCCCATGCTCGCGACATAATGAATTCAGCATCCCCACCTCCCCAGCCTTCACATACGACCCCGTCGGATTATTCGGATGCACCACGACCACGCCCCGCGTCCGCTCCGTCACCGCCTTCTCCAGCGACGGAAAATCCATCTGCCACCCATGGTCATAAATCAACGGATACGGCACCAGCCTCACATCCTGCAAGTCCGCCAGAAACTCGAACAGCGGATAACTCGGCTTCGGCACCAGCAGTTCATCCCCCGCATTGCACAGCAACCGAAACACAAACGAGTAGCCTTCGCTCGTGCTCGTCGTTAGAACAATCTGTTCTGCATCCAGATCGCGAATCCCATGTTCTGATTGGTAGTAACCGGCCACGGCTTCCCGCGCCGGTACCAGCCCCTTCGACTGTGGATCGTAATCCAGCGCGCGCGGCGATGCGAGCGCGCCCAGAATCGACCGCTCGTCGTAATGCAGCCCAGCCCGCGTGGGATTTGAAACCGTCAAGTCGAAGAGTCTGGCCCCGCGGGCCCGCACCTCTTCCAGCGCAACCGTAAACCGGTTCTGCGCCAGCCTCCAATTCGTCCGATCAGAAAACATCAATGGGATTGTAATTGGGATTAGCTGAAGAGATATTTGGGGAAGTGAGATTAGCTGATGAGAGATTCGGTGAAGACAGATATGCGGAAGTATTAGAAAAAAACCGACTTGTCACCCTGAGCGAAGCGAAGGACCTAAGGCAGTTCTGCCGGCACAAGCGCACTGATCGCTAAACCCCTACGCCCCCGGCAGCTTGAACTGTCTCTTCGCCAACTCCGGCGTCGATTCCAGGCTGGGCCAGTCCCGGATCCCCACCGCGGGACAAATCAGCCCGTTGCCCGCCGGACGCAGTAACTGTCGCAGCGTCTGCACACCATAGAACAATCCCTGCCCTGTGTTGGCCGCCACGATCAAATGCGAGTTATCCGAGAACAGCAAATAGCCATCCGTGCCCACGACGTTATCGGCCTTGAGCCCGTTTCTTGCCAAAAACTTTCGCACCCGCGAATCCTGCAATCGGGCCAGGACAATCGCGCCATCCTCAGCCTTCCCCGCAGCCTTCATTCCCAGGATGTCGAGTTTCAGCCCCGACTGGTCCGCCACCTCCTCCGCCAGCGTTTCGGCGGCGATGCGGTCCTCCGACTGATGTCCAAGCAGCACGAAAATCTTGGTCCGCGGTCCCACGTGAAACCCGCCGTCCCGCAGTTGCACTTCCTTGGGTACCGGCATCAATTGCAACTGTGGCCGCCCATCGGAATCCAGCGCCCACGCCGGCACGCACATCAGCGCGGTCGAAACGATCAACAAAAGTTTCTTATTCATTCCCGTCCTTGGACCTCGAAAATCTAAAGCTCTATTGTACGCGCAACCCTTCTGCACATTGCCATGAAACCTTTTGATCCATCATACTTAAACCCCGTACCTATCGTGATTCCTCTCCACATCGCAACTATTTCGTAAACCCCTCCTTGTTAACAACATAGGGCATTTTCGTTACATCCCCCCCGTAATTCCCTTCCAGGACGTCAATCAGTCCCTGGGCACACCGCCCAGCCATCCCTTTGTCGGGATCGGTCGATAGCCGCGTAATCCTCGCCGCGCTGGCAAAGTGCGGCATCAGCCGGCACCGGTCCGCGATCGCCGGATCCCGCAGCGGAGAATCCACCGGTAGCGGTTCCTTCTCATAGACATCTAATGCCGCCCCCGCGATCCAATTGTCCCGCAGCGCTCGCGCCAGCGCCGCTTCCGACACCACCGGTCCCCGGGAAGTATTCACCAGATAAGCCGTCGGCCTCATCAACCGCAGGGTCGTCTCGTTGAACAGATGGTACGTCGGCGTCGCGCTCTCCCCCGCCCGCAGCAGCGGCACATGCACACTTACAAAATCCGCTCCCCGCAGCGCCTCCTCAAACGGCACGTACTTAATCCATGCCTTCTCCTTCACCAGCCCCCGCGCATGCCGCAGGTCGTTGACCTCCTGAATCGCTTTCAGGTACGCATGGTTCTCATACGCCGGGTCGTAGCACAAGACATTCATGTCGAACCCAGTGCACTTCTTAATGAATGCCAGCCCGATCCGCCCCGTCCCAATCACCGCCACCGTCTTCCCGGTAACCTCATCCCCCAGAAACGGCAAATACGGATGCCAGTATCCCCACTGGTTCTCGCGCGTCAGGTGTTCGGCCGTCCACATTTTCCGCGCCAGCGTCCCCATCATGAAAAACGCAAACTCCGCCGTAGCCTCCGTCAACACATCCGCCGTATGCGTGAACGGAACCTTGTACCGGTTCGCGTCCGCCCGGTTGATGTTGTCAAAGCCCACCGCAATCTGCCCCACAACCTTCAACATCCCCTTGCCCGCCTCAAACACCTCCGCATCAATCGGATCGCGCAAAGTCGTAATCAATCCGTCGACGCCCGACCTCACCTTCTCGATAATCAAACTCTTTGGCGGCGCTTCCGGCTGCGGATAAACTTCCACCTCATAGCCCCGCTTCCGCAGCAGATCGATCGCTTCTCCAATGTCGCAAGTAGCAAACACACGAAATTTCTTGCTCATAAGTTCTCTGGGAAGATCTTCCTCGTGGATCAAGGCGGCGTGACTCGGTCCAATCTGCCGCAGGCAATCGACAAATATCATACGCGATGCTTACCGGTGAGTCGGGCAATGATTTCCCGTTCATCCTTTTCATCTAATCTTCAGATTCCCGGTATTGAATGATCTTGCTGTCGGGACGAAATAAGGGGCGGCAGCCCCCCTCTTTATTTGCCGCCCCTTTTTGGGAGGATCGATGCGTATCCCGCACTTTGCCATAATCGCGGCCCTGTCGCTCGCGACCACCGCCTTTGCGCAAGAGAAAAAGATCCAGCGCGCCGACCTTCCTCCGGCCGTCGAAAAAACAGTGGCAGCCCAGACCCAAGGCTCCACCATAAAAGGCTTCTCTCAGGAGAAGGCAAACGGTCGGACCCTCTACGAAGCCGAAACCACCGTGGACGGCCACAGCAGAGTCATCACGATCGACGCCAACGGCTCCCTGGTCGAGGTCGAAGAGCAAGTCGCACTCGATTCCCTCCCTGCCGCCGTGCAAGTAGGCCTGCAGGCCAAAGCTGGCGAAGGTAAGATTGTTAAAGTCGAATCCCTGGCCAAGCACGAGAAAATCGTGGCCTACGAAGCCAAGGTGCAAACCGCGGGCAAGAAATCAGAGATCCAGGTTGGCCCAGACGGCAAGCTGCTGGATCACGAAGAATAAAGCGGAAAGGAATCGACCAGAGGTCCGCACAGCTGCCGTGTGATTAGGATCACAGAGGCCCCCAACTTCCGTTGCTACAATCTTTCCGTAAGCCACTCTTAGATTCTAAGAGGAGGTTCCTGTGGCACGATTCACCCTGGTTCTTCCCGCTCTCTTGCTCTTCGCACTCGCGCTACCCGCGCAGCAGCAGCCCTCAACCCCAACCACGCAGAAGACACCGACTTACGCTGCGATTCCGGTGGAAGCCATCAATCAGCCCAATCCGGTCAAGTCCAGCCCAGAGTCTCTCTCCCGCGCTAAAAAGTGGTGGACCCTCGACTGCGCCATGTGTCACGGCGCCGACGGCAACGGCAAAGGCGAAACCGCCGTCGAGATGAAACTGAAGCTGGCCGACTTCACCGATCCCGCGACCCTCAAAGATCGCACCGACGGCGAAATCTTCTACATCATCAAGAACGGCCACAACGACATGCCGCCCGAAGGCCAGCGCATTAAGACCGAAGAAAATTGGGACTTGGTGAACTACGTCCGCGCGCTAGCCAAGAAGCAACCGGCCGCGGACCCGAAGCCGTAGTCCTAAGACTACTTTGTCATCTTGAACCAAGCGGCGGGCTCGCGATAGCGATCCCGCCGCGCCGTCGAAGGATCCCTATAATCTATTCACGGAACTGGCTCACCTCGGCTCCTCGTAAACCCCAATCACGTTCCCCGCCGGATCGCGAAATCGAGCCGTGATCTCCGGCGCATCTCCACCAATCGGCTGCACAATTTCCCCACCGTTCGCCAGGATCAAGTCCACCGCAGCCGCCACGCTGTCGACCATGATGTACACCAGCAGCCCAGGCTGCGTCGACGGCGGACGTCCCACCACCCATTCTCCGCTCACCTCGCCGACTCCATCGTCAAATGCTGTAGCTCCATCGCCACGTTGCCGAATTTTCCAGCCGAACACCTGTTGATAGAATTCGGCCGAGCGTGCCACGTCCGTTGCCGGAATCTGTATGTAGCAAATCTTGCCGTTACCGAGTGTGGGCGGCATAGTCGTCCCCTTTTTTACCCCGCTCTGCGATACCGAACCTTAGCCTCCGTACTCGAGTCCCCTCCTGATCCTAGCAGCGCCACAACGCCTCGCAAACCTTCCCACGCCGCCTGATTCAACGACGGCTCCGAACTCACCAGGTCGCGGATCATATCCCACGCCGCCATGTTCAGCGCGCCCTCCGGCGGCATCCCCATCGCCAGCGAAACCGCGCACTGAGGACAAAAACAAATCCGCTGCGCGTTCGACTTCTGCCGCGGCTTCACTCCCACCGTCTGCGCAAACATGTACACCGCCACCGACTTGTGTCCCGCCTCAATCTCCCGCCTGCAGCGTAGACATAGCATAGGTTGCACCGGCATCCCCCTTCGTTACTGCGAGTGTCGCTATTCACTCTGAGCAATACTGCCGCCGTCCACAAGTAAGAAGAAGGATTCCCATCCGAGCCGAACGCAACCGCCTGCCGCGGCCGTCTTTCTCTCTCCTCGGTCAGACATCAGACCCTCGCCTTCGGTTTGTCTGTCCGCCTATGATAAGGACGAACGTCGAGGGTCTTGAGTGTAGCTGCGGGTTACGTCAACTTGATGCTGCGTCTTTAAGGGACGCAGGAAGGCTGAGTCGGTTTAACACGGCTAGCCGCAGCGTTGTGGCTGCCCAAGAACTGGGGGAACAAGTGACGAAGATTTGGGAACGGCTCTATCTCGGCAGCCTCAAAGATGCTGAGAAACTGGCGCGTTCTAATCCGCAGCGCATCACAACCGTCCTTTCGCTCTGCCGGGATCAGGCCGTTCACCGTGCTCCGAAAATCACCTACATCCACATCCCAATCCCGGATTCGCGTCCAATCTCTGCGCAAAAGTTTGAGGACATCATGTTCGCGATGGCGATCGGCCTCCGCCGAGGAAATCTGCTGGTGCATTGCCTTGCGGGCATGAACCGGTCGCCAATCATGGTCGCTGCCTGGCTACATCGTTGCGGCTATAACGGAGTCGACAAGGCATTAGCCGAGATCGGGGAACTTCGGGATCTCGCTACCGCACACACTTTGTTGAGCAGCGTAAAGGACTTGCTGAGCAAATGAAAAAGGCAGTGGCTGAATGAGCGTGCGAGGAAGCCGCCTTTCTCACTGACGAGAGCTCCTCCACTCTTCGATGACCCTAAGCGGGTTTTAAGTGTAACGACTGATTGCAATATTCGTGATCTTGGCTGCACAATCTTAGCCACGCCACTCTGTTGAGAACGACCTTGAGTCTTCTGCGCCAGCAACTGGGAGTCGTGGTATGGGTTTCAGCGATCCAGAAGTTCAAAAGAAAGTGTTCGGACCTCGATGGCAACACGAAGTTGAAAAGCAAAGCTGGCCATTATGGAAACGACTCATCCATCGTTTCCAACGCTGTCCACTTTGCAGACCGAACATTCGAGCCCGAAAAGTTCACTGACTGTAAACGCCTGGTTTCGACAACCGAGAATTTGTGCTGCCCGAAAACCACGCATAGTGCGATAGACTCATCCGGATGCGGCATCGCTGGTATCGGACATGTGGAATCGGCTTGATCCCACACTATTGTGCGGGCTGGCATCATGTGCTGCATGGCCGAGCGCAGAGGTTAGTTCCAAACTGCACGACAAAGTCCTATTTGAGAAGGCCATGGCTGCCACACGGCAGAAACAGTTCACCGTTGCGAATCTGACCCTGCAAACTCTCGTCAATACTTACCCGGAATCCAATTACGCTCGCAAGGCGAGAGTCGCCTTGCAAGACCCACAAATCGCGAAATGCGGGCAATCTTGGAACTCCGATCCAGATTGCGATGGCAGAATCAAGGCAAGTCCGTCGTCCACTCCGTGAGCCCACAAGGAATTTCGCATCATGCTTATTGGACACCGCGAGAGCGAAAACGCGCGACGGAAATCATTCCGTGGGTAACTGGCGATAAATCGCCATTGCACTCATCGCCTCCGTTCGTCCCGATTCTCATTTTCAGGGAAAAAGAAGATCGGGAAATTTGAGCCGGCACCGGCATCGGTTCGAGGCTTATCTCGACAAGGTGTTTGGCTTCTCGGATTTGGTGAGCGCTCTGCCCGAAGGACGGCAGTTTCCCCAGCACGCATGGAAAAAAGTGTTTGACGCGGTCTTCTTGGGCGCGGCGATGCAGATTTCCAGTCTGCTGCAGATCGAGGCCGAGTGTCACCATGGGGCGCTGGCCCAGCGCATCGGACCGATCAGCGACGACACCCTGGGCTATTCGCTGGAAAGACAATCTCCCGAAGCTGTGTTCGCGCTCAGTTGTGAAATTGCCCGCCGCCTGAAACGCAACGGAGTTCTCCGTTCCGATTGGTCCCGAGGGTTGGTGGTAGGGGCGGTCGATGGCATTGAAATCTGCAGTTCCTTTGCCCGCTGTTGCGATGCCTGTATGGAGCGCGAGGTGCAACACAAGGTGAACGGCGAGATGAAAACCGAGATCCAGTACTATCACCGCATCGTGGTCGTAGTCTTGGTAAGCACATCGTTTCCCATCCCCCTGGGCGTCCGCTTTCAGAAGAACGGCGAAGGCGAGGTCGCCTGCGCCCTGGCTCTGTTGCAAGACCTGGTCGGGCAGTTGGGCCGCCGCTTCCTGGATGTGTTGGTGGGAGACGCTTTATATCTGCAAGCGCCCTTCGTCCAAGCCGTAGAAAGTCTGGGCCTGAGTTGGGCCTTCACCTTGAAAGAGAACCAGCCCGACTTATTGCGCGAGGCCGAGCGTTGCACGCAGCAAGCTCCCACCGGAGGGCAGGCTGAACCCGGCCGGGAGATTCAATACTGGCACTTG
The DNA here is from genome assembly GCA_963832015.1 of uncultured Acidobacteriaceae bacterium. Classification (GTDB taxonomy): domain Bacteria; phylum Acidobacteriota; class Terriglobia; order Terriglobales; family Acidobacteriaceae; genus Sulfotelmatobacter. The sequence goes on from CAWHSR010000001.1 coordinate 18,422, forward strand.
CCGGACCTCGATTGGCCCGTCGCCGATCGCCAGGTGCAGGTCGTCAAAACCGTTCGCCTCGAACACCTGCAACGGGTCAGGATCAGCGAAAAAGACGGTCCTCGCAGCAAAACCAAGATCCCGGTGGCGCAACTCAGCACCAACTTCTATGCCACCAATTTCGAGCTCGGTTCGATCTCGCCCCTGTTCATTCATCAGCTCAGTCGCAGTCGTTGGCGAATCGATACCGAAGTCTTTCACACTCTCACCGTCGACTGTCACCTCAAACACGCCGCCGTCCACCAAACCACCGCCCTGGTGGTGCTCACCATGATCCGCTTTCTTGCCTATACCCTGTCGCTGGTCTTCTACCATCGTCAAGTTTGCAGCCATGCGCACCGAAAATGTGACACCTTTCATGAGCTGGCCAAGCGCTTCGCCTATTGGTTTCTCGCTCTTTCCCCAAATACCAGTTGATCTCCCGCACTCCCTCGTCGAGGCTTCCGGCAACCTCTTCCGGTGTCCCCCTGACGCTGTGCTCGCCGTATTCCTTCCCGCCCGAAAACTCAACCGCTCTCTCCAGTTTCCAACGGTTTTAGCCGCCCTTCGAGCATTTCCAACTCGCCCCCAGCTCTTCAACTGATACAACTGCCGCCAAATCAGCTGCCTGCCCATCGCTAGATGGCGCCTTACGGAATCACTGAGGGAGTGTCAACACAGGTTGCCTCGGATATATATATCGTGTTACGATATAGACAACGGTTCAGGTACGAACATGTCGTTACTGATGTTGAGAAGGCATTTCTCCAATGAACGGTAAGGAGCGGGCGAATGGTGGGCCTAAAATTAGTGCGCCTCATTGAGAGGCACGCAGAGAGACTAGCACGGGGGGTGGCCGAACAGATCCGAGCGGCGGAACGGACTTCTGACTTCCGCAAGATCCCGGCCCAGGACTTGCAACTGGCCGCAGTCGATGTTTATCGCAATCTAGGAGAATGGCTGTTGCAAAAAACCGAAGATGATGTCGAGAAGCGATTTCGGACCATCGGTTCACGTCGAGCAGTCGAGGGAGTCGGCCGTCATCAATTCGTGTGGGCTTTGATGCTCACACGTGATCACTTGTGGCGTTTCCTTGAGCAGGAAGGTTTTGCAGACAACATTGTGGCACTCCGCGGTGAACAGGAGTTGCGCCAGATGCTGAACCAGTTCTTCGATCGCGCCATCTACTATGGGATTCTGGGATATGACGAGGCACGGCGGAATGCCGATCATGCAAAGAGTGATTTGGCGAGAGCTGAAGAACTAGCCATATCAATTGGCCTGATGTCCCAACGAAGCACGACGCCCAAAATGTTGTAGGCCGAGGTAATGCACAATCGAGCGCCCGGCTCGATGAATGGTCTCTTGGCTTGCATCCGAAGGAGTGACGCATGATGGGTCTAGCGAGGCTCGTGTCGGTCATCGCCCGTACTGTTGTAACGTCTCTATCCCGCTCACTCCCGCGCTTTCGCCGCCAAACACCTGATTAGATCCAAAACTCCGTCCCAGCGTCTCTGTTCGATCTAGCTCTGTTCGATCGAGCTTGACAGGAATCTCCCCCAGTGTTACATCTTGTAACGCTACAATGACTAACACAAGGCAGCCACGTCTAAAGAACTTGGGAGAAGTCGAACAAACCGTGATGGACTACCTTTGGACCCACGGCCCCTCCACCGCGGAAGCCTGCCGCGAAGCCCTAGCCTCCTCCCGCCCCATGAAGGACTCCACCATCCGCACCGTCCTGCGCCGCCTCGAAGAAAAAGGCTTCCTCACGCACGAGACCGAAGGCCGAACATTTATATACCAAGCCTCTGATGCCCGCCAGAACGTCGCTGTCCGCGCCGTCAAGGGCATCATCGACCGCTTCTGCGGAGGTTCGGCCGAACAGCTCGTCCTCGGCATGGTCGACAATGCCGTCCTCAACCGCAAGCAACTCGAACGCCTCGCCCGCAAGATCGCTGAGAAAGAGGTCAAGCCATGATCGCACCGGCTGTCCTGCAAGCCTCCACGAATTTATTGGCGCAACTCGCGAATCCCGCCGCCCGCACCCTCGCACTCGCCGCCGCCGCCGGACTAGCCTTGGCCGCGTTCCGTGTGAAAGCAACCTCGACGCGCCTCTTCACCTGGACCGCAGTCCTCTATGCCGCCCTGGCGATGCCCATCCTACTGTGGATCCTCCCGCCCATGCCCATCGCTACCCCGCCGCTTGTCCAGCAGGCTCTAAGCAGCGTGCGCGAGACTGGAGTATTCGGCAGCAGCCAGAAAACACTTGGCACAAATGACGAGACATCAGTCGCAACGGCGGAACAAAGTTCGCGGTACCTAGCCGCGGAGCGGCGCCAGAATGCCGCCCACGGCGCAAGCCGTGGGAACGTGGTAGTCGAGTCGAACAAGCCCCAGCGGGGCGAAAGAGCAACTCTCCCCAACTTAGACGCTTCATCGTCGCGAATCGAAACGTCGCCAACGAATGCCCTGCCGACTTCCCGTCCTTCCCTTCCCTGGTCCGTCATCACGGCCGCGCTCTATCTCGCCATCGCTGCAATTTTTCTCGCCCGCTTCCTGATCGGCCTCGCCTACGGCCGCCGTCTAATCCGCGCGTCACAAATCATCGACGACCCGCTCGTAACACGAAAACTCGCTCGGACCACCGTTGCTCGCCTCGCCGAATCCGAACTCATTTCCGTTCCCGTCACGATGGGCGCGCTTAGACCAACCATTCTTCTCCCCGCCGACTGGCGTAACTGGGACGCCGCCAAACTCGACGCCGTCCTCGCCCACGAACTGTCCCACGTCATCCGCCGCGACCCGCTGACCCAGCGCCTCTCGCTCCTGCACCGCGCCATCTTCTGGTTCAGCCCGCTCGCCTGGTTTCTCGACCGCCGCCTCGCCGACCTCGCCGAACAAGCCAGTGACGAAGCCGCCTTGTCCTGCGGAACTGACCGCAAGCACTATGCCCGCATCTTGCTGGATTTCTTCGAAGCCTTGCACGCCGCTCCCGGGCGCGTCTGGTGGCAAGGCGTCTCCATGGCCAAGGCAGGTCAGGCTGAACAAAGAGTAGAACGAATTCTTTCCTGGAAAGGATCGGTTGCTATGCATCTCAAGAAATCGATTGCCGTTGTAGTTGTGGCGTTCGCAATTCCCGCGGTGTATCTCGCCGCTTCCGCGCACCCAGCCCAGCATGTGCCCATGATAGGCGCGCAATTCGCGCAGGATCAGACTCCGGCTCCGGCTCCCGCTCCCGCAACGAAAGTTCAGCCAACCGCCGCTCCAAGCCCCGCAAGCACCTCTTCTGCCGACGAGGCGCCCGAGCCGGCATCAGCCGCCGCCCCCGTGGCTGCACCAGCACCCCCAGCTGTCAGCGGCGGTGTTTCCGGCCCTGTTCCCATTGCACCGCGGGCTCCGATGGCAGGACCCACCAATGCCCCAAGTCCGGCACTGGCTCCCGTCGCTCCAGCAGGTGGCCTTTACCAGGGCGATGCAAGAGCCAATTACCACCAGGCCCAGAAGGAAGCCCGGGCGATGGCGTTGCGCGCGCAATTGATGGCGGATCAGGCGGCATACGCCCACAACCGCGGATATTCCTACAGTTACGGCTACGACGACGACCAACGCTTCGTCATCGTCACCGGCAAGTCCGATGCCCTCACCATGTCGGGGTCCACCGCTGACGCCCGCCACGTCGAGAAACTTCGCAAGAGCATTCCGGGCGACTTCATCTGGTTTCAGGTCGATGAGAAGTCCTACATCATTCGCGACCAGGCCACCATCGATCGCGCCCGCAAACTCTGGGCACCCCAGGAGGAACTCGGCAAGAAGCAGGAAGAACTCGGCAAGCAACAAGAAGCCCTCGGCAAGCAGCAAGAGGCACTCGGCGCAAAGATGGAGAAAGTCCGCGTGAGCGTGCCCGACATGACCGCACAACTCGACAAGCTCAAAGCCGAGTTAAAAGCGCTTGGTTCCAGCGCCACCATGGATCAGATCGGAAAGGTCCAGGAAGAAATGGGAGCGTTGCAGGAAAAGATCGGCGAGATCCAATCCCACGCGGGCGACCAACAAGGCAAGCTGGGAGAAGAAATGGGAGCCCTTGGCGAGCAGCAAGGCAAACTCGGCGATCAGCAAGGCGAACTAGGACGCCAGCAAGCCGAATTAGCCGAAAAAGCCTCCCACGAAATGAAACTCCTCCTGGAAGACGCCGTAAAAAAAGGCTTAGCCCAACCCGAACTTTAACCCTCCAGGGTGCCCCACCCTTGTCGCGACTTTGCGACAGGGTGGGGATTGTTAAACTCCTAACAGATTCTTCGTGGTGAGGCTGGGAATTCTTGAATTCCTACGTGCTTAGTGCTCTTAGTGGTTAAGGTTTCTCCCGAACGATCCCATCATCCGTCCACCGATGCCCGCACGCATCGCAAGTCCATTCAAATTCCTGAGGAGAGTCTTTCTCCTCCTTGGACTCCTCTCCGATCAGATCCTCGAAGACAACTTCCGTCGAATGGCATTTAGGGCAGCGTATGAGAATCTCCTCAGTTTCCTCCTCTTCCTGCTTTGGCCTCGGTTCGTTCGCGGGTTCGTAATTCATCAGCGCCTGACGCGCCCAAGGCACACCAATGTTCATGATCTGCACGCCGACCCCATCGCCGAAGTTCGATGTCACCGCGTCAACCCCCGTAGCCTTCTCGCTTCCCATGAAAAACGGAATCCCCGCCGTGTCCAACAACTGCTGCACCTGCAGCGCGTCCGCCACGCTCCACACCGTAAGTACCTCGACCAACCGCCGGTCGTCGTAGTAAACAGGATCGACCTCCCGTGGCGGACTCGGCGGAGCAGAGGGCACTTCGGGCTCAAGTTTCAGCTTGCGGAACGACATCTCATTCGCCAGAGCCCCTTGCGCCACATCCGTCAATTCGGATTGCTTCCGCGCTAGCGCCAGCAGTTCGCCGTCCGCCATCCGCCTGTAGAGTTCCGACAGGCGCCGCCATTCCGTTGCAGAATCGAGAGTCGCCATGGCTGGTCATCATACCTCGTCTACTCGCTGGAACCACTCCGTCGAGACATGTTCTCAGGCAACACTTAACGCAGCAGCACTGTTGCAAATACTCTCAGCAGAAACCGGAGTGAGCGTCAGTTTACAAAAACATTTTGAGGGAGTCGCCAATGGTGTGATGCATTTGGTTTCCACCAGCGGCGATCACCCCAACACGGGAACTACCTTCCCTTCGCGTTCGTCGGAGGAAACAGCAATCTCGTCTTCCTGGATCATCTAGAGGCAACTTAAGCGGATACCTGATTACTACCCTGTTGCGCAGGGAAGCCGAGCATCGGCAATCCATCAACCTGAAGAACTTCTACCTGCGCCGCCTGTTACGTATCTTTCCGCCCTGCTACGTAACTCTGGTGATCGTGACCAGCCTTGCCTGCGTTGGGTGCCCTACAACACGGAAAGTTACCGATCGTTGCCGGCGGCTTTCCTCTATTTCTCCAATTACTGGAACATTCTGGGTTTGGGAAATCTTCCTGCGGGCATGGGTGTGCTCTGGTCGCTTGCCGTCGAGGAGCACTTGCCTCAAAAGCATCTCCTCACCCGCTGTCTGGCGTGGCCGGTTTTGTGCTGGCTGGGTCAGCTTTCCTACAACATGTACCTTAATTCACCACACGATCTTTCACTACTTCTACCATTTCTACCGTCCCGGTTTCTTGCTCGCGTCGGGAATTCTGGTTCGCCACCGTTATCTATGCGCAAGCCATGCGCACGTTGGTTGAGTTCCCTCTGCAAAGACGCCGCACCCACTTTCGTGACAATGCAAGAACCGGCTCAGGTTCTCCTTCAGACTGGCTTCTCACCTCCGTCTCTGCTTCCAGCATGGAAAACCAAAAAGACACGAGGCCAGTGGCCGCCGCATGAGCAGGCACAATCCAGCTCTGCTCCTCTGCGACCAAGACAACCAAGACAATCCCCTTGACAACTCCCTGCTCAACCCCTTACAATTAGCACTCGATAGGCGTAACTGCTAACAGCACCGCCTAACCCATCCAAATCATAGGGTTACAAAGACTTCAATCAAGTACGTCAACCTTCTAACTACTCGAAAGGAGTAACAATCCATGGCGAAATTCTCACCACTCCATGACCGCATTCTGGTCCGTCGTGTGGAAGAAGCTTCCACCACTCGTGGCGGCATCATCATCCCCGACTCGGCCAAAGACAAGCCGCAGGAGGGCGAAGTCATCTCCACCGGCAAAGGCCGCACCAACGACGAAGGCAAGACCTTCCCTCTCGCAGTGAAAGAGGGCGACCGCGTCCTGTTCGGCAAGTACTCCGGCACCGAAATCAAGATTGATGGCGAAGACTTCATCATCATGAAAGAAGAAGAAGTCCTCGGCATCCTCACCGGCGCAGCCAACCCGTCCAAGAAAGAACTCGCCGGCTCCAAGAAGTAACCAAGCATTGTCATCCTGAGCGCGTTCTTTGCGCGAAGGATCTCTGCAACTTGGCTTAGCTAGAAGCTAGAAGCGTTTTGCTCATAGCTCGCAGCTCAGAACTCAGCAGGCCCGTCCTGCAAAGAAATTATCGAAGGAGATAAATCAATGGCAAAACACATCGTTCACGGAGAAGAATCCCGTCAGGCGATCCTCCGCGGCGTCAACCTTCTGGCCGATGCCGTGAAGGTCACCCTCGGCCCCAAGGGTCGCAACGTAGTCATCGAAAAGAAATTCGGTTCGCCCACCATCACCAAAGACGGCGTCACCGTTGCAAAAGAAATCGAACTGAAGGACGGCCTTGAAAACATGGGCGCCCAGATGGTTCGTGAAGTTGCCTCCAAGACCTCCGACGTCGCCGGCGACGGAACCACCACCGCCACCGTTCTCGCCCAGGCCATCTTCCGCGAAGGCGTCAAGACCGTAGCCGCCGGCGCGAACCCCATGGCCCTGAAGCGCGGCATCGAGAAGGCCGTCACCATCATCTGTGGCAAGGTTGACAAAGAAGGCAACCGCGTCAACGGCGAAATCGACAAACTGTCGAAGCCCGTCAGCGGCGAAATGATCGCACAAGTTGGTACGATCAGCGCTAACAATGACGAGACCATCGGCAAGATCATTGCCGAGGCGATGAAGAAGGTCGGCAAGGACGGCGTCATTACTGTTGAAGAGTCGAAGACGCTTGAGACCCAACTGGAAGTCGTCGAAGGAATGCAGTTCGACCGCGGCTATCTCTCACCCTACTTCGTCACCGATCCCGAGCGGATGGAAGTCGCCATCGAGAACGCGTACATCCTGATCAACGAAAAGAAGATCAGCTCGATGAAGGACCTGCTCCCGCTGCTCGAGCAGATTGCCAAGTCCGGTAAGCCGCTGCTGATCATTGCAGAAGACGTGGAAGGCGAAGCGCTTGCTACCCTCGTCGTCAACAAGCTGCGTGGCACGCTGCAAGTCGCGGCCGTGAAGGCTCCTGGCTTCGGCGATCGCCGCAAGGCGATGCTGCAGGACATCGCGATCCTGACCGGCGGCAAGGCCATCACCGAAGATCTCGGCATTAAGCTCGAGAATGTGCAGATCGCGGACCTCGGCCAGGCCAAGAAGATCACCATCGACAAGGACAACACCACGGTGGTCGAAGGTAAGGGCAAGCACTCTGAGATCGAAGGCCGCGTGAAGGAAATTCGCAGCCAGATCGACAAGACCACCAGCGACTACGACCGCGAGAAGCTGCAGGAGCGGTTGGCGAAACTGGTCGGTGGCGTAGCGGTGATCAAAGTCGGCGCCGCGACCGAAACCGAAATGAAGGAAAAGAAAGCCCGTGTGGAAGACGCGATGCACGCGACCCGCGCGGCCGTGGAAGAAGGCATCGTCCCCGGCGGCGGCGTTGCACTGGCGCGTTGTTCCGCAGCGCTCGACAAGGTGAAGGCCGAAGGCGATGAGCAGATCGGTATCAACATCGTGAAGCGCGCCATCACCGAGCCCCTGCGCCAGATCGTCGAGAACGCCGGCGAAGAAGGCGCTGTGATTCTGGGCAAGGTACTTGAGTCCAAGGAAACGAATTTCGGATTCAACGCCTTCTCCAACGAGTACGAGGATCTGGTCAAGGCCGGCGTGCTCGATCCCACAAAGGTCGTGCGCACTGCCCTGCAGAATGCCGGCTCCATCGCTAGCCTGATGCTGACCACCGAAGCCCTGATCGCCGAGATTCCTGAAAAGAAGGAAGCTCCGGCGCCGGGTGGACACGGTGGCGGCGGCATGGGCGACATGTACTAAACAGCTTCGAGCTTTGAGCTCTGAGCTACAAGCAAACAAAGGCCCCGCTCTCGCGAGCGGGGCTTTTGCTTGAACAAGAACAGACACGTCCCTCCTGCTCGGCCGTATGTCGACACCTGTTGTTTTCCAAAAGGAATTCCGCTATACTCCATGTGGGAAACCAACAGGTGCATCATGAATCCAAGAGCGGACATTCAACAAGGCACATTGGCGTTGATGGTTCTGAAAACCCTCGATGTGCTTGGGCCACTTCACGGCTATGGAATCGCGAGGCGGATTGAGCAGATCAGCGGGGACCAGCTGGCTTTGAATCAGGGGACTCTGTACCCCTTGCTGCTCCGGCTGGAGCAGGAGGGCGCAATTGAGTCGGAGTGGAGACCATCCGAAAACAATCGCCGCGCCCGCTTCTATCGCCTTACGCGCGCCGGGCGAAAGCAGTTGCAGACTGAGCTCCGCGACTGGCAGCAAACGACAAACATCATTGCACGGTTCCTTGCGATCAACGCCGAGACACGGTCATGAGACTGCTGAAACGATTACTCGCCCGCCTGCGCAATCTGGCATCGCGCCAGAGCGACGACCAGCGCTTTCTGGAGGAGATGGAAGGCCACCTTTCTCGCCTGACGGAAGAGAACGTTCGATCTGGGATGACGCTATCCGAGGCGCGCCGCCAGGCCGTCTTGAAATTCGGTGCGGTGGAAGCGATTCGCGAACAATACCATGCCGAGAAGAGCCTGCCCTTCATTGAAAGCGTCGTCCAGGACGTGCGCTATTCGTTGCGCATCCTGCGCAAGAACTGGGGCTTCACTTCGATTGCGGCCATCTCGCTGGCGCTAGCGATCGGCGCCAACACAACCATTTTTTCGGTCATGAAGCGCCTGCTCCTCGACCAGCTCGACGTGCCCCATGCCGAGCAACTCCGCCTACTCCATTGGCACGGTGACAAGCACACCGCGGTCACTAACATGTGGGGGATGTCTGACAACGTGCCGGAAGGAATCGGAGCGGCATCGTTTTCCTATCCTGCATTTGAACAACTGCGACGCGACAACCGCGTACTCGACGACCTTTTCGCGTTCAAGGACGTCGGCAGAGTAAACGCAACCATTGATGGCAATGCGCAGATTCTGCAGGGCGAGTTGGTCAGCGGGAACTATTTTGATCAGCTCCAGGTGCAGCCGCAGCTCGGTCGCCCCATTCTCGCCGACGACGACAGGATCGGCGCGCCGATCGTCGCTCTGATCAGTGCAGAACTATGGCAACGGGCGTTCGCATCTTCCCCGGCGGTAGAGGGCCGCACTATCAAAGTCAACCTGGTGCCGGTCACGATTATCGGCGTCGTGCCGTCGGGCTTTACGGGCGCTAAGAGCGTGCAGTCAAGCCCGGACCTCTTCCTTCCCTTGAGTTCGCAGCCGCTGGTCGCGCCGCGTGGCAAGAATGGGTCGCTCCTGGGGGCATCAAGCCCACAGATGTGGTGGTTGAATATCATGGGGCGCACAAAGGGCAGGGTTGCGGATATCACTGCTCAAGCTGCTCTGGATGCATCATTGTCAGCGGTCGTGCGCTCAACGTTGCGCTTAGACGCGAACACCACCATTCCTCGACTGGTACTGCTGGACGGCAGCCGCGGATTGTTCCTCTCGAAGCAGATGTTCGCGAAGCCGCTCGAAGTGCTGATGGCAGTCGCCGGACTCGTGCTTCTCCTGGCCTGCTCCAACATCGCAAGCCTGCTGTTTGCGCGTTCGATGGCGAGGCAACGGGAAGTCGCTTTGCGGCTCACCCTCGGAGCAGGACGGGCTCGCGTGTTGCGTGGCGTGCTTACAGAGAGCCTCTTGCTCTCCGCGCTCGGGGGAGCGCTCGGCGTGGCTCTGGCCTTCGCCGGCTGCCGCACGTTGCCTACACTGCTGGCGAATCCTTGGGAAACATCACAATTCCGAATGCCGATCGACTGGACGGTGTTGGCGTTCACCGCGAGCGTCACGCTGCTGAGTGGATTGCTCTTCGGCACTGTGCCAGCATGGATCGCAACGCGGAGCAATGCCGGAGCTTGCCTGAAGGCTGCAGGGCCAGGCAGCACGCGACGGCGCAAGGGGCTTTCCGGCAAGATGATCGTCACCTTCCAGGTAACGTTGTCGACCTTGTTGGTGGCGGGGGCCCTTCTCTTTGTAGGGACGCTCTTCCAACTCGCCCACGTCAATCCCGGATTCAGTACGGATCATCTCGTGTTGTTTGCGATTCAGCAGCCCGAGTCGCGTTATCCGTCTCCGAAAGATCTGCAACTGCATCACCAGATCGAAGAGCGGCTCCGCGACTTGCCCGGTGTGCAGAACGTGACTCTCTCGGAGGTGGCCTACATTTCCGACAGCATGGAAAATGCGAACTTTCTGCCTGAGGGAGAAACCCCGAACCCCGAGAAAGATCAGTCCGCGTGGAATAACGCCGTTGGCTCCGGTTTCTTTCATACGATGGGTATTCCAATCCTGGCGGGCCGCGATTTCAATGAAAGCGACACGGCGAGTGCGCCCAAGGTCGGCATCCTGAGCGAGAGCTTGGCGCGTAAGGCCTTCCGGGGTCAGAATCCGATCGGCAAGCGTTTCCTTGCTCACTTTCATACGAGCGAAGGCACACCTGGCGACTTGATCGAAGTGGTGGGCATATGCGGCGACACGCGGTACTGGTCGCTCAAGCAGGATCCCATCGGCATGTTCTATCAGCCGTACCAGCAGACGCCGAATCTCGACTTCGGAGCGACCTACGAGGTGCGAACCAGCCTTAGCCCGGCCTCAATCGCTCCATCGCTGCGCAAGGCCGTGCAATCGATCGATCCGGATTTGCCACTGCAGGAGATCCGCACTCAACAAGAGCAGATTGATGCTTCGATGCAACAGGAGCGAATCATCGCTGCGCTGACCGCGTCTTTCGGCGTGCTTGCGCTGGTGCTTGCGTCTGTGGGCGTCTATGGCGTGATGGCCTATTCCGTTGCGCAACGCACCAGCGAGATCGGTATTCGGATGGCCCTCGGCGCCCTTCCCCGGGAAGTTCTCACGATGGTCCTGCGCGAGGCAACATGGATTGCGCTGGCGGGGATCACTTGCGGCATCGGTGCCACTGTTCTATCCACCCGCATCGTGACATCGCTCCTTTACGGTTTGCATCCAAATGATCCGGTTATATTGGCAACGTCCGCTTTGCTGCTTGCGGTCGTCGGACTCGTGGCCAGCTGGGCTCCGGCTCGCCGCGCCGCAGCGGTGGAACCTATGCAGGCTTTGAGACACGAATGATAAGGAAACTGAGTGGGCTCGCCCATTTAAACTTCGGCTGTCCCGCGCTTCGCGGTGCGATGCTGGCGGGGGCCCAGACGACGTTCGCATCGACTCCTGAGTGGGCCTCGTTCAAGCTTTGCTTGGGCGGGGATTTTCTTTGGTGCATCCGAACGTCAAAGTCCCCGTCCTAAACGTCGCCGCTCAGGGCAGGCTCTAAAATTGCAAACACCGCGATTTCAGGATGGGGCGCCCGGACAGCACGGCGGCGAGAACTCGCCTCAGGGGCTAAAGCCCAGCTCAGCGTTGCCTCACTTACGCGGCCCTCGAAGGGCCGCTCTTCCACGATGGGCTTGGGCCGTCGTGGTTTTGGGCGCCGTTCGCGTGGTTCGAGGCGTGGGCACAATGCTGCAGAGATCCGGAGATTTGACCTCGAGTGCCGCGCTAGGAGTTTTTTCGGTGGATCGAAAGTCAACGTCCCCACCCCTTCGGTTCCGCTCAAGACAGGCTCCAAAACCGCAAAACACCGCAATTCTAGGATGGGGCACCCGACCGTACGGCACGGCGCCGAAAGCTTCCCTCAGGAGCTAAAGCCCAAATCAACTTTTGTCTCACTTACGCGGCCCTCGAAGGGCCGCTCTTCCCCAATGGGGCTTTGCTCAGTGGTCGAGATCGCCACATGATTTGTCGATGCGATTTCCGCCCGATGTAGAATCTGTCCCTGGGACTTGGAGATCTTGCACCATGAAAGTGTTCGTGGCGGTTGCGCTTACGTTTTGGCTCGGCGTGGGGCTGGCAGCGGCGCAGAGTTCGTCCTCCGATGAAGGCGCGCACGTGCTGGCGCTGGATAATTCGTGGAACCGTGCGCTCGAGACCAAGGACACGAAGGCGCTGGACATGCTTTTGGCGGACACATTCATTTCTGTCGATATTGACGGAAGCGTAGAGAGCAAGCGGGATTTTCGAGCGAGCCTGAAGGCGGCTGACTATCAGGCTCCCGCGCAGGCTGTGACGGAACAGAGCAAAGTGGATGTGTATGGCGATTCTGCGGTGGTTGTGGGAGTGTTTCGTACTCAGAGTTTGCACAAAGGCAAGTCGGTGACGAGGCGCGAGCGCTTCGTCGATACGTGGGTGAATCAAAACCACACCTGGAGATGCGTGGCCTCAGTCACCGTGCTGATCCCCGCGAGTTAAGCAATTGGCAAACGCCAGTGTGCTTTACTCTTGCGGGGGCTTCTCTTCGGTCGATGGGAAGTCAAAGTCCCCACCCTAAAATCGCACACACCGCGATTTTGGGATGGGGCACCCGGCGTGTTACGCCTATTCCCGATCAAACACCAAGACGCTCTTAGGCCTGCTTTGACCCTCCAAGCGCACGGTCATCGTCAAGGTCTTAAGATCTGTAGAAAGCTCGATCTGCCGCGTGCCCATAATTTTGCCTTTGAATTTGTCGGTGATTTCCAGACGGCGCTCGTTCACGCGACGGCCCAAAGATGCGGAGCCTCTATCTCCCTTCGGATCGGGGTCCGGATAATCGTTTCCATCGAACTTCATCTTCTTAGTCATTTCTGCATCCGGACTATTCAATGACAGGCCGTCCCCCTCGTAGGGCTGGATCTCCAACTCGATCCCCGCCTTCACTTTCTCGCTCTCGCTATCCCATGTGCCCGGAAAGCCTGAATTCCCCGCCGTCCGCCCGTAGACATAGGGGATGCTCGACGCCGAACCGTCGGCCGCATATTCCGTATAGGTGTCGTTGAGCGTTTTGTCGTCTTCGGAAAGCGTCCAATACCCCGTGAGGAGCGTGCGGCCCTTCATCTTGCGGACGACCACCCAGCTGTTAAGTTCCTTCACCGTGACGGACAGGGTGGTTCCGCTCAGGGCTGGCTGGTCACTCCCATCGGCTACGATTGTGTCCACGAAGCCGGGGGCAAAGGTGATGGCGTATCTATTTGCGCCCGCGACCTCAACCTTCATTTCGTCGTTGAGTTTGCTTTTGGACGGGTTCACCTTCCATTTGCCTACGAAGGGATCGTTCGCTGCCCACACCGAGCTCGTAACCAGGCAAGCAACCAGCAGAAACCGAAAAGCACGACTTACCATTTGGTCCTCCTTAAAAGTATTCGGTTTTAGCTCTCCTGCCCCTGCTTGGAATGTTTGTACCGCAAGTACACAAGAAAGTCGGAGGCGCTGAATGTTGAATTCGCATGGCCCAATCCTAATATCGGGCGCCGATCCCTGTCCTCCGAAATGTGGAACGGTAGGTGGCCCAAAGCTTCGGCTCCCACGGTCTCGGTTTCGAAGCGTGGGCGCGATGCTGTAGAAATCGAGTGAGTTTGACGGCCAATTCGCACAAGCCCGGAGATTATCCGGTTTTTCTTGGTAGGTGGAAATTGGGGCGGAGCTAAGTAAGAGCGCCGGATGGGCCACCCGCTGCACGGCGGCGCCTAGGTCAGCGGCTAAAGCCGAGATCAACTTCAGATCGCGTACGCGGCCCTCGCAGGGCCGCTCTTCCACGATCGGAGCACAGTCCCTCGTCCCAACCTTCGTCTAACCCCCCAGTGATGGCGACGCTATCGCGCGCTTCCCATCACGCTGCACGGTGATCACACTCACGGCATTCGCCGATCTTTTCTGAGAGCCTAGACTGGCCACAAGGTGTGGCTAGCCTCCACGGACTTAGAGTCCGCGGAGGCTTTGTTTTGGGCGCAGTCGGGAGATGACCGATGGTTTCTCGACTTCGCAGGATTGCCCGAACGGCGGCCAATTCTGCTTCGCTCGAAAGGAGAATCGTTCGAGTGACCCAGATCAATGACAAATCGGATGGCGGGAAAAGGGCCTGCTCCTCGCTTGCGGCGAGGGGCGGCTCAGGGCAAGCCTCTTTCGCAGAAGACGCGAAAGAAGGGTGGGGCAATTTATAGCGCCCGCTTTATCGGTCGAGTTCAGGCCACTTATCTTTTGGCAGAGCCTGCTTTACGGTTTCGATTTTTTGAAAGCCATCTTTCAAAACCGTATCTCTTGCATTTTGTCGAGTAACAGCGATCGGAGTGAGGAGGATTGCTTTCGTCGTCAGTGTGCCGTTAGGCACGGTTGTCTTGGTTTCAATATTGGCATGCCGGGACAGCATAACCGCTGCTTCAGCGGCAGTGCGGGCTTCGCCTACGATGGGTTTGTATACGGTCATGAGCTGGGTGCCTTCGTACAGCCGCGCCACTGCGACAAGATCCGCGTCCTGCCCGGTTACCAATACTTTTCCGGACAGGTTGTTGTCCTCGAGGGCCTGGATCGCGCCGCCCGCAGTCGAATCATTCGAGGCCACGATCGCGGTCAGGGGGACTTTCAGATCGTGCAGCGCCTTCGTAACCAGAATGTATGCCTGAGTGGCACTCCACTCAGGGATCCAAATGTCGGCTACGATTTTGATATCACCGCGGTCGATGAAAGGCTGCAGCACGCTCATTTGACCCGCGCGCACCACCTTGGAGTTTGGGTCGAGTGGCGAACCGCCCATCAGAATGTAATTCCCCTTAGGCGCGTGCTCCGTCAAACATTTCGCTTGCAGAACGCCTACAGAAAACAGATCGAAGCCGACATAGAGATCCACATGAGGATTATGTATAAGCCGGTCGTAGCTGATGACCGGGACGTGTTTGGCATGAGCCGCGTCTACGATTCGGCTTGCTTTCTCGAAATCGTGAGGCAGGAGCACCAGAACAGTGATACCCGAATTCAGCAACTCGGCAACTTGCTGGAACTGCAAGTCATCATCGCCATGGGCAGAGCGAGTGATGGTTTGTGCTCCGAGTTGTTGAGCACGGAGTTGAAATTCGTCCAAGTCGGTCTGCCAACGCTCGCCCTTGGTGGCCTCGATGGAAAATCCAATCTTGATTGCCGGCTTTTGCTGTGCCTGTGCACAGCAAGAAACGATTCCAAGAATAAAGAGCAAACCGCACACTGTCGACTGCCGAACGCGCATGACGTTCTCCCGGCCGGGGCCAGTGTCCGCACTCGATCAGGGAGGCCCGCAGCACGCTATAGAGTCATGGTAGTAACCGTGGTGCGAGTCATCAATTTACTTTCGTAATGGCGAGTTGGCGAGCTTTCCCAACCGTATTGCGCGGCGTCGCAGCGGCAGGTGAGTGAAATGGCGACGGATCACACTAGCTTGGACGGGGAACCGCCAAGTTTTCTACTTCACACCTTTCTCCGGGTTCCACGAGCCCTGCAGCTTGCGGGCGTAGACGATCTGCCCGATATGGTAAGCGTTGTGGGTGCAGATATTGGCAATGGTCGGGGCCATCGACGAGAGCTTTGGTTCGTCGGCCGATTCGACGAGCTTCTCGAGATCGGTCATCACCTGGTCGAGCTGCTTGACGGTGTCATTCCATTGTTTGTCGTCAAATTTATTGAAGGTTTCATCGTTGCTGCCGGTGAAGTTTCCGGAATTCTCTCCTTTGAGCCTTTGCAGGTTGAGGCGATTCCAAAACAGCAGATGATAGGTGAGCTGACCAGCAGAGTGGGCTCCGGCTGGAGGTTGCCAACTCGCTTGCTGCGCGCTCAATCCGTCGACCGCCACGCTGATAGGCACAAACCAATCGGCCTGATTGTGGGTGGTGTGCAATTCGTGGAGCAACATGCTTCGCAACGTCGCCGGAGGCTGCTGGCTCTGTGCCTGACAGACCCAGGAGAACATGAGGACCAGAACCGAGAAGATGATCGTGCGGGAGTGATTCACGAGGGGTGCTCCTTTCGATTGGTGTGAGATCGGCTATAAAGACAGATGCGTTTGTGCTCACTAAGTTAGCAGGCGGCAAACGAAGGGGCAATCGATAGGCACGCGATAGGCACGCGGCCAACACTGTGCCGAATGGCCGGAACATTCTCATCATCCCCTCCGTACTCTTCCATGTCCCTCCTATCCCGGTTGAAAGGAATTCTCATGAAATCTCGATCGTATTGGACCGCAATTCTGTTGGTGATGGCAATTCCCTTCTTCGTGCTCTGCCCTGCGGCCGCACAAAACACTGGCGCACAGAATGTTCCGGCACTCGACAAGATTCAAAACCAGGAGGAACTCAACCGCGTGGGCGCCGCTCTGGATGCCGCGCTGTTCGATTCCTACAACCGTTGCGACCTCGATAAGTTCGCTGCGCTGATGGACGAGAATGTGGAGTTCTATCACGATCAGGGCGGGGTCACTCTGGGCAGAGCGGCGTTGACGGACAGCGTCAAGAAGAACATTTGCGGCAAGGTGACCCGCGAACTTGTGCCCGGTTCGCTGAAGGTTTACCACATGAAGGGCTACGGCTTTGTCGAGATGGGGGTTCACCGGTTTCACCATCCTGGACATGACGACACGGAAGGGGTGGGCGAAGGGCAGTTCGTGCATTTGTGGCAGTACAAGGACGGGGCGTGGAAGGTCACTCGCGTGATCAGTTACGACCATCACGCGGCTGGAAAATGAAGGCGCCGCCACCTGTCTGTTCTGGACTGACACCAAGAAAGTCAAAGTCCCCACTCTCTTTCGAAGAAAACGCGAAAGAAGGGTGAGGCGCCTTAGGTACACTTTCGTCATCGCACAATCACCGAAAAGGTTCCGGACGCATGCTATAGTGCGGTTTCAACCATGGGATCCTTTCTTTTGTTCGCGTTTTCGTGGTGGGGCATCCTGCTGAGGATTGTGGCCCTGGTCCACTTCATCCGGCGGCGACCGGATTACTTCTGGATCTGGGTGATCCTGATTCACCCGATCGGCGCGCTAGTTTACATCGTGGTGGAAGTGATTCCGGACGCGGGGCTGCTGCGAAGCTCATTTCAGGTCTTTCCACGACGGAAGAGGATTCAGGAACTGGAGCGGACGATCCTCGACAATCCTTCGGCGGGAAACTACGAAGAACTGGGACTGCTGTACATCGACGACGGCAACTACGCGAAGGCGCGGGCAAGTTTCGATAAAGCAATTTCGTCGCGGACAGATCATGTCGATCCGTTCTACCGCCGAGGAGTTGCGGAAGTTGAACTGGGAGATTTCGCGGCGGCGGTGCCGGATTTGGAGCGCGCGGTCAACTCTGATCCTGACTATGACTTTCACCGCGCCAAGGGTTTGCTGGCTTGGGCCTACGCGCAGACTGGACAACCCGAGAAGGCGGAGGCGATGTTCCGCGAGGCGACTCGGATTTCGACGATCTCCGAAACGTATTATCACTACGCGCTATTTCTGCAGGCGCAGGGGCGCGCCGCGGAGGCGCGCGTCTGGTCGCAGAAGATTCTCGACAAGAAGCCGACGATGCCGGGATATTTACGGCGGCGGGAGCGGCCATGGTTTCGGAAGGCCAGTGCGCTACTGGGACGATTGCCGGCCACTTAAGGCGTTTTCCCGCCGCACCGGCCGATCGTCGAGCTTCGACTCGACGAGAAGCCGAGAGCGGCTGTCCCCACATTTCCGATGTTAAAATGAAGGGTGAATATTTCTGCGCCCTTCGTCCGGCTGCTGGCGACCGACATCGACGGCACGCTGCTTAATCCACAATTTCAGGTTTCTGAGTGCGATCTAATGGCACTGCGGCGGGCGCACGCGGCAGGGATCGAGATTGTGCTCGTGACCGGACGCAGGCATTCGTTCGCCCTGCCCATCGCGAAACAGCTGGGGTTTGATCTGTGGCTGATCAGTTCGAATGGGGCGGTGACGCGGTCGCTGGCGGGAGAGACGTTTCATCGCGACCTGATGCCGGCCAAGACTTGCCGCAGGCTGTGCGCGGCGATGCAAGAGTTCCGGGGCAACACCGTTCTGACCTTTGATAAGGAAACCAAGGGCGCGATTGTGCTGGAGAGAATGGACGAGTTGGGCGCGAGCATTAGGCGATGGCTCGAGAAGAATATGGAGTACATCGACTTCGTGGTGCCGATTGAAGACGCGCTGGTGAATGATCCGGTGCAGGCGATGTTTTGCGGGACGATGGCGCGGATGACCCTTACGCTGAGGGCGCTGGAAGGCACGGGCATGGATGGAACCGTGACCGTGTTGCGCACGGAGTATCCGGAGCGAGATTTGTCGATGATTGACGTGCTGAATGCGGGATGTTCGAAGGGGCATGCGCTGGAACGGTGGGCTGCGCATCGTGGTTACCGGCGCGAAGAGGTCATGGCCGTCGGTGACAACCATAACGATGTGGAAATGCTTGAGTTTGCGGGGCATCCGGTTATCATGGGGAATGCGTGCCAGGAGTTGCGCAGCCGTGGGTGGAGGGTGACGCTAAGTAACGATGCGTGCGGGATTGCGGCAGCGGTGGAGCTGGCGCTGGATGGGAAGCTTGACGCCGCGGAGCTTCGGCCGTAAGCCACGAGCTTCGAGCTACGAGCTTCGAGTTTCAAAGGCTGGCATGAATTGGTTGGGTCCAAGTCGGGTGCGCTTGGCGATCATCGCGGTGCTCGCGGTGGCGGGGCTTCCCTGCTTTGCCGGCGAGGTTGCCGTGCTGAAGAATGGATTCTCCATCCGGCATGAGCGGCGGGAGATTGTCGGAGACGTTACCCGGCTGTATGTAACCGCGGATGGGGCGAGCTTTGTGGATGTCCCGACGGCGGAGATTGAGCATTTTGAGGCTGCACCGCAAGAAGCGGCTTCCGGCTCTCGGCTTTCGGCTTCGGCGGCGTCCGGAAAATCCCCACTTCTCGCAAACTACCCGAGCAATGGGGCACCCAATACGGGACCGTTGAATCTTGACGACGTGGTTCAATCGGCAAGCGGGCGGTACCGGCTGGATCCGGATCTGGTAAACAGTGTGATCAAGGCGGAGAGTGGATTCAACGTGCGGGCGGTGTCGCCGAAGGGGGCGCAAGGGCTGATGCAGTTAATGCCGGGAACGGCGTCACAGCTCGGAGTGCCGAATGCGTTCGATCCGCAGGCCAATGTCGAGGGTGGAACGAAGTATCTGCGGGAACTTCTGGAGCGCTACAACTTTGATCTGGTGAAGGCGCTGGCTGCGTACAATGCGGGGCCACAGCGAGTGGAGCAGTTCGGAGGCGTGCCTCCTTATTATGAGACTCGAGCGTATGTGGCTCGGATCGTCAGGGACTTTAATAAGAAAAAAGCGGCTCAGGAGAATGCGGCTGCCGCTTCCGCGGCGAAGGCCGGCGCTCCCAAGCATGCCGGTGCTAGGAGGCAAGCTGGCGGCACGGATCAAGATTCCAGCCTGGCTCAAGCAAAGGCGGGTTCGGCGCACACGAGTTCGTCCCAGGCAAGGCAGTAGCTCGTCACCGGCAAATGATCCAGTGCGGTCTCGCTTCGCATCGACTGACAGCCGAAGGCAGCTGTCTCCACATGAGTGTTCTGGTTTGACCCCTTGGGCTCAGTCATATACCTTGGGTGGTGCCGTTTCTCGCTTCGCGTTGCGAGCGCCGCGGCGCGGAGTTTTCCCCCTTGATGGATAAGAAGCGCATTCTGGCCAGCGTCGTGGTGTTCCTCATCCTAGCCCTTTTAGTTTACCTGCAATACCGGCACTGGCGGAGCTTCGACTGGGGCACGTTCTGGAGCCAGGTTCATCGCATCAAGAAGATCCGTGTGCTGTACGGGATTGCCTACATTTACATCGCCTATGTGATGCGGGCGTTGCGCTGGAAGATTTTCCTGAAGCCGATCCGGCCAAAGACAACAGTGGCGGAGTTGGTATCGCCGACGCTGGTTGGGTTTGCCGGGATCGCACTGCTGGGGCGGGCCGGGGAATTCATTCGTCCGTACCTGATCGCACGGCGGACAGAGCTTCCTTTTTCGTCGCAACTGGCCGTTTGGGCCGTGGAACGGATTTTTGACATTGGAGCGTTCGCGGTGCTGGTAGCCCTGGCCATTTTTCTGCCGAGCGCATTGCCTTCCATTCCACATCCTGAGTTCTACAGAAGTTTCCGGGAAGCAAGCTTTCTTCTGATTGCCATCGTTGCGGTAACCGCGGTGGCGGCAGTCCTGATCCGCCGCAACGTGCAGGCCGCGGCGAAATGGGTGGAACAGCGGTTTGCGCATCTCTCTTCGAACTTGGGACATCGGCTGGGCCAGAAGGTGAGAGAGTTCGGGATGGGCCTTAACACGATTCACGGACCGCTGTCGATGTTGTGGCTGGCAATGGTATCGGTGGGGATGTGGTATCTGATCGCGCTGGCGTACAAGGAAGTGACGCATTCCTACGGCGTGGACGCGCTGGAAATTCCGGTCTCGCAGTTGTTGATTCTGATCTTCGCCAGCATGGTGGGTTCGCTGTTGCAACTGCCAGCCGTGGGCGGCGGGTCGCAAGTGGCGACGATCGCGATCCTATCGAGCGTGTTCGATGTGCCCGCGGAAATGGCGGCCAGCTGCGGAATCCTGCTGTGGCTGGTGACGTTTGCGGCGGTGGTGCCGCTGGGACTGATACTGGCGCATCGGGAACGGCTGTCTTTGCGGAAGTTGTCGGTGGAAAGCCATCAGGCAGAGGAATCAGAGATCAAGAAACCGCCGGCACCGTGAGGCGGATGTATCCCATCGAGCGGTCTCCGAATAATAATATTGTCGCCTCCCAAGGGCCTACGCGGTTTGTTGGCGAGGCATAACTCCAGCGAAAATCGTTTCTCGTGCAGGAAGCGGGGCTCGATGCGGTGCATCGGAGACTACTGTGCGCACCAAATCAGTCTCCACTCGCCACCAGCCGCTGAAGGTCTGCGTGCTCGAATAGCGAATGTTTAAGGGATACCAAGCAGTCGGGCCGGCGGAGAGTGGGTGCGTCACACGGCTGGGCTTGACGCTGATGCATCTGGTGTCGAGCCGAAGACCGACGCGTAGAGCCTTGAGCGCGCTTTCTTTGGCGCTCCAGAGCAGGGCAAGGAGCAGGGCGCGTTCGGGCAGAGGGGTGTCCGCGATGAGCGCCTGCTCGTCGGCGGTGAAGTAGTCGTCGACGAAGGCGGGGCTGCGCGCTTCCACCATTTCCAGATCACAACCGAAATTGCTTCCCGGTGGTCCGACGGTGCACATCGCCGTACCGGCACGGTGACTGAGTGAGATTGCGGCGTCTGCCGGTTGGCCGTGGAGAAAGACTTCTGGTGCGCCGGACGATGCGGCGCGGATTTCGAGGTTTGCGTGGGCGGGAAGATTTGTGGGCAGGTTCAGGCAAGCGGCCAGGGCTTGCTTGGCGGTCCAGCGGCCTAGGCGCCAGTCAGAGCGGCGCTTGAGAAAGCGGAGGGCAGCGAGGCAGGCGGTCTCGTGCGGGCCCAGCCAATCGTTGTGGTCCGGGACGTCGGATTCGGTTTGTTCCAGCCAATAAAGGTCCATTGCGGTTTTGCGATTCCGGCCTTTCTCCGATCCGCGGCGTACTCAATTCAGCCGCGCGTTCCGTGAGTTGCGGGACCACAGGGGTGAAGCCCACAAAGATTTCCAGATGCCTTACACGGCCCTGAAAGGGCCGCTCTTCTACAGTGTCGCAGGCTTGGGAGGCGCTCATTTGTATTTTTTCCGCGACCTCTTTACGCGATGGACGCTTAGTCTTCCGCCCCTCCGGGGCTCGCTCACATTTTGCCCCGGCACCCACGGCTTGCGCCATGGGCTGCAATCTTTCGCCGCTACGCGGCTGCACATCTGCACTCACTACGCAGCCTGAACCCTCTGCACTCGTTACGCCTGCTCTCTGCACTCGCTACCTGTCCGCCTCTTTGGACTCGTTACGCGGCTTCTACGATTTCCAGAGATCCTTTCTCCAGGGCTTCTTCTTCGCGCTGGATTCCGCGCTCGACGGCGTCGATGAGATAGGAGCGTAGGTTCGCGGGCGGAATGATGTGGTCGAGGGCGCCCACGCTCTGCGCGCGTTGTACGCTGTGCACGTGGTCGAACTCGCTGGCCATCTCGCCTAGTTTTTCGGAATAAACGACATCGTGAAGTTCATTCCACTGGGCGCGCAGGCGTCCCTTTTCGGCGGCGTCGGCCTGGAGCATGGCCTGATTGAGGGCCTGTAGGCGTTCGTCTTTGCGGGTGCGGGATTCGACTTCACCCGCGAAGACCACGGCCGCAGCGGGAGCTCCGCCGATCACCGAGGCGTAGGTCCCTTCGAGCGCAGCGGCCTCAATCTGCTCGTTCAGAGAGCGAGAGAACACGACGTAAGCGCCGCCGTGATAACGAGATATCACACAAAACACGATGGGGCCCTTGAAGTTCACCACGGCGCGCCCGATTTCAGCGCCATATTCAAGTTGCAGGCGGCGCATCGATTCGGGCGAACCGTCAAAGCCTGACAGATTGGCGAGGACGACAACCGGGCGATTGCCGCTAGCAGCGTTGATGGCGCGCGCCACTTTCTTGGAAGACTGGGGAAACAGAGTTCCCGCGGACCACTGGTCCGGCCCGTCGGCGGGGACGAATCCGAGTCGAGGCACGGAACGAGACTCGATGCCGATGAGGCAGACGGGATAGCCACCGAGATGAGCGTCCCATACGACGCCGGTTTCGGCGGCACGCATTCCGGCCCAGCGCTCGAGCGGCGGATGATCCTGGTCGACGGCGGCCATCATTACCTTGCGAATGTCGAAGGGCTTTTTCCGGCCCGGGTTGGTTTCGTCGGACAAAATCTCGCCGACATAGGCAAAGCCCTCTTCACCATTTTCGTTGTGAGGGAAGGTTTGCACGTCGCGGGCAATGGGGTCGGTGGTGGCGGCGCGGCGCGGAAAGCGCTCGCCGGGCTTTACATACGTGTGATCGTAATGGCGGAACAGAATGTGGCAGGCTTCGTTAATGTCACTGGCCCAGTATTGCGCCTGGCCGTTGACTCCCATGATGCGGTCATAGCCGCCGATGCCCTGATTGTCTTCGGCAGAAATGCCGCCAGAGTAGTCAAGGGCGCGCTTGCCTGTCAGGACCATCGCAGCTCTCGGCGTCATCACGAGAATGCCGCGGGTATGCATGAGCATGGTGGCTTCGGCGTTCCAGTAGGGCTGGGCACCGACGTTGATGCCATTGATGAGGAGATTCACTTCGCCACCGGCTTGCGTGAAGTGGATGAGGCGGCGCAGGACGCGGGCGATCCAGTCCATGTTTTCGACGCCACTCTCCATCGAGATCTTGGCACCGGCAGAGATGGGGAACCATTCGACGGGGATGCCCCTCTCTTCGGCGAGGTCGAGCGCGCCGCTGATGAGGCGACACTCGGTTTCGGCGAGGGCTCCGAGATCTTTGCTGGGATCTCCGAGTAGCAGGACGCGGGCCATGCCTTCGGGATAACGCGTGGTGAAGTTTCGAATGATTCCGACGATGATGTTGGCGCGGTTCTTGCCGTAGGGACGATCCACAGGAACGAGTTTCCGGTCGGCATCGAGGTCGTACTCGACGAAATCGCCGGGGGGGAATTCACTGCGCGGGTCTTCCCGAGCGGGCGTGAGCATCTTGATGATTTCGTACGGGTACACCAGCCCGCGCTGGCGAACGCGCACGACTTTCTGGTCGTACTCGGAGAGTGGTTTGAGAGCGAGCAGTTTGTCGGCGGGGCGGAAGGTGATGAGCAATCCGCTTCCCACGGGGCTGGAAATGCGCATGACGAGATCGCGCAGTTCCCCCGTCGCAGGATTGGGGATGCGGGCGCGCACTACGACCTGTTCCAATCCGAGGCCTTCGGTGACGGGGAGGAGGCGGCGGACGATGTCGCGCAATTCGTCCGGCTTGAGATTGAGCGAAGGCCAGACATAGAGGAACACACGGTTCCAGTAGAGACGCTCCTGGGGGCGGCGCCGCGACTGAAAGAGGCGGATGGCGGCCAAGGTTTCCATCAGCATGCGTTCCAGATGGGGCAACTGCACAATGCGCCCGGCTTCATCGCGCACGGGCGTGACGTCGCGAACCTCGGCGGCGGCGAAGAGGCGCTCGTCCTTGGGATTGTCTCGAGCAACGGCGTGCAAGAGATAGACGTCTTCGACGGAGGGCAGGCGGGCGATCTTGAAATTGCCCAGGCGCCAGAGGTGCAGGCGCTTCCCCATCATGGGGTGCAAGCCACGGAAGAACCGATCTTCCTGATACCCATTCTCTGAGGGCTGGTAGGTGAAGTGTTGGAGTCCGTTCACGCGATGGCCCTGGCTCGGGCCGGCAGCGGAGACAACGATGCGCCGGATGGAACGAGGAAAAGCAACCTGATTCAGCATCGCGTGAACGCTCGACTGAGTAGCATCGGGATCGCCCAATTTGGCGGAATGGCAAATGTGAAAATCGACGACGATGTCGTGATCCGCAGGGACGGCCGCGATGAGAGCGAACATTGCCTGCGCCGCTGCGGGGAGGCTTTCATATTCGGAGTACACCGCGACGACATGAACGCGCTTGCCTTCGTCATCATATTCGGCCGAGAAGCACGGACGTCCCTCAGGAGACAAGGAACGAGGGTTCAGTAACGCACAGTTGCGGTAGTAGCGCCAAGTGAGCACCTCGAGCATAGCGCTGCATAGATCGGGTTCGGCGGATGGGAATCGGACCGCAAACAGGCTCGCGAGCAACTGCGGACACTCGATCAGGGCGTGCAGCCGGGCGCGGCGATCGGCTGCGTCGGGATGCGCGTTGAGGTAGTTAAGATGATCTTCTGCTTCCTGGAAGACCTGATCCCGGGCGCGCTCAAAAAGCGGCTCGTCGAAATACCGGTAGCGTACTTCGCGGGCGAGATCGCTGATCGAAGGATAAGTTTCATGGGTGCTGACGACGATGCGATCGAGAAGGGTGCGGAAGGAATTGCTGGCGGACGATCCAGGGGCCTTGGCACGGCGCAGACGGCGCTCGAGAATATCGAGAATCGAGGCGAGCTGCCCTGCCATCCGCTGGTGCGATTTGCAAATCCACAGCAACGTTTCTTTGAGGGTGGAAGATCCATCGAGTTCGCAGGCACCGTAGTGAGACAAAGCGCTGCGGAGTGCCGCGACAAAGGCCGGAGGAAGTCCTTCGGCATTGGTCTCGACCATACGCAAAAACGAGAACAAGTACGATTCGGCGCTGGGCTCTTCCCCGGAAGCGCGATGGTTGACCTCCGGTTCGCGATGAAAGAGCGAGCAGATGTCCACAAAGATCTTAAGGATTTCGTCCTCGAGGAGGGTGATCTCGTCACCCTGCGCGGGGCAGACCTGGCTCCAGGCTACGAGTTGGCGGGCGCTGGTTGAGGGGTCAAGATCAAATCCCAGCATGACCTGACGAATTTCGTGGAGGGTGTCGATGCAGGTGGCTTCACGATTTTCGCGCCAGGTGTGGGATTCGCCAAAGATGATGCGCTTCTGCAGTTCAATCGCGTCGCTAGCGGTAGTGCCTTCGATCTGCAGGAGCGGGGCTCCGGCGTCAACCTGCACATTCGGCATGATCATTATTTTTCGGACCTTGCCGGAAAAAGGAGCGACGACCTGGGTCTCCATTTTCATGGCTTCGAGAACGGCTAGGCGATCGCCGACGACGACGGTGTCGCCTGCCTTGACCGCGATGGAAACGACGACCGAAGGGGCAGGAGCGTGCACCACGCCTCCGTCGTCGCGATCGATTTGGTGCGACACGCTGTCCACGTCAATGCGGGAGGTGATGCCTTGGCTGACCGCAACGATATGGAATTTGCGGCCGAAGACCGCTAGCCAGGATTCGAACTGATCTAAGCGGTTGATGTGGGCCTCGATGCGAACACCGTCGACCTCGATGCGGTACTCTCGAGGGCCAATGCGATGGGCCTTGATCGCGTAAAGGTGGCCGCGATAACGCAAGGCGATGGCGCGGCCGATGTCGCTCTGTACGCGCGGGCGGCCACGTGCAGCGGATGCGTAAAACTGGGACTGTTCTACCGCCAGTTCGGCGTCGTAGGCGTCGATGGCCGCCTGGACCAGCGCTACGTCCGCATATTTCCGGAAGTGATGTCCGTCTTCCGCGGCGATGCGGTCGAGCCAGCCGACATCGGCGTTGCCGGACTGCACCTCCTCGCGCCGCAGCATTTCCAACAAGAATGCTTTGTTGGTCGCACCACCTTTGACCACGATGACGCTCTCGCTGAGCGCGCGCTGCAGACGAGACAGCGCTTCTTTGCGGGTCTGGCCGTGAGCGATTACCTTGGCGATCATGGAATCAAACTCGTGGGAGATGCTGTCGCCTTCGGTGACACCGGTATCGACGCGCACACCGGGACCGGTCACCATGCGGAAACGCTCAAGGACGCCTGGGGCGGCCGCGAAATCGTTGTCGGGATCTTCCGCGTTGAGGCGCACTTCAATGGCGTGACCGAAACTGCATGGGGGATTGCCCTCGAGGAGTCCGCCGCGCGCAACGTGGATCTGCAGTTTCACCAGATCAAGTCCGGTGGTGCATTCGGTGACCGGATGCTCGACCTGCAGGCGGGTGTTCACCTCCATGAAGTAGAACTGCTGAGTTTCTGGATCGTAGAGAAATTCCACCGTGCCGGCATTGTTGTATCCGGCCAGTTTGCTGAGGCGAACCGCGGCTTCGCGCAGATCCTGATCTTGTTGGGACGAGAGCGCTGGGGAAGGCGCTTCTTCGAGGACCTTCTGATGCCGGCGCTGAATGGTGCAATCGCGCACGCCGGCGGCCCACGCAGTTCCGTAATTGTCTGCGATGATCTGGACCTCAATGTGGCGGGCTCCTTCGACCAATCTCTCGAGAAAAACGGTGGGATCGCCGAAGGCCTTGAATGCCTCGATGCGAGCGCGCTCAAACGCCTGGGGGAGCTGGCTGGCGGAGTGGACCAAGCGGATCCCATGGCCACCGCCGCCCGCCGTCGCTTTGATCAGAAGCGGAAAGCCCAACCGCTGAGCATGCAACAGAGCATCGGCGATCGATTCCACAGGAGCACCACTCCAGGGAGCGACTGCGATCTGCGACTGTTCAGCGAGGCGTTTAGCGGCGATCTTGTCGCCTAAACGTCGCATGACATCGCCGCCAGGACCGATAAAGATAATTCCCATTTCGTGGCACAGGTCAGCGAAGGCGGCATGTTCCGCCACGAAGCCCCAGCCGACCCAAACCGCATCGGCGTGAGATTCCGCTAGAACCTGTTCGAGGCGCTTGTAGTCGAGGTAGGTGCTTTTGGTGAGCAGTGTCTCTCGATCCGTAGATAGGGCGGCGCCGAGACAGAACGCCTCGTCGGCTTCGCGGACGAACATGGCATGGCGATCGGGTTCGGTGAAAAGCGCAATGGTTCGCAAGGGCACGCCGTGCTCGGAGCTGAACTCACGGGCGGCATGGATGAAGCGCATCGCGGGTTCGCCGCGGTTCACAATCGCAATCCGTCGAAAGTCATTCACCATAAGGACCCCGGTTCTGTAGCGTGGTGACTCGGGCGCAGCCATCACGCTACGAGTGCAGCATCTCCTGACATGATTTCCTGCAGCGCTTTCAGGTGTTGCGGTTTCACGGCATTCGGGAGCGCCACCGTCTGGTAGCCCGTGAGGCGCAGGACGCAGTTCCCTTGCGAATCGATGACGTCGACATCGAAACTTCCTTGCGTGGCGTCGGGAGTGAGCACCGCGTACAGCTTGCCAGCGGTTGAGGCCGGCGTACGGTAGAGCGCAATCTGGCGAACATGCCGGGGCAAGCCCATGCGGCCTTGCACACCGAGTTCCCAGATGCCAGCGGTTTGGAAACACAGCTCAATCAGGCGCGGCTGCATGACCGTCGATAGGCCGGAGGGCTGATGATTGGGCGGGAGATTGGTCGCCATCAGTCCGATGAGACGCGTACCATCCCACCATGCTTTCTCGATAACTTGATAAGCAGGGCCATGGAAGTAGAGGCGGTAGATGTCGGCGGCTTCGATGACGTGGCCCTCGGGTCTGCCGAGAGCTAGGATCGAGGGAGCTTGCGTGCGTTGTTTTGCGAGTCGCACGCGAGCGGTGAAGTGAGTGGTCGGTTGAGGCACCGTCTGGTTGGGGAGGGAGCGGTGACCGATCAGCTGGCAGTCCGCGAGCAGTTCCTCTCCACTCGGATGAATTTGCGTTTCAATTTGTAGCGCACGCGGTTCGCTGCGATAGAACTTGAAGGGCGCGAGGAAGTTGACGTCTTCTATGGATTGGACGTGCCATCCGGGGAGCAAGGCGAGAGCGGCTTCGGCGAAGGCTTCGATGCCCATCACGCCGGGCAGCACTGGGGTACCTTCGATCTGATGGTCACGTAGGAAAGGTTGGTCGGAAGCGTTCAGGGTGGTTTCGATGGTGTAACCGCTGGACACGCCGAGGGAAACGAGCGTGCCGGTGATGGGCCCAGTGGTCGAGGGCTTGTTGGTGGATTGCGCGGCTGACTTGTCCAGTCCGCCGGTCGCGTCGAGTTCGTTCAGCAAGACGCCGAGGCGCTGGGCGACGACAATTTCGCCGCAGGTGGCGCCAGCGGTCAGTTCGCGGCGGATCAGCGGTATGCCCGCTTCGGGCGGCAGCATATCGATGCCGGCAAGCTCCATCATCTTCGGGATGGAGCCGCGAGTGGCCATGCCGATCCCGCCCCACGCGGTCCAATCGATCACGATGCCGCGCGTGTTGGGACGAGTGGTGCGGAAGCTCGAGGTGATCTTGCAGAGCAGATCGTTGGCGGAACTGTAGTCGGTTTGGCCGGCGTTGCCGAAGCGGCCGGCAATTGAACTGAACGCCACGGTCGCGCCTAGAGGCATGTCACCGATGGCGTGCAGCAGGTTGAAGAAGCCGTCCGCTTTGACGTCGAAAACCGAATCGAATTCCCGCGGATCTTTGTCGGGCAGGAAGTGGCTGCGCTCAATGCCGGCGGCGTGCAACAGGACATCGATGCGGCCGTGGCGCTGGCGCACCTGGTCAATGACTGTGGCGACCGCGGGAGCATCGGCGAGGTTGACGCTGAAATAATGTGGCGTGCCGCCCGCCGCTAGAACCGCGTCAATGGCGGATTGAGCGGCGTGAGCTCTTTCGAGACCGGCGAGTTCTCTTTCGACGAGCGCGGGAGTGGCGCGCTCCCCGCGAGCTTGAATGCGGGCGAACAAATCGCGCTTTAGGTTTTCTTTGTCCGTTGCGAAGCGGTTGAGGTCGGGATTCGTAGGATCCGGCTTTGACACTAGATCGAGCAGGTAGAACGTGCCGCCAGATGTGGCGGCCAGATCGGCAGTGATCGCTGAGACAATGCTCCCGGCGGCACCGGTGATGACGAAGACGCTGTTCTTGTCGAGCACCATGCCGGGCTGGCCATCGGTGGCGGATTGTTCGTCGAGGCCGATGGACCAGCGCTGCTCTGCGGTGTATCCGATTTCGACTGCGCCAGGGTCACGCTGAGTTTCATCGATCAGTAGTTTAGCTATTTCGCTCGGGCTGCGATTCGATTCGAAGTCGACTGCTTTGACCAGAGATTCGGGGCGCTCGCGTTTGTAGGTCTTAGTGAAGCCGGTTACGGAGCCGCCGAGTGGGGCAGACGCACCCGCATCGTCGTAGCCGTGATGGCCACCGAGCCGTGTCGATGATACGAAGAATGTGCCAGCACGAGCGACGTGCTCGTACAAGGCACGCATCGTGGTGTAGAGCGACTTCACTCGCACGCTTAGGGCGTCATGCCAGGTTGCGGAGTCGAGTGTGCGAAGGTCGCCCTCGTTGTCGAGCGCAGGGAGCCAGAAGACGCCTTGGATCGGACCGGCGGCGGTCCATGTCTTAAGGAGTGCGTTCAGCGTGTCAGCATCGGGAGCGGGTTCGATGGTGAGTACTTGCACTCCCAGCGCGCGGAGACGTTGGGTCAGTGCTGGCGCGACGCCGCCCTTGTCGGGCATGAGGATGACGCGGCTGTTGCGGTCGAGTTTCACGCCAGTCGCTTTGCAAACTGTGAGCGGAGGACGCAACGTTGCCACCGGCACCCGCCGTGGAATGCGATTCGTCGCGTCGAAGGTCGTAAGCACGGGCCGTGTGGGCTGAATCGAAGGGGCGGGCGCCGGCTTCGGTTCTGTCTGGTCGGGCTTCGCGGCGGGTGCGGACGCGGCCGCCACGAGCGCGGACCGGTCGTGCGCGAACTTGATGACGTGCGCTAAGGTCGGAAAGTCGCGAAGCTTCATGTTTTCGTCGCGGGGAATATTGTAGGCGGCACGGACGGCGGCGAACATTTCTGCTTGCTTGACAGTGTCGACGCCCAGGTCGGCTTCCAGATCGAGGTCGAGATCGAGCATGTCTTCGGGATAGCCGGTCTTCTCGGCGACGATCTGGAGGACCTTCCTCCTTATTGGGTCGTCGGAACTCGATGGTGTTTCGAAAACCGACGGAGGCGGGGCGATGGGCTCCTCCAGTCCCGGGTAGGACGCAACGGAGGTCGGTTCTGCTGCCGCGGGCGCGCCCGCCAGATCAGGCCGATTCTCGTAGACGAATCGAATCACGTGCGCGAGAGTGGGATAGTCGCGGAGCTTACGGTTCTCATCGCGGGGAATGCTATAGATTTCACGGATCGCGGCGAACATCTCGGCTTGCTTGACGGTGTCGACGCCAAGGTCGGCTTCGAGGTCGAGATCGAGGTCGAGCATGTCTTGCGGGTATCCGGTTTTCTCGACCATCAGCGCGAGGACGCGCTCCTTCACTGCCTCGCCGGATTTAGCGGAAGGGGCGGCGGGCTTTGCTGTCACGACTGGAGACGGGACCGCTTCTTCTTTCGCGGGAGCGCCCACCGTCAACGTCGGTTTTGTGGCAGCGAGGTCGGGGCGCTTCTCGTAGACGAAGCGTATTACATGGGCCAGTGTGGGGTAATCGCGGAGCTTGCGGTCCTCGTCGCGCGGAATGTTGTAGATCTCGCGGATGGCCGCGAACATCTCTGCTTGCTTGACCGTGTCGACGCCGAGGTCGGCTTCCAGATCGAGGTCAAGGTCCAACATGTCTTCCGGATATCCGGTCTTCTCGACCATCAGCGAGAGGATGCGCTGTTTCACAGCATCTTTATCTTTCGCAGCGATGGAAGCGGAGATCGGAACGGGCGTCGCGGTGGGCGCGAGAGCAGCCGTTATGACTTCGTGGACCGCCTTAACTTCCGGTGTCGATACAGTTGCCGGAGCGGGCGGGGGTTGAGTGCTGTGAAGGCCGGGCTTGCGATCGTGCACGAACTGGATTACGCGAGCGAGCGTGGGGAAGTCGCGCAGTTTGATGGTGTCGTCGCGGGGGATGCCATACGCTTCTCGGATCGTGGCCATGACCTCGGCTTGTTTCACGGTGTCGACGCCCAGGTCCGCTTCGAGATCCAGATCCAGATCGAGCATGTCTACTGGATATCCGGTCTTCTCGGCTACGAGAGCCAGCACACGCTCTTTGACTGGATCCGCCTCAGCGGCGCGTTTCAAGGGTGGCGGCGGTACGGGCTCAGGGGCCCTGGTTTCGACCTTTGCGGCAATTACCGGGCGCTGCGGTTCGACTTTGGCCACGACCACGACTGGCGCGACCGCCTTCGAACTCGATGGGACTGGCGACTCCTGGACCTTTTGTACGGCTTCCGCCAAGCGGGCCGCTGGGCGTTGGTCGCGTACGCGCAAAGTGCGGCGGACTACTTCCAGATCCGCAGTGGGATAGCCAGCGATTTGGCAAAGCCAGGATTTCCATGTGTCTTGGTCGGCGATGCGGTAGGCGTAGCCCAGTTCGTTGGGACGGCGGTGCGCACTGTCCTTCAGGGGGGTCCAGTGCAGTAGTGACATGCTGATCTGCGAGCCGAATCCGGCGCCGAGACGGACGGCGTATTCGATGGGGTATCCACCGCCTTTGGACAAATTCAAAGTGCCTAGCTCAGGATCGACTTCTTTGAAGTTGGCGACCGGCGGAACTAAGCCGGTCTCCAGCGCTTTCACGGCGAGGACATCTTCGATGCCTGTCCCCATGGCATGACCCGTTTGCCCTTTTGTGTTCGCAATGACGATTTGGTCGGCAGCGTCGCCGAAAACATGGCGCAGCGCGTTGATCTCGGCCGAGGCACTGCCTCCGCGCGCGGGCGTGTAGGTCTCGTGAGAAACGAAGACCGTGTGGGGGGCGATCTGCTGGCGGGAAATGCCATGAAAAGATTCGGCCTGCGACACCAAGTTTTCCATCATCTGGCCGATGTGTTGCACATCGAGGCGAGTGCCATGGAAGGCACTGTTTGCGGTGACTGTGCTGAGGACTTCACAGATGGGCTGAATTCCGCGTTCCCGCGCGGCTTCTGCACTCTCAATGACCAAGCCGGCGGCGCCCATGCCGACGATCAGGCCGTGTCGGCGACGGTCAAAGGGCGTGGCGGCTTCTTCCACCACTTCGTCGGTGGCGGCGGCCCCGCTAGCCAGGAATCCGGCGCCGAACCACTCGATGGAATGATCGGAGGTGACATCGTCGGCCGAGATGACGATCACCCGCCGGCAGCGGCCGGCACGGATCCAGTCTTCGGCGAGCGACACGGCTTGCGTGGTGCTGGCGCAGGCGGAATTGATTTGCGTGTTGGGACCTCGGGCGCCGATGAACTCGGCGAACTGCGAGTGTCCCATGGCCAGGGTTCGGAGCAGGAAGCGGCGATCGAAGACGTACGGCTCTTTCTCGATGGCGTCGCGGAGATCCTCGGTTCGGCGTTCGATTTCCTGTTCGAGAGCGGAGTCACCGTTGCCTTTCGCACCTCTCGCAAGCAGGCCTTCCAGCAAGCCCAGTTGCTCGCGGCGCGAGTGATCGCTGTAGTAGCGCGACATCTCGTCGGCGAAGGAGTCGCATCCAGGAAAGGCAGAGGCAAAGATCACGCCTGTGTCTTCGCGCAACGCATCGGGGAGAGCCCAACGATCCTGCAACTGGGTGCCCTTCGTGGTGGTCTTGTAGCGCATGACCAGCGGGATGCCGGCATCGCGCAAGGCATCGAGACCCACGGCAATCGCGAGTTGGGTAACGCGGTCGAGCGCAGCGCGGCGATCGGCGGAGATACCGAATTCGGTTTCGAGGTCAAAGGCACCGCCGCGGCCGGCCAGCTTGATCACGTCGGCAACGTTGTTAATGGTTTCGAAAGTCGGGCCGCCGTTGTCGCTCTTGACCAGGCGCGTGATGTGTTTGTCGAGCATGGCCTTGCGCAGGCGTGTGGGGATGAGGTCGATGAACTGATCGCCGCGCAGGATGCGGGCGAGGTTGGCGTCGTCGAAGATGTGATCGGTACCGGGCAGGCCTAGGGCTGCGCCGGTGATCACGACTGGATCTTTCCTTGGAGCCGGTTCTTCCCCGCGGTGAAGCTGCCGGGCTTGATCGAGGACGTCGGCGAAGAAGTGGCCAAGTTCGGTGTAGTGATCGGAAGTCGATGTCTGAGGCGAGTGGATGGGAGCGCCAGGTACCTCAGGGGCTGAAGCCCTAACAAGGGGGGCGGGGTTGATCGCAGCGCTGGAAGCGCTGCGCCACCCAAAAGCTGCACCTTCAGCATCCGGTTCCTTAGCAGTCGGTGCTTTAGCAGACGCTGCCTTCGAAGTCGGTCCTTCCGCGGACTGAGGAACCAAAGACTCGACACGCTTTGATGTTTCGGACGCTGCGGGAATCAGCCTCGCGACTGCTGCCTTCTCGATCGAAGCTGCAGCCGTACCGCGGCCGAGTCCGGCTGCATAGAGGCCGCACAGAGCCTGGTTAAAGGATGCGATGTCGCCAAACTTGGGATGATTGGTGAAGAGCGAAACCACATCGCCGCGGTTAGCGAGAACATCTTCGGCAAACCCCTGCAGAGCCTTCTTGGGCCCAACTTCTACAAAGACGCGCGCGCCCGCTTCGTAAAGCGTATGCAGACCTTTCACGAACTGCACGGGAGAGGCAACCTGCCTGGCGAGCAGATCGCACATCTGCGGCACCACGCCCGGCCCGGTGGGATAAAACTCGCCGTTCACGTTTGCCACAATGGGCAAGCGTGGCGACTCCATGCGAAGGCGGGCGAGTTCCTGCCGCAACGGTTCGCTGGCGGGCGCAACAATCGAGGTGTGAAACGCATGACTGACAGGGAGTGGAGAGACTTCGTATCCTGCAGCTTGGAGGACCTCCATGGCTTTCGTAACGGCATCGCTGGCGCCTCCGATCACGGCCTGATGGTCGCTGTTGATATTGGCGATCACCACGTAGCCGTCGATCGTCTTCAGGATTCGTTCGACTTCCGGCAAGGGCGCAAACACTGCGGCCATCCTGCCGGTATCCGCTACGGCAACGCGGGTCATACCACGACCGCGTGCGCTGACGGCTATTAACGCGTCTTCGAAGGGCAGAGCGCCGGAGGCGACCAGTGCTCCGTACTCGCCGAGGCTGTGGCCCATCGTCATGTCGGGCTGGATACCGTATGCGGCTAGGAGACGCGTGAGTCCGAGATCGATCGCCAGCACGGCGGGTTGCGTGATGGCGGTCTGGCGCAGATCGTCGTCGGCCTTCGCGACGGCGGCGGGATCGGCCTGGTCCACGAAAACAAAGTCGGTCAAGGGCTTGCCGAGCAGCGGAGTCATCACGCGATCGGCTTCGGCAAAAGTATGGGTGACAATGGGTTCCGATGTGTAGAGGGGCCGCAACATGTTCACGTATTGCGAGCCTTGTCCCGTATAAAGGAACGCGACTTTGGGCGCCGCGCCTTGACCGCGGAAGATGCCTTGCGCGCGCAAAGCTTTCCACATGGCTGGCTGCTTGGCAGCGAGCGCTTTGAGGGCTTTGGCGGACTTGTCGGCCAAGTCGGCGGCGTCCACGTAATCAATCGCCAAGCGCTGGGGAGCGCGCAAATCGGCTTCGGCGGGAGCTGTAGGCACGGGGGCGTGGCACGATTGAGCATCGTTCAGGATGGCGCGGAGACGGTCCGCAAGTTCTGACTCGGTAGCAGCACCAATCACGAGCGCGCCACGCAGCGGCGTCTTACAGGCGGCCGGAGAAACAGAGGACACAAGGGGAGAGGAAACTTCCTTCACAGTCATAACAACCTCATTCATCGCAGATTGTGGAAGGGTGCCGACGGCCACCGATCGCTTTCCATTTCCGGTGAGTCGGTGGGGAATGTGCTCTTCGAGCACAAGATGGAAATTGGTACCGCCGAAACCGAAGGCGCTCACACCGGCACGGCGTGGAGTGTCAGCTGAGACATTCCAGGGCTTCAGTTCGGTATTGACATAAAGAGGAGAGTGGGCGAAATCGATGTCGGGACTGGGATGCTCGCAGTGCACGCTGGGCGGAAGGACTTTGTCACGCAACGCCAGAGCGGTCTTCAGCATTCCGGCTGCGCCCGCTGCTCCTTTCAGGTGGCCGATGTTCGATTTGACCGAACCGAGCGCTACGGAATGTGTCGGTAGATGCTGGCTGCTGAGCAGGTCGGTGATGCACTGCGCTTCGACGACATCACCGACTCGGGTGGACGTGCCGTGGCCTTCCATCAGAGTCGCGGTCGCAGGCGACAGACCGGCATTCTGCCAGGCGCGCTCGAGACAGAACTTCTGTCCGACAGGGTTGGGAGCAGTGATACCTTTGCCCTTGCCGTCGCTGGACGCGCCGATGCCGCGGAGTACGGCGTAGATCTTGTCGCCATCGCGCTCGGCGTCGGCCAGGCGCTTCATCACGAAGATGGCAGAGCCTTCGCCCATGACGAAGCCGTCGGCGCCCTCGGCATATGGCCGCGTGCCGGTGGCGGAAAGCGCCCCGATCTTGCAGAACTTCACGAAGGTCTGGACGCCCATGTTGCGGTCGATGCCGCCGGTGACAACAGCGTCAAAATTGTTGGCGACCAATCCCTCGACGGCAGCGCTCATCGCGGCCATGGCGGAGGCGCAGGCCGCGTCGCAAATAAAATTCGGCCCGTGGAAGTTGTAGATATTGGCGATGCGTCCGGCAATGCAGTTAGCCAATTCGCCGGGCATGCTGTCTTCGGTAATTTCGGGCAAGTGCTTGCCCATCCGGTCATGCAGTTCGCGCGTGATTCCGGCACGAACTTCCTCAGGAAGGGCGGCGAAGCTGGCGATCTCGGCGAGTTCGTGAGCGTACTCCGGGAAGAACACGCGTAGGGCCGTGAGGTAATGCTTCTCGCCGGCCATGGCGTTGCCGAGGATCACCGCGACGCGATCGGGGTTCAGCGGGCGCTGGGGATAGCCGTAGTCTTCGAGGGCTTCGCGAGAGGCGGCAATCGCCCATTTCTGCGCTTGATCCATGGCATCGGTGACGCGAGGGGGAATCGGGAGATGCCATTTCACAGGATCCCAGACTTGATCGCGGACCCAGCCGCCGATCTTTGAGTACGTCTTGTCGGGAGCGGCATGATCCGCGTCGTAGTAGAAGGCGGGGTCCCAGCGATCAGGCGTGACCTCGGAGATACTGTAGCGGCCGGTCTTCACGTTGTTCCAGAAAGCGTTGACGTTGGGGGCATCGGGCAGAACGGCTCCCGCGCCTACGATCGCGATGGCGCGATAGGCTGTTTCTTCCATGCGCATATGGACGCTCCTCGGCAGCCGGACAGGTCCGGTTGCACACGTGGACGATAGTCAGGCGTCGAGATAGTCAGGCGGCGATTGCAGGCTTCGCCAC
This sequence comes from uncultured Acidobacteriaceae bacterium, assembly GCA_963832015.1. Taxonomy (GTDB): domain Bacteria; phylum Acidobacteriota; class Terriglobia; order Terriglobales; family Acidobacteriaceae; genus Sulfotelmatobacter. Next base: position 55,387 of record CAWHSR010000001.1, read on the forward strand.
ACGGGCGTAGAGGACGTCGGCTACAAAATCCATGTCAGGAATCAGACCCGCCTGGGCACGGTGCACAGCGGGCAACTGCAAACTTGCTTCGAAGGCGGACATTTCGGAATCACTGACCCCGCCGGCTCCGCATACCCAGCGCAAGCCTTCTTCCGCAACTTTGAGGGCGGCTTCGCGAGCGAAGATGCGGCTCACCGCCGCCAGCGCTGGGGCATCGAAGCGACGGTTCGCCTTCTCGTTCAGCTTGTTTTCGGCGAGAAGGGCGGCGCGACGAGCCAAGGTTCCGGCGGATTCCGCAAACGCGATCCACTCTCCAAGACGCAGAAGGATGTGCTGGTAACGAGTGAGTCGGGCGACGCGCGCTTTTTCCAATAACTCGGCGAGGGCATGATGCGCCAGCGCGGCGACATCGGCTCCAACATTCGGATGGCGCGCATGCAAGGCTTCCAACTCGCGGGCCTTCTCGTGATAGTGCTGGCCTCGCGTTTTCAGGTGAAGTTGCCAGCGGTCCCGGCTGATGGTCATCTCCATAATTTCGGAAGTGCCTTCGTAGATGGTGGTGATGCGCACGTCGCGGCTGATTTTCTCCACCAAATACTCGTGGGTGTAGCCGTAACCACCAAGGGCTTGAATGCTGGCGTCTGCAGCCTGATTCCCGGCTTCAGTTGCCATGTATTTCGCGATCGCGCCTTCGGTGTTGAGGCTGCCTTCGCCGGCGTCGATGCGTTCGGCGGTTTGCTCGATGTAGGCACGGGCCGCTTCGAGTCGAGCCACGTGGGGAACGATCAGCTTGTGCGTGTAGCCTTGCTTTTCCGAGAGCGGGGCTCCAGCCTGAATGCGTTTTGTGGAATACGGAATCGCGCGATCGAGCGCGGCCCATCCGGCACCGAGGCCGAAGGTTGCGACCATCAGGCGTGTGTACCCGAAAACGGCTTGCGCCTGGTTCAGGCCCTGGCCTTCGACGCCGCCGATCAGGCGGTCAGCGTCGACGTAGACGTCATTGAAGGCTAGCGCGGCGGTGTTGCTAAGGCGAATGCCGTGCTTGTCTTCTGGTTCGTCGTGGGTGAATCCCTTGGCATCTTTTTCAACGATGAACCAGGTCGGCCCGGCGGGAGTGCTGGCGAGGACCGTGTACGCTCCGGCGATTCCGCCATTGCTGATCCACTGCTTGTTGCCGTTAATTTTGTAACCGACGATGCGTCCGTCTTGGAGCACACGGTCGGCGGTGGTGCGGAGCGCGCCCAGATCGCTGCCCGCTTCCGGTTCGGTGGCGCCGTAGGCGAAGAGCAGTCCTTCATCGGCGATGCGGCTCAGCCAGATTTTCTTTTGTTCGTGAGTCGCGCCAACCGTGATGGGATCGCTGCCCAGAAAAGTAGCCAGCACCGAGGTCGCGATTCCGAGATCGATGCGCGCCATCTCCTCGCAAATGCAGTAGACGTCGAATGTGCCACCGCCCATGCCGCCGAACTCTTCTGGGATGAACAGGAGTTGGATGCCGAGTTTGTCAGGGCTGCACATGTCGCGGACGATGTCGATGGGGCACTCGTCGCGCTCGTCGAGATCGATCAGGACATCGTCGGGCAGGCGCTTCTTGGCAAACTCCTTGAGAGACTTCACGCTCAGCTTCAATGTTTTTTGCGTAAGCATCAGTTCATCCTCACTTGGCGGCAACGCCACGGAATTCACGGGCTTTGTTGATTAACTCGGGCAGGAATTCGAGGAGGTCGTCCACGATTCCGACGTCGGCGACTTGAAAAATAGGCGCCTTGGGATTCTTGTTGACTGCGATGAGGAACGGGCTGCCTTTAATTCCGGCCAGGTGCTGGAAGGCGCCGCTGATCCCGCAAGCGAGATAGACCTTGGGTTTGACCGTCTTTCCGGAGGAACCGACCTGGCGGGACTTCTCCATCCACTTGGCGTCGACGACGGGGCGCGAGCAACTGACGGCTGCGCCGAGCACCTCGGCGAGTTCTTCGGCGAGAGCGATGTTGTCCTTTTCCTGGATGCCACGGCCGATGGAAACCAGCAGGCTGTGACGCGTGATGTCGACATCGCCGGCTTCGGCGACGATCGTCTCAATGTAGCGCCGGCGGGCCGCAAGCGTTCCGACTTCAGAGGATTTGTCGATCACGACGCCGGAAATCGCGGCGTTGGGTTCCGGTTTGAATGCGCCAGGACGAACGTTGATCACCGCGCCGGAAGAGATGTCGCAGCGGACGTGGGCGCTGACTTGTCCACCGAATTCCTGGCGAACGAGCTTGAGGGTATTGCCGTCTAGACCTTCAACTGCCAGAACGTCGGAGGCGAATGAGGCGTTCAGCTTGATGGACAGGCCTGGCGCGAGATCGATTCCGAAATGATCGTGAGAAATCAGGACGATGCTGTCGGAAGGCAGAACCCGCACGAGCGCCTGGCGGACTAGTTCGGCGTTGGGGTAAGCGAGGGCTTGATTTGAAAGTTTCCAAATCTCGCCGAACGACGATGCGAGCGATTTGCACGCGAGATCGAAGTCTGGTCCCCAGCCTGTGAGAATGGCGGTTGGAGACGAAGCAGGATCGATCGCCCGAGCCGCGGCGACTAGTTCGGCTGCTGAATCGTCGGCAACTCCACTCTTGTGGATGATGTAAGCAAAAATGCGAGGCATTAGTTCAGCCCTCCCTTCGCAGCGACCAATTCGAGAATTCTGTTTGCGTTCTCTTCCCTGCTTCCCTGCAGGATTTCGGCGCCTTTGCTCGATGCGGGGACGAAGTAGTCGACCCGCTTCAGCTTCGCAGCGGCTTCGCCAACCGCGGTTTGGGCAACTCCGAGATCTGCAGTTCCTAAGGTCGGGATCGGCACGGATGCCACTTGCCGGATGCCGCGCATTCCGACATAACGCGGCTCGTTAATGCCGGTCTGAATCGAGAGCACGCAAGGCAGATCGATTTCATTGATCTCGCGGTTGCCGCCTTCGATCTCCCGACTGACTTTCAGCTCTGTACCTTCCACCGCAATTGAGTTCACCAGGGAGGCGTAGGGATAATCGAGCATCGCGGCCAACATTCCGCCCACCTGGGCAGCGCCGTCATCGGCCTGAACGCCCGTCAGAATCAGGTCGTAGTGGCCTTTCTCGACAAAGGCCTTAAGGATGGTCGCGATGCCTCTGCCGTCAGACCCGTTAAAGGCATCATCGGAAACGAGTGCTGCCTGGTTTGCACCCATCGCGAGTTGGCGGCGCAGGATCTCTTCGCCATCTTCGCTGTCGACCGTGACGACCGTGACGTTGCCACCGACGCGATCGCGCATCTGCAGGGCTTCCTCGACCGCGTAGTTGTCTGCCTCATTCACCGAGTAGACGAGTTCGTCGCGCTCAATGTCGTTTCCGGCAGAATTGAGTGAGATCTCGTTCTCCGAGGTATCGGGCACTCTTCGTGCACAAACCAGAATTTCCATGTTCAGCCTCCAACGGTTGTAAGTTCCAATTTCTCTGTGTTGACGTCTTTCTCTTCGACGTCACGAACCATGTGCTGGTCGACCACTTCGGTTAGGTCCATGACCGACATTTTGCCCTCCATGCCCGCTACTTTGATGGCGTCCTCAATGTTGACCATGCAGAAGGGGCAGGCGGTGACGATGACGTTGGCCCCGGCCTCTGCGGCCATGCGCACGCGGACGACTCCCATTCGCTGATCTTCTTTGGGCTCGTAGAACAGCATGAGCCCGCCGCCACCACAGCAGAAGGAGCGGTCGCGCGACCGCTGCATCTCAACCCGTTTCAATCCGGGGATCGAGTCCAGCACATCGCGGGGATCGTCGTACACCTGATTGTGGCGGCCCAGGTAGCAAGGGTCGTGGTAGGTGTAGACGCGGTCTTTGTTTTCGAGCCATTCTTCGACCGAGTTGAAACGCAGGTTGCCGGCTCTCGCCTCACTGGCCAGAACCTGGCTGATGTGCTCGACCGGGGGAACATCCTTATAGTCGTGCTTGAGGGCGTTGTAGGCGTGCGGGTCGGAGGTAACGATCCGCGTTACGCCCGACTCTTTGATAGCTTCGGTGTTGTGATTGCGAAGGGCCTGGAAGAGCATCTCTTCGCCGAAGCGGCGCACTTCGTGACCGCTGTCTTTCTCGGCCGCGCCTAGAATGCCGAAATTCTTTCCCAGGCCGCTGAGGATGCGTGCCGTAGCTCTTCCGATCGACTGCATGCGGTCGTCATAGGAGGTGATGCTATCGACGAAGTAAAGAGTGTCGGCGCCGTTCTTGCCGTCGAACACTTTGACCGGGGCCGTCTTTAGTAGCTCGGAGGACTTGGCCCAGTCGCCGCGCTTCTTCTCCATCTTGCCGTAGGGGTTACCGCGACTCTCGAGGGCTTTCAGAGGCTTTTGCAGCGACTGCGGGACGTTGCCGTCGTCGATCATTCCGCGGCGCAGGTCGACGATCTTGTCGATGTACTCGACAAGGAGTGGACATTCCTCTTCACAGGCGCCGCAAGTGGTGCAGGACCAGACTTCATCCTCAGAATAAAGATTCCCAATTAATGGCTTGTTGTTATTGGACTTACCGAAGACTGGGTAGTGCTGGAATACATAGTCTCGCGCCTTGATCGTGAGGAAACGTGGGGTTAGGGGACGACCGACTACATTCGACGGGCAGTTGTCGGCACAGCGCCCGCAGTCGGCGCAGGAGTAGAAATCGAGTATGTGTTTCCAGGTGAAGTCTTCGAAGGTTTTCACGCCGAACGATTTCACTTGATCCAGGTGGTCGTCAGGGATGTCCCAGCGAACGGGCTTCACGGTTCCTTTGTCCAGCTTCGAGAAGTAAACGCTGAACAGAGAGGTTTCCACGTGGAACTGGATTCCAAATGGCCGGTAGCACAGGAGGAAGTAAAACGCGATCGCGTGCACGAGGTAGGCGCCCACATTGAGGCTCCAGAGCGTTGCGAGAGGCATAGAGGCAATCGCAATTTCGAGCATCCAGGGCAGAGAGAGGAAGGCGAGGCTCTCAGTGGATTGGCCTTGCTGCGCGTGTCCCGCGAAGTGACTTGCTGAGAACAGGCTGTCGGCGACCATCAGGAGCGCGATGAGCCCTAATAAGAAGACGGCGTCGGCAGTGTGTCCTTTCCCGAACTTTGCGGGGACCGCGTAGCGCGCTGGCTTAAACATCAACCGGCGTACCGCCGCCACCACCATACAGAGGCAGACGACGGTTGCCGCATAATCGGTGAGGGCCTCGTAGATGGGTCCGAATCGTCCGGAAAGACCGGGCATCACGAAGGTTGGAGAGACTCCAACGATCAGAACCGAGAAGGCACGAGCCGCTAGAAAAAGGAACCCGACGAAGATAACAATGTGGAGCGTACCCGCAAAGCGGTAGCGGGGATGCTTCCATTGTCCGAGCCAGAATTTGAAGATCCTTCCGATGCGAGTGAGGGGGCGATCAAAGCGCGGATCTGCTTGGGCTCGAAGCAGCGGCACCATTCGCTTCGAGACGATGAAAACGAAGCAGGTAATTCCGAGGACTTGGATGGCCAGAAAGAGATTCCGGCCAGGCACGAGCCAGTCAACAACGTTAATGGGTGAATAGGTACCTACCACGGTCCTCACCCTTATTCCCTGAGGTTGCCTGCGCAATAAAAAGCTGCAGCAGGTTATTGCGGCCAGATTCGTGGCGCAGGATCAAAAACAGAAGGGCTTGTATTCCCTTCTTCCTTCTGTTGCTATGCGTAATCGATCGGATTCTTTTCAAACCAGTGTTCATCACGGGTCTGCTGCATTCTTTTCCAAGCGCTGGAAGCGACGCTGGCACTCATCTCCCTGTTTTTCCAAACCAGACCCGCACCAAACCCGATGGCTCCGCCCAGCAGGCCGAGAGCAACAGCTCTCGAAGGCTGCCGGCGTCGGCTTCCCAGGCTGCCACCGAAGGCGCCGAGATATGCACCAATTAGAGCGGGCAACAGCGAATGACGCGCAGACTCGGTGAGAAGGGGAGAGAGCGATTCCTCTTTCAGAAAATCCTCTTCTCCCTCACGTGCGCCTTGGAGTGCTGAACTCACGAGCCTCTGGCCGTAGTCAATACTGGATTTGGACCATTCCATAAAGTTCATAACTACCTCAACATGCGAGAATCACGCCGCGATCTTGCTTTCAACCGAGTACTCGGCCGTACGCTGCAAACACTCCGTCTTTCCTTCGATCAGCTCGAGCAATTCTTCCAGGCCCATGCCTCGGTCGAGCATTCGGACGAGTGCGTCCGCCCCAAAGCCAACGGTTTCTCCCACCAGCACCAGTCGTTCGATGGAGTCGTACACGGAGAGTTCGTGGGATTCGTGCAGGCGGGTCACAAGAACGTCGAGGGTACAGGTGGTCTGGTGGAGGGCAGGCACGCGACTAAACCTCGTTCTCAAAATAGAACCTAGTGGTGACTGTGGTCAGCAACTGGTGTCACGCCGCCACGTGACGGTCGTCACAGGGTTTCAAGAGGGTTGGTGCGGTGGCGTACGGGCTGCCGAAGAAGAATTTGCGACGTTTACAACCACATCGGGATGGTGGCCCCGGGCAGAGTCGAACTGCCGACCTTCGGTTTAGGAAACCGCTGCTCTATCCATCTGAGCTACGGGGCCTCGTTCTCTAACCTACTATTTCAATTCAGTTTACAACAGCGACGTTCGACGCCTCGAACGCTTTCATTGCACGTTCATTGCACACCGACTCCAGGCGCTGCATTGCCTGCCTGGCGTCTTCATCGACCGCCTTCACGTAGTAATTGGCCACAGTATGCAAAGTCCGCCTGATCGCAACAACGCTGTGCAACCTTGATCGGTATGCCCAACCTCTGGAGATTCGTCGCCAGTCCGCGGCGAAAAGCGTGCCACCCGTGCCATCTCACTTCCGCCTTTTCCAGCAACGGCCGAATTTCGCGGCGTACCAGATTGTCGAGGTGAAGCGGACTACCGTTGCCAGATACGAATATCCAGCCAGCTCTGGGGATTCCCCATAATGACCCGATGTCGCTCCAAGAACTTGAGCAACGGAGCAATCACCGGCACGGGCGCCTTCGACGCTCTCGTTTTGGGATCGCTGACATGGCAATTCCAAACTGAGTGCGTAACCTGCATTTCATCGCCCGCGAGGTTCTCCCAGCGCAATCCCCGCAATTCTCCCTTGCGAAGTCCGGTGAAAGCAGCCGTGGCGAGCACGGTCGCTGCCGGATCGGGAAGCAAGTCGAGCATGCGGTAAATCTCCTCCAGAGAATAAGCGTACGTCTCTTCGGACTCCCGCCCCTTGGGGATCGATACATCCTGAATGGGATTGACGCCATTGATCGCTCCACACCGCTTGGCGTGGGCAAAAATCGCGCTTAGCACGGATTTAATATGCTTCAGCGTGGAATGGGAGAGATCTGACTCGGCAGCGATGCGCCGCATGAGCTTCTCCGCATCCCAAGTGCGTATTTCCCGGACCAAAATCCCGATGTAACCTGGGTTTAAGATCTTTATTCCAGATGTGGCGATATCCCCTGTACGTGCTGGCACGCTTTTGTGATTTCACGTGCGGCAAATAGATGTCGTCCACGAACGTCACCAACGGCATCGTGCTACAAGATGACGTGACATCGGTGTTGATCGCATGCATGATCTCGTCGGCCCGCC
>CAWHSR010000002.1:0-54140 GCA_963832015.1 uncultured Acidobacteriaceae bacterium
GATTCGAGAATGAACACATCGCCAAGATACGCCACGGTGGCAAAATCGCTGACGACCCGGGCAAAGCCCACCTGCGCGCCGCTACCATCATAAACGCCAAAGCACAAGGAATGCTCGACGGAACGCGCCACGACTTCCCGAGGAATCCCCTTCGACCAGTAGCAATTGGTCAGAAACCCGTGAATCACGTCGAGATTGAGGCGGGCTGGATCAGTGCTGATTAGAAACTCTCCCCGCCGCGATTCGACAACCGTGTCGGGAGCAGCGCCTCGAGAAGAAACCATCCCCATATTCTAAAGGGTTTCCTTCGTGAACTTTAGTGTCCTTAGTGGTTGACGCCTTGGCTAAAATGCCGTCCGCAAGAACGAAGCCAGGTGCCATCCATCCATGTACTTGTAAGGCGTCTCGCCGGTGGTGTAGTGCCCGCAAGGCAACACAGCGACCTTGTGATCAAGCCCATGCCGCTCAAATTCGGCGACGGTCTGCCGCGACAACTCCGGCAGAAACGTCAGATCATACTTCGCATAGACAATCAGCGACTTCCGCGGCCAGCGCGAGAACTGCGTGAAGTACGACATCGGACTCACCGCCAGCCAGGCCTGCCGTAGGCGATCGAGATCAATCGACCGCTCAATCCCCTGCCGGATGTGCCGTGTCGACTGCCCATGCCACACCACGTCAGCAACATAAGTCGACGCGTGATTGAAGGCGGCCACGCGAATCCGCGGGTCGTGGGCAGTCGCAATAAAAGCGTAGCAAGACCCCAGGCTCGTGCCGACAATTCCGAGCTCGGTATAGCCCTGCTGCTCGAGCCAGTCGAGACAACTCCGAATGTCGACCACTCCCTGCCGCACCGCATCAAGAGTGCGCCCGATATTTGCCGACACCGCGTAGTCTGCGCGGCTGATCTCGGCGGGCATGCGAATGTCGTGATACGGCATGGTCAGCCGCAACACCGCAATGCCCAGCATGTTAAGCAGCTTGCACAGCGCGACATAAGAGACCGCATCGGCGTTCCAGTGCGGCAAAAGAATAACCGCGCGACGCCCCTTCGCCGGAAACCACCGGGCATTCACCAGATTGTTTTCAGAATAAGGCGTCTTCACCGCCGAAGTAAACCGCAGGAATTCTCCGAATGTGCCTTTTACCTTGGCCTCAAGTTTAGGGTCGGGCACTTCGCGCGTGGAGAAAACCTGCACCTCGCGCGTCTCCAGGCGGAAATCTGTCGGCTTTGCGTAGGAATAAAATTCATCGCTTGCAGAGACGATGCGCCGGTTGTAATCCAGAATGAATTTCTCGGGATCATCCTGCGCGACGCTCGGCAGTTGTCCCGAACGAAAACCGTTACGGCAGGGCCAATCCCGCGTGAATTCCACGCCCCAATCCAGTGGGCGGATCACGCGGTTGTTATCCACCGAAGTCAGCCGGTGTTCCCAGTCATACATCCATTGTGCGTAGCGCGAAGGCATCTTGAACCTCTTAGTGTAACAAGCGTGGGACGCCTGTTCCGAGATCAAGCAGTCAATGGTCGCTATCGGCGGTTGGCACTGTCCATTTGGCAACTGAGCGGAGCGCCGCTCAGAGTGTGATCCGGTCGAGGTCTGAGGCTGAGGTCTGAGGTCCGAGGTCCGGTTTGGGCTAACTGGCGTACCGTCGCGGCACGCGCTTGGAAATATTGCACAGAATCTCGTACGGAGTGCTGTTGGCCAACTCAGCGTGCTCCAGAGCATCCACACTCAAGCCGTCCGCGACGCCCAGCAGGATGACTTCATCCCCCACTACCACGCCAGGAATCCCGGTGACATCCACTAGCGTCAGGTCCATCGAGATGCGCCCCACGATCGGCGCATAATGCTCTCGAACAATTACGCGACCGCGGTTGGAAAGCTGGCGGTTGTATCCATCGGCGTAACCGACCGGCAACACCGCAACGTGCGCGGGCGCCTTGGTCACGTAGGTCGCGCCATAGCCCAACGCCTGGTTCGGACCGAAGTCGCGCAACGAGAGAATCCGCGTCTTCCAGGTGAGAATCGGTTTGACTGGCAAACGCAAAGTCCCGCCGCTCACTTCGCGCCCTGCCCTCTGAAAGGGCAAGTAATAACCGTAGAGCGCAACTCCCGGACGCACCATACTATTCCACGTCTCGCGCCGCGAAATAACGGCTGCGGTATTAGCCATGTGCACGAACACGGGTTCCATGCCCGCCTCGCCCACCAGTCGGCGAGCCGCATCGAAGGCCCGTTCCTGTTCGGCCACCGAAGGCGCGTCCATGATTTCGGAAGATGCGAGATGAGTGGAGAGCCCTTCCAGCACAAGGTGCTTGGCCGCTTTCAATGCAGCAAGCACGCCGGGCAGTTGATCGACTCCGACGCCCAACCGGCCCATACCGGTATCGACTTTCAAGTGCACCGGATGCCGCGCCACTCCCAGACCAGCCGCCGCGGTCTCTAGCGTCTCGATATGCCATGGTTCCCAGACCGTGGGAGTGAGGTGCAAGCGAACGATCTCGCTCTCCTCGCCGCGCCAGAAGCCGGTCATTAAAAGAATGTTTGCGCGAATGCCCGCCTCGCGCAGCGGAATCGCTTCATCCAGAGAGGTGACGCCTAGCCACTTCGCTCCTTCGGCTTCGAGCGCGCGTGAGCACTCAACCGCACCGTGACCGTAGGCGTCCGCCTTCACCACGGCGCACACCGTGACGTTCGCTCCCACGTGTTTCTGCACCGTGCGGAAGTTTTGCCGCAACGCGGTCAACGAAACTTCCGCCCAGGTCGGCCGCGTCGCCACGCGGCTCAGGATTTCTGCAGTCGTTGCCACTTTCGCGATTATAGCGGGAGCAGCCCGCGCGCCCACGTTACGCTGGGGCTACTCCCGTCTGAACTCGCACTCTCACTTAATTCCCTGCCAGATAGAAGTTCACCGTAATCTGCGTCTCCACCTCGATCGGCTCGCTGTTCAGAATGTACGGTCGATATCGCCACTGGCTCACTGCGTCGACCGCAGCCGGCACCAGCATGGGATGCCCCGAAATGGCGCGTACGTTTTCCATCGTCCCCGCTTTGCTGATCAGCGCATACACGACCACCGAACCCTGCACATGCGCGGTCCGCGCCAGCGGAGGATAGACGGGCTGAACCCGGCGAATCAGGTTGCCCTCGAGCATGGACGAAATGCGGATGACCCGGGCGGGTGGCGGAGGAATCGTGGGCAGGATTGGCCGTGTCCCTATCAAAGAGGTGAGAAGGCCGTCCGTCGACCCCGAGGTAAGCCCAACTCCTTCGATGCCTGTATTAATCCCGCCGACAGGCCCCGACGGCGAATCGTCAGGTCCGGTTTTGATGACGTGCGGTATGCGAGAAGGCTGCATAAGCCTGCCGGGAAGGATGGTGGCCTGAGTGAGGGGGCCCCCGTTGGTCCTAGGAGAAGGAGCATGCGCGGTCTCCACCGCAACTCGCCCCAAGCTGATAGGAGTAGAAACCGTTCGCGCTGCAGGAAGTCCAATGGTCTTCCACAGCGGCAACAACAGCAGACAACCGATGATCAGCGCCTGCAGTCCGAACGACGTCAGTGTCGTCCAACTGCGGCGAGCGCGTTGGGCCCAGGATGTTTCCAGCATGCTCTCGGCAAACATAGTGTCCTCCAGCGTGAAATCTGTTTGCTGGTATGGACACCACTCACACTCGCACTGGCGACGCTTGCGCAAATAAAAAAGGCCGCGTTTTCACGCGGCCTGCTGGAACTTTCCCGGCACCAGAGGTGTCCGGTGAATCGTTATTTAGGTGGCTCGGTCGGCTTGGGCGCCGCAGGCTTCGCGGTACCGGCCGGCTTGGGAGGGGCTGGCTTGGGCGCCGTCGACGCCGGCGCGGCTACCCCAGACTGCACGTTGTACGCGTCCACCACTGCCTTGGTGATGTCGATCGTTTCTCCCCACCACAGAACATTGCTCTGCGGCCAGGGCTTCGAGGTGTCAACGATCATGCCGAAACCGTTGTCCTGCGAATACTTCACAATCATCGGAGCCATCTTCTGCAGGATGCGGGTAGCGATCTCCTGGTTCTGGTTCCCGAAGTCCTCCTGCGCGTCCTGCACGGAGCGATCGAAAACTTTCTGTTTGCTTTCAATCTGCTTCTTCAAGGTGGCGAGCGCCTCTTCATTCAGCTTGTCCTGCTGAGCAGTGAGCTGCTTCTTCAAACCTTCCAACTCGTCGTTCTGGCCCTTCAGTTCGTTCTGTTTGGGCTCGAACTTCTTTTGCAGAGCTTGGAGGTCGCGCTGGCCCTCGTTGCTGCCGAAAATCGCTTCCTGGATGTTGATGGCTCCCACCTTGGTTCCGGTACTGGGACCAGTGGTTGCCGGTGTTGCCGAAGGAGCAGCGGGCGTCGCAGCCGGACTCGAGGGTGTGGCGGCGCTGCCGGTTTGGGCCAATGCGGAAATCGCGAACGTAACCGCTAGGGCCAGAAGAACTCGCAGAAACTTGCTTGTCATTGGATCGGTTGAACTCCTTGGAACATGGTTCCGGGAATGATTTTCGAAATTGTCTCAGATCGCTTCTTCAGTCAACGCTGGGCCGCACTGAAAGAGGTCTCCGCTGTGCTAGCGGCCGCCGTCGGAAATGGCGCACTCGATTGCCAGCATCACACGCCGGTCCTGCGGGCGTGGCGTCCACTCCTCACAGCTGAATTGATGGCGTGGATCAGTAACATTATAGTGACCTCACTCTCGGGCCGTCAATCAACTTGCAGGCGCCAAGCTAGAACGTCGTCGCCACCGTGAACCGGAACGTCTTCCGCGGCTCCCTCAACAAGAAACTGGGAGCGTACGTATTCACTGCCAGGTGATACGTATAGTCTCCCGCTGCTCCGGCGGGGAACATCGCGCGCGTAATCGGAATCGGGGGATTGGCGAGCTGGTCGAGCCGCAGCGGGTTATACGCCCAGTAAATACGGAAAGGAGCGTTCACCACGGGCAGGAACATTTGCAGTTCGAGTCCCGTGGACATGCGCACCTGCCAATTCGCTGACTTCAAAACGCTCAGGTCTTGCGAGGGTGTCGGTTGCAAAACGTGTCCGCCCTGGCAGTTGTAACCGGCATCGAGCGTCGGACAGCCAAACAGCGTCCCGATCACCTGGTCGTATTGCACCGTGGCAATCTCCAACTGAGAAGGCCGGATAATCGGGTCGATGCCCGCGTCGACGAACGGCACAATCGCCACCGGCCCCGCAATGGTGATGCGATATTCCAGATTTCCGAACACACTCAGATCGCCGCCCGGAAATACGATCTGGTCCACGGGGATGGGAACTGTCCAGTTGCCAAGCCGCGGATTCGCCGGGTTTTTAGGAACCGGAGTTCCATCCGGATTGGTCAGCGTGATCACGTTCGAACTCGGCAGAAATGCCACCGGCGAGATCGAGCGGATATCGAATCCACGAATGTCGTTCTCGCCGCCCATGAAGAAGCGCTGGAACGGCGGCGCTACAAATCCTCCATATCCGCTGATGAACGATCCCTGCACGTTAAAGCCGATCGCGTTGCGCCGGTGATTGACCGGGACGAACTGCTTGTACTGAACCAACGGACGCACGGACCGGACCGTGCCACCTAGTCCTGCCAGCTGCATCCCCAGCGTCATCTGATGGCCCTTATGAGGGGAGATTCCGCTGTCGAGGGTATTGAACGAGAAGTTGGGGAAAATCGAACTGGTGACGATTCCGTTCACGGCGTTCGGGCCAGAAATCCCTCGGAACGCGATGAAATCGAAAAGACTCTTCGAAGCGGTACTGAGCGCCACCAAGCTGGACCGGTCCAGCGAATAGGTGATGCCCACTCGCTTGAACGACCGCCGCAGCGGATAACTCAACGACGTGGTAAAGCCTACGCTCGACTGCGAATAGTTCTGCAGATTCTGCAACTGTGCCGCCGGCAGGTTCAGATTCTGTCCGCTGAAGATGGAAAGCTGACGCGCCTGGTTATAGCTGATTTTGTTGCCGAACACCGAGAACCCAAACTGCAGAGGACGATCGAACATATAGGGCTGCGTGAACCCGAACATGACGCTCCGCGCCAGGTTGCCGAGGCTGATCTGGACTTGTAGGGTTTCGCCTTTTCCCAGGAAGTTATTCGTCGAGTAATTCAGCCCGATGAAGGCACCCTCCAACCCGCTCACGCCACCGTTGAGTCCGATGCTATTCTTGCCCTTCTCTTTGACCTTCAGCGTAAGGTCCACCTGACCGTTCTTCTCGTCCAGTTTCTTCTCGGTCACGTTCGGATCGTCCGGTTTCAGCTGGTCGAAATAAGAAAGCTGGTTCAGGCGAAGCAAGCTCAGTTCCCACAGGCGCGAGTTGTAGATGCCGCCTTCTTCGAGTGCCAGTTCGCGGCGGATCACCTTGTCGCGCGTGGTCGTATTGCCCGTGAACTCGATGCGTCGGACATAAAACTGCTTGCCCTCGTCGATGTCGATCTCCAGATCGGCAATCTTCTTTTCGTCGTCGAAGGTGGTCGAGGGAACGCCCGTGTAGTTGATGTAGCCGTACTCGCCGTAAGCTTTCCGCAGCGCCTCAATGCCTTTGGCGATCTTTTCGCGGGAGAAGATATCTCCGTCCTTGAGCGGGAACAGCGATCGCAGCGCCGCGTTGTTGGAAATGGCCTTGTTGTTCTTGAAGGTAATCTTGCCCAGCCGATACTTGTCACCTTCCTCGATCGGCATGGTGATATCCACGGCCTTGCCCGGACCGGCCTGCAGCAGCCAGATGTGGAAGCCTTTGTGCCCGGTGTCGTGGATTTCCGTCTTGGGATCGCTGACTCCCACCTTGAAGTAACCGCGGTTCTGGTACTCGGCCCGCACCCGCTCGGTGTCTTCTTCCAACTTGGTGGCGTCGTAGGTCTTCGCGAAGAGGTTTTCCAGGAAAATCGAATGCGGAATTCCGATCGGCTTCAGGTTCTTCATCGCCGCCCGCAGCGTCCGCGAGTTGATGTTCTTGTTGCCTTCGAACTTGATCTTGCCGACTTTAACCTTCGGGCCTTCCTTGATCACGAACGTAATCCCCACGGCGGCCGGAGGAATCTGCCGGACTTCGGTACGAATCGTGGCGAACTGCCGTCCGTGCTCCGACAATAAGGCCCGGATCGAGACTTCCGCCTTCTTAATGCGCGTGGGATCGTATTGACTTTCGACCACCAGGCCCACTTTGTCCTGCTTGAAACGGTCGAGCACGTCGCTGTTCGACACCGAACTCAGGCCGACGTAGCTGATTTCGCGGATCGTTGGTTTTTCTTTCACCTGGAAGATCAGGCGCCAGCCTTTGGGCGTTTGCTCTCGCAGGATCTTGATGTCCTCGAAGTAGCCCGTATTCCACAGGGAGTTGAAGTCGCGCTCCAGGGCGGCAGCGTCATAAACATCTCCCGCCTTGGTGAAAATGCGCGCCCGGATGGTTTCCCCGGGGATGCGGCGGTTGCCGCTGACATTGATCTCCGAGATGACGTCGTTCTGCGCCCACGTCAGGCTTGCGCCCATCAGCCAAAGCGCGGCAATAACCATCCAAAACCAACTCGCACTCCGCCCCACTCTCGGCCAAGGCCGTTGAAATGAAGAAGATGGCACCGACACGGCCCTGGGAAAGCAGGGGCCCTTGGGCACAACAAGGTTCTCCGAATGAAAGCGAAAAGGAATCGCTACGACCTCAGCCTCTGGGATGTGAGAAAACTGTCATTATACGGTAGAGCAAGGGAATGCGTCCAAACCGCAACTCTTTCTGGGTCAAAAATTATGTCCAACCCAGCAGGTCTGACCCGATCGGCGAAACCTGCGGTTGCTTCATGAGGATGGCTTGGATAACTCTACCTCAACCAAGACGGAATAAAACGTTGCCGAGTTGCCCATGTCCGTAAGTTTTTCTGAGGTCAGGGCATTGATGCTTTGGAAACCCGGGGTCGTCTTCACCCAATTGAGGGTCGCCGAGACGACTCCGGGCTGAACTTTGCCGTCCACCCGCGCCTTCAAAACAATATCACCTCTGTGGTTGAAGACGCGAACCTTGTCTCCATTGACGATGCCACGCGCCCGCGCATCCGGTGCGGAAATCTCCAACAACCCCGGTTCCTCCATCTCCTGCACCGAAGGCACGTTGGAAAACGTGGAATTCAGGAAATTGTCCGCCTTGCGCGCCAGCAGTTCCAGAGGAAGCATGCCGTCCTTCGCCCCGTGCCGCGATTCACTGGGAGGCATGAAGTCCGCCACCGGATGAAGCCCCAGCGCCTTCACCGCCTCGCTATAAAGCTCCGCCTTACCCGAAGCCGTGCGAAAGCCTCCATGCGCGAAGGGAAGAAATGGTTCGGGCTGTGCTGCTTCGGTTTGTGTGGGACCAGTTTGTGTAGGACCGGCTCTTTGACCCGGTCGGGCGGAGCGAAGCTCCGCTGCCTCGCGGGAAGCCGGAAGCCGAGAGCCGGAAGCCCCAAAGTTCAACCGCACGTGTCCCCGCTCCAGCCTCTCGCGGCTGATCCCCTCCAGCCACGGATCCTTCGAATCCAAAGCCGCGTCAATCATTTCGTCCACCGTCTCGCGAAAGCACTCTTCTTCGAATCCCATCCGTTCCGCCAGCGCACGGAAGACTTCAACATTGGAACGGCACTCTCCCAGCGGTGCAATCGCCTGGTTCGAAACCTGCACGTAGTAGTGCCCATACGCCTTCTGCAAATCTTTGTGCTCGAAGAAGGTCGTCGCCGGAAGCACGATGTCGGCATAGTCCGTCGTGTCCGTGAAAAACTGCTCGTGCACCACGGTGAAAAGATCGGGCCGCAGCAGCCCCCGCACCACTTCGTTGTGCCGGGGCGCTACCGCCGCCGGATTCGATCCATAGACGAACAGCGCCTTTACCGGTGGATCATTCAGCGTATTGAGCACGCGTCCCAACTCCACCATGTTGACGGTCCGGGCCTCGCGTCCCAATGCGACCTGCATCAGGTCAGGCCGCTTCAACGCCTCAGTCTTGAAGGCCGTTGCTCCGCTCGTCGACATCTGCAACCCACCACCGACTTCTTTCCACGATCCGAGGATGCACGGCAGCATAACAATGGCGCGAGTCGCCATCCCACCGCCCTCGGACCGTTGCACGCCATAGTTCAGCCGGATTACCGAAGGTCGAATCATGGCATACTCGCGCGCCAGCTTGCGAACATCCTCTGCCGAGATTCCCGTCCACTGCGCCACCTTCTCCGGCGGATACTCCTTCACCTTCTCGCGCAACTGCTCGAATCCCAGCGTGTATTTCGCAACGTAATCGGCATCGTGCAGCTTCTCGCCGATGATGACGTGCATCATCCCTAGCGCCAAAGCCGCGTCCGTCCCGGGATTGATCGGCAAGTACCAGTCGGCGCAGGCTGCGGTGCGCGTGCGGTACGGATCGATCACCACCAACTTCGCCCCGTTCCGCCGCGCCTCAGCAATAAACGGCCACAGGTGCACGTTGTTGGCGTGAATGTTCGACGCCCACGCAATGATGTACTTCGCATGCCGGAACTGCTCGGGCTCGGTGCCCATCTTCACGCCCAGCACCGACTCCAGCCCCGCCTCTCCCGCCGCCGAACAGATGGCGCGCTCCAACTGCGAAGCGCCCAGCCGATGAAAGAATCGGCGGTCCATGGAGGCGCTGTTGAGAGCTCCCAACGTTCCCCCGAAGGAATAAGGCAGGATGGCCTCGCTCCCAAACTCCGCCGCGATCACCCGAAAACGGGTAGCAATCTCGTCCAAAGCCTCATCCCAAGAAATCCGCTCCCAGGTCGGTGTGCGATCGGTTTGTGTGGGGACAGCCGCCTCCGGCTGTCTAGGCGGAGCGAAGCTCCGCTGCCCCTCCACGGGCCCCTTAGGCCCAATCCGCCGCATCGGGTACAACACCCGATCCGGCGAATACACCCGATCCAGATACTTCGCCACCTTGGCACACAAAAACCCGCGGGTCACCGGATGCTCCGGATCCCCCTGAATCTTCGTAGCCCGCCCGTCCTGAACGGTAATCAGCACCCCACAAGCATCAGGGCAATCGTGCGGACACACGGCATGGACCACCTGCTTCATCGAGCCTCAATTATATGGGGAAACACCGAGTGTTCGCGGGAGGTTTATGTGGGGACAGCTGCCCTCGGCCGGCCCCGGGTAGAATGCCAATTCCGGCTTCAAAAGTTGAACGCCCTACTTCAACTCCAGCACTTCCTTTTCTTTCCCCTTGCTCATCTCTTCCATCTTTTTGATCTCGCCGTCGGTCAGCTTCTGAATCTCGTCGAGCGAGCGCTTCTCTTCATCTTCCGTAATCTTCTTATCCTTCAGCGCCTTCTTGATGGCATCGTTGCCGTCGCGCCGTATGTTGCGGACAGCCGTCCGATGCTCTTCCAGCACCCGGTGCAGGTGCTTCACCATGTCCTGCCGGCGCTCCTGGGTCAGCGCGGGAACCGGCACGCGAATCAGCTTGCCGTCGTTCATCGGATTCAACCCCATATCCCCCGCCCGGATCGCCTTCTCAATCGCTCCCAGTTGTGACGGATCGAAAGGCTGCACCGTGATCAGCTGCGCCTCAGGCGCGTGCACCTGCGCCACCTGGTTCAGCGGCATCTGCGAGCCGTAGTAATCGACGTTCACGTTATCGAGCATATGCACGTTCGCGCGCCCAGTCCGCACTCCGGCCATCGCCTTGCGAAAATCGTCGACCGCCTTATCCATTCGCGTTTTGAGTTGAACTCGAATTTCTTTCAGAGGCGCGCTATCAGCCATGGGTCCGCTCCGTGCACTTCAGGAATCAAAACGTTGAATTATAAACCGAATAAGAAATCCAGCCACAGTCCGCTCGTGGGCGTCATTCTGAGCGAAGCCGTTTTTCAGGCAAGCGAAGGATCTGGCACTCTTCAGTCGCCCTTCGCGCTGACCCTCGATCCAATCTTCTCCCCCAGCACCACACGCCGGATGTTTCCGTGGTGGTTCAGGTTGAAGACGATGATCGGCAGGTTGTTGTCCTTGCATAGGCTGATGGCCGTAGAGTCCATCACTTTCAGCCCGAGTTTCAACACGTCCATATAGGAAATGTGATTGAACTTCTTGGCGCCGTCGACTTTCAGTGGATCCGCGTCGTAAATGCCATCGACGCGTGTCGCCTTCAATATAGCCTCAGCCTTGATCTCCATGGCGCGCAGCGAAGCCGCAGTGTCGGTCGAAAAATAGGGGTTACCGGTCCCTCCGGCGAAAATAACCACGCGCCCCTTCTCCAGATGGCGAATCGCCCGGCGGCGAATGAACGGCTCGGCCACCTGCTTCATCTCAATCGCCGACTGCACACGGGTGTAGACTCCCTGCTTTTCGAGCGCATCCTGCAGCGCCAACCCATTGATGACGGTAGCGAGCATGCCCATATGATCGGCGGAAACCCGGTCCATGTCTTTCGCCTGTTGGGCCACGCCGCGGAAGAAGTTCCCTCCGCCCACGACAATGGCCAACTGCACGCCCAGCTTATGAACGTCAGCCAGCTCCGCCGCCACCTCGTGGATGCGAGCAGTGTCGACGCCGAAGCCCTGGTTTGCCGCCAGAGCCTCACCGGAAATCTTGAGAAGAATTCTTTTGAAGGCAGGAGTCGGAGTCGTCATGAGTGAACACGTTTCAAGGTTTCAGCGTTACAAGGTTTCAACGTCCCTTTCAGGCTACTTACTTTGAAACGCTGAAACTTTGAAACTTTGAAACCTTAACTCACAAAAAAGGCGCCCCGTAGGGCGCCCTGAAAATTATTCGCCTTTCGGCTCTGACGGCTTGGTGACAGCGACGGTCTCGCCCACGTCACCCACCTTGAAGCGCGCAAAGCGCCGCACGGCGATGTTCTCGCCCAGCTTGCCGATCTTGGCCGCGATGAGCTGCGAGATCGAGATGGTCTGGTCCTTGATGAAGGGCTGCTCGAGCAAGCAGACTTCTTCATAGAACTTTTCCATCTTGCCGTTCACCATCTTCTCGGCGATGTTCGCGGGCTTGCCGCTGGCAATCGCCTGCGCGAGGAAAATTTCCTTCTCGCGGGCGAAATCCGCAGCCGTGACGTCTTCCTTGCGCACGTACTTCGGATCGCTGGCCGCTATGTGCATGGCGATGTCGTGGACCAGTTCCTTGAAGTCGTCGGTGCGCGCCACGAAGTCGCTTTCGCAGTTCACTTCGACGAGCACACCAATCTTGCCGCCGGCGTGAATGTAGCTTGCCACCGATCCTTCACTGGTCACGCGCGTTGCCTTCTTGGCTGCCACCGAAACGCCCTTCTTCCGCAAAATCACGACGGCCTGTTCCATGTCGCCTTTAGCTTCGGTCAGGGCCTGCTTGCAATCCATCATCGGAGCCCCGGTCTTCTCCCGGAGGTCCTTCACTTGTGCCGCTGAAATATTCACTGTAGTAGTACCCATAATTCCTCAAGTTTCAAACTTGCAACGGTTCAATGCTTCAAGGCAAAGTCAGAATCTCATTCTTTGAAACCTTGAAACTCTGAAACCTATAAAATGAAACCCGCGCCGGACGACCCGCGCGGGTCTGATTCCAATGCCCGGTTTGTTACGAACTCAAGCACCTCGGCGGTTTTCGACTGGGTACAGAGTACTGAGTACCGCGTACTGCTTCTTAAACCGTCTGGCTCTCCACCTTCGGCAACTCGGCTTCTTCGGTCGCTACCGGCTTCTTGTGCGTCCCCGGACCCAGCACCTCTTCCATGCTGATGTCTTCCGTCGCATCTACTGCAACCTCTTCCACCGGAGCCTCTGATGCAGCCTGCGCGGCATCGGCAGCCGCCTGCATGTCGGCGACCTGCTTATCGGTCATCAACTGCGCGCCTTCGGCAATCGATTCCGAAATCTTCGAGGTGAACAGCCGGATCGCCCGCAACGCATCGTCGTTGCCGGGGATCACATAATCTACTTCGCTGGGATCACAGTTCGTATCTACCACCGCGACCACCGGAATGCCCAGCTTGCGCGCCTCGCGTACCGCAATCTGCTCCTTATTGGAGTCAATCACGAAGATCGCGTCGGGCAGGCGGCTCATATTCTTGATGCCGGCCAGGTTGGCCTGCAAATGCTTACGCTCGCGTTCGAGCTTGATAACTTCCTTCTTGGGGAGCAGCTCGTAGCGGCCATCCGTGGCCATCTCGTCGAGCTCCTTCAGCCGCTTCACCGACTTCTGGACCGTAACCCAGTTGGTGAGCAGTCCACCCAACCAGCGCTGGTTGATGTAGAACATCCCGCAACGCTGCGCCTCTTCGGCAATCGCATCCTGCGCCTGGCGCTTCGTGCCCACGAACAGCACAATGCGGCCGTCGTTCGCCAGATCCTGCACGAACTTCGACGCCTCTTTGAACATCTTCAGCGTCTTCTGCAGATCGATGATGTAAATCCCATTGCGCTCTCCGAAGATGTATTCCTTCATCTTGGGATTCCAGCGCTTGGTCTGATGCCCGAAGTGAACTCCAGCTTCGAGCAACTCCTTCATGGTGATAGTAGCCAATGAACCTCCTCTTTAGTCTGCATCGGAAACCCGAGGTTTCAGAGGTTTCAAGGTTGCAAAGTTTCAAAGTGAGTTCTTTATAACTTTGAAACCTTGAAACCTCCGAAACGTTGAAACCTTTATCCCCGATTGCCATTCCCGTCCCCGCGCCCCGAGGCACGAGAAGAATTGAACACCTAGAACAAACTCCGTGCTTCAAGTTGCTAAGTTTCAAGGTTCCAATGTGGTTCGTCCTTGAAACTTTGAAACCTCTAAAACTTTGAAACCTATCTCTTCGAGAACTGGAACCGCTTGCGAGCGCCCTTCTGTCCGTACTTCTTGCGCTCTTTGCCGCGCGAGTCCCGGCTGACCATGCCCTCGGACTTCAGCTTCTTGCGCAGCTCCGCATTGAACTGCATCAACGCGCGGGCAATGCCCAATTTCACCGCATCGGCCTGGCCGCGCACGCCGCCACCCAATACACTGGCGATGACATTGAACGTCGCTGCCGTATCCGAAGACGCCAGAGGCGACTTCGCCGCCGACCGCTGCGCCGGGGTCACGAAATACTCTTCGAACGCGCGCCCGTTGACTTTGAAATCGCCGCTGCCCGGACGCAAATACACACGGGCAATCGCCGTCTTGCGGCGTCCCGTTCCGTAGTATTGAACTAGTTCTGCCATGTAGCTTTTAGCTCCTAGCTCCTAGCTTCTAGCTCAAACCAGAAGCGGAGTTCATAAATCTTGTCATCCTGAGCGGACTGAAAGTCCGCGAGGGACCTAACGAAATTCAACCCGACCAGTGCAGCCGTTACGAAACTGCTACTTTGCGCGGCTTGTACTCGCGCACTTCCAGTTTCAAATCCTGCGGCTTCTGAGCCTGGTGCGGATGCTTATCGCCCCGGTACACGTTCAGCTTCGAAAGCATGTGCGCCGCCAGCTTGTTCTTCGGCAGCATGCGCTTCACTGCGGCTTCGATCACCGCCTCGGGCTTGCGCGTCATGCGATTCTTGAAATCTTCCGTGCGCAGACCACCCGGATATCCCGTGTAGTGGTGATACTGCTTCTGCTCGGCTTTCACACCCGTCGTCTTTATCTTTTCGGCATTGATCACGATTACGTGATCCCCAGTATCCAGAAACGGCGTGTATTGCGGATTTTCTTTGCCCATGAGGATGCGCGCCACTTGCGAAGCCAGGCGTCCGAGCGTCTGTCCGTCCGCATCCACGACGTACCACTTGCGCACAATTTCCCCCTCTTTGGGGAAATAGGTTGACATCAGAGTTCTCCCAGATTGAAAAAGCTGCGAAAGAAGACCGCTCGTTGATTCCCCAGCGAGGAACGCCAGGACCATCAGGCGGGCAACCACACGACTACCAAGTCTTTAAGATAGCGTAATGTGCAAAGAATTGTCAACGCTCTGTTACTCCGAAACCGCCTTTGCTAAGGTAACCGTCGGAGGATGCTTATGAGATTTTTCGCAACAGTCTTGGCAGTGACGATGATCGCTTCACTCCCCGCCTTGGCGCAGCACAATAACCATCAAAGCCCTGTCGGTGGCGGCTACGTTCCCCACCACGGTCCCCCGCCTTCTCACGGCGCGCCCCACGAGGCCCCTCCGCCTGCTGCTACCTATCGCGACCATGAAGGCCATCCCGACGCTCCCCACGTCCACCACAACGGACAATGGGTCGGACACGACTACGGACACGACGAGGCCCGCTTCCACCTCGATCATCCCTGGGAACACGGCCACTTCACCGGCGGCATTGGCCACGGTCACATCTGGCGCCTCGGTGGAGGCGGCCCCAATCGATTCTGGTTTGGCGGCTTCTACTTCAGCGTTGGAGCCTTTGACCTTGCCTACTGCAATGACTGGCTTTGGGACAGTGATGACATCGTGATCTACGATGATCCCGACCACGACGGCTGGTACCTCGCCTACAACGTCAGGCTCGGAACCTACGTCCACGTGCAGTACCTGGGAAGATAAAGGCTCGGGTTAGAAATGAAACTGGCGCCGGAGAACGTCACTCCGGCGCCTATGTTTTTGGTACACACATGTGGCGACAGCCGCCTCGGCTGTCCCGCACGGCGAAGCCCTGCGGAAGCTTTCAATAGCCGAAGTCGTCTACGAAGATGCCGCGGCGACAGAGAGTCTATTCGTACGCCAGCGCGTCAATCGGATCTCTCTGCGCCGCCTTCATTGCCGGATACAACGCTCCCGCCAGCGCCCCCACCACGGCAATCAGAGACGCTTTCACCACCCAGGCATTGCTCCAGAACAAGCGCAGCACCGGTTTTTCAAACATGATCGCGCGGCGCGTCACCGCGCTCAGGATGATCCCTGCAACAATCCCAAGAATCGCCAGCAGCACCGTCTCTCTCATCACCACATTCACAATGTAGAATTTCGAAGCACCCATCGACTTCAGAATCCCGATCTCCCGCGTCCGCTCCATCACCGCCGTATACATCGACTGGAAGATCACCAGGAACCCCACCACCACGGCAACGCCAATTACGATCTTAATGGCGAGATCGAATCCCGGAAGATTATCCGGCGTCATCATCGACAGATATTCCTCCATCGAACGCACGGAATAATTCTCCATGCCGGACGTGCCCTGAATCGCTTTCTCCACCTGGCCAATATTCGCCGGATCATCCAGCTTGAGGTAAAAGGCCGAAACGTGTCCGTCCGCGCTGACCAAGTCCTGCAGCGTGGTTAATGGCAGACACTTGCGGCAGCCCTTTCCGTGTGGAACGACGCCAGCGATACGGAAGTCATGGCTCAGAATCTCGACCTTGTCGCCCACGTTGAGGTGATTCATCCGCGCCAGGTAATCGTCGATGATCACGTCATACGGCCCTTGGAACGGTCCTCCCGAAAGATAATGAAACTTCGGAGGAAGGGTGTCATAGCTGTCCACGTCGATGCCATAAATGATCTCCGGCGGCTTTTGAGCGAACCACCAGACCACCGGCACAGCCGAGACCACATGCGGCACTCGCCGCAGGACATCCCCCACTTTGATGGAAATCGGCGCCCCCGACAACCCTATGACGGCGGACGCTCCGGGCGGCGTAACCATCAAGTCCGCTCCAACTCCCAGTTGGCTTTCCTTCGACCCGTTCAGCAGTCCGTAGAACAGCGCCACCACGAGCAAAATCATGGTGACTTCCAGCGCAATCGCGCTCATCGCGATAAACGATCGCGTCGGCCGGTGCACCAGGTTGGCAACAACCATCTTGTTCATCATATTTGAGTGGGTGCCCCACCCTTCTCGCGCCTTTTGCGAGAGGGTGGGGATTTTGACTTCTCAGGCACAACCGAATGCTAAACGTATAAGTACTGAGTGCAGAGTATTGACCTACTTCTTCCCCAGCGGCATCGCCAGACTCGACTGCGGCCGATCCAGATGCACCACCACCGCTCCCGTCGGCTGCTCCAGCACGAACTGATCATCTGTCAGTGGTTTGTTGATGTCCACCTTCAGCATGTTCAGCGTGATGTCATACTCCTCTTGCGGCCGGTAGATCTCGATCCGCGAGGGAAAGCTGAACCCGTCGTAGTCCTTGTAAGCAGCGTATTTCGCATCCGTCGCCACGCGGCCGTCTTCGTCGTAGATGATCTGCTGGTGCGGTTTCAAGTCCGTACGCCCGAAGATAATCTTGCGCTCCAGCCACGGGTGCTCAACACACATCTGTGTGCAACCCTTCTGGTACCTCTGAATCACTGTCAGCTCATAGTCGTCCTGCAGCACGCGATGCCCCTTATTGTCGTGCAGGGTCTCATAGCCATTCTCCCGCACCGCAATCTCGGATTTCGGATCAATCTGCCGGATCAGCAGCGCTTCGTAGATATTCTGCGGGCGAATATTCTCCATCGGCTGGTCGGTGTTGGGCGTCGCCACGTCGTTCTTGCCGACCACGAACTTGTTCTTCGTCGGGATCCACACCTTGAAGTCCTGGCCGTCGCTGACCATATCGAACGCGGTGGTGCGCACGATCGGCATCAGCCCGATCATGTGCAGCGCATCCGGCTGCCGCGCCAATACGAAGCCTCGGATCTCCTTGTAATCGGTGACATGCCCCTTCTTCATCCCTCCTACGGAACTGTCAATGTCCACCGTAGCCTTCAACGAGTGGATCGCTTGAGCCTGCTGGTTAATGCTGTCGATCAGCCCCTGCTGCGTGGACTCCTTCAGCGGGGCCTTCGAATACTGCTCTTCGACCGGACGCGTACGAAACACGCACCCCGTCGTCGACAACACGGCAAGAAACAGGACTAGGGTCAAAAAGGGCGAGCTACGTCTCATCAAAGTATAAGAATTCCTCTAAACCATTTGAGTATACCGCGCCGAGAAGGTTGCAAAAGCTGGGCTGGACGCTTTTTGAAGTGTACTAGTTCCAACATATTAACGCATGAAGCACGCGAAGAAATGGCGAATCTAACTTGGAATCGACGCCCTTGGGGTTTGTGATGGCAGTCCTTAGCGCACGCTTATAAACGGCTCCTAGTCCGTGCACAAAAGGGTTGCCGGGCCCCTGTTTTTTTGCGGCCCGCACTTACGAAAGGTGGTCGCACTATCGTCAGGTCACGTTCTTCCCAAGCGTCATCTAAACTGTGGCTGTCGTATGCTGAAGAACGCTTTGTGATTCGTGATGCACCGATTTAGCGATGCGTAAGATCATAGGGCTCATTTTCGTCGCGGTCCTCGGGGCTGCCGGATGGTTCGTCTGGGCTCTGCTGACGCCCACCGAGCCATCGGGTCAGGTCTTCGTCATGCTGCGCCCGGGATATTCCACCCACCGCATCGCCGCCGAACTTAAAAAGGCGGGCATCATCCGCAGCGAAGAAGCCTTTGTCTTGTGGCACTACTACCATCATGGCCGCTCGCTCAAGGCCGGCGAATATTTGTTCGATAAGCCGTCGAACATCATCGACATACAAAAGCGCCTTCGCCGAGGCGATGTCTACTTTCATACCGTAGTCGTGCCCGAGGGCTACACCATGTTCGACATTGCCCGCGCTGTCGAAGCTGCGGGACTCGGCCCCGCCGACGACTTCCTGAAAGTCGCCCAGTCCGACACAGGCCTTATTGCCGACATCGCTCCCGGCGCTCGCTCGCTCGAGGGATATCTCTTCCCCGAGACCTACGAATTCTCCCGCATGATGACCATGCACGACATGGCCGCAGCCATGGTCAAACAATTCCGCCAGGTCGCGCACCAGATGAATCTGATCTCGGCGGAATCTGCACAGGCAAGGTTGAGAGTCGTGGTGGACCGCGCACCTCAAGCCGGAGCATCCTCTGACGCTCCGAACGATGTCGAGCGCACGGTGATCATGGCGTCAATCGTCGAAAAAGAAACTGCAGTTGCCGAAGAACGCCCGCTTGTCGCCAGCGTCTACTACAACCGCTTGAACAAAGGGATCGCGCTCGACGCCGATCCCAGCATCATCTACGCCGAACTCCTGGCGGGAACCTACCAGGGCGCGCTGCATCACGCGGACATGCAGTTCCACTCTCCCTACAACACCTACCGAAACGCCGGCCTGCCCCCCGGCCCCATCGGCAATCCCGGACGTAGCGCGCTAGAAGCCGCCATGCACCCCGCGCAAAGCGACTACTACTATTTCGTCGCGGACGCCCAAGGCCACCACCGCTTCGCCCGCACCATGGAAGAGCACAACAAGAACGTAGCGGCGTACCGCAAAGCCATGCGCGGTCATTAGTCGGGTTTCGGCTTCCGGAACTGCTTCAAAGCACCTCAAGCTGCCGAGGCAGGACGGACCGATCTGATCAATCCGTTGATCATCTGACCGATTCGAGCGGTCTCCTGCCGGAGCGCATCGCAGTCTTCCGTTGTGGAATAGCCCAACTGCTCGCCGATTGTAAGTTGAGTTTCTATCTCGAAAAGTGATGCTCTCGAGTGGCACAGGAATTGAATGAGCTCTTTGTCGGACGCGCGGCCTTTTCCTTCCGCAATATTGCTCGGAACGGAAACAGCGGCCCGCCGCATTTGGCTCGTCAATCCGTATCTCTCTTCCTTCGGAAACCGTGCCGTAAGTCGATAGACCTGCACCGCAAGCACCATCGCTGCCTTCCACACTTCCAAATCCCTGAAAGTGCCGCTCATAAGCAACCTCCTGTCTAGCTGCATCGAGACAAATGAGGTTGGCACCAAAGCATCCAAAAAAGTTGTGACCGGTGTCACTAATCACTCGAAAGGAGAATGATGGAGAGTCGTTTTGGGAACGGCAGAACCGCGAAAAACACTCACTCAGAACCGGAAGCCGGAAGCCGAAAGCCGGAAGCCCCCGCTCTGTGCTCCATCCAACCCTGTAGAATCAAGATTGCCGCCATGCGGTCCACCGCCTTTCCCCGCTTCTCGATCGACAAATCGGCCTCGCGCAACAACCGGTTCGCCTCAACCGAAGTGAGTCGTTCATCCCACAGATGCACCGGCAGCCGAAACCTCTTCCGCAATTCCTCCGCGAAAACCTGCATCTTGTCCGACTGAATCCCCTCCGCCCCGCTCATCCGCAGCGGCAGTCCCACCACAATCTCCCGCACGTCAAACTCCTGAATCACCCGCTGCAGCTGTTCGAAATCGTGCCGCTTGGTTGTCCGCTGCAAGGTGTCGAGCCCCTGGGCAGTAATCCCCAACGGATCCGACACCGCAACCCCAATCCTGCGCGATCCCACATCCAGCCCAAGCACCCGGCCGACCGGGAGCGCCCGCGCGCCGCCATCTGGGGAGGGACTGTCCAATGTTTTGTCTTGAAGGGGGTCGCTCTCGTCAGAATCCACCGCCCGATTATAAGCGCGCGCCCTCTGCGGAACGCTCCCACCTATTGAACCTACCCTACTGCCTTCAGTAAGGCATTGTTTTCCAATAACCTACAGATAAGCTATGACCTAAGCAGGGGTCACCCCGATCATGACGCTTTTCAGGCGACGGAAAGAATCTCACCCGCACACGCATCAACCTTGCTTTGGGCTGGGCCTCGGAGTACCATGGTTTCAGGATAGTTAAAGCTTCTTCCCCACGAACCATCGCCTTCCTTAACTGGGTACCGAACTATGAGTGGTACGGACTTGAACTTCCACATCGGCGATAAAGTCGTCTATCCCAATCATGGGGTTGGGGTTATTGAACAGATCAGCAGCCGCTCGATCGGTACGACGGTCGAGAGGTTCTACCTGCTCAACATCAAAGCCAGCAGCCTCAAAGTCATGGTCCCCTGCCAGAACGCCGGCAGCGTGGGCCTGCGCCGCGTGGTCCGCAACGGCGAAATCCAGAAAGTCCTCGACGCGCTCTCGGTCAGCGAAAACGGCAGCAACGGAGACTGGAAAGACCGCTTCAAAGAAAACTCCGAGCGCATGCGCACCGGATCGCTTCTCGAGGTCGCCAGCGTCCTCAAGAGCCTGATCGCCCTGCACCAGGCCAAGCCGCTTTCTTTCCGCGAAAAGAAAATGCTGGAGCGCGCCCGCTACCTCTTAGTGAGCGAACTCGCCATGGCCCGCAACTGCGAAGAATCCAAGGTAGAAGAGATCCTCACCACCGCCTTGGCCAAGTGCAAACTCCGCTTCCCCGAAGCGTCAGAATTCCAAGCCTAGCTTCGCCCGTCTGCACTTAAATTGATGGGAAACTCAAAGCTCTACCGGAAGCCGCTGAACATGACGACGTCGCTGTCGTTGTAGCGCGCGCGCGAAATCGCGAGCTTCTTCCCATCGGGTGACCATGCGTAAGCCGCGATAATCCCAGGCTCGGAGTTGAAGTGCGTCAACTGCACCTCCGAGCCGCCGTTCAGAGGCAACATATAGAGGTTTTGCACGCTGGGGGTCGTGCTGTGGACTAGCGTCAATCCTCTACCATCCGGGAGTCCAAGCCAGTTTCTGCCATTCATACTGGGTAGCCAGTTTAATTTCTTCGGTTATCTTGCCGTTATCGAGTCGTTGTATCAGGATCTTTGATCTGGCACTTGGCCCCTGGCCTTCTGTTTTTCCGTAGGCGATCTTTTGCCCGTCCGGCGATATCGGAGGAGAAAAACTGGTCCCGCTCGCCAGTTCCACCCGGTCCCCACCATCGACGGGCACTTTGAAAATTGCCCCCTGGCTGGAGCCGACATTGTCGTTGTACACCACCCATTTCGCGTCCGGAGTACATGCGCCCTTCTCAATGTCCACCCCGGATGTAAGTTGCTTCAATTCGCCCGTCGCTAGGTTCAGGCGCCAGAGGTTCGGTTCGTTTTCTTCGAGCACCCGCGAAATGATGATAAGGTTGCCGGTCCCGCACGCCCGCGCGAAAAAATCCACTCCATCATTCTCCAGCAGGCGCGTCCGGCCACTACCGTCGGCATTGCTGACGTAGAAGTGCATCGCAGAATCCCGCTGGAGCAGCTTCCCGGAAGCAGTCCACTCAAGATCGTAGCCCGTGGCCTGCTCCGTCGAGATCGGAATCAGCTTCCAGTCAATCTTGCCGTTGAGAACCGGCGGCGAGTCGGCGACGTAAATCGTGGCGGACGGCCTTTGCTGGGTAGTCACAAAGGACTTGCCGTCGCCAGTCACGCTCAGCGACGCATATTGGCTCAAGTCATTGCTGATCTTGAACTGCTCTCCGGATTGATAGGGCTGGAATGAGATTTGAAATCGCATTCCCTGGGACTTTTCCCCGGACACGAAGAATATGCCGGAAGCGCCGGGCCCCCATGCCTGCGCAGTCACAAGGCTGCTCAAGGGAAACTCCTTGACCAGTTTGCCCTCGCTCGTGAACACGCGAATCGAGCTGATCTGATCTTTTCTGGTGGCGAAACCTCCCACGGAAATGAGGTTGTTCGCCGACCACGAAGGATCGGTGTACATGCCGTTGCCGCCCCGCATGGGTTCCTGGAAGATCACCTGTTCTCCGCTGCCGTCCGCATTCGCGACCAGGAGTTGGTCTTCGGCCTTGGCGCGGATGATGCGGCGATACGCCATCCGTTTGCCATCGGGGGAGAAAGCCGCAGAGCTGGAGACGTCACTCACGATCTGCCGCGGCGTACCGCCGAGTGACGGCACGCTGTACAGGTTGACGTTAATCGGATTCGACGGGTCCGTGTGCGTGTAGTACAGATAGTTTCCGTCGGGGGTAAATGTCGCGCCCGAGTCGAAATCTCCTGCTTGCGGCGGCACGACTGTGACTTCGCTGCCCGTGGCCACCTGCTTCACGCGCAGGCTGCGTTCACCCTCCCGCCGTCCATACGCCACAAATCGGCCATCGGGAGAAATGGCGGCAAAACCCACCGCTTGTCCATGGTCAGTCAGCGGCTGGATGGTGATATTGCGCGTATCGATAGCAGGTGGAGTCTTACTCAAAAAGCGAATTGCGCCGATGATGGCCGCGACTATCAGGCCCAACGCAATCACCGCCACAACTGTCAGTGTGCCGCTGCTCCAGCGGCGCTCAGCAGAGCGTGCATCACTCGACGACTGGCGAGCCCGCGAAATCCCAGTTGCGGAGGAAGAGGGTGGAACCAGGGCACCCCGGTCGGAAGCAGACTCGGCCAGCACCCGGCCCGACTCCGTCTCCCGCTTCAACCTCTTCAGGTCGGCCCGCAGCTCGGACGCGTGCTGGTACCGGAGATCCCGGTCCTTCTCCAGCGCCTTCTGGATGATCCGCTCCAGTTCCGCCGGCACCTCGGGGTTCAGCCGAACCGGCGCTGTCGGCACCTTATGCAGAATCGCATCCACGATATCTCCCGAGCCTTGCCCGCGAAACGGCACCGTACCCGTCACCATTTCGTAGAGTGTCGCGCCAAATGAAAAGAGATCTGTGCGCGCATCTAGTTCTCGTCCGCGCACCTGCTCCGGCGACATGTACGCCACCGTCCCCAGCATCGCGCCCGGGCTTGTCAGGTGCGGTTCACCCGCCGGGCTTTCCGGCATGGTTGCGGTGGCTCCGTCCCCGACGCGTCCAGCCGGCTGTGTCACTTTGGCCAATCCAAAATCCAGAATCTTCGCATGCCCGCGCTTAGTCACAAAAAGATTTGCCGGCTTGATGTCTCGGTGGACGATCCCCTCTTCATGCGCTGCGTCGAGCGCATCAGCGATTTCGATCGCCAGCGCTAGCGTCAACTCCGTCTCCAACGGCTGGCTCCCGATACGATGCTTGAGCGTCATTCCATCCAGAAACTCCATTGCGATAAATGGCCTGCCATGCTGGTCATCGATCTCGTGAATCGTGCAGATGTTCGGATGATTCAGGGCGGAGGCCGCCTTGGCCTCCCGCTCGAAACGACTCAGCGTTTGCTCGTCTTTGGCTACTTCATCCGGCAGGAACTTGAGTGCAACGAATCGGCCTAGCTTGAGGTCCTCGGCTTTGTAAACCACACCCATCCCGCCGCCCCCGAGCTTCTCGACGATGCGATAGTGCGAAATGGTCTGCCCAATCAAAGGAGTTCTCGAAGAGTTGATTCATCTTATGGGCGCGATACTTAACCGTCAACGAGTCCAGTCCGCAGCGTGTGGGCGTATACCTCTCAAGCTTTGCAGTGACCGTAAGATGGCACCGGCGTCCTGCTTCGCCGTTATAATCTCGCCGATGGCATCCTCTGAATTGCCCTTTGGCATCGATCGAACCCGTCTCCGTCTCGACGGCAAAGATCCTTATCTATGCCTGCACTTTGTCATCATCTTCGTGCGCGATCAGGAACGAAGCCTGCATTTCTTCGCCGACAAGCTGGGTTTCCGCGTCGTGGTTGACCATACGTTTGAAGACGGCAACCGCTGGATCGAGGTCGCCCCTCCCGACGGCACCGCCCAAATAGGCATTGCTCTGGCCTCGCCCGGTAGCGAATTTGAAAGACTCATTGGCGGTCTAACGGTTGTCTACTTCATCACCGAAGACCTCCCTGGCAAGTACAAAGAGTGGAGCGAACGGGGTGTGCAATTCCAATTCCCACCCGAAGCTCCTGCCTGGGGCGGCATTCATACCCGCTTTGAAGATCCCGATGGAAACTCCTTCGGACTGATTGGCTTCGACGAACTCACACGCGGCGTCGAAACTCATCGCCGCGCCCTCGCCCAAAAGCTCGAAACCGAACGCCGCACCGTCCAGGAACTGGAAATCGCCAAGCAGTTCCAGTCCCGCCTATTCCCGCAAATCCATCCCGAAGCCAAAACCCTCGAATACGCCGGCCTGTGCCTTCCAGCCCGCCAGGTCGGAGGCGACTATTACGACTTCCTCGATCTCGGCCAGCACCAACTCGGCCTCGTCATCGGCGATGTCTCTGGCAAAGGCGTTGCCGCCGCTCTCCTCATGGCCAACCTGCAGGCCAACCTGCGCAGCCAGAGTTCCTTGGCCTTGGATCATCCGGAACGCTTGCTCCAATCCGTGAACCGCCTGTTCTACGAAAACACAACCGATAGCGCCTACGCGTCACTCTTCTTCGCCGTCTACGACGACCAATCGCAGCGCCTGCGCTACGCCAACTGCGGACATCTCTCCGGCCTCATCCTGCGAGCCGACAACAGCTGTCAGAAGCTCGACTCCACCGGCACTCTGCTCGGACTTTTCAAGGAATGGAATTGCTCAATCGAAGAATGCACGCTTCAGCCGGGAGACATGCTCGCCCTCTACACCGACGGCATCACCGAAGCGTCGGATAGCGATGGGAAAGAGTTCGGAGAAGAATGTTTAATCGAGCGGCTGCGACATCATCGTGATCAAACGTGCGAGTTGGCGCTCGGAGCCATCACCGAGGAAGTCCGCCGCCTGAATCCCACCGATCAATACGACGACATCACCCTGATCCTCGCAAAGTGCAAGGCAAAGTGATCTGGACTCCTCCGTGTCCTCAGTGTCCTCTGTGGTTGAATTGTTTTGATCGCGTTCCAAGGAAAAGACTCAAGACGCGCGTCCCCCGCAACTCCGCGCCCGCTCCAACAGCAAGTTTCTCTCCCGCACATTCCGCGTGATCGACGCCGCCCGCTCAAACTCCGCGCGAGCCTCTTCCATCCGCCCAAGCTTCTTCAGCAAATCGCCCCGCACGCTGGGCAGCAAATGATAATTTTCCAGCGCTGGATCACTCACCAGCGGATCCACCACCTCCAGTCCCGCCGCCGGACCCTCTGCCATCCCCACCGCCACCGCTCGGTTCAACTCCACGACCGGCGAAGGCGTCACTTCCTGCAGTTGGCCATACAACTCCGCGATCCGCGGCCAATCGGTTTCGTCGCCAGTCCTGGCGCGCGCGTGACAAGCCGCAATCGCCGCCTGAATCGCATACGGCCCCCGCATCCCACCCAGCTTCTCAGCCCGCTCCAGCGCCGCCAGTCCTCTGTTGATGAGCAACCGGTCCCACCGCGCTCGATCCTGATCCAGCAACAGAATCGGCTCACCCGCCGCACTCACTCGTGCTTTCGCCCGCGACGCCTGAATCTCCATCAGCGCCACTAGCCCGTGCACCTCCGCCTCGCTCGGCATGAGTCCCGCCAGGATGCGCCCCTGCCGCAAAGCCTCTTCACAAAGCGCCGGCCTCAACCAGTCATCGCCGGCAGTCGCGGAGTACCCTTCATTGAAGATGAGATATAAGACCTGCAGCACCGACGCTAAGCGCGCCGTGAATTCCGCGCCGCGCGGAACTTCAAACGCAACCTGCGCCTCGGTGAGAGTCCGCTTGGCCCGTACGATCCGCTGTGCTATCGTCGGCTCGCCGACAAGATAAGCGCGGGCAATCTCGTAAGTAGTCAGCCCGCCGAGCAGCCGCAACGTCAGCGCCACCCGCGCCTCCGTCGAAAGCACCGGATGGCACGCTATGAAGACCAGCCGCAGCATGTCGTCGCCAATGAAGTCATCCATGGCAGCCGCCAGATCGGGCACCGCCATCTCCCGCTCCGCGACCTCGCGGCCCAGATCTTCGTGCTTGCGTTCGATGAGAGTGCCGCGCCGAAGGAAATCGATCGCACGGTGTTTCGCGGTGCCCATGAGCCAAGCTCCGGGATTCTCGGGAATCCCCGACTCGGGCCACTGCTCCAACGCGGCCACTAGCGCGTCCTGCGCGAGTTCTTCCGCCACGCCCACGTCGCGGACGATGCGAGTCAGCCCGGCAATCACCCGGGCTGACTCGATCTTCCAAACCGCTTCAATCGCGCGATGTGTCTCGGTGGCACCCACAGCCACCGATCACACCATGTTCAGCCCTTCAACGCAACCTCGGTGTGGTGGCTACTTGCCGTGCAGTTGAGCTCTGCGCCCTGTTCATAGACCTGCCGGAGTTCGCATTCTCCGTCTCCGGCGATCTTGAGGAAATCCTTGGCAAGTTGGATCGCCTCTTCCTTGGAGTTCGCCCGCAGAATCGCGAACCCGCCGACGACCTCCTTGGACTCAGTAAACGGACCATCCGTAACCGAGAGCTTTCCCGCCGACCGCCGCACCCGCGCGCCCAATGCCGACGGCAGGCAGCCTTCCGTCGCCACCAGCCAGCCCGCCTTGAATCCCTCTTCGATCAGCTTGCCCATCGCCGCCATTTCCTCCGCCGAGGGCGGGGTATTGCGCTCAACCGTCTTGTAGATACTCAGGAATTTCATCGCAGTTCTCCCTTTATATATTGATTTAATTTGAGAGCCCGGGTGCCCCTGTCTCGCGGTTTTACGTGATTCGCCGATCCATGCAATTCCCGCGCTCTATCTTTACGTCGAACCGCCAATCGCCAGATCGACACGAAAACAAAAATTTTATTTCTTTCCCGCGAGTTCCTTGCGCAACCGCTCGCCCCGTTCTTTCACCTCAGGGGTAAGGTTCTCCCCAAAATCGGCCGCCTCAAACACCTGACGAATCTCGACCTCCGATCCCCTGTCAAACGGGGCCCGCTTCAGCCACTCCACCGCCTCATCCATCGATCGCACCTGCCAAATCCAGTAGCCGGCGATCAGTTCCTTCGTCTCGGTGAAGGGCCCGTCAATGACGGTGCGCTTCTCGCCCGAGAACTTCACCCGCTTCCCTTTCGAACTGGCCTGCAGCCCGTCCCCCGCCAACATGACGCCAGCCTTCACCAGCTGTTCGTTGTATTTCCCCATCGCTGTGAGAAGCTCCGCACCGGGCAGCACCCCCGCCTCGGATTCCTTGCTGGCTTTTACGATGACCATGACTCGCATAGTGTTTCTCCTTATTCTGAGGACTGAGCGGGCCTCACATCCTAATCCCGCTTCTATCCATACGTCGAACGGGAAACCACGAAATCGACACGACCCAAACTCTATTTTGCCGTGGTCTCAACCAGAGCAGGGGGAATCTATCCGGGACCAGCCGAATCCGGAAGCCCAAAGCCGGAAGCCGGAAGCCGGGGTTATAATGTCCGAAGCCCGGCCGTAATCTCATGACAGACGCAATCAAACGAAAACTGCAGGAAGAAATCAACGCGCTCGAACACGAGCTGATCCACGAGCTTCCTAAAGAGATTAAGAAGGCCGCCGCCCTCGGCGACCTCAGCGAGAACGCCGAGTATCACATGGCCAAGCAGCGCCAAGAATTCGTCAAGGCGCGCGTCCGCCAGCTCGGCAAGCGCTTGGCCGATCTGTCCATGGTCAACATGAACAACATCCCCCACGACAAAGTGGGATTGGGCTCGACCGTCAAAGTTTTCGACAGCACGAAGAATGAAGAAATGCAGTACAAGCTGGTGACCAGCGAAGAATCCGATGTAGCGACCGGAAGAATTTCCACCACCTCGCCCATCGGCCGCTGCCTGCTCAATAAGAAGGTCGGCGATACCGTGATCGTCGTTAGCCCCAACGGCAAGCGCGAACTGGAGATCCTGACGCCTGAGCACCATCCACGACGAAATCGCCGACGAGCCGAAAGAGGCGGGCGCGTAATGGCCCCTAGCTGGACCAGCGCCTTCGGCCGCGCCTGCGGCGTCCTGCTCGACACTATCGTCCGCTGGCTGGCCCTCTCTCGCATCAATCCCAACGTCCTCACCTTCATGGGACTGGTCGTCAATACCTGGGCAGCGATCCTATTCGGCTCCGCCAACGCCAGCAACCAGAAGCGCATGTTCTTCTACGCTGGACTTGGTCATCATCTTCTCCGGCTTCTTCGATCTGGTCGACGGACAAGTCGCCCGCGCCACCAACCGCGTCACCCGCTTCGGAGCCTTCTTCGACTCCGTCGTCGACCGCTACAGCGACGCCAGCCAGTTCCTCGGGCTGCTGGTCTTCTACGCCCGCGGCGGACGTTTCTTCTACGTCGTCCTCACCGCCTTCGTCATGGTCAGCGCCATCATGGTCAGCTACACGAGAGCGAGAGCCGAAAGCCTGATCGGTTCCTGCCGGGTCGGATTCATGGAACGCCCCGAACGCCTGGTCCTGGTGATCCTCGGCGCCCTCTTCAACCGCATGGCGCCGGTCCTGTGGGTGATCGCAGTCCTCAGCACAATCACCGTAATCCACCGCATGCGCTACACCTGGACGAGAACCCAGGACCCACCAATAGCCGTCACCCCCCACCAAGCCGCTTAGGTCGTATTAACTTTGCCATCCCGAGCACTGTCGTCATTAGCTTTGTCATCCCGAGCGATGTCGAAGGACCTTGTGTCTTGAGTTGTCATCCTGAGCGACGCCCTTTGTCGCGAAGGACCTGTGCAATTGGCCGGCAGATACAGAGGCCCTTCGGCAGGCGAACGACGCCCGCCTCAGGATGACAAGAAAGCACAACGAGTGCCCGTCCAGCAACGCCTGGCACCTGCTATCCTATCGAGTCGCATCCTGATCTCTAAGGATGATTCTAAGGACCACTCTTGCCAACCGATCCCGTTCTAGTCGTTCATGGTGGCGCGTGGGCTATGCCGGATGAGATGGTCGACGCCCACATACACGGCGTGACCAACGCGCTGGCTGCGGGATGGCGCGTGCTCGAGCGCGGCGGCACGGCGCTCGACGCCGTCGAGGAGGCCGTCGTCATCATGGAAGACGACGAGACCTTCGACGCCGGACGCGGCAGCTTCCTCAACCGCGACGGCCGAGTCCAACTCGACGCCCTCATCATGGACGGATCCACGCTCCGCACCGGCGGCGTCGGATGCGTCGAGCGCCTGCGCAATCCCGTGCGCGCCGCCCGCAAGATTCTCAGCGAGAGTCCGCACGTTTACTTTGTCGCTGAAGGCGCAGAGCGATTCGCCGCCGAACACGGCATCGCACTCTGCAAGAATGAAGACTTGATCATCCCGCGCGAAGTCGAGCGCCTGCGTGCCTATCAGGCTGCGCAATC
Organism: uncultured Acidobacteriaceae bacterium; assembly: GCA_963832015.1. Lineage (GTDB taxonomy): Bacteria > Acidobacteriota > Terriglobia > Terriglobales > Acidobacteriaceae > Sulfotelmatobacter. The sequence goes on from CAWHSR010000002.1 coordinate 29,734, forward strand.
CGATTCGAAACAAAACGGCAACGATCTGTTCGCGCCCAGCTCTGATGACGTGACGATCTCGCACGACACCGTCGGCGCGGTCGCGCTCGACCGCGCCGGCAACATCGCCGCCGCCACCTCAACGGGAGGCACGCTGAACAAGGCCCCCGGACGCCTCGGCGATTCTTCCCTGATCGGCTGCGGCTGCTACGCGAACAACGAAAGCGCCGCCGTCTCCACCACCGGATGGGGCGAGCCGATCATGAAGTTAGTCCTTGCCAAGTGGACCGCCGACCGCATTCAGGCCGGCAATCTCCCCGAGTGGTCCGCGCAGGAAGCCATGAACTATCTGAAGCAGCGCCTCGACGGCCACGGCGGCATCATCGTCCTCAACCCCGAAGGCCACATCGGCATCGCCCACAACACCCCGCGCATGGCCTGGGCATATAAGACGGTGAAGAAGCAGGAAGCGGGCATCGAGCGCAGCAATCCTTAAGGTCTCTGCACTCAGTCCGGCCGATGAACTGAAACAAGCAAAGGAATTCCGAGCGCACCTTTGTGGGTTTCGCACAATCGCAGGGTCTCCCGGGTTAGCCTCCGAGTACCATCTCTCTGAGACCATCAGCTTTTCGTGCGTCCCGCCTCGCGCATGATGTAAGTTCAAGGTAGTAAAATGCAACTCCTCGGTGGTGTGTGAGGATGGTGCGTGTGATGACTTGCCGATGTCGCTCGACGGGCGAGTGATCGAGCGCCCCATTTAGGAACAGAATCGTCGGGACAAACAGGCTGCCGATTGCCAGCCAGACTGCCGCGCGGCAAGAATCGGGCATCCTCGCCGCTCTTTGCTTTTCTCCATGCGATGTTGATTAGGGTATAAACAACCAGACATGGGATACCACCGACCCACCAGATCAGCGCGTCATCGAGCGGCGGGTACGTGACCACAGCGGCAACCGCCAAAATAAAGCCCGTAACCGGCCACAAAAAGAGCAAGTAACTTACTTTACGTGGCGACGCGCTCGAGTTCGTCGGCTCAGGGCCAAGTGTGCCGATCTGAGACTGGCCGATCTCATCCATCCCGTGGCTTATATCACGTCCAATACCATCAATGTGAGTAGTCCTATCGTCGAGCGTCGCTCAACGAACAGCCAAAGGCGGCTGCTCCCCACATGATTCTCTACAGCCAGCCCTTGGTCCTCGCGATCCGCGCCGCTTCCACGCGATTGCTCGCACCCAGCTTGCTGATCGCTTCAGAAAGATAATTTCGCACCGTGCCGTCGGAGAGGCCTAACTCTCCGGCGATGTCGCCGCTGGCCATTCCTTCGCCCGCCAGCCGCAGCACCTGGCGTTCGCGGTCGGTGAGCGGATCCATTTCTCCCCAGGCTTCCGTCGCGAGTTCAGGATGGATCACGCGCAGTCCTTGATGCACTCGCCGCACGGCATCCGCCAGTTCTTCGGCGCGCATGTCTTTCAGCAGATAGCCCGACGCTCCGGATTCGAGCGCACGGCGCAAGTATCCCGAGCGCGCAAATGTGGTGACGATGACGACGCGGGTTCCGGTGCGGCGGCGCTTCAACTCCGCAGCCACGTCGAGGCCGCTCATGTGCGGCATTTCAATGTCGGTGATGAAAACGTCGGGCTTGTGCGTGAGCACAGCCTGAAGCGCTTCTTTTCCGTTCGCCGCTTTCGCGACAACCGAAATGTCGCCCTCGATTTCAAGCAGCGCGGCGAGCGCTCCCAGCACCATGCCCTGGTCTTCGGCCAGCACGACGCGGATGGTCTTGCGGCCTTCTTTGCCGCTCTCTTTGCCTGATTGAGGGATTCAATTCCGGCTGCCTTCGCCTTGCGGCACGACTTGTTTCAACGGCAGAGTAATGATGAGCGTCGTGCCCGCCTCCGTGCTGCGGTTCAGCGTGCCCGCCAATCATTTCCACGCGTTCCCTCATGCCGCGCAATCCGTTGCCTTCGCCGTTAGAGGCGCCGCAACCGTCATCGTGAATCTCCAGGCGGCAGCGAACCATTCTGCTGTTCGAGGCGCATGCGGCAAGTGCGGGCCCGCGCATGACGCACAACGTTGGTCACCGCTTCCCGCACTGCCAGCGAGAGTACGCTTTCCTGCAGCGCGGGAATTTTCACGGTGGTCGCGGCATCGCACTGCACGGTCAGTCCCGCGGTCTCGAGCGTCGACTTGGCCTGCGCCAACTCGGCCACAAGTCCCTGCGAACGATATCCGCGAATGGCGTCGCGCACATCGGTCAAGGCCTGACGCGAGATTTGTTCGACCTCGCGGATTTCTTTTCCTGCCCGCTGCGGATCGCGGTCGATCAACTTGCCGGCGAGTTCCGACTTCAGCGTAATTACCGACAGCGTGTGCCCGAGCACATCATGCAGATCGCGGGCGATGCGTTCCCGCTCGGCGACTTTCGCCAGGTTCTCGATCTCTTCGTTCGCCTTGCGCAGTTGCCGGTTGATGCGATTGCGCTCGGCGAAAAAAATATTCCCGGCGCCAATGAACATGGGAAAGCCTGCCGCCCAAAACAGCTCCCATCCGCCCACCTGAAAATAAAGCCCTTCGACCGCGGCAATCGCCGCGATCACCCCAAGTCCTGCGACGGCGCGCGCTTGGGTACTCGACCATGAAAGGAATCATGGCGGCCGCAAAAATGAAGAACGTGCATCCCCCCGCGTTGATAGGGAAGGAACAACACTCCCAGCAGCACCATGCCACCGACATGGATACAGGGCCGAGGCCTTTCCAGCAGGAAGATTCCAAAGTAGAGGACGAGGAAGATCGCAGCTCCGAGGATGTCGAGGGGCCATTGCCTGCGGCTGACGTGCGCTGCTACGGGCTGCAACAAAGAAGAAACCGAGATAAAGCCACCAGAGCAGCGGACCCCATCCGTGATCGCGGTCGTGGAACACGGACCGAAAGGGCCGCAGTTTCAGCGACCAACCACGCGACTCAGAATCCGTATCGAATTCCCGCGAACCCAGGAACGGCATGTTTATATTTTCAACCTTCTCGTCAATTCCGGCCAGTTCTAAGTCTGGGCTTGGCCGCGTACCACACCAGCAGGGCCGCGGGAATCAGCAGCGCCAGCCACTTCGATCCGCCATAAAGGGCCGCCATTCCCATGACGATCAGGACCACCGCCCAGCCCATCGATTTTTTCGCATCCATACTCATGATCCACTCCCGCTGTCTCCTCTTGGGCTGTAGTCCTCGCATCATTCGCGCCGATAGGTGCAGCGAACCAATTTGCCAAACCCGACTCGCTTCCACGAAAACTCGCTTTTGGGTGGCGCAGCGCTTTGAGCGCTGCGGTAATCGCCTCCTTGTTGTTAGAGCTTCAGCCCCTGAGGCACCACGAATCTTCGCAAACCTTCGCGCATCGCACTTCTAGCCGTACAGCTTTCCCTTGTCGCGCTGGAACCCAATGCGAGCCACGCCCAGGCAGATCATGGTGAACGCCGCGAGCACTTCCCAATGCGTCGCGTTCGATTCACTGCGCCCTCCACCGACGATCCCCAGCGCCAGTTGCGACAAGTGATAGGGCGGCAGGGCGAGCGCGATCTGGCGCACGACCTTCGGCAGGAACATGAACGGCACCCACAACCCGCTGCAGAACGACATGGGCAAATAAATCAGGTTGATGGTCGCGGGCGCCGAGTTCGGGCCGGTGAAGTATCCGAGCGCCAAGTCCCATCGCAGAGAACGGCAGCGAACCCAGCGCCAAGGTTCCCAGCAGCTTGGCGAAATCCGCCGAGAGGCATGCGCACCCCGCCCATAGTGATTCCGAGCGCGAACAGCGCGAGCACAATGATCGTGCTGAAAATCATGCTCGTGATCACTTTGGCTGCGAAGTAGGCAAACGGCGGCATGGGACTGGCACGCTTGACCTGCAGCCATCCCAGGCCGCGGTCGGACGCCAGCCCAGCCGCCGTTCCAAACAGCGACGCGCCCATCACGCCGAACGTGCCATACGTCGCGATCAGGTACGCGGGTACGCTGGTGCTGCCAATGCTCTGCTTCGCATACAGCACCAACCCATACAGAACGTAGAACATGATCGGGAAACTGAGCACCGACGCCGTGTACATGCGCAGGCGCAGATTCTTCAGGAACTCGTACTTCGCTTCCTTCAAGTAAATGGTTGCCGTATGTCGCGGCGAACGCTCAACTCGTGTGCTGCTCAATGTCATGGTTGCGGTGCTCATTGCATCCTCCATCGCTCGTGGATCCGTTTCGTCAGTTGGATGAGTTCCCTTCGCGCCCTGCATCCTGCGTCAGCGCCAGGAACGCTTCTTCCAGCCCGGCGCTGGTGATTTCCAAGCCTGAGAGATTCGCGTCCCGCTCCAGCAGTTCGCGAACGATCGACTCGGCTGCGACCACGTGAAGCTCGATGGCCTCGCGATCTTCTCTTACATCAGTGACTCCCGGAATCTGGCGCAGCGCATTCAGGCTGAGGCTCGTAATGCAGCGAATCTTCTTGCCCGCTGTCTTCGCCTTGATTTCCGACGGCGTCCCCTGCGCAATAATCTCGCCTTGGTTGATGACGGCGACGCGGTCTGCAAGCTCATCGGCTTCCTGCAAATAATGGGTCGTAAGCAGCACGGTCTTGCCGCGCGACACCATGCGGCGAATCTCGTCCCACAACATGCGCCGCGCTTCCACATCGAGTCCGACGGTAGGCTCGTCGAGAAACAGCAGATCCGGATCGCCGCAAATCGCGAGGGCGAACAACACGCGCTGCCGCTGTCCACCAGAGAGATCGCCAAACTTGCGATCCCCCAATTTCTCCAGACCCACAGCGGCCAGCACCTCCGCGGGCCGCATTGGCTTCTGGTAATAGCTGGAAAACAAATCGATGTGTTCGCGGACGCGCAGCGTTTCAGGAACTCGGCCCACTTGCAACATCGCACCCGTTCTCATCCGGTTTTCGGGATTCGTAGGGTCGCCGCCGAAAACCCGAGCCTTTCCCGCATTGGGCTGCAGCAATCCCAACAGCAACTTCACGGCAGTCGTTTTGCCCGCGCCGTTCGGCCCAAGCAACGCCACAACCTCACCCGAACGAACCTGAAAATTGACGCCCCGCAGCGCCCGGATGTCTCCGTAATTCATGTTGACACTGTCAAGGCTGGCAACGATCGCGTCCAGGTTTCGAAGTTCTGCGGGTTGCGGTTGTTCTAAGGTAGCGATCATCTTCAGTCCTCCCAGCGCGCTTTAGCGCTGTCTGACGGGAATCGATTTCGTTTATTCCGTCCAGTGATGGCATCATCGCGGAAGGATCGCGAGCGCACCAGTGCCATCCATCACGCGGCGGGCGTGACAAATGTCATCCTTGATTTCGGTGAGTTTTCTTACGAGAAGGACAGTTCGGGGAGTGACACCGGCCAACCCCGGTGTGCCGGAGCCGGGAAAACATTACTTACCTGCAAAGTCTGTTACGAATTCCGAACACGCGGAGAAAATCCACAACGCGGGAGCAGCGCTCACTTCCGATCGCCAAATGGAACGAACCCTCGATTCTGCGCGCCGGACAAGGCACTGCGCGTGTTCGGATTTCGTAACAACACACGCGCAGTCAAATTTTTGCACAAATCGCTGGTCACAAGCGGTCCGCCCTTTGATATGATTCCCCCACTTTCCGTAGGAGGCCCACCATGTTACCGGCGGGAAAAAGTCTTCGCACGCTGCGCGAGAAACTCGGGCTCACCATGCGTGATGTCGAAAACTCAAGCGCGCGCGTCGCCGACAAATATCGCAACGAGGAATTTTCCATTCCTCCCAGCCGTCTCTCCGACATCGAAACCAAAGGCATTCTACCTAGCATTTTTCGGCTCTACACCTTGTCGGTCATTTACCGCCGCGATATTCGCGAACTCATGTCGTGGTACGGCGTCGATCTGAATAACATGGCCACAGACCTTGGCCTGGTGGCCCCGCCGAAATCGCATGTGTCGGATGCACTGGCCGGACTCTCGTCGGTGCAGGTTCCCGTGCGCATGGATCCTGGCTTCGACGAACGCCGCACCACCAACCTTGGCCGCATGGTAGAGCAGTGGGGACTGGTCCCGATTGCCTACCTGGCGCAGTTCGCCAACAGCGATTTTACCTATGGTTACGTCGGCACGCAGGATTTCACCATGTACCCGATCCTGCCGCCCGGCAGTTTCATCCAGGTCGACGAGTCCCGGAATAAAGTAGTGGAAGGCTCGTGGCGCTCGGAATACGAACGTCCGATCTATTTTGTGGAGACCCGCGAGGGACATACCTGCTGCTGGTGCAGCATGCGCCGCGAAGAGATTATTCTGCAACCGCACCCCTTGTCTCCCGCTCCGGTTCGCATCCTGCGCCACCCGCAGGAAGCAGAAGTGCTCGGTCAGGTCGTGGGAGTCGCTATGAAATTGACCGAGTGGCACGCCCTCGATTCTTCTCCAGGCTCGAAAGCGCCAACAGCACTGAACTAAGGTGGCTGGCGGCCGGAGAGTCCGGTCGCTCCCCGGGCAGCAGATCCTCAAGTCGACTGCGCATCCCCTCGACATAGACCTGAGCAGTCACCCCGCTGCCTCGACTGGATTCCTCCAGATCCTCAACCAGCGACGCCAGCGGCGTCCGTAAGACCCCAGCCACAACCTCGCCATGGGCTGTCTTCAAGGCTCGCTCGGACCCCTCCGGGCCGTGGACCAGTTCCATCCCCCAATGCTCGTAGCGTCCGCGAGCATGGCGCAAGGAGGCCAGATAGGCCAATTTCCCCAGTAGCCCCGACACGGCCGCCAGAGTGGTTTCTTTCACGTCCTGAAGAGCGGATTTCAGCGTCATCTTGTTACGAATTCCGAACGCTCAAAGGTTTGCGACCTCTATTGCGCCTGCCATTGCGCCATGAAATTATCACGGACCAATTCGCAGTCACAAGGAGAATACAACCGTGAAACGTATGCTACTAGTCCTCGGGGCAGCTCATCCTATTTCTCAATACTTTGGTGGTCCCAACCGTAGTCCGGGCTGACGGGCCCACCAATACCAACTGTGGTAGCATATTGTGTAAGCCGTAAACTAAGAAGTCTCTTTCCTTACGAAAACGGAACAAGAGCAATGCCGACGTTGCCTCGTGCAGCGGGTCGCGGTATAGTGCCTTGCTACCTCCATGCTGCAGGCGCACTCATTTCTCTGGCACTACCTTTGGCTTGCGCCAAACGTCCTGCTGTTGGCCCTCGCCTTCTTGATTTGGAAGAACGGGCTGCTGAGGACCATTCCCTGCATTCTTTGCGTTCGCGTTGCTAAGTCCGCTGTGCCAATTCGCGCTTTACATCGCCGATGTGGCGCCGTCCATCACGGCTGAGAATTTTTGGCGCGTCGATTGGGCGAGCCTACTGATCGAGGGACCGCTGAAATTTGCTGTGGTCGCGGAGATATTCGCGCGCGTTTTCGGTTCCTATGATTCCCTGGCCCGTCTCGGCAGGTTACTGATTCGCGGCGTCGGGATCGCCTTAGCGTTGGCGGCCGCATTGGCCGCCGCCTACGCTCCCAAAGACAGCCTCTTCGGAATCGTCTCTGGGGCCCACCTGCTGGAACAGACGATTGCTTTGATTACAACTGGTCTTCTGCTCTTCATTTTTGTATTTGCGGCATATTTCAGGCTTCGGCCGGCGGGGGCTATCTCTCGGAATCGCGCTCGGCCTGGCAATCGCTTCGTGCATTCATCTTGCGATTCGGGCCGTAGCGGCAAACGCGGGGCTGCCAACTGAAAGGCGATACATCCTCGACTTCATCGATATGTCGGGCTCCCACATCGCCGTGCTGGTTTGGTTCTACTACCTCATCGTCCCCCGGGATGTTGCGACAAAGCCTGTGATTCCATTGCCGGAGAATAATCTCGACGTCTGGAACCGGGAACTGGAGCGTCTGGTACACCAATGACTCTCGCGATCATTCTCGTAATCGTTGCCGCACTCGCGCTGATCTTCATTCTCGGGATTACGGTCTCCCGTAGCCTGCAGGTTTCCGAAGGCGCCAACCTCGCCGGCAAGATTCAGCCCATTGACGTTGCAGCGTTCCGCAACCTCATCGACCCTGCGGAAGACGATTACCTGCGCCGCCGCTTGCCCGCGTCCGAGTTTCGCATGGTACGCCGGGAGCGCCTGCGCGCCATGGCTGCGTACGTTCAGACGGCGGGACGAAATGCCGCAATCCTCGTTCGCATGGGGCAAGACGCCTTATCCGCAGCCGATCCCCAGACCTCAGAAGCCGCACGCCAACTCGTCGACAACGCGCTCCTGTTGCGGCGCAACGCCGCATTCGCGCTCTTGAGAATTTATGTTGCCCTCGCTTGGCCAAACTCCGGTCTGGCCGCTGCTCCCATCCTGCACGGATACGAGCGGTTGAATGGCTCCGCCATGCTGCTCGGCAGACTGCAAAACCCGGCAGTCCCCGTTCGCATTTCAGCTACATTGTGATTCTCGATCAGACCCATCCCCCACAGCTTGACAGTCGCCTGCTGTTTCGCGGTGCTTACGTTCAAGCTGAAGTGTTGAAAATCTCACACGGTTGATCAGTAAACGAACGTGCCTGACTCCTTACTTGTTTTCGGATGCCGTTCTGTTATAAAAACCACCGGGCGTTAGCGTTTCAATCCATTTCGTGAATACATCGGCAATCTGCCGTGGGAACCGTTCCCGCCGTCTGCTCGCCTTCGCGAGTTCAAGGGAGAACCTTATGATCCGCACCGTCAAAGCTGTCTCCATGTCGTGTCTTGTCCTGCTGCTCTCCGCCCTTTGCTTTGGTCAAGGTGGCGCATCCACCGGTGACCTGCACGTCACCGTGAAAGATGCGAAGGGCAGTCTGGTCACCAATGCGACGGTCACCGTGCGGGACGTTGCGAAGGGCGTGGAGCGCACCGCGACCAGCGACGGACAGGGCGGCTACAGCGCACAACTGCTGCCGCCGGGCACCTATTCGGTGACGGTCGAATCCGCGGGATTCACCAAGGTCACCAACACCGAAGTCGGCGTCACGGTCGGCGGGCTCGTAGAACTTCCCGTTACGCTTTCGGTCTCCGGAGGCAAGGAGATTGTCGAAGTCACTTCGCAGGCGGAATTGGTGGAGACCTCGCGCAGTTCGACCACCGACACCATCGGCCAGCGGCGCATTGACAATCTTCCCATCAACGGCCGCAACTACATCAACTTCACGCTGACCGATTCGCAGGTCGTGCGCGACAACGCCCCCAACACCGGCGCCGCGCCTACTTCGGGCCTCAACATGAGCGGCCAGCGCGCTCGCTCGAACCTCGTCAACGTGGACGGCGCTGACGCCACCGACAACTCCGTCAACGGCGTGCGCTCCACGGTTTCGCAGGAGGCCGTGCAGGAATTTCAGATCATCACCAACAGCTACGCCGCCGAGTACGGACGCGCTTCCGGCGGCGTGGTCAACATCATCACCCGCTCGGGAACGAACGCCTTCCATGGCGACGTCTTCGGATTCCTGCGCGATCGCAACTTGCAGGCGGTGAATCCCTTCAGCACCGTTCCAAACCCGGCCTATACGCGAGTGCAGGCAGGCGTGGCTTTTGGCGGCCCGATCAAGAAGGACAAAACATTTTTCTACTTCGCCTACGAGATCACGCGGCGCCACGAGACTGGATTCTCTGCCATCGGACAAGACTGCTCGACCAGCGGCGGTCAAACCTGTTTCGGACTCAGTCCGTTCGATGCTTCGGCATATTTCGGCGCGCCCGCCGGTAGCGTAGTCCTGCCACTCACGTCCGACCAGGCGTCTTTCCTGAGCAACCCTGCGGTTGCGGCCACGGCCGGGGGCAATCCAGCTTACGCGGCAGAGGTCGGACAGTATGCCGCACTTGTTGGCGCGTCTTCCGGCATGGCAGTGAATGGAGCGTGGCCGGTTGGTCTGACCGGAGGCTTCCCCGGACTCGGAGGTTTCCCCACCAGTTGCACCACTCCGGGAAGTTGCTTCGTTCCGGGTTCCTACCAGACGCTGAACTCGCAAAGAGGCAACTTCCCCGTATTTGAAGGCACCAGCCTCTACTCGCTGCGCATCGATCACAACTTCAACAACAACAACCGCCTGACTCTGCGCGGCAACGTCAGCCCCAGCACCGTCACCGGCATCGAAGTCAGCGGCCAGGACCAACCCGCCGGACAGAACGCCTACTCGCGCACCTCCCAGCAAACTTATCGTGACGTAACCGGAGCTTTGCAGGACACCTGGACGATTGGCGCCAACCGAGTCAATGAATTCCGCTTCCAGTACGCTCGCCGCGGACTCTCCTACTTCTACAACACGCAGATTCCAGGAGGCGCCGACCCGGCCGTGAATATTCCCGGCTTCGCCTATTTTGGCCGCGAGCCCTACTCGTACATTCAGCGCGTGGAGCAGCGCTACCAGTTCACCGACAACTTCACCTGGACCGTCGGCCGCCACAGCATGAAGTTCGGAGCGGACGTCAACTATCTTCCGCTCACCGCAACTTTCACCGTCAACTACGGTGGCGTGTACGACTTCGGCGCGTTCAGTGCTGCCGCACTGGGCTTTATCAACCCGGCCCCCGGCGCCCTCCCCGACTTCCCATCCCTGTCCCCAGTTCAGTCGTATGGCGCGGGCCTTCCCGGCGACTTCATTCAGGGCATTGGCAGTCCGACCGACTCGTTCAAGAACATCCCCATTGGCGCCTTCTGGCAGGATTCGTGGCGCGTGAGTCCCACCGTCACGCTGAATTACGGCTTGCGCTATGACGTTGAGATTCCTCCCAAGTTCGCTGCGCCCCAGGGACTGGCTCTTCCTGCCTACAACCTGCTCGGATTGCAAAAAGGAATTCAAACCGACTGGAACAACATTCAGCCCCGCATCGGCATGGCCTGGGATCCAAGTGGCAACGGCAAGACTGTCGTGCGCGCATCGTACGGAATGTTCTATGACCACCCACTACTTGGCTTGTACTTCCTCGGTGACGCGTCGGACGGATCGTCCAGCGGACAGCTGGCGTTTGCCGGGACCTCTGTTTGCTCCGGCCCCGGCAATCCAGGCAATCTCAACGCGATCACCATCTTCCAAGGGCTGCCGATAAATCAGCCGAGTCTTGCGCAATCCATGCGCGGCTACGCTGAACCCAGGCGACAGCCAGCGCCCTCGGCTATCCTCCCCAACCAGCAGCAGTTTCAAGCTCAGAACTTTCCCCAGTCTGTATTTCTCAACCAGAACTATCTGAACTACTCGGCATCCACCTTCCTGCCTCTTGGATTCCAACCCTTCGGCTACCCGCAGTCGAAGAACTTCGTCTACGCGTATTCGCAGCAGGCGAACATCACTCTGGAACAGGACCTCGGCCACGGTTACGCTCTCAGCGTTGCTTACAACCTCAACCTCGGACGGCATCTGAACCGCCCCATCAACGCCAATACGATTCGCGGCGACTTGATGGTTGCCAATTTCAGCGGCTAACGAAGCACTTGCCGCAGGACAACCTACTCCCGCCAGCCCATTCACTGTCAGCGGCTGCAACCCGGGCGGGACTTTAACCTCCCCGTTCCCTTATGTCGACTCCTCGCTGATGAACTTCTTCCGGCCGGGCGGGTTGAATCCGTCGATCGCGGCGCCTACGCTTCTCGGGACCAGTCGGCTGTATTGCGTCAAGCGGTAACCAGGCGATTGCAAACTCTGGACAGGGATTCAACGCCAACTGTAATCCGACGCCCCCGACCTTCACCGGCTGCGTCCCCTTCGGCGACATGGACGCCAACTACTCCAGCGGCAGTTCCAACTACAACGGCCTCACCGCCAACCTGCGCAAGCGCTTCGGCAACCACTATGAATTCCTGGCGTCGTACACCTGGTCACACGCCATCGACGACTCCACCGACTTGCAATCGACCCTGACGCCGCAAGACAGCTATTACCCTGGCAACGATCGCTCGACCTCGCTCTTCGACCAGCGCCAGCGCTTCGTGTTCAGCGGCGTGTATCAGAGTGGAACCGTCAGCGGCCACGGCTTTGTCGGCAAGTTCTTCAGCGACTGGACTGTCGCTCCGCTGATCGATGTTTCTTCCGGACGCCCCTTCAACATCGTCACCGGCAACGGCGACAACCTTCAGCTCTCGTCTCTGACCGGCCGGCCTAACACTTTCGCGAATCCGGCTTGCGGCCCCGTTTACCAATCGAAGTATTCGCCGACCGGGCAATTGCAGGAGCCTTGCATCCTCCCCTTCGTGTTGACCGGGACCAATCCAACCTTGCTGCAACTCGATGGCACTCTCGGGCGCAATGCAGGCACGACTCCCTGGACCGTGTTCAACGACCTGCGCGTTGCCAAGCGCATCAACTTCGGCGAGCGCTTCAGCATGGACCTGATCACCGATATGTTCAACCTCGCTAACAAGGTGAACGTGGCCGCCGTGAGCCCGCTCTGCAGCAGTTCGTCCTGCACTGCAGGACAACCCACGGCCGACTACGACATGCGCCAATTCCAGTTCGCCATCAAGCTGAACTGGTAGAAATCTCGCTCGCGGCCTTTCCTCTGGATTCCGTACCAACGGAATCCAGATTTTTATTTGAGCCGTGTCATTCAAAGGTGGACGCCTTTTTTGTTTCAGCCTTGTCATTCTGAGCGGGCGCCTTTTTTTGCTTCAGCGCTGTCATTCTGAGGCGGGCGCCTTTTGCCCGCCGAAGAACCTATGCAACTCCCCGCCATCACACCCGCCCATTGCGCTCAGCGAAGCTGTCCTGGAGAATTCCGTAGCTTAAGCCAGTAAAATAAAACCGCATCTCGAAAGACCGAGCCATGAACGATCCCAACGTGTTGCCCTCGTTGCCAACCGCCCTGGAGCCAACATCGCCGCCGCCACCAAACACCCCCTTCCGCGGACCCAATGGCATTCGCGCCGGCTGGCGCGTGCTGATCTTTCTAGCACTCATAGTTTCCATTGCGATTCTCTTCGCGATTCCGTTCGCACTGATGCGCATACTGAACAAAGGCGGCGATCAGTCCCTAGTGGCCATTTCCGTCTCCGGCCTCACTCCTCTGGGACTCAGCATCACCGAAGGAGTTCTCTTCGTCATCCCGTCGATCGCGGCGCTCATCATGGCGCGCATCGAACGCCGCAAGTACGGCCAGTACGGACTGCCCGCCCGCTTCGCCTTTCGCCAGGATTTCTGGATCGGCATCCTGGTTGGATTCCTCTCGATCAGCGGCAGCCTGATGGGAATCTTCGCCTTTCACGGTTTCCATCTCACCGGGTTGGCAATCCACGGCGCCACGATCGTATCCGCGACAGCCGCATGGGGCGCGACTTTTGTGATCGTTGGCCTCGCCGAAGAATTTTCTTTCCGCGGATACGTGCAATACACGCTTACCACCGGCATTGGATTTCTGGCCGGCGGCCATTCTGCTTTCCTGCCTGTTCGGACTGGCTCACAAAAGCAATCCGGGAGAGACCTGGTCCGGTCTGTTCTCGGTCGTGCTCTTCGGTTTGCTGTTTTGCATTTTCCTGCGCCGCACCGGCAATCTGTGGTGGGCCGTCGGATTTCATGCGGGATGGGATTGGGGCCAGACGTTCTTCTATGGCGTAGCCGACAGCGGCATCCCGCCCTATCACAATCTGTTCGGCTCAGTTTTCCACGGACCGGACTGGCTCACCGGCGGCAGCGTCGGCCCCGAAGCCAGCGTGTTTACTCCGATCGTGCTGATCATCGTCGCCTTCCTGTTCACCAGCGTCTACCGCGAAAACCGGTATCAGGCCCCTTAGCTCAACTCCAGACTTCCAACATCCCGGTGTTACACTTTTGTTTTCCCATCCTTGGCGCTTGCCCGGAGCCGTTCCCCAATGTCCGAAACTCAAAACCCCACCGCGCGGACTCGTGTCGTCCGCGAAGCCGACCGTGCGATTTACGATCGCGAGACCGTGTACCGCATTCTCGACGAAGGATTTCTCTGCCACGCCGGCTTCGTGGTCGACGGCCAGCCGTTCGTGATCCCGACGTCATACGGCCGCAAGGACGCGACCCTCTATATTCACGGCTCCGCCGCCAGCCGCATGCTGCGCCAGATGAAAGACGGCGTGCCCGTCTGCATCACCGTGACTCTGCTCGAAGGACTGGTGCTCGCCCGCTCGATTTTCAATCACTCCATGAACTACCGCTCCGTGGTGGTGCTGGGCATGGCAACCCTGGTGGACGATCCAGAAGAAAAACTGGAAGCTCTCCGCACTCTCTCGGAACACATTCTGCCCGGCCGCTGGGCCGACTCGCGCCAGCCCAATGAACGCGAACTCAAAGCCACGTCGGTGCTGCGCGTGCCGATTGAAGAATTCTCCGCGAAAGTGCGCCAAGGCCCCGCGATCGACGATGAGGCAGACTACGCGTTCCCCACATGGGCCGGAGTCGTCCCGCTGGAGATGGTGGCTGGCACGCCGATCGACGACGCCAGATTGCTGCCGGGGAAAGAAGCACCAGCGTACGCGAAGCACTACACTCGCAAACGCTGAAACCGCACATGTGGGGACAGCCGCCATCGGCTGTCCGCCGAGCGAAGCTCGGCGAAGGCACTCCGCACTAAATTTTGGGTCGAAGGATAGATAGCTGGGCTCGCCCAGCCGGACAGCCGATGGCGGCTGTCCCCACACACTTCTCACGGGATCAGCAGCAGCTTCCCCGCAATCTTCCGCGCTTCCATGTCCTGATGCGCTTGTGGAGCCTCTGCCAGTGGATACGTCTTCGCAATCCGCACTTTGAGTTTCCCGTCCGCGATCATCGCGAACAGCGCGCCCGTGCGCGCCAGCAATTCCTCGCGCGTCGCTGTGAAATGCGCCAGCGTGGTGCGCGCCATGTATAGCGATCCCTTCTCCGACAGCTTCGCCGGATCCACCGGCGGCACCGGACCGCTCGACATGCCGTAAAGTACGAGCATCCCGCGCAATCTCATCACATTCAGATTCTTCTCGAACGTCGCCTTGCCCACGCCGTCATACACTACGTCGACGCCCTTACCGCCAGTCAGACGCTTCACTTCGGGTTCGAAATCCTGCTGCGTGAAAATGATCACTTCATCGGCGCCCGCTTCGCGCGCTAACTTGGCCTTCTCCTCGCTCGAAGCCGTGCCAATCACCCGCGCACCGATCGCACGCGCCATCTGCACCAGCAGCAGTCCAACTCCGCCTGCAGCCGCGTGCACCAGCGCAGTCTCTCCCGGCTTCAGTTTGTGCGCGTCGTTCGCCAGATAGTGTGCGGTCAGTCCGTGCATCATCGCCGCGGAAGCCTGCTCATCGGTAATGTTTGCAGGCACGGGAACCAGACTGTCCGCACTGGCCGCCACATATTCAGCGTACGACCCCAACGAACCGCTCCATGCCACGCGATCGCCGACCTTCACCGTTTTCGCGTGCGCCCCCACCGCCGACACCACGCCCGCGCCTTCCTGCCCCGGGATGAACGGCAGAGGCGTCCGCAAACTTCCATCGCGGAAGTGCCCGTCAATCGCGTTGACTCCAGCAACGGAGACCTTCACCACCGCCTCGTTCGCCTTCGGCTGCGGGACGCGCATGTCTGCGAGTTCCATCACATCAGGCCCGCCCGTATGCTGCACACGAATTGCTCTCATGAATGATCCCTGAAACTGCTCTACCACTAACTTCGCCCTGTCATCCTGAGACCCGCGTTCTTTGCGGGCCGAAGGATCTTTGCACTCCTCGGCAACATCGGCACCGCCGAATGCACCGATCCTTCGCTTCGCTCAGGATGACTTGAGGAGACTCACGGGATCAGCAGCAACTTCCCAGTCGTCTTCCTGCTCTCCAGATCGCGGTGCGCCCGATGCACTTCACCCAGCGGATACGTATGCTCAATCCGCAGCTTCAGTTTCCCCGCGGCCATCATGCCAAACACCGCGCCCGCCCGCGCCACTAACTCGTCCCGCGTGACGATATAGTTAAACAGCGTCGGTCGCGTCACATAGAGCGAGCCCTTCTGCGACAACTGGATCAGGTCAAACGGCGGCACCGCCCCGCTCGATCCACCAAACAGCACCATGAATCCCCGCGGCCGCAAAACGTTCAGCCCCTTCTCAAAGGTCGTCTTCCCAACCGAATCGTAGACGACCTCGACGCCTTTGCCGCCAGTCAACCGTTTGGTCTCGACTTCAAAGTCGGATTGCGTATAAAGAATGACTTCGTCCGCTCCCGCTTCGCGCGCCAGCTTCGCCTTCTCGTCGGTCGAGACCGTCGCAATCACGCGCGCGCCGATGTTGTGCGCCATCTGCACCAGGAGCAGCCCCACGCCGCCCGCCGCCGCGTGCACCAGTGCCGTCTCGCCACGCTTCAGCGGATACGTATCGTGCGACAAATAGTGCGCCGTCATGCCCTGCAACATCGCCGCAGCCGCCTGCTGGTCCGTCACTCCCGACGGAATCGGAACCAGACGGTCCGCGGACAGCGCTGCATATTCGGCATACGATCCCATCAGCCCGCTCCACGCCACTCGGTCGCCGGGTTTCACCAACTTCACATCGGCGCCCACCGCCGTCACTACTCCCGCACCTTCCTGCCCAAGCACAACCGGCAGGGCGGCTTTGTAGCGTCCTTCGCGGAAGTACACATCAATAAAGTTCACACCCGAAGCGGCCAGTTTCACCACCGCCTCATTCGCCTTCGGCTGCGGAACCGGCAACTCCACCAGTTCCATCGCCTCCGGCCCGCCCGGTTGCTTGATCTCGATCGCTTTCATGATGAATTGGATTCTACTAGGAATTGTTGGGGACTTTGGGCGGCGTCTTCGGATCATCGAGCCCAGCCGCAGCCATCAGCGCCTTCCCAAACTCTTCAGCGGAAATCTTGAACGCCTGCGTCCCGTCCGAACTCGCCACGTCCCCTTCTCCCTCGACGCGAATGTCCGGCACGAACCGGTAGCCGCGCCCCACCACGGTTTGCAGATACTGTGGCTGCGCCGAATCGTCCTCCAGCGCGATGCGAATTTTTCGGACTGCGGTATTGATTCCCTGCTCGATGTCGACGAAGACGTCCTTGCCCCACAATTCGCTCGCGATCTGCTCTCGCGTCACCAACTGGCGATGGTGTTCGACGAGGTACATTAAGAGCTGCAGGGGCAGCCCTTCCACACGCACGGGACTCCCGCCGCGGCAGAGTTGAAAGCGGCCAAAGTCCAATTCGAATTCAGCGAACCGAACTTTCTTCTCGGGCATGCCTGAAATCGTCCCAGGAAATTGCAGCCATTCTTGTCTGCATCTGCCCTCCTGTCAAGCAGCTACCAGTTTCTTCAGATCAATTGATACCGCTTCAGACTGTCTCCATGGACCTTTTTCCGGGCTGGGAGCAAGATCGCTTCACTTCCGCAGTGGCGGAACAAAATTTTGGGAGGTGAGTGATGAAATACGCGACTCGGTTTCTCATACTGACGTTGACCTTGCTGCCGATGCTGGCCGCCGCTCAGATTCAACCCGACACCAAGATCCAGGCCCAGGTCCCGTTCGATTTCGTCATCGGAACCAAGGTCGTCCCGGCCGGCCAGTTTAGTGTGCAGTCGGCAGCCCCCGGCGCCATCACTCTGGCTATGCGCAACCCGGACGCCAAGATCAACATGATGGCCAACCCCATCCGAGTCGAGAGCAAGCATCCGGCTCCTACCAACGCGCTGGTGTTCCACAAGTACGGACACCGCTACTTCCTCTGGGAAGTGAAGGTCGAAGGCTCTCGGACGATGTACCAACTGCGGGAAGGCAAGGCCGAAGCCGAGCTACGAGCTCAGAATGTGCAAGCACCGCAAGAGGTTTTACTCGCCCTGAAGTAGTTTTCAGGCCACAGTCGAAATGGGTACGGGACGCTGACTCGTACCCATTTTGCCTGACTCCTAACCTCTGCATCCTGCCACTCTCCCCGAAGCCATCCGGTCGCATTCCTCTGATTCATTCACACTCGACTGCGGAACGCAGCGTGGACTGACGTTTTTGCAGGAAGCGGCGAACTGCAGGATCGCGCTCCAGCCCGATCGCGATGTCGTAGGCCTGGCGAGCATCACAAGATGCTCCGGCCTTGACCAGCAACTCCGCGCGGGCTGCCCAATACGGCTGGTACTCGGCCAGCCTCGCATCGCTGGCCACTTGTTCGAGCACCTCGAGTCCAGCACTCGCGCCATGCAACTCCGCAACCGCCAGTGCGCGATTGATTGCCACCACCGGCGAGCCTGCAAGAGCGAACAACGCATCGTAAATTCGCACCACCTCATCCCAATTGGTGCGGCCGGTACGGCAGCGGTCCACGTGCGCCGACTGCAGCGCGCCTTCCAACTGGTAGCGCCCGATGGACCCCAGCGCACTGGCCCGCAGCAGCAAAGCCTCGGCCTCGTCGATCATTTGGGAATCCCACAGCGCCGGATCCTGCTCCGCCAGCGGCACGTACTCCCCGTCCGCCCGCCGCCGTGCGCGACGCCGCGCTTCCGCATGCAGTATGAGCGCGAGCAGGCCCAGCGCTTCCGGCTCCTGCGGCAGCAACTCGGTCACGAGCCGCGCCAGGAACATGGCTTCCTCGGTAAGATCGCGGCGGGCCACATCGGTTCCACCCGGGTCGCTCCAACCTTCCGCGAACGCAGCGTAGACCGCGTCGAGCACCGCGTCGAGCCGTCCAGAGAGTTCCTCGCGTTCAGGGACGACGAAGGGAATTCCGGCCTGGCGAATCTTCTCCTTCGCCCGGACCAGCCGTTTCCCCATCGCCGATGGAGACATAAGAAACGCCGAAGCGATGGCCTCCGCGTTCAACCCAAGAATGACTTGCAGGATCAGAGGCGCCCGAATCCCGGCATCGATCGCGGGGTGAGCGCACACAAACATGAGTGCGAGACGCTGATCGGGAATCTGGGTTGGAGTTTCCGCCGCGATCGCAGCCGCGCCCAAGCCCTCCACCGTGAGTTGCAAGTCCTCGCCCGAAATCTCGCGCCGCTGACCGCGGTGGGAATCGATCAACTTCCGTCTCGCGACGGTCAGCAGCCAAGCTTCCGGGTTTGTCGGACAACCCTTCCGCGGCCAATCCGCCAGCGCCGAGGCAAAGGCCTCTGACAACGCATCCTCTGCGGCGGCCACATCATGGGTGCGGGCCGCCAAGAAGGCGACGAGCTTGCCATAGCTGCGGCGCGCGACCGCTTCTGCCGTGCTGCGCGCCTGCTCGTCGCCCTCGCGGGGGTTCATACGGTCACGCTCCAAGGAAATCACGCTCACATTTCCCAGATGGGTCTTACTTCGACAACCCCATGCCCCGCAGCAGGGCAGCGAGACGCCCACGAGATCGCCGAATCGAGATCCGGCGCGTCGATCAGGAAGTAGCCTCCCAACTGCTCTTTCGTATCCACGTAAGGACCGTCCAGCACCTGCGACTTGCCGTTCGCGATCCGCACGGTCGTCGCAGTCGAGGTCGGCTGCAGGCGGTTGCTGCCAACGATCGCCCCCGCCTTTTTCAGCGCCTCACCGTATGCCATGTAGGCTGCCGCTCCTTGTTCCTGCTCGGCCTTCGTCATCTTGGACCACCCATTCTCGTTCACATACGTCAGCAGTAGGTATTTCATTGGAATCCTCCATCTTCAAGTTGTGATTGCGGCATCATCCTCCGCTATTACCATGACGTTGGAGCCCCGGGCCATTTGGACATCCCCGGAAGCGGCACGTGTTTTTCATATTACTAACGATTGCGGAGGCCCAGGCCGCTTCTTGGACGGATCGTCTTGCCCGCCCGCCCGAACCGACTCTGCTACACTTGCACGTCTTCAGGCAAGGAGCCCATCATGGCCGAAACCAAACCCCAGAATCTTGCGAATCACACTCGCTGGGACCCGCCCTTCCACTTCTACATTCTTCCCATCTTCATCCTGGCGCTGATTCTGACCCTGGTGCACTTTTTCGCTCATATCACGCACGGCGATCTTCGCGATCACATTCACGCAATCCTGCTCATCCTGCTGGCGGTCGCATTCCTGCTCCTGGTTTTCAAAGTGCGCCTCTACTCACTCAGAGTGCAGGATCGCGTCATCCGTCTGGAAGAGCGCCTGCGGCTGACCCAGCTTCTGTCGGAGCCCTTGCGTTCGCGTATCCCTGAGCTGACCGAGGGCCAGCTCTGCGCCCTACGCTTCGCTTCCGACGCCGAGATTCCCAAACTGGTCGAGCGCACGCTGAAGGAGAACCTGAAGCGCGCAGACATCAAGAAAGCGATTCAGAACTGGCGCCCGGATTACTGGCGGGTGTAAAAATACGCGCCCCGGTTTTCCGACCTCAGGCGTCGGATCTCCGACCCGCGACAGGGCGCGCTCCGACGACAAGGGGCTGACTGACCCGACAAGGAGTTGATCTTATGGCTTCGCTTACCGATGCTCTGGTCAAGCAGTTACTGGCTGGGAGGTACATTGCCTCGCTCGCAACCGAGAATCCGAACGGCTCCATTCACATGGTTGCAGTGTGGTTCTGGTTCGACGGCTACCACGTTTTTGTGGGAACGTCGTCGCGCAGCCGCAAAGCGCGAAATGTGCAGGCTAAGCCGACGGCTTCCTTGATGATCGACGCTCGCGACCCTGCCGCAAGTTGCGGAGTCACGATCGCCGGGACCGCGAACATCCTGACCGACGACAACGTCGCGGCAGAAGAATGCAGCAATTCACCGCAAATACTTGAGCGCAGCCGCGCTGGCCGACCCGAAGGTAGGTCCGGTATTTGCCGCATTCGATGATGTCACAATCCAGATCGCACCGGACTCGGTGATTGCCTGGGACATGCGAGAGCTCGACCGCCAGTTTTTCGGCGGCACGATCGGCAGCCATCCGGCTTACCTGCTACCGCTGGAGCCGTAGAAAGGTTCCTAAAGACTGCCTTGGAGCAATGAGAACAACGCAGTATCTGAATTGAGACCAACGAGGTCCGACAACCGGGAAAAATAAATCGTCATCCAAACACGGAAGCCGGAAGCCGCGGTCTGAACTTCCCGCAGCAGGTAACTGCCCCTGCCGGTGCCGAAAGTAACCTTCGTGGTGCCTTTTCGGCGATTGACCCCAGAGCGGCCACCCGCGTACGATTTGGTAGGATTTAGCCAACGCTCACCCAGGGAGATGCGCGCAACTCATAGAGAAATATGCGATTTGCCAACCTCTATGTCCGGACGGCTGTGCTCGGCTCGCTGATTCTGGTGACCTCTGCCTGTCAGACTGCGCAGAAGCCAGTTTCACTTCTGCCGCCCGGAAGCGCACCAGCTCTTAAGCCCACTCCGCCTCCCGCTCCGGCTCAGGGTCCACAGGCTGAAGTAGCCCAGCCGCAAGAAGCTCCAGCCCAGAAACCAGAATCTACCGAAGTCGCCACTCCCGCCCATGCTCCCGTTTCCGATCCTGTCGGCGATCTGATCGCCCGGGCTGAAAAGGAATACCAGGCCGGAGTTGCCAACCATCAAGCGGGCAAGAACGAAGACGCCAAACAGAATTTCGACAACGCGCTGAACGCCCTGCTGAGCAGCAATCTCGACGTCCGCTCCGACGAGCGCCTGGAGAAGGAATTCGACCGCATCGTCGCCGGCGTCAACGAACTCTATCCCGGCGGCACCTCTGCCGATGCCGGGTCGTCGCAAGATGCCCAGCAGAAATCGGAACCGGCGCCCATCGACACTACCAACGAACTCACCCCCGCCGCCGACGCCGGCGTCAAGGCCAAGGCGCAGGCCGAAATCAAGAACACGCATTCCGACCTGCCGCTGATGATGACTGACCAGGTCGCCGGCTACATCACCTACTTCTCGGGTCACGGACGCGGCGTCTTCGAGCGCGCCTTTGCCCGCTCTGGCCGCTACCACGACATGATCGTGTCGACCTTCAAAGAGGAAGGCGTCCCGCAGGATCTGATCTATCTCGCGCAAGCCGAGTCCGGATTCCATCCACTCGCAGTTTCGCGCGTGGGAGCCCGCGGCATCTGGCAGTTCATGGCGAGCCGGGGACGCGGTTACGGTCTCTACCACAACATGTGGGTCGACGATCGCCAGGATCCCGAGAAATCCACGCACGCCGCCGCCCGCCACCTGAAAGATCTTTATAACCAGTTCGGTGACTGGTACCTGGCGATGGCCGCGTACAATTCCGGCCCCGGCACCGTGCAAGCCGCCGTGAAGCGCACCGGATACGCCGACTTCTGGGAACTCTACCGCCGCAACGTTCTGCCCAAAGAAACGCGCAACTACGTCCCCATCATTCTGGCCGTGACCATCATGGCCAAGAATCCGTCGCAATATGGCTTGGACGCCGTTGTGATGGAGCAACCGGCGGAATACGACACCGTCACCATCACCTATCCCGTGGACCTTCGCCTGGTGGCCGAGTGCGTGAATTCCACCTCGAGCGAATTGCAGGACTTGAATCCCAGCCTGTTGCGCCTGACTACCCCGCGCGACGGCAAGTTTGAATTACACATTCCCGCCGGGACGAAAGATCAGTACGAAACCGCGATCAACACGATTCCCCGGGACATGCGGCTCTGGTGGCGCTATCACACGGTTCATTCGGGCGATACGCTCGCCGCGCTGGCGCGCAACTACCACACCACGGCCAAGTCGATCACGGAAGCGAACCATCTTGAGGGCACCGACCTCGAAGCCGACGCCAAGCTTGTCATTCCGGTTGCGCCCGGGAAGCACCCGGTGAGCGACACTGCAACCTACGCCCGCCGCATCACGCGCTACAAAGTTCACTCAGGGGATACAGTCGAAAGCGTCGCCGAGAATTTTGGCGTCTCGTCGCAAATGCTGCGCCGCTGGAACGGCATTCACGGCGACAGCCTCCGCGGACGCAAGGTGCTGGCCCTGCACCTGCCAGTCTCGCCCACCGCGCACGAGAGCGAGGTAGCCTCGACGCATGCGAAATCAAAGCACGCAGGCACCGCAGCAAAGCCCACCGAAACAGCCGTGACGAAGCCTCCCGCCACCAAGTCGGCGCAGATCGAGCGCGAAGAAATCGCGCAAGCCCCAGTCGTTCGCCATAAAGTGAAGAGCGGTGAAACCCTCTACTCGATCGCGACCGCCTACCGCACCACCGTCGCCGCCCTCAAGCGCGACAACCGCAACGTCGCCGTGATCCGGCCAGGAATGATCCTGATCGTGCAGTCCGCCCGCTAAGCTTCATTCAACAACCCAGCAAGACGCAAGAGAAAGGCATAAGAGGAGATTGATGAGCTTCCCCGCGAGTCATTCATCGACTCCCGCCAGCCCCAGGACTACAATTTGTTTCGACTTTCGGCCCCCACATTTCAGCTTCCGAAGGAGAACTCATGCGAATCACCAACACCCTGATCGTGCTGCTCGTCATCGCGTTGTCTGCATCTCTCGCTTTACCCGCGTTCGCACAAGACGGCGCGGCCACGTACAAAGCAAAGTGCGCTGGCTGTCATGGTCCAGAGGGCCAAGGCAAAGTCGGCCCAGCGCTAAAGGGCACCACCCTCACCGACGCTCAGATCACGGACCTGCTCACCAAGGGCGAAGATGCCAAGAAGGCGCCGCACAAGAAAGCTCTCGCCGGGCTCTCCGCCGATGATGCCAAGGCCGTGGCTACGTTCGTGAAGTCGCTGAAGTAGTCGTTCAAGCGACAATCCAGGCGGGAGTCCTAACCGATTCCCGCCCTTTCTCAACATCCGCCAACTCAACTCTTTTGTTCACTTTACGGGTTTCTTAGTGCCACGAAGCGCTGGGGACGGAGACCACAAAAAGCCCAGTTCAACCGCCGTGCAACATCCCCAAAAATGTAAGACGTGGGTTTGCAGGCTTAACATTTTGGGAACGTTGCGGGGCCGCGGAGCAGTATTTGAGACACACGAAAAACCACGCGTGGTTTGTATCCTGAGTCCTTGCAGCCAGCACCGAATGTCGTGCTACAATTGCGCGCCGTTCCAGCAGAAGGTTCCGGTGGTCTTTTAAATTCTTCGTGCCCGCAGCCAGGACGCACAGCCGCACCCCGGCCGCCACAGAATCACAGGAGGAGCAATGACGTTCGACGATCCAACTCTTTACGCACGCGATGAGGAAGAAGAATTCGGCGACACAGGCGCTTACAGCGAGTCGCTCGAAGAAGATTTCGAAGAGGAAGAAGAGGAAGAAGAATCTGGCATGCCGGCTCCCGAGTCGATCGAACCGGAGCCCGTGTCGATTCCCGCGCCTCCTCCGCCCAAGCCCAGGCCCTCTCCATCCGCTCCCAGCGGCGGTGGTGGCAAACCCAAAGCCAAGAAGAAAGCTGCTGTAAAGAAACCGGCCAAAAAGAAACCGGCAAAGAAGGCTCCCAAGAAGCCCGCGAAGAAGAAAGCTGCCAAGAAGCCGGCCAAGAAAAAAGCCGCGAAGAAGCCCGCGAAAAAAGCTAAGAAGAAAGGCAAGAAGCGCCGTTAAGTCGGCAGCTGGCCGCGAGCGCCTCC
>CAWHSR010000003.1:0-106838 GCA_963832015.1 uncultured Acidobacteriaceae bacterium
TCGGAGCCCAGAAAGAGTTAGAACGACGTGTCCAGAACAGTCCCATTAGAGCGCTGCAGAAACATCGGCATCATGGCCCACATCGATGCCGGCAAGACCACTACGACGGAGCGGATCCTGTTTTATACGGGACGGACGCACCGTATCGGAGAGGTGCACGAGGGCACGGCCACCATGGACTGGATGGAGCAGGAGCAAGAGCGCGGCATTACGATTACGTCGGCCGCGACGACCTGCACCTGGCGCGACATTCGCATCAATATTATTGATACGCCCGGCCACGTCGATTTTACGGCGGAAGTCGAGCGCTCGCTGCGCGTGCTGGACGGCGCCGTCGCGGTGTTTGACGCAGTGCACGGCGTACAGCCGCAGTCGGAAAAAGTCTGGCGCCAGGCTGATAAATACGGCGTCCCGCGAATTTGCTTTATTAACAAGATTGACAAGATGGGTGCCGATTTCGAGCACGCCGTCGATACCATCCGCAAGCGCCTCAGTGCCAAGCCCGTCGCGATTCAATTTCCCATCGGCCAGGAAGACAAGTTCAGGGGCGTCATCGACCTCATCAACATGAAGTCGATTGTGTGGAACGACGATACGATGGGCGCGGAATACATTACAGAAGAAATTCCCGCCGAGCTGAAGAAGAAAGCCGAAGCGTTCCACGCCCAACTGGTCGAGAGTATTGCCGAGAACGACGACGAGATCCTCCACAAATTTCTGGAAGGTGAAGAGATTACGGCGGACGAGTTGCGTTCGTCGCTGCGCAAGTCGACCATCGCGTTGAAGGTGTTTCCGGTGGTGGTGGGAACGGCATTCAAGAACAAGGGTGTGCAGCCGTTGTTGGATGCGGTTGTCGATTATCTGCCTTCGCCGCTGGATGTGCCGGAAACGCATGGCTTGAATCCCGACAATGGGGAAAAGATTTTCCGCCATGCCGACGACAAGCAGCCATTCTCTGCTTTGGCGTTCAAGATCATGGCGGATCCGTTCGTCGGGCAGTTGACGTTTATCCGCGTATATTCGGGACAATTGAAGACCGGTGATTCCGTGCTGAATGTGCGCACGGGAAAGACGGAGCGCATTGGGCGATTGCTGAAGATGCACGCCAACAAGCGCGAAGAGATCAGCGAGATTCTCGCGGGCGACATTTGCGCGGCGGTTGGTTTGAAGAACGTCTCGACCGGCGACACGATCTGCGATGAAGATCATCCGATTGCGCTGGAGTCGATCACATTTGCGGTTCCAGTAATTTCGGTTGCGGTTGAACCCAAGACCAAGGCCGACCAGGAAAAGATGGGCATGGCGCTGCAACGGCTGGCCCAGGAAGATCCCACCTTTAAGGTTCACACCGATCCCGACAGCGGGCAGACGATTATCAGTGGCATGGGCGAGTTGCACCTGGAAATCATCGTCGACCGCATGATGCGCGAGTACAAAGTCGAGGCCAATGTTGGGAAGCCGCAGGTGGCGTATCGCGAGACGATTCGCCGACACGCTGAGGCGGAGGGCAAGTACATCCGGCAGACGGGCGGACGCGGACAGTATGGTCACGCGAAAATTTATCTCGATCCGCAACCTGCGGGAACTGGCTATGAGTTCGTGAACGACATCGTAGGCGGTTCGGTGCCGAAGGAATTCATCAAGCCGATCGATCAGGGCATTCAGGAAGCGCTGGAAGGCGGAATTCTGGCCGGCTATCCGATGGTCGATGTGAAGGCCACGTTGTACGACGGCAGCTACCACGACGTCGACTCGAACGAAATGGCATTCAAGATTGCGGGATCGATGGCGTTCAAAGAGGCGGCCCGCAAGGCTTCTCCGGTGCTGCTGGAGCCGGTGATGGCAGTGGAAGTGGTGACGCCGGAAGATTATGCCGGCGTGATCATGGGCGACTTGAGTTCGCGCCGCGGACGCATCGAAGGCATGGAGCACCGCGCGGGTTCGCAGGTGATCAAGGCCATCGTTCCGCTGGCGGAGATGTTTGGTTACGCGACCCATATGCGTTCTTCGACGCAGGGCCGCGCGGAATACTCGATGCACTTTGCGCGTTATGAGGAAGCTCCGCGGTCGGTGGCGGAGGAAATTATCGCGAAGGTGCAGGGTACGGCGAAGTAATCGCCGCAGCGACCATCCTGAGCGGTTCTTTGCGAAGGATATGGTAGCTGAAGGAAATTGCATAGATCCTTCGGCGCCAAACAGCGGCGCCTCAGGATGACAAGGTTTATAAGCTAGGAGCTAGAGGCTAAGGAAATGGCGAAAGAAAAATTTGATCGCAATAAGCCGCACTGCAACGTAGGGACGATTGGTCACATTGACCATGGCAAGACGACGTTGACGGCGGCGATCACCAAGGTTCTGTCGAAGCACAATCCGAAGAACACGTTCCGTTCGTTCGACTCGATCGACAACGCGCCGGAAGAGAAAGCGCGCGGAATCACGATTGCCACGGCGCACGTCGAGTATGAGACGGCGAACCGGCACTACGCGCACGTCGATTGCCCGGGCCACGCCGATTACATCAAGAACATGATCACGGGCGCAGCGCAGATGGATGGCGGCATTCTGGTGGTGGCGGCGACGGACGGTCCCATGCCGCAGACGCGTGAGCACGTGCTGCTGGCTCGGCAGGTCGGTGTGCCGTATCTGGTGGTCGCGTTGAATAAGGTTGACGCGGTGGACGATCCGGAGTTGTTGGAACTGGTTGAGCTCGAAGTGCGCGAACTGCTGAAGTCGTACAAGTTTCCGGGCGATGATGTCCCGGTGGTGCGGGTTTCGGCACTGGGCGCGCTGAATGGGGAAGCCAAGGCGGAGGCGCAGGTCGACGAGTTGATGGCGGCGGTGGACAAGTATATTCCGCAGCCGGCGCGCGAGTTGGACAAGCCGTTCCTGATGCCGATCGAAGATATCTTCTCGATCTCCGGACGCGGCACCGTTGTCACGGGCCGTATTGAGCGTGGCAAGGTGAAGGTGGGCGAGGAAGTAGAAATCGTCGGCTTCCGCGAGACGCGCAAGACGGTGGTGACGGGCGTTGAGATGTTCAAAAAGCAGTTGGACGAAGGCATGGCGGGCGACAACGCCGGTCTGCTGCTGCGCGGCATTGGCAAGGACGATGTGGAGCGCGGCATGGTGTTGGCCAAGACGGGATCGATCACGCCGCACACCAAGTTCAAGGCTGAGGTCTACATCCTGACCAAGGAAGAAGGTGGAAGACATACGCCGTTCTTCAAGGGGTATCGTCCGCAGTTTTATCTGCGCACGACGGACGTGACGGGCGTGGCGGAATTGCCGGCGGGCACCGAGATGGTGATGCCGGGGGACAACGTGAGCCTGGTGATTGAGTTGATCACGCCGGTGGCCATGGAAAAGGGGTTGCGGTTCGCGATTCGTGAAGGCGGGCATACGGTAGGCGCCGGCACGATTGCGGAGATTATTCAGTAGGAAGGATCGTGTGGCGCGGGCGCCCTCGCCCGCGCTGCAGGCAGCATAGGGAAATGCAAACGCGGGCGAGGGCGTCCGCGCCACATAAAATGACGCGGCTTGCGGCTTGCCGCCGGTTCTTTCCTTCCGGAGATGCCGGGAGGGGTTAGAGAGATGACACTGTGATTGGAAAAGAAAGAATTCGCATCCGGTTAAAGGCTTACGACTATCGCATTCTGGATCAGTCGACGGGCGAGATCGTGGAAACGGCGCGGCGCACGGGCGCACAGATTGCGGGACCGATTCCGCTGCCCACGATGAAGAACAAGTACTGCGTGCTGCGTTCGCCGCACGTGGACAAGAAATCGCGGGAGCAGTTTGAGATCCGCACGCACAAGCGGCTGCTCGACATCCTTGAACCGACGCAGCAGACGGTGGACGCGTTGATGAAACTCGATTTGCCGGCCGGCGTGGATGTGGAGATTAAGGCGTTCGGGAAAGAGCATAAGTAAACGCGCGCTGACGCGCGCGGAACGGCCGAAGGCGGCCGTTCCCACATGAGCGGAGAAGCTCACGAGCAAAGTAGCTCACCAGCCAATAGCTGCACCATAGGCCATGCTGGGAATGGAGAAGGAAATGCCAACGAAGGTCACGGGGATTCTGGGCAAGAAGGTCGGGATGACGCAACTGTTTGACTCGAAGGGCGACGTTCGCCCGGTCACAGTGCTGCAGGCTGGTCCGTGTGTGGTGACGCAGCATAAGTCGGCCACGCGAGACGGCTACGAGGCGGCCCAGATTGGATTGGTGGAGTTTGTGAAGGAATCGCGGCTGACCAAGCCGGCGCTGGGTCACCTGGCGAAGAATAATCTTCCTCCGGTGAAGTTCATGCGCGAAGTGCCGCTCGAGGTCGAGGGCACGCCTGATGGCGACGGCTCGGTGAAAGTTGGCGACCGCGTGCTGGTGGAGATTTTCGAAGGCGAGCGGTTTGTCGACATCGTCGGGATCAGCAAGGGCAAGGGATTTCAGGGTGTCGTGAAGCGGCATCATTTTGGCGGTGGTCCGAAGTCGCACGGGTCCATGTTTCAAATAACAGGTTCGATCGGGAGTTCGGCGTTCCCGTCGCGCGTGTTCAAAGGGATGCGGATGTCGGGACACATGGGCAACGCCCGCGTGACCCAGCGCAACCTGCGCGTGCTGGGCGTGGACAAGGACGAGAATCTGCTGGTGGTTGAGGGCAGCGTGCCGGGCCCCGAGGGCGGCTACATCGTGATTACGAAAGCGAAGAAGCCACCACGAGAACGGCGCGGATTCGCAGGGTCGGCGACGGTGGATCCGTTGAAGGCGGCGAAGAGAGCGGCGAAGAAGGCATAAGGCTTAAGGAACGCGGGCGAGGGCGCCCGCGCCACACGAGAAACGATATGGCAACGATTGATATCCATAATTTGAGCGGCGAGAAGGTTGGGACGATGGATCTCGCCGATGAAATCTTCGGCGCGGTCAACGAAGATCTGCTCTGGGAAGCGGTGAAGCATTACCGCGCCGGGCAGCGCGCCGGTACGCACAAAACCAAGGGCCGCTGGGAAGTTTCCGGTTCGGGCAAGAAGCTCTGGAAGCAGAAGGGCACGGGCCGGGCCCGCATCGGATCGATCCGGTCGCCACTGTGGCGGCATGGCTATACGGTGCATGGTCCGCAGCCGCGCTCTTATGACTACGCCTTCCCCAGGAAGAA
Source organism: uncultured Acidobacteriaceae bacterium (assembly GCA_963832015.1). Taxonomy (GTDB): domain Bacteria; phylum Acidobacteriota; class Terriglobia; order Terriglobales; family Acidobacteriaceae; genus Sulfotelmatobacter. The sequence goes on from CAWHSR010000003.1 coordinate 5,147, forward strand.
GTTGATGGGCGCGTTGCGCTCGGCGCTGGCCGCGAAACTGGCGGACGGCAAGCTGATCGTAGTGAATTCGTTCGACATGAAAGAAGTGAAGACCAAGGAGTTCCGCAAGTCGCTGGACTCGCTGAAGGTGGATACGACGGTTCTGATTATTGAAGAGCCGAAGCACGAGAATCACAACCTGGCCTTGAGCGCCCGCAACATCAAGGGGCTCGAGATGGTGTTGAGCAACGAAGTGCATCCGTATCATCTGCTGAAGTATGACCGGACGATTTTCTCGCAGCCGGCGATCGAGAAGCTGCAGGTTTCGCTGAAGTCCTCGGTCTCAAAGCGGCAGCACAAGCCGAAGGCCGATGAAGGCACGAAGAAGGCGCACAGCGAGCGGCGCCGTCGTTCGCGGACTGACAAAGCGGCGGAGGTGGCCTGATGAAATCCGCATACCAGATTATTCGCCGTCCTGTGATTACCGAGAAGGGCCTGGCCATCAAGGAAAACCAGAACACGCTGGTCTTCCAAGTGGAACCCAAGGCGACCAAGACGGAAATCAAGCAAGCGGTGCAGACGATTTTCAAAGTAAAAGTGCATTCCGTGCGCACCGCGACCTACGTGGGAAAAGAGCGGCGGCGCGGGAAGTTCGCAGGCTACCGTCCGGACTGGAAGAAGGCGTACGTGCGGTTGCGGGCCGGCGAGAAGATGCCGGAGTACGCGCAGAATTTGTAAGTAGGCTTCCGGCGGCCGGCTTCCGGCTTCCAGAGCAGGACAGAGATTTAAGAAGAGCTGATTATGCCAATCAAGACATACAGACCGACGACGCAGACGTTGCGCTATCGCACGACGCTGGTCAACGACGACATTACGACCAAGCATCCGCATAAGCCGCTGATCGAGCCCAAGCCGCGCACTGGCGGGCGCCGCAATTCGGGCGACATGACGATGCGGTTCATCGGCGGCGGACACAAGCGCAAGCTGCGCATCATCGATTTCAAGCGCGACAAGACCGGGATTCCGGCGACCGTGACGACGATCGAATATGATCCCAACCGTTCTTCGCGCATTGCCCTGCTGGCCTATGCCGATGGCGAGAAGCGTTACATCATTCAGCCGGAAGGGCTGAAGGTAGGGCAGAAAGTGGTGAGCGGTCCCGATGCCGACATTCTTGTTGGCAACGCGCTGCCGCTGCGGAACATTCCACCAGGCACGCAGATCCACAACCTGGAACTGAAGCCGGGTAAGGGTGGGCAGATGGTGCGGTCGGCGGGCGGCTCGGCGCAGCTGGTGGCGAAGGAAGAAGAGTACGCGCTAGTGAAGCTGCCTTCGGGCGAGACGCGCAAGATTTCGCAGGACTGCATGGCCACGATCGGGCAAGTGGGAAATCTCGATCACGAGAACGTGACCATCGGCAAGGCCGGGCGGTCGCGCTGGCTGGGCAAGCGTCCGCATAACCGCGGCGTTTCGATGAACCCGGTCGACCATCCGCACGGCGGTGGTGAAGGCAAGACCTCTGGCGGGCGGCATCCGGTGACGCCGTGGGGACAACCGACGCGCGGATACAAGACGCGGAACAACAAGCGTACGGACAAGTTTATTGTGAGCCGGCGCAGCAAGTAGCGCCGAGTGGTAGTCCGAAGCGGCGGGTGTGATCGTTACTACAGCTGCGGCGGGTTGGTGAGACGTAGGGTTCTTCGCCCGCGCTTTGCGCGGGTTCAGAAAGACAGTGATTTTTGAGCCGCTGAGAGCTGACGGCTGAAAGCTGAGAACAGAATTTATGGCACGTTCAACCAAGAAAGGCGCATTCGTGGATGCTTACCTTCAGACGAGGGTAGAAGGCATGAATGCGCGCAATGAGAAGAAAGTGCTGCGCACCTGGTCGCGGCGTTCCACCGTCGTCCCTGAGATGGTCGGACACACGATCGCGGTACATAACGGCAAAAAATTCATTCCGGTGTACGTCACCGAGAACATGGTCGGCCACAAGCTGGGTGAGTTCAGTTTCACCCGGACGTTCAAGGGGCACTCCATGAGGGCGGCGACGGAAGTGGCGGCCAAGCCGGCCGGGATCCCAGGCGGTCCGGGAGCGATTACTCCGGCGGCTTCGTCAACGCCGGCGCCGAAGGCGTAGGGCAGCTATTAGCTTTTAGCTCTCTAACTGACACGAAGAGCGAACGCTTAGAACTGAGATTACGACTATGGAATTTCGAGCGGAAATGCGGTACTTGCGGGTTTCGCCGCAGAAGGCGCGGCTGGTCCTCGATCTGATCAAGGGCAAACGCGTGGAAGAAGCGCGCAACACGCTGGCGTTCACCAAGAAGCGCGTAGCGGCGCACGTCGGCAAGCTGTTGCAGTCGGCGCTGGACAACGCGAACTTTCTCAGCGCCGAGAAGAATCTCGACGTCGAGCTTGACAACCTGTACGTGAAGAACGCGATCGCCAACGAGGGGCCGCGCATGAAGCGCATTCGTCCGGCACCGCAGGGACGCGCGTACCGGTACCAGCGGCGCATCGCGCATATCATCGTGATCCTGGCGGAGCGCGGGAAGAGTGGCGACGCAGGTCCGAGACACGCTGGGGATGCCAGGACGGTAGAGGCGGCTCCGGCGAAGGGCAAGCGGCGGGCTCCGGCAGCGAAGGCTTCTGGCAAGAAGAAAGCAGTAGCGAAGTAGGTTCGAGTTTCTGGTTTTGATTTAGGAGAAGCAATGGGACAAAAAGTCCATCCTTATGGTTTTCGCCTCGGCTTCACGAAGCCGTGGAAGTCGCGCTGGTTTGCCGAGCGGGATTACGACAAGCAGCTGCACGAAGACGTCAAGCTGAAGGCCGAGCTGAAGGACAAGCTGAAGTCGGCAGGCATCAGCGCCATTGAGATTGAGCGGCCGGGCAACAAACTGCGCATCATCATCAAGACGGCGCGGCCGGGAATCATCATCGGGCGCAAGGGCGCGGAAATCGACAAGCTCAAGGCCGAGCTGCAGAAGAAGACGGCGGGCAAAGATATTTTTGTCGACATCCAGGAAGTGCACAAGCCCGAGCTTGACGCGCAACTGGTTTCGGAGTCGATCGCGCTGCAACTGGAAAAGCGCGTTGGCTTCCGGCGCGCGATGCGCAAGGCGGTGGATTCGGCGCTGCGCTTCGGATGCAAGGGCATCAAGGTGCGCGTGAGCGGCCGGTTGAACGGAAACGAAATCGCGCGTTCTGAATGGTATCTGCAGGGGCGGTTGCCGCTGCACACACTGCGCGCGGATATCGACTACGGCTTCACCGAAGCGCGGACGACGTACGGCGTGATCGGCGTGAAGTGCTGGGTGTACAAGGGCGAGATCCTGCCGCAGAAGAAGCGCGAAGCGGCGACGACCGCGGGCGGATTCTAGCGAGGTGAGCCAAGCGCTCGGTTTGGGCGTCGCAAGGAACGCGACGCTTCGAGCGGCTCACCCATATCCTTCGCGAGACAAAAGGCGCCTCGCTCAGGATGACAAGAGAGAGCTGATTCTATGTTGATGCCAAAGAAAGTGAAGTATCGCAAGCAGCAGCGCGGGCGCATGACCGGCAAGGCGTGGCGCGGGTCGACGCTGGCGTTCGGGGATTTCGGGCTGAAGGTGCTGGAGCCCGGCTGGATCACCGACCGGCAGATTGAGGCCAGCCGCGTGGCCATGACGCGTTTCGTGAAGCGCGGTGGAAAGATCTGGATCCGCGTGTTTCCTGACAAGCCGGTCACGAAGAAGCCGGCTGAAACCCGTATGGGCAAGGGCAAAGGCGCTCCGGATCATTGGGTAGCGGTCGTGAAGCCGGGCAAGATTCTGTTTGAGATGGAAGGCGTGACGATTACAGACGCGACCGAGGCGATGCGGCTGGCGTCGCACAAGCTGGCGCTGCGGACGACTCTGGTCAAGCGCGAGGGCGCGGCGCACTAAATAGGCATCCGGCCTCGGGCTTCCGGCTTCCGGAGGCGCGATCCGATGGAAGAGTGATCTTGAGGGATTTATGAAGGTAGAAAAAATCAGGAATTTGACGGATGTGGAGCTGGGCAACCAGGAGCGCGAGCTGGCCGATCAGCTTTTCAAGCTGAAGTTTCAGCTGAACATGGGCCAGACGGAGAGCCTGAAGAAGATTCGTGGCCTGCGCAAGGACATTGCGCGGGTGAAGACCATCGTCGGCGAGCGCGAGCGCTCGGCCGCAACGGAGAAAAAATAATGGCGGAAACGACAGCAACAGCGAAGGTGCAGGGCCGCCGCAAAGAAGTGGTGGGAGAAGTGGTCGCCAACCGCATGCAGAAGACGATTGTGGTGAAGGTGACGCGGAAGAAGGCGCATCCGTTCTACGGGCGCGTGGTGGCACGCAACAAGAAGTTCTACGCGCACGACGAGAAGAACGAAGCGCACGTGGGCGATGTGGTGCGGATTGAGGAGACGCGTCCGCTATCGAAGCTGAAACGCTGGAAGCTGAAAGACATTGTGCGCAAGACTGCGCTGGTGCCGGAAGCCGTAACGGAAGTTCCGGGCGTCTAAGTTGTGCCAGAGCTGGCCGCTGGTCGCGAGTGAGTCGAGAACAGGGAGATTGAAGCCATGGCTGTGATGATGAGATCAATGCTGGAGGTCGCCGACAATTCCGGCGCCCGCAAGCTGCAGATGATTCTGCCGCTGGGCGGCTCGACCGGATTGAATGCCGGGCTCGGCGACATAATCACGGCGGCCGTGAAAGAGGCGGCACCCGAGGGCCAGACAAAAAAGGGAAGCGTGGTAAAGGCCGTGATCGTGCGCACGCGCAAGGAATCCCGGCGGCGGGATGGAACCTATATCAAGTTCGATTCGAATGCCGCGGTGCTGATCAACGATGCGGGCGAGCCGGTTGGGACGCGCGTGTTCGGTCCGGTGGCGCGCGAGTTGCGCGAGAAAAAGTTTTTGAAGATTGTGTCTTTGGCGCCGGAAGTTATCTAGCGCAGGTTTCAAAGGTTTCAGAGTTTCAAGGTTTCAAGGTCCTTGAGATTCCGAAGCTGGGCGACGAGTGATGCGCTTTGAGACCTTGGAACTTTGAAACCTTGAAACTTTGAATTTTATGAGAACCGTAAGTACTGAAAACAAGCGAGTGGATCTCCGGCGAAACGACACCGTAAAGGTGATCACCGGACGGGACAAGGGCAAGGAAGGGCGCGTGCTGCGCGTGTTTCCGAATGACGCCAAGTTGCTGGTCGAGCACGTGATGATGGTGAAAAAGCACGTGCGGCCGAACCCGCAGCGCAACATCAAGGGCGGCATTGCCGAGCAGGAGAGCCGGATTGCGATCTCCAACGTGCAACTGGTGTGCGCGACATGCGGGCCGGTACGCATTGGCCACGAAGTGCGGGGCGACCGCAAGGTGCGCGTGTGCAAGAAGTGCGGAACGACTTTAGACAAGTAAGTCTCACGAACCGGTAACCACTCCGAAACCGTGAGAGGAAGTTGACGAGACGAAAATGGCAAAAGATAAAAAGGGACAGAAGGAATCGCAGGAGCAGAAAGCTCCCGACCAGGCGCGGCACAGCGCGAAGGAACGTCCGCGGCTGCGCTCGAAGTTCGAGAAGGAAGTGGCTCCGACGTTGTTGAAGGAGCTGGAACTGAAGAACGTGATGGCGGTTCCGCGCCTGCACAAGATTGTGGTGAACATGGGCGTGGGCGAAGCGACGCAAAACGCGAAGGTGCTCGATCCCGCGGTGAACGAGCTGGGTCAGATCACCGGGCAAAGACCAGTGGTAACGCGGGCGAAGAAGTCGATCGCGGCGTTCAAGGTACGCCAGGGACAGTCGATCGGTGCCATGGTGACGCTGCGCGGGGACCGCATGTACGAGTTCTTCGACCGGCTCGTGAATATCGTTCTGCCGCGCGTTCGCGATTTCAAGGGAGTTTCGACCAAGTCGTTCGACGGGCGCGGCAACTTCACGCTCGGGCTGCACGACCAGTTGATTTTCCCGGAGATTTCGTACGAGAAGGTCGATAAGCAGAAGGGCATGAACGTCACGATTGTGACCACGGCCGCGAATGATAATCAGGCGCGGACGCTGTTGAAGCACATGGGAATGCCGTTCAGGGCGTAAGAGCCAGATTTCAAGGTTTTAGAGTTTCAAGGTTCAGGAAGCTAGGAGCTAAAGTTGGCGACAACAGCAAAGCGAGTTAAGGACGGCGTCGGGCTGCATCAAAAGCCGGAAAACGTGAAGAAACCGAAGTTCTCCACGCGCAGGCACAACCGCTGCAATCTGTGCGGACGGCCGCGCGCATTTCTGCGCAAGTTCGGCATTTGCCGCTTGTGCTTCCGCCAGCTCGCGCTGCGCGGGGAGATTCCAGGGGTTTCGAAGTCGTCGTGGTAGGTGGTGCGATTTCCCGCTGCAAGCGGGAGTCGTGCCGAGGGTAGGGATCCTTCGCGGCCAACAACGCCGCTCAGGATGACATCCCTGAAGAAGTAGACGAAGGAACACGCTGCTGCAGGTTCTCCGCTGAACGCGGAGCGAACGGGTGGCAAGAGGAGAAGCAAACGATGAGGTTGACCGATCCGGTCGCAGACATGCTGACGCGAGTGCGAAACGCACTCCAGGCCCGGCACCAGAAGGTGGACATTCCGGCTTCGCGGTTGAAGCTGGAGATCGCCCGCATTCTGAAGGAAGAGGGCTACATCTCCAATTTCAAGCCGACGGAAGAAGAAGGCCACAAGGTCATCCGGATTTACCTGAAGTATGGCGCCAACAACGAAGCGGCCATCTCGAAGGTGGAGCGCGTGTCGCGCCCCGGCTGTCGCGTGTACGTGCGCCGCAGCGAGATTCCACGCGTACTGGGCGGCATGGGGATCAATATCCTCACCACCCCGCGCGGCGTGATGACCGGCCGCCAGGCCCGCAAAGAGGGCGTTGGCGGCGAGTTGCTGTGCCAGATTTACTAAGAGCAGCTATCAGCTATCAGCCGTCAGCCTTCAGACAAGGCGCGGTTGTGAAAAAGCTGAGAGCTGATAACTGAAAGCTGAGAGCTGAAAGCTTATGTCACGAATTGGAAAAAAGCCGATCCCGATCCCCAAAGGGGTGACGGTCAAAATCGAAGGCAACACCATCGCGGTGCAGGGGCCGAAGGGCAAGCTGGATACCGAGTTGCCGTCCGGCATCACGATCGAGCAGAAGGACGGAATCATCGTGGCGGTCCGCCAGAATGATTCGCAGGCGGCGCTGCACGGACTGGCGCGCGCCCTGGTCAACAACGCCGTTGAGGGCGTGACCAAGGGCTGGACCCGCGAACTGGAAATCGTCGGCATCGGCTACCGCGCAGAGATGAAGGGCAAGCAGATGGTTGTGTTCAACCTGGGCTACTCGCATCCGATCGAGTACCCGTTGCCGACCGGCGTGGATGCGACGGTAGATCCGAAGCAGACGAAGATCGCGCTGACGGGCATCGACCGGCAGAAGGTGGGACAGGTGGCGGCGGAAATGCGCTCGCTCCGTCCGCCGGATCCGTACAAGAACAAGGGCGTCCGCTACGCGGGCGAGCGTTTGAAGAAGAAGGTCGGAAAGACCGGAGCGAAATAGCAGCGCTTTGCGGGGCTGAGCGAAGCGGGAGCCCGCAGACGCTATCCTGAGCGAAGGATCTCCTAAGAGGACTTAGAGAAATGCTGACACGAATTACGAAAAACGAGAAGCGCGGGCATGTACACGACCGCATCCGGAAAAAGATGCAAGGGACTGCGGAGCGTCCGCGGCTCAATGTGTACCGTTCGCTGAATCACATTTACGTGCAGGTGATTGACGATCTGCACGGCAAGACGCTGGTTTCCGCCAGCACGGCCGAAGGCAAGAAGGAAGACCGGCGCACGGGCGGTAACGTGGCTTCCGCGAAAGCGGTGGGCAAGACGATTGCCGAGCGCGCCAAGGCCAAGGGCGTGAGCAAGGTCGTGTTCGACCGGGGCGGCTACATTTATCACGGGCGCGTGAAGGCTTTGGCCGATGCGGCGCGCGAAGCGGGATTGAAGTTCTAAGAACAGCCGCGAGCTTCGAGCGGCGAGCTAAGAGCTGGATTGGAATGCTCGCAGCTCAAAGCTCCCGGCTCACAGCTAGAATCTGAGAAATTATGCCAATAGTGATTAAGAAACTTGATGCGAATTCGTTCCAGTTGAAAGACCAGGTTGTCGCCATTAACCGCGTGACGAAAGTGGTGAAGGGCGGAAAGAACCTGTCGTTTGCCGCGCTGGTGGTGGTGGGCGATCCGTCGGCTGGAGTGGTGGGCTACGGTTCCGGGAAGGCCAAAGAAGTTCCGCAGGCTATCCGCAAAGGGATCGAGTCGGCCAAGAAGAATCTGATGAAGGTGAACCTGACGCAGACCAGCATTGCACACCTCGTGCTGGGACGCTACGGTTCGGGCAAAGTGCTGCTGAAGCCGGCGCCGGAAGGCACGGGCGTGATTGCGGGCGGAGCAGTGCGTGCGGTGATGACTTCAGCGGGCGTGCAGAACGTGCTGACGAAATCGATTGGCACGACCAACCCGCACAACGTGATCAAGGCGACCTTCGACGCGCTGAAGCAGTTGAAGAGTCGCGAAGGCGTGGCGGCGATGCGCGGGAAGACGGCGCAGGAGCTGTAGGCCCGCAGGGGCTGAAGTCCTCTTGAATTTTGGGCTTCGGGACGGCACGACTGAGGTCGTGCCCTTCCACAAAGACAGGTTTCGGGATGGCCGACTCGAGTCGCGCGCATCCCAATGACATTGAGGTCGATGAAATGACAGCGAAGAAAACGAATTCGGGCAGCGGGAAGATTCACCTGAAGTGGGTGCGTTCCGCGATTTGTGCCCCGGTGAAGCAGAAGCTGGTGATCAAGGGTCTGGGATTTACCCGACTGAACCAGGTGATTGAGCGTCCGGACACGAACGCCATCCGCGGCATGGTGGCGAAGGTTCCGCATATGGTCGAGGTAGTGGACTAGTTCACCGTTTCGAGGTCTCTGATCGATCCTTGAAACATTGAAACCTTGAAACTTTGAAACGTGGGTGTACTTATGAATTTATCGAACATTCGAGCACCGAAGAAGGCGACGGAAAAGCGCAAGCGCGTGGGGCGCGGCATGGGCTCCGGCATGGGCAAGACGTCGACCCGTGGACACAAGGGGCAGCGTTCGCGCACTGGCTCCCGCATGATCCGCGGCTTTGAAGGCGGCCAGATGCCGCTGCACCGCCGCATGCCGAAGCGCGGCTTCACCAACATTTTCCGCAAGGAATTCAACATCGTGAGCCTGGAGCGGCTGGTGGAGATGGGCGATTCGTTTCACGGAGAACCGATCACTCCCGAAGTGCTGCGCAAGGCGGGCGTGATCAAGACGAAGCATCCAGTGAAAATTCTGGGCGACGGCGAGTTGAAGGTTGCGATCACAGTGCACGCGCACAAGTTTTCGAAGTCGGCACAGGAAAAAATCACCAAGGCGGGCGGCAAGGTTGAGGTGTTGAAGTAATGTTCGACAAACTGGCTAATATCTTCCGGATTCCGGATCTGCGCAAACGCATCCTGTTTACCCTGGGAATGCTGTTCGTGTACCGGTTGGGCGGACACCTTCCGACCCCGGGAATTGATACAGCCAAGCTGGAAAGTTTCTTCACGCAGGGCAGCACGAGCGGATCGTTGCTGGGATTTGTCGATCTGTTCTCGGGCGGCCAGCTGCGCCGCATGACCATTTTTGCCCTGGGCATCATGCCGTACATCACGGCATCGATCATTCTGCAATTGTTGACGGTGGTCTATGAGCCACTGGCGAAGCTGCAGAAAGAAGGCGAGCTTGGACGCAAGAAGATTACGCAGTGGACGCGGTACATCACCGTGATTCTGAGTTCGGTGCAGTCGTTCGGAATCGCTGTCGGGTTGGAAAAGGGCGGCTTCGCGCTGGATCCGGGCTGGAAGTTCCGCCTGATGACCATGCTGACCCTGACGACGGGCAGCGCGTTCATCATGTGGCTGGGCGAGCAGATTACCGAGCGCGGCGTGGGCAACGGGATGTCGCTGCTGATCTTCGCCGGCATCGTGGTGGGCTTGCCGCGTGGCGTGGTGGATTTGGTCGAGAAGGCCAAGAACGCCGCGTGGGGCGCGATGACGTTCCCGCTGATGGTGTTCCTGATCGTCTTCATGGTCGCGGTGGTGGGATTCATCGTCTGGGTGGAGCGAAGCGAACGGCGAATTCCGGTGCAGTACGCCAAGCGTGTGGTCGGGCGCAAGGTGATGGGTGGGCAATCAACGCATTTGCCTTTGCGCGTGAACGCGGGCGGCGTGATGCCGGTCATCTTTGCGTCGTCGATTCTGACTTTGCCGCAAACCATTGGGTATGGGCTGCGCAACAGCCGATACTTCGGAGACCTGATCCGGATGCTGGGTTGGGGCGAGCCGCTGTATACCTTGCTCTATGCGGTCGGCATCATTTTCTTCGCATACTTCTATGTCTCGATCGTGTTTAATCCCAGCGAAGTCGCCGACAACATGCGGAAATACGGCGGGTTCATTCCGGGCATTCGTCCTGGGAAGCGCACTGCGGACTTCATCAATGAAGTGCTCACGCGGATCACGCTGGTGGGCGCGCTGTACCTGATTCTGATTTCGTTCATTCCAGAGTGGATGATTACGGGCATACACCTCAACCATCTTCCGGGCGCGTTGGGAAGAGCGTTCGAAATCCTGCCGAACTGGGTGACGAATGGTTTGGGCGTGAGCTTCTACTTTGGTGGAACGTCGCTGTTGATCGTGGTGGGCGTGGCGATGGATACGGTCACGCAGATCGAGGCGCAGTTGATCATGCGCCACTACGATGGATTTACTCCGCGCAGCGGAAGGATTCGCGGCCGCCGGACCTGGTAACTGAAACTGGCAGCTGGACCTGGTCGCTGGCGAGTCGCGGGCGAGATGAGATTGGTAGTTGTGGGGTGGCTGCACCTCGGCTTGTTTTTGGGGCGCCGGGGAGACTGAGCTCGGGAGGCTTTGGTCAAGCCGATGGCGCAGGAAACCTCGCGTGAAGTGGGTCCCGTTGTGCTGCTCGGGCCGCCGGGTGCCGGAAAAGGCACGCAGGCCAAGCGCATCATGGAGCGCTACGGAATTCCCCAGATCTCGACCGGGGACCTCCTGCGGGAGAACGTAGTCCGCGGGACGGAACTCGGCCTCGTTGCCAAGGCGGTAATGGCGCGAGGGCAACTGGTTTCCGACGATCTCGTATGCGTCATGGTCCGCGAACGGCTGATGCAGCCGGACTGCAAGCGCGGGTATGTGTTGGACGGGTTTCCCCGGACGGCAGCTCAGGCCGGGTGGCTCGATGCGCTGCTCGACCATGAGCTCTTTGACAACTCGCGTCCCACCCGGGCCTGGCCAATTGTGATCCGCCTGGACGTGGACTATAATCAGCTATTGCTCCGGATCACTGGACGCCGTTCTTGTCCCTCCTGTGGGCGGATTTATAACGTCCACTTCCAGCCGCCTCGCGTAGATGAACTCTGCGACGAAACCGGGGAAAAGCTGGTGACCCGCAATGACGACCGGTTGGAAGTAATTCAGCCCAGACTCACGGCATACCAGGAGCAGACTCGTCCGGTAGCGGACTACTACCAGCGGACGGGCAGATTGATCTCGATCAACGGAGATCTGCCCATGGACGATGTCACGGACCAGATTTTCAGAATTTTGGAAGATCACCACGCGTAAGAATGGCGATTGTGTGTAAATCATCGGCGGAGATAGAGAAGATGCGGCATAGCGGCCGCATCGTACGCCAGGTTCTCGACTATGTCAGAACCCTGGTGGCGCCGGGCGTGTCGACGATGGATCTGGAGCGCGCCGCCGAGAAGAAGATCAAGGAACTCGGCGCGAAGCCGGCGTTCAAGGGGTACTACGATTATCCCTGTGTGTTGTGCACATCGGTGAATGAAGAGATTGTGCACGGCATCCCGTCGGAAAAGCGGGTGCTGCAGGAAGGCGACATCGTTTCGATCGACTGCGGCGTGGTGCTCGACGGGTACTACGGCGACGCGGCGATCACGGTGCCGGTGGGTAACGCGCTGAAGCCGGAGTTGAAGAAGTTGCTGGATGTTACGGAAGCTTCGCTGTACCGCGGAATTGAGCAGGCGCGGATCGGGAATTCGATTGGCGATGTCGGCGCGGCGGTGCAGGAGCATGTGGAAGCCGCGGGATTCAGCGTGGTGCGCGAGTTTGTTGGACACGGGATTGGGACGCGGTTGCACGAAGAGCCGCAGGTTCCGAACTTCGGAGCGCGCGGGCACGGCGCCAGGTTGCGCGAGGGCATGGTCATCGCGATTGAGCCGATGGTGAATTACGGCAAGCCCGAGACGCGAGTGCTGGGCGATAAATGGACCGCAGTAACCGCGGACGGCAGCTTCAGCGCGCACTTTGAACATTGCGTGGCGGTGACGAAAGATGGTCCGGTGATTTTGACGCAGTAACAGCTTCTAGCTGCTGGCCTCCTAGCTTCTTGCTAGTCGGGCCGGCAAGCCAGGAGCTAGTAGCTAGAAGCTAGGAGCGAATGAGCAAAGAAGACGCGATTGAAGTGATGGCGGTGGTTCTGGAACCCCTGCCCAACGCCATGTTCCGGGTGGAACTGGAAAACAAACACCAGGTGCTGGCGCACGTTTCCGGCAAGATGCGCAAGAATTTTATTCGCATTCTGCCAGGAGACAAGGTTGCGGTGGAGCTTTCGCCCTACGACTTGAATCGCGGACGAATTGTGTATCGCTACAAATGACGCCGTTTAGCGGGCGTGAGCGAAGCGGGAGCCCGCTGGCGTCATCCTGAGCGTTCTTGGCGAAGGATCTCACAAAGGGCGAATAGACTGGAAAAGTTATGAAGGTACGAGCGTCGGTAAAGAAAATTTGTGACAAGTGCAAGGTCATCCACCGCAAGGGTGTGGTGCGGGTGATTTGCGTCAACTCGAAACATAAGCAGCGCCAGGGCTAAGAAGCTTTGAGCGTCGAGTTATGAGCTGCGAGCGATTCGCGAAAGAGGTTTGGCTCGTAGCTCAAAGCTCGAAGCTGAAAAGGCACAAAGGTGTCGGAGGCATAAAGAAATATGGCACGTATAGCAGGCGTCGATCTTCCGCGCCAGAAGCACATCAACATCGCGCTGACGTACATCTATGGCATCGGACATCCCCGCTCGCGGCGCATTTGCGACGAGGCGAAGGTTGAGCCCATGAAGAAGGTGCAGGACCTGAGCGAAGAAGAGGTCAACCGCATCCGTACCGTCATTGAGGCGGAGGGCCTGGTGGAAGGCGATCTGCGCAAGGAAGTTTCGATGAACATCAAGCGTCTCATCGAAATCGGCTCCTATCGCGGATTCCGCCATCGCCGCAACCTGCCGGTCCGCGGCCAGCGCACACACACGAATGCCCGTACTCGTAAGGGTCCGCGCAAGGGAACGGTCGCGCAGAAGAAGAAGGCGACGGCAAAGACATAAGAAGCAGGTTTCAATGTGGCAAGGTTTCAAGGTTTCACAGTAAGAACCTTGAACCTTTGAAACTTTGAAACCTTGAAACTTGAGGTTCTATGGCGAAACCAGCAGCGGCGGGCGGCGCAGCAGCCACACCCGATAAAAAAGGCAAGAAGAAAACCTTCAAGAAGAAGGAACGCAAGCACGTTCCGCACGGACTGTGCTATGTGCAGGCGTCCTTCAACAACACGATCGTGACCATTTCCGATATGAACGGCAACGTTCTGTCGTGGAAGAGTTCGGGATCGCTCGGCTTCCGCGGATCGCGCAAGGGTACGCCCTTTGCCGCCCAGCAGGCTGCGTCGAATGCCGCGAACATGGCGCGGGATCACGGAGTGCGCAGCGTGGACGTGCGCGTCAGCGGTCCGGGGTCGGGCCGTGAGTCGGCGGTTCGCGCGCTGGCGGCCTCGGGAATCGAAGTACGTTCGATTCGCGACGTGACGCCGATTCCTCACAACGGATGCCGTCCGCCGAAAAGACGCCGCGTGTAAGCTGTCGGCGTTTGGACGACGTTTCAAGGGCGGCAAAGTTTCAAGGTTTCAAAGTTAGAACCTTAAAACATCCAAACCTTCGAAACTTTGAAACATCGATTTTGTCCGGGAGGAAGGGTGAAGCCAAACCCGTAAACCGGTCATCTAAAGGAGAAGAAACTTGGCCCGTTATACCGATGCAGTCTGCCGTCTATGCCGCCGCGAGGGCATGAAGCTGTTCCTCAAAGGCGCAAAGTGCTTCAGCGACAAGTGTCCTATCGAGAAGCGCAATTTCGCTCCCGGACAACATGGCAAGGATCGCAAAGCCAAGATCGTTGGCTACGGCCTGCAGTTACGCGAGAAGCAGAAGGCCAAGCGCATTTACTTCACGCAGGAAGGCCAGTTCCGCAACTACTTCGAGAAGGCCGCGAAGTCCCAGGGCGTGACCGGCGAGAAGTTGCTGCAGCAGCTCGAGCGGCGTCTCGACAACGTCGTGTTCCGCTTGGGATTCGCCCAGTCGCGGCGCCAGGCGCGCCAGTTGGTGCGTCACGGGCACGTGGCCGTCGACAACCGCAAGGTCAACATTCCTTCGTATGAAGTGAGCGCGGGCGAAGAGATCGCGATCCGCGAGAAGAGCAAGAAGCTCACCGTGCTCGAACTGGCGAAGGAATTTGCCAGCCATGGCACGACGGTCAGTTGGCTGGAAGTTGATCGCGACAACTATAAAGCGAAAGTGCTGTCGCTACCGAAGCGCGAAGATATTCAGTTGCCAGTCAATGAGCAACTGATTGTCGAACTTTATAGTAAGTAAGAGTTTGTTTTGCAGGTTTCAACGTTTCAGAGGTTTCAAGGTTTCAAAGGCAACGACCTTGAAACTTTGCAACCTTGAAACTTTGAAACCAGGTCCGCTGTTTTCGAGCCAGATCAGCCTTAGCTGACGCTTGACCTGAGTCCGGACCGATTCAGGGAGTCAGCTTTGAGCCAAACGGCCGAAGGAGAAACACATGCTTTGGAAGGGTTTTCAGAAACCGAAACGTCTCGCAACCGACACCTCCAGCCTCACCGACAAGTACGGCATGTTCTGGGCGCAGCCGTTTGAACGCGGCTTCGGCACCACCGTGGGCAACGCCCTGCGACGCGTGCTGCTGAGCTCGATTGAAGGCGCGGCTGTCACCGCGGTGAAGATGGAAGGCGTGCTGCACGAGTTCCAGTCGATCCCTGGTGTGGTCGAGGACGCGACCGACATCATCCTCAACCTGAAGCAGATTCCGTTCAAGCTCGCGGGCGATGCGCCCAAGGCGATCTACCTGCGCGCGGATCAGCCGGGCGTGGTCACCAGTGGCATGATCGAAGCGGACGGAGATGTCGAGGTTCTCGACAAAGACGTCTACATCGCAACGGTCAGCGAGGGTGGCAAACTCGACATGGAAATGCGCCTGAAGCGCGGGCGCGGGTATACCTCGGCCGACAAGAATTTCGACGAGGACCTGGGCCTCGGATTCATTCCGATCGACTCGGTTCACTCGCCGGTGCGCAAGTGCAACTACACCGTTGAGGCAGCGCGTCTGGGACAAATCACCGACTACGACAAGCTGACGCTCGAAGTATGGACCAACGGCTCCATCACGCCGGCCGATTCGCTCGGCCTGGCCGCGAAGCTGCTGAAGGACCACATGAACATCTTCATCAACTTCGAGGAAGAAATTGAAACCGGCACGTCGTCGTCGGACGACCGCAAGCCCGAGATCCACAACGAGAACCTCAACCGTTCCGTGGAAGAACTCGAGCTGTCGGTGCGCAGCTATAACTGCCTGAAGAATGCGAATATCCAGACCATCGGAGAACTCGTGCAGAAGACCGAAGCCGAGATGCTTAAGACGAAGAATTTCGGCCGCAAGTCGCTGAACGAGATCAAGGAGATTCTCTCCTCGATGGGTCTGAGCCTGGGTATGAAGATCGACGAGCATGGCAATGCCGTGCCCGGGCCGACTTCGAATCAGGTGCTGCCGGCATCCGCTTACGGGCCGGACGACCAACTGTAAGAAGCAGGTTTCAACGTTTCAAGGTTTCAAAGTTTCGGGTGTTCCGAGTTGCTCACGGCTTCGCTGGCCACCCGAGACTTGAAACTTGAAACTGCGAACACGAATTTAAGACAGGGGATCATCCCATGCGTCATAAAGTTGCTGGATATAAACTCGGACGGAACACTGCGCACCGGCGCTCGCTGCTGCGCAACCTGGTCACCTCGGTGATCGTGGAAGAGCGCATCGAGACGACTGTCCCCAAGGCCAAGGCTGCGAAGCCCATCGTCGAGAAGATGATTACGCTGGGCAAGCGTGGAGATCTCGCGGCGCGGCGTCTGGCTGCGGCGTACTTGATGACCGATGCGGCCGTGGTGAAGTTGTTTGATACGGTCGGGCCGCGGTTTGGCGATCGCAACGGCGGGTACACGCGCATCATCCGCACTCACTGGAATAAGGGTGACGGTGCCGACAAGGCTTTTCTCGAACTGCTGGGCAGCGAGAAGATCCTCGACGAGAAGAAAGAGAAGCGTGTCGAAGCTCGCGCCAAGAAGGCTGCCGAAACCAAGAAAGCAATGGAAGAGGCGGAAGCGCAAGCGCAGGTTGAGCACGAGGCTGCGCCAGCCGAGGGCAAAGAGGAAGACAAGAAAGAGTAGTTGTTGTGTTTTTGCGAAAGGCGCGGCCACCGGCCGCGCCTTTTTTGTTGCTCTCTGCTTTGTCGCACTCGTACATGTCCCTCCGCGTCTCCCAGTGGTAATCTTTCGCCGCTTCCCCGATCTCTTTAAAATCTCCTCTAATGGCCTTCACCCGCACACAAATCGGGATTGCCGTCGGCGCCGGCGTTTTGCTGGTGGGAGTGTTTGTCGGCTACCTGTGGTGGCTGAGCAATCAGGGCCCGGTGCTCGCGCGTTCGGAGGATCACGATCCCCTGACCGGGCTGCCGGTGAGCATCAAGATGAACCCACTGCGCGACCGCTCGACGGAGAAGGCTGCCAATAAATTTCTGCGCGAGATCCGCGACGGACACTGCGATGACGTGCTGTCCAAGTGGGAGCACGACTACCACAAGAAGTACGCGAAGTACATTTGTGCCTCTGAGGCGCAGCACCCGCTGCTGTCTTGGGAATTAGTCGACTGGGAAGAGGCGGGGCCGCTGATCGTTTTGCATTATCGGGGCAAGCGGGAAACGAATGCAGGCCCGGGTCAGGCCGGAATTGATCAGGATCTGTTTACCGTCACCGTCGCGCGCCAGGGTGGCGACTGGCTCGTGACGAAATACGACGCGATGTACTGAAGGAAGCTTTAGCTTTCAGTACTCAGTTGTGCGATGCATGAAGATGAGCCCTGTTACCCTGTTTTTCTCCTCTTGCCTCCGTGATAAAACGTCTCTATGCCCGTACCCTCCCCTGACCCTCAGCCCTCTGCTTCACGAAATATATACGTTTTCGGGGCTACTTCTTTTCTGAACGACACTGCGACGGAGATGGCGTATTGGGTGCTGCCGGCATTTCTGGTATCGCTGGGCGCGGGGCCGGCGCAGTTGGGACTCATTGAAGGACTGGCCGAGAGCGTCGCGTCGTTCGCCAAACTTTTCTCCGGATACTTGACCGACCGCATCGAGCGGCGTAAGCCCCTGGTCGTGGGGGGATATTTCGTTGCGAACGCGGTGAAGCCCCTGCTCGCACTGGCGGGCGCGTGGTGGCACATCCTGCTGATCCGTTTCAGCGACCGGCTGGCCAAGGGGGTACGCGGGGCGCCGCGCGATGTGATGGTCGCGGAGTCGGTGCCGAAGGAGCGACTGGGATCGGCGTACGGTCTGATTCAGTCGATGGATTCGGCGGGGGCGATTGCGGGACCGCTGGCCGCTCTGTTGTTGCTGACGCGATACGGAATTCGAGGCGTGTTCTGGGCGGCAGCGATTCCAGGGGCGCTGTGTGTGATGGTAGCGCTGTTCGGGATTCGCGAGACCACACACAAGTCGTCCGCCGATAGGATTCGCGGTCGCGACGAAGGCCTCTGCTCTCTCGAGGTGCAGCCGGTACCGCGTTGCCGGGTTCGTTTTACATGGTTCTGGTCGCGGTGACTCTGTTCTCGCTAGGGAATTCAAGCGACATGTTTCTTGTAATGCGGGCGCAGAATGTGGGTATTCGAGTGGCCCTGGCGCCGCTGCTGGGGCTGGTCTTCAACATTACTTACACACTCGGATCGTGGCCCGCAGGGTGGTTCAGCGATCACTTCTCGCGGCGCTGGATTGCGGGCGCGGGGTATTTGATCTTCGCGGGAGTCTATTTTGTATTCGGGCGGGCGCCGTCCACGCTTGCGATCTGGATCACGATGGCTGTCTACGGTTTGTACTACGCGTTGACACAGCCGGTTCTGAAAGCGCTCGTCGTTGAGACTGTTGGGCAGGACGTCCGCGGGCGCGCGCTCGGAGTCTATTTCTTTGTGACCAGTGTGGCCACGCTAGCGGCGAGCCTGATTACCGGCGAACTCTGGAAGCACTACGGTGCGCCGATTCCGTTTTATGTTTCTGCCGGGCTGGCGGCGGTCTCTGCGGTACTGCTGGTGATCAGGCGTGAGCCGGCAATTCGCCAAAAGACTTGAGGCATGAGGGACCTGTATCTTCTGACAGTTTTCCGTTTCGAGCGGGCAGCCTAGGCTCCTGTTGAAGGGACGACCTCGGCGAATCGATGTCGTCTCGACTCCGAAGGTCCATCGAACATGCTCGATTCTCGATCAGCATTGGCGGTCGCGCGATCCTCCAGCTTTTTGGCAGGCCTTGATCCCGCCGCTGTGCAGACCATCCTTTCCGCCGCGCCGGTCCGCCGGGTTTCCGCGAAGCACAACATCATCACAGGTGGCCACGGGGCCACTCACCTGTTTCAGGTGCAGAGCGGTCGGGTGCGCTACTACCACCTCACCAAGCATGGCGAGGTGGTGCTGCTGGGATGGCTGGTGCCGGGCGATGTGATTGGATTAGTAGCGCTGCTGAGGACTCAATCGACATATATGGCGACGGCGGAAGCGGCCTCTGAGTGCAAGTTGCTGGCTTGGGACCAGTCCGTCATCCGGAAGTTAGCGGCGCGCTATCCTCCGCTGACCGAGAATGCCTTGAACATCGCCCTGGGATACGTGAGAGCCTACATCGAACGGCATGTTGGATTGGTAACTAAGAGCGCAGAGGAAAGGCTGGCCGGGACTCTGCTGCAGCTGAGCGACAACTCTGGAGAAGTCCGACCCGAAGGGATCGAAATCCGCGCGACCAACGATGAGCTTGGAGCGCTGGCAGACATCAGCCCGTTTACAGCCAGCCGTCTGGTGAGCAATTGGGCCCGCGAGGGGACCGTTTCCAAGGGGCGCGGACGACTCCTTCTTCACGACCCCGAAGCGCTCATGATTGACTAGCGGATGTCATGTCGTGGCCAGTCGCCATTCGAGAGACAATTTTTCCTTGGTTGCTCCAGCGCAAAGACTGAGATCATCTTCCAGCCTATCCTCCTGAAAGAACGCCTTCCCCCAAAGCGATTTGTTCTTCGTTCGGTGATTTCGATGTCGGCGCGTGCTCCGCAATCCGGGGCACGCGTCGAGTACGAAACGACGACTCACGGCTCGAACAACTTCAGAGCCATCTCATCCAAAGAAACACAAGAATCTGAGCGGCAATTCCCGCGCAGGTGTCGAGCAGGACGTCGCGCGGGGTGCCCGTGCGCGAGGGTAGGAAACTCTGGTGCCACTCGTCGAGACTGGCCACCAGCGCGGTTCCCAGCACCGCGATGTTCGCCCAGCGGAAGGTCCACCTGGGATTTCCGAGGGTGGGCAGGGTTTCTCTCCAAGCGCGGAACAGTAGGATACTGAGCAGGCCGTAGCCGAAGACGTGGCCTCCCTTGCGCATGTAAAAGTGTACGGTCTCGAAGTGCTGCCGGTCCATCGCGAAGAGGTAATGCAGAAGGGGAAAAAGGAAGCGGCTTGTGTTGTGGGAGGAGAGGTACTGCGTCGACTCGATGGCAATGACGATCAGCCACAAGATGGTGGCGATCCAGGCCTTGAGAGCTTGGTGGCGGTCGGTGGTCAAGCGAGTGGGGCGCCTGCGATTTCGGAATCCCCACCCTTCGCCAAGAACGCGAAGTTCCCGCCCTGAGCAAAGCGAAGGTATGGGGAACTCAGACTTGATTTTTCGGCCTGCGGCTGCGCCGCGCTACTCGATCGCATAGTTTGGGGCCTCGCGGGTGATCATGACGTCGTGTACATGGCTCTCGCGGAGGCCGGCGCCGCTGATGCGGACGAAACGAGTCTTGTGCAGCAACTCGGGAATCGTACCGCAGCCGCAGTACCCCATGCCCGATTTCAATCCACCGACCATCTGGTGGACGATCATCGCAACCGAGCCGCGGTAGGGGACGCGCCCTTCAATGCCTTCGGGAACGAGCTTGGCGAGGCGGTTGGAATCCCCGTCGCCTGCGGAGATGGAAGCGGAAGAATCGCCCTCGGTGCTCTGGAAGTAGCGCTCGCTGGAACCTTGCGCCATGGCTCCGATCGATCCCATGCCGCGGTACGACTTGAAGGAGCGGCCTTGATAAAGGATCATTTCGCCGGGGCTTTCGTCGGTGCCGGCGAAAAGCGATCCGATCATGACGGCGCTCGCGCCCGCCGCCAGCGCCTTGGTCACGTCACCAGAATACTTGATACCGCCATCGGCGATGATCGGGACGCCAGAGTCTTTGGTGGCGCGATAAGCTTCGGCGATCGCGGTTATCTGCGGAACGCCGGCTCCGGTGACGACGCGCGTGGTGCAAATCGAGCCGGGTCCGATGCCGACCTTAATGCCGTCGGCTCCGGCGCGCGTCAGTTCGCAAGCGCCGTCGAAGGTGGCCACGTTGCCGGCCAGGAGTTCGATGTGGGGGAGCTTCGATTTCACCAGCTTCACGGCGTCGAGAACTTTGGTGGAATGACCGTGCGCGCTGTCGATGGCGAGGACGTCGACTTTGGCTTCGGCCAATTCCTGCGCGCGTTCGAGGAAATCCCCGGTGGCGCCGATGGCCGCACCTACACGCAGGCGGCCCTGCGAATCTTTCGCAGCGTTGGGATATTTCAGTTTCTTTTGGATGTCCTTAACTGTGATCAAGCCCTTGAGGTTGTACTTGTCGTCGACGACGAGGAGTTTTTCGACGCGATGCTGGTGAAGAATTTTCTCCGCTTCTTCGAGCGTGGTTCCCACCGGGACAGTGATGAGGTTTTTCTTGGTCATCACTTTGTCGATGGGAATGTCGAAGCGGGTCTCGAACCGCAGATCGCGGTTAGTGAGGATGCCAACCAGTTTTCCGTGCTCGGTGATGGGCACGCCAGAAATCTTGTACTTGCGCATAACCTCGAGCGCGTCGCTGACCCGATCGGTGGGCGACATAGTGACTGGGTCAACGATCATGCCGCTTTCTGAGCGCTTCACCTTGTCGACTTCGTTGGCTTGCTGCTCGATTGTCAAGTTGCGATGAATGATGCCAAGGCCGCCCTGCTGCGCGAGCGCGATGGCCATGTGCGACTCGGTCACGGTGTCCATTGCGGCGCTAACGATCGGAATGTTCAGGCTGATCTTGCGAGTGAGCTGCGTCTGAGTGACGGCCTGCGCGGGAATGACGTCGGAGCGGGCGGGCAGCAGAAGGACGTCATCGAAAGTAAGAGCCTCAGGAACGGGAAAATGAATCATAAGTTTCTCGGGAACTCTCCCAGCCGTATGGGGTAATTCTTCATTCTAGAGACGGCGGGGGATTGAGGCAAATGGAGCCAACGGCCCAACGGCCTATGGCGGGTTAGCGCTTGCGTCTGCCTTCTGCCAATCGGCGACTGGAATAGAATCTCCGCATGCGAAAGGCAGGATTCTTGGCGTTGTTGCTGCTTGCGGAACCGATTCTCGCGTTCGGTTGCTCCGCGCAAGGATTCCAGGTCCAGTCGGTCCGCTCAGATTTTGTGGTTGTCGTTAATCATCGCAACAAGCCAGTCCCTGACGCCGAGATCGCCGTCACTCCGAGTCCCGGTACCTCTGCATTCCTTACTGAAATTAGCGATGAGAAGGGAACTGCTGAGGTCCGGAGCCTCCCCACCGGGAGGTACTGGTTGATTGCGTCTTACTGAGGGATCGAGGCTGGGCGCGAGTTGATCGAGGTTAGTGTTCACGGGAAGAAACCCAAGAAGAGGTTCGATTTTCAATGGGCGGACGATTCTTACGAAATGCGGTGGGTCAGCGGCAAGCTAACAGGTTTGGTGAGGGGAAGTACAGGCCATCCTCTGCAAGACCTGCTTCACCCGGTTGAGATTGTACATCCAGCGATTCCGATCACCTTACAAGATGCTGTCTCGTCTGAACAATACCAGACGACTTCGGACCGCAATGGGATATTCCTATTCGACCCCGTTCCGACAGGGATATATATTCTAACTATTGGAGGCGGTGCGAAGTCCTTCAGCGGGCAGATCGCAGATTCGACCATCCTGGTTATCGACTTGACGGCAACGGCAGATAGAGATTTCCTGCTGTTGGAGTTAGAGGATGGTGGATGCGGCGGAGCCGAATACCAACTGCAGACCGAAAGATAAAGCCCCTAGGATGATGCCGTATGGGGTGATTCTTCATTCTAGAGAGGGCGGGGGATTGAGGCAAATCGGGACGGACGTGGCGGCGACTATCTCATCGAGAGTTGCCTATTTCAGCAGGCGGCAGACTTATTCGAGTTGTGCGAGCCACACGGTATGCCCGCCGGGACCCTCGATGACGTGGGAGACGACAGCAAAACCGTTTTGCTCGAGAAGGGAACGATATTCGGCTGTATCCAAGCTTCCGTGGTAAAGCGGTTCGCCCTGAAATTCGCCGATGGCTTCGCCGTGCACGGAGCCGCTGGTGAACATCAGAGCGGCGCCCGGAGCGGCATGAGTTTGAAACACGGAGAACATTTGCGGTTGATCTTCCGGGCAGAGGTGAAAGAAGCTGTCCCACGCCAGGATGCCGTCAAAACGCAAGCCGAGAGATAGCGTTCGCATATCGTTGACGATCCAGTGTTGCTCCGGGAAGCGCGATTTGCAAATCTCGATGAGAGCCGGCGAAGAATCCACTCCCGTCACATGGCAATCCTTTTCGATGAAGTACCGGGCAATCGGCTCGGCAGAACCGCAGCCAAGGTCGAGGATGGAAGCTCCAGGTTGCTGAAGAGCTAGGAACCGATCGAGCCATGGCTTTTCAAAAAGGTTGCGTCCTCGCGCGCGGTCAAAACTGTCGGCATGGCGCTGATATAGGCTGATGATTCGTTTCGCTGCGGAGTCCACGTCGAAACGCTAACATGTTGCCGCAAAGGCAACAACGGCCGAGGTGGATTGAGGCAAATCGGCGAGCCGACGGCCGCATCCTAGTTTCGTGGGTTATGGCAGTGCCTCGGTGGTGAGGTGGGATGCGTGCGGGAAATTGGGAAACGGATGCATCCCTGCCTCGGACAAGTCTGGATTCGAAAAGGAGTCTGCGATGCGCTTTGCAGTCGTTGTCGCACTTGCCGTGGCGTTGCTTGTCGCCCCTCCGGTTTTCTCCGCCGACACACGAGAGCGAAAGATGGATCAGATCTTTGCTGCGTACAACAGGCCAAACTCCCCCGGTTGTGCGGTTGGAGTGATACAGGACGGGCATTTCGTTTTCCGAAAAGGATACGGCATTGCCAGCCTCGAACTCGGGGTTCCGCTTTCCCCTGAGTCAGTTTTCTATATGGCGTCTGTGTCCAAGCAATTCACGGCCGCCAGTGTGGCGCTGGCGGCTGAACAAGGATTCCTGTCTCTGGACGATGACGTCCGGAAATACATCCCGGAACTCCCCGACTATGGACATGCCATCAACTTGCGGCAAATGCTGCACCACACCAGTGGACTTCGAGATTTTGAAACGCTCATGTATCTGTCGGGCCGGGAACTTTCAGACCTTCATTCCAGAGGTGAAATGCTGGATCTGATCACGCGCCAGAAAGGCCTCAACAATATTCCTGGAGAGGAGTGGATTTACAGCAATACGAACTATTTCCTGCTGGCAGAAGTCGTGAAGCGCGCGACGAAGAAATCCCTTGCCGACTTTGCCGCCGAGAATATCTTCCGGCCGCTCGGAATGGTGCACACCCGCTATTACGACGACCATACTCTGGTGATGCCGGGCCGTGTCGCAGCTTACGATCCCGGAAGCGATGGCAAGTTTCTCGTGAATTGGTCGACCAATTTTGACACTGTCGGTCCCGGTGGTCTGATGAGCAGCATCGACGATCTGCTTGTTTGGGATAACAATTTTTATGAGAACAAGCTGGGAAAGGGAGCGCTCACCACGGTGATGCAGACACGCGGAGTGCTGAATAACGGTAATGAGACTGAGTATGGCCTCGGGCTGGAACTAAATACTTATCGTAGCCTGCCCACCGTGGGGCATGACGGCGCACTGTTCGGATACCGCACCGGGATGCTGCGTTTTCCGGAGCAACGGTTCGCGGTTGTGTGTCTCTGCAATTCGTCGAGCGCCGATCCAAGCACTCTTATGCGCGCGGTTGCCGACGTCTACCTGGAGAAGAGTCTGCATGCCGAGGCCGGAGTAGTCGCGGCAGCGGGCAATCGCAGCCTTCCCGACCCAAGTCTTTTTGCCGGCAAGTACCTCGATCCGCACAAGCATTTTGTTTATTCGTTCACTGTTTCTGGCGGCAATCTGATGGCGTGGGGTGGGAACCTTCGGCGCGTGGGGGCGAATCAGTTCAAGGACCTTGGCACGGGAACTATCACATTTGAAGACTCAAATGGCGAGATGAAAGCTACGCTCGTAACGGACGGTGAAATATTTTTTGCTGGCAGGAGAGTTGAAGCACCACATCTTAGCGAGGCCGACCTCGCAGGCTACGCTGGGCAATACAGGAGCACGGAAATCGAAGCCACCTACGATCTGACGATCGACCAGGGAGGTATAGTGCTCCGAAACAACTGGAGTACGCCGCTAAAGCTGATTGCCGTCGCGCCGGACGAATTCGAGAGCTCCGGCCTGGGCACATTAGTGTTCCGCAGAGACGAGAATCATCGCGTCAGCGGCCTGAGCGTGTTTGCCGTGAATGCCAGAGATGTCAACTTCGAAAGGGTCCACTAGAGTCGCGGGGGCAGCCCAAGGCGGCTCTTTCTGCGTCGGTCAGTTCACCGTAAGGGGAGCGGTGACACTGCCGACCCTGCCGGTGACGTTGTCGCGGACCACAAAGCGGATGGTATATTTTCCTGGGGCGAGTTCGAGTGCGTTGCGAAAGTCCATGCCGTTCGCTCGCACCGATGCGATTTGAGCATCAGGAACAACCGGCGTGTAGTTGCGCGCAGTCTGACCTGCTTCCTTGCCGTCCTTGTCGTACGCCAGCGCCGCGAAATCGAAGTTGAGCTGGGATCGCCCGTTGCCCTCGAAAGTTAATCCCCCTCCCGGCATGTGCGCTGAGAACACGGCTTTCTTCTTGTCGCCGTTGGGAGCGAGCCCGACCCATTGGACAGTCATCGGTACGCCCGTGCCTTCAATGGGAGAATGTAGCGCATTCACCATGTCGCGGTCGCGGCTCAGTAAGGGGTTCATGGTGGCATTGGTGACGAAGAATCCGTTGCGTGCGCGGACCTCAACGTCCTTCTTGCCGACCTTGACTTGAAGTTTGCGCCAGCCCGGCTTGTTGTTCTTTATGTCGAGATAGTAGCCGAGCATGTAGTAAGAGGAGGCATCGTCAGCGGCGCGCTTGAAACTGCCGGCTAGGTCGTTGGTGTTGTAAAAGGCTTTGCCGCCGGTCATGTCGGCAAAATCGTTGAGGGTGTCGATTTTGGACTGCTGGAGCCACACGCGGTTGGAGATTTGCCGGGATCTGCCCGGTCCGCCGATCCCACCCGAACTGTTGCCACTGATGAACGAGGGCGCGTTCGCCAGGCCGCGAATGTCTACCGGATAAACGGAAACCTGCGCATCATTGAGAGCGAGCATTGTGCGTTCGTACAGAAGGGACAAGTAGCCGCCGGGTACGGTTGACGGTGAATCGAGTGTGAAAGGAAATCCTCCTGTCGCCCAGATGAGCGATTTTCGGCCGGGCACCCCCGACAACGACCAGGCGATTCCGAGGAATGAATTCATCGTGGTCTCAATCGCGTTCGACTGCTGAAATTGTGCCTCCATCGCATCCCCGTACTGCACGAACCAGTTGAGTCCTCCCAGCACTGGGTCGTTGCCGTAGGTCCCCTGCCCGAAGCTCGGCACGCCCGCCGTGACGGACTCTTGCGCATCGGAGCTCATCGTTTCCATGGGAGAGATTTCCCCGGCGGCTTTGTTCAGAGCCTGCATCAGATGGGCAGAATCGCCGCTGAGTCCCTGCACGACTTTCAGTCCGTGACTGGTAATCAGCATCAGGGCCATAACCTGTCCCGAGTCCAGGTTGTGCGCTAGGAATTTGACCAGTTCGCGCCGGCCGTAGGATTGATCGAGAAAAGGCGTGTTCACCGTATCGAGCGCGATGACGACGATGTTGCGAGGCTGCGAGCTGTCGAGGGTGAGGTTGCGAAACTGTCCGACGGGAACGGGAGGGGAAGTGAGGCGGCCGGTGCCGGCGGTCAGTTCCTCGAAGTTTGCGACGCCGACCGGTTTACCGTTTTCAAGAATTGTGAAGTCTTCTTTATTGAGCCCATGAAGGTGATTGCCGGATCTATCGGTGACGACGACCGGAACCTGGACCAGTACCGTCTGAGAGCGGAACTCAACTTTAGCCTCATCGTTCGCCGAACTCGGATGAACGATGGAAACGTCGATGTTGTTGCCGGTGCCCAACACCGCCGCGTTGCGGGCGTTTGTGGCAGGATCCACTCCAATATTTGTAGGGCGAGAACCACCGCCGCCGCGTGTCTGGCCGAAGGAAAACGAGGACCCACAGAAAACGATGAGGACTAGGAGAGGCAAACGGTGGGACGTCATTGCAGCCTCCGGATCACTACCCGAACATTCTAACCCGATGTAGGAGTGGATGTTGTGGCGGGTTTTCGTGTTGGCGGTTACCCGGTTTGTCTTTTGCCCCCCGGGCGCGTATATTAGAGAACTGAGAACTGCTGTGTACCGGCAATTGGCGAAGCACACCAGTGGGCGCAAGCCCACATTTTAGTTTGGGCCCCTTCGGGTGTTGCAGCCATCGCCTGTAAGTTACTGGATTCATGGCGCTTGACGTTGAACGTGTGCGGGAAATCGCGGAGCGGGTAGCAGCCTCCAGCGGGCTCGAAGTGGTGGAGATCGAGTTCCTCGGTGGAGGCAAGGCGCGCATGCTGCGGGTGTTTCTGGATAAGCCTGCGGCCGGGACGGATCCGCTGGCCGGGGTTACGCACGAAGACTGTGCGCACTTCAGCCGCGAGTTTGGCACGATCCTCGATGTCGAGGATGTCATGCCAGGCTCGTACACGCTGGAAGTTTCGTCGCCCGGCCTGGATCGGAAGTTGATCAAGGCTGCGGACTTCACCCGCTTCACTGGGAGCCGTCTGAAGCTGACGACGAGGCAACCGGTGGACAATAACCGCCATTTTGAAGGACGGCTAGAGAGTTTTCAGGACGGTCGTCTGACACTGGATTTGAGCGTGGCCAGCCACAAGTCGCGAAAGAAAATGGGCGCGGCGGCCGGCGAGAAGATAGAAATTGAGTTCGCCAATGTCGAGAAAGCGAATCTGGTGCCCGAGATCTAAGGTTTCGATGTTTCAGAGTTGCAAGGTTTCAAACGCCTTGCAACTCTGAAACCTTGAAACTCTGAAACTTTACTTATGGCAAGCGAGCTTTACAACACGATCGACGCACTTAGCCGGGAAAAAGGGATTGATCCGCAGATTGTAGTGAGCGCGGTGGAAGACGCCATTGTTATGGCCACGCGCAAGTACTACAAGTCACAGGAAAATCTGCGGGCCAAACTCGACAAGGACACCGGCAAGATCAACGCCTTCGCGGTGAAGACCGTGGTGGAGACGCCGGAGCAGGTGGAAGACCCTAACCTGCAGATCACGGTGGAAGACGCGCGCAAAGTCGATCCGGCCCTCGAGGTCGGGGGCGAGTTGCTGATTCCGAAAGTGACGGAAGGCATTCTGGGACGCATTGCGGCGCAACTGGCGAAGCAGGTGATTTTCCAGAAGGTGCGCGAGGCCGAGCGCGACACGGTTTACAACGAGTACATCGGGCGCGTGGGAGAGATCGTCAACGCGACTGTGAAGCGTGTGGAAGGTCCTGATGTGATCTTTGACATCGGCAAGGCAGAAGCCCGCATGCCGCGCAAGGAACAGTCGCGGCTGGAGTCGTTTGCGATCGGGGAGCGCGTGCGCGTGGTGATTGCGCGCGTCGAACGAGCTTCGAAAGGCCCGGGCGTTGTGGTTTCGCGCGCGGCTCCGGAACTGGTGCAGCATCTGTTCCAGACGGAAGTTCCTGAAATCTATGATGGAACGGTAGTAATCCGGGCGATTGCGCGTGAAGCCGGCGAGCGGACCAAGATCGCGGTCATGTCCAAGGACAAGGACGTGGACGCCGTTGGCGCATGCGTCGGCATGAAGGGCATGCGCGTGCAGTCGATCATCCGCGAGTTGCGCGGAGAGAAGATCGACATCATCGAGTATCACGAAGACGCCGTGACCTTCGCCGAGAAGGCGCTGCAGCCCGCGAAAGTGAGCCGCGTGACGGTGGTTGACAGTGCCGACAAGCACCTCGAAGTTGTCGTCGATGACAGCCAGCTTTCTCTTGCCATCGGCAAGAAGGGGCAGAATGTCCGTCTGGCGGCGAAGCTGCTCGGCTGGAAGATCGATATCAAGAGCGAAGAAGAGAAGCGGCAGGAAGTCGAGCTGCAGATGGCTGCGATGGCCCCGCAAGCATCGACTCCGCTCGAGAACGTAACCGGATTGGGCGAAGGGCTGGTCGAAAAGCTCAGCGCAGCGGGTGTGACCACTGTCGAAGCACTTGCCGATATGACGCCGGAGCAGCTTGAAGCTATTGAGGGCATCGGGCCGAAGACGGTGGAAAAAATCAGTCTCGCGGTGAATAATTACTTTGCGAGCCTGGAAGCGGGCGCCGCCGAAGGGGAAGTCCCTGCGGAGGGCGTTTCGGGTGAAGGCGTAGCGGAAGAAGCTGCGCCGGAAGCAGTAGACGGTGAAGCGGCCGCGGAAGAACAAGCGGCGGCGCCTGAGGCGACGGCGGAAGCCGAAGCCGCCTCCGGCGAAAACGAAGAGCATGAGCCGAAAGATGGTTCTGCTCCCGAAACAACTGAATAGTCATGTCACGCGCGAACACCTACGATGGCGTGCGAGTGCAGGACGCTGACTCCGTGAGGATGCGATGAAGACTTAAGCACAAACGCGGAGTACAAGAAAGGCCGGATGAGTAAGGTTCGAATCAACGATCTCGCCAGGGAGCTGGAAGTTAAAAGCAAAGCCATTCTCGACGCGCTACCTCTAGTCGGGGTGACTGAGAAGAAGACGCATTCCAGTTCGCTCGAGGAGCATGAAGCGGAAAAGGTGCGGGTGCACCTCCGAGGCTCGTCCGAAGCGCAGACAACGTCTGCCCGGTCCGCGCGTCCACTGCGCGGCGAAGAAGAAATCAAGACCAAGATCGATTTGTCGCATATCTCCCGCCCGGGAGACGTGCTGAAAGCCATCACACAGCAGAAGGAAGCTGTGGCGCCCCCGGCTCGGCCGGTCGCGCCACCGGTCGCAGCGAAGCCCGTGATTGCGCCTCCGGCGCCAAGACCGGCCGTGCCTCCCGCGGCGCCTGTGCTTCCAGCTGCGAAAGCGCCTGCCCCGGCTGCGCGGCCTGAAGTGGTCGCTCCGGCAGAGAAGCCCGCAGCGGCCGCGACTCCGGCGGCTACTCCCAGCGTGGTTGCAGCCGTGCCTTCGGTTGCGGCACCGCCGCGTCCCGCGACGCCGCCCGCTCCGGCCGCAGTGGTTGCGCCTCCTCCGCCAGCAGCACCTTCGGTTACGGCATCGGTCGCGCCTCAAGCTCCAGCGGCTCCGCCGCGTCCCGCAGCGCCAGTGGTGACGGGTCCGCCGCAGCCGCCCGCGCCACGCATGATTGTTCCGCAGACGGGACCGCGTCCGGTGTACAAAGCTCCGCCTCCGCGTCCGGTGGCACCCGTCGCGCAGGCCGGTGCCCCAGCGGGGACCATGCGTCCCGTGCCCGGGCGTCCAGTGCCGGGACAGCCAATTTTTCAGCGTCCGCGTCCGATGGTTCCCGGCGGAGGTCCGCCGCGTCCGTTGCGTCCGGGCGAGCGGCGTCCCATGCATCCCACGCGTTCGACGCCTGCAGGTGCGCGTCCTCTCGGTGTGGGTCCGGGGCTTCCGCCTCCGGGACCAGCACGTCCTGGCGCGCGTCCGGGTGCTCCCGCGCGCAGACCCGGGCAGCGTTATGTTCCGCGTGGCGTAAAAGAAGGCCCGATGAAGGGCTACACGCCGCCGCCACGCATGGTGGTGTCGAACGAGCCGATGCCGATCACGCGCAATATTACGATTACGGAAGGCATCAGTGTTAAGGATCTGGCGGAGAAGCTCGACATTCGCGCGAAGGATTTGATCTCACGTCTGCTGGGTCGTGGCGTTTTCGCCACCATCAACCAGACGCTCGACGCCGAACTCGCGAGCGAAATGGCGCGCTTCTTCGGAGCCGAGACGAACGTGATTACGTTCGAAGAGCAGGCTTCGAAAGAGATTGACGCCGCCGCGAGCGGGGAAGAATCTGCCGCCGAAGTTACGCCGCGTCCGCCGGTGGTCACGATCATGGGTCACGTCGACCATGGCAAGACCACACTGCTCGATTCGATTCGGCTGACCAGCGTTGCAGAAGGCGAAGCGGGAGGCATCACGCAGCACATCGGTGCCTACAAGGTTCGTATCACCGACAAGGAATCTCCAGCCTTTGGGCGCGAGATTGTTTTCCTCGATACGCCGGGTCACGAAGCGTTTACCCGCATGCGGTCGCGCGGTGCGAAGGCCACCGACATTGTTGTGCTAGTCGTAGCGGCGGATGACGGCGTTATGCCGCAGACCGTGGAAGCTATTGATCACGCGCACGCTGCCGAAGTTCCGATCATCGTAGCGGTGAATAAGGTCGACAAGCCCGATGCCATGCCCGACCGAGTGAAAAAACAACTCGCCGATCGCGGGCTCGTTCCGGAAGAGTGGGGCGGCAAGACCGTGTTCGTCGATGTGTCAGCCAAGAAGAAAACGAACCTGAACCTGCTCATGGAAATGATCTGCCTGGTCGCCGATCTCGCGGAGCTGAAGGCGACTCCCGAGCGTGCTGCGACTGGTGTGGTTCTCGAAGCAAAACTGGATCGCGGTCGCGGACCCGTGGCGACAGTGCTGGTGCAGAATGGAACGTTAGTCGCCGGGGACAACTTCGTCGTGGGCAACGTGTTCGGCAAAGTTCGCGCGATGTTCGACGATCGCGGGGCGGCGCTGCAGTCCGCGCCTCCATCGACGCCGGTCGAAATTCTGGGCTTGGAAGGTTTGCCGCAGGCTGGGGATCAGTTCGTCGTGGTTGCGGATCGCGACAAGGCGCGCGGAATTTCCGAATACCGCGAGCAGAAAGCCCGCGAAGCAGCGCTGGCGAAGAGTTCCCGCGTATCGCTGGAAGGACTCGCGGAACAGATCAAGACCGCTGGAACGAAGGAATTGAACATCATCCTGAAGGGCGATGTGCAGGGCTCCGTGGAAGTGCTCAGCGATCTTGCTGTCGCGGCTCTCGAACGAAAAGGTTCGCCTGCGGCTGCTGCGTTCGGGCGTGGGTGCGATCACCGAAACCGACGTGCTGCTGGCCTCGGCGTCGAATGCCATCATCATCGGCTTCAACGTGCGGCCGGAGCGCAAGGCGCAGGAACTGGCCGATCAGGAAGAAGTCGACATCCGCCTGCACTCGATCATTTACGAACTGCAGGACGAGATCAAGCGCGCCATGACCGGCCTGCTTGAACCGACCATCAAAGAAACCTACCAGGGACGCGCCGAGGTGCTCGAAACCTTCCGCATCCCGAAGGTGGGAACGATTGCTGGTTGCCGCGTGACCGATGGCGTGATCAAGAACAACTCCGAAGTGCGTCTGCTGCGCGACAACGTGGTCGTGTTCAAGGGCAAAGTCGGATCACTGCGGCGCTTCAAGGACGATGCCAAGGAAGTGACCAACGGCATGGAATGCGGCATCTCGATCGCGAACTACGGCGACATCAAGGCGCGCGATGTGATCGAGGCGTTCGCCACGGAGCGGATTGCCGCCGAAGCTATGGTGTAGAAGGTTCGAGTTTCCAGTTCAGGTTTCTAGTGAACCCGGTCCGGGTGGATGTTTTTGCTCATCCGAAACTCGAAACCTGAAACTCGAACCTGAATGCCCATCGCTTTCCTCACCCTCGAACTCCACATCGAAGCGGCCCAGTCGGTCAAAGACCGGCGCCAGGTGGTGCGTAGCATGAAAGACCGACTGCGCACCAGCTTCAACATTTCCGTCGCCGAACTCGACGCGGCGGAACTATGGAACCGCGCCACCATCGGCGTAGTCAGCATTTCCAATTCCCGCGACTATCTCGACGGCCTGATGAAAAATGTGGAGCGCGCAGCCACGCGCATCGCCAACAACCACGGCGCGGAGATTGCGGATTCGTTCGTGGAATACTTCTAGATTCAGCGCTGGATGGGTGTTCGCGTCCGAGCCGTAGAATTCCGCAACACCTCCTAACATATTGTTACCTCCGTACTTAACCCTCCACCGCGGAATTGGTCCACAATAGCGCAGCCGGATCACACACTTGGGGCCGATTTTCTGTTATTCTCATGCGTTTTACCTGAGGTGCCGGAATCGTGGAGAAGCGCGGGCTCAAATATCATCGCGGGCGGGTTGGCGAAGCTCTGCGCGAGGAGATTGAAACGCTCGTCGAAGGCGAGCTGGCCGATCCGCGGATTGGGCTGGTGAGCGTGACGGCGGTTCACATCGCCGATGACGGGCGCTCGGCGCAGGTCTGGGTCAACGTCGAGGGTAGCGACGAGGATGCGGACCAGAGTCTGGAAGGATTGGCCGCTGCGAAGGAATACATACGGCACGAACTTGTGGAGCGGTTGCATCTGAGGCGCGCTCCGGAGTTGTATTTCCGGCTGGATCGCGCGGAACAGGAAAAGGCGCGAGTGGAAGAATTGCTAGCGCGGGCGAAGAAGAGGAGTAAGACAGGCAAGGCAACCAGTGGAAAAAAGGCATAGCGGCGTCGAGGATGTGCTCCGGCAGATCGGACAGCACGAGCGATTCGTGCTGACCTCGCACGCCCGCCCGGACGGCGACGCGGTCGGATCGGCGTTGGCCTGCTGCCAGGTGTTGCGCGCGATGGGCAAGCATGCCGACGTTGTGCTGCACGATGGCGTCCCGCGCATCTATCGCTCTCTTCCGTTCGCTGATCAAGTTGTCCAGTCCAGTCGCATCGCGGGCAACTACGAGGCGGCGATTATTCTGGAATGTGACAGCATTCACCGCACTAGGCTCGAGGGGCTGGAAGATAGAGTGCTGATCAGCATTGATCACCATGTCAGCGGGCGTCCGTTTGCGCACGTGAACTGGATCGATCCGCACGCGGTGGCAACTGCCGAGATGGTTTTCCGGCTGGCCCGCGAAGCGGGCGTGAAATTTTCTCCCGAGATTGCGACCTGCCTTTACACGGCGCTGATGACCGACACCGGCTCGTTTATGTTCCAGGGAACGAATGAGAATACGTTCGCACTGGCGCGCGAGCTGGCACTCGCGGGGGCCGATCCGGCGCACTGCGCCCGCGGAATTTATTTTGCGCACTCGGTTAGCAAGATCCGGCTGCTCGGCGAGGCCCTTCGCAATCTCAATGTCGAAGCGCATATCGGCTATGCATGGGTGACCCAGAAGCAAATGGAACGCTGCGGCGCGATTGAAGAAGACTGCGAAGGCCTGGTGAATTACGTCCTCTCCATCGGCGGGGTCGAGGTGGCGGCGTTCTTCCGTGAAATGCCCGAGGGGCGATACCGCGTGAGCTTGCGCAGCAAAGGCAAACTCGATGTCGCGCACGTGGCTGAGAGCTTCGGCGGCGGAGGCCACGAGTGCGCCAGCGGATGCTCGCTTGACGGGCCGCTTGCCGAAGCCGTGCGCCAGGTTCTATTCCAGCTTCGCCGCGGACCTTCCGTACAATAGAAATCCATTGTTGATTGTTGATTTCTGATTGCTGATTGTAGGGCGATCGAGCCTGCGGAAGTTCGGTCATCAATCATCAATCATCAATCAACAATTTCACATGACCGCTCGCACCCGCACAGACGTGCTCTTGATCGCAGGCTTCTGCGCGTTTCTATTTTTCTACGGCATGGGGCAGTTCGGGCTGATCGGTGCCGACGAGCCACGCTACGCGCAGGTGGCGCGCGAGATGCTCGAACGCCACGACTGGATCACGCCGGTTCTCGGGAGGCATGCCTGGCTCGAGAAGCCGCCCCTCTATTACTGGCAGGCGATGCTGGCCTATTCCTTGTTCGGCGTCAGTGATGTGGCCGCGCGCATCCCGGCCGCGATTGGCGCTACTCTGCTGGTGATCGCCGTTTATCTTTTCTTTCGCAAATTTCGGGGCGGGGTGGAAGTTGATGCGGCGCTGATCACGGCTTCTTGTGCGGGCGTAATCGGGTATGCCCGTGCTGCCTCGATGGACATGGCGCTGGCCGCGACCTTCAGCATCGGGATACTCGCGTGGTGGGCCTGGCGAGAGAGTGAGCAGCGAATCTATCTTGCGCTGTTCTATGGCTGCATGGCTCTTGGGATGCTGGCCAAGGGGCCTGTTGCGCCGTTCCTGGCGGCAGCTGTGATTGTAGTGTTTGCTCTGGCAGCCCGCGAAGTCCGCCTGATTCTGAGAACTCTATGGTTGCCGGGAATTTTCCTGTTCTGTGCAATCGCATTGCCCTGGTACATCGCGGTGCAGGTACGAAATCCGCAATTCTTTCGCGAATTCATTCTGCAGCATAACCTCGCTCGCTTCTCCAGCGATCTCTATCACCATCGCCAGCCGTTCTGGTATTACCTTCCGGTCACAGCGTTAGCGTTCGTGCCGTGGATCGTGTTCGTGATCGCGGCGTTCGTGGAATCTCTGCGGATCTGGTCGGCGGAACGCAAATCCGTTTCCGCCGAACCTGACCTCGAATTGCAATTCAGAGTTTTCGTGTGCTGCTGGCTTGTGGTTCCGGTGGCGTTCTTTTCGATTTCGCAGTCAAAGCTTCCCGGTTACATTCTCCCTGCGATCCCGGCCGGAGCCTTACTGCTGGCGGATTATCTGCGGCAGCACCTTGCGCGCGAGAACGATGCACCCGTTTCCAAGGGGTTGGTGATACTGCATGCTCTGGTCGCAGCGGCGCCCATCGTTCCCTCTGTGCTGATCGCTTATGTCATCACCCAGCACCGGCCGCCTGCAGGGAGGCCCATGTTTGTCGCTGTTGGTATTGCGTTTGCCCTCTGTGCTGCTATCACGATGACACTGGCGAGTCGCTCTCATTTGCGCATGCTCCGTTTTGTGACGTTGATTCCTGTCGTGCTATCGGTGGCGGCGGTGCTGAAACTCGGGTCGGTTTCGGTTGACCAAACACTGTCGGCTCGGCCGTTGGCAATTGAGCTGGCAGCCGTGGAGACGCATGTGCTTCCGGTCGCGGTGTACGGTGTTCCGCGTGAGATGGAGTATGGGCTCACGTTTTATCGCAATCAGACGACTGCACGCTACGAAACCGGAGGTGTTCCAGCGGAAGCACATCTGCTGCTGGCGCCGGAGACGTGGAAGGTGAATGTCGCAGTAAAAACGGCGGGAAGACGAGTGCTGTTCCTCGGAAACTACGCGCCGCAGAACGTGGATTACTACTGGGTCTCTGCCGCGAGGGCTGCGGGAGCTGCGGGAGCTGCGCAGGAAAGATAAACTCTTGTCATCCTGAGACGCGACGTTCTTGGCGGGCCGAAGGATCTATGGACTCCTAGACACCAGGGCGAAGACGGGGAGTGCAGGGGCCCTTCGCCTTGCTCAGGATGACAAATCCGTAGAACGCCGTCGTATGGTTCTACTCGCTGGAATATGCAAGCTCCTGCAGTCCTACCCGGGGCGGAGCCCCGGCCAGCGCGATGTTGCCGTATTCGAATCCCTTCTCGAAGGCCTGCAAATTCAGCTCGCGGAAATTTGGCGGCACCGAGTCGGCTACGGCTTTGCGCACGGCATCCGGGGTGAGAAGTTTCGTGACGGCGGTGAAGAAACCCACCATCACGGAATTCAGCACCATGCGTTTACCGAGTCCTTCCGCGATGCGCGTGGCCGGAATACTGTAGACCTTCTTGTCGGTGTTGACATTGGAGACTCGCACCAGATCTTCTTCGATGATCAGCATGCCCTCCGGCTTCAGTTCCGGCGCGAAACGGTTGTAGGCCTCCTGCGACATGACAACCATGATGTCTGGCCGCGTCACGTAGGGATACAGTACCGGTTCGTCGGAGAGAATAAGCTGGGCGCTGCACGCGCCGCCGCGCGCTTCCGGGCCGAAGTTCTGCGTCATGGTGGCGAAGCCGTTTTCGTAGATCGATGCCGCCTTGCCCAAGAGTATGGCCGAGAGGATGACTCCCTGGCCGCCGAAGCCTGCAACGCGAATCTCGGTTAATCGCATACGCACTCCATCTCTGGTTCTTCGATGTAGCGCTCGCCCAGCGTCTCGACATACTGCGCGCGCATCATGGTTTGGTAGTCGGGACGGTCGCGGTCGACGAACTTGCCGACGGCGATCTCGCCGTTGAGCGTGAGTCCGACTTCGCTGGTCGGCGCGCCGTGCTTCACTTTGCTCTTTTCCTTGTAGAACTTCATGGTGTCAAGACCGTCGCCCATTTTGTTGCGGCGCTGGTAGAGCGTGGGGCACGGCGAGATGACTTCGATGAACGAAAATCCCTTCTTCTGGAAAGCCTCGCTGATCGAGCGCGCCAGTTGCCGGACGTGAAAGGTTGTCCAGCGCGCCACGTATACGGCGCCGGCAGCTTCGACGAGGTGCGGCAGGTTGAACGCAGGTTCGAACGTCCCGTAGGGATTTGTCGAAGTAGTGGCGTGACCAGGCGTGGTCGGCGCAGTCTGGCCGCCAGTCATCGCATAGATCAGATTGTTCACGCAGATGACCTTCAGGTCGATGTTGCGCCGCGCTGCGTGGATCAGGTGATTGCCGCCGATTGCCGACAGATCGCCGTCACCGGAGTAGACCACAACATTTAGCTTGGGATTTGCCAGCTTCAGGCCAGTCGCAAACGGGATCGCACGTCCGTGGGTGGTATGAAACGAATCGAGCTTCACGTAGCCAGCCACGCGTCCCGTGCAGCCGATGCCGGAAACCAAAGCCAGCGACTGAAGGTCAATCTTCGATTCGATCAGCGCATGCGCGAAGGAGTTTACCGTGGTCCCGATGCCGCAACCGGGGCACCAAATATGCGGCATGCGGTCGCTGCGCAGAAACTGCTCAACCGGATTGACCGTGTCGTCCGGCGTGTTGTCGAGAATGTTCAGCATCGGCTTGCCTCCACGATGGCGTTCAGGATTTCGTCGGGACTGTGCACTCCGCCTCCAGCGTGCGATACGGCGCAAGTCTTGGCTTTGCCGTCGGCCGCGCGTTGGACCTCACGAACCATCTGTCCCAGATTCAGTTCCGGCACGACGAAGGCTTTGACGTGCGCTGCCAAATCCGCAATCTTCTTCTCGGGGAAGGGCCAGGCGGTGATGAGGCGCAGCTTGCCGACTTTCAGTCCTTTGTCGCGGGCCGCATCGATCGCGCGTTGCGCGACGCGTGACGTGATGCCGTAGGAAACTACCACGACATCCGCGTCGTCGAGGCGATCTTCCTCGAACAGGCAGATGCGGTCGATGGCAGAGCGAATCTTGTTCTGCAGACGCCGCACCAGCTTGTCCTGCACCTGCGGCGTCATGTTGGGATAGCCGTGTTCATCGTGGGTTAGGCCCGTGACGTGAAAATTGTAGCCATCGCCAGCATGCGCCATCTCCGGTACCATGTCGCCGTTTGTTCCGTAGGGCAGGTAGTCTTCGACGGATTTGTGCGTGTGCTTGCGCGGTGTGACTTCGATTTCATCGGCGGGAGGAATGACAACCTTTTCCGTCATGTGTCCCACCACTTCGTCCATCATGAACATGACCGGGACACGAAATTCTTCCGCGAAGTTGAACGCCTTGATAGTCAGGTCGAAGCACTCCTGCGGCGAATTCGGACAGAGCGCGATGATCTCGTAGTCGCCGTGCGATCCCCAGCGAGCCTGCATCATGTCGGCTTGGGCGGGCAGCGTGGGCAGTCCAGTCGACGGCCCGCCGCGCTGCACGTCGACGAATACGCAGGGCGTTTCGGTCATGGCCGCGTAGCCGATGTGTTCCATCATCAGCGAGAAGCCGGGGCCGGAGGTTACAGTGAACGCTTTCGCTCCGCCCCATACTCCGCCCTGCAGCGCGATCGAGGCGGCGAGTTCGTCTTCCATCTGAATGAAGGTTCCGCCTACCATGGGCACACGGGCCGCGAAGCGCTCTACGACTTCAGTCGAGGGAGTGATGGGATATCCAGCGGCAAATCTTGCGCCGGCGGCCAGCGCGCCTTCACAGCAGGCGTGGTCGCCGTCGAGAAAGTGCGTGCCGGTTAGAACACCACGGGGATCCGCTTTCATTTCTCACCTCCGCTGGCCTGCTTGGCGATGCCCGCCGCAGGAATCTTGGTTCCGTTGATGGCGAAGTCCGGGCAATACATGCCGCAGAGATCACAGCCGCTGCATTTTTCCGGATGCACCACGTGCGGCGGATGGTAGCCCTTTGAATTGAAGGCGGAAGAGAGCGCGAGCACGTGCGTGGGACAGAACTCCACGCAAAAGCCACAGGCCTTGCAGCGCTCAACGACGATCGAAACACGTCCTTTTGCCACGAGATCCCCCAGCCAAAGAGTGACAATCACTCCGGGAATTCAATAAAGCAGGACTCGATTATGCGGTGACTCCTGCCGCATGCGGTGTGATCAGCATCACAGAGGGGGGTGAGGTTAGGCACGATCGAGTTTTGGGACAAAAAGTTGCGCAAGACGTTGCAGGCGCATGATTTGCGGTCTGAGAGCTCAGGATGATGTGGGGTCAATCGCCCTCCGACATAGCTTGGTGACCCTCATCACGAGCGATCGTGAGGCTGAACACACAGAAACAACCTGACTTCCGTCCGTTCTCTTTGGCAGGCGTCAGAATCGAATCCCTGCAGAACTCGACGGATAGACAGCGACGACCCTAATGCGACTCACACTTCTGGGATGAGAACCCACAGGCTGTTGCCGCCCTATGTTCGCCTGGTTTGCCTCTGCCGGGCGAACCAACTACACTCGAAATTTTGCCGCGAGATCTTCCGCCAACCCTGGCGGCAGGCGCGGCGGGAGCCCTTTGGAGATCCTCGACCTCAGGCATTTTTCTTCCGTGGACCTGCGTCCTTTGCTGGACGACGAGACGCAAGTCTGGTCACGCTTGCTGTCGTGGGATTATTCCGGCTCGGCGGAAATGATTCTCCGTTACGTCGACGCGAAAATCCTCCCGGGATATGCCGCCGTTGATCGCGGCCGCGTCTTCGGCTACTCGTTTTTTGTGTATGAGGGGAGTAAGGGAGTCATTGGCGACCTGTATGTCATCAATGGCGCCCGCCTTCCTAATGCCCGCGAGGTTGAGCTAAAGCTGCTCACCCACGTGATCGAGACGCTGCAGCAGTCTCCGGGGATTCATCGCGTGGAGGCGCAGCTTCTGGCGCACGACGCCAACGCAGTGTCGCGCCCGTTTCTCGAGACGGGATTCCAGCGGCATCCGCGCCTCTTCATGACTCTGAGTTTGGGGAAAGCTGCGGCCGAAAAGGTACCGACGCATCCCGATGTTGAGATCCGCCCCTGGACCGAGGGTGATTACCAGCCTACTGCTGCCGTCATCACCGCGGCCTATCGCGGCCACGTTGACGCTCAAATCAACGATCAATACCACACGCTCAGCGGATCGTTGCGGTTCCTTAATAACATCGTGCGCTTCCCGGGATGTGGTGTGTTCGACGCAGAGTCGTCGTTCGTGGCCCTGGATCGAAAGGCGAAGAGTCTGATTGGCGTGATCCTGTGCTCGCGCGTGCGAAACAATGTCGGTCACGTTACGCAGGTGTGTGTGCTGCCGGAGTATCGCTCTCGCCGAATTGGGGAGTCTCTGCTGGCGGCTACCGAAGGCAGCCTGAAGAAGCGAAACTTCGTCCTTCTCTCGCTGACGGTGACCGAAGCGAATGCGCGTGCGGTTGCTCTTTACCGACGGCTGAATTTTGAGTCGAAGAGGATTTTTGACGCGTTTGTTTGGGAAGGCTAGCTTTGAGCGGCGAGCTGTGAGCTACGCGTAGAATCGGGCTTGCCTTGTAGCTCATCGCGAGCAACTCAGGGCTATCTTCGCAACACCCACATTGCCCAGCCGGCCACGAGCACGCCGCCGAGAAACATCGCGAAGCAATAAAGCCCGTACTTCACCATTTCGCGCGTGGTCTCGCGATGGGTGATGCCGAATACGATGGAGGCGAACAGGGCAAAGACCGCCGCCGCACTGAGATGATTGAGAGTGATGGTCACTGCGCCGAACTCCGAGTGAAGGCGTTAACTGACAGCTGATTGCTGATCGCTGATACCTGCATTATTGTTTCTTTCCGATGGCGATGTGATACGCGTCGGCCACGGCGATGAAGTTCAGGAGTCCCGCGACAATCATGAATTTCGTCCCATAGTCCGCCGTGGCGAATGCGATCGCGCCCTGGCCCCAGTCTGCGGCCATCGTAACGATGTAAAGCGCTCCAGCCCCTACGTCACCAATAAATCCGAGAATGTCGAGAATGTCGCCGCCGTTCGCTTTGTAAATGCGTCCCTGCATCGCGAGTCCGAGCACGAACAATGTCACGATCGACACGAACAGTAGCAGGCCGCGAATCCAGCGTTTCTGGATCATGTGTCCGGCACCGGGAATCAGCCAGCCCAGGGCCGGCGCGAGCACCGACATCATGTTCACTTGTTCCTGCTGAGCCGGCCTTGTTTTGTCCGTAGTGGAATTTGCCATCAGATGTTCACAATCTCGCGTTGAATTTTCCCGGTTACTTCGGCGGACTTGGCGCGCACCAGCACGTTCACTTCAGTGCGCACGCCAAACTCCGGCAGGTAGATGCCGGGCTCGATGGAGAAGCAGGAGTTCGGAAGAATCTGCCGCTCGTCGTGAATTTCCAGATCGTCCATGTTGGCCCCGTTGGAATGGACGTCGGTGCCGATGGAATGTCCGGTGCGATGAATAAAATAATCGCCGTAGCCCGCCTTCTTGATGTGTCCGCGGGTAGCGCGATCGACTTCCCATCCTGCGATGCGGCGTCCACCGTTGATGGCGTCGAGGACGGTCTTCACGCCGGCGTCGCGCGCGTCGCGCACGACCTCGAAAACTTCCTGCATTTTTCCCGACGGCGCACTGCCCACGAATCCCATCCATGTGATGTCGTAGTAAACCGCATTGGGCGTATTCTTCTTGCCCCAGACATCAAGCAGAAGCAAATCGCCTTCGCGAATCGGTACCGGATGACTGGCATGCGGCTCGTAGTGCGGGTTGCCGGCGTTGGCATTGACGGCCACGATCGGCGGATCGTCGGCGAGAAGATTCTCCCGGGCGAAGGCCTCCATGAACCATTGCTGAATTTCGTGTTCCTTGGTGCCGCCGTTGCGCACGCGCTTGCCGACCTCTTGGAAGGCTGCCGCCACAATGGAGTCGATGCTGTCGCGCGCGGCGAAGTGCGACTGGATCTGCTCCTCGCTCCAGGTGGCTTCAAACTGCGCCACCAGATCCGCGGAGCTAACCACGTTCTTGCCTAGGCCGCGCAGGAGATCGATCGTGCCGCCATCGACCAGCGAGATGGTGAACACGCTGTTGTTCGGCGAGTACTGCATCGCCAGATCGCGGTGCTTGGCGAGAATCGATTTCAGCTGGTCGAACAATTCCTGCCAGCCGGAATACTGATGCTTCTTGCCGGGCAGGGAATCGAGATGTCCGGCTTCAATCTTGTGGACCAGTTTGACGGGCTCGCCTTCGGCGGGAATCAGGTAAAACCAGCGCCGGGTTACCATCAAGCTCGTGGGCAGGCCAAGCACCCGGTAAGCGATGGGATCGCGATGGTGGTGGTCGTAGAAAAGCCACGCGTCAATGTTGCGTTCGCGCAGCGCAGACTGGATGGCGGCAAGGTCCATGGGCAAACCTCTATTGTAAACAAGAGCAAGGATTTGGGCGAATCCGTCGAACTGGATTTTGATAAACTCCGCCAGATGGCTGCGATAGCCGAATCCGTCCCCATCAAGCCAGCCCAGCGCGTCCGTATTGAGTCGATCGACGTGGTGCGCGGGGTCATCATGATTCTGATGGCGCTCGACCATACGCGGGATTTCTTCGGCAGCTCCGGCCTGAATCCCACGGATCCGGCCACGACGACGATCCCGTTGTTCTTCACTCGCTGGATCACGCATTTCTGCGCGCCCGTTTTCTTCCTGCTGACCGGCACCGGAGCCTATCTTTCGCTGCGCAAGAAATCGAAGAGCGAGTTGTCGCAATTTCTGTTCACGCGCGGACTGTGGCTCATTTTTTTGGAGTTGGTCGTCTCACGATGCCTGGGATGGGAGTTCAACTTCGACTACCACGTGGTCTTCATCATCGTTCTGTGGGCGCTGGGCTGGGCGATGATCGTGCTGTCGGCTGCTGGTGTATCTGCCGACTCCCGTCGTGGCGGCGTTCGGGATGTTGATGATCGCGACCCACAACCTGTTCGATTCCGTGCAGTCTTCGAATTGGCTGTGGACCATTCTGCACTCGCCCAATTTTCTGCTGAACACCCCGACGCACACAGTGTTTGTGGGGTATCCACTCATTCCCTGGATTGGCGTGACCGCTGCCGGCTACGGACTTGGGCAGATTTATCGTTGGCCGCCGGAACGGCGCAGGGCATTCTTGCTGCGGCTAGGGCTGGGGCTGAGTGCAGGATTTATCGTCTTGCGCGCGATCAACGTTTATGGCGATCCACAGCGCTGGTCAACGCAGAAATCCGCAGCATTTACGGCGCTCTCATTTCTGAACACGACGAAATATCCGCCGTCGCTGCTGTACCTGTTGATGACGCTTGGTCCGGCAATGCTTTTCCTCTGGGCGGTCGATGCTGGGACGCCCCGCTGGCTGCGGCCCGCGCCGATCATCGGCAAAGTGCCCATGTTTTACTACCTGCTGCACGTCCCGCTGATTCATCTGATCGCCATCGCGGTGTGCTACGCTCGCTACGGGCAGGTCCATTGGATGTTCGAGTCGCCGACCATGGGTCAGTTCCCCATCACTCAGCCGCCGGGCTGGGGATACTCGCTGCCGATTGTCTACATGATATGGGCCGTTGTCGTGCTGACACTGT
The DNA here is from genome assembly GCA_963832015.1 of uncultured Acidobacteriaceae bacterium. GTDB lineage: Bacteria > Acidobacteriota > Terriglobia > Terriglobales > Acidobacteriaceae > Sulfotelmatobacter. The sequence goes on from CAWHSR010000003.1 coordinate 48,596, forward strand.
ATCCGCTGTGCCGATGGTTTGCGGGATTGAAGCAGCGCCGCAGTGACGCGTGGCTGAGTTATTTCTGAGTTAGGCGCGGTCAAGTAGACGAGTTGTAATACAAATCCAGCCGCGGAGCGGCCTTTGAAATTAGCCCAGCGCTTCAGCGCTGGGTCGGCGCAACTAAATCAGAATAAGTCCTGGAGGGACGGCACAAGAGAAGCATCGCTAAGCAGTCAGGACCCGTGCACGCACGGTCTTCGGCAGCGTTTCACACGCCGTTCGCAGCACCAGCCGCGGAGCGCGCCCGCGAATCTTCATCAAATACGGTACCGTGCGGTTCGGATCGTACTTCGCCGTCTCGCGAAGCAGCCAGCCGAGGCCCTTCTGTACCATGTCATCCCGGTCGGTGAGGAGGAAATTGGAAAGCTTCACAATCTCGGGGAAGAACATTTTTGACCGCGCGCCGCGAATCATCGCCACACAAGCCGCTCGCCGATGCCAGCGTTTCGGCGACTTCGCCCAACGAAATACATCTTTACGCGCGTTCTGGCTTCGCAGCCACCATCGGCGCAATCAGGTAATGCACCAGCCCGTCATGATCGGCCCAACTGCTGATGCGGTCGAGCCACGATGCGAACAACTTGAATTCACGATCGCCGAACTGCGCGTCCATCTTCTCGAGCAGAAACACGGCGGCAACTTTTTCTTCGAGCACGCGGCCGGAGAATAGTTTGTCGGCCACTCTCACTAGGAAATCGAAGTCGTGCTCGCGCAGAATCTCGCGGCGCCATTGCCGCACGGCTCTTCGCAGTGCGGCGGTGTACCAGCCGTGCGATTTGATCTCTTCTTTAAAGAACCACTGCACTCCGGCGGCGTGCTCGGCCGAGCCACCGCTCTTCAGCGCGTCACGAATTCGCGCTGCCACTCGGGACGGACTGTCCTTCGTCTTCGGCATAGGCGGTTATTCCGAATCACGATTGCGCTGCAGACTCCGCAGCCGCTCCAGCGGTTCTCACAAACCTGTCATACAACCACAGCCCCGCTGCGGTCGCGAGTCCGATGCCGGTGATCCAGAACCAGATCATCTCCGGTTGGTGCTGGACTTCGCCGAAATGATGCAGCAGGAATCCGCCAAACGGCCCGCCGATCAGTGATCCAATGCCGATGGGCACGAACGCAAATCCCATATACGTGCCTTGCTGCCCGGGAGGCGCAAGCCGTGAGATGTATTCGTAATAGCGCGGGGCCTGTATGATTTCGCCCATCGCGAGGAAGAACAGCGAGAAGATCGCGCCCCAGATCGTGGGCCGGAAGGCGAGGATCAACCACGAGAGGGAAGTGATTACCGTGCCTAGAATAACTGCCGCGAATGCGGGAATCTTGCGCGTCAGGAAATTTACCGCGAGGGTCAGACAGATGACGGTCAATCCATCGACCACTAGAATCATCTCGACGTCTGCATGCGCATTGATGTACCCATGAATGAATCCGGGCAGACTGATGTACTGTTGCCAGAAGACGATCCAGTAGCCGGTGAAGATCACGAGGAACCACATGAAGCGGCTGATGCCCGCGAGCATCAGACACGAGGAACCCAATCCAGATCCACCATGGGACGGACCACTCCGGCTTCGTCCAAAGCGCGATGCGCAGGAGCAACGCGACCAGCAGCACGGGCAACACCAGGCGGTAATTTCCCAGCACGATGCAGAAATTCCGCGCGACCGTCGCGATGGAGGGCGGCGGCGCATCGCCGGCCTTCCGCGGCTCCCGGAAAAACAACAAAACCACAAAAAACATGGCGAACACGCTGAGAGCGGCCACCCGGTACACGTTCTCAACGCCCAGATGGCGATGTGCCCACGACGCAAAATAAGGCCCGGCAGCGCCGCCGATGTTCACCATTGTGTAGTAAATCGAATACCCGATGGAGCGAACATTTTCTTTCGAAGCGCGAGCTGTGGTGCCGACCACGCATGGCTTGACCAGCGACACGCCGAGCGCCGGAAGGATCAGGATAAAGCCAACAAACAGCCCCAAGCGGCACCACGTTGCGGACGGGCGCCAGCCATGAAGCGCCAATCGAACCGATCAGAAAATACGAAGCGCCAAGAATGAGATACGCCACCGAAAGAGCGCGGCGGAATCCCAGTCGATCGGCAGCGGCTCCGCCGAAGATCGCGAGAAACCACACCATTCCGCCGAAGATGCCAGTCAGCGTGCCGGTCTGCTCGGTCGAGAAATTCAGCTTCTCCTGCAGATACAAGGCCAGGGACGCGAATGCCCCGTAGTAGGCCAGTCGCTCGAAAATCTCGGTGATATTGGCGATCCAGAAGGGACGTTCGAATCCGGTGCGGATTTCTTCGAAGCGTTGCGAGAAGGACAAAGTGGCTCCTAAAGGTTATGTGTCATCGGCGTTCGTCGCAGTCAGACAGAAGTCCTGCCACGCATTCTCGCTGTACACAGCGCGCGCAAGCTGCGGTCGCGACAGCCGGCGAGACGCCGGTGCTACGATCCAATTCGGTTGCGCAACTCGGCGGCGGAAATGCCCGCCACGCGTATCACTTTATTCCGGCTGGTATGGCCGGAGGCAATGGTAACGGAAGAGCGCGGCACCTTCAAAAGTTTCGCGAAGAATTCGATGCACGCCTCGTTGGCCCGGCCTTCGACGGGAGGCGTGGTCAGTGAGACTTTCAGCGCGTCGCCCAATTCGCCGGTGATGGCGTTCTTCTTCGCGCGGGGATGAACCCTGACCGCGAAGGATGCGCCATTGGCCACGTCTTGGAGGGGAATCATGGGCCGTGCCTCAATGCCCGGCCTTCCACATGGATATCAAAAAAAGAGTCAAGACGAGGCCGATACCAATAGCAACATAGGCAAGAAAATCACGAAGCCGATTCTGGCCTCGTGCGGTCGATGCAGCCCCAAAAGCTTGGCTGGTCATCACCGGATGTAATGATCTTCTTTCCGCAGTGCCTGGAGCGCGTCTTTCCATGGCTGTTCTCGACTTGGTGATGCGTTCCGGTCGCGATCGCAAGCGCTCTTTAATAAATTCGCAATCTTTGATTCGTGTTCGTTTGAGTCGAAAGTGCGCTCGAACTCCGCGTTGACCTCGTAGATGTCGGGGAGCGACGGGCCGACCTCAGTGAAGTACAGCATCTTCCTCTCGACATCCGAGAGAGATACATGTTCATGATCAGATTCTTCAAGCACCTTCGATATTAGAAACTGTTTTGCGGCGGTTGAATCCATGGTGCCCTTTCTGCGGCTCCTCCGGGCTCAAGCTCTTGGTCTTTCCCCGAAAATTGCGCTCCCGACGCGAACGCAAGTCGATCCTTCCTCGATCGCCACTTGGAAATCATGGGACATACCCATAGAAAGCACGTGCATCGCCACTGCGGGAAGTTTGCGAACTGCGATCGCGTCGCGCAATTCCCGCAGCCTGCGGAAGTACGGCCGCGCGCCTTCGGGATCGTCAGTGAACGGAGGCACCGTCATCAGTCCTCGGAACTCGAGTGCCTCGAACCGCCGGGCGGCCAATAGCAGATCCTCCAGATCCGGCGAATCCGGTGCCACGCCGCTTTTTGCGGCCTCGCCGCCGACGTTGATCTCGATCAGCACGGCAAACTTCTTGCCGAGGTTTCGCGCCGCAGCATCAAGTTTTTCGGCAAGCTTTACGGAATCGACCGAGTCGACTCCGCTAAACAGTTCCGCAGCTTTGGCTGCTTTGTTGGTTTGCAGGTGCCCGATCATATGCCACTCGGCTCCGGCCAGATCCGCGAGTGCCGCGGCTTTCCCGGCAAACTCCTGCACGCGATTTTCGCCGAACAGGCGCAGTCCGGCGGCATGGGCTTCGCGAATGCGTTCTGGCGGATGTGTCTTGCTCACCGCCATCAGCGCAATTTCTTCGGGACGCCGCCCCGCGCGCTGCGCGGCTTCCGCGATTCGTTCTTGAAGGTCCGCTATGTTCTCCGGAATCGCCATCAGGCACGGAACAGGTCACGAGTATGAAGCCGCACCAGCCCAGAGGCCATCGAGACACGAAGCGCCCGCGCCATGAAAGCGCGCTTTCCCGAATGGCTCTCGCTCACATCATCGCCGTAGGCGGCGCGGGTTCGTTCGGGTCGCCTGCGCTGGTAAGAGGGAGAATGATCATCAACGCAGCCAGCAGAGTCATCACGATAATTCCTCCGACGTACAGCGGATGATCGAAAATCTGAGCTGCCTTGATTCTGCCAGCCCAGGCTGAGGCTGTGCGCAACCATGGCTGCTGGGCGTACGACAGTGCAATGACACCCGCCCACATCAGCCCACATAGGGCTTCGCCGGCGATCAGACCCGACGCCGTCAATACCCCGGCATTTTCCGCTCGTGCGTGTTGCGCAGCATTTAAGCCGCGCCGCTTTGCCATCCAATCCCCGATTGCGCGGAAGACTCCGCCTAGGAAAATGGCGAACGTCGTTTCAAAGGGCAGATACATTCCCACCGCTACGAGCATGGGACTCTTCACCTGCATCATGATCAGCGCGATTCCAAAACAAACACCGACGACCACTAGAGGCCACGGCATATCGCCGCCCACGATGCCGATTGCGAGAGTGGCCATCAGTCCCGCTTGAGGCGCTGAGAGTTCCCGGCTCCCAAAACCGAAGGCTGTGTGTAACAGGTAAAGAGGCCAATACATTACCAAACTCGCCACTACAACGGCGATTAATTCCGCGGTCTGAATCTTGCTGGGAGTGCCGCCGAGAATGTAGCCGACTTTGAAATCCTGTAGCAATTCGCCTGCGACTGCCGCAGACACACAAACCACCGCAGCGACTCCAAGAACTGTGGCCACGCCGGAAATTCCGTGAACGCCCAGCGCCACCATCAGGAGAGCTGCAACAATCAGGGTCGAGAGCGTCAGGCCGGAGATAGGGTTATTAGAGGACCCGATAAATCCGACCAGGTTTCCCGAAACCGTTGCGAAGATAAATCCCACAATCAGCATCACCACCGCCGCAAATATTGCCGGCCAAAGCAGTCCAGAGATGTGGACATAAAGGAAGCACATCAGCACAAACATGACCGCGATCAGCCCGAACACAATCTTCGAACTCATGTAGCGCTCGGTGCGCGAGAGCTTGGCTTGCTGATCCGCCGTCTGGCGAAGATCGGAGAATGCCTTCCCGAGTCCCGCCGTAAGGCTGGCGCGCATGTTGTAGAGCGTGTAAGCAGCGCCCACCAACATGCCGCCTACGGCGATGGGGCGCACGATAAATCGCCACACTGCAGCCGCCATGGTTGCCCAATCGTCGGGCGTATCGGCGGGAATATACTGCTTGAGTTGCGGGCCGAGAAAGTACATGAATAGCGGCACCATCACACCCCATGCCAGTACGCCACCGGAGAACTGGAGCGCGGCCAGCCTCAGCCCGATGATGTAGCCCACGCCTAAGTACGCAGGACTCACGCTCGGAGCGGCGACCATACTCGCCCCGCCGGCCGCGATTACATTCGTACTGCCAACCGAACCCAGTCGCACCTGGCTGCGGCCCAGGCTGCCAACTCCAAAGTGCAAGTCCTTGTCGGCGGCAAATAAACCAAAACGTCCCAGCAAATAAACGAAGCCACCTATACCGATATTCCAGAAAAGATATTTTGCGGCCTGCGCGCCGCGCTGTCCGGCTTTGTGAATCTCCGACGCTGCCAGCGACTCCGGAAAGGGCAGCTCAGGATCTTCCACCATGCCCCGTCGCACCAGCGAGATGAACAACACGCCGAGAATGCTCCCCACCATGATGAGTGCCGTTGATTTCCAATACGCGACGCCCGGCTCAAAGGAAGGCCACGCCTTGGCAATCAGGAACGCAGGAATCGTGAAAATCGCTCCCGCGGCTACCGACTCTCCGATGGAACCCGCAGTTCGGGCAATATTTTCTTCCAGCAGGGATCCCTTCCACGCGCGCATGGCTGCCATCGCGATGACGGCCGCTGGATACGTGGCGGCGATCGTGATGCCAGCTCGCAGGCCGAGGTAGGCGTTGGCGGCTCCCAGCACGATCGTCAACAAGAGTCCAAGCAGGACGGCCCGCAACGTGAACTCTTTCATCTCCATGGTTTCGGGCACATAGGGAACGTGCTTCTTCTTGCCGGGCACGTCGGGCGCTGGACTGCTCATAGATGGGATCCTTGTAGAGCGTGGAATGAAACGTCATCGACTGCCTTGTCTGCTCAGCATGACACAACAATGACACAAAACAATGGAACGGCGCACCTTAGCACGCTCCCAGCCTGCAAGACAAGTGTGCGTATCGAGCCATGCTAAATGTAACCCGAGGGGAGGCCGTCGAGACACGTAGGATGTAACCCGACTCAAAAGAGAATTTGAGGAGGGGTGGGATTGGGACACAAAACGAAGTGGGAATATTTCCGGGCAGTGTATGAGCGCTATCACAAGGCGGGGCGGGAAGCGAAGCACATGATGCTGAACGAATTTTGTCTGAACACCGGCTACCACCGGAAATACGCGATTCGTCTTCTGAACGGAGCGCCTCCCGGAAAGCAACCGGAGCGACGGCGGGGGGAACGCCGACCGCGCTATGGACCGCAGGTGCTCTCGGTGCTGGCGGCGATTTGGGAAGCTGCGGGATATCCCTGGTCGGTGCGGCTGAAGGCCTTGCTACCGAGTTGGATGCCATGGATTCGCAAGCGCTACCGGATGAGCCCGGCGATGGAGAAACAACTCCTGGGCATCAGTGCTCGGCAAATCGATCGGCGCTTGCGGGCGAGGAAGAGTGAGCGGAAACGGCGTGTCTACGGACGCACCAAGCCGGGTTCGCTGTTGAAGCATCCCATTCCGGTAAAGACCGATAGTTGGGACGTGACTTCGCCCGGGTTCAGCGAGATCGACCTGGTGGCGCATTGTGGCAACTCAGGAGACGGAGAGTTTGCCCATACTCTGAACCTGACCGACATCCATAGCGGCTGGACGGAGTCGCGCGCCCTGCTGGGGAAGAGTCAAGTGGCGGTGCAGCAAGCGCTAGATGAGATCGAAGGGGTGTTGCCCTTCCGTCTTCTGGGGGTGGATTCGGACAACGGATCGGAGTTTATCAACTGGCATCTGAAGCGGTGGTGTGAGCAGAAGCAGATCCAGCTCACGCGCGGACGGCCCTACAAGAAGGATGACAATGCACACGTAGAGCAGAAGAACTGGACGCACGTGCGCAAGCTGCTGGGGTGGGAACGCTACGACTCGGCGGCGGTGGTGGAGGCGATCAACGATCTCTATCGTCACGAGCTGCGTTTGTGGATGAACCTGTATCTGCCCTCGGTGAAGCTGGTGAAAAAAGTTCGAGTGGGATCGAAAGTTCGGCGCGTCTATGATGCCGCACAAACGCCCTTGCAGCGGGTGCTGGCTGGGGCACAAGCCAAACCGGAGCGGGTGGCGGAACTCAAAAAACTGCGTCAGAGTTTGGACCCGTTTCAACTGGGGAAGTTGATCGATCAGAAACTGCAACGCATCTACGACATGGCGAATCGGCGGCTCAGTCCGAAAATGACCGCGGAGAACCATGCTGGGCAAGAAACACAACGCGGCCGGCGAAACGGCTGTGGAAAAGCCGCTCCGTGGAAAAGTCCAAAACCAGACTTTTCCACCGAGCTTGGAAATCGCGCAAAGAACGCGCGATTCCCACTTTCCCACAGCCGCGGCGACGGCGGGTCTTCGGTTACATTTCCAATGTCTCGACGATCGACCCCAGGGTTACATCTTTAAATGGCTTGACACGGTGTGCCGGGTGTGCCGGGGAGTCCGTGCCAGGGAGTCTTTCATCACAAACGCCCTCCGCGTTCCGCAATCAGCTGCATCGCGGGCTTGCTCACCCAGCTGTGACCGTGAGAGCCCGGGTTGTAAAAGCGCTCGCCCCACGACAGGGGCGTGACGTCGCGGTATTCGTGCATCGACTCGTCCGGAACGAAGCGCAGGCACTTGCGCAGCGATGCTCAGAGCGTTGGGATCGGCGCCTTGATCGAGCAGCAAGCGGGCGAAGGCGGCGTCGCGCTGCAGGCCGCAGAGGTAGGCTTGCGAGACCACACAGCCGAACAGTGGTATGTGGCCGCCGAAGCCGTCCGCATCAACTTCCGCGCGCGCGTTCACGTCGGCGCCTTGTTCGATCAGCCAGCGCGCAATCTCGATTTCATCGAAATCCACACAGATATGTAGCAGCGTGGTCCCGGCCAGCGGAGTGCCATGCAGTGCGAAGGAATGGTCGGCGTGACATCCCAACTCCGGAGGATAAATGTCTTCGTGAGTGAACGTTCGAGCGAGCAGCCGGGGATCACGCCGCAGGTGCGCATCGAGCAAATCGATGCGTCCCCGATGCAGCGCCATCGGAGGCGTGTCGGGCAGAGCGACACCTCGCTTCGCTACGAGCTCAAGGCAGCGATGTTTGCTCTCGGGACCGCGGCAATACGTTTGCAACAGCAATGCCACCGGCGCGAGGCGGTCGCCGTGTTTGTCGGTGAGGTCCGCTCCCAGTTCAAGCAGGAACGCGAGGCCCTCGGGATTCAGGGTTTCGCACGGCCCCATCACCATCCCGGGAAGGACGCGGGCGCCCATCGCATGCAGACGCCGCGCGGTTTGAATTTGGCCTTGCAGGCAGGCGCGGTCGAAGGCGTGCTGCAGGTCTTCGGCGCCCATCTCGCGCAGCATCGCGATGATCGCGTCTTGGCCGACGTTCGCTGCGTAGGACATGGGCGGACCCCAATTGCTGTCCGCTATGCCGCGCGCGGCCTCGTGCAGCAGCCGCGGATCCTTCAGCACCAGCGCGCGGACGGTCTCGACATCGCCCCGCCAGATCGCGTCGGTCATGCGACAGGCGGTGACCAGCCGCGGCCAATTTGGCAGCCCGTAGCTTCGCGCCAGCGCGGCTTGCGCGTCTGCGAGTTTGGCGGACGCAGGATCGATTGCCTTCGTGCCTTGCATGGGATGATGTTTGAGCAACTCCGCGACTGCGGCCGGATCATTCTGCTTAACGGCGCGCAACAGATCCTTGGCTTGGTGCTTGAGTTGATCGAGGTTGGGACGAACGGGAAAGTGGCGATCGTGAAACTGCTTGGCCATAACGGACCTCCTTCGTGGTCATGCCCGGGGTCCGCTGCGGCGGGCGAAAAGGAGGTTCGCGGAGAACCTTAGGATTTCGAGAATCGCTCAGGTGGACTCGGTCCTGTCCGCGGACGGGCGGCGTCCTGTACGCCGGTGGCCAGTATAGCGCACAGATGCCAAGCATCATCGGGAATTTGGGAACTCATCGGGAACTCACGAAGGATCAGGCAAGGGTGATATCTCTAGTATCTTCCTTCGTGCAACTTCTTGCCCTTCGTGGTCAAGAGTCCCGCTGGAGCGCTTTCGAACGAATCTGCTAACATCACCGTCCGTGAGGTGGTCATGCCCCAATTTGTGATCGAGCGGGAAATCCCGGGCGCGGGAAATTTATCCGATGCGGAGTGGCAAGCCATCGCCAGGAAGTCGGTCGGCGTGCTCAAAGACATGGGACCGGAAATCAAATGGCTCCACTCTTACGTCACGGGCGACAAGATCTATTGTGTGTACCTTGCGCCAAACGAGGAAACCGTTCGCGAACATGCGCGCCGCGGAGGTTTTCCCGCGAATCGCGTCTCGGCAGTGCGCCACTTGATTGATCCCGGCACAGCCGGTTGAGTGCGGCAAAGTTTCACGCGGGATAATTCGGCAGCTTCGTCGCTGTTTAGCGCTTCCTGTACGGCCTGTTCGACGGGCATCGACCAACCTTCCATCCACGCCGTTGTGCCTGCAGCGTTGCCGAGCGTTCGGCGCGCAAATTCCAGGGCCTTTTCCAGCCTGGGAGCCTCGGCGGGCGCGAGCGGGACGCCTAATCGTTGGCGAAGCGCTGCGGCGGTTCCCGCAAGGTGCAGCGATTGCACGGCGTTCGATTGTGCCGCGGCATTGGCGGCAAGATATTCGAGTACCCTCGCAATACCGCGTTTGTGACCCAACTCCTGAAACATCTTGATGCTCTCGCCGTATAGGCGCCGCGATTCGGCGTTGTTCCCCTGATCGCAGCTCAGGCACGCGAGATCGGAGAGGGCGCTCGCAATGCCCCAGCCATCGCGCAGTTGGCGAAATGCCGCCAGGCTCTGTTCGCAGAATGAGCGCGCGGCAGGGAAGTCCGCTTTCTCGCGGGCGACGTCGCCCTGGTAGTTCAGCGTCCATGCCACTCCAGCTTCATCTCCCGCCTTACGGAACATCGTCCAGGCACTCGTCATACAGTGACGACGCGCGCGCATATTCTCCCTGCAACTTCATCACGCTGGCGAGATTGCTGAGGGCGCGGGCCAGGTCCGCGGAATCGCCCAGATCTTTCCAGATCGCGACACACCGCTCAAATAGCAGGGCTGAAAGAGGGAAGTCCCCGCGATCGCGAGCATTCACGGCTAGAGCGTTCAATGCGACGGCAACGCCGCGGTTGTCTTTCAACTCGACGCAGGTGTCGAGACTTTCTTCGAACAGTTGCTGCGCGCGAGCGTAGTCGCCCTGCTCGCCAGACAGCACTGCGGCAGCAAACAACAGCCGCGCCCGGAGTTTCGGACGAGTTGCAGATCCTTCCAGCGCGAGCAGCCGGGCAATGGCGTCGCGGCCCTCTGTGTGATATTCGCGCGTCTCCCAGAAACGAAACAAGGCAGCACCGAGGCGGAGGCCCCACTCCGCATCCCCTGTTTTGATCAGATAATCCAGCGCCATGCGGAAGTTGTCGTACTCGATCTCAAAGCGGTCGAGCCACTCGGAGTGCGCGGCCACATCCTGGGCGCCTTCTTCAGCGAGCACGAGGTAGTAGGCTGCATGGGCGCGACGAGTTGTCGCCTCATCCTGGCTCTCGGTGAGACGTTCGAGAGCGTACTCCCGAATCGTGGAAAGCATGCGAAAGCGCGTTTCTGTATCGGCCTGCTCCACGTGCTGCGTCAGGCTCTTGTCCACCATGGACGTCATGCCGTCGAGCACGTCGATCCCCAGGTCGCCCTTGGTGTCGCACACTGCCTCCACGCCTTCCAGGGTGCAGCCGCCGGTGAACACCGCAAGCCTGCGGAACAAAGTTTGTTCCTCGGGATTGAGCAGGCCATAGCTCCAGTCCACCGTGCCGCGAAGCGTTTGTTGCCGGCTGGGCAGATCCCGCGCGCCGCCAGTCAAAAGGCTTAAGCGGCTTTCCAGACGCGTCAGCATCGAAGGCGGCGAAAGCAGCTTGATGCGCGCCGCTGCCAGTTCGATGGCGAGAGGCAGGCCATCGAGGCGGGCGCAGATCGCCGCCACCGTCGGCGCATTTTCTTTCGTCAGCACAAACTCGTGCTTCACGGCCCGGGCGCGCTCGACAAAGAGCGCGACCGCCGGAAGGCGCGAGAGCGCTTCTAGCGGAGGCATGGACTTCGGATCGGGTAGCGCGAGTGGCGGCACCGGGAATTCATGTTCACCATAAACGTGAAGCGGAGCCTGGCTCGTGACCAGGATTTTGAGTTGTGGTCCGATCGTGAGCAACTGCGCGATCACCGGCGCGGCTGCGATGAGATGCTCAAAGTTGTCGAGCAACAGCATCACCGGCTGGTTCAGTCCGCCCAAGTATTCTTTGAGGCTCTCCTGCGGAGACTGATTAGCAACCTCGCGCACTCCCAATGCCTGCACGATTGTGGTAGCGATCAAACCATGTTCTTCGACTGCGGACAGAGGGACGAAGCACACGCCGCCGGGGAACTCGCCTGCGATTTCCGCCGCTACCTGCAGGGCGAGGCGCGTCTTCCCGATGCCGCCCGGACCCGTGAGGGTCACGAGTCGCGCATCCGCACGACTCAAGAGTTGTCGCAGAGCCACCTCCTCGCGTTCGCGTCCTATGAACGCGGTGCGCTGCATGGGCAGGTTGTTGGGGCGAGGCTCCGAAAGTCGGGCCGGCGATTCGGCCAGCCGGTCGCGCACCGCGATCAGGTCGCGCGCTAAATCCCGGGTGGAGGCATAACGATCTTTCGGATCCTTTGCCAGACAGCGCTCCACGATCCAAATGAAGGGAGCGGGCGCGTGCAGCATTCTTGGGCCGAGGCGCTCGGGCTCATCGCGCAGGATCGCCGCCAACGTTTCGGCGTGACTCGCTTTGCGGAACGCGGCAAATCCGGTAACCATTTCGAACAGGACGGACCCGAACGAGAATTGGTCGGAACGAAAATCAATTTCGCCGCCCGTTGCCTGTTCCGGCGACATGTAGCCGACGGTCCCCATCACTGCTCCATCTTCGGTGATCGTCGTGGTCGAAGCATCCGGAGCCTCGGTCCGGTTCACCGCCGCCAGTTTTGCCAGACCAAAGTCCAGCACCTTGACCGTGTCTCCGCCAGAAACCATCAAGTTCTCGGGCTTCAAGTCACGATGTACGAGGCCAACTTCGTGCGCTTTGGCAAGAGCTTCCGCAATCTGAACCGCGATGGTGACCGCCTTGCGAAAGGGAATGGGGCCAGAAGAGAGCATCTGTCGCACCGTCTCGCCATCCACCAACTCCATCGCAATGTAGCGCGTGCCGTTCACCTGCCCCAATTCATAAATCGTGACGATGTTTGGATGGTTGAGCGCGCAGGCGGAACGGGCTTCCTTTTCTAAGCGCGCCAGAGCTTCCGGTTGCGACAGGCGGTCCAGGGAAAGCGTCTTAATGGCGACTTCGCGGTTGAGGCGAGTGTCCTTGGCGCGGTACACCTCGCCCATGCCGCCGGCGCCCAGTTGCTGAAGGATCTCGTAAATCCCGAAGCGCGTTCCCGGCGAAAGGGTGGAGGGCGCGGAATCTGGCGTGAGCGGCAGGTTCATCAACTTTGCTGTCGCGGCGGACCGGCATACCAGAAATGATTGGCCGACGCTGCGCGAATATTTTTTGAATTCTAGATTTGTGCCGCGATCGGCTCGGCGGCAAGCCCCGGGGTCCGTTTATAATACCCCAGATTTCGGAGGCGATTCGTGGATATTCGATCGGTGCAACGGCCGCTGAAAGATCAGTACCGCCAGGACCCAACAAGTTCCCGGATCACTCTGACCGCGCACGGCAAGCAGTCCGATGCACCCATCTCCTGCTCGATCGACTTGGGCCGGGCGATCTACAACGCGCAGGCGCACAAAGGGGTTGGCGGAGCAGGGACCGGCGCTTGTTCCGGCGACCTGCTCTTGGGCGCGCTGGCTGCCTGCGCACAGATCACTTGCCAAATGGTGGCCGCGGCCATGGGAATTCCGACCGAGGGCATCGATGTCAGGGTTGAAGGCGATCTCGACTTGCAAGGCACTCTGGGCCTATCGAAGGAAGTCCCGGTCGGATTTCAGAGTATTCGTGTGATCTTCGATATCCGTGCTCCGAAGGCGACGAAAGACCAGTTAACCGCGTTGCAGGCGAAGACGGAGCAGTATTGCGTGGTCATGCAAACCTTGCTGCATCCACCCGAGATTAAGCACACGTGGGCCGCGCATTGAGTCCCAAGGTTCATCTGTAACCCTGTCCAAATTGAAGGTCTTGTCAGTTGCCTTTTTCGCGTTAGGCCCATGAAATCAGCATCAAAGTTGCTATCCCGAATGAATTGAGCCCATCATCCCTCCTGGTGTAAAATAGGGTCAATCTGTCATCCGCCCCTTCGTTGTCCGTCATTTCAGAGGTGCCAAATGAACGATTCCTCCGATACGCCTGTGATTCCCTCGTACCGTTGTCGTGATTGTGGTAGCGAAGTAGGGTTCAAGTCGCGTCGTCGTACGTTGACGGAGCGCTTCGTCTTGCCGCTGTTTCTGCTGAAGCCGGTGCGCTGCGGAGAATGCTTCCGGCGGGACTACCGGCTGATTTTTACCCAGGTGCGCGAACGGCTTTCGGACGCGCCCCGGATCATGCCGGGAAAGCATCCGGCGCCTACGTCCAACCGCAACGTTGCCTAGCGGACGGTATCACCGCTATACTGCTAGTGTTGTAGGATCGATGGTCCGCGGCGGTTTTGTGTTCGCGCGATGATGAGGAGGCCGTCTTCAGCAGTAGTGAGGACCGAATCCGGGCTAGCCAGGCCAGTGCGGGAGTGTCAGGGCCTCCTATTGTGTTGCAGAAGACTTCGTCCGGTCTCGGACGAGTCAGGGTTGATGATGTTGGGGCGGACCCAAGCTGGATTCGCCAAGCTGCCGAAAGTCTCTTCTCCGTTCTGTTTTCTTCCGATTGCCGCCTTTGCGGGGAATCTCTTCTGAATATTTCGCGGCTGCCCGCCTGCCCCAATTGCCTGTCTCGCGTTCTCCCGGTCCGCGGCAAGATGTGTTCCATTTGCGGCGAGCGTGTGCTTTCCTCCTACGCGGAAACCGATCCCGAGGGCCTGCGCCGGTGCCCCGTGTGCCGCCGCATCGACCGTCCATTTGAGCGGGCCGTAGCCTACGGCAGCTATGAGGGTGGGCTGCGCGAGTTGATTCACTTGCTCAAGTACAACGGTGTACGCCCCGCCGCCAAGGTCTTGGGACGCATGCTGGCGCAGGCCTGGACCGCACTCGAGCCTGATTTTGAGCACGGCATGTTTGAGCGCGGATTGTATGACCAGCAGCCGATCCTGGTCGTCCCGGTGCCCTTGTATAAGTCCAAGCATCGCCAAAGGGAATTCAATCAGGCGGAACTGATCGCGCGGGAAGCCCTGAAGTCATACGCGGCTCCGGAACGTTTGCAGCTGTCTCTCGACCTCCTGCAGCGTACTCGCGACACGCACTCGCAGACAGGACTGACCAGCCACCAGCGTCGCGAAAATCTGCGCGGAGCCTTTGCCGTGTCGTGTGCCGACGAAGTCACTGGCCGCGACGTGCTTCTCGTGGATGATGTCTGTACGACCGGCACCACCGCGACGGAATGCGCGCGTGTGCTGCGCCGCACCGGAGCCCGCCAGGTATGGGTTGTGACGGTAGCGCGCACCCTGAAGTTGGCATCTAAGTACGTGGTGGATGAGCGGGTTGAAGGCGAGGAAGAAGGTTTCAAAGTTTCAGAGTTTCAAGGTTTCAAAGTCGGGGCCTGAGCTTTGTGTTTTTTAAACCCTGAAACCTTGAAACTTGGGATGATTTTATGTCACTGAGGATGGAGCATCACGATGCAGGATCCCGGCACACCGCCGGCCTGTTCGCGCCGGCGGCCATGCACCGGCCCGGGGACGGCCATGCCTTGCTCGCCCCCGTCCTCGTGCTGAACGCATCCTACGAGCCCATCAATGTCTGCGCCGCCCGCCGTGCCCTGGTCCTCGTGCTCAAGGGCGTGGCTATGACCGAGGAAGAGAACGGACACTTTCTGCACTCAGCTCGGGTGGCCATGCGCTTGCCCTCGGTGATCCGCTTGCTGGAGTACCGGCGCATTCCGCACCAGAGCCGCGCGCTCTCGCGCAAGAACATCCTGCTGCGCGACCGCAACACCTGCCAGTATTGCGCCACCGTGCTACCGTCCGGGGAACTCACGCTCGACCACGTGATCCCGCGCTCCCGCGGAGGCTCGTCCACCTGGGAAAATCTGGTCGCCTGCTGCCACGCCTGCAACCGCCGCAAGGGAAACCAGTCTCCCGTCGAAGCCGGTATGAAGCTGATGCGCGAACCCCGCGCCTTCAACCTGCACACCAGCCGACACATCATGCGTCTGATGGGACGGTCGGATGATAAGTGGAGAAAGTATCTCTTCTACTAAGGTTTCAAAGTTTCAGGGTTTCAAGGTTTCAAAGTGGGAATCGCTCAGTTCCTTTCTGCACATGAGAGCTTGAAACGTTGCGACCTTGAAACCTAGACTCAGCAGTGGCTCGCACCTACCGTGAATTGCTGGTCTGGCAGAAGGCTAAAGCTTTGGCTGTTCATGTCTATCGATCCACTGAACAGTTCCCCAGAAGCGAGACTTACGGACTGACTTCTCAGCTCAGACGGGCTGCTGTCTCGGTGCCGTCGAATATCGCGGAAGGACAAGGTAGGCTCACCGCCGGTGAGTTCTGGCATTTTCTCGGACAAGCACGCGGCTCTTTGCTGGAGATGGATACACAGCTCGACATCGCCCTCGATCTGGCGTATCTCAATCCGAACCAGCAGCAGACGCTAGATCAAGACATCTACCAAGTCCTCGGGCTCTTAAACCGACTGCTCGATGCGGTTCGCCGCAAGCGTTCGGTTCTACCTTGAAACTCTGAAACCTTGAAACTTTGAAACCTTGCCCTACTGCGGCTTCTTCTGGTCCGGCGGTTGCTGCTGCGGCGTTTGATCAGGCTTCTGATCGCTCTTCGGAATTTGCTTGCCTTCGAACAGAATCGTGGACTTCGCGCCGAACCGCTTGTAGTCCTCGTACTTGATGATTTCGCGGATGTGGATGTCTTGCAGCTTGAAGTGTAGTTCGTCGTCGGCTCGTGTGTAGACAGGGAACCAGTACTGTCCGTCAACCTGCTGTCGCCACGTCGTGAATTTGGGATAAAGATTCTCTTCGTTGCTGTGCTTCTTGTGGATGTCGGGAACACTCTTGCCATAAGTTTTCACGATCTGAAAATCGTGGTCATCGACCCAGATGCGTCCCTGGAAATAGCGCTTCTTGCCCACAATCTCTTTCGGGGCTATGTCGAAGACATAACAGTGGACTTCATCTTCCTGCTGCTGGCCCACATAAAGGATGTTGTATTCCGGCAGGTCCGCCTCGGTCAGCACAAACGGCATGCGGTGCCGGATGTCTTCGAAGTCGCCCTGGTCCATGGAGAGTCCGCCCTGTTCGAGCGAGGACTGCGGCGCGAACACCACATTCTCGATCCGCTTGCCCTGGTCGTTAAACATCACGTCGTAGACTTCGTGATACTCCCCAGTCACGGTACTGCCATCCAGCGTCTCAACCTTCACGTCCTGCCGGTAGGTGTACTGGTCGCGCGCCTTGGCAAATTCCGTTTCCTTGGCGGCGAAGCGCTTGATGATCTCCTCGGGGGTGGTGCCGGCCGGGGAAGCGCTGTCTAGCGGGCCTTCCTGCGCGCGGGCGGGACGCCCCGCCAGTCCGCAGGCCAGCACAGTCAGGCATAGCAGAAAACGAACAAATACTGATTTCATATGTCTAGTTTAACGGATTGCGAGAGGCTTCGTAGAGGCGTCGCTGACAACGTCGGCTGCCAGGTCCGGGTGGGCCAGGCAGCTACTAAAACGCAGCGAGCAGAGAAGAGACGCAGCAAGCTACGACTCTACGGAAGCACACCGCGGCGACCCAACCCTCCAACCCCTCTCCGCTCAGTGAGGCCGGAGGGAAGGGTGCTGCAGTTCTGCCACTCAGTTGGATGCTGAAGTGGGAAAGAGGTTGCCGGATGTTGTCGCCCGTCATCCATCAGATCTAAAAGGCACTCTCATCAAGGCACTGTCATCCTGAGGCGGGTGCCTTTTGCCCGCCGAAGGATCTGTGCAACTCGCCGGTGAGTGCATAGATCCTTCGGCCTGCAAAAACCGCAGTCCTCAGGATGACAGGGAGTGAGGGTAAGCGTGCACCTGGGGGCTCGAAGCTCAAAGCTAGAAGCTAGAAGCCACCCGCTCCCCCCTGCTACACTCATCCGTTTGCCGCAGGAGGCCTTCATGCGCCGTCTTCTTCTCTCCCTTATTGTTTTTGCTTTCACGCTCCCCGCTCTGGGGCAAGCCAAGCATCCCTTCACCTTCGACGACATGATGAAGCTGAAGCGCGTCGGCGATCCGCAGGTCTCGCCCGACGGCAAGTGGGTGATCTTCAGCGTGGTCGACGTCGATCTCGAAGCCAACACGAAGACCCCGCACATCTGGATCGTCCCACTGGACCATGTAGGGACGGCCGCCCCCGGCCGGCCGGCCAAGCAAAGCTCGGCAGCCTCTTCGTCTGCAGAACGCATCCTCATCGCCGATCAGGACGCCGACCGCCCGCGCTGGGCGCCGGATGGGAAGCGGTTCGCGTTTCTCTCAACGAAGGAAGGGGGATCGCAGGTTTGGATAGCGGAATTCGACGGTATGGCGGGAAATGTGACGGCGGCGCATCGGCTCACCTCCGTTGCGACCGAAGCCGGCGGTGAATTATGGTCACCTGATGGCAAGAACATCCTCTTCACTTCCGATGTATATCCCCAATGTGACGGCGAGCCTGCGGACGAGGCAAGCTGCAACCAGAGGAAAGTGGAGGAACACGAAAAGTCGAAGGTCAAAGCCCTGATTTTCGATCACCTGCTGTATCGCCACTGGAACGCGTACAAGGAAGGCAAGCGCAGCCACATTTTCGTCGTTCCGACCGAACTGCCGACCCCCGGAGAAATCGAAGGCCGCGAAATATTCGTTTGTGAAGATCCAACGCGACCTCACGCCCGGCGATTACGACGCCCCAGTGTTCTCGCTTGGCGGGCAGGATGACTATGCTTTCTCGCCCGACGGGCAGGAGATTTGCTACGCCTCGAATCACGACAAGAATCCGGCGGCTTCCACCAACAACGACCTGTGGATCGTCCCGATCAGTGTGGGAGCGGGCGACTCGCCCGCTCAGGTTTTGGCCAAAACCAAGAACATCACCGCTGACAACCCCGCCAGCGACACGTCGCCGCTCTATTCGCCCGATGGCCGCTACATCGCCTACCGCGCCCAGCAGCGTCCGGGATACGAGAGCGACCGCTTCCGCCTGATGCTCTACGACCGCAAGACGGGCGAGAAGAAGAAGCTGACGGAAGATTTCGATCGCTGGGTGGGAACCTACACTTGGCTGCCGAACTCAAAAGCGATCTACTTCACCGCTGAGCAGGACGGCCATGTCCAGCTATTTCGTGTCGGATTCGATTTCCGCATTACGAGCATTTTCGATGGCACATTTGACGATCCCGCATTCACACCAGACGGACGCAACCTATTCCTGACGCAGATGGGAATTGCGTTCCCGAACCGAATTGTTCGCTTGGATGTGAGTAAGACCGAAGAGTACATGGCCCAGTCACGAGCAAGACTTGACAAGGGAGGCGTCATAAATCAAGGGATCGTTGGTGAGGACCCCTCGGTTGCGGCTGATTTCAATCGCGGAGTCCTCTCTCAGGTCGCCATGTCTCCGATCGAATCCTTCTGGTTCACCGGCGCCCACAACGACAGGGTCGAAGGCTTCCTGGTCAAGCCGCCGAACTTCGATGCCTCGAAGAAATATCCCGTGAAGTTCCTCATCCACGGCGGCCCGCAGGGCGCCTGGGGAGACGACTGGAGCTATCGCTGGAATCCCGAACTGTTCGCGGCCAACGGATACGTCGTCATCATGATCAACTTCCACGGCTCGACCGGATACGGGCAGAAGTTCATCGACGCCATCAACGGCGACTGGGGCGGCGCTCCGTATGAAGACCTGATGAAGGGCCTCGACTACGCCGAGCAAACCTACCCGTTTATAGATAAGACGCGCGAGTGCGCGCTGGGCGCCAGCTACGGCGGATACGCCATCAACTGGATCCTCGGCCACACCGACCGCTTCAAGTGCCTGGTGTCGCACGACGGCATGTTCAACGCCGAATCCGCGTGGGGGACGACCGAAGAACTCTGGTTCAACAACTGGGAGTTCAAAGGCACTCCCTACGACAATCGCGCAGGATACCAGAAGTGGTCGCCGCACCAGTACGCCAAGAATTTCAAGACGCCGACGCTGGTCATCCACGGCCAGCGCGACTACCGCCTCGATGTGAGCGAAGGCTTCCAGCTTTTCACCACGCTGCAGATGGAAGGCGTCCCGTCGAAGATGCTGTATTTCCCCGACGAAGGCCACTGGGTGCTGAAGCCGCAGAATTCGCGGCTGTGGTACAAGACGGTCAACGATTGGGTGGACCAGTGGACGAAGTGAAGAGTCGGCTCCTCTTCGCATGAACGTCTTTTACGCGCTCCAAAGTTTGTGTCATCCTGAGCGCGCTTTTTGCGCGAAGGATCTATGCAACTGGCCGGCACTGCATAGATCCTTCGGTCTGCAAAAAGCGCAGACCTCAGGTTGACAGCACAAAGAAGTTCCAAAGAGAAGAACTAGTTCAGATTCAACCGCTGGATGTTCGTTTCGCCCGCCTTCTTCACGCCCAGCGCGATCGGCCGCGGCGGCCCGTTGCGCGGAACCGTGGCCTGTACCCACAACTGGTCGCCCCTCGACAGGACGGTAGGGTCCTTCGCAGTGTCGGGGATGAAAAATAGAATCGGCTGGTTGACCCGCAACCGGCTGGGGCCATTTCCTGGCCAGTAAGCGAAACTCAAGTTTGCGCAATCCCACGCCGGACTGTTGTCCAACTCCGCGGTGGGCGTTCCGTTGCGCAACACAATCGAGCCGCACCAGTGTTCAAAACTGTTCAAGCCGCCGGGTGGCGTTTGGCCCATCCACTGCTTGGAGATTTCCCCCTGCGAGCGCGGGTCACTCACCGTGACCTGCATGCTGACGTAGCGTCCTCGAATGGGGAGGTTTGGATCGTATTTCTCCGCCAAGAACCACGCCTGCGGACGCGTGCGCCGGTCATACAGCAACTTGGCCCCGAGCGAAGAGACGATCAGGATCTGAATCAGCGCGACGACAGCAGCCTTGGCAAGGGGTTTCACGCCATGCCTCCTGTCGCAGTCGGGGCTGTTCTGGTGCGCGCGACCAGTTTGCGGCGCAATTGCTCCAGTTGCCATCCTCCGAGCAGGAAGAGAACTCCGAAGGCGATGAGAGCGGCTGAGCGGTCCAGTTTGCCCATCACGTTGGAGAAATAAAAGGCCATGATGGTGAAGGCAAATCCCGCCACGCCGACGTTGATGCGCTCGCGGCGGTTTTCCTGCAGACCCCAAACTACCAGCCCCACGGAGGCGAGCGCACATTAGGAAGTGAAGGCTCAGGTTCTCAAACAGATTGCGATCATCGAGGCGACCGATCACATATACCCACACCGCGTAGCCCACGTTCCACACCGCCGCCTTGCCGCGCAGAAAATAAGCGGCCAGTAAGGGAAGGGCGAAGGCCATCAGCAGTCCGGCGGCGTTCAGAGAAAACGGAAGCGGGAGCGACGTGCGACCGAAGAAGGGTTCGGGGAGCATCGCCAGAGCCGCGCAGATGGGAAGCACTCCCAGTCCTCCCACCCAGACCAGGGCGCGCCGAAAATAGGAGTCCGCTCCTGGACGCCGTGCGCTCAAATACGTAATCGACAACAAGACGAGGAACTCAAAGAGCAGGCGATCCATGTCCCTGTAGTGGCCGGTTCGTACGCTCCACTCCGAGGCGATCAATGCCGGGATGAGCAGCGCACTCAGTGTGGCTGAAGCCAGTCGCGCAGCACCAGCCACGAAAGCACTGCACCGATTGCCCACAAGAGTATCCCGCCCGGCCAATGTTCCTGGAGATTGAAGATCTGGCCGGCGAGATAAATTCCGCCTCCGAGAGCCACGGTGCCGATGGCGTGCAGGGAGAGCCCAAGAGCCCGAAAGCGCGGCATGAGCACGCCGCCCGCCAGGTGAAATCCAGCGAGTTCAACCCGGCAAGGGATCTCGCGGACAGGCCTCGACAAAGTTTTCGGGTCTGAAATAACCCTTGACACGAAAACTACTCTTGTAGTAGTAATGCATACGTCGGTAGGAGATGAAATGCCCGGACCGAAATTAGCCAAGCTCGAACTGCAAATCATGGAAACTCTCTGGAACCGGGGCGAGGCCTCTATCCGTGAGATTCAGGAAGCTTTCCCGGAAAAAGGCAGGCCCGCATACACGACCGTGCAGACCACGGTCTATCGCCTGGAGGCTAAGAAGGCGGTGCGCCGCGTGAAGAAGGTCGGCAACTTCCACATCTTCGAAGCCGCGGTCTCGCGCGATTCCGCGCAACGTAAATTGATCGACGACCTGCTGGCCCTCTTCGGGGGCCGCACGCAACCGGTCATGGCGCATCTAATCGAATCGGGCCAACTCACGCTCGGGGATGTAAAGGAAGCCGAAAGGACCCTCCGCAAGTTGGAGAGAAAGGACAAATCAAAATGACCTTTGCATACTTGTCCGCACTCAATACGTCTGCGATGTGGAGAGACCTGGCCCCGACCCTGGGCAATCACCTGTGGCAGTCGACGCTATTCGCTGCCGCTGCTGGATTGCTCACGTTCGTGCTGCGCAAGAATCACGCGCGCGCCCGCTATTGGCTGTGGCTGGCGGCTTCGGTGAAATTCCTGATTCCGTTTTCGCTGCTGGTCAGCATCGGCACCTATCTCGCATGGTCCCACGCTTCGCCGGCAGCGGATGGAGGTTTGTACGTCGCTGTGGAAGCGATCAGCCAGCCGTTCTCGGTGCCCGACACAGCGATTCCGGCGATTGCTCAAGCCGCGCCGGCAGCGGCTGCACCGAGTCTGCTCCACTGGCTTCCGGCATTGCTGGTCGCCGCGTGGTTCTGCGGATTCGTGATCGTCCTTCTCGCATGGTGCGTGCGCTGGCGACGTATCTCCGCCGCTCTGCGAGAGTCAGCACCGTTGCACGAGGGACGCGAAGCCGTGACCCTGCGCCGTCTGGAGCGCAAGGCCGGTGCCCGCAAGCCGATTGACCTTGCGTTGTCGCGCGCATCTCTGGAGCCGGGAATCTTCGGCATCCTCCGTCCGGTCCTGATCTGGCCTGAAGGCATCTCGAAACATCTGGAAGATGCGCACCTGGAAGCAATTCTCGCGCATGAACTGTGGCACGTGCGCCGTCGCGACAATCTGGCGGCTGCTCTCCACATGGTGGTCGAAGCGCTGTTCTGGTTCCATCCGCTGGTCTGGTGGCTGGGAGCGCGCATGGTCGAAGAGCGCGAGCGCGCCTGCGACGAAGAAGTCGTGGAACTGGGCAGCGAACGGCAGGTCTACGCCGAGAGCATTTTGAAAGTGTGTGAATTCTGCGTGGGATCTCCGCTGGCTTGTGTCTCTGGGGTGACTGGATCCGATCTTAAAAGAAGGATGGTGTACATCATGACGGAACGAATTGCTCGGAAACTGGATTTCGGGAAAAAGCTGTTGCTGAGTTCGGCAGGCGTTCTCGCTCTGGCTCTGCCGCTCGTGTTCGGCCTGGTCAACGCGCCGAAAATGCGGGCGCAAGAGCAGGCCGCGACTGCGGGCGCGAGTGCCTCCAACGTCGAACTCATGGTCAAATCGGGCGCCGGCGGCGAGGCCCATCGAGTGGGAATGATGTACTCGCCCACCGGATTCAAAGCGATGAATACGACTCTCCAGGCGCTCCTTCAAGAGGCCTATGGAGTCCAGGCCAACCAGATCATGGGAGGTCCGGATTGGATCAAGACCGCACCGTTCGATCTCCAAATCGGGCCTGAGGATGACAAATCCGCGCCGCCCAGCGGCACGAGCATCGAGCAGAGCCTGGAGCAGAGCAGGATTCGAAACCAGCGGCTACTGCGGGCGGCTTTGGCAGAGCGCTTCAAGTTGGCGCTGCATCCCGATAGCAGAGAGCTGTCGACCTATGCTCTCGTTGTGGGCGACGATGGGCCGAAGCTTCAGCCCGCAAAGGCCGCCAGCAGTTACCCTGCTCCAGTCAAAGGCCCGGACGGGATCCCCATGAATAAATCATTCCGGATCAAGCTCAACGGCAGTCAGGCTGGGTTGGAAGCCCGCGGCATGTCTACCTCGGACATGGCATCGCATTTCTCACGCCAGCTGGGCACCGTCGTAGTAGATAAGACCGGCCTCACCGGCAACTACGACTTCAGCTTGAATTGGACGTCAGATGCGAGCGGCGGTGGCACATTCAACGCCCCTGTATCCGATGCTTCCGCGTCGTCGCTCTTAGCTGCGATCCAGGAGCAGCTGGGCCTGAAGCTGGAACCGCAGAAAGGTCCCATGCAAGTTCTCGTCATCGACCACGCCGAGAAGCCGGCGGAGCCCACGCAAAACTAACGGCAGATCATCTTTGGAGCAAGGCAACTTCCGGCAGGCATTCGGATTCTCACTCACCAGAGTTCCGACGTCCTGCCGGAACCACTTAGCCGCCTCAAAGAGGTCCGTCATGTCCCATCGCAAGTGCTGTGCTGCCTTGCTGGCCGTCGCGGCGACGTTCTTTTGTTTGGCAAACCGAAGCTGGGCTCAGTCCTCCGCGGAGAAGACCCCCGTGGGCGTTCCTTCCTACACGACCGTTTCGATCAAGCCCGACAAATCTGGGTTGCAAGCGCAGGGCCTAAAGCTCGGCCCCGGCGAGTTAACGGTAAAGAACGAGAGTCTGCAGATGCTGATTCGCCACGCGTATGACATCGAAGCGGATCAGATTCATGGAGGGCCGAGCTGGCTCGACTCGGAAAGATATGATGTTCAGGCGAAGGTGGACAAATCCGCAGTTGAGAATCTGCAGAGACTGGGTTCTGAGCAGGCCGATTTCGAACAGCGGCAAATGATGCAGGCGCTCTTGGCCGACCGCTTCAAGCTGGTGGTTCACCACGACACCCGAGCCGTTCCCGTCTATGACCTTGTCCTCGCGGAGAATGGCCCGAAGCTGCAACAGTCATTGCCCGGCGACGCGGAGGCCCAAGGCCGCGTGATTCAAGTTGGAAACGGACACATCACAGGCCGCGAGGTTCCAATCGCAACGCTAGCGAGCCTTTTGTCCGATCAACTAGGCCGCAGCGTTATCGACAAGACTGGCCTTGCGAACCACTACGACGTGACGCTGCAATGGCCGGTCTCGGCTGAGGGCCAGCAAGGAAGCGAGAACTCCTCGGCAGCGGAATCTTCCAGGGAACTGATCCTTGCTGCCGTTGCCGACCAGCTTGGCCTTAAACTGGAGCCGCACGAAGTCCCCAAGGAAATCCTCGTCATTGATCATGTGGAGAGGCCGGCGCAAAAACTAGCACCGATCGTGCAATCGCCTGCCTAGGTTATGACGCCGAGGAAATGTAATCCATGCCGAATGCCCCGTTGGGGGAAAAGCCGTCAGCGCTAGTCGTTTTGCATCGTGAACCTTAGTGTCCTTAGTGGTTAACGCCTTTGAAATAAACTCTCCCCATTGCTCCGCGCACGATGGCAACTGCTCAAGCGATAGCAGCTAAAATACCCCGCGGAGGATTCATGGCGAAATCGCGCAGGCAATTTCTGACAATCACATCGATGGGAATCTTGGGAGCGTCGGCCGCGCTCCAAGGGCAAAATACGGCGCAACAAAATCCTGCTGATCTCCCCCCCGGCGCCCCACCGGCCTTCGGCGCAGGCCCGGCCGTTGGGCCGGAAGTGTCCGCGACAACCTTCGCCGAGGCCGAAAAGCTTGTCCAGTTTGAAATGACTCCCGCCGAGCGCACGGTGGCCGCCGACAGCTGGCGCAAGACAATGGCCGCCCTTTATGAGCGGCGCAC
Organism: uncultured Acidobacteriaceae bacterium; assembly: GCA_963832015.1. Lineage (GTDB taxonomy): Bacteria > Acidobacteriota > Terriglobia > Terriglobales > Acidobacteriaceae > Sulfotelmatobacter. The sequence goes on from CAWHSR010000003.1 coordinate 73,885, forward strand.
CGGCCCGCGCAAACCTCGCGTTGCCCACAACAATCGCTCCTGCCACGCGCTGGGATCCAATCCTCCCTGGCCAGAAATCCGGTCCAGAGCACGACCGCTTCGTACGCAGCTCAATCGATCCCGGCCCGCTGCCCGCGCGCGATGAGGACATCGCATTCGCGACAGTCACGCAACTCTCGCGCTGGATCGAAACACGCAAGCTCACCTCCGAGCGCCTCACGAACATCTACCTGAAGCGACTGCAGCATTTCGATCCCAAGCTGCGCTGCGTGATCACCCTGACTCGCGACCTGGCGCTGAAGCAGGCCAAGCAAGCCGACGAAGAAATTTCTGCCGGCAAATATCGCGGACCGCTGCACGGCATTCCGTGGGGCGGAAAAGATCTGCTCGATACCGCTGGCATTCTGACTACATACGGCGCAGAGCCCTTCCGCAATCGCGTCCCCGCTGAAGATGCCGTGGTGGTGAAGCGTCTGCGCGAAGCCGGCGCAGTGCTGGTAGCAAAGCTCAGCCTCGGAGCCCTCGCGCTCAACGACATCTGGTTCGGCGGTCAGACGATGAATCCGTGGCTGCTCGAGGAAGCCTCGTCCGGATCGAGCGCCGGCCCTGGTGCTGCCACCGCCGCTGGTTTAGTCGGATTCAGCATCGGCAGCGAAACCGGCGGCAGCATCATTAGTCCATCGATGCGTTGCGGCATCACTGGACTGCGCCCAACCTACGGTCGCGTTGCGCGCACGGGTGCCATGACTCTCTGCTGGTCCCTCGACAAACTTGGCCCCATGACCCGCAGCGTCGAAGACGCCATGCTCGTACTGCACGCGATCACCGGCCCCGACGCTGGCGATGTCGACAGCGTGCCAAGCCATCTCGATTTCGACGCGTCGGCGAGTATAGCGGGCCTGCGCGTTGGCTACTTCCCCAAGTGGATGCAGGAGAATCCCGCCACAGAAGTCGATCGCGCTGCAGTAGACGTGGTGAGGAAGGTGGGCATGGTTCCCGTCGAGGTATCGATTCCCGACTGGCCCTACGATTCGCTTAACCTTATTCTGTTCGCGGAAGGCGCGGCGGCCTTCGAAGAATTGACACTTGGCGGAGGACTCCGCGAACTCAAAGCCCAAGTCCCCGATGCCTGGCCCAACATCTTCCGCCAGGCGAGATTTCTCTCAGCGGTCGACTTCGTGCAGGCCGATCGTCTCCGTCGTAAAGTCGCCGAAGAAATGGCGCGCCTTTTTTCGCAAGTCGATCTGTTGTTGGTTCCCTCGGTCCGCGACGAAATGCTGACCATTACAAACTTCACCGGCCATCCCGCGTTAGTGCTGCGTGCAGGATTCGTTAAAGTCGCGAAGGCCCGCAGCGACTGGGCTCCCGACCCGGCTCATCCTCTGCCGACGTTCAACCCCCCACGCCGCGTTCCGCACGGAGTGACGCTGATCGGCGAGCTGTTCGAGGAAGGCACGATGGTCAACGCGGGCCTCGCCCTGGAACAAGCATTCGGCGTGGTAGGAGAGCGTCCGCCGGGCTTCTAACGGGGGATAAGTCAACGCGCGACGATCTTAGTGATATCTTCCCGAATTTGCCGCAGCTTGGTCACGCAAGCCACCAGTTCTGCCACGCTCACCTCTTCGCCGAATCCTTCGACCTCAGGTCAAGCGGTGACCTTCACTGCTAAGATTACGTCGCCGACGGCCAAACCCGCAGGGCCGGTGACGTTCGCTTGGGGAAGACCGTGCTCGGAACGGCGCAACTCAGCGGCGGGAAAGCCAAATTCACGACCACCACGTTGGCTGGGGGCACGAGCAAGGTCACTGCAACGTACAGCGCCAACTCGAACATTGCCGGCAGCTCAGCATCGGTGACGCAGACGGTGCACTAACAAGCTCATAGTCCGCCTCTGGCCATCTTGGCGTTTCAGGGCCACAGCCTGGCAAGCGACTCACACTTCCGCGATGGAAGCGCGGGACTCTAATCCCATCGTCTACGATTTCGCGCCCAGAGTCGTGAACCTTAGTGTCCTTCGTGGTTGACGCCTTTCGATCCCCCAGGAGCACCCTGCTAACATGGTCGCCCGAGGCAGAACCGTGAATACGAAAATAGCCCATTGTTGGATTCTGATGTCGATCGTGCTCGGCGCTGTTGCGCAAACGACCGCGCAGCAACAGCGAATCACCGCCCGCGAAGTGGTTGCGGAGATACAGAAGCAGGTCGGCGTGGAATGGAAACAGCAAACCGTAGACACGTTCAAAGCGGGGAACCCCGACACCGCAGTCACGGGAATTGCAGTGACGATGATGGCGACGATGGATGTCCTGCAACGTGCGTCGGCAAAAGGACTAAATTTCGTCATCACCCACGAGCCGACTTTCTACGCGCACCTGGACAAGCCTGAAGGCATGCCCGAAAACGATCCCGTCTGGGCGGAGAAACGCGCGTTCATTGAAAAGCATGGAATGGTCGTATGGCGGTTTCACGATCACTGGCACCTGCGTCAGCCCGATGGGATCGAAGCCGGAATGGTGCATGCCCTCGGCTGGGAGAAATTCCAGATTCCGGAAAACCAGTATCTATTTGTTATGCCCGAGACCACGGTCAAGAAATTGGCGGCGGAACTGGCCAACAAACTCGACTCGCCCGTCGTGCGCGTGGTCGGCGAGCCAGAGATGAAGGTGACCAAGGTGGGGTTTAGTCCAGGAGCCGCGGGATTCGAGAGAGAGACGCACGCACTCGAGCGGGATGATGTCCAAGTGTTGCTGGTGGGAGAAACACGCGAATGGGAGACCGTCGAATATGCGGCCGACGCAGTCACTCAGGGACGCAATAAAGCGTTGATCGTGATTGGACATGTTCCGAGCGAGCAGTCTGGCATGGAGGAATGCACGCGTTGGTTGAAGGGATTCGTGAAGAACGTGCCGGTTGAGTTCGTAGCGACGAAGTCCCCGTTTTGGACCGTGAGCGAGAAAAGATGAAGCGTTGAGACAAGGAACAGTGGACGAAGGTTTTGATCTCGTACGCGCCGGCAACCATGAGGGTGCCCCATCCTTCGCGCAGTTTGCGAAGGGTGGGAGTCGCCAACGTTTGCGCGATGGGGGCATACGGCGGTTACTCGAAATGAACCCTTCCGAGCAGTCCGCGCGGCATGACACTCGAAATCGTACAGTCAATATCGCGCCCCACCATTTTCCTTTCCGAGACGTCCAATTGTATTAACGGACCGTTCGCTATGCTAGGATGACGCCCCAATGAACACGTGGATGCAGGACATTCGATTCGCTCTTCGCTCGTTCGCAAAGAATCCAGGCTTCACGCTGGCCGCGATATTGTCGTTGGCGATTGGGATCGGTGCGAACACCTCCATCTTCAGTGTTGCGAACGCGTTGCTCTTCCGTCCTCTGCCCTATGACAGACCGGACCGATTGGTGATCCTGTGGAATCGCTCTCCTGGCCTGGACATCACCCAGGATTGGTTTTCCACGGCACAGTATTTTGACATTAAGACAGGGCACCATGGGTTTGAGCAGGTCGCGATCGCAATTGGCGGCGACTACAACTTGACTGGGCAGGGCGACCCCGAACGAGTGGGCGTCATTCGCGTCTCCTCGAATCTTCTTCCAATGCTCGGCGCTCGTCCGGCACTCGGTCGGCTGCTGACGCCCGACGAAGATTCGCCCGGCCACCCGTCTACTGCCGTCCTGACAGACGGAATGTGGGCGCGACGTTTCGGCCGTGACCCGCAGCTGATCGGTAAGTCCGTCGTCATCAATGGACAGCCTTATGAAATCGTTGGCATCCTTCTGCAGAGCTTCTCTTTGTCGCAGGAAGTCCTCCCGTTGCTCTACGGGACCGAGCAGGCCGACATTTTTGTTCCGTTGCCTCTGGCTCCGGCCGCCGCGTCGCAGGCGCGCGACCACGAAGATTACAACATAGTCGGAAAGCTGAAGCCGGGCGTCTCGCTGCCGCAGGCCCAGGCGGAGATGGATACCATCACGGCCGGGCTACGGCGCCAATTTCCGGAGAACTACCCTCCCAATGGCGGGTTGACGTTTAGCATCGTGCCGCTTCTGGAACAAGTTGTTGGCAACGTGCGCCGCTCTCTGTGGGTGCTCCTTGGGGCAGTGGGTTTTGTGCTGCTGATCGCGTGTGCCAATGTCGCCAACCTCATGCTATCGCGCGCCGTGGCGCGCCAGCAGGAAATTGCCGTGCGCACCGCTATGGGAGCGAGCCGCTGGCACATTGTTCGTCAATTATTGACGGAGAGCTTGCTGCTTTCGCTCTGCGGTGGCGCGCTGGGAATCTTCATCTGCCTTCTCAGCATGCGGTGGATCCACATTTTGGGAATCAAAAGCATTCCGCGGCTGCAGGACGTGGGCATTGATGGACGCGTCCTCCTGTTCACTGTGCTGCTCTCCGTTTCCTCCGGGATTCTCTTCGGCCTTGCCCCGGCTTTCCGTGTTTCAAGGCTGGATTTGAACTCGACTCTGAAAGATGCTAGCCGTGGTTCGGCGGGAACGAGCGCGGTCTGGGGTCGTGGCAATAATCTTCGGCGCCTGCTCGTTGTATCCGAACTCGCGCTCTCTCTAGTCCTGTTGATCGGTGCAGGACTTCTCATTCGGAGTTTCGGTCGCTTGCAAGACGTATCGCCCGGGTTCAACCCGCACGGCGTGCTCACCTTCGACCTGACCATGACCGGTCGAAGATACAACGACAAACAAATCATCTTGAATACCTATCGCCAACTCTGGGAGCAGCTTGAACATTCCCCAGGGGCGATCGCGGCGGGCGGAGTTACGTCACTCCCCTTGAGCGAGGCCTTTGCCTGGACGCCGATCACCGTCGAGAGCCGAATTCCGCTGCCCGGCGAGAAATTTCTCAATGCGGATGAACGCATCGTTGCCGGGCACTATTTTGAAGCCATGGAAATACCGTTGCGCCGTGGACGATTCTTCAACGAACAAGACGACACGACGAAGCCAATTGCCGTCATCGTTGACGAGTACATGGCCGGCCAACTTTGGCCAGGGCAGGATCCAATTGGCAAGCGCATTCATATTGTGGAACTCCCGTCGAAGGACCGATGGCAGACGGTCGTTGGCGTGGTCGGACGCGTGAAGCAGGATTCTCTCGACTCTGACCCGCGGATTGCCTTCTATCTGGCCCATACCCAATTCCCCACGCGATCCGTGACGGTAGCCCTCCGCGGCCGCACAGATCCGGCCGCCATGCTCTCGGCCACCAAGAAAGAACTGCGGAACCTCGATCCCGATCTTCCGATGTACTACGTTCGAACGATGGAGCAGAGAGTGAACGAATCACTGGCTCGCCGGCGTTTTTCGATGCTGCTGCTGGGAGTCTTCGCAAGCGTCGCCCTGGCTCTCGCTACCATCGGCATCTACGGTGTGATGGCGTACCTCGTCAATCAGGGAACTCGGGAATTGGGAATTCGAATCGCGCTGGGTGCCTCGCACCGCAACATCCTGAGTCTTGTTGTCCGGCAGGGGATGGCGCTCGCGTTTTCTGGCGTGACGATTGGTTTGGCCGCGGCCTTCCTGCTTACGCGGCTGATGCGCAGCCTGTTATTTGGGGTGGAGGCGACGGACCCAATCACCTTTGCTGGGATTTCCTTATTGCTCGCGATGATCGCGCTGCTCGCCACCTACATTCCAGCGCAACGCGCCGCCCGAATCGATCCCCTGATCTCCCTGCGCTGCGAGTAGCCGAGCGGGCCCGTTCCGTCTGGCCCTAGGTTTCCGCTCAGAACTGGACCGCTCGTTAAAGCCCCGCTTCCTAAAAAACTTGCGGCCGCGTCTCACAAGGAGGCCTACAATCCTGCAGGGGTGCCATGATGAATCTTGAGTGCATAGGTCAGGACATTCGCTTTGGCTTGCGTTCGATGCGCAAGAGTCCCAGCTTCACGGTGATCTGCATTCTTTCGTTGGCGCTAGGCATCGGGGCAAATACCACGATTTTTACCGTCGTCAACGCCATCCTTCTCCACCCGCTGCCGGTCGCCGAAATCTCTCGTCTGGTGCAACTCGATACCGTTGACAGCAAGACTCAATTTACGCAGGCCGGCGCCACCAAGTTGGGGATGTCCTATACCAATTGTGAAGATTACAGGCGACACAATCAGGTGCTCGACGGACTCGCGTGTATCTCGGGCGCGGTACTGACCTGGAGCGGAGAAGCGGAACCCAAACAGGTCGCCGCCCAATTGGTGAATGCAAACTATTTCCAGGTCCTCGGCCTGACACCGGCCATCGGACGCTTCTTCCTTCCTGACGAAGACACCAAACCAGGCGGCAACAATGTGGCCGTCCTGAGCTATAGCCTTTGGGCTAACAAGTTCGGTTCGGACCGAAGCCTGATTGGCAGGACAGTGACGTTCAACGCGACGCTATTCACCGTCATTGGAGTGGCCCCGAAAGGCTTCAAGGGGACATTCACAATCGGTCCTGCCGACGAAGTCTGGGTGCCGGTCAGCATGTATGGTCAGGTCCTCGCTGGATTTGTGAAAGATGCTTTCAAAGACAGGCGATTTCTAAACACATTTACAGTGGCGAGATTAAAGCCGGGAGTTAGCAGGGCAGAGGCGGAAGCCTCGCTGAAGACGATCGCCTCAGGACTGGAGCACGATTACCCGAAGGACAATGCCGGACGCAGCGTTGCGGTTTCCGCATTGGCTGACGCCGCGGTGGGCATCAATCAACACGACCAATTTGTCGTGGCCGGAGCTCTCATGATGGGTGTCGTCGGACTCATTCTTTTGATCGCTTGCGTCAATCTCGCCAATCTCCTGCTGGCCAAGGGAGCACGGCGGGAACGTGAAATGAGCATCCGCATCGCGGTAGGTGCCAACCGTGTACGCCTGATTCGCCAGCTTTTAACCGAGAGTCTGGTGTTAGCTCTGTCCGGCGGTGCAGTCGGATTCATGCTCGCGTTCGCCGGCCGCCGCTTGCTCTGGGCTTTTCGTCCACCCTTCATCGAGAATAATGATCTCGACCTTGCGCTCGATTCTCACGTACTGCTGTTTACCCTCGGCCTTGCGCTGCTGACCGGAATCATCTTCGGCCTGGCCCCGGCGATCAAGGCTTCCAGAGCCGACGTATCCGAGGCGCTCAACGCCGGTGGCCGGGGCGGAAGCGCTACTTGGACTCGCGGTCCGTTGCGCAGCATCCTGATCGTGTCCGAGGTCGCGCTTGCCCTCATTACGCTCGTCGGTGCTGGACTATTCATTCGAAGCATGCAGAATGCACAGAGAACCGATGTCGGCTTTGAATCGAAACGCCTTTTCGTCCTGGCAATGGACCTCGGGGCGCTTCATTACGATGAAGCACATGGGCAGCAGTTTTATCGTGACGCCATTCAGAACGTGACATCCTCTCCCATGGTGCAGGCCGCGGCGGTTGCCTCAAATCTCCCGCTAGGCGGCGGCCTTGGGCGCACCGTATTTCCCGAAGGAAAGGACGAGGCATCTGGCTATCGGGGCACCATGACGCAACTTAACGACGTTTCTCCAGGGTTTTTCGATACTTTGCGCATTCCCCTCAAGCAGGGACGATCCTTCTCAGATCTCGACAAGAATCAGACCACGCCCGTAGCTGTAATCAACGAAGCCATGGCTCGTCATTTCTGGCCGGATCAGGATCCGATTGGCAAACGCTTCCACTTCTTCGGCGACCCCAAGCTGCTTGAGGTCGTAGGAGTCGTAGGCAACACAGTGATCAACCAGATCGGCGAAGATCCTCAACCGCTTGCTTATCTTCCACTGACCCAGGATTACTCTCCGGCCGCGACCCTGCAGGTGCGCACCTCCGGAGACCCACGTGCAGTCATCGCCACAGTGCGCAGCCAGATTCAAGCGCTGGACCGCAACTTGGCCATTACGAATGTTCAGACCATAGAAGAGGTGTTGGACCAGGGACTGTGGGCGCCGCGCATGGCAGCCGCAATGCTCACCCTATTCGGCGGCCTGGCGCTCATTCTCGCGGCGATCGGTGTCTATGGCGTGCTTTCCTACTCCGTAAGTCAGCAGACGCGCGAGATTGGAATTCGGATGGCGCTCGGTGCCACCCCCAACGGAGTGCTCCGCTGGGTAATTGGCCAGGGGCTTCGGTTAGCGGGTGTGGGCGTGCTGGTTGGGCTTGTCGTAGGTTTGGGTTTGATGCACTTTGTGGGCAGCCTGCTGTTCGGTGTCAGCACCTACGATCCCGAAACGTTCGCTACTGTGACACTTGTGCTGGGATTGATTGCGTTCCTGGCGTGCTATCTGCCGGCCCGAAGAGCCACAAAGGTCAACCCACTTCTGGCATTGCGAAACGAATGAGGCTGATTAAGTGACCGTGTCGGCTCCTTTCCTTCGAGCCCTGGTTGCTTGAGCGCACCAAGTTTACTCGGCGGCTGGGGAGCCGACATGGTTATCTAATCAGCCGACGTGGAAGAGCGGCGCTTCAGCGCCGCGTCAGAGGAAGAGAAAAAGGAACCGAGTCCCGAAGGGGACGACACAAAAAAACCGATTGATACCATCGTTCCCGGTGCCCATGCTTCGCACATCGCGCGAAGCATGGGGGCCGCCCACGGCGTGACGGTCCAAAGGTGGGCCAGCCCCAACCTGATCTGGCAGCGCTGCACCAGTGCATCCACACCGGCCGCCCCCTGGGGGCACCCGACTTCGCTGCCGCTCTAGAAAAATCAACCCTCCGCCACCTCGCTCCCCGCAAGGGAGGCCGCCCCATCAAGTCCTCCTCCGATTCCAGTCAGCCCAGCCTCACCTTTGTGACATAGTTGGAAAATGGGGAACGTCCCGTCTCTCCTTTGGCTTTCATCAGCATTCCCTCAGGACTTCATCTTCTGACAGTTACCCGACTGCCTGCGTGCTCCTAGACTCTAATGTTCGGAATCGTACATTCGCTTAAGCAAGGGCCGCCGTCCCGATGTCGGAAAGAGAATTGATGTCAAACCAGAATCTCCCGAACTATTTCGAATACATCATTCGCGATGTCGATTCCTACAGGGAGGTGCTTTCCGGGGCAACCGTTGAAATTTCCCAGCTCGAACCTGGCCGACTCGTCGGTCGACATGTGCGCCTCGGCTTGCCTGACGGTCAGTTCTCCTGTGTGGAAACCAGCTTATCCATGCGCGGCATCGGTACTTTCCCAGACATGTGGACGCTCTCGGTGATATTGGAGAGCAAAGGCCGATAATTGCAGCATGGCATCGAAGTTCACGCCGGATCAATGTTCATCCATGGGCCCGGGGCGGAGCACGACGGGGTTTATGGCCAGAACTTCAAGGTCGCCTGCTTCACCGTTCGCGCTCAGGTGTTTGCCGAACACATCCGGCGATTCTCCCCACAACTCCAGGATGCACTGCGGCAGCCATTTTCAGTCTTTGAACCGGCCCCCGCGACCCGGCAGGAGATCATCGGGCACTTTGCAGAAGCGGCAGCGATTGTTCAATCTGACCCGAGGGTGCGCGACTCCAGCGAGGCGTTGGCCCGGTTCGAGGAAGAGTTAGTGTGTGCTTACCTGGAAGCCGTCGCGCAGCAATTCCCGTCGAATTCGACTGCGACAGACCAGCGAGCCGCTGTCATGATGCAACTGGTTGATCAGGCCGCGGAGGAGTCTCCCCTCGACGGCACTTCGGTGGTAGAACTCTGCGCGGCCTGCAAAGTGCCGCGACGAACTCTGAATCGGGCGTTCCAGGATGCGCTCGGCATGGGCCCCGCCACCTATCTCCGCCGAGTCCGGTTGAATCGAGCCCGTCGTGCTTTACAGCGGCAGAGAAAACGCTCGATCACGGTGACCGATGTTGCACTCAATCTCGGCTTCTGGCATCTCGGTCGTTTCGCCGAGCAGTACAACCAACTCTTCAACGAATCACCCCATGAAACCCTTCGCCGCGCAGAGCACGGGATCGAAACGTTTTCCTAGTTCTATCCTTCCGGTCGGAATTAACCATCAACCGACTGGCCCAAAACGGATAGCCGACTCGCACAGCGTCGGCTATGGTACGCCAAGGAAGGTTCTGCGCACCGGCAACGGCGAGCATTGGCAGGCGGCTCAATAGAGGAGAAAACCATGAACCTGAACACACGATTTCATAACGCGGCACGCGCAGTTCTGACGACGATTGCGGTCGTGCTATTGACCGCCGGCTTCAGTCTCGTCGCCGCAGGCCAGGATGCCCCGCCAAGCCCCGCCGCCCGTAAAGTCGAAGCCAAGAAGCCCGACTATTCGCCCTACCCAGAACGGAAATACCCCACCCGCGTCTATTGGGGCGTTGCCCATGTCCACACCGGCTTCTCTTTCGACTCGGGAATGTTCGGGGTAACGGTCACTCCCGACGATCTCTTCAAGGTTGCCCGCGGCGGGGAAGTCGTCATGGACAATGGCCAGACCTTTAAACAGGACCGGCCGCTGGACTGGGTCTCCATCACCGATCATGCCGAGTATATGGGCATCTCCGATCAGATTCGCGCCGGCAGCCCTGAACTGCTCGCCAGCCCACAGGGCAAGCGCTGGTACGAGATGTCCCAGCAGGGTCCTCAGGAGGGTGTCAAAGCCGCCATCGAAGCGGTCGTCTCCATGCAGACCGGCAAGCCTGTGTTCGATGCCAGCAAACTCACGGCGGGCGCATGGGCGCATGCCATGGAGGCAGCCGAGAAGTGGAACGAGCCGGGCGTGTTCACCACGCTTCACGGATTTGAGTGGACTTCCGCGCCGGGCGGCGCCAACCTTCATCGCACGGTCATCTTTCGCGACGATTTGGACCACGTGAAACAAATCGTCCCCTATTCCACCTTTGATAGCCAGGATCCAGCCGACCTGTGGAATTACATGGACGCTTATGCGAAGAAGACCGGTGGCCATGTGCTTGCCATCCCGCACAACGGCAACCTGAGCAATGGCCAAATGTATACGGCGGAGACCTTCGACGGAAAACCCATGGACCGGGCCTACGCCGAGGCGCGTGCCAGCCACGAGCCACTCCTGGAGGCGACCCAGATCAAGGGCGACAGCGAGACCAATCCTGCCCTCTCGCCGACCGACGAGTTCGCCAATTTTGAGCGATGGGACTTCAATTTTGCGGGAGGTGGGGTGACGGATCCCAGTGCCCTTAGCAGGAATTACGTCCGCTCGGCGCTCAAGCTGGGACTGGAACTGGACGCCAAGCTGGGGACTAACCCTTACAAGTCCGGCCTGATCGGTGGTAACGATGCCCATGTTGGTGTCGTCACCCAACGGGAAGATAACTTCTTTGGTGAGTTTGCTAACGGATTGCCCTCTCCGGACCGCTGGAAAACCCCGCTGCTGATGGGTAAGGACGGCAAGCCGGTGGTATCGGTCTGGCAGGAAGAAGCCGCAGGCTTGGGCGGCGTGTGGGCGACCGAGAACACCCGCGATGGAATCTGGGACGCACTCAAGCGCAAGGAAGTCTACGCGACCACGGGTGACCGGCCGATCGTGCGCGTGTTCGCTGGATGGGATTTCGTGCCGGCCGATGTTGATCGGCACGACTTCGCCGAGAACGGTTACGCACGCGGCGTGCCCATGGGCGGCGATCTCAGCAATGCCACAAGCGGCAAGGCACCCGTCTTCATGGTCCAGGCTATGCGCGATCCCGACGGCCCCAACCTTGACCGCATCCAGATCATCAAGGGCTGGCTCGGAAAGGATGGCAAGTCGCAGGAGCGCATCTTCGACGTAGCGGTTTCCGGCGGACGCAAGATCGGCCCGGACGGCCGCTGCAAGACCTTAGTCGGCAACACCGTGGACGTTCCCAACGCGACCTATACCAATACCATCGGTGCCGCGACTCTGTCGGCGTACTGGAAGGATCCGGCGTTCGATGCTGCACAGCTCGCGTTCTACTATGTGCGTGTGATTCAGATCCCGTCCCCTCGCTGGACCGCTTATGACCAGAAACGCTATGGCATCAAGATGTCGCCCGAGGTTCCAATGACCGTTACCGACCGCGCGTACACCTCGCCGATCTGGTATTCCCCGGCGAAGTTGTGACTTTTTAGTTGGCCAAGGAGGGTCAAGATGAAAGCACAGCAAGCCGAGTACTCCACGTTCGAGCGAGGCTATCCCGTCGGAGCGCCGACCGAGCGCTTCTACGATGCCATCGATCTGCGCCGCGCCATTGAGGCGTATAAGTTCTTCTACGGCACCGTTGCTACTGAGGCCGTCATACAACAGGGGCTGGCTGCGGGCGGGGAGGTCAACGAGGTTGGCATCGTGATGGCGACCTCACCCCGACAACAGTTCGGCGGTGCCAACGCCGACACGCCTTACGCCATCACCACGGTGGATCTAGAGGCCGCTGGGCCGACAGTGGTCGAGCTCCCGCCTGGCCCGTTCATCGGCTTCGTGGATGATCACAATATGCGCTGGGTGCAGGACCTGGGTACGATTGGACCGGAAAAAGGGCAAGGCGGCAAACACGTAATTTTCCCGCCGGATTATGCCGGAGCCGTGCCCGAGGGCTATTACGCTGGCCGAAGCAAGACCCGGAAGGTAGTGGTATTTGTTCGGATCATGCCAATCGGCGGCGATGTAGCCAAGGCGCTCGAGGCCGTCAACGGCATCAAGGTGTATCCGCTGTCAAAGGCGGGTCAGCCGGTGATCCATCGGTTCATTGATGTGAGTGCAAAGACCATGCCCCTGCCCATTCTGGCGTGGGAAGACAACATTGAGTACTGGCGGCAACTGCACGCCGTGATCCAGACCGAAACGGCCCCAGCAGAATTCCGCCCTATGCTTGGAATGTTGTCCTCGCTGGGGATCGCGAAGGGCAAGCCCTTCAGCCCCGACGCCCGCGTGCAGCCCATCCTTGAAGAAGCGGCCCGCACTGCTGTGGGAGAGATGAGGGTTGTCTTCTACGCTAGCCGTAATCCCGCGCACATCGCCTGGAAAGACCGTACATGGGAGTGGTTCCCGCTGCAACTCATTAGCGCGGAGACGGGAGACTTCGGCCCTCCAGCGTTCCTCGACCTCGAATCCAGCGATGGGTACTTCTGGTGTGGCTACGGTGTTTCGGCGGCGATCGGTAAGCCGGCGGTCGGTGCCGGCTCGGTTTATTGGCTCGTCTTTCGCGACGTTACTGGTGCATACCTCGACGGCGGCAAGACTTACAGGCTCACTGTTCCCGGCCCGGTTCCTGGCAAATTGTTTTGGTCGATGACTGTTTACGACGTGGACACGCGCTGCTTGATCGCAACCGAACAGAAGCGCGCCGCAATACGTTCGCTCGTGGACAAGCCGCAGGCCAACGCGGATGGCTCCTACGACCTGTACTTCGGCCCCCAGGCTCCAGCGGGCAAGGAAAGCATGTGGATCAAGACTATCCCGGGTAAAGGGTGGTGGTCCGGCTTCCGCATCTACGGCCCTCAAGCGCCAGCCTTCGACGGAACGTGGAAGCTTAGTGACATCACTGAGATGAACTAACGCTCACGTTATCGGAAAGAGAAGCCTTAATCGCATGAAACGAATTCTCAAAGAACCGCTTCTGCACTTCCTCCTGCTCGGGGCTGTGATTTTCGCGGCCTACAGCCTAGTGTCCAAGCACACCAGTGCTGAGCCGGGAAAGATTGTCATCACGCAAGGTCAACTCGCGTCCATGTGGGAGGGCTTCATCCGCACTCGGCAACGGGAACCCAACCAAGAGGAATGGGAGGGGCTCATCCGGCAACGAGTGCGAGAAGAAGTGTATTACCGCGAGGCGCTGACGCTCGGCTTGGATAAGGATGACACCATCATCCGCCGCCGCTTGCAGCAGAAAATGGAATTCGTCTCGGACGATGTCGCTGCCCAGGCCCAGCCCGCCGACGCCGAATTGAACGGATATCTGCAGGCGCATCCAGATTCGTTTCGCGTGGAGCAGAAGATCACATTTCGCCAAGTGTTCCTCAACCCGGACAAGCATGGCAAGAACCTCACAAGCGATGCCGCGCAACTACTGGCGCAGCTGATCGCGGAGGGCGGCAAAGCTGACATTTCGATGCTGGGCGATACGGTCATGCTGGAACAGAAGTATGACGCTCTCCCGGCGGCAGAGGTCGGAAGGATCTTCGGAGATAAGTTCGCGAGGTCCCTCGCCGCGCTGCCCATCGGACAATGGCAAGGCCCGGTGGAATCCGCATACGGCGTGCACTTGGTATTCGTGACCGAACACGTGGGAGGTCGGGTGCCTGCGCTCGCGGAAGTGCACGACGCCGTGCGTCGTGAGTGGGAAGAGGACAGTCGACTGGAAGCGAAGGATAGGTTTTACCGGGAACTCCTCAAGCATTACAAGGTGACGGTTGAAAACCCGGAGCCAGACGCAAAGATCGCAGCCAACAACGGAGTGAAATGAAACGCGCGCTCCTCATCGTCGCTCTGCTCGTCACATTCGCCTCCGGTGTGTTCGCGCACGAAGTGCGTCCCGCATATTTGGAATTGCGCCAGACTGGACCGGAAACGTATGACGCGCTGTGGAAAGTGCCTGGCCAGGGGGACCTCCGCTACGGGCTCTACGTGCAACTTCCGGCAAACTGTACCAACTTCACTGAGCCGTCTGGTTCAGTAGCCAACAGCGCCTATATCGAACGCTGGGCCGTAAGCTGCCCGGGCGGTCTCAGCGGCGGAACGATTCACATCGCCGGTCTAAGTACGACAGTGGTCGACGTGCTGGTGCGCGTGGAACGTCTCGACGGCAGCTCGGAGGTAACGCGGCTCACGCCATCTTCTCCATCGTTCGTGGTGGCATCCGCAGCGAGCGCGGTGGGCGTCGCTCGTACGTACACGGTGCTTGGCATCGAACACATCCTGACGGGCGTTGACCATCTCCTGTTCGTGCTCGCCTTGATTATCATCACGCGCGGCGGATGGAAGCTGGTCAAGACCCTCACCGCGTTCACTGTCTCGCACAGCATTACCCTGACTCTCGCCACGCTCGGCTACGTCCACATCCCGCAGCGGCCCGTCGAGGCGGTGATCGCATTGAGCATCGTGTTTGTCGCGGCGGAAATTCTGCGCGGACGACACGGCCTAGTTGGCATCACCGCCCGTGCGCCGTGGGTCGTGGCTCTGATGTTCGGACTTATGCACGGCCTCGGCTTTGCCAGCGGACTCAAAGATGCCGGCCTGCCCGACGGACACATTCCCACTGCGCTGTTGTTCTTCAGCATCGGGGTTGAAACGGGACATTTCCTTTTCATCGGATTCGTTCTCGCGCTGATTGCAGTCATGGTCCGTGCCGCCACAAGACTCATATCCCTGAACCAACAACGACTAGGCGTCATGGAAGTTTTGCCAACCTACGCTATCGGCGGCGTGGCGATGTTCTGGGTCATTCAGCGAATAACCGCCTTCTGAAGGTGAACACCAATCAGGAAAACCGGCGAAAACCCGGGACAGACGGCTGGAGTGCACCCCTGGCGTGAGACAAAGAAACTAGGGACAGTTGGATGACGTGGCCGATCCCACTCTAGCGAAGAATCCGAGAATTTCGATAGAACCATGCGGAACCTATGAAAGTGCCTATGCTCGGACATCGCGAAGCATGGGGCAGCCCCAGTCGTGGCGATGCAAAGGCGGGCCACCCTCTTCCTTGGGGGAAAACCTGGGGAAGGGAAAACCGGGGACAGACAGGACGTTTCCCAATCGTTGGGCCCAACCTGGGAAAGTCGCGGACTGGCGGGACGCTCCCTACGGCACTTCAAATCATGTCTTTTTCCACAGCCTCCACAGCCAGACTATGTGACGAACGACCTTTACCGAGGATTTCAGAAAGCGCGTGCTCGTTACATGCGCGAGGGCTCTGCTACCAGTTCGCCGCCACCGATCCCGGGAGCGTCCTTAAGTCCGCAACTAACTCCTTATTCCAGAATATTTCAGCTGTAAGTCCTTGCGGCTCAGGATTTTGCGCGGACTCGACTCTATCCCCACCACCCAAGTTCTTAAGAATGAGGATTTTAGACAAAGGGACGAAAAAAATATGGGGCTACCCCATCACGCCAAGTTCCTCCGAGACCGCAACTCGCTCTGGCGAAACGTTCCGTGCACCTCGCCCGCATCTCGTCCGACGTCCACAGGTTGCGTACCTTCCGTGATGACAACCTGCGCACCCCGGTTTGCCCATCTCTCTCGCTGGATGGGACAATACATCTATATGCAAAAACCGCTCACCATTGTGTTCCAACTATTGGCCGCCGGGATGATGCTTCTGGGCTATGCCCCGGCGCAGCAGACTCCGGCCGCATCGACCCCTCAATCCGCCGCTCCCGCCAAGACGCCGTCCAGCACTACGACGAAGAAGGCACCTGTGACCACGAAACCCGCAACCGCTGTGACGCTGAAGACCCAGAAAGATAAGGCCAGCTACGCCCTGGGTACAAAGATTGGCGGAGACCTCAAACGCCAGGGAGTTGGCACCTCGCTCGACCCAGCCCTCACCGCGCGCGGCTTGAAGGATGCTCTCGCCGGTACCAAGGGCCTCATGACCGACGATGAGGTGAAGGCTGCGCTCACGCAACTCCAGACCGAAGTCCGCGGAAAGATGGAAGCCCAGCAGCATCAGGCGGCCGCCTCTTCCCACCAAGCCGGCGATGCATTCCTCGCTGCCAACAAGAGTAAAGAAGGAGTCGTTACCCTGCCGAGCGGTCTGCAATACAAGATTCTGACTGCTGGCTCTGGACCGAAGCCGACAGCGACCGACACCGTAACCTGCAACTATCGCGGGACGCTGATTGACGGCTCGGAGTTCGACAGTTCGTACAAAAACGGAAAGCCCGTATCGTTTCCGCTGAACGGCGTCATCAAAGGCTGGACCGAGGCCCTGCAGTTGATGCCGGTCGGTTCGAAGTGGCAACTCGTCATCCCCCCCGATCTCGCTTATGGCGATGCGGGCCGCCCCGGCATTCCTCCCGGAGCCACTCTTGTCTTTGAAGTGGAGTTGATCTCGATTGGCGAGCAGAAGCAGTAAGAGAACTCTCAGGCGATCAGGAGCAACAAGGCCGTCTGCCTGCGCAGACGGCTTTTTCCTTTTCCGCCGCGCGGCCTAAAGTGCTTCCTGCCCCCGCCGATGGAGATGGCAGCGACAGGGAGAAACAACGTGAAGATTCTCTTAGTGGAGGACAGCAAGCCCATCCGACGGGAGAATGAAACTGTCCCGCACAAAGCAGGCTATGAAGTCATCTGCGCCGAAGACGGGGAAACCGCGGTGCAATTGTCGCGAGACCAGCAGCCAGATCTGATTCTGCTCGACATGATCCTACCCAAGATGAGTGGCCCCGAAGTATTGCGGCATCTGAAGAGTGATCCGGCTACGGCCGAGATCCCGGTCGTAGTCGTGAGCAGTCTGTCGGACAAAAACCGGCAGAGGCTGCTGGAAGCGGGCGCAGAAGAATATCTTGAGAAGAATGCGCTGATGCCCGGCAAGGGAGTCAACCTGCTCCCGCAAGCCTTGGAGAACGTGATCTGCCGCATCAACCCCAAACGCGGCGTCGCGTTCTCGAGCATTCGCGTTACATCAGTAGAGCGCTACAGAGAGTGTTGCAGATGTTCTTCCGCCGAAAGATTGGCGCCCGCCAGCAATAACAGGCCCGACAGGAACGCCCAGAACATCATGCTTACCGAGAGCGCAAACGGGCCATACACTTCCTGAAAGTTCAGCCACGGAAGAGCCAGGATATACGCGTACTTCAGCGCCTCCGACAGCAATCCCATGATGATGGCGGCGGGCAGCACCGCCCGCGCCGGAACTTTGCCGTTGGGCAGCAGCCAGTAGATCAGAAAGAAGATCGCGATGCTGGCGGCAATCGCGAACAGCTTCATCATCAGAAATCCCACAACACGCACAAACCCGGTGCCATAGCCGCGCAGCAGGAACTCCATGAACGCCATCGGTCCCGCAGTCAACGCGATCGACAGCAGCGCCAGCACACCGCAGGCAAAAGCCAGTCCGAGCGAGATCACCTGATTGCCAAGATACGAGCGGTTGTTCTCAAAGCGCCAGATGCGATTCAGCGCGACTTCGAGCGGAAGAAATACGCCCGAGGAAGTCACCAGCAAAATGACGAGCGAGACCGCCTGCACCCGCTGCCGTGAGTTGACCATGGAGTTGAGGTTGCGGATGACGAAGTCCTGACCAGCAGGCAGGTAGTCGCGCAGCAACTCGAGGACGACCTCATACATGACGCGCGAATGAAAGACGCGGCGGATCAACGTCATCAGCAGAACGACGAAAGGGAAGAACGACAGAATCGAATTGGCCGCGACCGAAAATGCGAAGGTATGAACATCGGTCCGCATCAGATATTTCACGGTGGCAAGAACCAGTCCCGGAGAACGACGGGGCGCGGGTTTTACTGTACGTTGGCGTACAGAACCAGGCTCGGGTAGCGTCGGAATGGGAGGATTGGGCACGGCGACGATCCATCGTACCAGAGGGCTGCGATTGGACCTGAAATGCGATAAACCGAAGTGCTTGAAGTGGTTACCGGGGTATTTCTTTATCTTTGTTAAAGTTATTTGGAGACGAGTAAAATGACCAGCGGTCATATTACGATTTCTTTCTAATTCTTCTTGCGAATCGTTTTAATAGTGCTTATTATCTGTTGCTCGACACCGGGAATTGGTCCGGTGGTGAGACCAGTGGTGGTTGACGTTTGTTGGGTGTAGTGGAAAACGCGCCAAATTGTCGGGCTCCGGAAGTTCCCGCAGCGGATCGAACACCGCGGTGGAGGACTGAGGAGTCTTTTCCTTTTTTGGAGTACTTCTTCTGCACATCGTAGACGCAACCCGAAAGTTCTATCGGCTTCTTTGAGGGGGACTTCAATCGACCGGGGCGACGATCGAGAAAGCCGGAGAATAATTCTTAGCGATTGGTGAAAGGAGTTTTTTCCGTGAGAGAGAAAGGTACAGTGAAGTGGTTCAACGGAGCGAAAGGATATGGATTCATCCAGCGCTCCACTGGGGAAGATGTATTCGTGCACTTCTCCGCCATCCAGGAGAACGGCTATCGCACCCTGAATGAGGGCGAGACCGTGGAGTTTGACCTGCTGAAAGGCCCGAAGGGCTTTCAAGCGGCAAACGTCGTCCGCGCATAAAACCTGCGAACCATTTGAGAACCCTCCCGGTCCCAGCGGGAGGGTTTTTTATTGCTGCCTCCATTTCCTATTGCTATCCAATGCAAAGGTGATGGGCTCCTATTGGATCTCAATAGGAGAGATACGTTCGGCGACAACGACGTTTGGCAGGGCACTGTGGCCGTGCTGATGCTCAGGACGCTTGAGTCCATGGGCGAACTCCATGGATATGGCATTGCCCGCCGCATCGAGCAAATCAGCGGCGACCGGCTGATCGTCCCGTACGGAACGCTCTATCCCTCGCTCCTCCGCCTCGAGCAGGAAGGTTACATCTCCTCGGAGTGGGGCCTCTCCGACAACAACCGCGCGCCCGCTTCTATAAACTCACGCGGGCCGGACGCCGCCAGGTCGAGAAAGAATCGCAGTGCTGGGAGAAGGCGACCGCCATCCTTGCACGCTTCGTCTCGCCCAACGAGGAGCCGCTATGAGAAGACTCCGTGCCTGGCTGCTGCGCCTCTGGGGACTTCCCCATCAGAAGCTCCAGGACCAGCAGTTCGCTGAAGAGATTGAATCGCATCTCCAGATGCACATGGCTGACAATCTCCGCTCCGGCATGGATCCCGAGCGTGCCCGCCGCGAAGCTCTCCTCAAGTTAGGTGGAATCGAAAGGATCACGCAGGCCTATCGCGAAGGACAAACCCTTCCCTTCGTCGAAACCCTGTGGCAAGACCTGCGCTACACGTTTCGCCAGCTGCGCAAGAATCCTGCGTTCGCCATCACCGCGATCCTTGTGCTCACGCTCGGAATCGGCGCTACAGTCGGCATCTTTGCCTTCGCGGACGCCGCGCTCATCAAGCCTCTACCCTATTGCGAGCCCACGCGACTGGCCGTCATCTTCGGGAGCATTCCTCTCGGTCCACACTTTCCCCACTCCTTTCCCGACTATTACGATTTCAAGAAGCTCAACCAGGTCTTCAGTTCGTTCGAAGTCTATGACTCGAACGGATTCATGCTGGCGACGCCCACCGGAGCGCAACTGGCTCCGGGCACGCGTGTGAGTGCTGGATTGTTTCGCACGCTCGGGGTCGCTCCCATCCTGGGGCGCGACTTTGCTCCAGGGAAGACAAGCCCTCCGCCGCGCGCACCGTGATGCTGAGCTACGCCGCCTGGCAGACGCGTTATGGCAAGCGCGCGGATGTGATCGGCCAGACCGTTACGCTCGACGGGAATCCGAACACGATCGTCGGAGTGCTGCCCAGAGACTTCCAATTCGCACCAGCTGAGCCCGCCGAATTTTGGACCGCTGAACACGACGAGAGCGACTGCCGCGGTCGCCACTGGCTCTTCGGCCTCGCGCGTCTCAAAGACGGCGTCACCCTGGATTTACCCAGACACCGATCGTGCAATGGTGGATTCAGGAAGCAAAAGACGCTGGCAGTAGTGACGACTGCGGCTAACTTACGCCGCCGCCTATGTCAGCCTGTCCGTTCGGGCATGTGATATTTGGTTCTGTTTCCAGTTTCCGAGTTCGGCAACCTACTACGCACCTCTCGCTCCGGGAACGTACCACGTCACTTTTGAGGCCACGCAGTTCACAACCTTTGATCACCTGACGAAGACCACGACCGCGACCATTAATGTGACGCCGTAGATCGGTGGAATCTGATTCTGAGTAGAATGGTCTGTTCTCATCACCTACAGTGGGCGAAGATGGTCACTTTGACACCGTGCGGAACGGATTCTCGCGTCAGCTTTGATTGCCGGACTCTTCCCGATTCGTACAACTCGTGTCGACTGTTGCTGTGCTGCCTGTTGTTCTTGTTTATTTTCGGAGCGGCCGACTTGGTGCTGGCCCAAGACAAGCCTGTACCGCCCGGCCAGGCATCCACAGATGCCCGCGGATTCGCGGCGGGGGCACCGAAGCGTCTTGTGCTGGTGGACGTAATTGCGACGGGCGTGCAGGGCCATCCCGTTACAGGTCTGACTGAAGACGACTTCCAGATCGTTGAGAAGGTCGGATGGGCCACGCAGGTTCCCCAGAAAATTGAATCGTTCCGAGTAGTGGACACGACCCGCTTACGGAATATGACGCAACCGCGCGAATTCTTGCGCACTCCCACTGAAACGCGGGGAGATCTGAGAGCGGACCGCGAACCCTCAGCGCCGCTGACGATTCTGCTGCTCGATAATCTCAATACAGATCTGTTTGCGCCTTCCGTGAAGGAACAAGTTGCCAGCATGGCCAGTCTGGGCTGCGAAGACAGCAGCGCAGAGATCGAAGGGCCTGCCGGCTATCAGGCTGTTCCAATTGATGCCACGTGCAGGACCGTGCCGATTGCAGTCCTGCTCCTCGGTCGAAGACTCGAAATGCTGCAGGACTTCGACGCCGACCGCAACGTCTTGCGAGCCACGTTGGATCAAGTCTTTGGAGTCAAGTCCTCGAAGACGGCGGCAGCGGAGTTGGCAGCGGCGGTGGCAGCGAACGAGAGTCTCGCACCGGCGAATCAACCTTCGCCGTCGCCGGTGATTCAGACTTGGAGTCGCGTTCCCACGATTGGCAACGATCGGGTTCGGCGCGTGCAGATGACGATGGATGCGATACGTGCGATTGCGCGACATTTAGCGGGCTATCCCGGGCGCAAAAGGCTGATCTGGGTATCGACCGCGTTCCCGTTCGGCATTGCTCCCAATCCCCGTGCCGGCCCTTTCGACGATCCGTGGAGCTATCGCGGCCAGGCTGCGACGGTGATGAATGCGCTGGCGAACGCGCGGGTGTCGCTGTATCCGGCGCGGCCCGGGCTGATTTCGATTCAACAAGACAGTGCAAACACCCGGCGGACCGACGGCCGACCTGCCATTGCGGTCATGCCGGTACAGGCCAGCACGGACTACGCGACCGTGCCTATGCAGGAATTCGCGGGACAGACAGGGGGGGTGGCTTGTCTCGACGACACGTATCTCGCTACCTGTTTCGACCGGGTCTTACACGATGGGCTGGTCGATTACGAAATCACGTACTCTCCTCCTTCTGAGAATTGGAGTGAAGGGTTTCATCGCATCGAGATCAGGACGCCAAGACGCGATGTGAGTCTGTCGTACCGGCGGTACTACTATGTGCGCGGCGAACGGCGTTCTGGTCCGGACATGGGGCTGAAACAGGCAGCTTGTGACGACCTGATGACCGCGACTTCACTCAAGTTGACCGCCCAGCTTCAGGCCGCTCCACTCGAGCCTGCGAAGTTTGCTCTGGCGGTGGACGGAAAGCTGCTGACAGCAGATGCGTTGGAAGACAATCGAGCGAGACTTCGTTTGCATCTTGAATTCGGCGTGTGTGCCATCGATGAGCAGGGAAGACCGCTGCGCCATGTGCAATACCCCACGCAGCAGGAGATGAGCGCTCAGGAGTTCAAAAACGTCCAGCGCAGCGGAGTCCGGCGCCTGCTCGAGTTTCAGCCGGCCGAAGGAACCAAGCTTGTGCGCTGGGTGGTGCGTGATTCGCTGAGCGGCCGATTGGGTTCGGTCGATCTGCCCTATCAGGCGCTGCCTGTCAATGCTGCCGCCGACACCGCCGAAGACGGTGGGAAGACGGATCATCCCGCTTCCCCCGAGCCTTCCAGTGCTTCCACGGAACAGAGCACCGTTCCACAACAGGCGGGGGCTTCTGGCTCAACCAGCGCCGAGGTGGATCGTCCGCCTGATGAGCCAGACTCCGAGATCAACCCTTACTGCGCGGCCGTCACGAATGGAGTCGCACATTCCCAGGCGCTGGCTGAGCTTTGCCGGTTTACGCTGTCCTTGCCGCGGAAGATGCCCAACGTCTTTAGCGATCTGGAGACCAAGCGCAACTGGCGCGCGTACAACACCGCGCACAAAGACGTTGTGACGGCGACAGTGACTTACGCGGACGGCCTGGAGCATTACGACAGGATCAAGATTAACGGGAGTCCCGCGGATGCTTCCTCTGATGCCTTGAACAGTAGTTGGTCCATGGGCGAGTTTGCCTCGATTCTACAAATGGTCTTCTCACCCACGAGCGATGTGGAGTTCCACTTCAGCGGGGAAGTGAAGCTGAACTCGATCCCGGCGCTGCTTTTTGAGTTTCGGGTCGAGCAAACGAATAACCAGATGTACTACGTGCAGGCGTTTTACCCGAACGGATCGGGCACGACACTGTTTCCGGCTTACCGCGGGAAGGTCTGGCTGAACCAGTCCAACTTCCAATTGATGCGGATGGAGAAAGAGACTGCCGACATGCCGAAATGGTTTCCCATCACGCGTGCCAAAACCGTGATCGATTATGCCGACGTGCCATTGGGCGATGGGAGCAGCTTTGTGTTGCCGGGCAAGTCCGAAATTGAAATCTGCGAAAGAGCGGAAGGGTCTGAGTGTGCACACAACGTGGTGCGGTTCAGGAATTGGCACAAGTTCCGGGCAAAGACTCGCATCTTGTCGATAGAAGAACCTCGCTGACCGTTCAGTTCATCTGCTGTATCTCGCCGATCCGGCGGACAGTCTTCAGCGCATTTCCAGCGAGACCACGTCGCCGTTCGTCGAGCCGCCGGGCTTGTAATTCACCGTGACCTGGCGGTCATGCCAGTCGCAGGAGAAATCGTCGGCGCCGATCAGGACCAGCGATTTGAAATCGGGTGCGCGCAACTTCATCACGGTACCGTTGGCGGTGACCGTCAAGATTGCTGCGGGGGCCTGAGTGCAGTCCACCGAGTCGAGGCGGCCTTTGACGAATTTTGCGGGACGATGGTCGCCGGGCGCGGTAGCGGAATTTTCGCCGGCAGCCCGCTTGGCGGCGTCTTCCTCGAGCACATCGAATGGCGACTTCTGGGGCGCAAGTTTGGATTGTGGCGTGCCTCCGAGCGGGATGCCGTATTTGCGTTCGCCGCTGGCCCGCTCCGTGAGGTCGTGGGCCAGTGTCACGATCTGCGAATTACTGCTGGCGTTCAGGCGGTCGAGCAGGACCTGGGCGGCGTCCCACTTTTTACTGGCCACATAAATCTGCGCCAGATGGTATGTGTACAGTTCATTGCGCGGACTCAGATTGATGGCGGCGTGCTCCGCCTGCATGGCGGCGGGTGTGCTGCCGCCCTCGTTGCGGGCGACCGCCAGCAGGTCGTAGGCGTCGGCCATTTCCGGATACCACTCCAGCACGGCGCGCAGTTCGAGCATCATGTTGGGCAAGCCCTGAATGTCGGCGTGCTTCGCCTGCGCAACGCGGTATTTCAGCACCGACATGTAATAGCGTAGCCACATGTCGCGCTGGTTGAGCGCGCCCGCGTCGGCGAGTTCGGCGGTGGCTTCGTCGAATTCGCCGCGCTGGATGTGGTCCCATGCGAGGATGCGGTGGGCGAGCGGACTACCGATCGCGTTGGTGGGAAGGAGATCGGGGTCCTCCCCCGGTCTCCTCTCTTCTTTTTTGGATTCGAACTTCTTGTCGGACGCTGTCGGTGCTGTAGCCAGCGCGTGCAAAGCTTGCAAGCCGACGTCGCGGCGTTCGGGAATCCGGATTTCCACTTCGGCATAGAGAGCGCGTTCATCGGCTTCGGGCAGAGGCTGAGTCGTGATGGTCGCGTCATCCGGCCCCACGGGAGCCGGAAATCGGTACATCTGAGAGGAATCAGCGAAGCTGGCGGTGTTGGAATTGGTTTGTCGCGCAGCAGCGAGGGCAGTGATCAGCGTGGTCTGCGCGTGGAAATAATCCTTCACCGCCTGTTCCAGTTGCGCGGAACTCATACCGAAGGCTTGCTGAATGGCGTCTTCCACGGGGACATGCTGATTGAGGACGAGGTTGAAGAACGCCCCGGTTTCGGGCAGTTTTTTCTCGTGAAGCAGGTAGTGCATCACGATCCACGACTCGGCATAGTACAGCGTGTGGTGCGTGCCCTGGTTGCGCGTCGAAGTGTCATGCTTCATCGCGAAGAGGTCCGTTAGGGGCAGCCAGACCTGGGCTCCGAGTAATTCAGTGAGCGACTTGGGCGGATTCGTCTCGCGCTGGTTGCCAAGCAAATCCTCTTTGAGAGACGGACTGAGCTCGGGATCGCCGCCGATCTCGACCGTTTTGTTGTCAACGCGAATCGAGCTGAAATATTCGGCGAGACCTTCGTCGAACCATCCCTGTGCGGGCGGATAATTGAAGTTCAGCAGCATTCCGGCGAAGTCATGCGCGACGGCGCGCCACGGCTCGTCTTCGAAGAGGTTGAGGACGATGAAGTCCTGATCATCGCCGGGGAGAAAGAATCCGGGGACGTCGATGGGCTGGCCCTGGCGCAGGGGCGCGAGTTGGTAATAGGACTTGTCGTTCTTGAAGGCGAGAATGGTTAGGGGCACGGACTGGTTGAGGTGTTCTTTGCCCAGCAGCAGGGCGAAGACGGCGCGCATCTGCTCGAAACGGAGGGCAACTTCACGGCCCTTCTTTTCGCCAGCATCGGTGATCACGGTGAAGTGGGTGGAGTGAACCTCGAGCCACGGGGGCTCGGCGGAAAACGAGCGAGGGCACAGCAGCAGGCCCAGAACAGCAGCGCAAAGGGATAAAGCGAGCCTGTGAGAAGGGCCTGTCATCGGTGTTGTGAAGCGTACACGAAGCGTCACCTAGCGAAAGTTTAGCACCGGAGCGGAGGCCGATGGCACGTGCCGGTATAATTCCTCGGTTCATGTCGAACTCCCCCAGAAGTCGGTTCCAGGCCCTGTTTCTGTCGGCAATCCTGTTGGCATCTCTGGCAGCCCTCGCTGCTTCTGGAGCATCGTGGAACGGCGTCTTGCTCAATTCGTCGGGCGGCAACCCAGGCTACTATTCTGAAATCTGGCTGAAAAGCCAGATGCACAGCCCAACACGCCGCAAGGGTTTTCTCCGATCCTTTGTCAGTGTTCAGGTAGCCGCACACGGAAGAGATTACGCTGCGTGGTGGCACGCAAAATCGCCTAGGTAGAGGGATCCCGGCCGGGAAACACATCCCGCTCCGGTATTTCCCATGTGCCAGGTATCGCTTTCACTTGCTCCACAGAGTCAAATCCGTTCGGCGGTAGGTTGGGCAGAAGGTGTCCCGGCGTCAAAGGAATCACAAGTGCCGCTGGAATGCATCCCCGGAAGTTCCATGGGGATGAAGAAAGGGTTTCCCGTCGGGCGACCAATTCACGATTCCTGCCCCGTTGTAGGCCGGACCTGTTGCTGAGCAACGCTTACGGAGCAGTACGGGCCTGCCGCCCGAAACCGAGTAGATGGCGACTGCGCTCGGTGAATCCCCCTCCTTCCGCTCAATCCAGGCCACCAACAGCTGGCCGTCAGGCGACGCAGCAATTAGGTAGATCACTGGACCGGGAACAACTCTTTTCTGGCCTGTTCCGTCTTCATTCATGCTGTACACAAAATCTTCTGCGCCTACTTTGCTCAGATAAAAAATCGTTCCTTCCGAACCGAAGAACGGCCGGTACGCTTCACTCTGAGTGAGCCGTTTCGGCGCGAAGCTGTGTGTGAGCGAGGCGAGCCAGATAGCAGATCTTTCTTCTGCATCCAGCGCTGCGAACACAACACGCTTGCCATCAGTTGAAACGTCATAGCGTGTCACCGCGCAACCTGGGAAGGGTTTCTCGCTGTGGCCTGTCGCCAGGTCCGCCACAAAAAACTCACCCGCTACGAATGCCCTCAACGAACCGTTCCGTAATAAGTAATACACCTGCTTTCCGTCGGGCGAGATGGTGGGTGAATTGGCGTACCCAGGGAATGGCTTCCAGCCAACACGGAAAGGCCGCGCGTTCTCCTCCCATGTCAGGAACGAAATCGTATACAGCTTCTACGGTGCCACTCCCAGCTGCCAGAACAGAAAGCTCAACTGATCCACTGAGTCGCCAATGTCCTGGGTGAGCGAACGCCCGCCGGAGTGTCCCGCTTTCAGTTCGTAGCGCAGCAGGATCGGCCGGTCGGACGCGGTGTCGGCTTGCAGGAGTGCCGCCATCTTGCGCGCGTGCAGCGGCGCTACGCGCGTATCGCCGTCTCCGGACATGAAGAGCACCGCCGGGTACTTCACTCCCTTCTTTACGTGCTGGTAGGGCGAATACGCGTACAGCCACTTGAATTGCTCGGGATCCTTGGCCGCGCCGTATTCGGCGACCCAGAACTGCGCCTCCATGAACTGGTCATAGCGCAGCATGTCGAGCAGGGGATGCCAGCAAATCACCGCCTGGTAGAGTTCGGGTCGCTGCGTCAGAGCGGCGCCAACCAGCAGTCCTCCGTTGCTGCCGCCGAGAATGGCCAGCTTCGACGGACTTGTGTAGTGGTTCTGGATCAGCCATTCGGATGCGCCAATAAAATCGTCGAAGACGTTTTGCTTTTTATCGAGCATGCCCGCTTTGTGCCAGGCTTCGCCGAATTCGCCGCCACCTCGAATGTTGGCGAGCGCATACACCCCACCTCGTTCGGCCCACACGATCGCATCGGCGTTGAAGAACGGAGTGTTGTTCACGGCGAACCCGCCGTATCCCTCGAGCAACGCGGGATTCGAACCGTCTAGCTTCATGCCCTTGGCGTACAGTAGAAACATCGGCACCTTGGTTCCGTCTTTCGACGCGTACCAAATCTGCTTGACCTCAAACTTAGAGCCGTCGACCGGAACCTTCACCTGCGCCCATACCGACTGCTTCCCGGTGGCGATGTCGCTGCGATAAACCGTTGCCGGAATCGCGTAGGACGCATAAGTGAAATATGCAGCGGGGTTCTCCCACCGTCCCTGCACGTCATAAATCGCTCCCAGTGCCGGCAGGTTGGGCTCGAAGGCCAGCTTGCCATCGGGCTGAAACACTTTCACCAATGAAGCCGCATTCTTAACGTAGGTGATCCAAATTTTTCCCCCGGCCAGGGTCACATTGTCGATCGCGTCCTCGGCTTCAGCAACCACTTCCCGCCAGTTCTCGGGTGAGGGCTTTGCCATGTCCAGCATCATGACCTTGCCCTTCGGCGCTTTGTAATTGGTCTGCAAGAACATTTCGTCGCCGACGGCGAAGCCGAAGGAGCGCGCGTCCAAATCCTTGATTAGCGGCTGGATCGGTCCATTTTTCTTCAGATCCTGAGCCCAGATTTCAACCTTGTCTCCCGCCGCGCCGTGAAACACATGAATGACGAGGTGACGGCCATCTTCGGAGGTATCGCCGACAACGATGGCTTCTTTCGCGTAGCCTTTGCCGAAGATGTCCGTGTCCGCTTCCGGTTTCGTTCCCAGCTTGTGGAATCGAAGCCGCGGGCCGTCGTCGAGCATGGTCGCGTAGTAGAACCCAGCCTTGTCCGGCAAGAACGAAAGATCGAAGTAAACCCTCGCCGGCAGCACATCGGGCAAGTCGCGCTTGGCGACGACGTCGAGCACGTGCACCTCGGTTTCATCTTTGCCGCCGATGCGCACCACATAGGCCAGCAGGGCGCCGTCCTTGGAGATATCCATGATCTCGACGTTGGTCGAGTGGTCCGCGCTCATCGGGTTGGGATCGATTAAGACTTCTTCCTGCCCCGCGTTGCCCAGACGCGCGTAGATGACGTACTGCTCCTGGTCGGCGGCGCGTTTGCGGTAGAAGAGCCGCCCGTTGCGCTCCATAGGCGAGCCGATGCGTTCCACCTTCTTCAACTCCGCCAGCCTCTCCTCCAGTCGCTCGCGTCCTGGCCAACTGTCGAGGAGTTTGTGCGTGTAGTCGTTCTGCTGGGTGATCCATGCCCGGGTCTCCAGGGAGTCTTGATCTTCCAACCAGCGGTAGGGATCGGGCACCACTACGCCATGCAAAGTCTCTTGAACGTCGCCCTGGCGGGTGGCTGGGGCTGTGGCCAAGGCTGTGCCGGCGTTTTGGGCGGCGGCGAATACGGGACACATAACAGCCAAAGACAAAATGCTGAGAACTCTGCGTTTCATGATCTCCCCCGACCGGGCATTCTGCGGTCCCGACCACGCGATGTCAAGCAAAGTTCGCGGATCGCAGCGAGAGGAACTTCCCGCACGCGGGTTCCGTAGTGATAGAAGTGGAGGTGTGCCCATGCTGATCCTGCGGTTTGTCGGATTCTTGTTGATGGCCGCGGTTTCATTCGCGCAGAGCGCGCCGACAGAGCAAGCGAAGAAGCCAGAGCAGGCGAACACGCAGCTGACCGCTGACGAAATTATGGCGCGCGTGGCAGCCAACCAGGACCGCAGCGAAGAACTCCGTAAGCAATATGTCTACGTTCAACACACCCACATCCTCTCCCGTAAACCCAAGGGCCGGTTGCTTCGGGAAGAGACGGCCGACTATGACGTCGTGCCGACTGCCGATGGAACCCAGAAAGAACTCAAGACGATCACCGGCCGCTATTGGAATAAGGGGAAGTACGAGGTCTTCGAGGGTGAGCCCGTTCCTGAGTCCGGCAGTCTCGATGGTGGGCTGATCCAGAACTTCCGCGAGGATCTCTCGAACGAGAAGTCCAAAGATGGGTTGGGAAAAAACCTGTTTCCACTGACAACCGAGGGGCAGAAAGACTACGACTTCAAACTTCTGGGGCAGGAGATGCAGGCAGGGCGAAGCGTATACCACATCGAGTTTCGCCCGAAGGATAGGAACGACATCAGCTGGGCGGGCGAAGCGTACATCGATGCGGCGGAGTTTCAGCCGGTGCGCGTGTTCACCAAACTATCGCGCCGCATTCCGTTTGCGGTGCGTACCTTCCTGGGAACGGATCTGCCGGGGATTGGTTTCAACGTCGTGTACAAGCGGCAGGAGGATGGAGTGTGGTTCCCTTCAACCTTCGGGACGGAGTTCCGGATTCACGCTCTGTTCTTCATCAACCGGGAAATGACAGTCTCGCTCGAGAACACAGGCTTCCAGCGCACACACGTGGAGAGCAAAATGAAGGTGATCGGGCCAGTGGAGTGAGTGGCGGAGGATGGCTTCCGCATTCCGAACCGGACGGACCGAAGTCATTGGTCGCCTGCACGGCGCAGAATCTGCACCTCCATCGGGCGCAGGTTCACGCGTGCTACGTGGAGGGGGCCATGTCCCGTTGAGCCGTCGACTTCCTGCACGGTTGCAGCTCCTTGCGAAACGACCCGGACAGGCTGTGGTGCAAGCGCTCCCCCCTGATTGCTGTATAAGACGTTAAAGCCGTCGCCTTCGGAGCTGAGCAGAATTTCTACGATGACATCGAGTTGTTGCGGCTGCGTGGGATTCGTGTTGGCGGCGACCACGACCTCCTGATCATTCAGAATGCGTGAGAACGCGATCACTCCTTGAGGGAATCCGGACACTCCAAAGGTGACTCCATCGCCCGACAGCGGACGAAAATAAAATCGCCCGTAGCGCAGCGCCGGTTGTTGCGCACGCACCGCGGCCATTTGCTGGATGTGCTGGTAGAAGTCGCTCCGCGCATCGAAGCCGGGGCCTCCCCAGAGCGCCTCGCGCACCGCGGGATCGCTGCCTGAGCCGTGCAGTCCCTGCTCGGTGCCATAGTAGAGGCAGGGAATTCCGGGCAGGGAGTAGAGGCACGCGAGTCCCAGCGTTACCTGGTCGTCAAATTTCGTCGGGTTCGCGGGATCGACGTAGCGTATGCGTTGCTTCACGTCGTGATTGTCGAGAAACGTGACGAAGTAGCGGGTGGCGTCGCCGTGGGAACTGAGCACGTTGGCTTCAACGTTCTTGCGGTTCTGATACATGCCGACGAGGGCGCTTGGCGGAGCGAATCCTTTCACGACGGGCTTGAGACTATTGAACAACGGATAGTCGAGTGCTGCGTCGACTCCGACCATGTCACTCTGGTCGCTGGTGTTTCGTCCGATGAAGGTCGCGATCTCCTGCTCGGCGTTGGCGTCAAAGACCTCTCCGAAGGTGAAGAAATTCTTCTTGCCAATGCTCAGGGCAAATTCGCGCATAGAGTTTCCGAAAAGGCGCGGAAGGTCGCCTTTGAGATAGCGCAGGGTATCGATGCGGAAGCCGTCGATGTCGAAGCGGGCGATCACGTATTGATAGGCACGAATCAGGAAGCGCTGCAGATCGGGATCGGCCGTCATCAGCTGTTTCAGAACGCTGAAATCTCCGATCGTGTCGTCACCGTTGCCATCCGGCGTGCCCTGTCGGCGGAAGAATTGGTTGTGCTGCAGCTCCGAGGGCCAAACCACCGCATCCGGGGATGGATTGGGAATGGTCGCTACGTCGGGAAAATCGGGGCGCGCGGCACCAGTTTGATCGCGCCACTGAACCAGTTGCGGCAAACCGTGAAAACTGGCCTGCGCTCCCTGATTGCCGATGCAGAACTGGTCCGCCGGATCGCAGCGATAGGCGAATGCGTTGCCGGTATGGTTCAGCACGATGTCGAAGATGACGAGCAAGTCTTGCTGGTGGGCCGCGTCCACGAGTTGGCGCAGTTCGAGGTCGGCGGTGGCGGGATTGCTGGCGAACCGAGGTTCCGCGCTGATGAAGTTGTGAATGCCGTAACCGTGATACGTGTCGGGATCGAAAGAAAAATTCTTGAGAACCGGACTGAGCCAGATGGCTCCAGCGCCGAGTTGCTTGAAGTAGGGAAGCTGTTGCTGCACGCCAGAGAACTTTCCGCCCTGAAAGCCGAAGTAGCTGGGATCATCGAATGGCTGGTGAGCGGGAGGCGCGGAGGGATTGTTGAAACGGTCGAGCATCAGGAAATAAATCCAGCGGTCGCGCCAGTCTTCCGGTGAAGGAAAGGGAGCAGCAGATGGATTGAGCGGACTGACCGCTTGGTCGAGGATGGCTTGGAAATCTGCGGCGAACAGCGAGATTGGCACAACGCACCTCCAAGAGAGCCTTACAGATGAGGGAGGATTCAGGAAGGGCCCAACGCATGGTAACTCAGCTTCGCCAGCTGGGCTGAGGCACAGTTTGCTATGTTCGGAAATTGGAACAGGAGTGGCTTTCGATCACTTGAGTTGGGTTGAGGCAGGGTCGAGCTTCGCTCGATGGACAGCCGAAGCCTGCCCCTGAGCGAAAGTCGAAGGAGCGACTGTCCCAACACACGAACTTAGTCGCCGCTCGCGTGGTGCTGCGAGGGGACCAAGACCAGGCGTGGACGCGTTGTTTCCGGCTGCGCGTTGCGGCCGAACGCATTCAGGATGCAGATGACCGCGACATACGCTGCCAGAACGCCTAGGCTAACGGACGCGATTACGGTGACGAAGAGGAGAACGGGCATAATGAACGAGATCACGGGCGACCAACCTTAGAAATTCAAGAGTCTATTGCGCCTCTCCCACCTTCTTATTGCCTGAGCGCGAATCTTCAATCTATCCTGCGTTGACGCTCCGCGCTGTTGACGACTAAGATACGGAGTAGAGCTGTGCAATTCCACTTTCCAACAATTCTGGAACCCTGTCGACGTTACGGAAGGGGTATGCACCCCGGCGAATGATGGCGATTACCAAGATTTCCGTCCGTGGCGCCCGGCAACACAATCTCAAGAACATAGACGTTGAGATTCCACGGAACACCCTGACCGTGGTAACCGGGTTGAGTGGGTCGGGGAAGTCCTCGCTCGCTTTCGACACGATTTATGCCGAGGGGCAGCGACGATACGTCGAGACTCTGTCGGCCTACGCGCGGCAGTTTCTGGATCAGATGGAACGGCCGGATGTCGATGCAATTGATGGACTTAGCCCGTCCATCTCGATCGAGCAGAAAACTACCAGCCGGAGCCCGCGCTCGACCGTCGGTACCATCACCGAGATTTACGATTATCTTCGCTTATTGTTCGCTTCCATCGGAGTGCCGCATTGCCCTAAGTGCGGGCGTGCGATCAGCCGTCAGTCCTCCGACCAGATCGTCCAGCGCGTCATGGCGCTGAGTCCGGAAGATCGCGTCATGGTCATGGCGCCGATCGTCCGGGGACGAAAGGGCGAATTCAAGAAAGAAATGGAAA
>CAWHSR010000004.1:0-48133 GCA_963832015.1 uncultured Acidobacteriaceae bacterium
GCTTGGGAAGCTGGCGTTCTACCGCTGAACTACTCCCGCTCAGCCAGGGAACGAGTTTAGCTTATCATCCTCCTTCGGCACTCACAACCGCTTGCGAGGCTCGGCGTGGCGGATGCCGCGAGAAAAAGCTCCACCACGAAGGACACTAAGGATCCCCAAGGAAAACCTTGCCGATGACGATCTGCTTGAGACTTCGTCACCTCCGTATTAGTTTTTCGGCCGTTATTCCCGGCTCGTGAACTTGTCGTATCGTTCGTGTTTTAATAGTCGGCCTGTGGTTCAATTCTGGTTCGCCCCGGGAGACTATGCCATCTTCTGACTCCGCCGCTTCTCGCCGCAGGTTTCTGCAAGCCGCTCTGACTACGGGTAGTGCCGCCGCCCTGTTGCCTGCTTTTGGCGGAGGCCGCGCGATGGCTTCTACGAACGATTCGCCGACTCCTCAGGTGAAGACCTTCGAACTGGAGGAGATCACGATCCCTGAGTTGCAGGATGGGATGAAGTCCGGTAAGTATACGGCGCGATCGCTAGTCGAGAAATACCACGCTCGCATCCAGGAGATCGACAAGCGCGGCCCCGCCATTAACGCGATTATTGAACTCAATCCGGATGCGCTCGCGATTGCCGATGCGCTCGATCAGGAACGCAAGGTTAAGGGGCCTCGCGGGCCGCTGCATGGCGTTCCGGTGCTGATCAAGGACAACATCGACACCGCCGACAAGATGATGACGACGGCCGGATCGCTGGCGTTGGTGGGGTCGAAGCCGACCAAGGATTCCTTTGTCGCGCAAAAGTTGCGAGCAGCGGGTGCTGTCATTCTGGGCAAGACCAATCTCAGCGAGTGGGCGAACATTCGCTCTGGCCACTCCATTAGCGGGTGGAGCGGACGCGGCGGGTTGACGAAGAATCCTTACGTGCTGGACCGCAATGCGTGCGGATCGAGTTCGGGCACTGGCGCGGGCATCTCGGCGAACCTTGCGGCCGTGGGCATTGGGACCGAAACCGATGGCTCGATTGTCTGCCCGTCATCGTCGAATGGGCTCGCGGGAATCAAACCGACGGTGGGACTGGTTAGCCGCGGCGGCATCATTCCGATTTCGCACAGTCAGGACGGCGCCGGTCCGATGTGCCGCACGTTGCACGATGCGGCGATTTTTCTGGGCGCGCTGACTGGGGTCGATCCCGAGGATGCGGCGACGGCGGCCAGCGCCGGGAAATCGCAAACGGATTATGCGCAATACTGCGATCCGAATGGGCTGAAGGGCGCGCGGATCGGGGTGGCGCGAAAGTATTTTGGATTCAGCGATGCGGTGGATGCGCTGATGGAACAGTCCCTTGGCGTGTTGAAGCAGCAGGGAGCGACGTTGGTCGATCCCGCAGACATTGAGACTCTCGGTAAGTTCGACGACAGTGAATTCCTGGGGTTCCTTTATGAACTGAAGGCCGACCTCAACGCATATCTGGCGCGACTGGGCCCGGGCGCTCCGGTCCACAGCTTGCAGGAAATCATCGAGTTCAATGATCGCAACCGGCAGAAGGAGATGCCCTACTTCGGACAGGACATCTTCATAAAAGCCCAGGCGAAAGGACCTCTGACCGACAAGGAGTATCTGGATGCCGTGGCGAAGAATCGTCAACTGGCGCGCATCGAGGGCATCGATGCGCTGATGGATAAGCATCACCTCGATGCGATTGTGGCTCCGACTGGCGGCCCGGCGTGGCTAACTGATCTCGTCACCGGGGACCATTTCGCGGGCGGCAGTTCGAATGCCGCAGCGGTCGCAGGCTATCCCAACATCAATGTGACCGCGGGCTTTATATTTGGACTTCCGGTGGGCATATCTTTCTTTGGGCGGGCATGGAGCGAACCTACATTGATCAAGTTGGCATACTCGTTCGAGCAAGCGACCGAGGCCCGGCAGGCACCGCGGTTTTTGCCCAGCGTCGGGCCGGCTTAGAAAGCTCGCCTAAGTGTTCTTAGGCGAGCAAATCTGCAGAGGTGGTAACCAAAACCCGCGATTACCCTGCGTGTAAAGTTAAGCAAAGCTGGTTAAGAGAGGGCCGCCAACGACCTACAATTGATACGGAGCCGGAGGTGGTTGATGACCAAGCTCGGGTGCCGCGGCTTTGTTCTGTTGATCGTCGTTCTGCCGATCATGATTCTGCTGGTCATGCCGTCCTGCTTCGCCGTCGGACAGGAGACTCCTGGAGGATGGAAAGTTTATCGTCCCAATCAGGAGGTCCGCGTTCCGCAGTTGCCGCAATTGATGTCCCGTACGCATGACCTGTCTGATGTGCTGCTGACTTCGCTCGACATCGTATTTCATGACCCCGGCGTCTGTTGCGGCAAAGACTCGGCTTTGGAAGACAGAGCCCTGACCGCCAATCCGTTATCTCTGAAGGAGGTTGCATCCAAGATTCGGGGAAGGCAGCTGTTGAGCGACGGCCGTCCTATCATGATCAGCGCAGACTTACTACCGACCTCGCCTTCGCTCGACATCTCCTGGCAGATCGTAGGCCTACTGAGAGACAAGCAGGCTCTGCTAATCGTGTGGGACTCCCATCTTTATGTCCTCTATGGAGCATTCTTCGACGAGGTCGCGAGTGAGGATGGCAGCAGCGCGTTCATGATTCACAAGCTATTGCTGCTGGATACGCGGTATTCCGGCTTGCGGCGGGAAGTTGTTTTCAATCGCGATACCGACGATTGGAGCAAGGTGGAGGGAATGCTGCGACTGTCGGTCACGTTGCAGTAAGGCCACCCGTCTCTAATCTCTCTAATCTTTCCCCACCTTTTAGTTTCCCATGTTAGCCTCTACTTATGAGGGGGTAATAAATGACCAACCTGAACAAGGTAGTCACTTCCCTGCGGAACGAGTACGCCCGTCTCCAGAAAGAGACGGCAAGAGTGGGGAAGGCATTGGACGCATTAGGCCATGCTGGCGGAAAATCGCTCAAGAGGACCGGACGCACCTTGAGCAAAGAAGCCCGCAAGCGGATCGCCGATGCGCAACGACTACGCTGGGCGAAAGTGCGGAAGCAAGCCGCCAAGCTAGTCAAAACCTAACTGCAGTCATTCACAAGCACCGCAGCCGGCCTCGTTCGTAATTCCCCCCAAAACTTACGAGCGGGGTCGTAAGCGGGCTGCGGTACATCTTGGAGTCTTGTCTCTAGCCTGCAACCAGGTACTCGCTGCTCACCAAGCCGCTTGGATATTGGCGTGTCGCGACATGGCGGAGGCGGATGTCGCTGGGTACATTTCCGAAGAGCGGAATTCCTCGTCCGATCAGCACAGGAACACGAGTAATTACGAGGCGTTGGATCAACCCAGCACGCAGGAATTCTTGAATCGTGATTCCACCATCGATGTATAGATTGTGGGCGCCAGTGGCTGCGAGTTGCGCCACGATCTGGGCCGGAGGTCCGGCCATCTGCTCAACAACCCCACCGCTGACGACGGATAAGTCGACGGGCCGGCCACTCAACACCACTACGCGTTTTTTGCCATAGGGCCAAGGACCAAGGGTGAGAACCGTCTCGAAAGTTTTGCGTCCGATGACGATCGCGTCGACGCTGGCGATAAATTCGTCGTAGCCATGAGGTTCGCCGCCGCCGGGCGGCAGAAAATCGAACGTGCCATCCAGTCGAGCAATAAAGCCGTCGAGGCTGGTTCCGACAAAAACCGATATCATGGCGAGCCTGTTCTCGTTCGCAGCCAGGGGCATGTCCTGACAGTCGTCCCCAGTCGACTATGTCCAGCGGAACCACTTCAGCGCGAGCACAAATGAGATTCCGCCCCACAGAGCCAAAATCAAAAGCCGCGGCCACTGCTGCATCAGCGGCGTGCCCTCCAAAATGCTGGCCCGCAATGCGTCGTTGAGTGCCGTCAATGGAAGGGCTTTGATCAGGGGATGGATGACCGCCGGAAATCGTTCATAGGAAAAGAATACGCCAGAGAAAATCCACATGGGCATCATGACCAGGTTGATGAGTCCACTGATGCTCTCGATTTTTTGCGCGCGGCTAGCGGTGAGCAGGCCGATGCCGCCGAACGTGAGCGATCCCAAGCCACCCAGCAGGGCGATCGAGAATACCGACCCGAGGACGCGCATGTGAAAGAAGATGACGCCGAAAACCAGAAGGAGGCCGATCTCTATAACCATCAGCAAGAGGCGGCTGGTCATGATGGCCAGCAAAAAATCGCCGCGGCGCATGGGCGTGCCCACAAAGCGCTTGAGCAGTTTGCGCTGGCGCATATCGACCAAGGCGAAGCCAATGCCCCACATGCCGGAGTTCATCAGGTTCATGCCGAGCAGTCCGGGGATCAGGAAGTCGATGTAGCGCGAACCGGGCTCAGAAGAGGTTACGCCCTTTGTAGCCACAATATCTTTGCGTCCGGCTGAGGATTGGAGAGCGTCGTTCACTTCAGTTTTGGCGAGGACGCTTTCGGGGCGCGCGAGGTCGTAACGATACTCGAATCCGCCCTTGCCGTCGGGTTCGATCACGATGTCGAACTTGCCGAGCCGAAATCCCTTTTGCGCCTCGTCGGCGGGCAGCGTCTGCATTTTGAAAAGATCATGCTGGGACGAACGTGCGAGTAGCGCTTCCGCGTCTTGGGATTCACTGCCCGCGACGATCGCGACACGGACGGCATCTGCAGGCTTATTGCGAAAAGCGATTCCGAGGCCAAGAGCCAGTAGCAGCGGGAAGACGAATACCCAGAAGACCACCTCAGGCTCACGTTTTAACTCCAGCATGCGCGCCATGAGCAGATGGCTGTAGCCGGCCCAGCGGCCGTTCCGGCGAACCTGCGGCGTGAGGGCCGGTTTGGCAGAGGTGGCGGGTGTTTCGACAATGCTCATAAATTGCTCACCGCGACTGGACCTTCCACTTATTCAGGAAATCCAGCAAGACTTCCGGCGTAAGACCGCGGGCATCTTCGAATTCACCGTTCTTCTGGCTGACCACGAGTTTTCCGTTGCCCTCGGCGACCGCTAATGCGGGGATGCCCTTGTTCAGCGGGATCTCGTATTGCTGAACCAGATCCGCGTTCTTCTCTTCTTCCGGTCCGAGGTCAATGTGCACTACTTCGTAATTCGCCGCGAGGACAGGCGCCAGATCGGGACGCTGGAATGCAAGATCGAGGACGTGGCAATCGAAGCACCAGTTCGCGCCGAAGACTAACAACAAACGCTTGTGGCTGGATGCGGCTCTTTCTTCGGCCTCCTTGATCTCGGCATGGGCGTCGGCGTCGGCGGGATAGAGGTTCTTTTTCATGTCCGACGGTTGCTTGAGGTGCGGCGCGTCCGTGCGCTCAACAGAAATCAGGCGCCACTGATCTCCCTGTTGCTGCCACGACTGGTCATTGGTGACGGTGATGGTTTGGCCGTTGGGAAGACCAGATACAATCTCGGCGCGAAAAATGTAACTGATGTTGCCGTGGCGCGGTTCGTTCCGAACCACTTCGGTTCTCATGGAGCGCGGCTTCGGGGCGAGCCAGAAGTTGATGTCAGCGTCGACAGTGCTTCGGGTGGTGCCGACGAAAATCTGCGCCGCGGGGTCGGTGCTGTAGAGCGCCTTGAGTGCGTTTGCATTGCCGTCGAGAACCGCGGCCTTCCATTGCTCAAATGGAGGAAAATTCGCATTGGGATCTGCGGTCTGACTCCAGACAGAGGACACCGCCAATACCAGGAGCGCCATCGCCGGAAATAGGACTGCTCGATTCATCTTCATCCCTGTCGCGATTCTCTGCGTCATTCTTCTCTCAGATGGCGCCCCGTCAGCCTTACAAACACGTCTTCCAGACTGGCCTGCCGTGTGGTCAGATGCTGCAACTGACTTCCCTGCTTGTCGATTGCGTCGAGCAGCGCGGGTATCGTCAAGTGCGGCTGCTTCACGTTCAGAGCAACAAGGCCCTCGTCCTCGCGAACCGACTCGACGCTGGGCAAGCCGTTCCACGCCTGCAGCGACGCGCCATCGGAGCCGCCACTCACGGAAAATTCGACGACGTGATGTCCGCCCAGCCGCTCGATCAGATCGGAAGGCGAGCCCTCGGCAATGATCTGGCCGTGATCGACAATGGCGAGGCGGTCGCACAGACGTTCGGCTTCGTCCATGTAATGCGTGGTAAGCAGAACAGTGCCGCCGTCGCGCTGGAATGCGCGGATGATGTCCCACAACTGGCGGCGGCTCTGGGGATCAAGTCCGGTCGTCGGCTCGTCGAGAAACAGGATTCTTGGATTGCACACCAGCGCCGTCGCCACCGCGAGCCGCTGGCGCTGTCCCCCGGAAAGCTTGCCCACCCAGGAATCTGCCTTTTCGGTGAGCTGGAGCTGGTCGAGCACTTCGTCCGACGAGCGCGGCTGGCGGTAGAAGCTGGCGAACAGTTCGATGGTCTCGCGGACCGTTAGCTTTTCCGACAGGCGCGTCTCCTGGAGCGAGATGCCCAGCCACTCGCGCATCTCGCGCTCATTCTCGCGCCAGTGATGGCCAAGGATGGAGACTTGTCCTGAGGTTGGCTCCAGCAGGCCTTCGAGGATTTCGATGGTCGTGGTCTTCCCCGCCCCGTTCGGGCCGAGCAGGCCGAAGCACTCGCCGGTCTGGATTTCGAGGTTCAGGCCGCGTACGGCCTCGACTTTGCCGTCATAGGTCTTGCGCAGATCGCGGCACTGGATGGCAACGGGCATTGGGTGATTTTACTGGATATTCTTCGGGTTCGAGGGCAAGTGCGAAGACAGCTACGTGAAAGCATCTTCGTCAGATGCAGTGGGCAACAACAACTCCTCAATTTCGGGACCACCTTTATAGAGCCACATCGCCATCAGGGAGTAACCGACAATCCGGGTCACGAGAACACCCAGAGAGATCAGGTAGGAGTGTCGCATGTACTCGACACCAGGCGAAGATGGCCGCTCATTTACATAGTGAAGGAACGAATGCAGGGTCCCGGGCAAATGCGAGACTTCGGTTAGGGCCACCAGACGATCAGAAGCGTGGCGAGTGCACGGCCAGCCAATATGACGGCATCTTTGCTTGGCATGACATTCCTCTCTGCGAACGGGTCTTGATAAAATACCGCATCGCGGGCATCCTATCCCGCATCATTTCCTCATGCGCATTCCGAAGCGCGGCTTTACTTGACGACGTTCCCACTAGGACGTCCGTGTGTCGTTCTCCAAAGCCAGCTACCAGTGGCCAGTTGTCAGTTGCCAGAATTTGAAAGGAAGCGCTTATGCCGCGCAAGCTTTGCGTATTGCTGCCTCTGTTTGCCCTCGCCGTTTTCTCCGTTGCTCAAGACTCGCGCCACTTCACGTTTCACTATGGCTTTACCGTGAAGAATCTGCCTGCGGGCAAGAAGGTCCGCATCTGGATTCCCGCTGCTCAGTCGGATGCTTACCAGGAAGTGAAAATCGTCTCCGCCAAGGGTGACCTGCCGTTGAAGAAAACGCGCGAGTCGAGATTTGGCAACGACATTTACTTTGCCGAGGCCACGAGCGCAACTCAGCCCGAACTGCATTTTGACGTGGAATACGATGTGGTACGCCGCGAGCGCGTGGCGCTCAACCCCGCTCCGCACCTGACGGCCACCGCCCTAGCAAACAAAGAAAGGCACGAAGATTTGCAGCCCGACGCGCTGGTTCCCATCACTGGCCTGCCTGCAGACCTCGCGGCCAAAGTAACGGAAGGCAAGACACAGCCGCTCGACAAGGCTCGCGCCATTTACGACTACGTCTTCACCACCATGAAGTACGACAAGACCGGCACCGGCTGGGGGCACGGCGACGTGCTCTATGCGTGCGACGCCAAGAAGGGCAACTGCACCGACTTCCATTCCCTGTTCATCGCGATGGCGCGGTCACAGGGGATTCCCGCCCGCTTCGAGATCGGGTTCCCTCTGCCGCCCGACAAACATTCCGCGGAGATCGCGGGCTACCACTGCTGGTCCGATTTCTACGTCGACGGCAAGGGATGGATTCCCGTTGACATCTCCGAAGCCTGGAAGCATCCGGAGAAGCGCGACTACTTCTTCGGATCGCACGACGTGAACCGGGTGCAGTTCAGCGTGGGCCGCGACCTGCGGCTGAGTCCTTCGCAGGAGGGCAAGCCGCTGAATTACTTCGTCTATCCTTATGTGG
The DNA here is from genome assembly GCA_963832015.1 of uncultured Acidobacteriaceae bacterium. Lineage (GTDB taxonomy): Bacteria > Acidobacteriota > Terriglobia > Terriglobales > Acidobacteriaceae > Sulfotelmatobacter. Next base: position 8,133 of record CAWHSR010000004.1, read on the forward strand.
AAGTGGATGGGCAGGAGTATTCGAATGTATCGCTGGCCTTCTCGTTCGCCGATACACCGCCTGCGGTTGCGGTGAGATGAGCTGCGGTGGTTAATAAGCCTGTCATTGTTCCAGCTTCACGCGCTTTCTACGGTGTTGGTCTCAATCTCAATCGAGAAATGCCGCTTGCGGAGTTCGACGAAGAATGCGTCCGCGTGGAAATACTCTTCGGCAGCCCACACTCCAGGACGCAAGGGGTGGCTCAGCATCTGTTGCACTCCGATCGACATGTTCATGGAGGTGCCGGCGTCGGCGTAGCCGTCATAGAGCGGGTGGGGGTGGCCGATGACCCGGCACGTCACGCGGCAGCGCTTCCCGTCGCGCGTGCCGTATCCGATCGCAAAGTGAATTTCGTGGCTCTCCTCGGCTGGGATCCGGTGACGATTCTTCGCGATGTTTCGGTCGATGACGGCTTGCAAGAGGTCGAGAGGGCGGACGGAGATACCTTTCACGGTCACCGGTTCGTCGACGGCCCCGAATCCGGCTTTGACCAGGCCTACCCATGCCTCGTGGTCGCGCGCCGGCAACGACAGTTTCCAAGTGAACTCACGAATTCCCTTCTCGGCGATCCCTTGCGAAAAAGGCACCGTGAGCGGTTCGGAATGCTGGGAGTGGATAAAGGTAGTCCGTCCCCACGGCTGGGGAAGATCGATGGTCTCGACCCCAGCCTGCGCCGGGACTTCCTGCAGTTTTCCGTCGAGGAACTGCTGGCTGGGATTGGCGTATTCAGCCAAAACCGTTGAGATGCTGTAAGGCGGAACCAGCACGGGGCTTTCCTCACCAATCTTCGTAGCAGCCCAGTACAGGTTGATGCGATCGACGCGGTCGAGACGGTCCGCAACCGCACGACAGATGATGTTCGAAAGTCCTGGATCTGAGCCCAGACCGATGACAGCGGTGGCGCCTGCGTGCTTCCACTTCTCGTGTTCAGCCTTTTGCCGGACGGTGTAGACGCCCATCCCGCCATAATCGACATAGGGGCGCTTCGACTGCAGGCAAGCCTCAAAGATCTGCATCTGAAATCCGGCGAAGGTTGGGACGCCGTTGATGCAAACGTCGCAATCAGCCAGGAGCGACTGAATCGCTCCGCGGTCGTTGACGTCAAGAACGCGGGTCTGAAGACGGGAATCGGGCAGTGATTGCTGGAGCGCGGCGAGGCGATCGGGGTTGGCATCGGCCGCCACAATGCTCGTAACGCCAGTGGATAGGTTCGAAAGAAGGTCGCGCGCGGTTCCAGCTGACATCAATCCGGCGCCGCCTAAGATCAAGACGCGCATGTGAAGGGTCTCCACTCCGACCAAACATCATAACGAATAGAGAACCATCTATTACCTGCGCGCGCGTGCAGCTTATTTGTGGCCGGCGACCAAGTCCCCAGGGCCCTGGCTTCCCGGTTGCTGAGTATCGGGAGGCGCGGCGACGGGTACCGGAGAAATTCCGTTGGAGGGCTTGGGAGCGTTCTCCGAGTCCTCTCCAGGACGGCGGAGGCTGGGGGCATTCGGGGAACGGTCCTGGTCCTTCTTTGCTTCCGTATCTTTGTCGGGCTTCTCGAGGATGATTTCTTTTTCCGTGCGGACGATTTTCTGGCCGCCGACTTTCATGGTTTCGACGCGCACGACTTCATCGCTCACAATGCGGACAAAGTCCACATCGTGGGGCGGCTCGCCGTAGATCCATTCCTCGTATTCGGTATCGCCGTCCCGCTCGCGCACCTTTTTGGGAGCCTTACCCATAGCGTGCAACACCATTTCCGTGTTCATGCCCACGAGCACATGGTGCGCCAAAATTGCCTCTTTCACCTTGGGAGGAACGGTGTCGAGATACGCTTCTTCTTTGTTGCGCGCATTAAAATCGAGCACGGGATAGAGCAGATCACGCAACTGCCGGGCCGTCATTTCCGGGACATATTTGTCGAAGTAGACGTCGAGATAAGTTCCATGCGGATTCTGCGCCGCCTGATCGGGCCCCGTCTGAACCGGGGCACCGTTCGCGCCCTCCACCTGAATATGTTCGTACCACTTCTTGCGATGAACGGGACCGCCGTTGATGTCGAAATGAATGTGGTCGTCTTTGATGTGCACGTAGGAGATATGGGCGGGATCACCGGGCTTCACCGCGGGTCCGAAGATCGCAAGAGCTTGTTGCAACTCCGGCCCGCTGGGCGTTGCCACTCCGTCTCTGAGCTTGACCCCCTTGCGTCCCCATGGGGAAGAACGTGCGCGCGTAGACGATCTGAGTCTCAAAGTCGCGGATGATCTCAAGCCGCGTCTGCTTCGACATAGGAGGTGCATTCTTGGGAATCGGCGGAGCGGGCGTGGAATACCTCGGCGTCTGGGTAGCTGAAACAGGCGTTGGCAGAGGATCCTGCTGCGGAGCGGAGGCGCCGCTTTGCGCGTTGACAAGAATCGCGGGAAGAAGAACGGGAAGAAACAGGAGGGACGAGACGTGAAGACGCTGCATAAAACACCCCAGGGTCCACTTGCCGCCATTATAGCGCGGTGGGGCCCAGCAGTCGAAGGCGTTTCTGAGTGGACCCTCGGAAGGCCTTCTAGGGACCTTCTAGGGATGTCGCGCGACATTGATAATGTCCCCATGCGGCGACAATAGAAATGTCCCCTTTTGGCGACGTTACGACAATAGAAATGTCCCCTAATCTGGAGGCCTCCACAGGAGGCCAGATTGGGAAGGACAGCTATGAGCTGTAAAGAGTTGCGACGAGCCGGGGTGTTGGCCCGAGTCGAAAGCGGGGAACTGAAACTGGTAGATGCTGCAGTGCTGATGGGGATGAGCTATCGGCAGAGCAAGCGCTTGGCCAAGCGCTATCGCGAAGGGGGAGCCAAAGGGCTGAAACACGGTAGCGCGGGGCGGGAGTCGAACCGCAGGAAGCCGAAGAAATTTCGAGAGCGAGTGATGCGGTTGGTGGGCAAGAAGTATTCCGGGGAGGAAGGAGAGCGGTTTGGGCCGACGTTAGCCGCGGAGCACTTAGCCAGCGACGATGATGTGGAAGTGAATGCGCAGACCCTGCGGCGCTGGATGTTGGCCGAAGGGCTGTGGAGTCGGGCGCGGAAGCGGCGCCTGCACCGCAAGCGGCGAGAGCGGAAAGAACATGTGGGGGAACTGGTGCAGATGGATGGAAGTTTCCACCCCTGGTTGGAGGAACGAGGGCCGGGTGGGTGCTTGATGAACATGGTGGACGATGCCAGCGGAGATACGCTGGCACGGATGGGGAGTGAGGAGACGATCTGGGCAGCGGTGGGGGTGTTGCGAGCCTGGGTCAAGAAATACGGCGTTCCGGTAGCGCTTTATACGGATTGGAAAAATGTGTATGTACGAGAAGCGAGTTCGAAAGAGCAATTGCAGGGAGTGGTGCCGGTGACGCAATTTGGGCAGATGTGCCAGAGGCTGGGGATTCGCATCATTGCGGCCAATTCGCCACAAGCGAAAGGTCGGGTGGAGAGAAACCATGGCACCCACCAGGATCGCTTGGTGAAGAAAATGCGCCTGAAGAAAATCAAGACCCATGCGGAGGCGAACCTGTTTCTGGAGAAGGAATATCTACCGGAACACAATCGGCGGTTTCGGAGAAACCCGGCACAGCCCGAGGACTATCATCGAGCGGCCCCGCGGGCAGCGGAGTTGGAGGACGTTTTTCATTTGGAAACCGGACGAGTCCTGGGCAACGACTGGGTGGTGCGGCACGACAACCGCTATTTCCAAGTGCAAGCTCAAGCCCGGAATTATGCGCCGGCCAAGGGCAAAGTCACGGTGTGCGAATGGGAGGATGGACGATTACAGATTCGCTATCGCGGTAGGGCGGTGAGTTGGGAGGAGATTCCAGGTCCGGTTCCAGCTGAGGCGGTAAGAACCAGCGAGGCCAAGGCCAAGGCCCAGAAACAAAAGCCGCCCACGCCCAAAGCGGATCATCCCTGGCGGCAGGAATATCGCAAGATGCGCCCGTGGAGCAAGCCCGGGCAGGTGCCGCTGATCCAGGAGATCTCCGGTGGAGATCGCCCATGAAAGAGCCGCGTGGCACGGAGCAGAAAAAATGGCGGCGCGAAAGGCTGTGGAAAAGCCGCGGAGTGGAAAAGTCAAAAAACGACTTTCCCACTCCGCTTGGAAATCCCGCAAACCCCGCGGGATTCCCACTTTCCCACAGCCTCGGCGACTACGGGAGATTAACTACAAATCGGACATTTCATTTACTAAGAAAAGGGGACACTTCTAATGTCGTAAGCATGGGGACATTTCTATTGTCGGTTGACATAGGGATGTCCCCATAGACTGAGACCTCCAGCCACAGGAGGTCTCGTTGAAGAGGACAGGCATGAGCAGCGGTGAGCTGGAGCGGGTGGAGGTAATGGGGCGAGTCGACAGTGGAGCACTGAAATTGAAGGATGCAGCTGCCATGCTGGAGTTGAGTTATCGCCAGGCGAAGAGATTGTGGCGGCGCTATCGGCAGGTGGGCGGCAAGGGCCTGCAGCATGGGAACGCGGGCCGGCCCTCCAATCGGAGTAAGCCGCTGAAACTACGGCGACGGGTGCTGAATTTAATCAAGAAAAAATATTCCGGCTCGGAAGAGGAGCGATTCGGGCCGACGCTGGCGTCGGAGCACTTGGCGGAAGAAGACGGGATCGCAATTGATCACGAAACCTTGCGCTGTTGGATGTTGGCGGAAGGATTGTGGAGCCGGCAACGGAGGCGAAAGAAACACTGCCAACGAAGAGAGCGCAAATCGCACTTTGGCGAACTGGTGCAGTTGGACGGGAGCTTTCACGATTGGCTGGAGCAGCGTGGGCCGCGGGGTTGCTTGATGGACATGGTAGATGATGCCACCGGCAAGGTGCAGGCTCGAATGGGGAAGGAAGAGACGATCTGGGCGGCGGTCGAAGTATTGCGGGCGTGGATTGGAAATTACGGGATACCCCGCGCGCTCTATACCGACTGGAAAAACGTGTACAAGCGAAAAGCCACGCCCGCGGAGCAGTTGCGGGGAGAGGTCCCGGTCACGCAGTTTGGAGGCATGTGCCAGAAGCTGGGCATTCGCATCATTGCCGCCAGTTCACCTCAGGCCAAAGGTCGCGTGGAGCGAATGAACGGGGTGCATCAGGATCGCCTGATCAAGAAAATGCGACGGAAGGGGATCGGCAGCTACGAAGCGGCCAACGCATATCTGGAAAAAGAATATCTGCCGGAGCACAACCGACGCTTTGCCTATCCGGCGGCGAGTCCGGAGGACTATCACGGCCGGAAGCCGACGGCCCGCGAACTGCGGGAGATTTTCCGCTTAGAGACCGAGCGCGCGATCAGCAATGACTGGGTGATCCGCCACAATGGTCGTTCTCTGCAACTGCAGCCTGGGCAGCGGCGCTATGGACTTACGCAAAGCAAGGCCCTGGTCTGCGAATGGGAGGACGGAACGATGCAGGTGTACTACCGCGGGGAGCGGATAGCCTTTACCGAACTGAAGGAGCCCATACGAAAAACCACCCGGCCCATGCCGGCGCCCGTCAGGCCCATTGTGGTGAGGAAACCTAAGCCAGACCATCCGTGGCGGCAGGGTTATAAAAGCATGAAGCCACGAGTTCCAAACCCGGGGATCGCAACGCCTCTGGTTGGAATGCGCACTTCCGCTTCGCCCTAACTACAGGGCTTCGCTGCAGTGCGCATTCCAACCAGAACACCACAACACAAAAAGGGGACATTTCTAATTAGTCTTGACAGAAGGCCTTCTAGGGATTGACAGCGCCCTCATTTTGCGACAAACTCTTTGCCACTCGCGGCTTCGTCACTGGCCAACTCTGATCGCTAGGGCCGTGCCATGGACAATTCGCCGCTTTCCAACTTCTCGAGTTTAGCCTTGCCGGGTCCTGCCGCCCTTCCAATCCCCTTGCACCTAGGGCAGCCAACACCGCCGCACGATTCCGATCCTCTTGGTCTGGTGGATGTTCTACGCCAGGCTCTCGATGAGGGCACGCGCACCACAGAGTCGATCCTGCGGGCTACCACCGATGCGGCGCGGATATTGACTGGCGCACACGGAACGGCGCTCGCCTTGCGGACCAACGGAGTCATCCTCTGCCGTGCGCGAAGCGGCGAGATCGCTCCGGAGTTGGGGGCCCCGCTGAATGTCGAGTCGGGGATCTCGGGCGAGTGCCTGCGCAGTGCGAGCATCCTGGTGTGTAACGATGCCACCGTCGACTCTCGTGTGGACCGCGAAGCGTGCCTTAGTCTGGGAGTTCGCTCAATCGTAGTTGTGCCCTTGCGCGGTCCGGTGGGCATCGACGGAATCTTGGAAGCTTTCTCGACGCTGCCTTACGCCTTCGGCACGGAACAGATTGATGCCCTGCGAGCGTTGGCGGAGATCGCCGAGAGCGCTTACGGTAGCGAGGGGCAAACGCCGAGTCCGGTTGTCGACAGCGCGACTCCCCCAGCGATTCGGATCGCGCTTTTCGCCCCTGCCAGCATCGCTGCGCAGGGTGTTGCTGCCCAGGATATCGAGCGGAGTCGTGTCGCGAAGTTCTTCGACGAATATTTGCACAGTCGGCGCTATTGGATTCCTGTACTGGTGGCGATGGCCGTGCTGCTGGTTGCGATGGTGGCGTGGTGGAGTTGGCGTAACCCCGCGACCGAAACCGAAGCCAGCGAGACAACCGCATCGTCGTCCAACTCTGCGGTGGAGAATTCGAGCCATGCCGCGCCTCGCGTCCCACCGCCAAAGCCCAGTCCGGGCGTGGCCGATCCCTCGCTTGAACGAACGAGGACCAAGGACGTGCTGCAAAATGCCGCCGAGATCGAGCCGGAAATGGGCGGGTCGCGTCCGTTGGAAACTGGCACGACGTCTGCAACATTGACGTCGGAAGCGACTCCCGAGAAGGCGAGTTTGCGCTCTACGGTTACGAGTTCGGAAAGTGAATCCGCCCCTGCCGTCGAGGTGACGCCAAACACGGCAGCTGACATTCCTGATCTAATCGCGCCTGATCTGAGCGCGAATTCAGCAGCTCTGCCGGCATTTGGGGCGAGGGTTTCGACTGGAGTCATCGAGGCGGCGCTCATCCATAGGGTGAATCCGATCTACCCAGCAGAGGCGCGGATCCAGCGGCTTGCGGGCCCGGTGACCCTTGACGCTACGGTTGCCGAGGATGGTTCCGTTCGCAACCTAAAAGTCGTCAACGGACCGTCGCTACTGGCCTCCGCAGCCACCGCAGCGGTTAAGCTCTGGCGCTACAGTCCGTCTATGCTCGACGGCAAACCGATCGAAGTCCAAAAGCGAATCACGATTGTCTTTAAGCTTCCTTGAGAGATGGGTGACGACTTAACGCGGCAGGAACGGGCACGGGGACTTCGGTGAGTCTTTTCAGTCAGGTCTCGAGACTGAATTCTAAACGATGTTCAACGCCTTCTTGATGGTGCCGCGCTCTTTCTGGATTTTTTCCTGCAGCAGCGTGATGGCATAGATCAATTGTTCGGGACGCGGTGGGCAGCCCGGGACATAAATGTCGACGGGGATGACTTGGTTCACGCTCTGCACCAGAGCGTAGTTTTGGAAGACTCCGCCTGACGTGGCGCAGGCGCCCATCGAGATGACCCACTTGGGTTCAGGCATTTGCTCCCACAACTGGCGGATGACGGGAGCCATCTTGTTCGAGACGCGCCCGGCGATAATCATCAGGTCGCTTTGCCGGGGCGAGGGGCGGAACACCTCGGCGCCGAAGCGGGCGATATCGAAGCGCGCCGCGCCCATCGACATCATTTCAATGGCACAGCAGGCCAAGCCGAAGGTCATGGGCCAGATGGAACTCTTGCGCATCCAGTTGACGGCTGAGTCCATCGTGGTGAGGACCAGGCCTTCCGGCGTTGGATTGCCGAAGGTGAGGTCCTTGACGGTCTTGGTGCCGTTTTCGACGTCGACGTAGGGTCCGAAGTTCAGTTCGCGGGCCATGTAGACATTCTAAACCACTAAGGCATAGCGCGGCGGAGCCGCAACCAAAGCACTTCGGCAAGCGTTCAGTTGTCAGTGCTCAGCTTCAGCTTTAGCCGCTGATATCGTTCTGCAATCTCCCGAAATATCCCGAAATAAAAGTCCTCGCGAATCTAAGGACCGACTACAAGCTCAGAGGCGTTCTCCGTCTGCGTATCATTGGTAAGTTGCCAAACTCAACGAACGATACGGAGGAGAACGCCCCATGCACGAGTTTATCGCCAAACACCAGGACAAAGTCGCCGGCACACTCTCAGGATTTGACCGCTTAGTATTTCGCGGACATCTGCGCTCCATCGGTTATCCAGACGGCATGATGAGCTATCTCTGGACGAACCAAGTCCTCCTTAAGAACTTTGGCGACCATGTGGAGAAGGTCACTGAACGCCTCAAGGAAGCTTCCCTGGCTGAAGCGAAAGCTTCCGGACGCCCCGTGCGGTATCTGAACTCCAGCCACATGGATAAAGAAACCATCGCCCGCAATATCCTCGCCCAAGATAAGGTGCGCAGCGGACTGGTATGCGTGCTCAGCTGTCTCGAACCCTGTTTGACCTTCACTATCCATCGCAACCGCCTGACGAAAAAACTGGAATTGCAGCTATCCCCTCGCAAGTGCCTGTTCCTCTACCACTACCAGATCCATCCTGTTTTTGGCTTTCTCAATGCCCGTATTCAAACCTGGTTCCCATTCTCCATTCAGATCTGCCTCAACGGACGGGAATGGCTGGCGCGACAGATGCAAGCCGCCGGTCTGGACTACCTGCAACAGGACAACTGCTTTCCCTGGATTGCCGACTGGAGCACAGCCCAGCGCTTGATGGATAAGCAACTCAAAACCAAATGGCCTAAGCTGCTTAACGGCATCGCTCGCCAGCTCAATCCCATTCACGCCGAGATCTTCCGTAAACACCCCATCTCCTATTACTGGTCCACTTACCAGCACGAATGGGCCCTCGATGTCGTCTTCCATCACGCCGCTGACCTACGGCGCTTCTATCCCCGTTGGATCAACCATGCCATGACCACTTTCTCCAGCCCTGATGTCATGCGGTTTCTAGGCAAACACATTACCTTGAACGGACAGCTACACCAGAACTTCTCCGGAGAAGTGGTCAGTGACTTCAAACGCCGGGCCGAAGGAGTACGCGTCAAGCACAGCGTCAACGGCAACTCCGTGAAGCTCTACGACAAAGCCTATACTGCGAAAGGCAGCGTCCTGCGTGCTGAGGCTACCTTCCATAACGGCGATGACTTCCGCGTCTACCGACGCAAAGAAGGGGACCGTAAAGGGCCCCGCAGCTGGCGTTGCCTGCGCCGGGGCATCGCCGACCTGCACCGCCGGGCCCAGCTCTCCCACAAAGCTGCGGCACGCTATCTCGACGCCTTTGCCAACGTCGATGACTCCTCCACCTTAGGCGAACTGCTACAGCGGCTGGAACAACCGCGGCAATGGCACGGCCGCCGGGTGCGTGCTCTCCGTCCCTTAGCCGACGACCGGACACTACTCTCAGCCATCAACCACGGCGAGTTCACCATCAACGGCTTTCGTAATCGCGATCTCCGCGCCATCTTCTTTCCCCAGACCACCGACGACAAACAGGAGATTCGCCGTCGCTCTGCCTGGATCAGCCGCAAACTCCGCCTGCTGCGGGCTCACACCCTGATCACCAAAGTCCAAGGCACGCACCGCTACCAGCTCACCTCCACTGGTCGCAAGACGATTGTAGCTATCCTCAGCGCCTTGCGATCCACCGTTGCCCAACTCACCCCTGTAACAGCTCAACTAACAGCCGTGGCCGCATAGACGCTATGAAAAAATCTTCGCAAACCGCAAACACTTTACGGATTAGTAATACAGAGGGCGCGGAGGTGAACCCATTCTTTACGGATTCACCACCACTTTGCCGAACATTTGGCTCTTCTCCAGATATTCATGGGCCTCGCGCAGATCGTTCAGCGGGAAGGTGCGGTCCAACACAGGATTCAGGCGGCCCGCGAATATGTGGCCTAGAACTTCGCGCAGTTCGCCCAGCGTCCCCATGTATGAGCCGAGCAGGGTGAGCTGGCGTGCGAAAAGATGGCGCAGATCGAGGCCCACGGCGGGTCCGGTGGTCGCGCCGCAGGTCACCAATTTGCCGCCGCTCTTGAGCGATCGCATGCTTTCGTCCCAGGTGGCGAGGCCGACGTGTTCGACCACGATGTCGACACCTTCTTTGTTCGTGATCTTGCGGACTTCTTCGGAAATTTTCTGCTTGTAATGATTAATGCCGTAATCGGCACCGAGCGCGCGACCTTTTTCAAGTTTCACCTCGTCGCCTGCGGTGGTAATGACGCGGCAGTGGAACAGCTTGGCAATCTGGATCGCAGCGATTCCCACACCGGAACTTGCGCCCAGCACCAGCACCGTCTGGCCCGGACGCACGTTCGCGAGACCGACGAGCATATGCCACGCCGTCAGGAACACCAGCGGGACACTGGCTGCCTGATTGAAATCGAGCGAGTCGGGAATGGGGATCACGTTGGCCCCAGGCACGGCGATCAACTCGCAGTTGCCGCCATCGACGGCGTTGCCCAGCACCGTGAACTCGCGGCATTGGTTCTGCACTCCAGCGAGGCACTTCACGCAGTGTCCGCAGAAATGAATGGGCGCGACCAGCACTCGCTGGCCGGCTGTGAATCCGGTGACGTATTCGCCGATCTCGGAGATCTCACCCGCAATGTCGCTTCCGAGGATGTGCGGCAGTTTCACTCCGGGCAGTCCTTTGCGAACCCAAACGTCGAGGTGGTTGAGCGAGCAGGCCTTAACGCGTACGAGCACTTGATCTTTGCGCGGCTGCGGGTCAGGGATGTCTTCATAGGTCAGGACCTCGGGACCACCGAATTGATGAATGCGGACGGCTTTCATGGAAGCTCTTCTCCTCGTGTTCTTCAGTTGCTCGGTCCTAACTCAACACTCTAAGCATCTTTTCCCCGCTCCCGCATTTCGCAGGATATCGCAAAGCGGATCAAATAGGATTGCACCACCGTTCGTAATGTGTCAGCTTGCCGGTTCTGACGAACACACCTGTCGAGCTTCGCTCGACGGACAGCCGAAGGCGACCCTCCCCACATGAGCCGTTTCCGAAACTTGAGCCTCCTCACAAGATTGACTCCGCCCTGTTAACCGACTGATAATCACCATGATGAGTGCAGCCACGGACATCTACGAACAGATCGTCGAGCTTCGTCGCAGTGGGCGCCGCGGGGCTGTCGCCACCATCGTCAACGTGCGCGGATCGATTCCGTCGTTCAAGACGGCGAAGATGCTGGTGCGCGATGACGGCTCGATTGTCGGGACGATCGGCGGGGGATGCGTCGAGGCCGACGTATGGCAGGCGGCACGAGAAGTCATGGAAGCGGAGAAGCCGCGAACCTTAAAGTTCGACTTGAACCAGGATCCGAAGTACGACACAGGCTTGGTCTGTGGCGGGACTCTGGAGGTTTTCGTTGAACCTGTGCTACCTCCAGCATTACTTTATATATTCGGCGCAGGTCACGTAGCCTTCAATCTTTGCCAAACAGCTGCGGGTGCTGGATTTGATGTTACGGTGACGGATGACCGGTCCTCGTATGCCACCAAGGAGCGATTCCCTGCCGCCCACGAGGTCCATGCACTCGACTTTGACGAGGCTATGCAGCACCTGGATCCGAACGAGTCTTCTTTCATTGTGATCGTGACGCGCGGGCACCGCGATGATATGCGGATTCTGCGCTGGGCGGTGCAGACACGGGCGCGCTACGTGGGGATGATCGGCTCGAAGCGCAAGGTCATAGAAATCTTCAAGACGTTGCGGAATGAAGGCGTGCCCGCTCATCTGTTCGATCGCGTGCATGCTCCGGTGGGGCTTGATATTGGGGCCGTCACGCCCGAGGAGATTGCCGTCGCGATTACCGCCGAGTTAATCGCGGTGCGGCGGCACACCAGCTCTGCCCTGCCGCATCTGAGCTGGTTCAAAGGATCGCGAGAAGAGTCTAACGTTGCCACAAGCACCGACGCAGTTGAAGAGGCAATTGACGAGGGCGACTCCGCTTGAGTATCCCGGCTCACTGACTTTCCTCCGGCTTTCTGCTATCTTCCGCAACATGGCGCGTTCTCCGAGTTTCGCCGGAGTCATTCTGGCTGCGGGAGAATCCTCGCGCATGGGCACGGACAAAGCGCTGCTACCGTGGCCGCCGCAAGTCGAAGGGCCGTTGCCAGCGAAGGATACTTTCCTGTCGGCGGCCATTCGCTCCCTGCTGCTCACCACCGATTTCGTGGTCGTAGTTGCGGGAAAGAATGGGCCGGACGTGGCGCCGATCGCCTATGCCAATGGGGCGTCCGTCGTCCCGAATCCCGATCCCGCGCGCGGTCAGTTCAGTTCTCTGCAAGTCGGGTTGCAAGAGGTACTCAACCGCGGGCGTGACGCTGCCGTTATCACGCTTGTCGACCGGCCGCCGGTCGGTTCGGAAACCATTCAAGTGCTGAGAGACGCTTTCGAATCCGCTTCGGCGGAGGTGTGGGCGGTGATTCCGGAGCTCGAGGGCAAGCACGGGCATCCCTATCTTGTGGGCCGGGAGTTGATGGAAGCTTTTTTGCAAGCGCCGCCGACTGCCAGCGCACGCGATATTGAGCATCGCTATCAGAATCACATCCAATATGTCGCGGTAGACGACCCCTTTGTCGCGCTCAACATCAACACTCCGGACGACTACGCGGCCTTGGCTCACAGGGGCTGAAGCCCTAAACCGTTTCGGAGTGCTTTACGCGGCCTTAAAGGTGTCCAGTTCCATGACATCCTTTACAAAACGTTCCGGGACATCCTTAAAGGGCCGCTCTTCCACGACAGTGGCGTGCGCGGTTTTTCCTCGGCGCGCACGTGCGACGAGCCTCGCGGAACTTGTCGAGTCATGTAACCCAGGTTTGCACATTTCGGTTTCCGCACGTTATCGTCGAGGGCATGGAAACTTCTGGGGCGCGCACGCTGAATCTTACCAAGCAAGAATTTCTCGAGTCGGTTCTGCGGCTCGAGCCGCGGGTGGCGGCATTTGATTGCGATGGCACGCTGTGGTCGGGCGATGCGGGGGAACGCTTCTTCGACTGGGAGATCAAGCAGGGTGTCGTCACAGACGAGGTTGCTCAGGCCATGCGCGCACGCTACGTCGAATACAAAGCCGGGCGGGTGAGCGAAGACGACATGTGCGGCGAGATGGTCACGATGCACAAGGGAATCACCGAAACAGCCATGATGGAAGCCGCGCGAGATTTCATGAAGCATGCATTCCCCGGGAAGATTTTTACCGAGATGCAAGAATTGGTGAAGCGCCTGCGGGAAAATGGCTGCGAAATCTGGGCCGTGTCGTCTTCGAACGAGTGGGTGATTCGTACGGGCATGGAGGCCTTCGGTATTTCTGAAGACCGCATCCTCGCGACGAAAGTCGAAGTTGAAAACGGCGTGATCACGGACCGACTGGTTCGAATACCGTCCGGGGCCGGGAAACCCAAGGCTCTGCGCGAAGTCGTCAAAAAGCAGATCGATGCCGCTTTTGGCAATTCCCGCTGGGACGCCGATATGCTTGGCATCGCCGAGCACGGCTTCGCGGTCAACCCCAATCCCGATCTCGAAGCGGCGGCCCGCCAACGTGGCTGGACCATCTATTTCCCAGATGGAACCGCGCGGTAATTCTTCGTCAGATGGCAGATTGGCAAAGTGCGGCAAGCGCAGCATTTACAATCGGAACAGTTATGTACTCCGCACAGCTGCTCGATCACTTCCAGAACCCGCGGAACGCGGGCGATGTGGCGGACGCTGACGCCATCGCGGAGATAGAAAACCCGGCGTGTGGAGACGTGCTTCGCTTCAGCTTGAAAATGAATTCCGGACGCATCGCTGAGATTCGATTCAAAGCTAAGGGATGCGTGCCATCGATGGCATGTGCGTCGGCTTTGACGGAGCTGGTGGCGGGACAGACTCTGGACGAAACTCGATCTCTGCGCCGCGACACCTTGATCGCTGCGGTGGGAGGCCTGCCGCAGGCTTCGACCCATGCGGCGCAATTGGCTCTGGACGCGCTTGCCGCCGCGCTGCGCCAAGTCAAGAGCTAGATTCCATGCCTGGATCCCACTATCCTGGCCGCATCGCATGCCTGCAGCCGAGCGCTACGGTCATTCTTGAAGCTGTTGGCGAACTTGGACGTGTGGTGGCTTGCACGCGATATTGCGCTGACGTAGTCCCTGAAGTTGCAGACGGTTCGCGGTTGATTCTTGCCGACTCATGGACGGCCAACACCGAACAGATCGTCGCCGCACGGCCCGAGCTGGTGATTGCGGCAGTTCCCTATCAGGAGAAGGCGGTCAGCGAAATTCTGAAGGCCGGGGCGCGGTTTCTTGGACTGGCTCCGAGGACATTGGCAGATATCTACACCGACATCGCAACCATTGCCGGAGTGGTCGGGGCGACGGATCGTGGCGAAGCTGTAATCGCAGCCATGAAGCGCCGGATCGGCGAGGTCCGCGCTCGCACTGCTGCATGCGTTCGACCAAGAGTCTGGTGTGAGGAGTGGGGCAAGCCCGTCATCGCTTCGCAGCCGTGGGTCGCGGAACTGATCGAGGCCGCTGGGGGCGAGTTCCTGGGCACGCCGGGGCGCCAAGCCTCGGCTGAGGAGATTCGCCAGCTTGATCCTGAGGTGATCATCGCGGCATGGTGTGGAGCGGGAGATCGCGTCCCGCTAGAGAAGATTGTTGTGGACCGAAGCTGGCAGCAGACCTCGGCGGCGCGGTCCGGCCGCGTCTTCTGCATTCGAGACGAATTCCTAAACACTCCAGCACCAACGCTGCTTCAGGGTTTGGAGGCGCTGGCCTTCGCGATCCATCCCGAATTATTCTCTGACACTAAAGGAATCCGGCACGATTACTGCGGTTCCGAGTTACCGTCCTGAAAGTTTCGTGTGGTGAGTTAAGATTTCATCTATGCACGTAGCCCGAAGAATCGAAGAAATCCGCGCCGAACTGAGTGGATTGGCTCAGGCTGCCCCCACCGCGCAGGAACTCATGCAGTCGATGGTGAAATTGCTGCACGAACGGATGCTGAAATATAACTGGGTGGGTTTTTATCTGCTGGAGCCGGGCGCGCAGCCACCCATGCTGGTCCTGGGCGCATTCGAGGGCGCCATGACGCCGCATACTCGCATTCCGCTCAACCAGGGCATTTGCGGAGCGGCGGCATCGAGCGGGCAAACCGTCGTCATCGACGACGTGAGCAAAGATCCACGATATCTGGCGTGCTCGCTCGAAACCAAGTCTGAAATCGTGGTCCCGGTGTTTGTGCATGGTAAAGTCGTGGGCGAGTTAGATATTGACAGCCACTTCCAAGCTGCGTTCACGCCCGACCATCAGGATCTGGTGCAGCACTGCGCCATGCTCGTGGGAAAGAAACTGGAAGCCTCAGGGCAATAAGCGACATTTATGAAAGCAAGCGAATGAGAGTTGAGAAGGGCAAAGTGCGTGCGCCGGAGATCGGGCGGGTCTGGCTGAATTCGTCTCCGTTGAGTTTTCGGCAATTGCGCGGGCGCGTGGTGCTGGTCGACTTCTGGGATTACACCTGCATCAACTGCATTCGCACGCTGCCGTACGTGCAGGCCTGGCACGAACGCTACCAGGATAAAGGTTTGACCGTGATCGGCGTGCACACGCCGGAGTTTACTTTCGCGCAGTATGAATCGAATGTCGAGCGTGGGATTCGGGAGTTCGGGCTCACATATCCAATCGTCATCGACAGCGACCGCGAGATCTGGAAGGCGTTTGCGAATCGCTACTGGCCCACCAAGTACCTGCTCGACAAAGATGGCTACCTGCGATTCGGCCACTTCGGAGAGGGCGGTTATGGGGAATGTGAGCAGGTAATTCAGGAACTGCTGCGAGAGATTGATCCCAACGTTGCTCTGCCCGCCTTGATGGAACCGGTTCGCGAAGAAGATCACGTGGGCGCGGTTTGTTATCGCGCGTCGGGCGAACTCTACCTGGGGAACCGCCGCGGGCGGATCGGCAATGAAGGCGGGTTTAAGGAAGATCAGATTGCCGACTATGTTTTCGCGGGGAAAGTGGAAGAGAACTTTTTCTACGCGAACGGGCGATGGGCGTCGACTGCCGAATACTTCGAGGCGGTCGAAGCCGGGCAGCACAGTTTGCGATTGAAATACGACGCGTCCGCCGTAAACTTGGTCATGGCTTCTCCGCACGCGCCGACTGCAGAGGTAATCGTCCTGCAGGACGGCAAGCCTCTGACCCGCAAGCAAGCAACGCGAGACACCCGCTTCCGGCCGAGCACCAGCGGTGGCGTGGAGCAGAGCTACATCGTCGTCGACTCGGCACGGATGTACTCGCTGGCCGACAATCACGAATTCGAAGAGCACGAACTCGAACTGCGATGCTCCGAAGGCGTTGCGGCGTTCGCCTTTACCTTCACGAGTTGCGTCGACCCCGTGGCTAGCGCGATGCAGGCCTCCAGCGTGCGTCAGTCATGAAGCGCGTCGTCGCAGGTCTCATCGTCAAAGACGGCAAGCTTCTGGTTTGCCAGCGCACGCGTCACCAGACCATGCCGCTGAAGTGGGAGTTCCCCGGGGGAAAAATCGAAGAGGGAGAACAACCTCGCGACGCGCTGCGCCGGGAACTGGAAGAGGAACTCGGGATCCTGGCGAAAGTTGGAGACGAAGTCCGTCGGATCAAGCACGAGTATCCGAACGGAGGGATGGTCGAACTGCGCTTCTTTATCGTGCGCGATTTTGAGAGAGAACTCGAGAACCGCATTTTTCGAGACATGCAGTGGGCCGAGCCCAAAGACTTGCCGAAGTTTGATTTTCTGGAAGCGGATCTGACGCTGGTGCGCGAGCTTGCTGCCGGCCAACTGCTTTGAGTTTGCGAGGTCTGCACCGCACACCTCCCCTCTTTTTATATTCTTGACCCTCCCGAGAAAACGGTGCCATAATCCGCGGCATTGTTTGTCTGGGGAACCATCGTCCTCTACTCCGCTCCGAGGTACGCCTTGCAACCCAATCCCTGAAAGGAATCGTCCACATGAACAAGAAACGCCTGGTTCTTCTCGCAGTCCTGTCGCTTGGAGGAGTATGTCTGGCTCAGGATTCATCGACGGCCGATCGTCAGGATTTGTCGTCTCCCAGTGGAACGCACGAACCCCCGATGCTCGGCATCCATTGGGCACGGGGCTTTAATCCCTTTGCCCGATCTGGCCAGACACCGAAAGGGAATAGTCCCGACATGACGTACCACGGGGGAGTGATCATGACTTCGGCAGTGAGTGAGGCGATTTACTGGGGGCCGAGTTGGAGCAACTCCAGCTTTGTCGGCGACAAGATCACCGGTCTTGACAGTTGGTACAGCGGCTTCAGCAATTCGAACTACGCGAAGACTTCCGATGAGTACACGGGATCGAACGGAACGGTTGGACCGGTCGTTACCCACGACGGCCACCTCGTCGACACGTCGATCGCCTCCAATGGAAGCTCGACGTCGGCCATCGTTGCGGAAGTCTGCAAGGAAATCACGAGTCCCGTCTCCAACGGATACTATCCGGTTTATGTAGATGTGAAGCGAGGCAATGCCGGCTACTGCGCGTACCACACTTTTGGATCGTGCAAAGGGGTGACGGTGCAGGTCGCCTTCTTCTTCGATCTCGATGGCGACGCCGGCTGCGACCCGCAGGACACATCCGGATTGCATTCGCAGGGGCTAGCCGCCTTGGCGAATGTAAGTGGACACGAACTATCTGAGGCTCGCACAGATCCTGATTCCCCCGGCGCGTGGTACGACAAACGCGGTCAGGAGAACGGCGACAAGTGCGCCTGGACGTTCAACGTTCCGCTGGTTACGTTCAGCAACAGCACTCAGTGGAAGATCCAGGGCGAGTGGTCCAACAACGCTTACAACACGGGAACGGGGTACCCGAATAGTTCAGGGCAGAAAGGGTGCCTCGACGGCCACTGAGGCTTCACGCAACTCGAAAAAACAGAACGCCGAATCATCTCCGCCCATGACATGGATGACTCGGCGTTCTTTTTTTGGCGCTCGGCTAGCCCTTGACTGAGGCAAATGCCCACACCACTGACAATCCGATAACCAGAACCGTCGTCGCCCATGCCACAACATTGAACAGTCGCGTGTTCACATACTCGCCCATCAATTCCTTCTTATTGATCAGCAGAAGCATGAAAATCAGTACGAAGGGGAGCACAACGCCATTCAGGACTTGGGACCACACAGCAATTTTTATCAGACGCTGTTCCGGAATCAAGATCTCGAGAACCCCGCCCGCTACGATCAAAAGGGTATAAAGCCAGTAAAAGGCGGGAGCCTCGTTGAACTTCATGCCAACTCCAGACTCGAAACCGAGCCCCTCGCAAACAGTGTAGGCGGTCGAAAGCGGAAGGATCGACGCGGCGAACAGGGATGCGTTAAATAAACCAACCGCAAACAGGATGTAGGTGTAGTCCCCGGCCAGTGGACGAAGTGCCTGCGCCGCGTCCGCCGCGGTCTTGATGTCGCGGTACCCATGGAGCCAAAGGGTGGCAGCGCAGGCAACAATAATGAACCAGGCGACAATGTCCGTAAAAACGCATCCCGTGACCACGTCCAGGCGTGAGGCCTTGTAGCCCCGCTTGGTTACGCCTTTTTCCACGATCGAGGATTGCAGATAGAACTGCATCCAAGGCGCGATGGTCGTACCTACGAGCCCGATCACCATGAACAAGTATGCCTGGTCGCGGAAGGCCCGAGGTGCGGGCGGTCTAAAAGTGGCAAGGGTCGCATCCTTCCATAAGGGATGAGCGAATACGCCCGCAAAAATGTAGGTCACATAGAAAAACGAGGCGGCGAGAAATACTTTCTCAACGCTCTTGTACTGCCCTTTGACGACGATCAGCCAGACAATCACAGCGCATACGGGCACCGTGATGAATCTTGACAATCCAAAAAGGCCGAGACTGCTCGCGATGCCGATGAACTCCGTCACCACGTTGCCAAAGTTGATGATCAAAATACCGATCATCATGAAGAAGGTGATGCGGAATCCAAATTCCTCGCGAATCAGGTCGCTCAACCCCTTGCCGGTCACGGCGCCCATGCGGGCGCTCATTTCCTGCACCACGATCAGGGCAAGCGTGATCGGGATCATGGTCCACAGGAGAAGATGTCCGAATTGTGCCCCGGCCTGTGAGTACGTGAAGATGCCGCCGGCGTCGTTATCGACGTTGGCGGTGATGAAACCCGGCCCGACGACGGCGAGGAACAAAAGGAGCCGGGTTTTCGAACGTTTCAGGAACTTCATGCGCACTTGTCGCTGACATATGGATGGAGCGGATGCAGGCCACGAACGACGCCACAGGATAAACGTATGCAGCGAGTATGACCAAACGAAAAGTGCGTTGCGGACGGAATTAAAGATGGCAGAGTTGGTGCGGGTTAGAGCCGGCTACTTCCCGGCCGGGGCGGCGTTGTGAGAAGCGAGGTAGGCATGCGCATGGACCAGCTGCGGAAGATCGGAATCGGCAGACTTCCAGGCTGCCAGGAAATCTGTATATTCCGTCGTGGCCGCTGGGACGTCGCCGGCCTGCTCGCTGACCATCGCAATGCCGTAGAGCGGAAAGCCAGAGCGTGGCCGCTCGACAAGCGCGGCTTGGTAGGCTGCTTTGGCGCCGGTCCAATCGGACGCAGCTAGAAAAGCGGCCGCTTCGGTTTCACCGACCGGCCGAATGTAAGCGGGGGGCTCGCGATATCCCAACGCTTTTTCTTCCTGCGCAGCCTGAACGTAAAGCTTCTTTGCTTCTTCGCTGAGCTTCTTGTCCATAAGCAGGCCAGCTCGCAGTTCAAGAGACATGATGGACAGGTTATCCACCAGTGGGTCGGGCAAAGCGTCGGGCATCACCTTGAGCTTGGGCGGAGCGGCGTCCGCAATCTTCTTTTTCTTGTCCCCTTTGACTTTCGAGGCCTCTTCATCTTTCAAGCGATTCGAGATTCGCCATAGCTCGGCATCGAACTGGGCCGACGCCTCCTCTGCCCGCGACAAGTCATGGTGATCGAGGGCCTGCATGCCGACAGCGAACTGGGTGAGCGCCCGCGCCAGAAACTGCAGATTGGGAAGAGTCGGTGGAGGATTGCTGGACTTCAGGAGCGCGACGACCGTGGTCCAATCGGCAGCCCGCAGCGCGACTGGAAGGCGAGGATCAAGGCGCGACATCGAATCGCGCGGCGACCATGGGTACAGCGTGCTTTCCAGTTCACCGCGTGCGTCTTTCAGCTTGGCTGACAGCGCAGTGGCCTCGCTGAATTCGCCGGCCTCGAGAAGATTCGCGATGGAGTACATCAGGTTGTGGACGTAGTTCCAGTCGTCGTCGACCTGCACATGTTGTGCCTGCATGTACTCCTCATCCGCCTTCATGGAGGCTGCGAAAGACTGTTTCGCGCTGGCGTAGTCGCCGGTGCGATAGAAGATGTGGCCGGGCATGTGGACCATGTGTCCGGATGAGGGCGCGAGACTGCCGAGGATTTCGGCGCTGTGCAGGGCCTGCTCCGGATGAGGACTGGCCTCGACCGCGTGAATCCAATAGTGATTTGCCGCAGAGTTGTTGGGGTCCTCGTTTAAGACGGCTTGGAGAATCGCCAAGGCTTCCTTTTGGCCGGAGCGCGGCTGACCGTTGTCGTAGCCGTCGGTCAGCGAATCCCCAAGGAAGATTCTTGCCTGCAAGTCTTTGGGATTGTTCTTGACGAGCTTGCGGTAGAGCTGGCGCTCCTCAGATTCCTCCTTGCTCTTTGTTTGCTTGACGGCTTGCTTGTCGGAATGCTCGGATTTCTCGGCGGCATCGCCGGCTGCCGTCGCTTCGATATATAGGCGCTCGGCCTTGCTGGCGTGGCCCTTAAGGCTTATCGCCTTGCTCAATGCCTGGTTCGCATAATACTTGGAATTGCTGTGGGCAAAAGTTTCTGCGTGATAGATGCCCCAATAGCACATCGCACATTGCGGGTCGACGCGCACACTCTGCTCGAAGGCGCGCAGGGATTCATAGTCCCAAAAGTCGTGTAGCAGATTCAGGCCCTGGTCAAACCATATTTGCGCCTCAGGCGTAGCCGTAATACGGATGTGGGCGTTTCCAATGCCGGTGAGTTTCTGGGGAGGAGGCAACTTCTCGGGAGCGAGGGCCTCCCGTGTGTCCATAGGATGACAGGCCATGGCGGCCTGCGCGGACGTGACCTGTGCACAAGCAAAAATGCTCCAGATCGTCATCACTACGAATAGACTGATTTTTGCTGCGCTCAGGATGGCGCCCCTGAGAGACTGTTCACTTTGCTTGCAGACTGAGCCATTACAGTTCTTGCAGGGACTTTGCATATATTTGGATGTTGCGGAACGGCCCCATTTCCCCTACAGCTTTGCCCGCAGCATGCTGATCACGTCGTCTGACGTGATGACGCCGGTCAGCTTGTTGTGCTCGTCCACCACAGGGAGCGTCTGCAGGTTGTATTTGTCGAATAGTTCGGCCACTTCGTTTTCTTCGACGCCTTCGTGAGCCATGACGAGCGGCTCCTGCGTTAGCGAAAGCATGGGGGTCGAGGTCGGTGCAAGAACCAGTCTCGCCAGAGGAACCGCGCCGACCAGGGTTCCGTGGGAATCGACCAGGTAGATTGTGCTGACCGCCTCGACTCCGCCTTCGAATTCGCGCAGCGAATCAATGGCATTCTGCACGGTGGCCTGAACCGGCAGAGCCAGGAACTCGGTGGTCATGCGGCCAGCAGCCGTCTCTTCGTGATGCTCCAGCAGTTCGACGACATCCTGCTGCGCTTCCGGTTCCATCTGAACCAGAATCTGCTCGCTGCGTTCCTCGGGGAGTTCGCCTAACAAGTCGGCTGCGGCGTCAGGATCCATTTCCTCAACGATATCCGCGGCTCGACCGGAATCGAGCGATTCGACAATAGCTTTCTGGACTTTGGGCTCGACCTCTTCCAGGGCCTCGGCGGCAGTTTCTTCGTCCAGAGTCTGAAAGACGGCCTGGCGCTCGTCGGGCGCCAGATCTTCCACGATGTCAGCAATGTCCGCCGGATGCAGCTTGGCGAGACCGTCATATGAGATCTTCAACTTCACCCGCCGGGCAGGATCGGTTTCGATCACGTCGATAAAATTCCAGGGAATACTGCGCGGCGGAATTCGTCCCAGCAGTGCCGCCAATGCGGTCTTGGGCGCCACTCCACGCAGCAGGCGCCGGACGGCGCCACGCGCTCCGACGTCGACCGAGTGGACACGCAACACGGGATGCGCGGCCCCATTCTTGTCCTTGGGGGGATCGACCTGCAGATCAACATCATTTACGCGCACCACTTTGCGTCCGTTGACGTCGATTACCTGCTGGTCGAGCAGGTCGCGTTCCAGCAGAAATAGTCCTTCGGTCCCGTTCACTGCTGGCCACTCCGCCGACGCAGTCGTGGTCTGAATGCCGCCATTGATCGCCGAGACGGCCGACAGAGGTAAAACGCGGTTCCCTGTCTTGGTTTTCACGATGAGCGATGAGATGCGAGAACGGTCCTCTTGCGGGGCGAGCGTCACCTCGCGCACTCGTCCGGACGCGCCAGACGGGTCATACACCGTGGCGCCGAGCAGTTCGCTGAGGGCAAGAGTCAACATCCCGCTAGAGCATAACCAACTCGCGCATGATTCGAAACGAAAATCGAGAAGCAAGTCGCTGATTTCTAGCCTTGATGCCAACGCTGCGTCGCCGGCATCCTGAGCGAGGCACCAGGTTCAAGGCCCGTATAATGGATGATTCACATGCGCTACATCTTCGACATCATCGGGCAGACCTTTCGGGCACTCTGGGCGCATAAACTGCGCTCGTTTCTGACCATGTTCGGAATTGCCTGGGGAGTAGGTTCTCTGCTGCTTCTCGTCGGTCTGGGCGAAGGCTTCCGGTCCGGCAACCGCAAGCAATTTGATTCCATCGGCGAAAACGTGATGTTCATCTGGTCGGGCCGCGCTCCGGTGATGCAAGGGAGTTTCACCGCCCTGCGGCAGTACTATCTCGATTACCGCGATTACGAGGGCATTCTCCGCGAATGCCCCAGTGTGGGCGCTGCCGCTCCGGTCATCCGACGCAGTGATATCCGGGCTGTCAGCGATTTCTACCAGGCCAGCGGCAACATTATGGGGGTTCCCCCCATGTTCAGTCAGATCCGCTACCTGCCGTTGAATGAGGGCCGATGGTTGAACGAGATGGACGATCTACAGAGACGTCCAGTAATTGTTCTTGGGGATGAAGCCCGCCGGACTCTGTTTATGGGACGTCCCTCGGTTGGCGCCACCATTCTTCTGAACGGCATTCGCTTCGAAGTGATCGGCACGCTCAAGCGGATCGGCCATGGAGACAACAATAACCAGAATCTCCAGAGCTTTGTTCCGTTTCATTCCATGCAGGACTACTTCCGGCCCCTAAATGCAGGGATCGGTACGAATGTGATCTCTTTCATTAACTACCAGCCCCGTTCGCGGGCCCTGCACAACACAGCGCAACAGGAAGTTCACAAGATCATTGCCCGTAACCATGGCTTTGACCCCAACAATCCGGACTCTTTTGACGAATGGGACACGATCAAGACCGTCGATCAAATCGGCAAAATCTTCGATGCCATGAACATGTTCCTAGGCAGCGTGGGGCTGGTCACACTCGCGCTGGGAGCGATCGGCATCATTAACATCATGCTCGTAGCGGTCGCTGACCGCACCCGCGAAATCGGACTGCGCAAAGCCGTCGGCGCCACCAATGCCAGCATCATGTTCCAGTTTTTCGTGGAAGGCGCATTTTTGACTATGCTCAGCGGGAGTATCGGCATCGGAGGCGCGGCCGGGTTGATGGCACTCCTGTCCAGGTTTGATCTCGGTGACGGGTTCGATCCCCCCAAACTGGTCGCCTCAACGGCAGCATTGGCGGTGATCTCCCTTGGAGTGGCGGGCGTCGCCGCTGGCCTATATCCTGCCCGGCGCGCTGCCCTGCTCGAACCCGTGGAGGCCCTGCGCAAGGAGTAACCATGCACCGTGACCTCCTCAAGCAAGCGTACTCGGCCATGCGCCACGACCTGCGTCGTACCCTGCTCACGATGGCGGGAATGGCCTGGGGTATTGCAACGGTCGTTCTGCTGCTTTCCTACGGCAACGGGTTTGGGAAGGCCATCGAGACTATTTTTGAGAGTTTCGGTGCGACCGCCGTCGGGATATTCCCCGGGCGCACTTCGCAGCAGGCCGGAGGAAACAAAGCAGGCGTCTCGGTTCGCTTCACCAATGACGACATCGAATTACTGCGCAATAACATACCGCTCTCACGGCATGTGGTGCGGATGGCGCAAAAGGATTCCACGGTTCAGAACAATAACCGCTCATTCACGTTTCCAGTGATGGGTCTGGACCCGTCGATTCAGGACATATGGAATCTTGACATCGCGGAGGGGCGATTCCTCAACGATGCCGACAACATGCAGCACGGGCTCTATGCCGTCATCGCGTCGGAAGCCCGGGATAAGCTTTTCTCGGGCATGCCGGCGTTGGGTGAGTCCATTCGGATCGACGGTGTGACGTTTGAAGTGATTGGCGTGGGAGCGCCCCGCATGCAAGAAGGGGACAACGATAACAACCGCGTCGTTTACATCCCCTACAACTCCATGGACGTCCTGAAGGACAATCACTATCTCGATGGGATCTGGATGGATTCTGCGGGCCTCGACCACGACAAATTGGAGGCGACGATTCGCGGGACGCTCGCCACGGCCCACAACTTCAAACCGGATGACCATCGTGCCGTGTTTGTCTTCGACGCTCAAAAGCAACTGCAACAATTCGGCATCATTACGCTGGCCCTGAAGGTCCTGCTGGCTTTCATTGGGACCGTCACGCTGGGGATTGGGGGCGTAGGCTTGATGAACATCATGCTGGTTTCCGTAACGCAGCGTACCCGCGAAATCGGGGTCGAAAAGGCGCTCGGAGCCCGACGGCATCACATTCTGTTTCAATTCCTGTCTGAGGCGATGGTCATTACGGCGGCCGGAGGGATGCTTGGAATTTTGCTGTCCTATGCCGTGTCGATCCTGGCGGGCCGAATCACTTTCTACAGCGCGATGGCGTCTCACGCCGAGGCCGCCGACATCCGACTGATTGTGTCACCTATGATTTTGTTGGTGGCGACTTCCATTCTAGCCGTGGTGGGAGTGATCAGCGGAATGGTTCCGGCGATGCGGGCCGCGAATCTGGATCCGATCGAAGCCCTGCGGTACGAATAATCCGCTCGGCGATTAGAATCATTCTTCCACCATGTCTGACGACATCCTCACTCTGGCGCCGCCGCCCGCTGACGCGCGCCTGGTCTACGGTTCGGACCGAAATCAGTTTCTCGACCTGCGTCTGCCACCGTCGAAGGGGCGGAGCAAGCAGCCGTATCCGTTGGTCATCAACATCCACGGAGGGTTCTGGCGCGCTAAATACAATCTTGATCACGCCGGGCACTTGTGCGCGGCGCTTACTGCGAAAGGACTGGCGACAGCGAATCTCGAATTCCGGCGCGTGGGTAACGATGGCGGAGCATGGCCGGGGACGTTCGCCGATATTCGTTCCGCCTATCAATTCCTTCTGCAAAACGCCCAGCGGCACAACTTGGACTCGACAAGAATCGTTGTGATGGGGCACTCTGCAGGTGGCCAACTCGCGCTCTGCCTGGCTGCCCACGAGGCTGGAGTCACTCGCGTCGTCTCGCTGGCCGGGGTGGTTGATTTGCAACGCGCCTACCAACTCCACCTCAGCAACGACGCTGTGGTCGAGTTTCTGCGCGGCACGCCGGGAGAGGTTCCCGACCACTATCACGAAGCCGATCCCACCGAGCTTTCCATCCCTGTCGCTCGGCAGTGGCTAGTTCACGGTTCGAACGATGATGTGGTTCCTCCTGATTTCAGTCGCGATTACATCGCTGTAAAGCAGAAAAGATCTGGCAAACAGAAGGAAGACGCGCACCTTCTTGAGATCGCGCGCGCCGGTCACTTCGATGTAATCGATCCACGTAGTCAGGCTTGGAAACAAATCGAGGGTAAAGTGCTCCAACTTGCCGCGTAACGGTATGCCGCTTCATTGACACTCTGTTCCGCACCTCATACGATTCTCAGTTCACCGAATGGTCCTTATGCTAATTCTTTCTCGATGTCGTCGCCCTCTGCTCATACTCACGGCTGCCCTATTTCTTGCCGCCGCATCGACACCGGTGCAGCAGGCCGACCCTGCACGGTATCTCACCGACATCAAGTCGTTGGCCTCGCCGGAGATGGAAGGCCGCGGCGCGGGAACCAAGGGATTGACGCGCGCGGAACATCTGATCGAAAAGCGCTACAAGGAACTGGGGATTCCCTCTGCGGGACTGAATGGCTACGCCCAGCCATTCACGGTGATCACCGGTGCTCGTCTCAACTCTGATAACCACTTCGTGGCACAAACGGCCG
Source organism: uncultured Acidobacteriaceae bacterium (assembly GCA_963832015.1). Classification (GTDB taxonomy): domain Bacteria; phylum Acidobacteriota; class Terriglobia; order Terriglobales; family Acidobacteriaceae; genus Sulfotelmatobacter. Next base: position 34,691 of record CAWHSR010000004.1, read on the forward strand.
AGTCGAAGAACGATCTGAAGATCAATCAGGAGTTCGTCCCGTTCAGTTTTTCAGCTTCCGGCGAGGTGGCGGCACCCCTCGTGTTCGCGGGATATGGTGTCACCGCCGACGAATTCCACTATGACGACTATGCCGGTCTCGATGTGAAAGACAAGATTGTCGTCGTGCTTCGCTACGAACCGTCCGGCTTCGCCGAGAAGAGCGGCAGCCATGGGTTGACGCAGCACTCGCAACTCATCACCAAGGCCATCAATGCTCACAATCACGGCGCGAAGGCCATCGTCGTGCTGAATGGAAAACTTGGCGATGGCGAGGAAGACTTGCTGACGCGCTTCGGCAGCGTCAGCGGCCCGGAGAACGTGGGCTTGGTCATGGTGCAAGTGAAGAACGCAGTCGCGGAGCCCTGGTTTCAGTCCTCGGGAAAATCTCTGAAAGACGCGCAAGACCAGATCAACTCGACTACGAAGCCTGCGTCTTTTATCTTTCCCGACACGCTTCACCTATCGCTCCATATCGACATCGAAACGACCCGCGCAACGGTCAACAATGTTCTGGCTTGGCTGCCCGGCCAGAGCGATGAATACGTGATCATCGGGGCGCACTATGACCATCTAGGCCGTGGAAACTTTGATTCCCTAGCGCCGTCGCAGATCGGGCAGATTCATCCTGGCGCAGACGACAATGCAAGCGGCACCGCCGGCGTGCTGGAACTGGCACGCTTGCTCGCTCCGCAACGCGGACAACTGAAACGCAGCATCCTCTTCATGGACTTTGCCGGGGAAGAACTTGGGCTGCTCGGCTCAGCGGCGTGGGTGCAGAATCCGACCCGGCCGCTCGCGAAGGCGGTGGCCATGATTAACATGGATATGATCGGACGAATCAAAGATGACAAGGTTTACATCGGCGGAGTGGGCACGGGCTCGACCTTCAAGGCTGTGCTCGAACAGGCGCAGAAAGATGCGCCTTTCAAGATCGAATACTCCGCCAGCGGATATTCATCGAGCGACCACACTTCGTTTGTGACCAAGAAGATTCCATCGTTGTTCTTTTTCTCCGGCCTGCATTCGGATTATCACAAGCCTTCCGACACATGGGACAAGATCAATGCCCCATCCGCTGCGCGTCTGCTCGATATGGTAGCGAGCGTGGCCATGCAACTCGCGAACGCGTCCGAGGCCCCCACATTTCAGGTGGTTGCCGAAGACAAGCCGGCTGCGGGCGGTGGAGGGGGCGGCTACGGTCCCTACTTCGGATCGATTCCTGACTTCGGGCAAACTGAGAACGGCGTGAAGTTTTCCGACGTCAAGCCAAACTCCCCAGCGGCGAAGGCTGGACTGAAGGCGGGAGACATTATGATCCAATTCGGAGACAAGCCCATCAAGAATCTTTACGACTTCACTGATGCTCTTCGCCGCAGCAAAGTGGGAGACGTAGTTGAAGTGAAAGTTCTCCGAGATGGGCAGCCCGTCACGGCCTCAGTGAAGCTCGAACAGCGGAAATAGCTCGAGCAGCGACCTGCGCACTGCCGCGCCGCAACACCTGAATCCCTTATAATCGTCCCTCACACAGAGAGGAATCCTTTGCCCTTCGACGACCTTCGCCAGTGGATCGCAGCGCTCGATCGCGCGGGCCAACTCAAGCGCATCCTGACCGAAGCCGACCCCGTTCTTGAGATTGCCGAGATCACCGACCGTGTCTCTAAGAGTCGCGATGCCAAGGGCGCCGCGGGTGGTCCTGCGTTGCTGTTTCAAAACCTGAAGGGCCATGCCGGGTCGCAAGTCCTCATCAATCAGTTCGGTTCCGACGCGCGCATGAAGCTCGCGCTCGGCGTCAATTCCTTCGACGAGATCGCGGGGCGCATCCGCATGTTTATGGATGTGAAGTCTCCGCAGGGGTTTCTCGACAAGCTGAAGATGCTGCCTCTGCTGACGGAAGCGGGCAAGTTTTTCCCTCGCACCGTGTCGACTGGGCCGTGCAAAGAAGTCATCAAGCGCGACAATTTCTCTTTGCTCGATTTCCCCATCCTGCAATGCTGGCCCAAAGACGCGGGACGGTTCATTACTCTCCCTTGCGTCACCACCCGCGACCCGCGGTCGGGAAAACGCAACCTCGGTATGTACCGAATGCAGGTCTACGATGAACGCACGACAGGAATGCACTGGCAGCGCCAGAAGGTCGCGGCGGAGCACGCGCGCGAACGCATGCGAGCCGCAGTCGAGGGTAAGTCGGCGGCAGTCGACATCATGGCGCGCTCGTCGGGTGGATCTGTCGTCCCCGAAGGCGAACGGCCCTCCGGGAAGATGGAAGTCGCGGTCGCGATTGGCACCGAGCCAGCGGTAACCTTTTCGGCGATCGTTCCGGCACCGCCTGAAATTGAGGAATACCTGATCGCCGGCTTCCTCCGCGGAGCCGCGGTTGATCTGGTGAAGTGCGAGACAGTAGACCTTGAAGTGCCCGCCAACAGCGAGATTGTGCTCGAAGGCCATGTGCATCTCGACGAACTTCGCAGTGAGGGACCCTTCGGCGATCACACCGGCTTCTACTCACTCGAAGATCTGTATCCCGTGTTCCACGTCTCCTGCGTCACACACCGGAAGGATCCGATCTACGCGACCACAATTGTCGGGAAACCTCCGCAGGAAGACGCCTACATGGGCAAGGCGGTCGAACGCATCTTCCTGCCGCTGATGAAGCTGACGATTCCAGAGCTGGTCGACATCAACTTGCCGGTCGAAGGCGTGTTTCACAATCTGATGATCGTCTCCATCAAGAAGTCGTACCCGGGACAGGCCCGCAAGGTGATGAACGCTGTCTGGTCGCTGGGCCAGGCAATGTTCACCAAGTGCATCGTTGTGGTGGATGAAGACGTCGACGTGCAAGACCTGGCCGATGTCACTCTGAAGGTCTTCAACCACATTGATCCCGAGCGCGATATCCAATTCACGCTGGGTCCGGTAGACTCGCTCGACCATGCCGCGCGCCTGCCCAACTATGGATCGAAGATGGGGATCGACGCAACTCGCAAGTGGGCCAGCGAAGGGTTCGGGCGTCCATGGCCGGATGAGATCGTGATGGATGCGAAGACAAAGGCGCTGGTTGACGGCAAGTGGAAGGCGCTGGCGAAAGAGCTTGGGTTGGAGTGATCCGATCTTCGCTGTCAGTTCTCGCGCTCAATTCTCGAACTTAATCTTGGCGAACGTTTTCACAACGCTGACATCCGCAACATCGCGCACTTCAATTCGAACAGCGGTTCCCTCCGGGTAGCGCTTGGCCTCATCGATCATTTTCAGAATGCGCGGCGGGAGTTTGCTCTTTCGGGCTGCGGTGACTGCCTTCTCGCCGAGAATAAATGAAGCCAGAAACCAACCGGTGCGAGGTCCGAGATACAAGATGTTGCGTTTCTTCTTTTGCAACCGGAGCGACCACCCGGCCTTGACGGAGTAGCTGTTCCACTCTTCGCTGTCCAGTTTCAGATCGCGTTGGAGGTCGGCTACTAGGTCCTGCCACAGGGAGTGGGTCGCACCCAACACCGCAGCCAGTTCCCTGTCGCTAGGATGTGTAGCCTGACCGACAAGCGCATTCTCTGGAATCTTCTTTGTCTGGCGTGCAGACATCTCCTGTCAATGACCCAGCCCAAACAGCGTTCGCACGCCCCACACCGCGGCGACTCCGAAACCGCGATGAGAGCGCAACTGATCAGATGATCGGTAGTTGATCCTTTGCTCCAGCCCTGAAGCACGGCAACCACTCAAACGACAAACAAAACGATTGCGCCCGTGCCAAGAATCTTGCGGAACATGATCCGATTCCTTCCCTGAGGGCCGGCTCACAACACGAACCTCTAGCCGATACTGCGGGAAAACTCTGGCGTGCGCAGTGACGCCAGTCACGAGTCTGGCTCGGGGTCCGCATTCAGCCGCTCATATCCAGCACAGTGCAAAACGGGCAATCGCGGGTACCTGGGAAAGCTCGTGTCGGTGAGGGAGCGCTCACATAGATAGAACGTCGAGCCACGATTGGATTGGATCAATCGCACGAACCGGCAGTCTGCACACAGACCGATTCCAAGTGGAGGCGACTCTTTTCTTGGCTGGCTCACAGCTAGAGAATAACGCTCCTTCGAGATACGGCGCCGAGTGCACCTTCTCCTCTCATTAGCCAGCAAAATTCTTTCTGCGAACCTGAAAAAGAATTCATCAAATCTTGACAGACTTTTACACTGGAAAACCTTGAACCTCGATAAGTCGCTCTGCTATAAGGCACCCCATCACCAGGAGGTTCTACCGTGCGTTTGTCTAGCCTCGGTGTCTTCGTGTCTCCTTCGAAGTCCTTGCGCGCCCTTCTTGTTGCGGTCGTGGCGCTCGCGTTTCTGACTGCGTTCATGTCAGCCCAGCAGACCTTGGGCGCGATCAACGGAACAGTCACTGACGCCAGCGGAGCGGTGGTGCAAGCGGCCACGGTGAAGGCGCACGCCGTCGCCACGAACCTGGAAGTCACGGCACAAACCAAGAGCGATGGCTCGTTCGCCATTTCCGACCTGCCCATCGGAACTTACCAGGTGACATTCACTAAAGATGGCTTCCAGAGTGAGGTTTATCCACAGATCAGCGTGCAAGGAAGCCGCACGACGACGGTGAATTCAAAGCTGAAACCAGGATCGGTTTCGACCATAGTGACGGTTGACGCCACGCCCCTGCTCAACGAGACCGACACTACGAATAGCTATACGCTCGGACCGGAGCAGATCGAAGCTGTGCCGCTCGGTACTGGAAGCTTCACCCAACTCGCCATCCTTGCGCCCGGCGTAAATGCAGACTTCCTATCAGGTTCAGGCTCAAATGAGGGATTGGGAAACCAAGGAATCGTGGCGAATGGCCAGCGGGACACGAGCAATCTGTTCACCTTCAACGGCGTGAATGCGAACAATCTGTTTAACGGAAACTCAACTAGCAATATTTCCGACAGCCGGTTCACCTTGAATACGGGCGAGATCTTTGGCGTCGGCGGCCAGGTGCAGACCAACAGTTCTGTATTCGACGCAATCGGCCAGGCGTTGCCCACGCCTCCGGTCGAAACCATCGAAGAAGTGCACGTCTCGACTTCCATGTACGACGCTTCCATGGGCTCGGCCAGCGGCGCTCACGTGGAAACCACGACGAAGTCCGGGAGCAACCACCTGCACGGGCAAGTTTACGAATACTTCCAAAACAACGTTTTTGATGCCGCGCCCACGTTCTTGGCGCCGAACCCGTTTTTTTCCGGCGCACCACCTCTCCACCGCAACGTTTTTGGCGGGACCGCGGGTGCTCCCATCATAAAAGACAAGATGTTTTTCTTTGTTTCGTACCAAGGGCAGCGCATCAGTGACGCTCTCAGTGGAGCGTTCAACGGAGTTCCCACACTCCCTGGTTTAACGGATTCCAATCGCGACGCCACCGATCTTGCCAACCTCGTCAACAGTGCAAACGGTTGCGCAGGGTGCATCACCCCGAACCAGGTGGATGCCGTGGCGCTGGCCATCCTTCAGGCCAAGACTGCAAGCGGACAGTACATCATTCCGTCGGAGACTCCCGGCACCCAGGAAAGCGGCACACAGCCGTTCAACGCTTTCATCAAGGGCCCTCCCAGCCAATTTAACGCCACTCAGGTGAACGGAAACGTCGATTACATCTTCGGTCCGAAGGACCGACTCGCCGCCAAGTACTACTATCAAAATGATCCGACCAACATTCCATTTGCGGTCAGTCAGGTGGACGGGTTCCCGCAGACCATGCACGCCCAAGGCCAGCTGTTTTCCCTGGATAACACCACCATTCTTACCTCCAATGCGACATGGGAGAACCGCTTTGGCTTTGTGCGCGAAGTGGCCGACGCCACCACTGACCAGGCCTTGACGCCCAGCGATGTCAATCTCAACCTCTTGGGCGCCAAATACTTTCCCGGAATCACCATCTCAAACGCGGACGTAGGGGCGTCGTTGCTTCAAGGTGGGACGATCGCGCCCTTCTCCGGCAACCAGATGAGCATCGGCCCTTCCACGAACTTCGCGAACGCCGGCATCTTTCAAAACGAGTACGAAGGATCCTCGACCTACCATTGGGTGCATGGCCGTCATTCTCTCGCTTTCGGCGGCATCTTTGATTACGTGCAGCTGAATGTTGCCAATCGTGAAAACCAAGTCGCCAACTTCAGCTTCAATACTTTCGGCGACTTCCTCACTGGTACATTAGGGAAGGATCGCAGCAGCGGGCAGTTCCTGAATGGAGAGACGAACCGTCATTTTCGATCACGCTCAGCTGGACTCTTTGCCCAAGACAATCTCAAGCTTCGATCGAATCTCACACTAAACCTTGGAATACGCTGGGATTGGGATGGTCCACTCTATGAAACGAACGGGCTACTGACGAACTTCTACCCGTCGGATTACAAGTACGACCTCGCGACCGATTCGTTCGGGACCCTGGCCAACGGCCAACCCGCTATTGGCCTGGTGGTGGCCGGGAACAACAAGGCTTTCGGATTCAAAGGAGTTAGCAACTCCACTTTGACAGGTCGCCAGTGGATGTTTGCCCCCAGAATCGGGCTGGCCTGGAGTCCGTCCCGTCTTAAGAACGTTGTGGTTCGCGCGGGCTTCGGAATGTACGCCGACCGCGGCGAATACTTTACCGAGCTCTCCGCCAGCGCAGGACTTGGGATTAGCGGGCCTTTCAGCGTCACGACACAACAACCCTTCACCGTTCCTCAGAACACCACCTGCGTGGGCATGGGATGCCTGGCGGGTGCGCCGTTTGGAACGACGCCGTTTCCGCCCCCTCCGAGCAACTTATCCGAAGTGGCGGGACTCATCTACAACCAGTCGCAATTGAGCGGCTGCCCCGAACCAGTTACTCCTACCTGCACGCCGACCGGCTTCGCTAATTCCGACTTCCTTTTCGGTGGCTACGACCCCACGAACAAACTACCCTACTCAGAAAATTGGAGCCTCGACCTGCAGTGGCAGCCGAAAAACGACGTCGTGCTGACCGTCGCTTACATCGGAAATCATGGCGTACACCAGCCGCTGCCGATTCCATTTAACCAGCCCGGGGTGGCGACGCCCAGCAACCCGATTAACGGGCAGATTTACAGCTATGGCTTCCAGGCGTCGGATGCCAACTTCAATCCTTTGCTGACCGAGCAGGTGCAAACGACAATCGGTGCATTCTCGTTCTCCGACGGAAATACGGCTCTGCGCACTCCCTATATCGGCTTCAATCCAAACGCGGACTACTGGCGTGCCGAGGGCATCTCCACTTACAACGCATTGCAGTTGCAGGCGACCAAGAGAATGTCTCATGGCTTCCTCCTGAACGCTTCCTACACTTATTCGCATTCTCTGGATGAAGGCAGCGGGCTCGGGGCAGGGCTGTTCTTCAACGGGAACGACCCTCTTCACCCAAGAACTGCCTATGCCTCATCGGATTTCGATCGAACTCACGTCTTGAGCGTGAGCTATGTTTACCTGCTACCCACATTTCAGCACGCATCCCAGGCACTCAGTGCCGTGGCCAACGGCTGGGGCATTCAGGGTGTCACCATAGCCCAGAGCGGCCAGCCGTTCAGCGTGATTGACTTTTCAGGCACGGCCGCCAGCATCTTCTTCAGTGCGGACGACTTCATCACCAATCCGATTCTTCCGTTAGCTCCCGGAATCACCCCCAAGGCGGCAACTCAGGGCGGGACTGATAACTCTTTCACCTCCGGTGGGCTGGCAGGAGTTCGTGTTCCCTACATCAATCCGAACAGCTTTACGATTCCCTTTCTCCAGCCAGGGGAAAGCGGCGTACCTCCTTGCGGTCTCACCACCGCAGGGACGACGGCTTGCGACACCTTCGAAACCGGCTACGGCGGAACGGGTCGCAACGTTTTCCGCGCCCCCTTCCAGACTCGATTTGATTTCTCGCTCTTCAAGAACTTCAAGTTTGGAGAGCGCTATGCTGTGAAATTCCAAGCCGACGCGTTCAATATTTTCAACCATCCCAATTTCGACGCGCCGAACGGAAACTTTGAACTGAATGCTTGCTTCAACCCCTTCCCTTGCTTTCCCAATCCGAGCCAGATCCTGGACGCATCCAGCGGCAACTTTAATACGAAGAACTTTGGGGTGATTCGGCAGACAGTGGGAAGCAACCGGTTCCTGCAGTTGTCGGCACACCTGAGCTTCTAATGAGGCGCACCGAGGAGCAGAACAACCTTCAGAGTGGACGGACAGCCGAGCGCTTCCGTCGAGCGGCGATCAGCCTTGCGCTGATCGCCCTCATTCTCTTGCAGGCCTCGGCGGCTTTCGCGTGGGGCAACGAGGGACACACGGCCATCAACCGAGTGGCCGTGCAGAAGATTCCGGCGACCATGCCGAGCTTTCTGGGACGCGCTGTGGTCGAAATTGCTTACCTCGGGCCCGAGCCCGACCGCTGGCGCAGTCCTTCGGAGTTTGCTCTCAAGAACGCGCAGGAGGCCGATCACTTCATCGACCTTGAGCGCGTGTCCTGGCTTGATCCGCTTCCTTCGGGGCGATACGAGTTCTATCGCAAGCTGTACGAGAAACGTGCGGCAACCACTGATCATCCGGACGACTATCTTCCTGAACGCGTCGGCCTGCAGCCGTACATCACCCTGGAAGTGTACGGACGCCTGAAGGCTGCGTTCCGCGAATACCGGCAACGGGTGAAGGCGCATCAGCCCACGCTCGCGGTGCAGCGCGCAATCGTCTTCTACGCTGGATGGCTGGGGCATTACGTTGCTGATGGCTCGCAGCCGTTGCACACCACCATCCAGTACAACGGATGGGTCGGGCCGAATCCTCACGGATACACCACGCAGCACACCATTCACAGCCAGTTTGAGACTACCTACGTGGCCGCGAACATTGCGGAGAAAGATTTCTCTGGGCTGGTAAAGGGTCCCGAGCGGCTCGACGATCCGTTCATCAGCTACGTTGCCTACCTCCGGCAGTCCAATGGAATGGTCGACAATGTCTACGCGCTCGAGAAAGCCGGCGGCTTTACCGGCAAGGGCACGCCGGCCGCGTTCGACTTCACGACTCACCGCCTCGCCGCCGGCTCACAGATGTTGCTGAACCTGTGGTACACGGCGTGGATGGAAAGTGCCGTGCCTGTGCCGGAACATGCGCCTTCAATTCCGCTAAAAAAATAGGGCGTTCAATGTGGGGACAGCAGCCATCGGCTGGCCATCGAACGCAGCTCGACCGCTCTTAATCGCCATTTGGCGGCTCTCCTCGGGACGTATCCGCACCTCTTTCGGTATACTGAATATTCGACATGCCGGTTCTGAAAAATATCGCGGCTATTGCCAAAGGCATGAGCATCACCTTCTTGGAGATGTTTCAGCCCACGACCGTCGAGAATTATCCCGACGGCAAGGGGCCGCTGCGCGGCGCTCGCATTGAGGCCCGCTTCCGCGGCGCACACGTGCTGCAGCGCGACGAGCACGGACTGGAGAAGTGCGTGGCCTGCTTCCTCTGCGCGGCCGCCTGTCCGTCGAATTGCATTTATATCGAGGCTGCCGAAAACACGGCAGAGAAACGCGTGAGTGGCGCCGAGCGTTACGCCAAGGTTTACAACATCGATTACAACCGCTGTATTTTCTGCGGGTATTGCGTGGAAGCGTGTCCTACGGACGCGATCACCCACGGGCATGGATTTGAGCTGGCGACCTTCAACGCCAGCAACCTAGTCTACCGCAAGGAGCAAATGCTGGCCCCCCGGCCAGCACACATGGGAGCCAATGTCGTATTCAACCAGGCCGACGTGGACGGTGGGGCGCCGGCGCAGATGGTACCGGGGAGCTAACTTCGAAACGGGTTTCGAGTTTGATTAACGCCGGTCCATTCGAGACCGGCGTTCGTGCATGTGGTGAGAAACTTCTGAACCGCCGATCCACAAGATGCACGCGGACAGATCAAGAGAGGAGCTAGGAGCGAGAAGCTGCAATGGCTGACTTCTTACAGACCGTGAAAGAACGCGTCGTGGTTTACGACGGCGCGATGGGGACGAACATTCAGAAGCGCAATCCCACCCTGGACGATTACTGGGGCAAGGAGAATTGCAGCGAAGTGCTGGTGTTGAGCCGTCCCGATATTATTCGCGACATCCACGCGGATTTTTTCCGCGTGGGCTGCGACATCGTTGAGACGAACACGTTTGGTGGAAGCGGAATCGTCCTCGGGGAATTCGAGCTGCGCGATCGCGTTCACGAGATCAATGTAAAGGCGGCACAACTTGCCAAGGAAGTGGCGCAGCAGTTCTCGACGAAAGACCGGCCCCGCTTCGTCGCTGGGTCAATGGGCCCCACGACGAAACTGCCATCGCTGGGTCACATCAGCTTCGACGCGATGGTCGCGTCCTATGAAGAGCAGGCCGCCGCTCTGATTGAAGGCGGGGTCGACGTGCTGCTCATCGAGACGGCGCAGGATTTGCTACAAGTTAAGATCGCGACGATCGGCGTGCTGGAAGCCATGCGGAAGGCGGGCAAGCGGTTGCCTGTGCAGGTGCAGGTCACGCTGCAAGAGTCCGGGACCATGCTGCTCGGCACCGAGATCGGTGCGGCGCTGACTGCGCTTGAGCCCTTTGAAGTCGATGCCATCGGGCTGAACTGTGCGACCGGTCCGAAGGAAATGAACGATGCGGTTCGCTATCTCGGGCTGAATTCGACAAAAGAAGTTTCAGTTCTACCGAACGCAGGCCTTCCCCAGAACGTCGGCGGGCACGCCGTGTACAAGCTCTCGCCGGAGGATCTGGCGGAGTATCACAAGCATTTCGTGCAGGATTATGGAGTCCGCATTGTAGGCGGATGCTGCGGAACGACACCTGAACATCTCAAAGCCGTGGTAGACGCGGTTTCCGGCGTGGAACCGGCCAAGCGTGACGTCAAACGCGCGGGTGCGGCTTCCAGTGCGTATACCACGGTGCCTCTCGACCTCGAGCCCAAACCGCTCATCGTCGCCGAGGAGATGAACACCACGACACGGGTCGAGCATTTCCGCAAGCTCGTTCAGGGAAAGAAATACGACGAGATTCTGGGACTCGCCAAGCGATTGGTCAACGACGGGTCGCACATGCTCGATTTGTGCGTCGCGATTGTGGGGGAGGACGAAAAGGGATACATCAGTTCGATTCTGGAAAAGATCGCTACGCGCGTTCCGGCGCCGGTTCTGGTGGATTCGACCGAAGCCGACGTCGTCGAAGAAGCGCTCAAACGCATCCCCGGACGCGCCATCATCAATTCAATCAATCTGGAAGATGGCGAGAAGCGGACATCCAAGGTTCTGCCGATGGCCAAGCGTTATGGGGCGGCCGTGATTGCGTTGACCATTGACGAAGACGGCATGGCCCTCACTGCCGACAAGAAGGTTGCCATCGCACACCGCATCTACGATCTGGCAACGAAGAAATACGGGCTTGACGGTACAGATCTGATTTTCGATGCGCTGACTTTGCCGATTTCGACGGGGCAGGAAGAATATCGCACGGCTGGAATGGAAACGCTGAAGGCAGTCGAGCGCATCAAGAAGGAACTGCCTTCGGTCAAGACGATCCTGGGCGTGAGCAACATTTCGTTTGGACTCGACGCTTACCCAAGAAGGGTGCTGAATTCTGTGTTCATGCACGAAGCCGTCGATCACGGGCTCGACATGGCCATCGTGAACTATACCAAGATTTATCCGTTGTACAAGATTCCGCAGGAAGAAGTGGACCTGGCGCGCAAGCTGATCCACCGCGATGCCAACTCCGATGGCGATCCGCTGCAGAAATACATGGCGCACTTTGCCGGCATGAAAGGAAAGCCGACCGCCTCGACCACTGCGCATCTCGACACACTCTCGGTCGAGGACAAGCTGAAGTTCGCGATCATCAACGGCGAAAAGTCCGTCGGAGATGGCGCGCACAAAAAAACGCTTGAAGAGTTATTGGAGGAGGCGCTCGCCGCGAATTATTCTCCCCTCGAGCTGATCAACACGGTCCTGCTCGATGGAATGAAGACGGTCGGCGACTTGTTCGGCGCGCGCAAGATGCAGTTGCCGTCCGTGCTCGATTCGGCGGGCGTGATGAAGGCAGCCGTAGCGTATCTCGAGCCAAAGATGGAAAAGAAATCCGGGTCGCAACAGAAGGGCACGATCGTACTTGCGACGGTGAAGGGCGATGTGCACGACATCGGGAAGAATCTGGTCGACATTATTCTGTCGAATAACGGATTCAAGGTCGTCAACCTCGGGATTAAGCAGCCGGGAGACACGATCATCCGGTCGGCGCAGGAACATCGGGCCGATGCGATCGGGCTGAGCGGACTGCTGGTGAAGTCTACACTCGAGATGAAGTACGTGATCCAGGATCTGGAGCGGCAGAAGCTCGCGTTTCCGGTCATCTGCGGCGGAGCGGCGCTGACCCGCAAGTATGTGGAGGACGACCTGCGCCGCGAGTATGCCAACGCTGTCTTCTACGCCGACGACGCGTTCGCGGGCCTGCACATCATGGAAGACCTCGCGACCGAGAACGGCGCGAAACAGACGCGGCTCACCGAGGGCAAGACCGTAAAGGAGTACGCCAAGGCCGCTGCCGTCGATCAAGAGACTGGACCCGTATTTGCTGAGCGGAGTCCCGTGGTCGGAGATGCTCCGAATATTCCGATCCCGCCATTCTGGGGCGTGCGCGTGCGTAAGGACTACGACTTGCGCGCACTGTTTCCGTACATCAACGAGACGGCTCTGTTCAAGAATCAGTGGCAGCTGAAGACGGCGTCGCAGTCAGACTATGTGCGGCTCGTCGACGAGAAGTTCCGGCCGATTCTGCACAAGCTGGAAGCTGAGGTGGTTGGGTCGGGACTGTTCGAACCCAAGGTCGTGTACGGCTACTTCCCTGCCCAAGCGGACGGGAACGACGTGGTGGTGTATTCCGCGGAGAGGCAGCCGATGTCGCCTGTCCCCACACATGAACTGTTGCGCTTCACGTTCCCTCGGCAGCGAGAGGGGCGCCGGCTTGCCATCTCGGACTTCTTTGCTCCCAAATCGTCTGGAAAGATGGATGTGATTGGGCTTTCGCTCGTCACGATTGGCGCTAAGGCAAGTGTCGAGACTCAGCGGCTGTTTGAGGGTGGAGAGTATACGAAGTATCTGTATCTCCACGGACTCAGTGTCGAAACCGCGGAGGCTCTCGCCGAATTCCACCACAAGAAGATGCGCGAGGAGTTGGGCATTGCCGGGGAGGACTCGGCAGAGATTCGCGATCTGTTTCACCAGAAGTATCGCGGATCACGGTATTCGTTTGGGTATCCAGCGTGCCCCAACTTGGAGGATCAGACCAAGCTGTTTGCGCTGCTGAAACCGGAGGAGAATGTTGGTGTGCGCCTGACTTCCGGATTTCTGCTGGAGCCCGAGCAGTCGACTTCGGC
>CAWHSR010000005.1:0-75314 GCA_963832015.1 uncultured Acidobacteriaceae bacterium
AACATCGGCAGGCTGATCAGCCGCTCATAAGCGTCTTCCGCCACCGGAAACTCTCCGCCCTTGTATCCGAAACGCTCCCGGTAGTAGGGATGCAGATGCACTGGAATGTAGTGCACATTCACGCCGATGTTCTCCGCACGCAGCGCCCGAAAGACTTCTGCGCGATCGGCGGTCAGCTTCTCCAGATCCAGCCGAATCGGATACAAATGCCACGCCGGATTCGCCTCCGGCCGCACCGCAGGCGGAATCACGCCCGGAATCTCCCGGAACGCCGCCGTATACCGCGCCGCAATTTCCCGCCGCCGCGCCAGATTCGCATCCAGCTTCTTCAATTGCTGAATCCCAGCGCACACACAATATCCGGCAATCGGTAGTTGAATCCGAGCAGCACCATCTCGTAGTGCCACTGCCCCGCACTCTGCCGTTGCCGCGCGTCGCTGGAGATTCCGTGATTGCGGAAGCGCCGCAGCGTCTCGGCAAATTGCGCATCATTGGTCGTAACCATTCCGCCTTCCCCGGTCGTGATGTGCTTCACCGGATGAAAGCTGAACACAGTCATGTCGGCGATGCTGCCCACGCGCCGCCCGCCGTACTCCGCGCCGAGGGCATGGCAGGCATCTTCGATCACGATCAGCCCGTGCCGCCGCGCAATCTCGCAGAATCGGCGTCAGATCCGCCGGATGCCCCGCATAGTCCACGGGAAGAATCGCCCGCGTCTTCGGCGAAATCTTCTTCTCGACCTGCTCGGGATCAAGATTGAGCGTGTCCTCGCAGACATCCGCGAACACCGGAGTCGCGCCCTGATACAACACGCAGTTCGCGGTGGCCGCGAACGTCAAAGGCGTCGTGATCGCTTCATCGCCCGGCTTGAGCCCCGCCGCAAACGCCGCCGCATGCAAGGCTGCCGTGCCGGAACTGAAGCTCACCGCATACGCCGCCCCCACGCGCGCCGCAAACGCTTCTTCAAATTCGGCAACCTTGGGTCCGGTCGTCAGCCAATCAGAGCGCAAAACATCGACGACCGCCTGAATGTCCGCCTCATCCACGGATTGCCGCCCGTAAGGCAAGAAGCGTCGCGCGCACCGGCGATCCGCCGTTGATGGCAAGGGCCTGCGGACTGACCGGCGTCGTTGTCATGGATGGCGATCCTAGGCTGGAACCCGCGCCGGGACTGGCTGTTCCTCGGGCGCGGCCGGAGAAATCAATTCCTGCAGTTCACGCCCCGTCAGCCAGCGGTCATTGGTTTCGCTGGCGTAACGGAATCCCTCGGGCAGAGGCCTCCCGTTCACCCAGTTCCCGCTCTGCCACCACGGATGCGATGGCTGAATGACGTACCGGTCCTCAACCTCGAGCGTGTTCCGCGCCTCATCTTCCGAGACCAGCACTTCGTGCAACTTCTCTCCCGGACGAATCCCGATCGTCTCGATTTCACATCCCGGCGCAATCGTTTCCGCCAGGTCCACCAGTCGCATGCTGGGAATCTTCGGGACAAAAATCTCTCCGCCATGCATCTGCTCAATGCTGCTCACCACAAACCGTACTCCCTGCTCCAGCGTCAGCCAGAAGCGGGTCATCCGCGCATCGGTGAGCGTAATGCGCCCGCGACGTTTCTGCTCCTGAAAAACCGGGATCACGCTGCCCCGGCTGCCCGACCACATTTCCGTAGCGCGCGCAACTGAATCGCGACTCCTGCGAGCCCGCATAGGCGTTCGCCTGCACAAACATCTTCTCGGCGCACAACTTCGTAGCGCCATACAGGTTGATCGGATTGACCGCCTTGTCGGTACTCAGCGCCAGAATGCGCCGCACGCCCTGGTTGATGGCCGCATCAATCACGTTGCGCCCACCCATGATGTTGGTCTGAATCGCCTCGAATGGGTTGTACTCGCAGGCTGGCACCTGCTTCAGCGCGGCCGCGTGAACCACCACCGTGATCCCGGCGAATGCCCGTTCCAGACGCGACGCATCGCGAACATCGCCCAGAAAATAGCGCATGCTGGGATGGTCCAATCCTGAGGCGCGCATGTCGTGCTGCTTCAGTTCATCGCGGCTGAGGATCACCAGGCGCTTCGGCTGGTACTCCTTCAGCATGATTTCGACAAATTTCTTCCCGAAGGACCCGGTCCCGCCCGTCACTAGAACTGCCTGTTCCGACCAATTCATCCCATGCGCCTCGTTACTGCCAAAATCAGACAACCGTGCGGCGAAACCACTCCCACGCCACATCTGTTTTCCACGGGCACAGGCCATCCCGAACGTCTTCTGGAATAGGCGGCCGCCGGCTGGGTCTCACGTTGCCCGCTAGTATAGCGGACTTTCCCGGCGATCGTCGCGCGATCCCAGCCGCCACTGCGATTCGCGCCCGCGAAAATTGGACGCGGTTTTTTGCACATCCAATGCTAAAATGTCCCACGAACTCTTCTGTTACTCAGTGCGAGAAAAATCCCTGCGCGATGGACCAGCCTCTTCGACCTGGGACAAAGTTCTAGGTGTGTGCAGGACCGCCCCTGTTCGGGCGTTGGTGCAGCTACAGAATCGTTGAGGAGTAGGCATGGATTTCGGACCCCTGGTACCGGCGAATAACCCCGTCGTGCGCGAATTACAGCCGTCCCAAAATTCGGACTTGGGACGGGCCGCCGGACCGCGCTTCTATCCCGACCTTTCTTCTTCCCAGGAATCTCCCGTCCGCGAGTCCATTCGAGTTTTGGACAAGCGCAAGTGGTATGTCATCGGCTGCCTGGTGACGATCTTTTCTCTCGTTGCCATTGCCAGTCTGAAGATGCCCAGGGTCTACGAAGCGCGCGGCACCATCGAGATCAACAAGCCCGATGCGAACCTCAATTTTCAGAACTCCACCACGTTTAGCTTGGATTACTTCGACCCAACCGAACTGGAGACGGAACTCAAGATTCTACAAAGCGATGGTCTGGCTCTGAAGGTGATTCGCGATCTCAACCTTGACCGGAACCCCGATCTGGCCAATCAGGCGCCCCCTTCGCCCTCTTCCGATCTCGCACCCGACCCCCTGCAAGGCGATCCGGCACTGGCTGCGGGAATGGTCGGCAGTTTCAAGGGGGGGCTGAGAGTAAACCTGGTCCCCAATACGCGCATCATCGAAGTGTATTACCGCGGTGCCAATCCTGAGCGGACCGCCGCTGTCGTCAACACGCTGATGCAGACCTACGTCGATGAAAATCGAAAATCCCGTTACGACGCGACCATGGACTCGTCGAAGTGGCTTGCGGGACAACTCGTCGATATGCAGATGAAGGTGGAATCCTCCCAGGAAGAACTCGTGCGCTATCAAAAAGAGCACGAAATCCTGGGTATCGACGAGAAACAGAACATAACGATGGCGAAGTTGGACGAACTCAACAAACAGCTCACCTCGGCCGAAAGTGAGCGCATGGATAAGGAAGCTCTCTACCGGCTGGTCGAGACCGGGGATGCCGACGCGGTCGCCTCCAGTACAGGCGGCCTGGACGACTCGGGCTCAGGTTCTCAATCCGACTCAGGTCTGCTTGAAACCCTCCGCGCCAAGCAGGCGGAAATCAAAATTCAGGCTGCCGATCTCAGCACCCAGTTCGGCCCGTCTTATCCCAAACTCACTCAGCTGAATAATCAGCTCAAGGAAATCGACTTACAGATTCAGGCGGAAATGAAGAAGATCGCCAGCAAGGTTCGCGGCCAGTACGCGACCGCCTTGCAGCGCGAAAACATGCTCCACGACGCCTTCGAAAAACAGAAGCAGGAAGCCAATAAGCTCAACGAAAGCGCCATCAAGTACAACATGCTCAAGCGCGACGCAGACACCTATCGAGCGCTTTACGAAGGTATTCTGCAGAAACTCAAGGAAGCGGGCGTCGCGGCAGGATTGAAGTCCAACAATTTCCGCATCGTGGACAGGGCCACACCTCCCGGCGGCCCGATCGAGCCAAACATCCCCCGAAATCTGATGTTTGCCCTTGTCCTCGGCTTGGCTTCTGGAATTGGACTGGCGTTCTTGCTGGAGGGATTGGACAACACTGTGCGCACCACGGAACAGGCTCAAATGCTCTCTGGCCTGGCTTCCCTGGGCATGATTCCTCTCGGCTACCAAGTCGGCTCGCGAGAGTCCCTATCCCAAACGCCTGATGATCGCCGCTTCCAAGGAAGCGGTAGAGCTTGTGACGCTGGTCCCGGCCCCAGTCGCAAATGTCGGAGTCGTACCGCGCTCTGCGCACTTCCCTGTTGTTGTCGAACTTGGGCGCTCCGCCCAAAGTCATCATGATCACCAGCGCTCTGCCGCAGGAAGGCAAGACCACCACCAGCATGAATAGTGCCGTGGTGCTGGCTCAGAAGGGCGTGCGCGTTCTGCTGATCGACGCCGACTTGCGGCGGCCCAGCATTCACAAGAACCTGGGCATGGGACCGCACGCCGGATTGAGCAATGTATTGACCGGCAGTGCCACCCTCGAAGAAGCAATCACGCACACGTCGATCCTTTCCAATCTCGATGTACTCACCGCTGGAACGCCCCCGCCCAACCCAGCCGAACTGTTGGCGTCCACCAATATGCGTGACCTGCTGGCTCAGTTGCGCGAGCAGTACGACCACATCGTCATCGACACGCCGCCTTCGTTGTCCGTCACCGACGCCGTCGTGCTCTCTCCTCGTGCTGATGCGGTCGTGCTCGTCATTCGATCCGGCCAGACCACCAAGCAGGCTCTGCGCCGTTCGCGCGATCTTCTCACTTCGGTCAACGCCAAGGTCGTGGGTGTGCTGCTCAACGCCGTGGACCTGAGTTCGCCGGACTATTACTACTATTACGAATACAAGGGCAAATACGCCCGCTACTACCGCGAGGGTGATTCCTCCGAGCACGATGAAGAGATCGACGTGGAAGAACACACTCCGTCGTCAAGCAGCGCATAGCGTGGGTTTTCGCCCCATAGCATGAAGATTCCTTTCAACACTCCCGCCCGCAAATGGCTGGTCACGGCCGTTGCTGTCGCGTTTGCGATCGCATACCTCGGCCTCGTCTCGAGCCAGTTCGCTGCTTACTGGTTGGGAAATCCCAGCCGCATCGAATTGACCAGCCTGACCAGCCTGAAAAGGGCTGCGTGGCTCGATCCGGGCAATGCGGAGTATCGCGATCGCCTGGGGCGGTTCTACGATCTGGTCTCGCACGATCCGGCCTCGGCGGTTGGGCAATATAAAGCGGCCGTTCAGCTCAATCCTCATTCCGCAACCTACTGGTTCGATCTGGCCAGCGCGTACCAGGTTCTGGGAGACACGCTCAACCAGACATCCGCACTGGAACGCGCCATCCAGGAGGATTCCATGACGCCCGATGTTGCCTGGCAAGCGGCCAATCTCTATCTTGTGCAGGGCGAAAATGAAAAAGCTTTGCGGGAATTTCGGGTTGTGCTCGCCAATGACAGCGCACTGGCCCCGGCTGCCATGCAGTTCTGCTGGCGCATCGAACCCGATGTCGATGCCCTTCTGCGCGACGTCGTGCCGCCCCGCAGCGAGGCTTACATCCCATTCCTTGGTCTGCTCCAGAACGACGTAAATCGCCAAATCCGCGAGATCGCCTCGCCACCCGCCGATGCCGACCCTCTATCGCCGGACCAGCTACAGAATAAGATCACGCAGATCCAGAAGGAAACCGACGCTACCTTCAAGGTTTGGAACGCGCTGGTGGAGAGTCACCAACCCTTCGAGCGGCGCTACGCCTACGACTACTTTGAGTTCCTGATCCGCCAGAAAGCGGTCGACCAGGCCGTGACGGTTTGGCAGCAGACCGCCAACAACTTTGGGCTCACTTCGTATCTGCCATCAGCCAGCAATCTGATCGTCAATGGCAGCTTCAATCTTGCCGTCCTCAATGCCGGCTTCGATTGGCACTATCAGAAGCAGGATAGCGTGCGCTTGACTCTCGACCCCAACGACTCTCATAGCGGACATCGTTCCCTTGCGATTTCGTTTGACGGGCCTGGAGTCGTCGACGCTGGCATGTATCAACTGATCGCCGTACAACCCAACACCACCTACAATTTCTCGGCCTATTACAAGAACGACGAAATGGAGGGCGCCGGAGGCCCCCACTTCACAATTCAAGACATGTATAGCCAGACCATTGATTACGAGAGTGATGTACTGAAGGACTCCGGGTTCTGGAAGGCAGTGGACGGTGAGTTCACCACCGGTTCCGATTGCAAACTGGTCGTACTACACGTCCGGCGGCTTCCAGAGCGCAGTCCCATCCGTGGTAAGCTCTGGATCGACGACTTGCACCTCACCAAAAAACCGTCGTAGCGGACCAACTGCCGAAGAAAATACCGCACCCTATGCGTTTTCATACAAGAAAGCCGACGCGGGTCAGCCGCCAAGAGCGATCGGCTCAGATTGCTGCAGTCCTGCTTTACGCAACGTTCGGCCTTTTGATGTTCGGCCCTCTCGCCTTCGGTGCAGTGGAGCCCTGGTCGATTTACATTCTCGAGACTGGCTCCGTTCTCCTCACTCTTCTCTGGCTGTGCAAGCAATGGCTCGACGGAGAACTCAACATCCAGTGGAATCCGCTGTTCCCTCCCATGGCCGGATTCGGCATCCTCATTCTGCTTCAGATTGTTCTCCGGACCACCGCCTACCGCCATGACACCATCTCAGGAGCACTGCTGTACTGCGCGTACGCGATGCTATGTTTTCTCGCGGCGCAAACCCTGCTGCGCAGTTCACAGGCGCGCAAGATCGCGGTGATCGTCGCCCTCTATGGCATCGCAATCGCCGCCTTCGCTCTGCTGCAGGGCATCTCTCCCAACGGCAAGCTCTATTGGCTCCGCCGGCCCACCATGGGTGGCGCAATCTACGGACCCTACGTCAACCACAACCACTACGCGGGCCTGATGGAACTGCTCATGCCCGTTCCCCTGGTCCTGTCACTCACTCGCCTGACCGGTGAAAGAGAACGTATGGCCGCCGGCATTGCCGCAGCCATCATGGCGGTCACCGTTTTTCTTTCCGGCTCGCGCGGCGGCATGATCGCCATTTCAATTGAGCTTGTCGTCTTTGCCTTTCTGGGCCTGCACCAGGGCGTCACCCTCTTTCGCCATAAGTACGGAAAGTGGGTTGCCGTCGGCATCGCGGCGTTTGCAGTCGTGCTGGTCCTTTGGGTGGGCGGCAACGAACTGACCTCTCGGGTTTCCAGCATTGCCACCGAGACTCACACCGAACTCTCCGGCGGCATGCGTCTCTCGATTGACCGCGATGCGCTCCGAATGTTCCGCAACAAACCCGTTCTAGGCTGGGGCCTGGGAACCTTTCCCACCGTGTACCCCAGGTTTCGCAGCTTTTATACCAACTTCTTTGTCAATCAAGCTCACAACGACTATCTGCAACTCTTATCTGAAACGGGATTGCTCGGCTTCGGGATGATGGCGTGGTTCCTGATAGTCCTCTATCGCCATGCTGTCCGCAAGATCCGGAACTGGATGTCAGACGTCAGCGGCGCCGTCACTCTTGCCTGCATTTTGGGTGTCACTGGAATCCTGGTCCACAGCCTGCTCGATTTCAATCTGCAGGTTCCTGCCAACGCCGCTCTCTATTACGTGCTGTGCACCCTCGCAGCAGCCCCGCCGCTCCTGCAACGCTCCCGCAAGCGTAAGCCGGTGTCGACAGAAGAACACCGGCTCCCGGCTTCGGAAGTCGTCTGAGTTCGGATCCAGACCTGAGATCAAGAGCTGGCAAAGATTTTGAGCCCGGCGCAAGCCGGAAGCCTACGTTGGGGACAGCCAGCTCAGCGAGGTGAACGCGCCTATTTGCGCGCTGCATCGCGTTGCTCGATTCGGTTGTAAATGGACTTTACTGAGTAGACTACGGCTTGGTCGGGCTGGCCGGATTGTCGCTCTTCACCAGCACCCACGTCGTGAGGCCTATCACGGCGCCGCCGCCAATCCCGACCGCCCACGGAGAGTTCATGATCCCGCCTCCCGCAGCCGGCACGGCTCCGCCCTGCGCCTTCTTGTTTTTCTTCTTCTTGCTGTTCTCCGCAGAAGGATTGGACTCGTCGCGAGTAGTGTCCTGGCCTTGCGCCAATGTCACTACGTCCTTGCCGTCGTTGATAGTAAGGTCGCCTTTGCGGGCAAAGATCCGGACCGTGCCGTCCACGTCCGTGACATTGAATTCCGTCCACGCATTCGATGCGGGCGTCACTCTTACATCACCTGCCGTAGCCGCAACGGACTTCGAAGTCGATACCGTTACACTTCCGTGTTGGATGTCTACCGACGCCCCTTCGAACTGCACCAGAGAACCGGCAAGTACGGCAATGCTGGAGCCAGGCTCATTGATATTCGCTACGGAATCGGAACGGGTTTGCAGAAGATCACCGGAAAAAATGGCCGACGACGGACGCGGCACGTGCGCACCGTTCACCCAGGCGACGCCATTCGTGTTTACATACAGCATGGCCGCATTGGAATCGGCCGCGAACAACGAACCGGGGAACAGAATCAGCAGCACGCAACTTACCATACCGCGAAACGCGGACTTGCCCATTCCCACACTCCGTTAATAACTGTTTTGGTGACCTGCTCCGAATCGTATCCCTCCTTGTTGTTGTCAGTCAATGCCTTTTGTGCTAGTGCAATCGTTTTCGTGTGGAAATCTTATCTGGTGATCGCGGGCAATTCCCGCTCTGCACAAGCCATTCTGCCTATCGCCACCGCTCCACCACAGTCCACCACATCAGCTTCATCCATTCATCCAGAAAAGTTTTGGCCCATTGCCGGTGGGTCCACCACCGTGTTCCAAACTGCGTCCCGTCCCTCGCTGCCGCCACCGAGAACGATCGCCCACCAACCTCTTGGCGGAAGATGCTGATCGCCCGGCGTGTGTGAAAGTCCGAGGTCACGATCAAGATTCTCCTGCCTTCTTCCCCGGCCAGACACTTTTCCACGTCGTGCGCTTCCTCCCGCGTCGAGAGCCCCTCAATGCGACAGATCCCCACTGACGCCGCCTGCCGAAGCCCCTGTATGTATTTCTCTGCCAGTTGCACTTGCGTCGAGTCGTAGATCTTGGCATCCGCGGAAACGTCGATCATCACTCGACGTCCATACCCCTGATCCAGCAATTCGAGCGCGTGCGCGGGACGCCGGTCCGTCTCACCCGCCAGCACCAGAATCACGTCAGAAGGCTGGGGAGCATCCACCACCAGCCATCGGCCCGCATTCGCCGCGAACACCGCCAGCATCAAGGCTGCTAAACCGGCCAGCATCCAGACATGTCGTCTCTTCATCAATGAATTCAGTCCTTTGAAGTCCCCGAATTGGTCTTGCCCGCTTCCCGCCGGGCCGCTCACGAGATTGCCAGCCCTCTGCATGCTAAAATCGGATGTCTTCATCCTCCCCACAACGCTTCATACTGGAAAACTTCATGACGACTCACTCTGCCGGAGATACCTCTTTGGAACAACTCAAGACCCGAATTCAACAGCACCAAGCCCGCATCGGCATCATCGGCTTGGGATACGTCGGCCTTCCTCTGGCTCTGTTGTATAGCGAGCAGAAGTTCCCGGTAACGGGCTTCGACATCGACACCCGCAAGATCGATACCCTCGCCAAAGGCGGTTCCTACATCTTCCGAATCACTCCCGAGGAGATCCAGGCCGCCAAGGCGCAGGGCTTTTCGGCGACCTCCGACTATTCCCAGATCTCCGAAATGGACGCCATCATCATCTGCGTGCCCACGCCGCTGAATGAATACCACGAACCCGACCTCAGCTACATCACCGACACCACCCATTCCATCGCTCCTCATCTGCGTGCCGGACAACTGGTCGTGCTTGAGAGTACGACATACCCCGGCACAACGGAAGAAGTGATGATCCCGATCCTCGAAAAGGAAAATAAGGCTCGGTCTGAAAGCCGCGCGCAACCAGCCTCTCACGGGAAAAGAATTCTTCGTGGCGTTCTCGCCTGAACGCGAGGATCCCGGCAACACCACGGTCGCCCGCCGCGACATTCCAAAAGTCGTCGGGGGCTTAAACCCGCAGGCCTCGCAGCTCGCCGGCGCCCTCTACGGTTCCATTTTCAATCGCACCGTTCCCGTGTCCTCGCCCGCCGCCGCGGAGATGACCAAACTGCTGGAGAACATTTACCGCTGCGTTAACATCGCGCTGGTCAACGAACTCAAGCTGTTGTGCCTCCGTATGGACATTGATATCTGGGAGGTTATCGCCGCCGCTTCCACCAAGCCCTTCGGCTTTCATCCCTTCTATCCCGGTCCAGGCCTCGGCGGACACTGCATTCCCATTGATCCTTTCTACCTCTCTTGGAAAGCCAAAGAATTTGATTTCCGCACTCGCTTCATCGAGCTTGCCGGAGAGATCAACAACAACATGCCCTACCACGTTCTCTCGTCGGTGAGCCACGCGCTGAACCGCCACAAGAAATCGGTGAACGGCGCGAAGGTTCTCATCCTGGGTGTGGCCTATAAAAAAGACATTGACGATCTGCGCGAGTCGCCGGCCCTTACCATCATCGAACTGCTGCAGAAAGACGGAGCGCAGGTCAGCTACCACGATCCCTACTTTCCGTTCATCGGGAAGGGTCGCAAATACGACTTGCAGATGAAGTGCTCAGAACTGAAAGACCTTGGCCAGTACGACTGCGTCCTGATCGTCACCGACCACTCCGACTACGACTATGCCCGCATCGTTAAAGAGGCCCAATTGGTAGTCGATACCAGGAATGCCACGAAAGGGATTGAGAGCCCTAAGGTCGTTCTCTGCTGAGGCTCAAACCGAGTGCTCCCCGACGCGGCATTGCGTCGGGAATTCTGTCCCCGAAGAGTGTATTTTTTTGCAGCGTACCCATCTTGCGTCACCCCGTTTCTGCACGGGTATTACGCAACCCATTGAGGCTGAGCTATTTACGCCTAATCTTCTGCTGGGTAATATGGCCTCTATCGTGCATAACCATAGCCGCGATAGTACACTTTGGGTGGACCCTGCCCTCCCAGATTCCCAGCATTCGATAGGGCCGGGGAAAACTTTTACATTCGGTACCGGGTTTGCAGCACTGAAGTATCAGAAATCCATATGTCGTCGCTCCTGAGCGAATCGAACTTGTTCTCGCCTCTTCCGCGATGGAAGATGCCGTGGTCCGAGTTTGTCTTAAGCTATGGCACGCAGGCCGTTGTCATCGCGATTCTTGTCTGGATCCCGGTTCTCCATCCCGAGATTCTTGAGAGCCCCAAGAAGGACTACCACGCCATTGAGTTGGTTCCAACGCCAGTCCCGGAGAATCACACTCCGCAACGGCAACTGAAACCGGTATTAGTCGCGAAACTCGATCCTCCGCCCGCGGCGTTGCGCCTGCCCGCTCCTCAGCCGCAGCCCAAGCCCAAAGTAGAGGACCTCGCTCCCGAAGTAAAGATCGCCGCCAAGAAACTGGATCCTCTTCCTCCGACTGCCGCCATCATCCCGAAACAAATCGTGCGGACCAACGTCTTCTCCACCGGAAGCTCTGCACCGCAGACCATCGAGCGCGCGCCGGAGAAAGTCCAGACCGGCGGCTTCGGCGATCCTAACGGCGTGCCCGCAAAGACGACTCAAACCCGAGCCGTCAACATCGCGCAGTCTGGCGGATTTGATATGCCCACTGGACCCGGCTCAGGAAACGGAACTGGCGGAGCCAAGGGCGCCCGCGGCGTTGTAGCCAGCACGGGATTCGGCGGCGGAGTGGCCACTGGTAACGCATCCTCTTCATCTCCTCGAGGCGTAGTTCGTCAGGCAGGATTCGGTGACGCCGACGTTCCTGCTCCTCCCACCGTGCAATCGCGCCCCGCTGCACAAGCGGCGGCAAAAATTGTGCCGGCGGAAATCCTTTCCAAGCCGACTCCCATCTACACTGATGAAGCCCGCTCCAAGCGCATCGAGGGCGAAGTGCTTCTCGAAGTTGTTCTCGAAGCATCTGGCAAGCTACGCGTTTTGAGAATCGTTCATGGGCTGGGGCACGGTCTGGACGATGCGGCTGTACGAGCCGCCGAGCAGATTCGCTTCAAGCCTGCCCTGCAGGACGGCCAACCCTCAGACTCGACGGTCGTCTTGCATATCATTTTTCAATTAGCGTGATCGACTCCCAGAAGGTCTTTATGCGAATCGTTCGTTCGGGCTACACCGTTGTTCTTCTTTTGTTGTTATGCACATTTTCCGCCGCCGCGCAGGATTCTCCGTCTTCCCCGGCACAGCCTGCCTTGAATCCCGCGACCGCACCGGCCGCTGCCACCACGGCACCGGCCACAGCCGCTCCGGGGCCCGCTCAAACCACAGACTCTGTTCCTGCAGCCGCTCTCACACTCAATGACGTCCTCGACCGCGTTGTGCAACGCGAGCATTTATTCATGGCGCAGATGCGCCACATGCACCCCATGGTCGAAACCTACCTGCAAGACCTGAAGAGCGACGCCAATGGAAACGCGACTCCGGTAAAGGATCAATATTTTCTCGGCCGCCTCGACATGAGCGACGGCCCCGAAGATGTTTCTTTCGTCGGACAGCCCGGCTTCAGCCATCGCATGCTCGCCAAGCTCACCGGAGTCTACTCGCTGCATTACTTGCCTATGGGCTTCGCTCAGATGGTGTTGCTCGACTCCGATTTCCAGAAGAAGTACTACAACTTCACCTTCGTGCGCCGCGAATTTCTCGGCGAACTCCGCTGCCTCGTGATCGATGTCCAACCCAAGCAAGGCCAGAAAATCTCGCGCTTCATGGGCAGAATCTGGGTCGAAGACCAGGATTACAACGTCGTCCGCTTCAACGGCAGCTATTACCCCCAACCGAAGATCAACTTCTTCTTCCACTTCGACAGTTGGCGCCTCAACATGCGCCCGGGCACATGGCTCCCGGCCTACGTCTACACGGAAGAGTCGGACCTCAAGACTGGACTCAGTAAGAGTCTGCACTTTAAAGCGCAGACCCGGCTCTGGGGTTATGACTTGAAAGGCCTGAACAAGAACGAGGAGTTTACACAGATTCTGATCGACTCTCCGCAGAACGTGAATGACCAAAGCGCGGCCGCCGCCGATGCGACTCCAGTCGTCGCTGAGCGCATGTGGGAGAAGCAGGCGGAAGAGAACGCAGTCGACCGTCTTCAGAAGGTTGGTTTGCTCGCGCCTTCCGGCGAAGTCGACAAGATATTAGCGACCGTGGTCAACAATCTATTGGTCACCAACAACATCGACCTGCAGGGGGACATCCGCTGCCGCGTCTTACTGACGGCGCCGCTGGAGTCGTTCACCATCGGCCACACCATCGTCATCAGCCGCGGACTGCTCGACGTTCTGCCCGACGAAGCTTCCCTCGCCATGGTCCTCGCTCATGAACTCAGCCACATCGTGCTGGGCCATCACTTCGATACCAAACTCGCCTTCAACGACAAGTTGTTCTTCCCCGACGAACAGTCGTTCCAGCGCCTCGATTTCAAGCGCACTCCGGCGGACGAGGAAGCTGCCGACACGAAGGCTCTCGAACTGCTCAAGAACTCTCCTTACAAAGATAAGCTGGGCAATGCGGGATTATTCCTGAAGGCCTTGCAGCAGAAGGGACCCGATTTGCCTCATTTGATCCGGCCTCACCTGGGAAACAGTTTTGCCGGCGGCAAAAGCCTCCGCATGTCGAGTTTGCTCGCCGGAGCCCCCGAACTCGATGCCAAGCGCCTCGACCAGATCGCGGCTCTGCCCTTGGGTGGACGCATCAAAGTCGATCCATGGACGGATCAGGCGGAACTCTCCAAGGCCAAGCCGGTCGCTCTGACCTCCGCCCGCGAGAAAATGGAGTTTGAGATCACTCCCTTCTTCCCCTATCTCACCCGGTTGTCTACCGGAGGTACGGAGAAGGTGGCGTTCACGACCTCCTCACCCTCACAAACAGAACAGAAATAATGAGTAGACTGGAAAACCGAGAGGCGAAACGGAGAAGGGAGAAGGCTTACGCCTTCATAGGTTGGCCAGAACACGGCGGCCTCAGCGACCCCAACTCACAAACTTTGTCCGGCGTCGTCGGAGGGCTGACTACTGAATCGCGCTACCCACTTGGGAAAACACGTTATTGGCATTCGATCCAATGAGCCGGATCGTTCCCACGACGATTACCAGAATCACAGCCAACATCACCGCGTATTCTGCAATGTCCTGGCCACGCTCATCGTTCCAGAGCTGCTGTAAACGTTTTGCCACGGGCTCCTCTTTTCTAACTTACTTTGGCTGTGCCCCAAGCGTAAGCACCACCGCTACACAATTGATACTTTCACCCACAATTCTCTGATTTGAAGATTCTAGTATTCGCGATCTACACCGCCAATGGCACGGAAGTGCCACTGCATAGCACCTCATCTCGTGAACGCCTCAGGCAATACTCTTCAACGGCAAGGCCTGATTCACCGCAAACAGCGCAAGTTCCAGTCGGGTCGAGACCCCCAACTTGTCAAAAATATTGCTGAGATGGTGTTTGACCGTATCTTCGCTGATCTTGAAGTATTCCGCTATTTCCTTGTTGGAGTACCCCGCCACTACGGCCGAAACAATCTCCAGTTCGCGTGGCGTGAGGCCAAATTTCTTCTGCCGAGCCTCGTCATGCGAAGACTGCATCAGCGTTCGCAGGTATTGCACCAGATTCGAGACGCTTTCGCGCCCCACCCAGTATTCACCCGCCATGACCGTGTGAATCGCTTTTAGCAACAACTGCGTCGCGGAATCCTTCAGCACCACTCCCCGCGCACCCAGTTGCAGCGCTTCCACAATCTGGCCTTTTTCCGCCGCGGCCGTCAGAAGTATCACCCGCACCGGTGTCGCGTTCGCCGGCATACTCAGATCCCGCAACGCTTCTAGCCCTGGGTGTTTGGGCATCGCCAAATCAAGCAGCAGAATGTCGGGCTTCAACTGCTTCGCCAGTTTCACGGCTTCGGCCCCATCCGACGCTTCCCCCAGGACCTTCAGATCAGCCTCGGCCTCCAGCAAACGCCGCAGACCATCGCGGAAGATCGGGTGGTCATCGGCAATCACAAGACGTACCGGCTGCGTTTTTTTAAAGTTCATGTCGCACTTCCCCGTTTCGCGGCACACTGATTTCCAAGCGCGTTCCTTGTCCGGGATTTGATTCTACAGTGAGTTGCCCGGCAATCAAACGCACCCGTTCCTTGATGATCATAGGCCCTTTCCCCGCTTCTTCCAGTTGATCCTGGTTATAGCGTCCCCCAAACGAAAATCCTTTCCCATCATCTTCCAGCGTCAGGCTCCATTTCTCGGGGTTTGCTGCCAATCGCACCAGCGCATGCCGAGCCCCGCTGTGCTTCCTGACGTTGACCAGTCCTTCCTGCACAATGTGCAGGATCTCGCGGCATACCCGTTGCGGCATGTCCAGAGCCTCAAGATCGGTCACGAATCGCGCGCTGATCCCAGTCTCCCGCTGAAATCGTTCGACGGTATCGTTCAACACCCCAAGCAACCGTTGTGCGTCCACATCGATCGCTTTCATCTGCTGCATCAGTTCCCGCAGCTTCAGCACTTCCTCACGCAACAGCCCCTGGATGCGACCCAATTCCGAGCCAATCGGCTTGCCCGCATCGGATTGCCGCCGCAGCACGTCAACCTGCATCTCCACCGCGATCAGCGATTGCACCGCGCCGTCGTGCAGTTCCCTTGCAAACCGCGCGCGCTCGGCTGCTCCCGCTCTTCGTCGTAATCGATGTAGAAGATAAACGTTGTACACCGCCGGCCCCACTTGGTGCACTAGATCCAGTAAAAAGCGCAGTTCCTCCTGCTTCTCGCCCCGCCACGACGGGTTGAACAGGAAGACCCTTCCTCGCCACTCGCTTCCAAACAAAAATGCCACTGTAACCAGGGACTCAAAAGCCTGCACTTGCCGCAACTGAGAAATCGGAGCCAGATTCTCCACTGCCAGTTGATGGCCACCGTCATCCAGCGCCAGCGTTTTCCACCGATCCCCGTCGATTGCGGCGAAACACACGTCCCCCGGAAAATCATCCAGATAGGTTTTCGCGTCGCGCGGGCCCGAGTCCAGCCAGTGGAACTCCGACGGCACACGTCCGCTTGCCTTCTCCAGCTCTCCCACAAAGACGCGCTGGCTGTGTGACTCCTGCGACGCGACCACCACCCGCGACGCCCCGTACATCGACATCGCTTCGTGGAAAATCTGCTCAATCGTCCCCGTCAGGCCCGCTTCCACACGCACCCGCGACAGAGTCCCCGTCAGCACTGCCTTTTCCGCCCGCAAGTGCTTCTGCTGTTCCGCCAGATACCCCAGCAACAGACCCATCACCAGCAGGTAGATCGACAGCATGAACAGCCGTTGCGGTTCAAACGGGCCCGCGTTCACCCGCAGTCCGAGCAGAGTCCGCCACGACGCCAATCCTCCCGGCCTCAGCCACACGTGGATCAGAACAAAGCTCTCGATCCACAGCAACGCGGCCTCGGCCGCCGCCGTAGCCAGCGTTTCCCAAAGTCCCCACCGATAAGCCGCCGCCGCCAGCACGAAAAAAAAGAAGAGATAAAATGGTGCCCTCGGTCCTTCCGCGAAAATTGAAATCAGAGCGGGCCAAACCACATCTCCAGCGTGCACCAATAGCCGAAAGCCCGCAGTCGACTGCTGCCTGCGCTTCAGCAGCATCAGGATCACACTCGCGTTCGCCAAATAAAACACGAACAGCCCGTATGCCGCCCACGAATTCCCCAATTCGGTGGGATCCATGCGGATCGCCACCAGCGTCGAAACTGCCAGAAACACGCGGGCAGTCGCCAGCCACCGCTCGATCCGGCGCGTTTCGCCCGGATCCCGCGGAATTCTCAATCTCCAGGAGTGTCGGTAGCGCTCAACGCGAAGATTCAATGGACTCGTTCTCCAAACGCGTGGCGACTTTGCTGCATATTATTGAATAAGAATAGCTTACCAGCAAGTGAGACTCTGGAGTACCCCGGCCGGCGCCGCGACTGACGGTTACTACAGTAACCCATGCGCCACTGCGATCCCGTCTAGAATGACTCCTGAGGCATGTCTTGAGTAAGCGCTCCCATTTCTGGTTGCTGGCGGTCGCCGGATTATTGGCGGCCTTCGTTCTCGCTGCTCTCTTTCTGCCTCGCTCGTTCCACTTGACCGCGTTCAGCGATATTGTCCAGTGTTTCTTTTTGATCTCCGGTACTGCGGCCTTCGTTCCCCTCGTGCTTCGCTCTCAAGGACGCATGCGGTTGTTCTGGGCGTTAATCACCCTCGGCGTTTCTTTCTGGCTCATCTATCAGCTGCTTTGGACCTATTATGAAGTGGTCCTGCACACGGACGTCCCGGATCTCTTCGCCGGCGACATTATTCTGTTCCTGCATATCGTTCCCTTCATGGCCGCTTTGGCCATCCGTCCGCACATTCCTCGTGACGAATATGCCGCCCGTGTCGGACGTCTTGATTTCGCTCTGCTGCTGACGTGGTGGTTCTATCTGTACGTGCTGCTCGTCATCCCGTGGCAATACGTCGTGGCCGATATCGCCGCCTATAACCGGCATCTGAATGCCGTCTATACCTCCGAGGAGGTCGCCTTTCTGCTCGGTCTTTCTGCCTGCTGGATCACCAGCAAAGCCGAATGGCGAAAACTGTACGCAGGCCTGTTCGGCATGAGCTTATGTTATGCCTCCAGTTCCACCGTCTCGAACTGGGCAATCGGCCGGAAGGTGTACTACAGCGGCAGCCTTTATGACATTCCCATGGTTGCTGCGATGGCATGGCTGACGTGGATTGGCCTGCAGACAAAAGCGGAGAAGCCAGCCGCCGATGCTCGCGAGGTCTCCACGCTCTACGGTGTTTGGGTTGCCCGCTGCAGCATGATTGCGGTCTTCTCCCTGCCTCTGTTCGCCGCCTGGGCTCTCGCCGACAACCAAGTGCCTTCCCGCGTCCGCCTTTTTCGGCTGGCTCTGACTCTCATTGCCGCTTTTTTCATGGGAGTGATGGTCTTCCAGCGCCAGCATCTACTCGATCGCGAACTGATTCGCCTGCTGAATCACTCACAGGAGTCTTTCGAAAATCTGAATCGTCTGCAGGCCCAGATCCTTCAGTCCGAAAAACTGGCTTCCATTGGTCAACTGGTTGGCGGCGCCGCGCACGAACTCAACAATCCCATCACTGCCATGCTCGGTTATTCCGACATGCTTCTCAGCACGCCGCTCACGGACGATCAGAAGCCCCTGGCGTCCAAAATCGGCCAGTACGTCCGTCGCACCAAATCCCTCGTTGCCAGTCTCATCAGCTTCGCCCGCCAGGCCCCCGCTCCCAAGAGTCCCCTCGATCTCAACACTCTGGCACGCACCGCCGTGAAGTTAACGCAATCCCAGTGGGAAGGTCTCGGCGTCGAAGTCCGCACCCAGTTTGATCCTGCCCTCGCAAAAGTCTTAGGGGATTCCAATCAGTTGCTTCAGGTCTGTCTCCAGCTCGTAGCCAGCTGCCTGCATGTCCTCAGTGAACGGGGCGGGCGCATCCTGACCGTCAGTACTCTACGCCAGACCAACACTTCCGTCCTGCAAATCGTCACGGACGCCATGCCGACCACTGCCAGCCCGAACGCCTCTTCCCCGTTCGAGCCCGAAGACGGCCTGGGATTGAGCGCCTGTCAAGGCATCTTGCAAGAGCATCGCGGTCAAATTTCACGCGAGCGCCGCGAAGACGGCACGATCACTCTTCGCGTCTACCTTCCCGCGGCCCAGTCCGCAACTTCCAAACCAAAGGAATCTACTGTGCCGGTGCTGTGGCAATCTCGACCGTACGCTTGAGTTGCCCGCACGCGGCATAAATGTCCCGCCCTCGCGGACGCCGCACATACGCCGGAACGCCACTCTCTCGCAGAATTTTCTGAAACTCCGCCACGCGCTCCGTGTCGGGAGTCGTAAACTCGATCCCCGGCCCCGGATTCAGCGCAATCAGATTCACTTTGCACCGCATCCCGCGCAGCAACTCCACCACTTCTCGCGCGTTCTCCGGCGCATCGTTTACGCCGCCCAGTAGTACGTACTCGAACGTAATCCACTCCCGCGTCCGCAGCGGATACTCCTTCGCCGCCGCCATCAGCATCTCGAGATTCCATTTCTTGTTCAACGGCATCAGCCGCGTGCGCAGCGCATCGTTCGATGCATTCAAAGAAATCGCCAGCTTCGGACGGATCTTCTCTGCTCCAAAATCGTGAATCCGCGGCACGATTCCCGCCGTCGACACCGTCATCCGCCGCTCTGCAATCCCGACTTCTTCCACCAGCAACCGCGCCGCCTTCACAAAATTTTCATAATTGAGGAACGGCTCGCCCATCCCCATGAACACCAGATTGATGCGATCCTCCGGCGGCGAAACCTGCTGATCTTTCAGCACCGCGCACACCTGCCCTACAATCTCCCCCGCACTTAGATTCCGCTTCACGCCCAGCAGTGCCGTCAGACAAAACTGACAATCCACCGCACACCCCACCTGGCTCGAAATGCAAATCGTCGATCGCCCCTGATTCTGTCCCTGAACGCGTCTCTGAGTTTGTCCCTGATCTGAATTCCGTTGCTGTCCTCGATCTCGTTTCTGTTCCTGTCCCCAAGCTGATTTCTGTTCCTCTTCCTCTCCCCACCCTGGTTTCTGTTCCTGTCCCCAACCCGGCTCCTGTTTCTGATTTGGGGTCTGATCGGTAAGCTTTTGGGTGGCGCAGCGCTTCAGCGCTGCGATAGGCTTCCGCTTTTCTAACAGGGCTTTAGCCCCCGAGGAACCTAAGCTGTCGCTCTCCGCGAAGCGCTCCGCGACCTCCCCCGCCTCACTCCCATCCCCCGCTTCCCCACCATCCCCCTCCGGCATCCACACCGTCTCCACCGTCTGCCCATCCGCCAAGGCAATCAGATACCGCACCGTCCCATCCTGCGAAACAAACCTCTGCGCGATCCGAGGCAGGCCCACCGACACGCCCTTCTCTGTAAGCTTCCCGCGAAGCGACTGCGACAGCGTCGAAATCTCCTCCACCACCTCCACCCGCTGCCGGTAGATGGCGTCGCGTAGCTGCTGCCCGCGGTACGCCGGTTCACCCAGGCTCTCGACAAACGAGGTCAGTTCCGCCAGATCGAGGCCGAGCAACGCGACTTGTGATGAATCCGCCATAGCTCCGAAATCCCATTCCGATTGTTCGATCCCCTACCATGCGCCAGGGGACCAAACGCCCCACTGAGGAATCCGCTTAACCCACTGATTCTAAATCACTAAACTATTCTCGCACACCCACCGCCCCTATGTCAGAATAGTAAAGATCCTTCCGCACCAGATTCCCTTTGATTTACTAGTTAGTATTTACTATCAGGAAGTGGCAATGTCCAAAGAAGTCCGCAATATTCGTCGTCAAAAGCTACCCAACGGCCTCACCGTCATTACCGAGCAGATGCAGCACATCCGCTCCGCATCCATCGGAATCTGGCTCCAGACCGGATCGCGCGACGAGGACGCCGAATGGAACGGCATCTCCCACTTCATCGAACACATGGTCTTTAAAGGGACCAAGCACCGCACGGCGGAAGAAATCGCCCGCCAGGTTGACTCCATCGGCGGCAACATGGACGCCTTCACCGCCAAGGAATGCATCTGCTTCAACGTCAAGGTTCTCGACGAACACGTCCCCACCGCCCTCGACATTCTCAGCGATCTCGTTCTGAATCCTGTGTTCGATGCCGCCGACATCGCCCGCGAACGTGGTGTCATCCTCGAAGAAATCAAAATGGACGAAGATAATCCCGACTATCTCGTCCACGAAATCTTCACCCAGAATTTTTTCAAGGATCATCCCCTGGGCAAGCCGATCCTCGGCACCAAAGAAACCGTGAAGCGCTTCGAGCGCCCGTCGGTCGTCGAAGCCTACGCCCACCGCTTCGCCCCCGGCAACATCATCGTCTCCGCCGCCGGCAATCTCGATCACGACCGCTTCGTCGAACTCGTCACCAAAGCCTTCGAGCACATGAAGCCGATGAAGAATGGTTTCCACTCGACGGCGCCAAAGACGGTGTCGCGCATCATCCTGCGCAACAAGAAAGCTCTCGAGCAAGTGCAACTCTGCCTCGGCGTGCCCGCCTATCCTATCGCGCATGAAAAGCGCCACGCCGGCTACATTCTCAACACCCTGCTCGGCGGAGGCATGAGTTCCCGCCTCTTCCAGAACATTCGTGAACGTCAGGGCCTGGCCTACTCCATCTACAGCGACCTCAACCCCTACCGCGACACCGGATGCCTCGCCGTCTATGCCGGCACCTCGCTAGCATCCGCGTCAAAAGTCGTGCAGTCGGTAGTCAACGAATTCCGAAATCTCAAGGCTGAACCCGTGCCCGAAGAAGAACTCAAGCGCTCCAAAGCCCAGCTCAAAGGAAGCCTGATGCTCTCGCTCGAATCGAGCACCGCTCGCATGTCAAACCTGGCCCGCCAGGAAATGTATTTCGACCGATTCTACGACCTCGACGAACTGATCGAAAAAATCGAAGCCGTCACCGCCGAAGACCTAGCCAGCCTCGCCAACGAATTCTTCAAAACAGAGTCCGTAGCAGTAACAGTCCTCGGAAATCTACCAGGTCTAAAGATCACGCGCGACCAACTAGCCTGCTGACGGGAGTCCCTCTGTGTTCTTCGTGTCCTCTGTGGTTGATGGGGGATTCCCATTTCTCGAATTCGGTCCGGATTTCCCTTCGTGAACCTTAGTGCCCCTAGTGGTTAAAGGTTTTCTGCCGCCCCTGCAACGACTCAGGGTGCGGGGCGATGCCGTGGAAGAGCGACGCTTCAGCGCCGCGTCAAACGCGGGGATCAAGATAGGGCTTTAGCCCCGGTGGTCGCATGCCCTGAGCACATGGTCTCGATGCCCCTTAGTACTCGCATTTCTTTAAGGGCATCAAGTTTCTCCTATACTTAACTTCATGAAACCGCTTGCTGGGCTCGTCATTGTAATTTCTTTCCTGATCGCCTCCGACAACGTTTGGAGCCAAGATAACCAAAACCACTGGGACCAGTACGAACCTCGAACTCTTCAATCAATCATCGACATGCATCAGGAGTTTGCGAAAGAAGCTCAAAATCCAACAAGAAGGCGATGCTCTTGACCGGAAACAATTTCCCGTCCAAAGTCAGGCTCACATACTTGGTGGATTCGAGGCCGCTGTCAGCCGAGGAAAAGGTATTCCTGGATAGCTATAGGAAATCATTCAAGGACAATCCGCCACCCAAAGACGCATTCACAACTCTAGTCCGGTTTGAGGAAGACTTCGCATGAATATTGGATTCTCGTACAGAAACCATTGCTGGATGCACTTCCACAGGAACTATCTAGAGGACAGGCACTGGATGCATACGTCATGTGGATTGGTGCGATCAAAGTGGGGAAACAACGGGAGTGGCTGTTCGCAATGAACGAATTCGAAGTCTCCCAGAAGCGTGAAGCGGTTCCCGAAAGCTGAGAAGTTGTCGTTAGATCTCCAAATCGCTCATAGACCGGGTGATGAGCAATTTGTCAGAGGCCTTCTAGCGCCCCGTAATGCGAAGTTCCCGCTCTGCATCCGCCTCCACGTCCACACCCGCTTCAGTCTCCAGCGCAGCATGCCCCGCACTTGCCGTATGCAGATACTCCCGCATGCACCGCAGGCACGGAACATACCCCTGCTGCATGGCCTGTCTCGCAGTCAACGTCCGCTCCGTCGACTTGTTATGAATCACACCGCACCCCGCCACGTGAAACACTTTCGCATCCGCCGTCACCACTACCTGCATATCGGGAGGAATCCCCCACCCTGGCTGTGCGTGCTCGGACTTCAACTCCGGCGTCGTCGTCAAAGAATTCGCCACCCGCAGTCCGCCCGCAAACAGTAACAAAGCCGCCACCGGAACCAGCCACGCCGACCACGTCGACCACCGTGTACCGCCTACCCGCGCACTTTGTGCCAGCCGTCTCTCCAACCTCCGCCCAAATCCCGCCGGCACCTCGATCATCCGCTCGTCGCCATACAACCGGATCACATTCCGGGTTCCCTGCAGCACCGACGCGCAATGCTTGCACGTGCGGAAATGTTCATCCATCGCCGAGCGCAGCGTCAGGTCAACCCCTCCCTCGATATAGTTCGAGATCTCGCTCCACACCCGTTCGCAGTTCACGGATCCTCTGTCTACCATGGCTTGCTTCCCTTCTCGAACGGCAGTCGGCTGAACCATCCCTGCTTCCATCCAGCAGCCAGCAGATCGCGCAACATCAGCCGCGCCCGCAGAAGCCGCGTCTTCACTGACGCCACCGAAATTCCCAGCGCCTCAGCCGTCTCCTGAATGTTCAACTGCTCCATATCCCGCAGCACGAAAACCTCCCGATATTTGCGGTCGAGCGTAGCCAGCGCCGCAGCCAGCTTCTGCCGCACTTCCTTGCGCTCCAACGCCTCCGATGGAATCTCCCTCCAGTCGGCAAAGTCACGCGGCGCATAATCGCTCTCTTCCTCCCGCCGCTCGTCGATGCCCTCCATCACCACCGTTCGCTCCCTTCGCCGCCGCATCAATGCCTCGTTCACCGTAATCTGAATCAGCCAGGTACTGAACCTTGCCTCCGCCCGAAACTGACGGATGTTGGCCAGCGCCTTCAGCATTGCCTCCTGGACGACGTCTTCTGCATCCGCCTCGTTGCGTAAAATCGCCAGCGCCGCCGCATACACGCGTCGCTCGTAAGGCCTCACCAACTCATAGAACAACTCGTTCTGCCCGCGCTGCACCCGCGCGATCAAATCCTGCTCGCGCGTCGTGCCCGCCTCCCCCGGATTGTTGACGACGGCGTTCAAGACGATTCTTATCTTCCCGCCCGAGTCTGTGTGCAGCGGCGCTTTTTACGAGCCATTTGTCAATCATTCCGTGGAAGGGCACGGCTTCAGCCGTGCCGCCCCGCACCAATTGGGACGCCGGGTTTAGCCCCTGAAGCACGCCTGCCCCAGGTGTCCGCCGTCAGTACTCCGGATCTTTCTTCCAACCCGTCAGCATCGACACAAAGTTATTCCACCCGTGCAGCACTACCATCACCAGATGCCCGAACACAAATCCCAACATCGCCCACATCACGACAAAATGCCAAAGCCGCGCCCAGCGAAATCCGCCCATCAGCCACGATAGCCAGGAAAACTGCACCGGCTTCCACACCGCCAGTCCCGTCAACACCGACAGCACGCCCAGTCCGATCACCGTCGTGTATGCATGCTTCTGCAGCGGGTTGTAAGCCTCGTGCTGCTCCGGCTTCGAACCAAAAAAGAAATAATGCCGCACCATCGGCCACACACCCGGAATGTCCCGATGCGTAAATAACACCTGCCGATAATTCCCGCTAAAAATCTGGTACCCGAGGTAGATCACCCCGGTCGCGATATAAATCCACATGAACGTGAGGTGCCATTGCAGCGCCCCACCCAGCCATCCGCCAATGGCAAACGCCTTCGGCCAATTCAACAAATCCTTCTGCGGAATCTTCGCCCCAAAACTCGGAAACGCCCGAAAAATCTGCAGCCCGCTCCCCACCATCACAAACAACGAAATCGCATTCACCCAATGGCATACCCGCACCACCAGCGGATGTTCATACGCGGCCCGACCCACGACCTCAGTCTCCTCGCCCTTCGTCCGAATAATGTCGATCGCCGCACCGCTCATGTTTGCTCCTCGACTCCAGGTCTGAAAGTTTCAAGGTTTCAAAGTTGCCCCGACCGATCGGTCGCTACCTTGAAACCTTCGAAACTTTGAAACTTTTCCCTCACAGCCCATAAAACTCCGAGTACCCCTGATCCTCCCAATACCCCACTTTCTCCAGCACATTGGTGACCTTGAGGTCCGTCAAATACTTCGCCTGCTTGTATCCGACTTTCGTCGGTATGTTCAGCCGCAGTGGCGCTCCATGCTTCCGCGTGAGCGGCTGATCGTACATCTCATAACAAAGCAGAGTCTGCGGATGCAGCGCCGTTGCCATATCCAGGGATTCGTAATAATCGTCCGCGCACGTCACCGTGAGAAACCTCGCAGAAGTATCCGCGCCAATCATGTTCAGGAAATCCGACAGCCGCGCACCTCCAAACCTCCCAATCACATCCCACCCTTCGACGCACACATGTCGCGTATTCTGCCGTACCCGAGGCAGCGCCTGGATCTGCTCCAACTTGTAGTCGCCCGGCTTCTGCACCGCACCGCTCACGGTCAACGTCCAGTTCTCAAGAATTACGCCCGGATCATCCACGTCATATCCATTGATAGGAAACCTCTCGAACGGCGTGACCTCCGCATCCGAAAAAATCGGCGCAAGATGCCCGCGCCGGAATAACTTCTCCGACGCCCAATCGCTGAACCCCAGCCCCTTTTTCAGCAGGAACTCCTGAAACCGCGGGATCGCAAACGCCCCCAATGCCAGCACCGGGACCACCTTCAGCAGTTCCCGCCGCGATATCTGCGCAAACTTGCGCCCATCCATCTCGCGCTGTACCGGTTTCGGCGGCACAACTCGCGACGGCGCACCCTGCGGCTCAGCGCCCCTTGGATCGCCGCCACCCGCCTCACCCGCCTGCGGATCGCTCGTCGGCTCCCCGGCTTTCGGCTCTTCGTTCTCCCGTTCCATACCCCTCCACCCCTACACGTTCCCGATCATGGGATTCGAGACAACCTCGAAAGTTACGGCCAATCTACCATGATCGA
Organism: uncultured Acidobacteriaceae bacterium; assembly: GCA_963832015.1. Classification (GTDB taxonomy): domain Bacteria; phylum Acidobacteriota; class Terriglobia; order Terriglobales; family Acidobacteriaceae; genus Sulfotelmatobacter. The sequence continues at coordinate 25,724 of CAWHSR010000005.1, forward strand.
CCATCCTCCTCTCAGTATGCTCCTTCGAGTTTCCCCAATGTGCCGCTTCTGCTGGCCTTTCGCCAAGTTTGTAGGCATACTAGTCCGCAGAATCTGGAGCGGACTCACCCCGCATGTTTGACCTCGACCTATTCTTCGCGAAGACCAAGCGTCGCCTGCTGGCGGACCCGCGTTCCCGGCGGCCCGTCGAGCCCAAGCAGCAGCGCATGATGGTGATCGCACTGGCCCTGCTCATCGCCGCTTTAGCATTCGCTCTCTATCGCGATCGTGATTTCTGGTTCCCCGCAACGCAGGAAGCGGCAGACCAGTCACAAGACCAGCCACAAGTGCAGTCACAAGTTCAGCCCGTGCCGGCGGGTGTCGCCAAGCCGGACTCGCCCTCTCACAAAAAGTCGCACGGCACGAAAGCTAAGGCTAAAATCGACGCTCCCCCTGATGCCCCCGACGACTCCCCCCCGCCGCCCGTCATCGCCACCAGAACCGTGCTACCGCCGCTCGAAGTTGAAGTCGTCGCCGGCGACGTCCATCGCGTCGTCCGTCCCGGCACCAACTCGGTACGCGTCGATCTGCAACCCGGCTCTTCCCCTCATCCGGTCGCCCAGCCTCCCAGCCTCCCAGTCGAGACCGCGGCGAGCGTCACCACTGCAGCCGCCGAGCACGTGCAAATTTCCTCCGACACGGCCGAGATTGTCAGCCAACCCGTGAAGCCTAGCTATCCAATGCTGGCGCGACAAATGAAGGTACAGGGCTCGGTAATTCTGCAAGCCATGATCAGCAGGAGTGGCGAGATCCAGGACCTCCGCGTGGTCAGCGGCCCGCCGATCCTGGCCAACGCCGCCCAGGAAGCCGTCAAACAGTGGCATTTCAAGCCGCATTTTCAAGGAACCGAACCCGTCGAAACCCAGACCCGGATCACCGTTAACTTCACCATCTCCACCAACTGAATTTCCCCGCGACTCCGTGGGATGCCGCACGCGTGTTCGATGTCATCTGCGAGCATGGCTTGAGAACGTCGTCTGGAACCCGTGAACCGCAGATACTGCAGATTGGATGGGACGTCGCGCGAAGGAAATTACGCCGGCAGCATACCCCGAAAAAAATCACCGAAAATGACGAGCGTCCTGAACTCTTTCGAGCCCAGAACGCCCGGGCAGTCCTCCCCCAGAACTGCTCACTGTCGAAAATAAAATGCGTCCCGCTCCCTGCCTATGGCACTTAGGTGACATTTTCGCTTTTCTCGCCCCTGTTTTCTATCTCCATGAAAAATCTGCGCTTCTCATTCTCTTGCCAGGAAAATGCCCACTCCCCGCTCTGAAGTCCCCTGTGGATTTTGCCGATGTCCCCCATAGGCGGCGATCTTCGCCCGACCACGCATGTCCTTATTTCATGAATCCGACATCTACCGCAGCATTCTCGAGAGCCTGCCCGCCGGGCCTCTGCGTCGTCGATATGCAAAAAAAATCGTCATCTGGAGCGACGGAGCCGAACGCATCACCGGACATCTGCGCCACGACGTCGTCGGCCACTCCTGCGTCTCGGAATCTTTGCTGCACTGCGACCAGCCCGGCTGCGAATTCTGCAAAGAAGATTGCCCCGTCGCCCGCGCCATCAAAACTTCGCATGCCACCGAGTCCAACCGCCGCATCTCGGTCATCGTGCAATACATCGTGAAAAATAACGATGACGAAAATACCAAAACCTCCCCCACCGAGCAGAAAACCGAAGGCAGCTAATCCGCTCCGCCGCAGGAAAAACCTGCCGCTAAGGAATAGCTCCTTTTTCGCTCCTTTTTCCTTAGTTTGACCCGCGACCATGACTGTGCCACACTTCTCGCGGATTCTTTATGTTCCGCCGCAGCGCCATTCTGTTGGGTTCTTCCGTGCGGCTTCTGTGCGCCTCGTTTTTCCTCGTTAGCCTGCTCGCAACAACTTTTTTCGCTCAGAGCCGCCTTGACCGCGACTCCCAGCCGATGAAGGTCGTCACGACCTACGACACGCCGCCCGGCACCGGAGTGATCGTCTTCACCGTATATGCTGAGCGTAAAGGCGTTCATCTCGATCGCCAGGCCTTGTTAAGGCTCGTGAACCCAACTAGTCAGGCGGCCACGTGGCAGACTACAGAAGACACGTCGCGTGGAGTTTTTACCGGCATACCCTACGGAAGTTATGACGTGGAAGTGAGTGCCGTCGGCTATCTCAGCACTCATAAAGAAGTGCAGGTCGTCGACTCGATGGCGCCATCGTTCTCCGACGTCGTGCTGCGCCGCGATCCTGAAGCCGTCAATCTCGACGTCTCCGACGCGGTCATGTCGCCCCAAGCGCGAAAACAAACCAAGCACGCAGTTTCAGCACTGAAGTCTGGAAAACTCAAAGACGCGCAGAAGCATCTCGACGACGCCTATAAATTATCGCCATCCAGCCCGGAGCTCAACTTCCTTCTTGGATATTTGTATTTTCAGAAAAGAGATTTCGCGCAGGCCGGAACCTACCTGGGGACAGCAGCGAATCTGAATCCCCACAACGCTCAGGCCCTCACGCTCCTCGGCCGAACGGGCCTCGAACGCAAGGATTACCCGGCAGCGCGATCCGCGCTCGAGCAAGCCATCCTCGCCGATAACGAAAACTGGCTACCCCACAACCTGCTCGCCGACACCTACCTTCACCAGCAAGACTACGAAAAAGCCCGGGACCAGGCGCAGATCGCAATCACCATCGGCAAGAACAATGCCACCCCAGCCCAACTCGTCCTGGGACAAGCGCTGGTAAACCTCGGTCAAGATCAAGCTGGAATTCAGGCTCTGAACGTCTTTCTCGATCAATCCCCGCAGCATCCCATGGCGCCTCAGGTTCGCTCTCTGATCGCGGACATTCAGCAACACCCATCTCACTCCGCCTCCATGTCCGATTCACCTGCGACCGCAGCTCGTCTTTCCGGCGTTGATCCTTTAGCAGCTCTGGCCGCGCCCAGTCTCTCCTTGAAGTCGTGGATGCCCCCCGGCATCGATAACCTCACGCCCGCCGTCGCTCCCGGAGTGCCGTGTCCATCCGTCCAGGTAATTGAAGAATCTGGCAGACGGGTGCAGGAGTTGGTCGACGACGTGGCGCGCTTTGCTGCAGTCGAAGATTTGCTGCATCAATCTCTCGACGAATTCGGCATTCCCATCCGCACGGAGACCCGCAAATACAACTACGTCGCCTCCATCTCCGAACCCCAGCCCGGATTTCTCGCGGTCGACGAATACCGCACCGATAAAATCACCACCGCGGACTATCCAGACCACATTGCCAGTACCGGCTTCGCAGCTCTTGCGCTCGTCTTCCATCCTCACATGCGCGATACCTTCGCCATGACCTGCGAAGGCTTGGGAGACTGGCACGGACAGGCCACTTGGCTCGTCCACTTCCGCCAGCGCGATGATCGCCCCAACCGCATCCACAGTTATAAGGTCGGCAATCAAATGTATTCCGTCGACTTGAAAGGACGAGCTTGGATTACCGCCGACAAGTTCCAGATCGTCCGCATTGAATCCGAGATGGTCAACCCCATGCCCGAAATCCGGCTTCTCAATGAACACGAAGTCGTCGAGTACGGGCCCGTCGCTTTCCCCAGAAAGAACACTTCTCTGTGGCTTCCGAAGAGCGCAGAAATCTATTTCGATTTCCGCAAGCATCGCTACTACCGCCGCCATAGCTTCGACCACTACATGTTGTTCTCTGCCGATACCGAGGAAAAGCGCAAAGAACCCGTAGCCCCGCCGACCGGAGAAAAATAGGAAAAGAAAAAGGCGACTCGTCGGCCGTGCCTACGTCTCGCGGCAGGAATCCCGTGTTTTTCCTTCGTGTACCGGGGCCTGGCCTGAGCGAAGGGCGTCCTTTGGTGGTTAACGCATCTCCCTCCACTTGAAATAACTTTACAATTCCCATCCCCGTTCCACGCGGCTACCGGCTGTATAATCCCCGATTGATTCCCACTCAGGAGCGCTCCATCATGAAGAGGTCTACGCGACTCGTCTGTTCACTCGTCGTCATTCTGCTGTTCGTTCCCGCCCTGTGGTCCCAGGAGAAAGTCGATCTCGAAGCCATCTCCCGCATTCGCTATGAAGGCTTCCACAATTCCAAAGTCATGGATTACGCCACGGGCCTGATGGATTCCATCGGCGAACGCCTCACCGGATCTCCCAACATGAAGCGCGCCAATGAATGGACTCGCGATCAACTGACCGCCGCCGGTATGAGCAACGCCCACCTCGAATCATGGGGTCCCTTCGGTCGCGGATGGGCCAATCAATACGTCAACGCCCGCATGACCACACCCGACATCGTTCCTCTCATCGTGTACGCCAAGGCGTGGACGCCCGGCACCAACGGTGTCGTCACCGGCAAATGCATTCGCGTCACCATCGAAAAAAAAGAAGACTTCGATAAGTACAGGGGCAAGCTCGCCGGAATGATTGTTATCACTGGACCCGACGCCGACGTAAAGCCCATCGCCGAAGCTCCCTACAAGCGTTACAGTGATGAAGATCTCGCCAAAACTTCAGAGTACGAAATCCCCGGCGAGCGCCCGCCCTTCCGCATGTCTGAAATCGCACGCCGCCGGCAATTCCAGAAAGATCTCAACCAGTTCTACGCCGACGAAAAAGTTCTCGCCGTCATCGACCACAGCCGCGGCACCGCTGGCGGTGGCACCGTCTTCGTCCAGTCCGGCGGATCCTACAAGCCCGGCGAAACTACCACGGTTCCTCAACTCACCCTGGCCTCCGAGCACTGGACCCGCATCGCCCGCCTTCTGCAGCAGAAGAAAGACGTCACGATCGAACTCAACGTCATCAACACTTTCTACGACGATGACCTCATGCAGTACGACACCATCGCCGAAATTCCCGGCACCGACAAGAAAGATGAAATCGTCATGCTCGGCGCGCACCTCGACTCCTGGCACGCCGGCACCGGGGCCACCGACAACGGCGCCGGCACCATCGTCATGATGGAAGCCATGCGTATCCTGAAAGCCATCGGCATCATGCCCCGCCGCACCATCCGGATCGGCCTGTGGAGCGGCGAGGAAGAAGGCCTCCTCGGCTCGCAAGGCTATGTCGAACAGCACTTCGGATCCCGCCCCCGCATGGACGACCCCAACATGAAAGACATGCCAACTCTTCTACGCCGCGACGCCGGACCAGTCACCGTGAAGCCGGAGCAGGCCAAAATCTCCGCCTACTTCAACGTCGATAACGGCACCGGAAAAATCCGCGGCGTCTACCTTCAGGAAAACGAAGCCGTCGCTCCCATCTTCGAAGCCTGGATGCGTCCCTTCAAAGACCTCGGCATGACCACGTTGTCCATGCGCAACACCGGAGGCACCGACCATCTCTCGTTCGACGCCGTGGGCATTCCGGGATTCCAATTCATTCAAGATCCCATCGAATACGAAACCCGCACTCACCACTCCAACATGGATGTCTACGACCGACTCCAGCCCGAAGACCTGAAACAGATCTCCGTCATCGTCGCCAGCTTCGTGTACGAAGCCGCAATGCGCGACCAAATGCTCCCCCGCAAGCCGATCGAAAAGCCGATCGCGAGGGAGCCAGAAAAGAAGGAAGACTAAAAAAGATGTAAGAGAGACGAGAGGACTATGTGGCGCGGGCGCCCCCGCCCGCGCTTTCGAATCAAGAACTCGCGTAGCGGGACCGACGTAGAAGAGCGGCTCTTCAGAGCCGCGTGAGAACGCTGGAATACGTCGGGCTTTAGCCCCTGAGGGCCGCTTCCGCAAATCTGAAGCGGCCTATTCGTATCGCAACGCTACCATTGGATCGACCTTGCCGGCACGCCGGGCCGGGATGTAGCACGCGACGAGCGCCACCACTGTCAGCAGCACCGCGACTCCGGCAAACGTCGGTGGATCGGTAGCTGCGACCCCATACAGCAGACTTGTCATAAGCCTAGTTAGTCCGAAGGCAGCGGCCAGTCCAATCGCAACCCCGAGCCCTACTAGTTTTCCGCCACGTCCCAGAATCAGAAGCAAAATGTCCCACTGGTGCGCTCCCAGCGCCATGCGGATGCCGATCTCGTTCGTACGCTGTCCAACCACGTAAGAAACGACGCCATAAATTCCCACGCTCGCAAGCAAGAGCGCCAGCACGGCAAATACTGCGAGCAGGATCATCGAGAACCGCCGCGTGGCCACTGAATCGGAAATCAGTGAGTCCATCGTTTGCGCGCCGAAGATAACCTGCTGGGTGCTCATCTGCCCGCTGATCTGTCGCAGAGAATCGAGCAGCCCGGCCGAGTTTCCCTCGGATCGCAACACTACGGCCGAACCTGACGGAGTCATCGCCATAAACTCGTCCGGCATCTGCATGCAAGGAATGTAAAGGCCCGATCGGAGCGATTGCTGATCATCGGTGGCCAAGCCCCACTGATTGACATGCCCAACCACGCCAACGATCTCCGCTAGTTGTGCTGAACGGGCTATGTTGAGCCTTTTGCCGAGCGGATTCTGGTTGGGGAAATATTTCTGAGCGAAGATCTCATCGATCACGACCACCAGAGGGGCGTGTTCATCGTCATGGACGGTAAAGAATCGGCCCCGCAGCAGTGGTATGCCCATTGCCTTCAGATAGCTGGGTTCGACGATGTAGTCGATGGCCCAATTCATGTCGTTTTCATTGGCGGGCTTGGGCTGCCCCTCAAGCCAGAAAAGTTGCTCGTCATCCCCACTGAATGGAATCGCGCCCCATGTCTGGGAAACCGCCTCGATGCCTGGAACGGAGCCGAACTTCTCATCGAACTCCCGAAACGCGGCGCGGATGGCGTCCGGTTTTGCATGCATCATCGTGGGCGGAAGCGAAAGCCCAAACGTGAGCACGTTGTGCGGATTGAAGCCGGGATCAACGCCCCACAGCTTCGCCAGACTGCGGATGGTCAATCCCGCGCCGATCAGCAGTACGAGAGCGAGTGCGATCTCGGCCACCACAAATACATTCTGCATGCGCTGCCGGGTTCCGCTTGTTCCCCGGCCACCTTGCTTGAGCGTGTCATGCAAATCCGGCTGCGATGATTTGAGCGCAGGCGTCAAGCCAAAGAAAATTCCTGCGAGCAGCGAGATACCAGCGGTAAAGATCAGCACGTGGCCGTCGACTCCGACTTGCTCGCCCCGCGGCAGCGCCGCGGGCAGTGCTCCGAGAGCCGCGCGTGTTCCCCACGATGCCAGGTACAACCCCAATCCTCCACCGGCCAGCGCCAGCAGAATGCTTTCCGTAAGCAATTGGCGAACGACTCTCGCCTGGCTCGCGCCCAGCGCGGCCCGCACTGCAAATTCGCGCTTCCGGCTGGCTGCGCGCGCCAGCAGCAAGTTTGCGACGTTGACGCACGCAATCAGAAGCACAAATCCAACCGCAGCCAGAAGCACCAGCAGCAGCGGCCGGACGTGACCGATCATCTGCTCCTTGAGCGGCGTCAGCTTCGCAGTGATCCCCTTATCCGTATCCGGAAAAGCTTCCGCGAGACTGCGTGTGACTCCTTCCATATCCGCCCGCGCTTGCTCGATGGTCACGCCGGGCTTCAGCCGCCCGATCCCATGGAATCCCAGCCCAGCGCCGCGTTTCAGCAGCAGCGGATTGCTCCACTGACCGATGGGCGTATAGACCTGACTCTCGCGGAAGCCCGGAATATCCAGGTGAAAGTCTGCCGGAATCACTCCCACGATGGTGTAGTCTCTTGCGTCGAGCGTGATGTTCTTCCCCAGGATGTCGGGTGCCGAACTGAACTTACGTCGCCACAAACCCGCGCTGATCAGCGCCACGGGGCCAGCTCCAACCCGTTCCTCATCCTCGGCAAATATGCGTCCGACTACGGGCTTCACGGCCAGCACCGTGAAGAAGTCCGAGGACACAAACTCTCCACTCACCTGTTCGGCCTCGCCGACGCCGGTCAAGATGAATTGGGATGGTCGAGCCAAGCCTACAGAAGAGAATACGTGGTTGTCTTTCTGCCAATCATGAAAGTTGGGATAGGAGACGGACCCACCCTCGAAGTTTGGTTTGTTCTCATGGAGCGTGACCAACTGATCCGGTTGCGGAAATGGCAGCGGACTTAACAAAACGCCGTTGATCACGGAGAACAGTGCTGTATTCGCGCCGATGCCGAGCGCCAAGGTCGCGACCGCGACCGCCGTAAAGCCACGACTCCTCGCCAGCACACGCAAGCCATACCGCAGATCCTGAATCAGAGTCTCCATATCTTGCCTCTGGCTCCCACTCGTCTCGCGATCCTCAAGCGAACCTCTGGGAGCAAACCTCGGACCAAAGCCAAGTGAGGGGCAACTTGTTGATTGCGAAAGGACTCTCGAAGGCTAATGCAGGTATAGAGTGAACCGTTCTGTCCACCTATGGATATCCCTGTCCGGAAGCGAACAGGAAGGTGGCGGAGCGGCCTCGTGAGTGGTGGAAGAGCGGCCCTTCAGGGCCGCTGAGGACGTCGGGATGACTCGGGCTTTAGTCCCTGATGGCCGCCTCCCGGAAAGCGAAAGCGGCCACCATCATGCACAATTCTAAAACCGATAGGTCACCCCCACCGAAGGCACCGCCGTATGCGTCACCGAATTCCCGCTCAACGCCCCAAACCCGAAGTCAGGTGTTCCATAAATGAGTCCTCGATATTCCGCTCGCAACGAGATCCGCTTGCGAATTGCATAGTTCACGCCCCCTCCATACACGAACACGCCCTTCGACTGCGACTGGGCTCCTGAGAGTGTGTTGAACTGATTTCCGCTCGGCTCGAACATGAGCGCCCCGCCCCCCGCCAATAGATAAGGATTGACCCTGGAACTCCTGCGATACGGAAGATTCAACACCAGGCTTCCCGTCACCTGATGAATCCCCGACTGAATCCGGAACGCTCCCGTCGGCACAAAATATTTCTGCGAGTTCGCGTCATATCCATACGCCGCTTCCGCTGCCGCCCAGTGGTTCAAGTGATATCGGTAGGTGGTCAGAAATCCACCCGTCTCGGTCGCGCTATATGCCGTGCCGTTCCCGCTCGTGCTCGCCGTGAAGAAGCCTGCCCCCTGCAAACTGATCTCCGACCTATTCTCCTGCGCCGCCCCCGCCAGTGTCACCAGAAAAACTATACTCACTACAAGAATGAATGTTCGTTGCTTGGATGTTCCCCACATAGACGAAATGCTCCTCCGAGTCTGTAGTTATGTACCGCAAAATCATCTCCAAAGACGGGACCCCAGAAACTTCGGCGCCACCTTTACAGCCGGTTGATCAAAAATTCTGGGATGCTCGGGTTATCCCGCGGCGTTGCATTTCAAAATCTAGAGTTTTGTCATCGCGTGTAAAGTTTTGGAAGATTGTGTCGCTCGAATTCTCATCGTGGCGCGCACGCGAGAAGAGTGAGAAACTCAACGAGAGGACCACGAGCCCACATCATTAAGGACGGACCAACGCCATGTTTTCCCCACAGCCCATCGGACACATCCAAAGTCCCTACCAGAGCACCAAGCAGATCCCGAAAGGCCCCGGCGCCAAACACGATGCCGAAGGCGTCCTCGAAATCCTCCCGCAATTCGCCCTAGGCCTCACCGACATCGAAGGCTTCTCGCACCTGTTCGTTCTCTGGGTCTTCGATCGCTCAGAAGATTACGAATTGCTCGGCACTCCTCCCATCGACGACCGCCCACACGGCGTTTTCGCCACTCGCTCCCCGCGCCGGCCCAATCCCATCGGACTCACCGTCGTCGAACTCCTCCGCCGTGAAGGCTCCTCCCTCCACGTCCGCGGCGTCGATATGCTCGACGGAACCCCCATTCTCGATCTCAAGCCCTACCTCTCCAGCATTCTGCCCGAGCAGTTACGCCGCGGCTGGGTGGCCGAAGCCGATGCCCGCCGCGCTGGAACTTCCCCCGCCTAAATGTATTATTGGTGATCCGAGGACTTAGGGCTTCGACGCAGGTATGGTTTGCCGATAGACCAGCCAATGCTCCGCCAATTCGCGAACGACCGCGCTACCAACCCGATATGCGTTTTCGATTGCTTCGTCATACGCGGTGTAGTTCCCCGTAGCCTCGCTCTTTAGAAGAGCCGCCGCCGACGAGCCCTTGGGCGGGATCGTAAAATCACTGCCGGTTCTGAGATCGAGCGCGCGCGCAAGATCCACCCGGCCGGCGTGGGCAAGAAAGGTCAGCGCTTGCAGATAGGCTGCATCTTCTTCGGCCGAAGTCGTGAAGCATCCCTTGTTCCTCGTCCAATAGGGCACCCATTTATTCGCCCACTCGGTCATCCGGGCACCGATCCAGAACCGGTCTGCAGTCAATGTATCGCCCCTCAGCACGAAGGGCGGCCGCTGCGCGTTGGACATCTCTGAATAGCCAGCGCGCGCAGCCTTGAGTTTGTCATCGTCCGGCAGAATCAGGTTGCGCGTCACGCCATAGGCCCAAGTCGCGAGTCCATCGTTCAGCTCATACGACAAGATGCCGTTGTCGGAAACGGCCGGCGGCGCCGGTTGCTCGAAGGGCGTCGCCCGATCGTAGGCGACGATTCCAGTCGGCCATTCCGCTGGAATTTCGCGCCCGTCGATTTCATACGCCAGGTCCCCATCAACGATGTAACTCGCCCATGCCGCCGAACCCACCGACGCCCGGTTGGGATCAATGCCCCCGATGCCCGCCAGAATCCAGTAGGCCTTGCGGAGATCGAAACGCGGGTCGAGGCCGAGCGCCATGATTGAAGCCGCAGCCGAAGACTTGCCCGCCCCGGTCACAACGCCCAGCACATGGTCCTTCGCGTTGTAGCGAAGCGAACGGAACCCTTGCGGAAACGGCAGGATGTCCGGCAGCGGATAATGTTCGACCCAGTTCTGGAACTCGCCGGCCATGTCGCCCGTGTCATTGCCAACCTCGAAGGTGGTTACTACGACCACGCGGATCTCAAGAGGCGCTGACGCAGCCGCCGACACGCAGGCCGGGACCAGCCCCATCAGGACTGCCGCCGCCACTCCTGCCCACCGCGGGGCGACCAACCCGGCACCGATGCTCCCCAATGTTCCCGTCACGATTGTTGTTTTCTTGCCGGACATACTGGCCCGCGCCTAATCCTGTTCCCCCAGGGTTTGGGCGTACGTTTTGCCGTACGGATAGAACAGTTGCTTGCGGCCTTGCTGCCACGCTGCCCTGAGTTCCGGCGTGGTAATGTCCCAATCCGGTCGGCATTTCTTCGTAACCGCCCGGAGGTCCTGGCGCAGCTCTTCCAAAGTGGGCCGGCCCAAGAACCAGTAGCCGTTATAGACCTTGTAAATGACCAGACCGGGCTCCAGGACAATCACGTGGGGGATCATGGGATTGTGGAGGGGATCGGTGTATTCGGCAATGTCGAGATCTTTTTGGACGATACGCCCCGCATCGGAAAGGAAAGGCCAGTGGGCGCCAACTCCGCTGCGATATTCATTCGTCTCTGTGATGTTGTCGGTGCTAATCGTGACCACCCGACAATAGGACACCTCGAGCTCACGATGAAGTAGGACAAGTCCTTCCGCTTGCCGGCGATCCTTGGGGCAGAAACCGCCGCGGCTGAGCACGAGAACCATGGGATGTTGTCCTTGCAGTTCGGAAAGCTTCCGCCGTTTGGCGCTGTGGTCGGAAAGCTCGTAGTCAGGGAAAACAGTTCCAGGAACAATGTCAGATCTCATATAAAATCCTCAACCGTTGGATGTCCGTCGCCAAAAGACGTTTCAATAGGTAATCACCGGCGTTGTCGCAACGCCTTTAGCCTGCCCGCCGTGACCTAAACTCCGAGCGAGAAGAGCCGACAAAATCCCCGACCAATGCGGCAATCTCATCGGCTGCCGTGTCCAATGCAAAATGACCGGCGTCGAGAATGTGAACCTGAGCGTTCGGTACATCCTGCCGGTAGCGGTCCGGCTCGCCCAGATCGAACGAGAGGTCGTACTTTCCCCAGATCACCAGCAGTCGCGGCTGCTTCTCGCGCATCCATGCTTGCCATTTCGAATAGGAGTCCACATTGGTGCGATAGTCGTAGAACAGGTCGCTCTGTATCTCCGCCTGTCCCGGCATACTCAGGAACGCGAATTCGTCGGTCCACAGATCCGGGTCGTAGCGATCCACGTTCGGATCGTTTCCAACATGGCGCGTACGCGTTGTCGCCAGAGAAAGCAGATTCGTGCGCAGCGTGCTTTCGTTGGTGGCTCGATCCGCCCAAAACGCCCGCCGAGCCTTCCAATTTGCTCCCAGGCCTTCGTTGTGCGCCACGGCATCCTGGACGATGAGAGCCTCTGCGCGCTCCGGGTGCGCCAGGACCATGCGGAAGCCCACCGGGCCGCCGTAATCCTGCATGTAAAGCGTATAGCGCGACAGCCCGAGCGCTTCTGTGAAGTGATTCATGATCTCGGCATAGTGGTCGAACGTATACGCAAATGTCTTTGGATCCGGCCAGTCGCTGTGCCCGAAGCCCGGGTAGTCGGGCGCAACCAGGTGGTAGCGATCGGAAAGCCGCGCAAGGAGCGATTCGAACATTCGCGACGAAGACGGAAGCCCGTGCAACAAAAGAATCGTCGGCGCGCCTTTCAAACCGGCCTCTCGGTAGAAGATGGAAAGACCATCGATCTGGATTGTGCGATAAAAGGTTGGATGGTTCATGAAGAGTTCCTTTCCGTCGAATTGACCCACACGGCATTCATTGCTGCGAGCGAGAGGTTACGTCCCCACCTCGAAAATGACCTCCAGTTCGACCGGCGTGCCGAGCGGAAGGCTTGCCACGCCATACACCAGGCGGCAAGGGCTCTTGTCCTTTCCGAACACGGCCTGCAACAGCTCCGAAGCCGCGTCCGCCACCTGCGGCTGTTCTCGTACATCTCCTACAGTGGCCACTGATACGCCGAGGCGCACGATCCGCCTCACTCGGTCGAGCGATCCCAAATATTGACGTGCGACCCCCATGACGTTGAGTGCGGCGAGTTTCGCTGCCTCTCGCCCAGCCTCAACGTCGAGTTCCGCGCCGACGCGCCCCACGAATTTTGCTTCGTGGCCTTCCGTGGGAAGCATCCCGCTCAGGAATAGCAGGTTGCCCGTCTGCACCGCTTCCACGTAGGTGCCGAAGGGCTGAGGTGGCGCCGGAAGTTCGATACCAAGTTCTCTTAATCGCTGCTCCGCAGACCTGTCTCCCATTCCAGCCCCTCCGATCCGCAAACCGAAACATATTTTAAGAGAATTCGGGCGCTTGGGAGAATGATGAAACAATTTGCACGGACTGCCCCGAACAAGGTGCAAGGTCCTTGAGTTCTTCTCTCCATGTTCTCGAGGTCCTTCAGCACCACTGGGGAGGTCGGATGCGAAGGGTCAGACCCCACCGCCATGGCTGTCAGTTCTGCCAGTTACCCGACCCACAGAGCGCTCCTAAACTAGTTCTTCCGCCGCACCTTGGCCGCGGATGCCATCGGGCGACGCGAATACACAAACTCGAGTGAAGACTCTGTCGTGTTGCCTGCCTTCCGCCGTTCGATGCCGTTCTAGGCAACGTCATTCTTACTGAACCAATGTTCATTTTTCCCGCTAAGAACTAGGCAATCGGAGGGCAACGATGAAGACAAGAATACGAAGCCTGCTCGCCGCGCTGCTGTGCGCCCTGGCTGCGACGGCGCACGCCGCCGATCCCAAGATCGCGCAGAAGCAGCAAGACATTCGCGACATGGCGCAGCAAACTCTACTCCGCCTCTACAAAGCCGAGCCCAAGACCAAGTCCGCGGTCGCATCCGCTGCCGGGTATGCCGTTTTCAGCAACATGGGCATAAAAATTCTTGTCGCCGGATCCGGCAACGGAAAGGGTCTCGCCGTCAACAACAAGACCAAACAAGAAACCTTCATGAAGATGCTCGAGGTCCAGGCCGGGCTCGGCATGGGCGTAAAGAAATTCAGTGTGATCTTCGTCTTCGACACTCAAAAGGCCCTCGACGGCTTCACCAACTCCGGCTGGGACTTCGGCGGACAAACTACCGCCGCCGCGACCACCGGAAACAAAGGCGCAGCCATGGCCGGTGCCGTGTCGGTCGCTGACGGCGTCTGGATGTATCAACTCACCGACAAAGGCATCGCCCTCGAAATTACCGCCAAGGGCACCAAGTACTACAAAGATAGCGATCTGAATTAAGCGCGTGGCTTTGACGGTTCCGCTCTGAGGGCCGGATTTACATCCCTCGTGCATTCGGAAGATGCTCGTTGGACCTTGAGGAGGTGGGATGGCGATAGCGAAGATCGACTCGATAGTTACGTTCGACTTGGGGACCAAGATGGTCCCGTGGAGGCAACGGCACGCTGAGGGCAAGCAGCTCCGCCGGGCGATCCCGCGCGAATCCCATGCGCAGTGGAACCCAGGGAAGAACCGCCCAGATCCACTGAAACTCCTGGCCATCAGCAATAAGGGAAGGCAGTCGCAACTGGTTCCGCTGCGCATGGGACGCATGGCAGCTTCCGCCTTCGCGTTTCTGCGGGGCTCGGCATGCGTAATGGCGTCCGATCTCTCCGCGACTCCCGTCTCCGGCATTCCGGTAGTGATGGACGGCGATGCTCATATCAATAACTTCGGGTTGTACGGTACTCCGCAGCGGGACGTGGTTTTCGACCTGAACGATTTTGATGAGGCTACCGTCGGGCCTTGGGAATGGGATCTTAAGAGACTGGTAGCCAGCGTCAACGTCGCGGGCAGGCAGAATGGCCTGAATCGCCGCGAGCGAGCTGCGGCCGTCAGACGCGGCGTCGATGGTTATCGATTCAATGTAAATCGCCTGCAGAGTATGGGAGTGTTGGACGTCTGGTACCTGCACGCGTATCCCGGACGTGACAACCCCATCGTAAAGGTCGACCCTAAGTCCAAGGCGGTTTTCGCCAAGACCGTGGCTAAAGCCCTGAACACCGATAACCGCACCCTCTTGCCCAAGGTCGCGGATCACCAGGGCAGCGGAAAATGGATCTTCCGAAACGATCCCCCCGTTCTCACTACGATCCCTCGCGCGGCCAAAGACAAAGTCATCGAGGTGCTGAATCGCTATTCGCTCACTCTCTCAGCAGAGCGGCGATTAATGCTCGGCCGCTATCACGTGGTCGATGTAGCACACCGCGTCGTCGGCGTCGGTTCAGTGGGAACCAGAGCCTACCTCGTACTGCTGTTCGGCGTCGGTGACGACGATCCCTTGTTCCTGCAAGTGAAGGAATCGGTCTCTCCAGCACACGCCCCCTATCTTCCACCTCTACCCGAGGAGTTTCGTCACCAGGGCAAACGCGTGGTGATCGGACAGCGCGCTCTGCAAGCTTCTTCCGACCCAATGCTGGGCTACACCGATTGGGACGGTCGGGACTACATGGTGAGGCAGATGAAGAATCTGAAAGCTTCGATTCCAGTAGAGTTCCTTACTGGAACAACGTTCAACTTCTACGCATGGGTATGCGGTGCGATCCTCGCCCGAGCCCATGGACGAACGGGAGACCCAGCACGCATCGGCGGCTACTGCGGCAACTCCACGGCGCTGGACGAAGCTTTGGCTGAGTGGGCCGAGAGTTACGGAGACCAGACAGAAGAGGACCACGCCAAGTTACTAGCGTCCATTAAGCGTGGCGAGACCAAGGCCATTCAGTCAGATGATGCGAGTTAGGAAAATGACGTTTAGGCCGGCCTCGCACAAAAAAGACGGATTTAAGCATTCGGAGAAAGTGAAATCGCAGCAATCAATTGAAATCAGAGAGGACACCATGATGAATACCAATATCCGCACACTTCTTATGACCGCCGCGCTTCTGGCAGCTGTCGTCCCCGCAATCGCTCAGGCCGGACCCAGCCCAGAGCTCCAAGAGAAGTTGGCGGCCGTGAAGCAGTCCGTCGCCGAAAACCAGCAGAAACTTCACCAGTATCAATGGACGGAGACCACCCAACTCACTCTCAAGGGCGACCCCAAACCTCCCAGCCAATCAGCGTGCCAGTACGGTCCAGACGGAAAAGTCCAGAAGACTCCGCTCACTCCCCCTCCCCCGCCGCCGAGCGGAGGAAGACTGAAGCAGAAAGTGGTTGCAAATAAGAAAGAAGAAATGCAGGACTACATGGGCGGAGTTAAGGTCCTGCTTGCCAAATACGTCCCCCCCAATCCGCAGAGCATGCAACAGGCCTTCCAGGCCGGGAAGGTCTCCTTGAATCCCAATGCAGGCGGCTTGGCGCAAATCGTGTTCAAAGACTACGCCCTGCCCGGCGACCAGATGACGCTCTCGTTCGACCCTGCTACTAAAAAGATTGCCTCTGTGAACGTGAATACATACATGGACAATCCCAAGGATGTGGTCACCCTGGCGGTTCAGTTCGCTAGCTTGCCCGATGGCACGAACTATGTGGAGCAAACCGTCCTCAACGCCACTGCTAAGAGTCTCGTGGTGACGACCACAAGTGCCAATTACAGGCCGCTCGGGCAGTAATCGCACGATCCTGCTCGGGAAAGGGCGCTGGGTGAAAGTAATTTCGAATTTCTTAATTCGATACGTCTTCGGGCTCGGAGTGCTGGCGGCTTGGCTGTCATCTCCGCTGCAGTTGCTCCGAGCCCAAGACCTTGCACCCCGCGCCTATCTCATCACTCCGCTCCATTCCAACGCCATCACGCTGACCTATTCCTTCTACGATGGCAGCATCAATTTCAATGGCGCGCTCCCTGTCGCCGACGCCAAAGGTAGATATAGCGTTCCTCTTGTCAGCTATTACCATTCCTTCGGCCTCTTTGGCCGCTCGGCCAACATCGTCGTCGCGTTGCCCTATGGAATCGGGAACTTCACCGGAACCTTGGCGGGAGCAGGGCAAAACTTGTACCGCTCCGGCCTCGTGGATTCTGTCTACCGCTTTTCGATCAACCTCAAAGGCGGTCCGGCGATGAAACCACAGGAGTTCGTCAAATGGCACCAGAAGCTCCTGTTGGGCGTCGGCCTGAAAGTGATCGCTCCTACCGGTCAGTATGACCCGACCAAGCTGATCAACTGGGGCGCCAACCGCTGGTCTTTCAAACCGGAATTCGGCTATTCCCAGCGCTGGGGCAAATGGGTACTGGATGGCTACGCAGGAGCTTGGTTCTTCACTACGAACCATGATTTCTGGTCGCGGAACGTCTACTATCCGGGGACGAGGTCCCAATCGCAGGCACCCATGGCCGCGTTCGAGGGACACCTCAGTTACGATTTCAAGCCGCGGCTCTGGGTCTCGTTGGACGGCAATTACTGGGTCGGCGGAAAAACCAGCGTGAACGGCATCCAAAATCCTCTCACCCAACAACGGAACTCTCGTCTCGGAGGAACCGCTGCGATCCCCATCACGAAGCATCAGACTCTGAAATTTGGCTATAGCAACGGCACCTACATCCTCTACGGCGGGAACTACCAGAACGTCTCAGCCGGTTGGCAATACTCCTGGCTCGGACGACCCAACTAAGGCACCCAGGAACATGCTGAGGGAACAAAAATGCCCGACCCAGAAAAAGAAAACGCCGGGACAGTCGTCGAAGAGCAGCAACAGTTCACTCAAGAACTGAAACTCGCCGACAGGCTCGCCATGGAACGCACCGTGATGGCGGCCGACCGCACCATGCTCGCCGGGGTACGCACTTCCATCGCCTTCATCGGCTTCGGATTCACCATCTTCAATATCCTGAAGTACGTCCAAGACCACTCCCTCGTGAAGGTCATCATGCGGCCTCACACGCCACGGAATATCGGGAGCTTCATGCTGGTCGTGGGAATTGTTCCGTTATTCGCCATGATCCTTCAGTATTCCCACACCTTGAAGCGGATGGGCAAAAAAGAGAGCATCTTCAGCAACCCTAATTTCCAGATGGCCGCCGCAATTCTCCTGCTGGGAATTATTCTCCTCGCAACTCTCATCGGAAACATTCTCCTGCTGTGAAACATCGGACACGTTCATGAGAAGGCTGCTCATCGTAACTGCACTGCTTGAGGCCGTCGTCGGATTCGTGCTGGCGGCTGCTCCGTCCCTACTGGTTTCTATTCTGTTCGGCACACCTCTCGAAACGCCCTCCGGGTCTGCCGTGGGGCGCCTGGCCGGGATCGCATTACTCACGATGGGATTGTTCTGCTGGCTGACGCGGAACAACCGGCAGAGCCCCGCGTCGGCTGCGCCAGTCGTGGCCATGCTCTTCTATAACGTTGCGGCCGCTACGCTCTTCACCTATGCCCGTCTCCGCTTAGGACTCTCCGGCATTGGCCTCTGGCCGGGAGTCGCTGGGCACGCGGCATTGGCGCTGTGGTGCATAGCCTGTCTCCGCACCCGCTAGAGCTCCTTTCGTCGCCCATTGCAGACCACTGTCAGTTCAAACAGTATCCATGCCCTGACAGAACGACTAACCTCATCTGGAATCTCTACAAATTTGGAGGCAAGCATGAATAAGAAAGCATTAGCCGTGCTGGTACTGGCAGTCCTCTGCGTCGCCGTAGTCCCCAACGTCATAGCTCAGTCAGCCGCATCGCAACCGGCGGCCACCAAGTCTTCGGTGGATCAGGATATCCAATTGCTCCGGCAGGATCTCGCATCCGACAAGAAGCAACTGATCGCCAGCAATCTCGTTTTGACCGACGCCGAGGCCACAAAATTCTGGCCGGTCTACGATCAATACCAGGCCGAATATAAAAAGATTGGCGACGCCAAAATCGCGCTGATCAAAGACTACGCCCAGAACTGGGGAACGGTCACCGACGCGCAAGCCCTGCAGTACTGGCAGCGCTCTCAGGAGATCGAGCAGTCCGTTCTGGCGTTGCGCCAGAAGTACGTTCCGCTCGTGGGCAAGACACTCCCGGGCAAAAAGACCGTCACTTTCTTCCAGATGGATCGCCGGATTGGCCTCTTGCTCGACGTCCAATTGGCCGCAGAGCTTCCGTTAGTGCAGGAACAAGGCAACTGACTCGCGATCGCAGTTCGATCAACAGCGCGACATGTATAGCAAGCGGACGACTCTTTGGTTCCTGGGCATCCTCACGCTCATTGCGCTGGGATTTGCCTATGCCATCACGCGTCCCTTTTTGTCTCCATTCGTGGCGGCAACTATCGTTGCGGTCGTCTTTTACCCTGCCTACCAACGTATCTTGCGGTGGACTAAAGGTAACTCGGGCAGGGCCTCGCTCATCTCGACGTTGGCCCTGCTCCTTCTCTTTGGCGTGCCCGCCTTCATCATCGTTATTGTGGTTGCCAGGGAGGCCGTCAACGCCGCTCACTACTTGACGCGTCAGAGCGCGGAGCAAGGTGGATTCACTCTGTTCCTCACCACCATGGCACAGCGCGGCTTGGAGTTCCTTGGCCGCTGGATCGACATTTCCAAATATGACATCCGAGGCGCCGTCACCTCTCACGTGCAGCAGGCTGGCGTCTGGGTCTTGGGTTCTGGAGCCTCCCTCCTCAGCAATTTCGCCAGTCTGATTGCCCAATCCCTCATCGCGCTTGTCGTCGTCTTCTTCCTTTTCAGAGACGGCCCCGGCTGGATTCAACAGGCCGAGGACACCATCCCCCTTCCACCAGGAACAGCAAGAAAGTTGTTCAGCAATATCTCCGACACCATTGTCGCCAACGTGTACGGCATCGTTTCCGTGGGAGCGGCGCAGGGCGCCCTGACCGGCATCGCGCTGGCATTCGTGCGTATGCAGTCTCCCCTCTTGCTCGGACTCTGCGCCGCATTCGCCTCCGTTGTGCCCGTCGCCGGCGCCGCCCTCATCTGGGCTCCCGCCGGCCTCTACTTGATTTTCACCGGAGCGATTTGGAAGGGCATATTCATTCTGGTGTGGGGAGTCGCCGTCGTCAGCACTTCCGACAACATCATCCGCCCTTGGGTGGTCGGAGGAAAGGTCGAACTCCATCCACTCGTCCTGGTATTTTCCGTCCTTGGAGGCGTCCAGGTCTTCGGCTTCCTCGGTTTATTCCTCGGCCCTGTCAGTGCATCCGTACTGTGGGTCTTGCTCGGAATGATCCGCGACGAACTCCGCCAGGGCGATGGCAAGCCGCAACTGCCGGTTGCCGTCTCCGCCGGTTCTTAAATTGCCGCAACCGAAGGGCGCGCCCCACTGTCGTAACTGACAGTTCCCACACACCCGCAAACCGACTGGAATAGAGAAGTTCACCTCGCCCTCGGAAACGGGCGAGTATAGATCCAAGGATCTCGGTACAGGAGAGTGTCCATGCACGCGACCACCGCTAGACAAGTGACGCAGTTAGCAGCCGATAGGTTTGCAGCCGTGCGCAAGCGCTGCTTGATGACAAGTGCCGTATTGCTGGCAACCGCTTTACCGCTGCTCGCGCAGAATCCTGAGTTCCAGCAGAAAGTCGCCGCCGTAAAGCAGGCTGCCGCAGAAAATAGGCAGAGGCTGCATCAATATCGGTGGATCGAAACCACTCAGCTCATTCTCAAGGGTGACAAAAAGCCTCCCACTCAAAACATGTGCCAGTACAGTTCCAACGGCCAGGTTCTCAAAACCGCCATCGGTCCTCCGCCCGAGCCACCCAGCGGCGGCCGGCTGAAGCAGAAAATCATCGCCAAGAAAAAAGCGGAGATCAAGGACTACATGGGCGACGTGAAGGACCTCCTCACCATGTACGTTCCGCCCGACCCTGAGAAAATGCAACTGGCTTACGCGGCCGGCAAACTCTCCATCAATCCCGCTGGCGGCATCTTGAATTTCATCTTCACCGACTATGCTCAACCCGGCGATCAAATGACCGTTTCTTTTGACCCCGAACACAAGAAGATCATCTCCTTAAGCATCAAGACCTACATGGGTCAAGAGAAGGATGTCGTGACCTTGCAGGTGCAAATGGCGACTCTCCCCGACGGCACCAACTATGCGGGCCAGACCATCCTGGGCGCAACGGCCAAGCAGCTCGTGGTCACTACGACAAATTCCGATTACCAGAGACTCTGAGGGTCGGTCGCGCCACCCTCTCGAAGATAGTTGCCCGAGCTTCAAGTCGACCTCGAAGCGTTTTCGGCGCGGTGAACGGATCAGTCTTCGTACGCCATACGGAGTCTTTTACACAATCCCGTTAACCTCGCCCGATCACTTCACTTCAAAGCTGTAGGAACCTGACCCAACCGTAACGACATACGATCCGTCGACCGACTGCGCGTTCGCCGGATTCCCATCCTCGGTAAGGTGCGCGCCCCCCATGGCAGGCAAGAAGACCTTCGCCGAAGTGTTCGCGGGGATCGTGACTCTCAACGAAAATGGCCCGGCAGCAGCTCCCTTCCAATCGCTGATGATTGTGCCGTACACCGATTCATATTCCGCTCTCGCCGACGTCATGCGCGCATCGAGATGTGGATGAATCACGATCTCCTTAAATCCCGGCGCATCGGGCGTGGTGTCAATTCCAGCGACATACCTGTAAACCCATGCCATCACCGACCCGAACGCATAATGATTGTAGGAATTCATCGCGGGATCGCCCGTGTCTCCATTCCACCGTTCCCACCACGTCGTCGCGCCTTTTGACAGCATGTAGCCCCACGACGGATAGGTCTCACTCATCAACAGCCGATAAGCGACGTCAGAACGTCCATGATCCGCAAGCGTGAACAGCAGAAAGGGCGTGCCCAAGAATCCGGTCGAAAGATGCCAGTTGCGCCCCTCAATATCTTTGACGAGCTTATCAACCAACAGCGGCTCTACAGCTGTAGGAGCCATCTTGGTATACAGCGCGACCACGTACGAGGTCTGTGTCCCCGTGCCCACCGTTCCGTCGTCTTTAATGTAGGCTTTCTGAAACGCCGCACGAATCTTCTGCACAACGTCGTCATAGCGCTTCGCGTCCGCCTCCTTTCCCACAGCGTGCGCCATTTGCGACATCATGTTCGCGATCAGAGCCCAGTACGCCGTTGCGAGCAGATCTTTGTTCGTATGTTCATCAGGGGCGAGCCAGTCCGCGAAATTAGGACCAACGCCCTTCGTCCGCAGGAAATCCGGATTCCTGCTCCCGATGAATTCCATCCAGCGCTGCATCGCACCCCAGTTCTTCTCAATGACGGCCTTGTCGCCGTACTGCACCCATGTAGTCCAGGGCACGATCACTCCCGCGTCTCCCCAACCCGGTGCCCCTATCCTGTCGCTCTCCAGGGAGAGTTCCTCAGGTTCATCCCCACTGGAAGGAAGAGTGTTCGGCGATACATTTCGAAATGCACCTTGCCGGCTTTGGGCGTCGACAATGTCCTGTATGAATTTTTGCGAAAACGCAGCCACGTCGAAGTTGTAGCTTCCAGTCCGCCAGAAAACTGCCGCGTCTCCCATCCAGCCCAAACGCTCATCGCGTTGCGGACAATCCGTGGGGATGCTCAGAAAATTGCCTCGCTGCCCCCACAGCCCAATCGACCACATCTGGTTCACCAGCGGGCTCGACGTCGCCAGCTTGGCTGCAGGACTTTCACTCACGCTGCTCACGACCTCTCCCCGGATCGCGTCCAGACCAGGCGTGCCCGGATACCCCATCATCTCCACATAGCGGAAGCCGTGGAAAGTGAAATGCGGCGCAAACGTTTCTTCGCCGCCTCCTCGCAAGGTGTATACATCGGTCGCGTCCGCATTCCGCAGATTTGCCGTGTAGATCGTTCCGTCAGGATTCAGAACCTCCGCAAATCGCAACCGGACTCTTGTACCGGCCGCGCCTTTCACCTTCAGAGTCGCCCATCCCACCATGTTCTGGCCCATGTCGAAAATGTACGCTCCGCTTGCCAGCGGAGTCACACTCTTCGGATCCAGCGTTGCGATCACTCTCGGCGGCGCAGTGATCTGACTCGTAACCGCAATGGCAGGCGCGTCCGCAATCACCACCGGTTTCCATTTTGAGTCGTCGAATCCAGATTTTTCCCATCCTGTCTGTTCAAGCCTTGCGTCATACACTTCGCCGCCGTAGATGTCCGACCGAACGATGGGTGACTCCGCTGCCTTCCACGACCTCATTGGTCACAATCGTGTCGTGCCTGCCGTCGGCGTAATTGAGTTCGAGTTGCGCCGCAAAACGGTCCGGAGGAGGAAAAAAGTGCATTCCCACCCAAGTCAGTCCGCTGCCATACCAGCCGTCCCCCAGCACAGCGCCGATCACATTGTCGCCATTCACCATGAAGCTGGTCACATCGTAAGTCTGATACAAAACGCGCTTACGATAGTCGGTGAAATCGGGCGTCAGGACATCGGTCCCAACGCGGCGGCCATTCAAAAACACGCGATAGCTCCCGAGAGCAGTCAAATAGAGTCTCGCGCTCTGCACATTCTTTGAAAGGGCAACAGTTCGCCGCAGGTACGCCGCCGGCTGCGGCAGTTCTCCCGCATCTCCCAGCCGTCGATCCGTCAACTCCCCAACAACTTGGGCGGGATTCCAGGCTGAAGTATTTTCGAGCCTTGCCTCCCACTTCTCATTCGTCGGAAAGCGCATCATCTTGCCATTCGCCCCAACAATCTTTACGAGCGCCGTCAGCGCCGCCATCGTGGTCTTGGCTCCCGCATTCGGTCCGAAGTCTGGCGGTTCAGGAGCAGTCACGGTCACTTCGATCGAGTTCTGACCCACAACCAGTTCATCGGAAATATCCCGGCGCTCGAACGTACTCCATCGGCTCTTCGCATCCACCTCGTGACCGTTTACCCTCGCGACGAAGTCTCCTCGCGTCGCGAATAATAGAACCGCCTCTTTTGCTTTCTCGGAAAGCTTGACGGTGACGCGAAACGCGGCAACCGTTTTCGGCACAACCGCCAGCGCGTCTTGACCCGGCAACCAAATCCAGCGCATACCCTGGCGGTCCGTTTCGTTCTCGGGATTCTTCCAGTGAATCCATTTCGCCTTCCACTCCGTGGGATGAAGAAGCCCCATCTCCCACCAAGCTGCCGCCGATTCCGAGCTTCCGGCTCCCGCATCCCACACTCGCACTTTCCAGTAGTATCGTTTCCGCGATTCCAGCGCCGGGCCGCGATAGGCAATTCCAACCGACTCGGCGGAATCAACCTTGCCGCTATCCCATACGTCGGCTTTCCCAGTTCGTAAGCTCTCCTCACTGCTGGCCACCAGAATCTCGTACGAGGTCTGCTTCCAATCGCGCTCGGCACTGTTACTCTGCCACGACAAGTGGGGCGCCATCACGTCAAGCCCCATAGGATTTTCCAGATATTCGCACCGCAGGCGAACCGGTTCAGCGAAAACGGCTGTCGCAACAACCACGAATGCAATGACCAAACTCGCGAGTCCGAACCCTTTCAACTGTCCCTCCCTGGCGTGAAACTCAAATTGGCGCCGCCGTCGACCGACGGTAGTCTCCTTCATCTCGCGTAACAAGTACAGTCCATTATGCTTTTCTTCTGTGCCATGGGGAGCCCCAGATAGGACGATACAAATTTCCCCTAGACGCTGCGCACCCAGCATCAATCATCTTCAGCACACTGTGGGGCAGTAAAAGAATGGAAAGAAGCGAAGGCAGGAGACCAAGCTGTATGCGGCGCTCAGTCTTTTGGTGCTGGTAAGTTCAACGATAATGGTCGACTACTGCAACTATGACGGTAGTTCCTTGTGATTAGCACTTGCGATCATCCCCCCATCTCTCGGGGCCTCGGGGAGTCGATCCCGTTCACGCTTGATTTCTTTCATTCACTCTCAGAGCTTCCAGAACTTCTCCCCACCAGACAATTTCCTCTGGATCCTTTCCAACTAGTCTTGTGCGAACAAACATCTGAGCCGCTTCTATGTCGTCAGAGCACTGGTCCAGCAACGTCATGGCTTGAACGACCGCGTTGGGGAAGAACATGCCTATCATCGAATTGCACCTCCGTTGCCCGGTTTATGCCGCCGGCGCACCCGCCTTTGGTGTCGCATCGGCGATCAGGGCGTGAATGTCTTGGACGCTCAACCCCGGATACGCCTGGTAGAACCCGATCGGCGTGCGATTTGCGCCCGCTGCAAAGTCGATGAACTCCTGCAAATACTTCCTGCAGGGCGAGGGCGGCGCACCTTTGGTGAACTTGAATAGAAGATCGAAGACCTGTCCGATGTTCTTGGTGAAATCGGCGATGTACTTGTCAAAGGAACCGTCATACACCGTGAAGAATCCAACCTGGTTGTCCTCCAGCGGCACGAACTGCGCGAAGTGCGGAGTGCCGACTTTGTCCAAGTCTGTGGTAGTACCGTGTCCTCTGGCACGCAAGATTAGTTCGACTTCGATGAAGGCGAGCTTTGACTTCATGGGCAGGATCACCAGGAAAGGATGTAACTCACCGGCCCCAACAATGTCCGCTGCGGCTGCCAGCACCTTAATCTCCTGGGCGGTTACGCCCGGGTAGGCAGTGTAGAGATTGATCGCCTTGAGAAGATGCTCCGCGGCCCATTCGACGAACGCGTCAGCATGACCCGCGACTGGTTTGGCCGGCGGATCGACCACGTGCTGGAAGATCGCGTCGAATACCGGCCCTGCGTGCCGGGCGAGCGCGCCCACAAGATTGCCGAATTCGCCGTCGAAGTCGCCAAGAAATAGAAGAGTCTTATCGCTCAGCACCGTAAACCGCGAGTAGTGAATCGTGCCGATCGTATCCGCGGCCTTGAACATAGCCGACATCAGCGGCGGAAGTTCCTCCGCCAGCGTCTTTGCATCCGCGGGCGTCTTCAATGGAAAGGCAAGAGTAAAGTGGTTCTGGCTCATACGGGATCCCTTTCTGTTAACCCACCCGTCAGCTCGCTCAAGTCTTTGCGAGTTCGAACATTGCCCACCCTGCTGTTGCACTTACCCGTGTCCTGGTTCTCTCTTTGCCTGCCGCTCGAAATAGAATGCAATCGCCAGCGCAAAAATCAGCGCCGCGATCCCCAGCAGAGTCATGCTCGATACGGCATTCGGTTCTTCAATAATGACCTTCCTCGCCATGGCGATGAGCGCAACTTCCAGCACTACTCGCACATGAATCACGTCCTTCCGCAGGTATGCTTTCAGAGTCTCCAGCAGCTCCACTCCGATCAGCACCAGAAGGAAATATCCGAAAATCTCAAGCAGGCCCTGCACTGGAATCAGCCACCGCGGCGGCTTCCAGACTTCTTCTCCGATCAGCACGCCCAGGTGCACCGTCGAGAGCACCATCACGACGACTAGCATTCCAGCAAGGGCCATCACGGTTAGTTTCTGAACTCCTCCGATGACCGTTTCCAATACCATCCTGTGAGCTGGCGCCGCCCCGTCACCCGCCTTGCCGCTTTTCTCTTCCATCGTGCCTTGGTCCCCCCGACCGGTGTCGCTACCGTCAGGCGCGCTCTCCACCACGATCACGCGCACGTCCACTTGCCCACTCGAAATATCGTCCGCCCCTGGTAATGGCATCTTGCGGACCACTGCCTACCCAAGTCTCTAGAAGTCGATGCAGCTAAACGGCTTACTGCTAGCAGTATCGCGCGGAACAACTGGGTTCCGGCCCCGCGATTCCGAGAGGTTCGGAGGCTACTCCGAGAGGTCGGGGGGACGCGGACGCCTCCGATGGAGATGCCGAGTCACCAAAGACAATCCGATGCACAAGCCCGACAGTCAGCCCGTCTCTCCCATTGCTTTTCGACTGATGCGCAGCCTCACCATCATCGACTCGAGCGTAGTAGGCTTCAGACCCAGGATCTCTGCCGCTCCAGCTTTCCCCCGGATACGCCATCCTGTCATTTCCAGCACACTGACAAGATGATCTCGTTCCGCATCCATTAAGAAAAGGCTCGGCGTCGCGTCAGAAGACGTAACGCTCGGCGTATTGATGTACAGCCTTGGGCCATTGGCGAGGATCATCGCTCGCTCGACCGTATTGCGAACTTCTCGAACATTCCCGGGCCACGCATACCGCTGCATCGCCTCGATGCTGTCTTTGTCGATCGATTCAATCTGCTTACCGAACGATTTCGTGAATTCATTCACAAATGACTGAACCAGCAGCGGTATGTCCTCCCGCCTCTCTCGCAGCGGTGGAATCCTGATTGGGAAGACGTTCAACCGGTAATACAAGTCATCACGGAACCTCTTCTCTCGCACCGCCTTCTCCAGATCCTGATTCGTCGCAGCAATAATCCGCACATCAATCGAGATCGTTTTGGGACTCCCCAACCGCTCGAACTGCCTCTCCTGCAGCACTCGCAACAGCTTGGTCTGCGCTTCGAGCGGAAGATCTCCTACCTCGTCCAGGAACAGGGTTGAGCCGTGCGCCGCCTCAAAGCGGCCTACCTGGCGCGAAACCGCACCCGTATACGCCCCCTTCTCGCGCCCGAATAACTCGCTTTCGATCAGTGTCGGCGAAATCGCTCCGCAATTGACGCGCACCATCGGCTGGGAACCCCGAGGACTGCGATCATGAATCGCGGTTGCGATTCGCTCCTTTCCGGTGCCAGTCTCGCCGATCAGCAGAACACTGGAGTTGGTGCCGGCAACTTGTTCCACCTGCTCCAGCACATGACAAAGTGCCGGACTTTTACCCACGATCCGCTCATACCCGCTGCGCATATTCATTTCTGACTGGCGATACACATTTTCGCGCTCCAACTGATCGCGTAAGCGCTGTACTTCTTCCAGAGCCTTCTGGGTTGAGTCTTCGGCACGCGTACGCGCGATCGCGCTCCCGATCATTTCAACAAAAAGCCGCAGTCGACTCACGATGTCTTCCGGCCATTCCCTCTCCCGATGCACCGTCCCGAAAGCCATCGCTCCAATCACTTTCCCCGCGACCTTCAGGGGAAAGGTAGCGTTTGAGCGTGGTCCGAACTGGCTTGCCAGTTCCTTCTCCCGTGACGCCTCCTGAGGCAGATCTTCAATCCGCGCGAAACAAACCTCTTCCCCTCGCGATATAGCACTCGACATCCACGGCAAGGCATTCACCGCTAATTTGGGGAATGGCGCCAGGCCGGGCAACTGCCACGAATGGGTGACTACAAAGTCGCCACTAGCATCTGTTTGAACGAGGGTGCTGCGCTCCAGATCCAGTACCAGCACAATTTGGTGCTGCGCATTGACGATTTCTTGGTCGATCGATTTCGAAGTTACACCGACGAATCTTGCCGAAAGTTCAGCCAGCAGCACCTCGAAGCGTAACCTGTCCTGGTCCTTCGAGTGCAACTTCGGTAGTTCGTTCATCCAACACTCCCCTTGCAGACGACCCTAACCCCAGCCCAAGTTTGTACGGTCAAATTGACGGCGAGATACCCAATGGGCCGTTCCCCTCCGTCCGTTTCCCGTCATCACGATTCTGTTGTAGAAAAGGACGCTATTCGCGTCTCGTGCCTTCCGCTTCCCGCGTCACCGCGCAATGGGATTGAATACGTTGCCGAACGGTTGGATACCGCTCAGACAAGCGACTCCCGCAACTCGCAAGTTGCTGATTCCACACGCCTGCCCCATTTCAGTTTTGCTGTTTGAAAGTTTTAGTCCGCGAACGGGATGGGGACAACTGGCAAAAGAAACAGTCGAATCCGAGTGAGACATCCTCCCCAGCAAGCACCTGGTTCACGCTATTTCTGGCAACAATTCACTTTTGCCTCAAAAAGTGCTACGGTGTGCCCTGCAAAAGCTCAGGTCTCTCGAATTCATCTCACGCGCGATTCTGGCGTGGGCCTTAACAGCGAGGCAGGAAGGTAAGCAGGGCCTTGGCCTCATCATTACGAAGAACCCACAAAGACTAATGAACGGAATGTTTTCAGATAGGTCGCAGCCGCAAATTCCTATCACCATCCACGCTCGTGTTCCTTGCCGTCCGGGCAATGATTCGATCCCTGCCGCCTCATGAAGACCTCTCTCTCTCCGCTCGGGATGAAGATGAAATTTGCTTCTTGGCAGACAGCTCTAATCGGAGTAGTAGTCATCAAAGCTGTCCTTTCCCTTGCCCTAAACCCGGGTTCTTTTCTTCTCTCGTACAGCGGCATCAGTTATTTTCTATTGCTGCTGCTGGCGACCAGTTTCGCCATCCGCAACGCGCTACAGCACACACTAGGAACCCGGGCTTTCTGGGTATTGCTCGCGATCGCTTATGGGCTGTGGTCCCTGGACCAATGGACCTTCCTGTATTACGAACTGGTTCTGCATGTTGAGGTGCCGGACAATTCGATTGCTGATCCCGTGCTGTTCTTGCACCTCGTACCGTTCATGGCGGCGCTGGCAACACTACCCTACCGGAAGCGATCCGACCGTAAGCCATTTCGCGCGATCCTAAACTCCCTTTTCTTACTTTTTTTCTGGGGTTTTCTTTATGGCTACTCGGTCTTTCCGTACCAGTTCTTGTACTCGTCGAGCGCCCGACATTTCAGCTATGCCATGCGTTTCGACATTCTTTACCTGATAGAAAATCTGGCGCTGATCCTGGCTATTCTCGTCTTTAGTCTGCGCCTGCAGGCTCCCTGGAGGTCGACTTATCTTCACCTATTCGGCGCCTCCACCCTCTACGCCTTGAGTTCCGCCATCGCCAACCTCGCCATTGACTCCGGAGGATACGTCAACGGCAAGCTGTATGGTCTGGGCCTGATTGCTTCGGTCTGCTGGTTTGTGTGGGTACCCCTGCACGCTCGGCAGATGCCGGAAGCGGAAGCAACCGCGACGCCGCTCGAGACTAGCCAGACCTCACAAGGATCGATCTGGGCGATGCTCGCGGTGGTGATGATCTCGATCCCCATCACGTGGGAGCTTTTCCAGCGGGATGGGAACGCTGGCCTGCGTACGCTCCGCCTCCTTATCGCCATCACCGCGATTGTGGGTCTGGCAAGCGCTGCCTACATAAAAGAGTACCTGGCGAGACGCGAACTGGCTTTCCATTTCGGTAAAGCGAACGACCGGCTCCGTTTGGCAATGCAAGCTGGCACGTCGGTGGCGTGGGAGTCCGATCTCAAGAGCGGACAAGAGTTTTGGTTCGGCGATCTGCAGACCATATTCGGAATCTCCTCCGACACCTATACAACCAGTGTCGAAGACTTCATTCAACGCGTACACCCGAATGACCGGCAAATGGTCTCACAAGCGCTCGCGGATGCTAAGCAAGACCGTACGCTGTATGTAGCGGAGTTTCGTATTGTGCGGCCTGACGAAACCGTTCGATGGCTCGCAGCCCGGGGCAAGTTCTATTACGCCGCCGACCGTAGCCCTGAGCGAATGCTCGGTGTGTCGCTCGACATTACAGAACGCAAGTCTATCGAGGAAAAGCTGCGCGAATATGAAAAAGCCGTAGAGGCTTCAGAGGAGATGATCGCCGTTGTGAACCGGGACTACCGCTACCTTATCGCCAATCGTAAGTTCCTGCGCCAACGGAACATGACGAAGGATCAAGTCGTCGGACGTTTAGTTTCGGAAGTCCTGAACAAGGGAGTCTTTGAATCCGTCGTCAAGGAAAAATTGGATCAGTGCTTCGGGGGCAAGGTCGTTCGATACGAGATGCGATATACGTATCCCGAGCTGGGCGAAAGGCACCTGTTCATATCGAACTTTCCCATTCAGGGCGCCGGCGGCATCGACCGCGTAGCTTGTATCTTGCAGGACATCACTGAGCGTAAGCAGGCGGAGGAGGCCCTGTCCTCTGTGAATCGCAGAGTGATTGAAGCGGAGGAACGTGAACGGAGCCGGATCGCCCGAGATCTTCACGAAGACGTCGGTCAGCGTCTTGCCTTATTGGCAATTGCCATCGAACAACTCAAGAACGACCTACCCAATCACACCGGCGAATCTCTTGATCGGTTGGATGCTGTGTGGAATCAAACCCTCCAGATTTTGACCGACGTCAAAGCGTCGGCCCATGAATTGTACTCTCCCAGATTAGAGTATCTCGGCATCGCTGGAGTTATGAAAAGCTTCTGCGAAGAGTTCGGCGAACGGAAAAAGGTGCACATCGACTTCATCAACGAGAGTTCCCCGCGCCTTATACCCCCTGAGGTCTCGATTTGCCTCTTCCGCGTCCTGCAGGAGGCGCTCCATAACGGGCTGAAACACAGCGGGGTGCAGGAGTTTAAGGTGCGGCTGTGGAATGCTTCCGATGAGCTTCATCTTTCCGTGAGTGATTCCGGCGCCGGCTTTGACCCCGATACGGCGAGAAAGGGCCAAGGTCTTGGGCTGACTCGAATGGAGCAACGAATACGACTGGTGAATGGAATATTCTCGATCGAGTCACAACCTGAACGTGGAACCACTGTTCACGTCAGCGCACCCTTGTGTGCGGAAAACGATTCGGTGCGGATCTTCTAGGCGATTGGCATCGCGACGCTCGTCAGCAACTACAACCGGCGCGTCTAGGCAGCGATTACGTGGTTCCGCACCGCGTACTTGACCAGGTCGGCGTTGCTCCTGGCCCCCAGCACTTCCATCATCCGGTACTTGTGATATGCAACCGTCCGCATCTTCATGTTCAAGATGTAGGCCACCTCCTTCATTACCCGTCCTTCTGCCAGCAACTGCAGCACTTCACGCTGCCGGGCGGTGAGGCGTTCCTCTTCCTTCAACAGTTTTTTATGTTGCCACCGCAAACAATCCACCGCGTCTCGCGACAGGCTCCTCGACATATAGGATTTGCCGCCTAACGCCTCCCGCACCGCAACCACCATCTCCGATGCGGCACATGTCTTTAGCAGGTATCCGGAAGCTCCCCGCTCGAACGCTTCAGCTGCCACTTCCGCGTCTGTATGCATGGTCAGATAAACCAACTTCACCATGGGCAGCATTTCTTTTACCTTCTGCCCCGCATCCAAACCGTTGAGAACGGGCATTGCGATGTCGAGCACAATGACGTCCGGCTTCAATTCCTCGGCGGCACTCAGCATGGCGCGACCGTCGCTCACCATTCCGACCACGTCAAAATCCGTTTCCAGTAGCTTCTTGCACAATTCCGCAACCAGGTTGTGGTCGTCGGCGATCAGAACTCGCGCACGTTTCATCTCAATTCACCTCTGATTCCATCTGATTCGAGCCGTCAGCACTAAACCAGCGCCGCCGCCTGCGGTGCAAATACCTTCCCCTGGGACTATTTGGATTACTCAATGCGCTGGCCTAAGCAGTCTTCCGCCAACTTGAGGTCTCGCTGCTCGATTCATCCCTCGTAAGCAGTTCCAGGTCGGCTTTTGTAATCGCAAACTCCGTAAAACCACAATCGGTACAGACCAGAAGCCTTGGAAACACAAGTATCGAGGGTGTTTCGAGATTCTCAAGGCCGGAGCAGTGAATGTTCGTTTCCGACGCAAATTCGCGCTGGTTCGGCGACCTGCATGATTTACAGCTCACAGATTCCCCCACACGAGCCCGGCTGGGACATTACTCGGAGTCTCGCTTTGAATCAGTCTGCCGCCCCGGTTCGCGAATTGTACCAACCATGACTAGAACAAATTCGGCTATGCTCGTTTCGCAGGGTGGCCATTCCATGACCCTAGTCCGAAAGACGTAAATAACTGGCATTAATGCCAGTTTCGCCGGAATGGTTTGGGTCTTAAGTTTTAAGCGTGTCTGAGGCCCATCCCACTACCGGGCGAACCGTCTCGCACTATCAAGTCCTGCAAAAGCTCGGGAGCGGTGGCATGGGCATCGTCTACAAAGCCCACGACACTGAACTCGGCCGGTTCGTCGCCTTAAAGTTCCTGCCAGAGGATGTAGCTCAAGATCCCAGCGCTCTTGAGCGATTTCGTATGGAAGCCCGTCGCGCCTCCGCACTCAACCATCCAAACATCTGCACGATCTACGAAATCGGCAAGCACGAAGGCGAAGCATTCATCGCCATGGAGTACCTCGACGGCGCCACGCTCAAGGACTTGGTTGGCAATGGCCCCTTGGAAATCGAGACTCTACTCTCGCTGGCCATCGAGATTGCCGAGGCCCTTGAAGCGGCCCACGGCGGAGGCATCATTCACCGCGACATCAAGCCCGCCAACATTTTCGTCACCAAACGTGGACATGCCAAGATTCTCGACTTCGGACTGGCTAAGGTCACGCCTTCCACCAGCACGGCAAGCCAGATCGCCGCACAGAAGACGCAATCCCTCTCCTATATCAACGAACCGCTCACCAGTCCCGGAAAAACGGTTGGAACGATCGCCTACATGTCGCCCGAACAAGCTCGCGGTAAGGAGTTGGACGCCCGCACCGACCTGTTCTCGTTTGGCGCAGTGCTCTATGAAATGGCTACTGGCATGCTGCCATTTCGTGGAGACAGTACCGCAACCCTGTTCGATGCAATTCTGAACCGCACCCCCGTCGCCGCTGTACGCCTGAATCCCGACCTCCCCCCGAAACTCGAGGAGATCATCCGCAAGGCACTCGAGAAAGATCGCAATTTGCGCTACCAGCACTCTTCGGAAATGCGCACTGACCTGCAACGCCTTCAACGCGATGCTGCAACCAGCCGCAATGCGATAGCGGAATACGAAACGGAAACCGCTGAGATTCCTATTCCACTGTCTCCCGTCCGTCCGTTGGCGAGCAGCAAACCAAATGCACTTCCCCGTGGGCACCCCGTGACAGCGGAGCCACTGCCGAGTCAACGCTGGAAGTTCCGCGCCGCCGCTCTGACCTTAGTGGTCGGCTTGCTCGCCGGTGCTGTCTACTTCAGGATGCATCGCGCGAAGCTCCTCACCGCGAAAGACACGATTCTCCTCGCCGACTTTACCAATACGACGGGTGAAGCGGTGTTTGATGACGCGCTGAAACAAGGCCTAGCCGTTCAACTCGAGCAATCCCCGTTTCTCAGCCTTGTCCCCGAATCCCGCATTCGTCAAACCCTGCGATTGATGGACGAGCCGCCCGATGCCCGGCTTACACCAGCGATTGCCCGAGAACTCTGCCAAAGAATAGGATCGACGGCCGAACTCGAAGGCTCGATCGCGAATTTGGGAAGCGCCTATGTTCTGGCTCTTAAGGCAACCGACTGTAGCAACGGCGATTCGTTGGACATCGAGCAGGTGACAGCCGACAGCAAAGAGCACGTCCTGAAGGCTCTCGATGAGGGAGCGACTCGCCTGCGCGGGAAACTGGGTGAATCCCTCAGCACAATCGAGAAATTCGATACCCCCGTGGAGCAGGCTACTACCTCTTCGCTTCCGGCCCTGCAGGCCTACAGCCTGGGACGCAAAATGATGGTTGTAAAAGGAGACGCTCCAGCCGCTGTACCGCTGTACCTGAAGGCGATTGCAGAAGACCCGAACTTCGCCATGGCTTACGCCTCGCTCGGAACCGCCTATCACAATCTCGGAGAGAAAACTCTCGCGGCCGAGAACACCCGGAGAAGCTTCGCCCTGCGGCAGCAGGTCAGCGAGCGGGAGAAATACTATATCGACTCCCACTACTATCATTTCGTCACCGGGAATCTGGACGAGGCCCGCAAAGTATACGAACTCTGGGCGCAGACCTATCCCCGAGAAATGGTTCCACTCGCCAACTTGGGCGTCGTTTATCAGAGTTTCGGACAATACGATAAAGCGCTCGAGAATTTCCGTAACGCCTTCCGCCGCGCTCCCGATGATGCCGTGAACTACGCCAACCTCGTAATCTCCTATATCTACCTCAATCGATTGCAGGACGCTTCCGATACCGCTGCGCAAGCCCAGGTAAAACTTTTCGATTCCGTCGATCTGCACCTCTACGTCTACGAACTGGGTTTCTTGCAGCACGATACGGCACAAATGGCGCAACAGGTCGCGTGGACAATGGCTAGACCAGGAGAGCGCAGTCTCCTCCTCTATTTTGAGGCCAACTCCAGCGCCTACTCTGGCCACCTCAGTCAGGCTCGAGAACTCTTTAGCCAAGCCATGGCCTCGGCTCAGCATGCCCGCGAAAAGGATAGGGTCGCAAGCGACAAAGCTACCGAGGCCCTGTATGAAGCGCTCTTTGGCAATGCAGCAGAGGCTCGACGACTCGCCACGTCTGCACTATCGCAATCGATCGAAGTCGATGGACAATTTGCCGCGGCGTTGGCTCTCGCCTTGGCGGGTGACGCCTCTAGCACCCAGCGGATTGTGGACGAACTTGCTACGCACTTCCCCGAAGATACGATCGTGCAATTCAACTACTTGCCCACGATCCGTGCTCAGCTTGCCCTCCTCCGGCACGACACAGCAAAAGCGGTCGAGGAGTTGCACGCCGCCTCACCGTACGAAATGGGAGCAGCCGCCGGCACTACTTTCTCTGCCAACCTGTACCCGGTATTTGTGCGAGGTAACGTGTTCCTGGAGGCCAAGCAGGTTGAACCTGCCATCGCTGAGTTCAAGCGAATCATCGCTTGGCGGGGAGTCGTGACCAATGAAC
The DNA here is from genome assembly GCA_963832015.1 of uncultured Acidobacteriaceae bacterium. Classification (GTDB taxonomy): domain Bacteria; phylum Acidobacteriota; class Terriglobia; order Terriglobales; family Acidobacteriaceae; genus Sulfotelmatobacter. Next base: position 60,997 of record CAWHSR010000005.1, read on the forward strand.
CCATCGGCGCTCTGGCTCATCTCGGTCTGGCCCAGGCTTACGCCATGCAGGGCGAGGTCTTCCAGGCGCGCGCCGCTTATGAAGCCTTCTTCAATCTATGGCATGATGCCGACCCCGACATCCCTATCCTCAAAAAAGCCCGGGCTGAATACGCGAAGTTGTTGCAGTAGACCCAATGAAAGCAGGTCGGAAACAGATCTTCCGAGTCCCATAGACTTTCAAACTTACGTCAGAAACGATCTTGAAACCTCGGGTAGGTGACTCTCACACCTTCTCGAGGCCGCACGAAGGCTTGGTCGGTGCGCCCGAGAGCACGAAGAGGACCGACTCTCTTTCGTCTAGCTTATTTGCTACTTCAACCGAACTTGAAGTTCACGCCACACCGGTGAAGCGAACTCGATTGTGTACTTCCTACCCGTGAACGTATTAGAACTGCAGTTTCAGCGCCAGTTGCAGCTGTCTCGCCGATCCGAAATCACCATTCGGAAATCGAGTGCTCGTGATCGACCCAAAGTTTGAGCTTCCTCGGACCTCATCCAAATCGGAGTGCCACGGTGGGACGAACGTCGCGAACGGACGAAATAATCGGGCCTGAGCGATCATGAGTCGAATGTCGTACCCGAGAATTTCAACCAACAACGGGAACACCGTTGGCACGTCGACGAGGTCGACAAACACTTCATCATCGTTCAGGATTTGGGGAATATTAAACGAAGGCGTTGTGGCCTCCCCGGCCGCGATCCACTTCTGCGCATGCTTCGCTACCGCCCGGTCGAATGCCGCCTTCAGCCTGGCCAGAAATGCCGGTTCCAGAACTCCTGGAAGGTGAACGAACCCTTGTGTCTCGCAACTAAGAATGGGCTCTAATTTCTCCATAGGCCACGACGCCGCAGCAGTGGGCCAAATTTGCCGACTGGCACCCAGCGGATATTTGCTGCATTCTATCCTTAAGTTGACTAGGGCGTCGGGCTGCGCCTGCAAAAAACCTCGCTCAGACAATGGCTCTCGGCACAAAGAAACCAATACCGATTACCAGCACTAAGGCCGTGATGCTGGTCGTTCTTTCCCGCGTGGCCGCCCTCATCGCGAGGTATCCTTTCGCCGTCGCTGCTCACTTGCCTTCATCATTTGGTTCAAATCCGCAACCGGCCGTATCTCAATCGGTCCAAGTCCATACTTAAAGCCTGGAAGCTGTGAGACAAGCTGAATGGCGTGATTGAGGTCGCGCGCCTTAAAAATCTGAATGCCGCCGAGCTGTTCCTTGGTTTCCGCATAGGGGCCGTCGGTCGTCGCGACTTTGCCGTTTTTCCAGTACAGGGTCACCGCGGTCTCCGGAGGTTGAAGAGGTACTTCGTCAACCAGATGTCCGTTGGCGCGCAGATGGTCATTGTGCTCAAAGCATTCGTCGAGCACTGCGTGTCGCTCGTCCTCGGTCATCCCTTCGAATATTCCTGGCTCGATGTATCCCAAACAGACGTATTTCATCCATTCCTCCTTGTTTCCTGTGACTTTTTCTTTCCTGTAACTCAGAGCCGTAGATCATCGTTCTGTTATCAGATAGTCGTCCGGGAGACCGAAAATCGACAGCTACTCTATTTTTTTAGCACCGTTAGAGGGATCTATGGGTCACTGATGTGTGCGAATGGCGGTTGGAAGTTGGGCTCGAGGGTGCCCCATCCTTGCGTTTTTTCCAAGAGCAGCCCGGCCGCACATAAACAGGATATGTCGATGTGGACGGGCTCTGTATTTGAATAGCAATCGATGACCGCGTTCAATTAGCGCTTAGCGTCGACAACATGAACACCTGCATGTCCGGGCGCGAGTCCTTGAACGGCGCGGCCGAACCTGGATGCGATCTCCTGGAAATTGATGTCTTCGATGGCACAAAATCCGTGCGAGCGAAGAATCGCTGCAATGCCAGCCGGCTCGAAACGGCTGACCGAACGTTCATCAATTTTCTTAAGTTGTTCGGTCCGCTCCGTTTCTAATTGCCTTAGCTCTTCGGAGAATGCCTCGGGAGGTTCCATGTAGTCGAACACCACCTCCGAGTTCTGGATTGACGACATGTAGTCCAGAGTGCGGGCGATAGCGTCCTGTGTCAGATATGGCACAACCCCGAGCCAAGTGAAAAACGCGGGCGAGTTCTGCTGAAAGCCTGCGGCGACGAGTTTCTCTCCCACATCGTCCCGCTCGAAATCGACTGGCACGAGAATAAGCCATGGCGGAGGTGCGATCTCAGCTTCAGCCAAGCGCTGGCGTTTCCATGCCTGCGTCGCGGGGTGGTCCACCTCATAGATACGGATCTGTCGTGCGCCATGGGGATTCCGGAGAGCGAAAGTGTCGAGTCCGGCGCCAAGGATGACGATCTGCCGAACCCCTCTTTCGACAGCTCTTGACAAAGCATCTTCCGCAATCCGGCTTCGCGCGGCGGTGAACAGACGTCCGATGCTGGCCAAGGGGTGTTCGTTCCCAAATTGAAGCACGTCCTTTTCGTCTTCACGCAGAATCTTCATGGCAAATGGGTCATAAAGGATTGAGCCATGATCGAGCACCTGATGAGCAGCTCGTTGTCGGGCGATCATCAGAGCTGTTCGGCTGGGTTCATTAGGCTTCATGTTCGAGGTCTCCGTTCTCATCGATAGCTGATCGCACGAGAGCCGATCGCACGAGCTGTCGTGTGCGCGACTGGCGCCGTGCACACCGATATCTCCCGCTCAATTAGATACTTCCCGAATCCGGTCCCGAGCAGGAAAGAAATGGCCGTGGCTTATGGCTGCAGAGCGCCGCAGCGAAAATTCGCATTAGGACTTGCAGTCAACTAATGCATACAGGCCGAGTCACTCGTTGAAGGGGATTGCGTTAGGTAAGTCGCCGAACCGAGCATTTCGAGTGGAGCCGGATGACCGAAACGCCGCCCGCGCTGGATGAAGTTGAACTTTGGATATTCCGGGACACCCCAGCAGGCTGGAGATAGGCGGGTGGCCCGCCTTTAACGATCTTTGCGGCACCATTCCCACTGATGGTGCCCGCAAGATCAAAGCCCGGGACACCCTCGGTAACCGTGTGTCCTGCCCGTCCGACGGTCACTCGGAGCGCAACGCCTGCATAACATCGACGCGCGCAGCGCGTGCCGCGGGCAGCACCGACGCGATAACCGCGACCGTCATCAGCACGAACGCAGAGACAAACACCGGCAATGCGCCCGGCATCTTGACGTCCAGGAAATATCTTCCCGCCAAACGCGCCAGCACGAACCCGAACGCCGCGCCTGCAAGGACGCCCGCCGCCGCAATCACGGTACCCTCAGCAATCACGCCCTTGAGGAGTCGCTGTGGCTCCGATCCGAGGGCCAGCCGGATGCCGAATTCCCGCGTCCGCGCGCTGACCGAAAACGCCAGCACGCCCGCGACGCCTACCACCGCAATCGCCAACGCGACAGCCGCGAATACGCTAAACACTAGCGAATTTAAACGGTCCGGCGTGAGCACCTCTGCACGAATGTCTTCGAGACTGGCCGCGCGTTCAACGGGCTGATCGGCAGACATGTTGTGAATAAGGCGCGTAACCGGCATGACCAGCGCATACGGATTTGCCCCCGTGTGGATGAAGAGGCGACCGCCGAAAATCATGCCTTCGTTAAAGGGGCTGTAAATAGTGAGCGTGGGTTCGGGAACGACGTGTCCATCGTCAATGTCGGCGGTGACGCCGATGATGCGGTGCGGCGCCATCAGACGCGACTTTTCGAGATCGGTCCCAGGAAAGAATTGCAACACCGGATCCGTCCAATAGACATGCCGATTGATCGCATCCTGATTAGGGAACATGCGTTGTGCGAGAGTCTCGCTGACGATAACGACGCGCTCCTGATTATCATCCTGATCGTCGAGCACATTGAAATCGCGGCCGGCAACGATAGGAACGCCAAGCGCCGCAAAAAATCCGGGAGAGATGGATCGCGAGTGCGCCCGGGGATCCTCTACTCCGGCGGCGTGGACATGTCCGTCGCCGGAGAACTGCAGAGCGCTGCCGGGGCCGCCGCCATCGCGCCAGGGAACGACGTCGCCGAACGCGGTCTCATTCACACCCGGCAGGGCATCAATGCGACGGATCGCATCTTTGTAGAAATCGACCACCTGCTGCGGTGTCTTTCCATAAGACATAGCGGGAACATCGACCGCCAGGACGTGCTGCGTATCCAGTCCTGTCTGCGCCCTTTGCAGCGCGATTAGCGTCGTGATCAACGTACTTGCGCCGGCCAGCAACACGAACGACGCGGCGATTTGTGTCACCGCGAAGATCCGCTGCCGGCGGCTCGTGCTACCGGTGATCCGCACACTTCCACTTGATGAGCCCAGTCCACTCGGAGTGCCGGACGTGCCGGAAGAGGGCAAGCGCGGGACGAAGGCGAGGATCACCGCGGCGACGACAGCCAGCGCTGCTCCCACCCAAAGCAAGCTCGAATCGACTCTGAAATCGAGAGCACGGACGGAGAAGCGCGAAGCGTAGCGGGCTAGGATGGCCACCATCGGCTGTGCGCTCACTACACCAAGTGCGGCGCCAGCGCCGCAGAGCAGAAGGCTTTCGGCCAACAGCATCCGGCGCAACGCGCCTTTGCTTGCGCCGAGTGCCACGCGGACCGCCAGTTCGCCTTCGCGGCGAACCGTCCGTGCCAGAATCAGATTGGCGACATTGGAACACGCGATGATGAAGACCAGCCCTGACGCTGCGAGCAGCACCAGCAGCACGGTCCGAGCGCCCGACGTGATCTGGTCACGAAGCAACTTGGCCCCGATCTGAAAGTCCGCTTCCTGCGCATAAGCTTCGGGGTGGTCCTTCTTCATCGCGGAGTAAACGGAGCGCAACTCAGCGCGAGCCTGATCGAGGGTGGCTCCGGGAGCAAGACGGCCGAAAAGCTCGGTCATGCGATGGATGCGGCCAGTGACCATGGTTGCGGAAAGATGATGCGGGCTCGTGACCACATTGGAAATAATTTCGGTATCTTGCGGATATGGGACGCAAGGTTCGAGGACGCCAATGACTGTCGCAGACCGATCCCCGATGCTACCGAGGCGAACGGTTTTGCCGAGGACCGAAGGATCCTTGTGAAGAGCAGTCGTCCAGAAACGGTACGTAAGAACAACAACGCCGGCAGCTTTAGGACCGTCGTCTTGAGGTCTGATGAGGCGGCCAAGCACGGGATGAAGGCCCATCACATCGAAATACGTACCGCCAACAACGCCACCTCGAATGGAACGAGGCTCACCGAGGCCGATCATGGTGAAGTCCATGGCGGAGAAGTCGCCAAACGCGGTCACGGTTTTCACGCTCGCACGCATGTCCTGTAGCTCCGGTACGGAAAACGCAGCGTTTTCCTCGCCGATGCCGGGAGCGCTCTGGCGGATATAGATCAGCCGGTCTTCGTCGCGGTTGACCAGAGGCTTGAGCAGGACTCCGCGCACCAGCGTGAAGATGGCAGCATTGGCGCCGATGCCGAGCGCCAGTGTGAGAATCACGGCTATCGCCAGCCCTGGAGTCCGAATTAACGAGTGAGTTGCAACTCTCAGATCGCGAACGAATGACATGTTCTTAGCCCTCTCTGCCGGGGTATCAGCATCACACGTGCCAATACTAAGCGCCACATTGTGAATGACTTAATATGCGATAAGTTAGTCCGCGCTGTTCGTTTCCGGACACCGCTATGCGAATTCGGACACTAGAAAAAATGGCGCGAATGTTTATAGACTTCCGGTTGGGACTGCGCCGGCACGCTCGTAATTCACCATAATGACGCCTTTCGAGGTGACTGTGCTTTCCGTCACTTTGAATGCCGCCGGGATCGTGCCCTCGGCAAACAATCGTTTCCCACCGCCCAACGTTATCGGAAATATCTTCAGCCAGAACGCATCGACCAAATCATGCTTCATGAGCGTCTGAACGAGATTTGCGCTTCCATCAACGTGCAAATCCGGCCCTGCCTGTTGCTTCATTTTGGTGATTTTTTCGGCAATATCTCCGTTTAGAAACACGGACGGCTGCCATTGGTGAGAAGTCATGGTATTCGAGGCGACGTACTTGGTCGCTGTGTTGACGCCTGGCCACATGTCATTATGTTGCGGCCAGAATTTTGCCCAAAGTTCAAAGGTTCTGCGCCCTAGCAACAAGTCAAACGGCAGGTTCATCTGCTTTTTTACGGCCGTTGAAGAAACTGGGTCGGAATGTGGACTGGTCCACCCGCCATACACAAAGCCGCCACTGGTATCTTCCTCGGGCCCGCCTGGGGCTTGTATGACACCATCAAGGGAGACAAATTCAAGCACATTGACTTTTCTCATGACGGAGTTCCTTTCGAGTCCTATCTGATTTTGTTTAATTTACAGGTGTCCCCGGTTTTTGAAAGATCGCGCGCACCTCGACTGGCGCCCGACAGGCGACGGCAGCCTTGCGTCCCCACGCCAGTGCCTCGTCCAGATTTGCGGCTTCCAGAATCCAAAAACCGCCGATGTGCTCCTTGGTCTCCAGGTACGGCCCGTCGGTGATGAGCACCTGGCCATCGGGCTGCGCCCGCAGCGACTTCGCGCGGCTGGCCGCGGAGAGGCCGCCAACGAAAACCCTGACACCGGCAGCCACCATCTCGCGGTTGAGCGCGCTGATATCGCGCTGCATCGCTTCGCCCTCGACGGACGGGTCGTAATTGTCGGGGTGGTGAATTGCAACCAAATACTGCGCCATGATTTCTCCATTCTCCTGTAACGGGCTTCTTCTTGTAACGGCGTTGGGGCGGGCCGGTTGCCCTGCCTTCACGATATAGTCGAACGGCCGGACGGAATTCGACAAATCGTCTAAGATTTTTTTTCTTCCGCTGATGAGATAACCGTGTCGGCTCCCTTCGGGCGAGTAGAGTTGGAAGCGCTCAAGCGCTCAACGCTCGCAGGAAAGGAGCCGACACGGTTATCTGATCAGCCCCACCCGCCCCACTCGAGGTACTTCATGGCTTCCTGCGCCTAAATGTCCAACCCCGTACTTTGTTATCGGTCGATACGTTCGTCCAATAGACTCGCCATCGCGTTTCCGGTCTAATCAAACCGCCGCGACGTCGTCGCCGAACTTCTTTTGGATCTCCTTTTAGATCTCGGGCAGGGCCGCTACTTTTCTGAATTTCTATTTTTGGCCCGACGGGACTTAACGTTTGCCGCTGAGTCTTCACATGCTTGGTGCCGGAGTTCCATCGGACCATTTGTCTACTCCTACTAGGAAGACGGACAGCGGTGGGAAGGATTTGAGTTGTGGGTAGGATTGCGCGGAGATGTACCAGTAATTTACGGAGATGACTGGGGAGTTTGCGAGATTTGCGCCCCAGACTGCACCGTCTTTCGCTGTTTCGTAAAACATCAGGTGGGGACCGTTGTGGCCGCCGTTGTCGGTTAGATACGAGCCCTTCGACATCATGTAGGAGACAGTTCCCTGCTCGAGGGGTGGTAATTCTTTTTTGTCTATCGCTGCTTTGATTGCGGCGATGACTTCGAGTTTGGAATGGCCAGCCAGGAGTAGTTCGGTGCGTTTGTAGGCGTATGGAAGGATGGAGCGGGCGCCTGGTGGGTTGAGGCAATCTGCGGCGCGGACTTTTGGATTCCAAAATTCTGGGTTATCGAACATGGCCATCCAGCCGCGGCCGACCCAGCAGACCCACCCGTTTTTTCCTTCGACTGCGGTTTCGTAGCCGTGACGGGTTAGGACGATGACCGAAGCATCGTGAGAGATGGCGTCTGGAGCGGCGCTGCGGGCCAAGGCGATTTCGGCATCGCGATCCATCAGATATTGTTCTACCGGAGCCATCGTTGGATATGGTTGGTCGGGGTCTTGTGCATCTGCGGGCCGGGTTGCGATCAGCGCGGAGACGAGTACGAATGCGCTTAGGAAAATGCTGTGTATTTGATTTCGGGTCATCGTTTTCCTCTATACTTTTTCGTTTCTACTGCTCCGTGACTGTTGTGCGGACACCGTATCGGGACCGCTACTTTTATATAAGTTTGGACCACGCTGGGCCTGGAAAGTTGCAAGGCGCCGGGTGCGTGGTGCGGCTCCACATACTAGTCGAACGGGGTGGCGGGGAATCGACACGCGATTTGCAGATTTTTCGCATAGCGCATCACCCGGAAACACTTTCTGGCCGACCGATTGCCCGGCCTTCACGATATCGTCGAACGGCCGGAACCGGAATTCGACAAATCGTCCAAAGAAATTTTGCGTCCTCCGCGCTTTAGAACTATTTAGAAGTATGCGTTGCGCAGGGTGCCCCGTTTCTCGCGTTCTTTGCGAAAAGTGGGGCTTTTGGCTTGAGCTCACGATGAGTCCGAACTAGCGTGAATGTTCATCCGTCACAGACACGAGCTCATAATTGTGCGTACAGTTTCTTCATGCCCTGGGGCTTAAAGCGTTATTACGGCACGGGAAGCCTCCATTTCCATCACGTGGAGCTGCGATCGACGCAAGCCCCTACTTTGTAATCCCGCGCGCCGCGACCTGTTACTTACTGTCCTCGAACTAATGCGTGTTCGCTATCGTTTTGCCGTGATCGGATACGTGGTCATGCCCGAACACGTACATCTGCTGATTTCCGAACCTGGGATGGCGATCCCTCGAAGATAATTCAAGCCGTGAAGCTGAGCGTCCGCGAGAAATGGGGCACCCGGCAGATTGCCCCCGCCTTCACCATTTAGTCGAACGGCCAACCGGAATTCGACAAAATCGTCGAGGTTTTTATTTCAACTGCCGAATCCTCTCTTGCAGGAATTGCCGCTCTGGTTCCTGTTGAGTCAGGGCCAGCGCCTTCTCATACGAAGCGCGAGCCTCCGCTGTCCTGCCGAGTCTGCGGTACATATCTGCACGGGCGGAATGCGCCAGGTAGTAATTGGCCAATTCGCCAGGTTCCAACACCGCGTCGATATGCGCCAGACCGGCCTCTGGACCATCGCGCATGGCAATAGCCACGGCACGATTCAGCTGTACCACTGGCGAAGGCTGAATTCGTACCAATTGGTCGTACAGCGCAACAATCTGCCGCCAGTCGGTCGCAGCTACCGATTCCGCCTCGGCATGAACGGCCGCAATCGCAGCCTGCAAGGTGTAAGAACCGAAGCGGCGGGACTTCTGCCCGTACTTCAGGGCTTTCTCCAGCAATGCCACTCCCTCCGCGATCTGCTCCTTGTTCCAGAGCGCGCGGTCTTGATTTTCCAGCAAAATCAGCTCTCCGGTCGGAGAGGTTCTCGCGGCGCGACGGGATTCGTGCAGCAACATCAGGGAAAGCAGTCCAATAACTTCCGGCTCTGGCTGGAGTTCGGTGAGCAAGCGGCCCAGCCGAATCGCCTCGCCGGTTAGCTCGGCCCGCGTTACCTCCGCTCCCGCCGCAGCCGAATAGCCCTCGTTAAAGACGAGATAGATGACCTGAAGCACCGCACCCAGTCGCTCCGGCAATTCCTGCGGCGTCGGCACCTCGTACGGAATCGGTGTCTCTCGAATCTTTGCCTTGGCGCGCACAATGCGCTGCGCCAGCGTGCGCGGAGTGGTGAGGAAGGCCTTAGCGATCTCCTCGGTGGTCAGCCCGCACACCTCACGCAAGGTGAGCGCAACGTGCGCTTCCGGCGCCAGAGATGGATGACAGCAGGTAAAAATCAGGCGCAGCCGGTCATCTTCAAGGCGGTCCTCTTCCTTGGACCTTTCCGCCGAACTCCATTGCGCTTCGAGATATCGCACGAGCTCGTCTTGAGACGCATCAAATCTTGCCCGTCGACGCAGAGTATCAATGGCTTTGAATCGGGCTGTCGAAATCAGCCATGGTCGCGGGTTGCCGGGTACTCCACTCCTCGGCCACAGGCTCAGCGCAGCCGCAAAGGCTTCGTGCATCGCCTCCTCGGCAAGATCAAAATCACCGAGCAAGCGGATCAGAGTTGCCAGGATTCGTCCCGAATCCTCGCGATAAAGGGAGTCGAGCAATTCGCGTATCTGCTCGGTGGAACGCTCGGACATGACGACGACCTTAGCAAACCATTGATCCCGAATCAATTTGGCAAACGGCGGATGCGGCCACGGCTTCATGGTCATTCCGGCGTTGTGCGGATGGCATCACCGTGGAGGGAACAGCACGGGGGAACTCGTAACCCGCTGAAGGAATGGTTCCTCAGGTAGGATTCGAATCCGTGTGACAACGTAACTACAACAGCTGAGTCGGCAGCAGAGGGACAACGACCCATCCTCCAAGTCGGCAATTAGCGAAGTGTGCAGTTTTGAACAGACAGCGGCAGATGACTCCAGCGAAAATCTCAGAAAATCTGATGAATGTGACGTTTTGTTTCACAAGAACGCATGACGCCCGTACAAGGTGACAATGAATAGTCTTCGACAGCCCGCAGAACCCAAGCCGGAGGTTGTGGAACGCGCTATCGTCGAATTGCTGGAAATAGCCCAACGCCAGGGCATCACTCCCGATGAGTTTATTCAATTGCTGGACACGGGAATGCAGATATCAGATTTCTTAGCAGCCATGACCACACATTACTGCTGGATCTGCGGCCATGACGTGTCATTAGAAACCTGCAAGGTCGATGAGCACGGCAGCGCTGTTCACGAAGCCTGCTTATTCGCTCGGATGAAGATGGAAAGCACATCATCGCGCGCCCTTCGGCGCTAGCCAGGGTCTCGCTTCTGAAACCTGAATCACAACTGCTGTAGCCATGCCATATCGCTCTTGAGGGGTTTGAGCGTTATCGGGGATTTTGCGATAGCCAGAGCACGATCACTCCGAATAGCCTTCGTCCCCATCGTCATCTTCCTCGTCGCCGTCGTCTTCCTCCTCGTCCTCCTCTTCTTCGTCTGGCTCTTCTCGAAGGAAGACATCAGGGGCTATTGAGCGGTCAGCGGGTCCTGAGCCGGGGCGTTGTAGGTATGTTTCATCCATAATCTATGGTACGCCTTGTGCCCTCCGGTAACGATACTGACCGGGTCGATGTGTCCTATGGGGATTTAACAACAGCCATGCTCGGCGTACCATCCCAAGAATACCGATGCTAATCATTTTTGGTGGTTTACCGGGCACGGGAAAGACAGCGATTGCGCGGGAATTGGCTAGTCAGCTCGGTGCGGTGTATTTGCGCATCGACTCGATTGAGCAAGCCATCCGAGATTCCGGTGAGGTCAGTAAACCGCTTTACGATGTGGGCTATCGCGTCGGCTACGCAGTCGCCGAGGACAACCTCCGCCTCGGTCGAAGCGTGATAGCAGATTCCGTGAATCCACTCCAGGTTACCCGGGACGCTTGGATCGGTGTCGCGGATCGGGTCGGGGCGAACGTCATGGAAGTGGAGATCACTTGCTCTGATCCCAAACAACATCAACGGCGGGTAGAAACAAGGATTGCCGACATCGATGGACTGAGACCGCCGACGTGGCAGGAGGTTGTGGGGCGGGAATACCAACCCTGGAATCGCGAACACATCGTAATCGATACGGCAGGCCGGAGCGTGGTAGAAAGCGTCAAGGAACTTCGCGAAGCCTTAGCGAAATGACTCACCGCCATCCCTTGCCGATCACTTCCAAAGTACTTAGACACCCGAGAGCACTTGCCCGCGGGGGCATTTGCGGATCCCCGATCCCCTTCAGCGAATAGTCGCCTAAAACCTCATCGCCTTTTTTGAACATTTCCAGCAGCCTTGCAGCGTTAAGATCGGTAGCGGCGCGAGCCCCGAGCAGGGGGCGAACGTCTTCGTATAATGGCATGGTTTTATCTTCTCCCCGAGTGGCGGTTCTTCGCCAACTACGAGCTTAACCGTTTCAGAATTGCCCGCGCAACGATGCTGGCGAGGATGGCGCAAGTCTCCCGCTTTGACGCTACTGTATGGCGCTCAGTTTCTGGTAGAGCCACATCGCCGTGAGAGCCATCAGAAATACCCCAGACCCTATGCTGAACACGCGCATCGGGATGGCAAGCCGATTGACCTTGGCCAACAATTCCGTCTGCTCCTCGTGCATGTGCGAACTCGCGTCGTCCAGAAACAACTGGTCATCCCTGTGCATCGTGAGTGTGCTCTTGTAGATCAGGAGGACGATCAGACCAATAGCAAAAACTCCGAAGATCACCGCTACGATGGTCAGCGTCATAATCCACCTCCGCAGATTCCCACAAGGATGCTGCCACATTCCAGCGCACGAAACTGGTCAATATTGGCCATACCGGCCGGACGACGGGGTTGGGCAACGTCAAAACTTGTGATTGAAGTTCTGACTGCGTGTCAACGAGTGAGATGGGGAGTTATCGCCAACCGAAAAGGATCGGAAGGCGCCGCAAGCGGTAACTGCGGGATTGGACACGCCGTCTGGTTCAGCGTAGTGTTGAGAGTGGGTGAGCAGTTCCTCTCCTCTTTTCAGGTCCTCTGAACTAAGTCAGTCCATCTGAAGTACGCTCCTCTTAGTGCGGCATTCGGAGGATTCTCATGTTCGATCCTAAAGCTATCAAGCAGTCGAAGGCACCGGTTGTTGTTCGCTCGCAAACCTCTCCTGGTAAGTCGGAAATGACGCCGGACGCCGTCCCCTCAGACAGCAAGATCAGAGAGCGGGCCTATGAGTTGTATGAAAGCCGTGGTCGTGAACCCGGCCAGGACGACCAAGACTGGCTCCGCGCCGAGAAGGAACTTCTCAAACCGAGGGAATAACTAAAGTTCAAATCCACCGCCATCCTTGGGTCTGAGGAAGGCTGGAGGGAGCTATGGCTTGCTTAATTTGCAGGGATCTGGAACGAACCCTTGACTTTAGACTCAGCAAGTACTTCGAAGCCCGTTCCGCTGCGTATTATCAGGTCAGCACGGAGCTTGCGGCCCAGAAGAAGGTCGATATGGAGCGTGCCAAGAGCGATTTGGAAGAGCACCTGTTGGTATGCGTATCCGCCGCCAGAGCGAGAGAAGCGTGAGCAAGCGCCACAGGTTCTCAAGTTCCGTACGAAAGCCCGGATGAGAGTCACGCCCGGCCTGTCTCTCACGCGTTGCCAGTTGATCCTTATATGACCACCGCTGGGGCTTCCCGTGTTGCGTCTGGTCTCCTCTGCCTACATGCCATCGCCATTACCCCGGCAGGTTCGATGGAGCTTGTTCGCTCGTCCCTCTCCATCGTCAGCGGCCTTCCCTGTGTAACACTCAGGTCGGCTCCTGCAATTGTTGTTTCGGGGCCTGCTCAGCGTTCACTCACGTTATGGCCTGCACGCTCGCGGAGTCGCCTAGCGACCCTTTCCATCAAGAGCTCCGACAGCTCCGTTGCCTCGGCTACCGCCTCGATTGCTACCGGGTGGAGCGAACCAGTTCCCGGGCGGGAGTTGCACCCGCTGAAGTCCAGCGCCTTTCACGGCGCACTGTTTCGCCAACAACTAACAGGGCCGCGTTTACAGTTCTGATTTCGCTAACCATTTGGATGTGCCTGATCCAACCCATCATTCTTTTGGCTCTGGTATGAGAGTTTAGTCCGGAGAATGCACTATCAGGCACTCATCCACTGTGGCAAGGGCGTACGCGAAGGCTTTGTGTTTTCAGCGACTCCGCCCTCTATGGTGCGATCTTCCAAACCCAACGTTTCAAGACTAGCCCCTGACTTTCTTCTATCGTACTGCCATCCGCATAGTAGAGCACGTAGCGAACCTGTGCTAGTTCGCCATGGACTTCCTGCTGGAGGACCTCGACTCTCTGAAGATGGCCCTGCTTAGTTCCTTCATCGCAGATTCCTCGCAGCCCTCCATCAACGGCACCGATGTGGCGGGTCAACACACGGTTGGCCTCTGGCACAAGAAGCCTCCCTGCAACTAAATAATTGCCGCTGTTGCACGCGGAGTAGAAGGCCTTGATGACTTCCGCAGGAGGACCATAAGGAACGAACCCGGTCAGGGTTGTGAATGCGAGCACAGCAACCAGCATTAACACCGAGATCGCGAATAACCATATGGTGCCCTGCATTTCGCACATCCTGGCTCCCTGGTCAAACTCGGCATTCTCACGCACACAGTGTATGCCAACAGTCTCTTCTCCAAAGGCATCATCCTCCAGGACGTAAGATGCCCGCACCGGGTTCGGTTGCAGCTCGCACACCATGCTTTGCCGTAGTGTGCGATAGCTGATGTAAACGGGATTTTACTCTGGCGTCAGATCCTTAATTATGATCACCGCTGGGGCTTGCCGTGTTGCGTCTGGTCTCCTCTGCCTACATGCCATCGCCATTACCCCGGCAGGTTCGATGGAGCTTGTTCGCTCGTCCCTCTCCATCGTCAGCAGCCTTCCCTGTGTAGTGTC
>CAWHSR010000006.1:0-32655 GCA_963832015.1 uncultured Acidobacteriaceae bacterium
ATCGCCTACGCCGTCAGAGGTTCACGGAAGTTCTCGATCTCGGGATGATCCTAGATCCGGAAGGAAAACGCTCTATTTGCCGGTTTTCTGGCGTGAAGCATCGGTTCCCGAGGCATCCGAAAATCAAGCCGATTTCTTTGTGGGCGGACAAAAACTCGATTACTCTTCCCCGTTCCTGGGGGTGGAAGCCACTTCACTCGCGTCGGAAACCTGCTCGGATATGTAACTTTGAACGACCTTCTGCTATGTGTCTGTCTTTCCATATGTTATTTCTCTTGCCAAAGTACAGCCTTGCCTTAAATTCAACTAACCACGCCATTCCCATCCGCACTGACAGCGGATGGAATCGCTCAATCTGAGTTTCTTCAGAAGGGCCTTACACACCGCGCATGATCGCATCCACATGTTCTTGCTCCCGGTAATTCCTATAGAAAGTTGGACTCGCGGATCACCCTTTGGGATGCAACTAGGTTGTCATTTGATTGTCAAACGAATCTCCCGCACACGAGCGTCAGCGACATACCACCTGTTCATCCCAGAAAGTCGCACGCCGAGGAGCACCACTGTTTCGCTCCACAATCATTGTGTCAATCGGATCAAGACCGTTTCACACGCCCGCCCAACAACACTTCATCCTTGGCCGTCTGTTGCCCATCGGTTCTTGAGCTCTTCCGGGTCCCCGCTTAGGCCGATGGATGCTTCAGAACGGCTGCCAGTGCATGCATCCGCGTGGCGTCGGCCGGTGTTTTCGCCTCCGCTGCGCTCTTTTCCAGCGACGGAGCCATCCGCTTCAGTGTTGCTGCAGAGCTCTTGCTGAGATGCGACGTTTCTGCGCTCTGGATAGCCTTCTGCAGGTCTGCGATTCGACCTTCCGGCAGAGCCTGTGACCGCGACAACTGGTCTACATAAGCTTTCGCCACGACCAACTTGGCAGGCCACTCGATTTTTTGCTGGTTCTGCACGTTCAGCTCAGCCACGCGGACAGTCTTGGCCGCGTCGATTTCGTTCTGCGTCAGGAACTTGGTCGGCGTCAGCTGGAACACGTCGAGTCCGCGCGCAATTTCTGAACCGTAGATGTAGCCGTTGTACCAATACGCCGACCAGTCGCCCCCCAGCACCACAACTTTCGGATCAATCGGCCCACGATCGAAGTAGGCAATCTCGAAGGGGTTCGCCGGATCGGTGAAGTCCATCACGGAGATCCCGCCCTGGTACCAGGCCTGCACTTCAATATCCCGGCCCGGAACCGGAATCAGAGAACCATTGTGCGCCACGCAGTTCTCGGAGTCGCCCTGAGCGGCCGGCAACTTGTAGTAGTTGGCGAAAGTCAGCTTGTCGTCCTGCAGACGGAAGATGGCATCCGCGCCCCACTTGTTCGGGTCGTTCGCACGGCACCGCGCGCCGAGGCCACCACCCCACTCGTCGGTGAATACGACTTTGCTGCCATCGTTCGAGAACGAAGCCGAATGCCAGTAGGAGTAGTTCGGATCATTCACGGCATCGACTCGCTTGGGATGCACCGGGTCCTTGATGTCGAGCACAATGCCGTTCCCCGAGCACGCGCCTGCAGCCAAACCGATCGCCGAGTAGACGGTGATGTCGTGGCACTGGTCGGTGTCCGCCGGCTTCTCCGCGCCCTTCTTGCCATGGGTGCCGCCGTTGTTCAAGCCGTTGATCGCGCCCGTACGCGGATCGATAAATACGCGCGGACTCGACACGACCTTCGCGTCCTGCGGCGCCGCCACTGGAACTTGGATCACATCGATGCGAAACAGGGCCGTATCTCGGATCTTTATCGGGCTTTTCCCCGGAGCACCCGGCTAGTTCTTCCGGCTGCCGCACAAACGACGTTCCCGACACGTAGATGTAGACATTGTCCTTGTCGTTGGGATCGATCACCAGGGTATGGGTGTGGGATCCGCGGCAGGTCTGCACCGCTGCGACCTGCTTTGGATTCGTGATGTCGGAGATGTCGAAGATTCTTACGCCACGGAAGCGATCCTTTTGCGCGACCGGGAGCGGGTGCTTTTTTTCTTTGTCCTTGTCTTTGTCCTTATCGTCCTTGTCTTTATCCTCTGCTTCGGCGGGTGGGGCAGGTTCCGGCGGAAATCCCTGCAACGCCGCAATCCAGGCGTCCATTCGGCATCTCTACCGACATGAACATCAGATTTTTGTAGACCGACACATCGCCTTGTCCGCCCGGGCAGACCATCGAGGTCAGCAATTTGGCGTTCGCTGGATTAGAGATGTCGTAGATACTCACGCCATAAAAATTTCCCTGGAACAGGTGGTTGCCCTCGAAAGCAAGGTCGGAGTTGGCAAAGGCAAGCTGCGCGATCAGCAAGCTGCGCCGCTTTCGGAATCTTCTTGTTGTTCCCCATGCCGAGGCTGCGCCACCATCGTCTCCACTTTCGGATCATCGGGATCAGTGGCTCCGAGTTGAAACGCGTCCGGCTTCTTGAGCAGCAGGAGGTGCTCGATGCCCATCGAAGCTTCGCCCGCGTCATATAGCCCCGGCGCCAGCTTGGCGCGCGGATCGTCCGCATCCGATCCTGTCATCCCAGGAGGCAGCGTGGGGGCAGGCTCAGGAGCGAAAGATATTCTCCTCTTCGTCCTTCGGCGTTCTTCTGCGGATGGCGGGGTCGCAGGCTTCTGCGCCTCGCTCTGTGCTGGGGCGGAGGGTGGCGCCGCTTGTGCCTGCGTTCGGTTTACAGTGGAACAAAAAATCAGGGCGACCCACATCACACACAGGGCAAGACTGGACAATCGCTTCATCGTTTCTCCTCGGGTTTCTCTTTCTTCAGCATAGCTTCCATGATGCGTATCTCGGCGCGTTGCGTATTGTCGGCATCGGTCGCGAAGTTGAATAGCTCCGCGTCCTGTCCGGCGCCTGCGGTGTCGAACAGATCTTTCACCATGGTCAACGCGCCGTTGTGGTGTTGAATCATCCCCACCAAAAATAAGTGATCGAACTCCGCGCCCGCCGACTTCTGCAGAGCTTCCATCTGCTGCGGCGTCAGCATTCCGGGCATCAGCGGCATGGTTTCGTACGACATATCCATGCCGGGCATTTTCGGCATTGCCTGTGGAACGGATTCGCCCCTCGCCGCCAGCCAGCGTTTCATGAACTTGATCTCGTCCGCTTGCGAGCTGCTGATGCGTGCTCCCAAGGAACGCAGCTCTTTGTTTTGCGTATGCGATGGAATCATCGCTGTCATCTCTACCGCCTGGGCGTGATGGTGGATCATCCCCTGCATGAACTCCACGTCCGCCGGCGATCGTTGGCGGCAGGACGCCCCGGGTCGACGACGGCAGCGTTTTACTCGGCGTTCCGGGGGCGCCCGGTTGCACCACCACAGGCTTCGGATCCGCCTGCTGTGCGAGCGCGGTGGTAGAGAAGATCGCAGAAGCGCTTGCGGCGAGCAACACATACAGGAAAGCTCGTCCCACAGAGCTCGACTTGATCGGGACTCCGTGGCGACAAGGAACTTGCTTCCAGTTTGCGGTGAGCGGAAGGATCTTCATTTAGACGAGGATGGAATCTTGTCACGAAACTAACAACTGATCGGCTACGCCGTCAGAAGTTCACGGAAGTTCTCGATCTCGGGATGATCGTAGATTCGGAATCAAGACACTCTACTTCCCGGTCTTCTGGCGTGAAGCAGAAATCGGGTTCTTGATCGAGCTCGCATCCTGTTCGCGAGGTCTCCGAAAATCAAGCAGATTTCTTTGTAGGGGGGCAAAACTCAATTACTCTCCCCCGTTCCTGGAGCGGAAGCCACTTCACTCGCGTTGAAAACCTGCTCGGTATGTAAAACTCAATCACTTTTGCCACGGATCAGTCCTTCAAATCGTTAGTTCTCTTGCCGATGTACAGCCTTGTCGGAAATTCAACTAGCCACGCCATTCCCATCCGCACTGACAGCGGATGGAATCGCCCAAGCTGAGTTTCTTCAGAAGGGCCTTACACACCGCGCATGATCGCATCCACATGTCTTTGCTCCCGTATTTCCTACAAAAGTTGGACTCGCTGATCATCGTTTGGGATGCAACTGCTTTGTCATTTGATTGTCAAACGAATCTCCCGCACACGAGCGTCAGCGACATGCACTTGTTCATTCCGAGAGTCGCACGCCGAGGAGCACTACTGTTTCGCTCCACAATTATTGTGTCAATCGGACCAAGAGCGTTTCACACTCCCGCCCAACAACACTTCATCGAGACAGATTGCATCTGATGCCAATCCGTTCTTGAGCTCTTCCGGGCCACCGCTCAGGCCGATGGATGCTTCAGAACGGCTGCCAGTGCATGCATCCGCGTGGCGTCGGCCGGTGTTTTCGCCTCCGCTGCGCTCTTTTCCAGCGACGGAGCCATCCGCTTCAGTGTTGCTGCAGAGCTCTTGCTGAGATGCGACGTTTCTGCGCTCTGGATAGCCTTCTGCAGGTCTGCGATTCGACCTTCCGGCAGAGCCTGTGACCGCGACAACTGGTCCACATAAGCTTTCGCCACGACCAACTTGGCAGGCCACTCGATTTTTTGCTGGTTCTGCACGTTCAGCTCAGCCACGCGGACAGTCTTGGCCGCGTCGATTTCGTTCTGCGTCAGGAACTTGGTCGGCGTCAGCTGGAACACGTCGAGTCCGCGCGCAATTTCTGAACCGTAGATGTAGCCGTTGTACCAATACGCCGACCAGTCGCCCCCCAGCACCACAACTTTCGGATCAATCGGCCCACGATCGAAGTAGGCAATCTCGAAGGGGTTCGCTGGATCGGTGAAGTCCATCACGGAGATCCCGCCCTGGTACCAGGCCTGCACTTCAATATCCCGGCCCGGAACCGGAATCAGAGAACCATTGTGCGCCACGCAGTTCTCGGAGTCGCCCTGAGCGGCCGGCAACTTGTAGTAGTTGGCGAAAGTCAGCTTGTCGTCCTGCAAACGGAAGATGGCATCCGCGCCCCATTTGTTCGGGTCGTTCGCACGGCACCGCGCGCCTAGGCCACCACCCCACTCGTCGGTGAATACGACTTTACTGCCATCGTTCGAGAACGAAGCCGAATGCCAGTAGGAGTAGTTCGGATCATTCACGGCATCGACTCGCTTGGGATGCACCGGGTCCTTGATGTCGAGCACAATGCCGTTCCCCGAGCACGCGCCTGCAGCCAAACCGATCGCCGAGTAGACGGTGATGTCGTGGCACTGGTCGGTGTCCGCCGGCTTCTCCGCGCCCTTTTTGCCATGGGTGCCGCCGTTGTTCAAGCCGTTGATCGCGCCCGTACGCGGGTCGATAAATACGCGCGGACTCGACACGACCTTCGCGTCCTGCGGTGCCGCCACTGGAACTTGGATCACATCGATGCGAAACAGGGCCGTATCTGGATCTTTATCGGGCTTTTCCCCGGAGCACCCGGCTAGTTCTTCCGGCTGCCTTACAAACGACGTTCCCGACACGTAGATGTAGACATTGTCCTTGTCGTTGGGATCGATCACCAGGGTATGGGTGTGGGATCCGCGGCAGGTCTGCACCGCTGCGACCTGCTTTGGATTCGTGATGTCGGAGATGTCAAAGATTCTTACGCCACGGAAGCGATCCTTTTGCGCGACCGGGAGCGGGTGCTTTTTTTCTTTGTCCTTGTCTTTGTCTTTTCTTTATCGTCCTTGTCTTTATCCTCTGCTTCGGCGGGTGGGGCAGGTTCCGGCGGAAATCCGTCAACGCCGCAATCCAGGCGCCCATTCGGCATCTCTACCGACATGAACATTAAATTTTTATAGATCGACACATCGCCTTGTCCGCCCGGGCAGACCATCGAGGTCAGCAATTTGGCGTTCGCTGGATTAGAGATGTCGTAGATACTCACGCCATAAAAATTGCCCTGGAACAGGTGGTTTCCCTCGAAAGCAAGGTCGGAGTTGGCAAAGGCAAGCTCCGCGATCAGCAAGTGCGCCGCTTTCGGAATCTTCTTGTTGTTCCCCATGCCGAGGCGCGCCACCATCGTCTCCACTTTCGGATCATCGGGATCAGTGGCTCCGAGTTGAAACGCGTCCGGCTTCTTGAGCAGCAGGAGGTGCTCGATGCCCATCGAAGCTTCGCCCGCGTCATATAGCCCCGGTGCCAGCTTGGCGCGGGGATCGTCCGCATTCGATCCTGTCATCCCAGGAGGCAGCGTGGGGGCAGGCTCAGGAGCGAAAATATTCTCCTCTTCGCCTTCGGCGTTCTTCTCGGATGGCGGGGTCGCAGGCTTCTGCGCCTCGCTCTGTGCTGGGGCGGAGGGTGGCGCCGCTTGTGCCTGCGTTCGGTTTACAGTGGAACAAAAAATCAGGGCGACCCACATCACACACAGGGCAAGACTGGACAATCGCTTCATCGTTTCTCCTCGGGTTTCTCTTTCTTCAGCATAGCTTCCATGATGCGTATCTCGGCGCGTTGCGTATTGTCGGCATCGGTCGCGAAGTTGAATAGCTCCGCGTCCTGTCCGGCGCCTGCGGTGTCGAACAGATCTTTCACCATGGTCAACGCGCCGTTGTGGTGTTGAATCATTCCCACAAAAAATAAGTGATCGAACTCCGCGCCCGCCGACTTCTTCAGAGCTTCCATTTGCTGCGGCGTCAGCATTCCGGGCATCAGCGGCATGGTTTCGTACGACATATCCATGCCGGGCATTTTCGGCATTGCCTGTGGAACGGATTCGCCCCTCGCCGCCAACCAGCGTTTCATGAACTTGATCTCGTCCGCTTGCGAGCTGCTGATGCGTGCTCCCAAGGAACGCAGCTCTTTGTTTTGCGTATGCGATGGAATCATCGCTGTCATCTCTACCGCCTGGGCGTGATGGTGGATCATCCCCTGCATGAACTCCACGTCCGCCGGCGATCGTTGGGGCAGGACGCCCCGGGTCGACGACGGCAGCGTTTTACTCGGCGTTCCGGGGGCGCCCGGTTGCACCACCACAGGCTTCGGATCCGCCTGCTGTGCGAGCGCGGTGGTAGAGAAGATCGCAGAAGCGCTTGTGGCGAGCAACGCATACAGGAAAGCTCGTCCCACAGAGCCCGACTTGATCGGGACTTCGTGGCGACAAGGAACTTGCTTCCAGTTTGCGGTGAGCGGAAGGATCTTCATTTAGACGAGGATGGAATCTTGTCACGAAACAGGTAATTTTTCAAAGAGGAGAACAGAAGGGGGCGCACGTCATGGAAATGGAGAAAGGCGAAGAGCGTTCTTTTTGGGTTGATCCTACGGAATATTATGCCGTAGGATAGACCCATGAAAACTCCTCCGGATGTACCTTCGTCCGTACGTGAACTGGCCGCAGTTTTGTCTCAACCTAAACCGATGCGCCGGGGATCGGTCTCCGAGCGCACCATGAAATGCGGTAAAGCAGGCTGCCCCTGCCAAGAGGACCCCAAAGCGCGTCACGGCCCCTATTACAGCTTGACACGGCCGACTGGCAGGCAAAACCCACTCCCGGTATCTGAGCCCGGAACAAGCCGAGCTCGCGCAGCAGCAAATCGAACAAGGGCATACGTTTCTGGAACAGATGGAGCAGTATCGGGAGGCTTGTGAACAATGGGCCGATGCCCAACTGGAACCGTCCCCGGCGGCTTCCAAAGAGGCGGCCGTAAAAGGGGGCTCCAAACCGACCTTCAAAACGAAATCGTCCAGGAAATCGAAACACTCTTAGGGCGCCAGTCGATCGCCGACTTGGATTTCGAAGCCATAGAAATGGCGGCACGGCGCCAGACTTTGCGCTTGGCAGCGCGTGCCCTGGAACAACGGCTCAACACGGACACCAGCGATCACGTGGGACCGCAGCTGCCCTGTCGCTGTGGAGGTTCCGCCCAGTATCATGGCCGTCACGAAAAGACCTTCGAAAGCGTACTGGGGCCTTTGCACCTACAACGCGCTTACTATCACTGTGAGCGATGCGAGAGCGGATTCTGCCCGCGGGACCGAGCCCTGGGGCTGGAGTCGTTTTCGCTGACGCCAGGCGTTTTGCGCATGACGGGCAGCGCGGCAGCGCTGGTGAGCTTCGAAGAGAGCAGCGGGTTATTGCACGAATTGGCGGGGGTGGAAGTCAGTGCCAAGCAGGTGGAAAGAGCAGCAGAAGCGCTGGGCGCCGAGGTCGCCGTCGATGAACACCAGCAAGTGGAAAAGAGCGGAGAAGTGGCTCCCACCATGTACTTGGGAATGGATGGAACCGGGGTGCCGATGCGCACCCAAGAAGTCGCGGATCGCGCGGGCAAGCAAGCCGACGGCTCGGCCAAAACCCGCGAAGCCAAGCTGGTCACCGTCTGGACCGCAGAATCGCGTGATCAGGAAGGCAGGCCCGTGCGCGATCCGGGATCGGTGACCTATTCGGCCGCGATTGAAAGCGCGGCTGCTCTAGATACCAGCCCTAACCTTTCCGACTTCGCTGAGCGCGTACTGCGTGAGGCCAACCGCCGTGGTTTCACCGAAGCTCAGCGCCCGGTAGTGCTGGGCGATGGTTCAGCCTGGATTTGGAACGCGGCGACAGAACTATTCCCGCGAGCCGCTCAGATTCTCGACCGCTTTCATGCTAAAGAACATCTCAGCCAGGTGGGAAAGGTCATTTATGGGGACAGCCCAGAAGCCAAGTTCTGGATTCAGGCGCGCTATGATGAACTCGATGCGGGCCGCCTGAAATGCCTGGTGCAAGCGCTGCACCGCCACGCAGGACAGCACAAAGAGGCACGGGATTGTATCCGCTACATCCGGAACAATCGATGCCGAATGCGATATCCAAAGTTCCACAAACAAGGCTTCTGCACTTCGACTGGCGTGGTGGAGGCCGGCTGTAAAGTGGTGGTCGGCACCCGGCTCAAGCGAGCGGGCATGCACTGGACCGTAAAGGGCGCAAACGCCATCATCGCCCTCCGCTGCAGCAAGCTCAGCGGACGCTTCGAGGATTTCTGGGAACGCCGCTCAGATCAAAGTAAGGTGGCCGCCTGATTTCACCTCCCAAATCCGGCGTGCGCCCAACAGAAGGAAGACTCGCACCGATGCGAATCGGACGGGCCAGTCAACATAGCGCACAGATTCGGAGACTCTAGAAAGTGCGACCACATCCGCTCATTCGCAGGGTTCCAAGCCGATGCAGTCGACAAGAATGTCAAAATTGTGCCTGAGGCGCGATAACGTTATGGCAATTGGGGTGTAGCTCGACGAACCACGTTTTCAATGACTTGGCACCGCCGGAACCCCACCTACCCGTTAGTGCCATATATGGCCCAGTCGAGCCATTTACCGGCGCGGAGGGGAGAGTTAGATTGTCCTTGAGCAGCACTTGGGGGAGGGCTGATCAACAGACGTCTCACGACTCTTTGAGTCTGGGGCGTTTTGTTTTGCGCAAAATCTTTACCACGAAAGACACGAAGTCGCACGAAGGGAAAGCCTGCTTAGCGAAGGCCTTCGTGATTCTTCGTATCCTTCGTCGTTTTTGGCATCCTCCACTCGTCGTATCGAACCCGCAGCCGCAGGCCGTGACCGCTACCCCTTCTTCCTTTGCATAGTGTAGATTTGTTTGCGTCCTTCTTCGTCGTGACCCACGCAGTGCCAGGAGCAGGTCATGCCTTTCCAGTTTGCCCGCCGCGAGTTTCTCGCGGGAATGGTTGCTATGTCGGCGGCCAAGGCTGCGTCCAGGTTTGCCCCATCTTCACGGTTCAACTCAGCCGATGGCAGGTCGCCGTTCCGCGTTTCCGTGATCAATGATGAGATTTCCCAGGACTTCGGCCATGCCTGCGAAGTAGCATCGCAGGAATTCGGCATGGGATGGATCGAGTTGCGCGGCATGTGGAACAAGAACATCGTCAAGCTCGACGAGAAGGAAGTCGCCGAAGCGCGCCGCATTCTGGAGAAGTACCAGCTGAAGGTGACCGACATCGCCAGCCCGCTCTTCAAGGTTGACTGGCCGGGCGCCCCCAAATCAAAGTTCAGCGAGGCTAAGAGTTTCGGGGCGGACTTTACTTTGCCGCAGCAGGACGAAGTGCTGGAGCGCTCCCTGGACCTAGCCAAAGCCTTTCAGACCGATCGCGTGCGTTGCTTCGACTTCTGGAGGCTCGAGGACCAGGCTCCGTACCGCGCCGCGATCAACGACAAGCTCCGCGATGCCGCAGCCAAGGCCGAGAAGAAGGGCATCATCCTGGTGCTTGAAAATGAATCCGCGTGCAACACTGCGACTGCGGCGGAAGCCGTGAAAGTGTTGAGTGCGGTGCCGTCGCCGGCACTCATGCTGAACTGGGATCCGGGCAACGCCGCGGCCAGTGGAGAAATCCCATATCCCGATGGCTACAATCTGTTGCCGAAGGAACGCATTGGCCATTGCCACTGCAAAGATGTCGTCAAGATTGGCGAAGGCGATTGGGCTCCGATGGGCGGAGGAGTGATCGACTGGTCGGGCCAGTTCAAGGCGCTCAAGCGCGATGGATACCACTATGCGGTGAGCCTGGAGACGCACTGGAGCGGTGGCGGTTCGCCCGAAGAGAGTTCGCGCAAGAGTTGGTCGGGAATGAAAAAACTTTTGCAGCAGGCCGACGCACTGTGAACGGATTTTGAAAAACGATGAGGGGGAAGCATGACTGATCACATCAGATTCGATCACACCAGACGCACTTTTCTGAAGCAGGCCGCGATGGGGACCGCCGCCGTCCTGGCGTACCCAGCTTCCACCGTGTTAGGCGCGAACGATCGCGTTCGCGTGGGCATGATCGGAGTGGGCGATCGCGGCAACGATCTGCTGGACCAGATTCGCGCCGTTCATGGCGCCGAAGTGGTGGCTATGGCCGATGTCTACAGCCGCCGCCGCGATCAAGCGAAGAGCAAAGTGCCCGGCATCCAGACGTTTGACGATTACCGCCGCCTGCTCGACATGAAGGACGTCGACGCCGTGATCGTGGCCAGCCCGCTCCACATTCACACGCGGCATTTTCTCGACACGCTCGCCGCAGGCAAAGATCTCTATTCTGAGAAGACGATGACCTGGTCGATTCCGGAGGCTGACCAGTGCCTGGCCGCAGCGAAGGCGTCCAACCGCGTGATCCAGATCGGATTGCAGCACCAGAGTTCCGGCGCCCAGACTGACGCACGGGAGTGGATCAAAGACGGGAGGGTGGGCAAAGTCACGCAGGTCGAATCCTGGATGAGCCGCAACACGCCCCACGGCAAAGGCCAGTGGGTGCGTCCGGTCCCGTCCGACTGCACCGCGCAGAACGTGAACTGGAGCGCGTTTCTCAATGGCCGGCCCGATCGTCCATTTGATCCCTATAAGCTGATTAACTGGCGCTTGTTCTGGGAGTTTGCCGGAGGCAACTGCGCCGAGAATATGGTGCACCAGATCGCCTGGGTCATGGGTGCCCTCGACCTGTCGCTGCCGACCGCAGCGTACATGTCGGGCGGTGTCTTTTCTGAGAAGGATGGACGCGAGGTTCCCGATACGATGGTCGTGACGCTCGATTTTCCGGACATGGTGGTGACCTGGCAGTCCACGTTCAGCAACAAGCACTACGACATGGCCGACCGAATTCTGGGCAGCGACGGCACGCTGGAACATCATTTCGAAGAGCCGCTACAGTACTGGCCCGAGAAGACGAATCGTCCTACCGGAGAAGCGGCGAAGGGCACCAGCAAGAATCAAGACCATATGGCGAACTGGATCGACTGCGTGCGCAGTCGCGCCCTTCCGAACGCGTCACCGGAGATCGGCTACCGCTCAGCGATTGCGGTGCACATGGCGAACTTGTCGTACAAGAACAAACGGCGGTTGACGATCGAGGAGGCGAGGGCGATCACGCCGGAGTACTCATGATCGGCGCGGTCGACATCGGCGGAACGAAGATCGCCGTAGGCATTGTCGATGAAAGCGGCAAAGTGCTTTCGCGGACGCAGGCTCCCACCAACCCAGATCGTTACTCCGACGGGATTGAACAGATCGCGCGCATGCTGCGAGAGACTGCGGCAACAGCTGGCGTGGAGCTCTCCGGCATCGGCATCGGATCGACGGGGCCAGTCGATCCTATGCGCGGCGAATTCGGGGATGTCGATTTTCTTCCCGGGTGGCGGGGTAAGAGCCCGGTGCGAGATTTGGAAGGAATTTTCAAGGTGCGCGTGGCCCTCGAGAACGACGGCGACGCTGCTGCCTTGGCCGAAGCCGGATGGGGTGCGGGCCGGAATCGTTCGCGCCTGATTTACGTGACGGTTGGTACCGGGATTGGCGGAGGAATCGTTCTCGACGGCCAACTCTACCGTGGCGTCGATGGCGCGCATCCCGAGGTCGGACACCACGTCGTCGATCCCGCAGGGCCTGAGTGTTCGTGTGGATTTCGCGGCTGCTGGGAGTCACTGGCTGCCGGTCCGGCGATGGTCGCGTGGATCGAAAGCCACGCGCCTGCGGCATATCTGCATCGTCCGGGGATTACCGCCAAGAAGATCTGCGAGCTAGCGCAGGAAGGAGATGAAGTCGCGCTTCAGGCCATCGAGCATGAGGCCTACTACCTGGGCTTGGGACTCGCCAATTTGATCAACCTGTTTACACCGGACGCGATTGTGCTGAGTGGCAGCGTGATGAAGAGCGCCCCGCTGTTTCTCGACCGCATCCGCGAAGTCATCCGGAGTGGATGCCGTTTCGTCCCGGCAGAGAAAACGCAACTCACGCCCGCTTCTCTTGGAGACGATGCGAACCTCATCGGCGCGGCGAGAGTGTGGCTTTACAGGTTTGCGCGCGAGCAGCAGAAGGAGACCAATGAAAGAGCTGAGTGAAAATCTGCTTTCCGTGATTGAGGCGGCGGAGCCCAAACTGCGCGAGATATCAGCACTGGAAAGTACCAAGCCAATATTGTCGGGCGGCTGGTCGCGCAAACAAGTGATCGCTCATCTGATCGACTCAGCATCCAACAACCACCAACGATTCGTCCGCGCGGCTCAGCAGGCATCCCTGGATTTTCCCGGCTACGACCAGGAGGGAAACATGCGGGTCCAAGTGCCGCAAGAGGCAGATTGGCTGCTCCTCGTCTCACTGTGGGCGGCTTACAATCGCTACCTTGCTCATGTCATCGCGCATTTGCCTGGGTCCAAGCTCGAGACTCCGTGTCGCATCGGATCGGGCGAGTCGGTCACTCTTCGATTTATAGCGACGGATTATCTTACGCATCTGCTTCATCATCTCAGGCAGATCGGCGCTGCGGACGCAATCTAGCGTGCTGCCCGTCGCCCGCCTTCCAGTTCCTCCCTCAATCTGTTACTGTTTTTAGTCTGCCTTGTGTGGGTCTGCGTGACGTGTGTCACAGAATTTGCAGGCTAGCCCGTGAAAGACTATCCGCTCACAGCCGGGCACTCCCGGAAACGCCGCGCCACCACTATTCGGCGATCGGCACGGAAAGGATGAGAGCCGCGTGATCGTTGGAGTTCCGAAAGAAAGCTATCCCGGGGAACGTCGTGTCGCGCTCGTTCCCGTAGCCATTCCCAACCTCGTCAAGGCAGGGCTCGAAGTCATCGTGGAAGCCGGGGCCGGCGAGGAGGCCGGGTATCCTGACGCGATGTACGCCGACAAAGGCGCGAAGATTGTGCCCGATCGCGCCGCCGTGTTCAGCGCCGCCGACATTGTGGTGCAAGTGCTGTGCTACGGCTCAAATGACATTACCGGCAAGGCCGATCTTCCGCTGATGCGCAGCGGCCAAACGCTCATTGGTTTCCTGCGGCCCCTCGGCTCTGCGGACATCGTCCAACAGATCGCGCAGGCGGGTGTGACGTCGTTCTCCGTCGAACTCATTCCCCGCACCACGCGCGCGCAGAGCATGGACGCGCTTTCCTCGATGGCGACTTGCTGTGGATACAAAGCCGTTTTGCTGGCCGCGGAAACCTCGCCGCGAATCTTCCCCATGATGACCACCGCCGCCGGCACAATCACGCCCGCGCGCGTGTTCGTCATTGGAGCAGGTGTCGCCGGACTGCAAGCGATCTCGACCGCTCGCCGTCTGGGCGCCGTGGCCTCGGCCTACGACATGCGCCCCGCTGCCAAGGAGCAGGTGCAGAGCCTGGGTGGACGATTCGTCGAACTTCCCATCGAAGCGCAGAACGCGCAGGATGCACGCGGCTACGGCACCGCGCAAGACGAAACTTTCTATGCGCGCCAGCGCGAACTGCTGACCCGTGTGGTCGCGGAGAGTGACGTGGTCATTACCGCCGCGGTCATTCCCGGCAAGAAGTCGCCCGTGCTCATCACCTCAGACATGGTAAAAGGAATGGCTCCAGGTTCGGTGATCGTCGACCTCGCCGCCGAGCGCGGCGGCAACTGCGAACTGACGCACACCGGAAAAACGGTGCAACTGTGCGGAGTCACCATCATTGGCGCCATCAACCTGGCCACCAGCGTACCGTATCACGCCAGCCAGATGTATGCCCGCAACATCAGCACGTTCCTGCTTTACCTGGTCAAAGAGGGCAAGCTGCAGCTGAACCTGCAGGATGAGATTATTCGCGAGACCATGATTACCAGTGGCGGGGAAGTGGTGAACGCCCGTGTGCGAGAGTTTTTCAAGATGCCGGCGCTGGCGACGGCGGGCGGATAGCCGGATCGAGCGGTTTGGATTATTGCTGTTGGGAAGACACGGCTTCAGCCGTGCAGATTTTGGGTGGCGCAGCGCTTCGAGCGCTGCGATCGAGTCCGAAAAAGATTGCCGGGGCTTTAGCCCCCGAGGGAGCGTATGAATTCCAACCTGATCAACGCACTTTTCGTGTTCATGCTGGCGGCCTTCATTGGATTCGAAGTCATCCGCCACGTCTCGCCCCTGCTGCACACGCCGCTCATGTCGCTGACAAATGCTCTCGATGCCATTGCCGTCGTTGGCGCCATCGTGCTCGTCGGCGAGAAGAAGAGCACGTTCGCGACCGTGCTGGGCGTGATCGCCATTGTCGCCGCCACCAGCAATGTGGTCGGCGGCTTCTTCATCACCGACCGCATGTTAAGGATGTTCAAGACCAGCCGTCCGGCCAATAAGTAACTGAGCGCAATCATGACTGAGTTTGCTGGAAGCCAGTACCTCATCGAAATCATCTATCTCGTCGCTAGCGCGCTGTTCATTCTTTCGCTGAAGTGGATGAGTTCTCCGGCGACCGCGCGCCACGGCATTCTGGCCGGTGAAATTGGCATGGTGCTGGCCATCGGCGGCACCCTGCTGCATCACGGCATCGTCGATTACAAATGGATCATCATCGCTCTCGTTCTGGGTTCGGGCATCGGCATCCCGCTGGGCATGGTGCAGATGACAGCCGTTCCCCAGCGGACGGCGCTGAGCCACGCCTTCGGTGCACTGTGCGTGACGCTGGTTGGTACCGCCGAGTTCTACCTGCGCAGCCCCAACGTTCCCAAGTTCATGATGTCGGTCCTCTCGATGGAGGTGATCCTCGGAGGCCTGACCTTCACCGGCAGCCTGATGGCGGCGGGAAAGTTGCAGGAAATCCTGCCCCAGCGTCCGATTACGTATAAAGGGCAGAACTTCGTCAACCTTCTCTTATTTGTCATTGCGCTCGGAAGCGCCGTATACCTCGTGCTGCATCCAGAAGCAAAAATCTTCTTCCCGATCATCGTTGGCGTGTCCCTGATCTTTGGCGTTCTGTTGGTCATTCCGATCGGCGGCGCCGACATGCCGACCGTGATCTCGCTGTTGAACTCCTACGCCGGCCTTTCTGCGGCCGCCATGGGATTCGTACTCGACTCAAAACTTCTGATCATTGCCGGCGCCCTCGACGGCTCTTCAGGTCTCATCCTGTCGATCATCATGTCGAAGGCGATGAACCGGTCGTTTACCAACGTGCTGTTCGGAGCCTTCGGCCAAGTGCAGGCTTCGGCCGCCGCGGGACAAGAAGCAAAGCCGGTGCGCAGCGCTACGCCGGAGGAAGCCGCGGCGATTCTGTTGGCAGCGAATAAAGTGGTCATCGTTCCCGGCTACGGCATGGCCGTTGCGCAGGCGCAGCACAAAGTCCGCGAGTTGTATGACGCACTCACCAAGAAGGGAGTCGACGTCCGCTTCGCCATCCACCCCGTCGCGGGACGCATGCCCGGCCACATGAACGTGCTCCTCGCCGAAGCCGACATTCCCTACGACCGCCTCATCGAAATGGACGAAATCAACGGCGACTTTCCGCAGACTGACGTCGCCTTGATCATCGGCGCCAACGACGTGACTAACCCCGCCGCCCGCACCGATCACTCGAGCCCGATCTTTGGCATGCCAATCCTCGACGTGGACAAGGCCCACACCGTCATGGTCATCAAGCGCGGCATGAGCCCCGGCTTCGCTGGCATCGACAACCCGCTGTACTATCTCGACCGCACGCTGATGCTGTTTGGCGATGCGAAACAATTCGTGGGCGGGATTGTGCGGGAACTGGGCGGCGGACACTGACGTTCGCTAGCCGCTCGGACATGAAGTCGTACATACTCAGGGAAACCCTATGCGAAACGTCCTTGTATCGATTGCGATTTTATTACTGGCATCCTTCGCCGCTGCTCAATCCCAACCTCAATTTAACTTAATGCCCATGCCCGCCAGCGTTCAGGCTGGCACGGGGCGGCTGGTGATCACCCAATCGTTCTCCGTCGCCGTCGGCGGAAGCCACGATGCCGCGCTCGACGGTGCCGTTCAACGATTCGTAGACCAGCTATCGCGGCAAACCGGCATTCCATTCCGTCCCAAAGCTGGCGCCGCCCCGACGTTGCAAGTCCACGCCGACCACGGCCTCCAGCCGGTGCAGAAGCTTGGCGAGGATGAGTCTTACGAACTAACGGTCGCTGATTCGGGCGCGAAGCTTACGGCACCAACCACGCTGGGCGTCTTGCGCGGGCTGGCTACATTTCTCCAACTCGTACAGATTGGCCCTGCTGGATTCGCTGCCCCCGCCGTCATCATCAAAGATCAACCTCGCTTCCCCTGGCGCGGCACGCTCATCGACGTAAGCCGTCACTTCATCCCCATCGACGTGATCAAGCGGAACCTCGACGGCATGGGCGCGGTGAAAATGAACGTGCTGCACTGGCATCTCTCCGACGATCAGGGTTTCCGCGTCGAGAGCAAAGTGTTTCCCAAGCTCACGGGAATGGGCTCCGACGGCATGTTCTACACACAGGACCAGATTCGCGACCTCATCGCCTACGCGCATGATCGCGGCATTCGCGTGATGCCGGAATTCGACATCCCCGGCCACAGCCGCTCGTGGTTCATCGGATATCCCGAGCTTTCCAGCGGCGCTGGACCCTACACGCTCGACGGCGGCGGAATCGATCCGATCATGGATCCCACGAAGGAGTCGACTTATAAGTTCCTGGAAAAATTCATCGCTGAAATGGCCAAGCTGTTCCCCGACGCCTACTTTCACATCGGCGGCGACGAGGTCGACGGCAAGCAGTGGGATGCCAACCCGCAAATTCAGGCCTTCATCCACGCGCACGGGATGAAGAACAATCAGGACCTCCAAGCCTATTTCAACCAGCGTCTGGAAAAGATCGTAGCCAAGAATCACAAAACGATGGTCGGCTGGGACGAAATCATCCATCCGGATCTGCCGAAGACAATCGTTGTACAGTCCTGGCGCGGACAGGCCTCGCTTGCCGCAGCCGCGAAACAGGGCTACCGCGGCCTGCTGTCGTTTGGATACTACCTCGACCTTATGTGGCCAGCAGTTCGGCACTATGCTGTCGACCCGATGGCCGATGCGGCCGCAACCTTGACTCCGCAAGAACAGAGCTTGATCCTGGGCGGCGAATCGTGCCAGTGGGCCGAGTGGGTCACTCCCGAAAATATCGATTCGCACATCTGGCCGCGCAACGCGGTGATCGCCGAGCGGCTGTGGTCTCCGCAGAGTGTCACAGACGTCGCCTCGATGTACGCGCGGATGAATGCCGTCAGTCTTGAACTGGAATTCATGGGCCTGACGCATCGCAGCGCGCGTCCGCACATGCTGCATCGCATGGCAGGCCCGGCCGACATTTCGGCGCTACGCAATCTGGCCGACGTTGTCGAACCAGTCAAGGATTACAACCGCTGGAGCGACGCAAAAGGTCCCATCGATTTTCACTCTCCCTTGACTCGCATGATCGATGCGGTCAGCCCGGAGAGCGACACCGCACGCCACTTCAGTGATCTGGTGCAGGCCTTCGTCAAGAGCGGCTACAAAGATCAGGAAGCCGAGGCGCAGATTCGCATGTGGCTCACCACCTGGCGGGATAACGATGCCCGCTTGCGGCCCCTGCTCAGCCAGACCTATCTCCTGCAGGCGGACGTGCCCTTGTCGCAGGATCTTTCTGCGCTGGGAACCGCGGGTCTGCAGGCACTCGATTATCTCGATAAAGGCCAGACTGCTCCCGATTCCTGGAAGACCCAGCAGACTGCGCTCCTCGAGCAATCCAAAAAACCGATGGACGATCTGCTGCTCATGGTCGTTGCTCCGGTACAGCAGTTGGTGGATGCGAGTTCGGCCCAGCACAACTAACCTAAGCAGGCCCGAGGCGACTATCACAGACTCCATGATGAGTCTCCGATATAATCCGCCTCGGTTTATTGATGCCCTTTCTCCGTGACGCGAAAGGGCAAGGGAGCCCCGGGTGAAATTAAGACTGAACCACGTCGTTTCTGTCTTCGTACTGATCCTCCTCACCGCATTCCAACTCTTCGCACAATCCTCCGACACAAACCATGACAAAGCCGCTGCCCTCGTGCAGCAAATGACTTTGGAAGAGAAGATCGACTATATCGGGGGTACCGGCTTTGCGATTCGCGCCATGCCTCGGTTGAAGTTGCCCGCATTTGAAATGTCCGACGGTCCGGTTGGAGTGCGCTCCAACTCCGGCTTTCCGTCGACGGTGTACGCCGCCGGCATTGGATTGGCCGCGACCTGGAATCCTGCTCTGGCCGAACGCGTCGGCGCCGGAATCGGCAAAGACGCCCGTGCCCGTGGCATCCACTTCATGCTGGGCCCGGGAGTGAACATCTACCGCCAGCCCGTCAATGGACGCAATTTCGAATACTTCGGCGAAGATCCGTTTCTGAGTTCCACTATGGCTGCGGGTTATGTCACCGGAATGCAAAGCCAGGGTGTGAGCGCTACTATCAAACATTTTCTGGGCAACAACTCCGAGTTCCTACGGCACGATTCCGATTCCGTGATCGACGAGCGCACCCTGCGCGAAATCTATCTGCCGGCCTTTGAGATGGCTGTGAAGCGCGCCCACGTCGGCGCCATCATGGATTCCTACAACTTCACCAACGGCCAGCACATGACGCAGAACGGCTACTTCAATACCGACGTCGCGCGGAAAGACTGGGGCTTCAACGGCGTGATGATGTCGGACTGGGTCGCCACGTACGACGGAGTTGCCGCCGCCAACGGCGGGCTCGACCTCGAAATGCCCAGAGGCGCGTTTATGAACCAGGAAAACCTTCTTCCTGCCGTGAAGGACGGCCGCGTCAAGACCGCAACGATTGACGAAAAGATCACGCGCATCCTCGAGACCGCAGCGCGCTTCGGCTGGCTCGACCGCACTCAAACCGATCTCTCGCTCTCAAAATACAGCCAGCCTGACCAGCAGGTCGCGCTCGATGCCGCGCGCGAAAGCTTGGTGCTTCTGAAGAATGATGCCAATTTGCTTCCGCTCGATAAGGCCAGCACGAAGTCGGTTCTGGTAGTTGGGCCGGATGCCTATCCCGCGCAGATGGTTGGCGGCGGAAGCGCCCACGCCGCGGCCTTCGCGCCTGTGACGGTGCTGGAAGGCATCGGCAATTTCCTGGGTTCCTCGAGCACTATCTACTACGAACGCGGGTTGCCCACCATGACGGACCTTGCGCGCACAACCGACTTCATGACCGCGGCCCAGGGTGGTGAGCGCGGCGTGACCGTGGAAGTATTTCCCAACACCAAACTCGAGGGCACTCCCAAGTCCACCTCGACGCTGAATCACATCAACGTCACGGGAACCAGTTGGGAGAGTTTCGCCGGCGACTTCGAAGCCGCTCTGGCTCAATTCGCCTCTGGCAGAAAAATTGAGTTGTCGCGCCGCTGGAGCGGCTACTACATCGCTTCCGAGAGCGGCCCCTACGAAGTCGTTCTGCAGGGCGGTGGCGAGGGGAACGGCAATCGGCTGTACGTCGACGACAAACTGCTCATCGATAACTGGCAGATCGCGCGAGCCTTGCAGCCGCATGTCACCGTGCAGCTCTCGGCCGGCCCCCACAAGGTAGTGGTCGAGGACTTCCAGCATTCCGCCGTTGGCGGCCGACTGCGCGTAGGTATCGCCAATCAGCGCAAACTTGTCAGCGATGCTGCTAAGGCTATCGCCGCGAAAGTCGACCTCGTCGTTATCGCAGCTGGCTTCGACCCTGACAGCGAATCGGAAGGAGCCGACCGCACGTTCGATTTGCCTTTTGGCCAGGAGGAACTCATTCGCGAACTGTCTGCCGCGAACCGCAAGACCGTGGTCGCGGTTACCTCGGGCGGCAACGTCGATCCCGGCAGCTGGCTCGACCATGTTCCCGCTTATGTTGAGATGTGGTATCCCGGCGAGCAGGGAGGCACTGCGCTCGCCGAGATACTCTTCGGCGCGGTGAATCCTTCAGGGCATCTTCCCGCCACCTTCGAGCGGCGCCGCGAAGACAATCCGACATTCGCAACCTACTATCCAGAAGGCGACACCAATCGCGTCGTCTACAAGGAAGGTGTTTTTGTCGGCTACCGCGGCTACGAGCATAACGGCGTGAAGCCCCTGTTCCCGTTCGGCTATGGGCTCTCGTACACGACATTCAAATACGCGAACGTGACGGTTGCCCCGGCTACCGGCGCTGCCGATGCGCTCTACACCGTCTCCTTCGACGTGACCAACACGGGAGATCGGGCTGGAGCCGACGTCGCGCAGGTCTATGTTGCGGACGATCATTCCAAAATCGCCCGTCCAGCTAAGGAGTTGAAAGGCTTTACAAAGGTCATGCTGCAACCTGGGGAAACCAAGCACGTTTCCGTGAACCTCGATGCCCGCTCCTTCGCCTACTTCGATCCGGCGGCGAAACAGTGGCGCATCTCGCCGGGAACCTTCGGCATTCTCGTTGGCCGCTCGTCGGAGGAGATTGTGCTCAAAGGTTCGGTTGCGGTGACGGAGGCGATCGCGAACACCAAGATGTAGCGAGTGAACTAGCCGAAAGAACGTCCCGACGGGGCTCTTGATCATTTGGCCAGAGCCCCGCGCCATTCGCATTACGCCCCACTTTAGTGACATTCCTGGCGCGATTATCGATTCCTGGACCGCTGGAATCGAGGCCCGCCATGGTATTCTATTAACTCCAGCTGCGCACCGTCTTGGCGGAATTCCTCGCAGGTCCTGAAGAAGTTACAAAAACAAATGCTCTCAGTCAGCAATGTGTCGATGCGCTACGGCGCCAAAATACTGTTCGATGAAGTCTCCACCGCGTTCACGCCGGGCAAGCGCTACGGCCTGACCGGGCCCAACGGCGCCGGAAAATCCACGTTTATGAAGCTGCTCAGCGGCGAACTCGAGCCGCAAAAAGGGACGGTGGTCCGTCCCCGCAAACTGGGAGTCCTGAGTCAGGACCAGTTTGCCTTCGACGCCTACAGCGCGATCGACACCGTCATCATGGGCAACAAGCGTCTGTGGGCGGCCATGCAGGAACGCGACGCCATCTACGAGAAGCCTGAGATCACCGACGCCGACGGCATGAAGCTCGGCGAACTCGAAGGCATCGTGGGCGAAGAGGACGGCTACACCGCCGAGAGCGACGCCGCCATTCTGCTGCAAGGCCTCGATATTCCCGACGAGGCGCACAACCGCAAGATGGGCGAGCTCCAGGGCGGACAGAAGGTTCGCGTGCTGCTGGCGCAGGCTTTATTCGGTCATCCGCAAGCGCTACTGCTCGACGAACCTACGAACCACTTGGACTTGGACTCGATCCACTGGCTGCAGGGATTTCTGAATGTCTACGACGGTATCGTGATCGCCATCTCCCACGACCGCCACTTCCTGAACAGCATCTGCACTCACATCGCCGACATCGATTACGAAACCATCATCACCTACACCGGCAGCTACGATGACATGGTCGTGGCCAAGACGCAGGTCCGCTCTCAAATTGAATCGCAGAACGCGCAGCGCGAAAAGAAGATTTCGCAGTTGAACGAGTTCATCGCTCGATTCGCCGCCGGTACGCGTTCGAGCCAGGTGCAGTCACGCCGCAAAGAAGTCGAGCGTCTCCAGGTGACGGAGCTGGCCAAGTCCAACATCCAGCGGCCGTTCATCAAGTTCGAGCAGAAGCGCCCCTCGGGCAAGCACATTCTCGAAATCGAGCACCTTGGCAAGGCCTATGGCGAGAAGCAGGTCATTCGCGATTTCACCGCCAGTGTTATCCGTGGCGAAAGAATTGCGCTCATGGGACGCAACGGTGCCGGCAAGACCACTCTGCTGAATGCCCTACTGGCGAACTCTCCGACCACGCCGGATGCCGAACTCCGCAAGACCAGCGGTTACGACGGTCCCTTCATCGATTCCGGCAAGGTTCTCTGGGGACACGAAGCTTCCATCGGTTATTTCGCGCAAGATCACCGCAGCCTGATCGAAGGTGGCACGACAGCGATTGAGTGGCTGCATCAGTGGGATGGTGCAGCCGTCACCGAGGAGCTGCGCGGAATCCTCGGGCAGATGCTCTTTCAGCGCGATGAGGCCACCAAGTCCACTAGCGTCCTCTCCGGCGGCGAAGCTGCCCGCCTGCTTTTCTGCAAACTGATGCTGCAAAAGCCGAACGTGCTTGTGCTCGACGAACCCACGAACCACCTCGACCTGGAAGCCATCAACGCGCTGAACATTTCCTTGCAGCGCTATCAGGGAACGGTTTTTCTCGTCACCCACGATCATGATCTGATCGACGAAGTCGCCACGCGCATCTGGCACTTCGAGAGCGATCACAAGATCACCGACTTCAAAGGCACCTACGAGGACTATCAGGCGGCCGTGGTCGCGGTCTGAAACCGCAATTGCACCATTTTCGCTGCATGTAAATCATCCAGGTTCTCCACAGCTTTTCACAGTGTTTGCAGTTGCGTTTTCTGCTACAAGTTGAAGATAATGATCGCATAGTTCCGTTGTGGGTTGAGCGTTACCGTGTACAGTCGAGCCGATTTACTGAGGATCCTTCACGTAACTCCGCGCCAGTTAGCCAACTGGGAGCGGAACGGCTTGGTAACGTCTGTCGAAACCTATTCCTTTTCTGATCTCCTCGAAATCAAGAAAGTGCGCGACCTCTGTGCCATGAGCGTGCGTCCGGCTGTGATTCGCCAGTCGCTCGACGCCATGCGCAAGCAGGCCTTGGGCGTGGAGAAGCCGCTCCTCGAGGCCAGTGCCCGGTCCACGGCGAAGCATCGCGTGGCGTTCCGGCACGACGGCAAACTGCTGGAGCCGATCGCGGGCCAGTTTCTGATGGATTTTTCCGAGCGCGAAAAAGTTCTGACCAGCACGCCGATACCGAAGTCCGATCCCGGTCCCCGTGAGAACGAAGTTACGTCATGGTTCGCGCGCGGGATCGCTCTGGAAGAAGATCCCAACACTCAGCCCGAGGCCATTGCCGCCTATCATCAGGTGCTCGCGATCCAGCCAACACACGCTGCCGCCCACATCAATCTCGGCACGCTCTATTACAACCGCCAGGATTTCTCTCTAGCGGAACGGCACTATCGTCAGGCGATTGAAGCCGACCCGCGCTACTCCCTCGCGTACTTTGATCTCGGCAATGTGCTCGATGAGACTGGCCGCGTGCAGGAAGCAATTCAGACCTACAAGACCGCTCTGCAACTCGCTCCGACCTACGCCGACGCGCACTACAATCTGGCGCTGGCCTTCGAAAAGATCCGCGAGCCGCGCAAGGCCCTCAAACACTGGCAAGCCTACGTGAAGCTTGACACGTCAGGACCATGGTCAGTCCACGCTCGCAGCCAGATCAAGCGGATCCTGCAGGCGGATGGCTTGAAATTGGTTCACTCCCGCCCCAAATAGCCATCCCTTATCACTGGGTGGCGTCATCCCAATGGTGTCCCTAGCAAGTGTTAAAATTACGGGTTTGTTATCTTAAGCTTTTGAAGGTGCCTCTATGTCCGAGACCACGCTGCAGGCTGCCGTTCCCGCCCCTCTAACGACCCTCACTGAAGACGAAATTCTTTTCCGCGACAACATCCGCCAGTTCGCCGATGAGAAGATTCGCCCTCTCGTGAAAGAGATGGACGAGAAGGCTGTCTTCGACAAGGGTCTCATCCACGATTTCTTCCAGCTGGGCTTGATGGGCATCGAAATTCCCGAGCAGTACGGTGGAGGCGGTGCCAAGTTCTTCGAAGCGATTCTCGCCGTGGAGGAACTGTCGCGCGTGGATGCCTCCTCCGGTGTCATCGTCGACGTGCAGAACACGCTGGTAAACAACGCCCTGCTGCGCTGGGGAACGGAAGAGCAGAAGAAGCGCTTCCTGCCCAGGATGGCCACTGAAACCGCAGGCGCCTATGCCCTCAGCGAGGCCGGCTCAGGCTCTGACGCCTTCGCGCTGCAAACCCGCGCCACGCTCAAAGGCAGCGAGTATGTGCTGAACGGCCGCAAGCTGTGGATCACCAACGCGAAGGAGGCGGGACTATTCGTGCTCTTCGCCACGCTCGATCCCAGCGCTGGATACAAAGGCATCACCGCGTTCCTGGTCGAGAAAGATTTCCCCGGATTCACGGTCGGCAAGAAGGAAGACAAACTCGGCATCCGAGCGTCGTCCACTTGCGAGCTGATTCTGGAAGACTGCCGCGTGCCCAAGGAGAACGTTCTGGGCGAGCCGGGTAAAGGCTACAAAATCGCGATCGAGACCTTGAACGAAGGCCGCATCGGCATTGGCGCTCAGATGATCGGCTTGGCCCGTGGTGCTTGGGAGTTCGCCTGCAAGTACGCCGTCGAGCGCAAGCAGTTCGGCAAAGCCATCTCTGAGTTCCAGGGCATCCAGTTCCAGATCGCCCAAATGGCTACCGAGATCGAGGCCGCCCGCCTGATGGTTTACAACTGCGCGCGCATGAAGGATGCTGGCGTGAACTTCGTAAAAGAAGCCGCCATGACCAAGCTCTTCGCCTCGCAGGTTGCCGAGCGCGTGACCTCACTGGCCATCGAAATCTATGGCGGCTACGGATTTACCAAAGACTATCCCGTCGAGAAGTACTGGCGCGACGCCAAGATCGGCAAGATCTACGAAGGCACGTCTAACATGCAACTCGCGACCATCGCCAAGCTCGTGCTAGGCAAGTAAAGTTCCGTCATGTGGAACACTCGTAGCCCCGGCAGTCCGGCTACGGAGTGAAATGCAGCTCGACGGGCTCTCTGGATTCGCCACCAGGAGCATATTTCCATTTGGCTACGGCGTCTTCTGCCGCCTTCAGAAGCACCGGGCTGCCGCCTACCGGTTCTACCGACTTTACCTCTCCTTCCGCCCCAACCACGGCGATCACCTTCACCGTGCCTCCGAGATTGATTTTCTTGGCTACGTCCGGGTAGACGGGGGCGACCTGTCGCGTGATCCGCCGTGAGTTGGTCGATTGTTGGCTTTGGGCCACTCGTGCGGGTCCAAAGAGCGTTAAGAACAGGAGAAAGAGTGTCAGAACGTACCACTTACGCATGATAGCGATCCCTGAAATAAGAGGAGTTTGTTGTTTTACGAACTGATGATCTTAGGAGATCAGGGCGTTCTGGAAAAGTAACCGGAGTAATCAAAATTCCCCGAAAAGGGCCATGTCCTGTCAGACGATTCGCCTGCAAAGCTGCGCCAGACGGGCGATTGCAAGGCGAACCGAGCTCACCCAACAAATCCCGCTTACTCATAATGTGCACTGAGTTGCACATTCCGGCTTCACGGCTTCCCGCTGAAAGATCGTTAAGTGCCCCATTATCATATCTTTGACCGGGTCGCCCCCGATGGTTCTCTGTGTGCAATTCTCTCATTGCCTGCGTGTTTGGGGCGAAGACCGGGGTGCCACTTGACAAGTCTATTTGGGACCAACACTCTACCCGCGGCACAGAGTATTGCCGTCCCCGTCACTCCCAAAAAGCACGGTTGGTTGCCGCTGCTGACCGTCTTGTTTCTGCTCTCCTATGGTTTGATGACCATGCTGATTGTGGAGCAGGGACGGACCATCGAATCGCAGCGCGCCCTGATTCACGAGCTCTTCCGCGATAGCAACGAACTCTCCGTCGTGAAGCAGCAAATGGCGGCGCAGGACACCACCCAGGCTGCATCGGCTAAGACCCAGACCCCCATGACCCAGAACCCGTCATCCCAGTACCCGTCCACCCAGGCACCATTGACCCAGTCCCCGTCGACCCAGTCCCCAACCAGTAAGGCCCCGTCTTCCCAGGCAGGACCGCAGCAACAACGTGCTCAGAGCCAGTCAGCCAAGCAGAAACCAGATTTCAAAATGCCGTCGAAGCCGGCGGCCGATCTGGTGGACGATGTCCGAACCCTGATCACGATCTGAGCACGAAACAGCACGAGGATTGTAAAGAAGCAAGATTTACGAAACTGAACACTGCGGCACTTTCACTCTCGGTAGCAGTAGCAAAGCGGAAAGTCGGTAAACCATGAAGGTCCTGACCCTAGCCTTGATGTTCAGTCTGCCCGCCGCCCCATGGGCACCCCAAAGACCTCTACCCCAGCCAACCTCCCAGATCGCCAAGCACGCCAAGGGCGGACGGTGGTACTTCGCCGCCACCGGCCACGCTGTCTACTGCTACGGCCCTGTGATGACCGTTCCCCGTGCCAATGGCGACCTGCAACGAGTCGCCACTTTTTGCCGCGACGGCAGCGCTGTGGTCCCGCTAAAAGACTAGAAGTCGTAGCTGGCCGAATCCCAGCCTTTTCTACCTCAAGGCAACTGACTTGCCCCGGCACGCCCTCAGATTGCCCGCGAACGCCGGAAGGGCCGAAAATCGTATACTCGATGGCGCCAAACGTGAGTCTTGGCGGTCAATTCGAAGGTGGCTGCGTCTTGCCGGTACCCTGGCGCATCAAATCCTTTTCGTCAGTCTTTTCAATCGCCGTCAAGATACGGAGATCCCAGTGTCCATTCGACCGGTCAAGCGCCTTATCAAATCCAAGCCCACGCTCGAAGGTGCTGGAGTGCACCTGCGCCGCGCCTTCGGCTTCGGCAACACCCACGACTTCGATCCGTTCCTGCTCCTCGACGATTTCCGCAACGACGTTCCCGAGGACTACCTCGCCGGATTTCCCTGGCATCCGCACCGCGGCATCGAGACCATCACCTACGTTCTCGCCGGAACCGTCGAACACGGCGACAGCATGGGCAACCACGGCGCCATCGCCGCCGGCGACGTGCAGTGGATGACGGCCGGCAGCGGCATCATTCATCAGGAAATGCCCAAGGGCGATCCCACCGGTCGCATGCACGGCTTCCAACTTTGGGCGAACCTTCCTTCGGCTCTGAAAATGACCCCGCCGCGTTATCAGGAAGTCAAGACCGGAGACATCCCGCAAGTCACCGACGACGACGGCACGCACGTCCGCATCGTCTGCGGAAATTTCTGGGGCAAGTCCGGCCCCGTCGAAGGAGTCGCCGCCGATCCCATTTACCTCGACGTGTCAGTGCCGCCGGGAAAAAGAAAGATGCTACCCGTCGAAACCACGCGCCATGCCTTCGCCTACGTTTTTGCCGGAGACGGAAAATTCTGCAATGCCTCGGGCCCGCTCTCCGTCCCGACCGAGAGCGTCGGATGGGCCGACACTAAACCTCCCGCCGACGCCGAGAACCGCTCGCTGGTCGTCTTCGACCGTGGTGACGAAGTCGCGGTGCAAGCCGGAGAAGATGGAGTCCGTTTTCTTCTCGTGTCAGGAAAGCCGCTGGAAGAGCCGGTCGCATGGTATGGTCCCATCGTCATGAACACGCAAGAGCAATTGAAGCAAGCGTTCCAGGAACTGGAGCAGGGAACGTTCCTGAAGAAGTAGTCGGCGGGTGCAGGCCGATTGAACGTGGAAGAGCGGTCCTTCAGGGCCGCGTAGTGTCGTTTAGAATCGATTGGGCTTTAGCCCCGGTGTTGATCCACGACCATGCCCGAACTCCCCGAAGTCGAAACGATCGCCCGCGGCCTCGCCAAACGCGTCACCGGAGATGCCGTCGAATCCGTCTGGCTAGGCCAAAAGAAAGAGCCTTTGAAGTCCCCCGCATCCGCGATCGCCGCGACTCTGGAACACAGCCGCATCGCGTCCGTCCGACGCATGGGCAAGCACATCGTCTTCGACCTGGAACAAGATCGAGATTATGTGGCGCGGGCGCCCTCGCCCGCGAAAGGCCGAAGAGCGGATCGCAAGCCGAAGAAAACCCAGACTTCATCGATCCCACACGCCGAGGCGAGCGTGGACGCCCGCCCCACATCCACCAAAGCTCAATGGATAGTCCACCTCGGCATGACCGGCAGCCTGCGAGTATGCGAGCCGGAAACGGAAGTCGCCAAGCATACCCATGCCATCCTCAGATTGTCCTCGGGAAGGGAACTGCGCTTCGTCGACCCGCGCCGCTTCGGCCGCCTGAGCGTCGCGCAGTCGGGAGACTTCGACGCCGCCGGTATCGAGCCGCTGGAAGCCGATCTCGACCGCTTCCTGAAACTGTTCCACGGACGCAAGACTCCCATCAAAAGCGCACTTCTCAATCAGAAACTTCTGCGCGGCGTCGGCAACATTTACGCCGATGAATCTCTTTTCCGTGCTGGCCTGCGCCCAAGACGCCGCGCCTCGACCATCACCCGCGACCAACTCGCCAAGCTTCTCGTCGCGGTAAAAGAAGTTTTGAAAGAAGCAATCGCCCTGGGTGGATCCTCCATCTCCGACTACGTCGACGCTGACGGCGAAGAAGGATTCTTCCAACTCCAGCACCGCGTCTATGGTCGTGAGAGCGACCCGTGTCTTGTCTGCAAGACGCCCATCAAGCGAGTCGTAATCGCCGGCCGCAGCAGCCACTACTGCCCCAACTGCCAGAAATAAAGAAGCAGGTGTCCTTGTTTTTCCTTCGTGTACCTTAGTGTCCTTAGTGGTTAAGGCTTTTTCATTGCCCGCAGCGCAGCCCGAGAAAACCAGCCGAGGTTTCTGGTACCCTTCTGCCCATGCCTGATTTTTCCATCGGAGTCGATCTCGGCGGTACCAACCTGCGCATCGCCGCGGTCAGCACAGACGGCCAGCTTCTCGAAAAAATTACTCTCGGCGTCAAAGTCGCTCTCGGCCGCGATCACGTCATCGGCGAAATGTGCGACGCCATCCACCGCCTGACCGAACAATATCGCGGCAGCGGCCGCTTTGTCGGCGCTGGCATCGGCGTCCCCGGCATCATCGACAGGGAGACAGGGATGATGTGCAAGTCCGCCAATCTTCCCGGATGGTCCGACTATCCCGTGCGCGACGAAATCGAGCGCCGTCTCGGCGCCCGCGTCTTTCTCGATAACGACGCCAAAGTCGCCGCGCTCGGCGAAAAA
This sequence comes from uncultured Acidobacteriaceae bacterium, assembly GCA_963832015.1. Taxonomy (GTDB): domain Bacteria; phylum Acidobacteriota; class Terriglobia; order Terriglobales; family Acidobacteriaceae; genus Sulfotelmatobacter. Next base: position 29,538 of record CAWHSR010000006.1, read on the forward strand.
TGGATGGGCGCAGGCCGCGGCGTCGACAACATGGCGATGATCACACTCGGTACTGGCATCGGTGGCGCCATCGTCTTGAACGGTAAAATCTTCTACGGCATGAACGGCATGGCGGGTGAGTTTGGCCACGTCACCGTCGAACCCGACGGCGTTCCATGCGGATGCGGCAATCACGGTTGTGCCGAGCGCTATGCATCGGCGACGGCAGTTGTGCGCATGGCGCGCGAGGCGATTGCCGCCGGGCAAGCGCCCGGCCTGGCGAAGGCTGCCAACTCCGACCCCGAGTTCAGCGCCCGTTCGATTTACAACCTCGCCATTCAAGGAGACCCGGATGCACGCCGCATCTTCCACCGCTTCGGACAGGTTTTGGGAATCCTGCTCGCGGGCCTGATCAACGTGCTGAACATGGACATGTTTGTGATTGGCGGCGGCGTTGCTAGCGCATGGGATGCCTTCGCCCCGCAAATGTTTGCAGAATTGCGCGAGCGTTCTCTTGTCTACGCCTCAACGGCGCCGGAGGATCCGCTTGATCGGAAGGAAGGCGCATCCGCTCATGTCGCAGGTTACACGCGCAAAAAGACAATCATCACCCGCGCCCTGCTCGGCAGCGACGCAGGCCTCTTCGGCGCTGCGAGAATCCCGGCATCGTAGCTGAGAACTTGATTTTGGGTGGCGATTTTGGGTGGCGCAGCGCTTTCAGCGCTGCGGTAAAGCGCTTCGCAAGCAAAGGGCTTCAGCCCCTGAGGTACATCTAAGTCGTCCCGCCCACCTTCCGCGTCGCACTCAGAAAAACCTGATTCTGCTCCGGCGTCCCAATGCTCACTCGAATACAATTCGGTGCACCCCACCCACCCAACGGACGCACGCTCACCCCCTCACCGCGCAATCGCTCCGAGAATCCCAGAGCATCCTGTCCCGAGTCGCAATAGAGAAAGTTCGCCGCCGTAGGAACCACGCGGTATCCCATTTCGGACAATCCAACACCCAGAACCTGCGCCTGCTCCGCATTGTTCGAAACGACTCGTCCAACATGATTCAAGTCGTCGAGCGCCGCCACAGCGGCGGCCTGCGCCACCGACGACACGGAAAACGTATCGCGCATGCGCGCGCAGTAAGCCAGCAGTTCTGCTGGACCCAAGCCATATCCCACGCGCAGTCCAGCCAGTCCGTGCGCTTTCGAAAACGTTCTCAACACTACTACGCTGGCGCCCGGTCGCAGATATTTCAGCGACCCCGGATACTCAACCTTCCGCCGCACCGCGAAGTGCGACGCAAACTCGTAATAAGCCTCGTCCAGAACCACCACCACATGCCCCGGAACTTCGGCAATGAACTTATCTACGGCTTCGGCCTCGAGCATCGTTCCTGTCGGATTGTTAGGATTCGCCAGAAACACGACGCGCGTATCTTCGTTGATCGCTTCCAGAATCGCGCTCAGATCAAACCCATCGTCGCGCATCGGCGCCTCAATCAACTGCGCCCCCACTGCGCGCACCGCCATCGAATAAACCACGAACGACCGTTCGCTGGTCACCGCATTCAGGCCCGGCGCGAGCATCGTCTGGCATAGCAACCCCAGCATGGCGGTCGATCCCGCGGTCACTAGGACTTGCTCTGTCGGCACGTCATGGTGCGCCGCCAACTTGCGGCGCAACTCCGAACAATCGTTGTCAGGATAAGAGTTCGCGGCAGCCAGTGCCCGCTGCATCGCCTCGACCGCACGCGGCGATGGACCAAATGGATTTTCGTTGGAGTCGAGCTTAATGATCCAAGGCTGAGCGTTAAGGGATGACCGCCTCGGCGCCGGCGGCGGAGGGAATCCGCTCATCTCGCGCGCCGGCTTCGAAACCAGATCAAAGAATCGGCTCATCGCTCGCCGTACATCACTTCGCGGGTTGCTTGCCCCGGTTTGCGCCAGTGGTGCTGGCGGATTTCAGCTTTTCGATTTCCCGCAACGTTAAAGATCGAAACTTTCCCGGCGGAACGTCGAGCGTCAGCGGTCCATAACGCACCCGCTTGATCTTCTCCACGTGATGCCCCACCGTCTCAAACATGCGCCGGATCTGCCGGTTCCGCCCTTCCACCAGCGTGATCTCGTACCACGGGTTCGCCGCTTCTTTCACGACGCGCACCAGAGCGGGTCCGGTCTTCACGCGCTTCCCGTCATCTGTGGCGATGGACACTCCTGCCCGTAGCTTGGCAATCGCCTCTTCCTTGGGGGTGCCCGCGACTTTCACCACGTAAGTCTTGGCAACGTGCGAAGCCGCCTTCATCAACCGGTGCGCCAGGTCGCCGTCGTTCGTCATCAACAGCAATCCTTCGCTGGCATAATCAAGACGTCCGATCGGATACACGCGGCCCTTGACGCCGTGAATCAGATCCATCACCGTTGGCCGCTTCTCTGGATCACTCATCGTCGTGACGTAGCCCTTGGGCTTGTTCAGTAAGAGGTAGGTGTGTCGCTGCGCGCCCTGCAGAAGCTTTCCATTCACGCGCACGTGATCGGTCTCTGGATCAGCCTTGGTGCCCAGTTCCGTCACGACAGTTCCGTTGACCTGCACGCGTCCCGCCGAGATCAGTTCCTCCGCCTTCCGGCGGGAAGCAACCCCGGCAGCAGCGATAATCTTTTGCAGCCGTTCCATCGGCATAAGGAGAACTCGGAGCCCCGGAGGGGCGAAAACAATTTAGCCCAGCGCTTCGTAGATGAACAAAAATGAGGAACAAGTCCCGAAGGGACGACACAACGAAACTTAGCCCGTCTTCTCCGCCTCTGAAACTTCGTGAACTGGCTCCGCTTCGGACGCCACACTGCCGGACGGCTCCGCAATCTCGGATGGCGCGCTCTCCGCGGGAATCAGCTCGGCCTGAAACGATTCCGCCACCAGCTTCTCGAACTCCTCCATGCTGGGCAACTCGTTCACATCCTTCAGCCCAAACCGCATCAGGAATTCCTTGGTCGTCTTGTAAAGAATCGGACGCCCAATCACCTGCTTGCGCCCCGCCGTCGTTATCAGCTTGCGATCCAGCAGAGTCCCTATCACGCCGCCCGAATCCACTCCGCGAATGTCGTTAATCTCCGGCACGGTAACCGGCTGCTTGTAAGCGATCACCGCCAGTG
>CAWHSR010000007.1:0-141772 GCA_963832015.1 uncultured Acidobacteriaceae bacterium
CATAAACCAACTTTCAGAACCGCGTCCACAGGGCGCGGTTTTTTGTTTAGTTTATGTGGGGACAGCCGCCATCGGCTGTCCGCTGGGCGAAGCCCAGCAGGTTTGGCGGTCACCGAACCAAAGCGAAGGGATTCACAAAAGCCTTCGTCCACAACCAAGGGTATTGATTCCACTCGCGGACCAATCCCTGCCGCACAGGGTTCTCGATTAAATACCGGATCTTCGCGTCGAGCCCCTCCGAAGAGCGCAACACATGATCGAAAGATTCCGCCTGCCACACTCGCCCCCTGCGTCCAAGTGCCGGATTGATCTGGTGAGCCGATGCACCCTTAATGGCATCCATGATTTTAGCGAGCGCGAACCTCTTTTCCTGCGGGATCGACCAGCGGTGTGAAGATCAAGTGAACATGATCCGGCATCACAACCACAACTCGCAGATCGTACTTCGATCCGCTGTCATGCAGACAGCCTGCGAGCACAATAGAACGCACGCACTCGGGCAGTATCCACCGGTGATCAGTGCAGAAAGTCACAAAGTGCTGCCGTTCATCAACCTGAAGATGAGGAAGCTGCCTTCGATAAAAAGCCTGCCGCATAAGGTTTTTGACGTATGTGGGGGACAGCCGCCCTCGGCTGTCCGCGAAGCGAAGCTTGGCGATCTTGAATTTAGGGTCACCGGGGCTCGGAAGCAATAGGGGGTATTAGGGAAAGTGAAAAAGGTGTTTCAGTTCGGGAATCCCATCGCTGTCGACGAAGGCGAACTTCGCTCGCCGGACAGCCGATGGCGGCTGTCCCCACATAACCTTTATTCGCTCCCGTTGTATAATTCCCGCCACCCCTGCCGGAAAGGCACTCCATGCCAGCGAAACGTCTCCTGCCGATTTTTACCGTTTGCTTGTTCACCCTGACGGCGACCACCCTGACAACATTCACCCTGTCTGCTCTCGCGCAAACTCCGTCGCTCCCGAAGCCGCCTGACACGCCGCGGCACTCCGTCACCGACGAATATCAAGGCGTCAAAGTCACCGACGACTACCGTTGGCTCGAGAATTGGGACGATCCCGCGGTCAAACAGTGGAGCGCCGCCGAGAACGCACGCACCCGCGAATATCTCGATCAGGTGCCCGCGCGCGCGGCCATCAAGAACCGCCTGCGCCAGCTGGTCACCGCCCGCTCGGTGACCTATTCCGCTCTGCAGTTTCGCGCCGGCATGCTGTTCGCCGAAAAACATCAGCCGCCGTTGCAACAGCCTGCTGCTGGTGGTGATGCGCTCTCCCGATGACCCCGCCAGTTCCCGCGTCATCTTCGATCCCAACGCCGCCAGCGCCAAGGGATCGCTCGCCGTAGATTTTTACGTGCCGTCGTTCGGCGGAAAGTATGTCGCCGCCGCGCTCTCGCAAAACGGCTCGGAAGATGCCGCAGCGCACGTCTTTGAAGTCGCTACCGGCAAGCAACTCCGCGACGTCGTTCCTCGCGTCAACTTCGCCACCGCCGGCGGCAGCATCGCCTGGAAACCCGACAGCTCCGGCTTCTACTACACGCGCTATCCCCAGGGCAACGAGCGTCCGCTCGAGGACGCCAACTTTTTCCAGCAGGTGTACTTTCACAAACTAGGCACCGATCCCGCGCAAGACACCTACGTCCTTGGGAAAGACTTCCCGCGCATCGCAGAAATTCAGCTTCATGCCAGCGACGACGGCCGCTGGCTGCTCGCCTCCGTCGGCAACGGCGATGGCGGCCAGTTCGCGCACTACCTCATGGATTCCGATGGCCACTGGACCCAACTCACGCGCTTCGAGGACGGCATCGTCAGGGTCAAGTTTGGCGCCGACCCGGCACTCTACCTGCTCTCGCGTAAGGACGCTCCTCGCGGCCAGATTCTGCGGCTGCCGCTTTCCCATCTCGATCTCGCACAAGCCAAGGTCCTCGTGCCGCAAACCGCGGGCACCGGCTCCGACGAGAGCGACCGCGCTTCCATCGAAGACTTCGTCCCCGCGTGGAACCATCTCTATGTGATCGACATCATAGGCGGCCCCTCGCGCGTGCGAGTCTTTGAGGCGGCCGTATCTGACCGCATTCCCGGCGGATCCAGTCCTGGGTTCAGCCCAAAGGGAGAAATCCCGCTGCCCCCGATCTCCGCCGTCGGACAAGTCGTCTCCATCGGCGGCGGCGATGTGCTGTTCTATGTCTCCTCCTTCCTCGAGCCGCCGGTTTTGTATCGCTTCGACGCCGCCACCAGAAGCACGACTCGTATCGTCATGGCGCAGCCCTCTGCCATTAAATTCGACGATGCCGAAGTAGTCCGCGAGTTCGCCACCTCCAAAGACGGCACGCGCGTTCCGCTGAATATCATTCGCCTCAGAGGAACCAAGCTCGATGGCACGCATCCCACGCTGCTCACGGGCTACGGCGGCTACAGCATTAGCCGGAAGCCCTTCTTCCAAGGCCGATTCGCGCGCCTATGGCTCGACCAGGGAGGCATTTTCGTGGAAGCCAATCTGCGCGGCGGCGCCGAATACGGCGAAGAATGGCACGCGGCCGGAAACCTCACGCACAAACAAAATGTCTTCGACGATTTCCTGGCCTGCGCGCAATATCTAATCGATCAGAGTTACACGTCCCCGGCGCACCTTGCGATCATGGGCGGCAGCAACGGAGGCTTGCTGATGGGCGCGGCCTTCACCCAGCGTCCCGATCTGTTTCGCGCCGTGGTTTCCTATGTCGGTATCTACGATATGCTGCGCGTCGAACTCGATCCCAACGGCGCCTTCAACGTCACCGAGTTCGGCACCGTGAAAGATCCCGATCAGTTCAAGGCGCTTTACGCCTACTCGCCCTACCATCACGTGAAGGCGGGCACGGCGTATCCCGCAATCCTGATGCCCACCGGAGAAAATGATCACCGCGTCAATCCCATGCAGTCGCGCAAAATGATCGCGCTCCTGCAGGCGGATGACTCTTCCGGCCATCCCATCCTGCTGCGTACCAGTTCGAGCGCCGGCCATGGAATGATCGGCGCCTCCCTCGACGAACAGATCGAGCAAGACACGGACGTGTTCAGTTTTTTATTTGATCAGTTGGGGATTCAGTACAAGTAGGCGCGAGGCAGGCACGCCGACGGCTATGGCAGTGTCGCGTCCGCGCAAACAGGGCGTGTGTTCCGGCACTCGGTAGTGCTACTTCTTCGCAGCAACCGCACCCAAACACTTGCCGTACAACTCGAGCAGGTGATCGGCATAGTCTTCCGGCTTGGCCGCGGAGCCCGTGCCTTGAAATCCCACGCCCGACGACGTGGTTCGCCCGTAGCCGGTGGTCATGGCAATGAACTTCATCAGATCGAGTGCGATATCTTCGTTGCGGCGCGAGGCGCCCGAACCGGTGTGCGAACCTTCTTCCATGATGCCTTCTCCTGTTCCTCGTGCGGAAAGAACTGGTATCTCTTCGTCTTCAAAATCTTCGTCGTCGAGGTATTCCATGGTGCGAAATCACTCCGCGAGCGATGATAACAGAGCACGGCTTCCGGCTTCCCGCTCTCGGCTTCCGGGTTTTCCTCAAGCATTCGTTGCGGAAGCCGGACGCCGGAAGCCGGACGCCGCGGTTCTCCACAGCCGCACCATCAGCCAGATCGACGCGATGAACAGAAGCGGCGAAGAATAGAATCCCGGCGCAGGACGCGGAAACGCTACCGACGCCACCGTGTGCCCCAGAATGGTTCCGAGCGTGTGTCCCATCGCATTGAGCAGATGGATGACCGCGTAAAGCCAGGCCAGCGGCCGCATCCAGCGCACGCCCTGCGCCGCCAGCGGCGTCAAGGCAAAGCAAATCACCACTGCCAGACTCAAGTCCACCAGCCACTCGCGAAAGGTGAACGTTGGCATCGGAAACCATCCCCAGCGCGAGCGCAAGATGATCACGGTGGGATTGTAGATGCCAAGAAATCCAGTGGCCGCCTCGTCGAAAACGTGCAGCGCGAAAGCAACGGTCAGTGCGAACCAAGGCCAGCCGAAAGAGGACGATCGTTCCGGTTCCATGACACTCCCCCGCTTCCGGAAGCCGAACGCCGGAAGCCGGAAGCCCTACCTCACCTCGCTCATCAATCCCATCAGATTCCCTTCCGAGTCGTGGAAGAATACCATCCACAGATCGTGATCGGACATTTTCGCGATCATGTGCGGCTCGTCCTCAAAGTGGACGCCCTTCTCTTTCATCCTGGCGTACGCCGCCTGAATGTCGGCAACGGCAAAATACAGAATCGAGCTGAGATGATCGAACTCGGGCTTCTCCGGCAGAGTCAACATGAGCCGCACCCCGCCGCAATCGAAAAACGCCAGACCCGGCCCGGCCTTGAACAACAGCTTCAGCCCCAGCGTCTCTTGATAAAAGGTTGCCGCACGCTCGACGTCGTGCGCGTTAACGGCGATCTGACCGACCCTCGAAATTCCGATTCCCGCGGCAGCTGTAGTCATGCCCTTGACCTCCCATGAGGATATTAGTTAGCATAGCTAACTATATTTCACTCGACTCGTCAAGCGAAATCTGACCGCCGGAGGCCCGATGACCGAGCCAGAATCCTCTCCCCATCCCGAGGTTTTCACAGTTGCCGACGGCCTGCACTCCGCCGCGATCCACTTGCTGCGCCGCGTGCGCAAGCAGGACATCGCCACCGGTGAAGGTCCGGCACGCCTCTCGGCGCTCTCCGTGCTGGTTTTCGGTGGTCCCAAGACTCTGGGCCAACTTGCCGCCGCCGAGCAGGTCAAGCCTCCGACCATGAGCCGCATCGTGTCCGGCCTGGTCCGCAGCCGCCTGGTTAAAATCACCATGGATTCCCGGGATGCGCGCCGCATGCACATTCGCGCCACCGCCAAAGGCAATCGCCTGCTGCAAAAAGGACGCCAACTGCGTATCGCCGACCTCGCCGCCCATCTCGATACGCTGGCTCCCGAGGAGCTCGCGACCCTTGGCCAGGCTGTGGAAATCCTCAAAAGGCTGTTCGAACGCTGGCGCTGATTTCCGTTCGCTGGTAATCACCCCGGGGGTACTATGGTCAGATGAAAAGACCCACACCATGCGGGATACTGGTGGGTCTTGGGGTCTCAGTCGAAGTGTGCCATTCAGAGGCTGGCAGATAGCCGAGTCTTTACGCATTCCGGTTTCCCCCTCCCCGCGACATTAGTCTTCAAAAATAGTTGCTGCTCATGAGGACTGCATTGGAACGTACGCGCACCGTCGTGATCGTCACCGGCCTGTTGTGGCTGGCGCACGCGGGTGTAGTCGCGCACTTCGGAACCAACCCTCCCGGAGGCATGCTGTCGGACGTGATGCAGTTGTCTCTGGGCTTCGTGATGATCTTCGCGGCGGTGCAGGCCAGCCTTCGTTCCGAAGGGCTGGCCCGGTCTTTCTGGCGTCTGACCGCCGCCGCCTACTCCCTGTGGCTGATTGCGCAAGCTCTCAGCGTCTACAACGACTTCGCCGCGTCTCCTTTCGTTTCCTGGATCAACAATCTCCTGTTTTGCTTCTGGTTCGTGCCTCTGGCCATGGCTATGTTCCTCGACCCCGAGCATGAGGCGGGACACCTCGACGCGCTGGTTGCTCTCGACTTCGTGCAGGCCGTGCTGGTATGCGTCGCGGCCTATTTGTATTTCTTCTATTTGCCCAAGGCCGATGCGACCGGCGAACTGGCACACTCGGTTTGGACGCCGTATTTCGCGGGCTACGCCTTTGTCGCCGGAGCGTTTGTGGTGCGTGCCGCGGTCACGCGCTCACGGGATTCGCGCGCGTTGTTCGGCCGCATGGGAATCTTTCTGGCTTTTTCCGGATGCGTCGACGCCTTGTACTTCTATGGGCCCGGCCGCGGTCTGCGCACGGGCGCCTGGTTCGATCTGCTGTGGAGTGTGTTGCTGGTGGTTCCCATCCTCATCGCCGCCGCCTGGAAGCAGGCGGAGGCTCCGGAACTCCCGTTCGATCCACCGCGGCGCGAGAAGCGGATCTACACCGAAATCTTCTTCCTGCTCTACCCGCTGCTGGTGCTCTTTATGTCGCTGCGCATCGCGCGTGAGCGCCTGGGATTGGCCGCCGTCGTCGTGCTTCTTTCGTTTGTGTGTTCTAGTGCGCGCCTGTTGGTCACCCAAAACCGGCTGCTCCTGGCGAAAGACGCGCTGCGCCGCGAAGCATCTCGCGACGGCCTGACTGCTCTGTGGAACCGCAAAGCGATTCTGGCGATTCTCGAGCGTGACCTGCTGCGCGCCGAACGCGAGCAGCGATCTGTCGGCTTGATCATGATCGATGTCGATCATTTCAAAGCTGTCAACGACAGCCGCGGACACGCCGCCGGCGACGCGGTTTTACGCATCATTGCCAGCGGCATCGCGGCGGTGGTCCGCCCTTACGATTCGGTGGGGCGCTGCGGCGGAGAAGAATTCCTCATCGTCGCTCCCGGCTGCGGCATGACTGAGACCTGGGAGCTGGCCGAGCGCGTGCGCACTCACGTCGCCGGTTGCAGCATTATGGTCGGAGCGTCGAGCGTGCAGGTTAGCCTGAGTCTCGGCGTGGCCACTGGCAACACGGCCTGCGACATGGAGAAATGGCTGCATGCCGCCGACACCGCGATGTACCAGGCCAAGAACGCCGGACGCAACCGTGTGGAACCCGGCCTGGGACGCGCCGCCAGCGCGGGCCAGGGCCCAGCCGACGCCCCGAACCGCGACTTCTGGTTATAAGCCCACCGCCCATTTCTTCGCGCGCGGGACGCACATTTTCGTTTGTGACACTGCGAGAAGTGTCCCAGCGCAATACACGCATCACTTTCCATTCGCCAAGATGAACTGCGACTCCAAGAAGACGACGCGACGGGAGGGGCCATGTCGACAGGCGCTATTCGCAATCTTGCGCTATCGCTGATCCTGACGAGTCTGGTGGGCCTGCTCGCGCTCGGGGGATGCGGCACCGTCAGCCCAAAAGTGTGCACGCTGAGCGGTTGCTGCGGACCAACCAGCGACGCCTGCGCCGTCCCGCAATTTCTATATGCCAGCGGACTGAATGGACAAATCTCTGTCTTCTCGATCGTGAATGGCAGCGGCGCATCCGGCCCTTCAAGCTCAGTCTCAGGGGCGGCCAATTCGCTCGGCATGTCCGCGCTCAATAGTCAGTTCCTGTACGCCTCCAATCCCGCATCGCCTGTGGGAGGGACTTCTTCCATCGATGCGTGGGCGATCGCTCCGGGCACTGGAGCGCTGACACCGCTCCCTGGAAGCGCCTTTTTCGCTGGGTCCGCTGAGTTTCGCCGCAGGGCTCGCCATGAATAATGCGGCCCAGGTTCTCTATGTCGCTGACGCCGGCAAAATTGACGCGCTGCACGCCGACGCAACGGGCGCGCTGACTCCCATTCTCGGCTCGCCCTTTCTTGGGGGAGGAACTCTGTATCTCACCGTAGATCCCCTGAGCCGCTTCGTGTTCGCGTCGGACGACGCGCCTCCGGGGAGCGTCGTGGCCTTCACGATCAGCTCCACGGGCGCGCTAACCGCCGTGCCCGGATCGCCCTTCCCTACGATCCCCGGCTACGTAGGCACCACGCGCCCGAGTCAAATTGTGACCGACGCAACTAGCAGTTTCGTATACACCGGCCTGATGGCAACCGGCCAAGTCGCAGCGTTCTCAGTGAATGCGTCCACAGGCGCGCTGACTCCGGTGCCCGGCTCACCGTTTCCTGCCGGGAATAATCCGCTTGAGCCTCGCTGGCGTCAACAATTTTCTCTACGCTTCCAACTTCTCAGACGGAACCATCTCTGGCTACAGCATTGATCCAACGAACGGCGCGCTGACTGCGCTCGCGGGATCGCCGTTCGCGATTCACGGCGGCCCGCTGGTTGCTTCTCCGTTTGGTGGATTTCTCTACACGACGGGCCCTGGTGGATTGCTGGCTTTCAGCATCAATCCGCAGAGCGGTGCGCTTACACAAGTCGGTTCCGCGATACCCTATGGTGGAGCCACGGTGCTGACGGTTGTGCCGTGAGGCTTGTCTGGTTTGTTTTGTGAGGAGGTTTCCGTGCCCAGCGATCGGTATTTCGTCTCGATCCTAGTTTCTGGGGCTTGCCTCATCCATGACTTTGGCCTGCGGGAGCAGCGCCCGTCAGATTCAATCCATTAGCGTAGTCCCCAGATCGGCGGACGCTCAAAGCTATCCCAACGGCAGAGTACCATTCGTTGCGACGGGTAATTACAATGCGTCGCCCATGACCGTCACTCCGCTGCAGGCGAATTGGGGCGCGGCTTCGCAGCAGCTCATCAATGGGACCGAGGTCCTGAGCCCCACCACTGATGTTTCCGTCGATGCTCACGGAGTGGCGCAATGCACTGCCACGGCATCGGGTACCTATGCTATTGGAGCGTGGGTTGCGTCGCCATCCAAAGCGATGTGCAACGTAGTTGGCGGTCCTTTCAACGAGACCACATGTCCTGTACTCCAGGCGACGGCGCAACTGACCTGCCCGTGAGGCGATCAGCAATCCGTTTCGAGGCTCATTGCTCTCGAAGCACGTTTGCGGGATCGATGCGCAGGGCGCGTCTTACAGGGCCAGCGACGGAAAGCGAGCCGGTGATTCCCAGCGTCAGCGCAACCGCAGCGAGCACAAATGGATCCTGCGCTGTGGCCTGGTAGACGATCGCCGACAGTACTCGGCTGGTGGCGACCCCGAGCAGCATACCGATCACGCACCCGCTGGCCAACAGGATCATCATGCGGCCGAGTGCGGCCGAAAGAATCTGTTTCGCCTGCGCACCCAGCGCGACGCGAATGCTCAACTCGCGCAGCCGCTTGCTCACGGTGTACGAGGCGAGGCCGAAAGTTCCGGTAATCGATAGCAGCAATCCAAAAGCGCCGAACAAACCGAGCGCGGCCGTAGCCACCTGCGATACGAAGAACGTCAGCCCCAACTGGTTCTTCCAAGGGCTCGATTCGCGCACAGGGATGGCAGGGTCCAGATCGCGGATCACTTTCCGAACGGTTGCTCCCATATCGATCACAGCCGCATCCGAAGAATCCGGCCGCATCCGCACGACGAACGAAGTGTGCCCCGTCGCTCCCTGTGTGATGGGGAAGAACGCCACTGGCTCTGGATTTTCGGTAAGAGAAAAATACTTTCCATCGGCCACGACACCAACGATCTGCACTGCCTGGCCGTCGCTGTTCTTGAAAGCCCGGCCGACGGCGTCATCCGTGTGAACCAGCCGTCGCGCAAATTCCCGATTCACCACCGCAACGGCCGGAGTCTTCGAAGTGTCGCCAAAGCTTACGTCGCGGCCCCCCAGCATAGGTGTGCCGGCGGCGGTAAAGTATCCCGGCGAAAACCCAGTAGTTGTAGGCATAAAAGGCACGCTTGGAGGGCCTGAAATCGGTGGCCTGTTGCGTAAAGACATTCGAATCCGACGTATCCATGGAAAGCGGCATGGTCGTCCCGTAGGCTGCGCCTTCCACGCCGGGCAGTTGCAAGACGCGATCGAGCAACTGGCGCTGGAAGTGTTCGGAGGCCTCGTTGGAATAGCCAGCCTGGCTGAGTTCGAACTTTGCCACGACCGCATGCTTGGGACTGATCCCCATGTTCATGGTCATCGCCTTGCCCAAGCCACGCAGCGAAACGAACGCGGCCGTGACCGTGACACAGCAGAGTGCAACCTGCGCCGCCAGCAGTACATCGCGCAGCGCCCACCGGCGTCCCACAGAAGATTGAACTCCGCCGCTCTTGATCGCATCCTGGGGATCGGTCCTGAAAATTTGCCGCAGCGGCATCACTCCGAACACCACGCCGGCGAATACCGAGATCAGCAGCCCGATCACGATCAACGATGGCTCCGGCCGAATTGGGAACGAGAGAGGGTACTCGGATGGCGGATGCCAGTTTGCGAGGCTGGTGAGTGCGAACCACGCCAGACCGCAGGCGAACACGCCCCCGACGATCGAAATGACAATGGCCTCGGCAAGAATCTGGCGGACGACCCGCCAGCGACTCGATCCGACAGCCATGCGGATGGCAATCTCGCGAGTGCGGTCGGCCGTACGCGCGGCGAACAAGCCGCCGAGGTTGGCACAGGCCGCGAGCAGCACAATCCCGGCCAGGCCCAGCACCCCAGCCAGAAACCCACGCGCCGGCTCACCGAAGAACTCGCCCATCAGTCCAGGCCGGGTCACTTTGAACGATAGCTTCTCTTCTTCCTTCGGATACTTGCGGGCAACCCGGGCCGCAATCGTGTCCAATTCCGCCTGCACTTGGGGCGGAGTTACTCCGTCCTTGATGCGGACGATCGAGTAGACATGCGGCTCGCCGCGCCGCTCGAGCCAGTCGTCCCCATCCAGCGAAGCCTCGTTCGCCATGGGAACGTAAATATCGAACTGTCCCATTTTTTCCGTCCCGTAGAAGCCTTCAGGGGTAACTCCGACGATGGTGTAGGGATGTTTGTTAAGCCGGACGATCTTGCCCACGATGTTGGGATCGCGGTTGAAGTCGTTTTTCCAGGCATTCCAGGAAAGCACCGCAGCATCTGACGCTCCGGGATGGTCGTCATCCGCGCGATTCAGCAAGCGTCCGAGAAATGGCAGGATGCCGACGACCTCGAAATATTGCCCACTCACTTCGCATCCCCAGACCGGCCGCGTGGCGCCGTCGGCTTCCAGGCCAAAATTCGTGATCATGTCGGCGGCGACGGCGGAGAATACCGTGCTTCCATCACGAACATCGCGCACTTCCGGATAGGAAAAGAACGGGTAAGGCTGCCCCTTGTGGGCGAGCGTCTTGACCTGGTCGGGATGAGGCACATCAATGGGCCGGAGAATCACGGCTTGCAGCACGCCGAAGACGATGACATTGGCGGTGATCGCGAGCGCGAGGGTCAGGATCGCGGTGAGGGCGAAGCCGGGAGAACGGCGCATCTGGCGTACGGCGAATCGCAGATCCTGCAGCAGCGTGGTCATGATCGTCCTCCGCGTGAGGATACGGCTCTAGGGAAAGGGGTGGCAATTGCAAAACCAAAGCTAGCGCAAGGACAACTCCATGGGAACGAATGGCTTGTGGGAGGTCGCAGGGCCGCGGCACCGGGTGGGGGTGTCCGGTTTCATTGGAGGGTGTCCGCGAATGAACAGGGGGCGCGCCCGTTCGGCAGGTCAGCGGAGGGCAGTCGGATAGCTTTTCGAACTTCAGTGCTTGAGCGTTGAGCTTGGCTTTGCACAAGAACGCTTGAAAACGAACGAGCGGGGAAAATGTCCCCGCTCTATTCCTGCTTTCTTAAACACTCTAGTCTTTCTCTTTAGAAGAGCGGACGCGTTCTGACTCGCCTGCCGTTGCGAATCCCGGATCGGTCACCACAAAGTGTGTCGTGTTCCCCGATTGGGAGACGATGAACTGCGTGTGAACGTCGGGCATGCCCGGAATCACAATTGTCGTCGTTCCGGTGCAGTCCGGGTTCACGGAGTAGGTGCCTGAGCCAGGGCGCCAGCCCGGTGGGACGTTGCCGTTTATGCCGACCGCGTCGACTTGTGTGAAATTCCCCTTGCCGTCATTCGTAGTCAGAACCACTCCAGCGAGAGTTAATGGGGCAGATCCGTCCGAGGGAAAGATCTGTCCGTGGAGGGTAGAAGCGTAGGTGCCTCGGATGGTGAAATTACTGCAGACTCCCGCTTGGGCCGTTAAGGTTGACGACGCAGCCAGAGCAAGGGTTAGCATGAACAGCGAAATGCGGAATTTCAAGGTTGCCTCCAGTTTTTCTCTATCCAGTTCAGATTTAGACGCTGGACCAGATTGAATGGCCACGTCTGGCTGCACCATCGCACGCCGCTCAGTAGCGCTCAATGCACCGAGGGTGAATCGAGGGTGACCTGATGGTGAACTGCGCAACTGTCCGGCAACTCGGCAGTTAGCCGAAAGTGGGAGCCTGCCGAACTCGCCCGCTCCAGGGTATCTTGAGGTACACTTCCATCACGTAGTTGAGGATTCAGTTGGTTACCTTCGGTTCTCTCCGTCGCGCGTCTGCACGCTTTGGCTCTTTTCAAGTCGATCTGTGCAGCAATGAATTGTTCCGCTCCGGAGTGCGTGTTCCGATTCAAGAACAACCACTCCAGGTGTTGCGCTTGCTTTTGGAGGCCGAAGGCAGGGTCGTCACCCGCGAGCAACTGTGTGCCGCCCTGTGGCCGGAAAATACATTCGTTGACTTCGAGCACGGGGTCAACACCGCCGTAAAAAAGCTGCGGCAGGCGCTCGAGGATTCGGCGGAGAGTCCCAGGTTCGTCGAAACCTTGCCCAAGGTCGGCTATCGCTTGATCGTCCCCGTGGAATGGGTGGCCGATGCCAGTGGCAAGAGCGCGCCTTCACGGGCTGTTTCAATTGGACCGCCAGGGCCGAAGCCAGTTCCTCCATTGGCAGCCACTGAGCAGGTTCATCGGCCAGCAGGCTGGCTATGGCGTATTGCGCCTCTGGCCATTGGACTCTTGCTACTGGCGGCGATTGGCGGCTACTTGCTGCGATCTCGACTACAGCTACAACCCGATAAGCTGACGATCGTCCCCTTCACGACCTTTCCCGGATTTGAAATTGGACCCAGCTTTTCGCCGGATGGAAACCAGATCGTTTTCGCCTGGTTTGGCTATGAAAAGGAGTACCAATTTGATCTTTACATCAAGCAGGTTGGGCAAGAGAGGGTAGTGCAGCTTACCCACCATCCCGCCACATTTCTCGGCTCTGCCTGGTCTCCCGACGGTCGATTCATCGCTTTCATGCGCTACGTGTACGGCGACCCTGGCGCAAGCGGAGTCTACCTTATCTCCCCGTTAGGAGGCTCGGAGCGTAAGCTAACCGATATCACCGCGCTTGGAAGTTGGGAACCGATTGCTGTGAGCTGGTCGGCGGACGGCAAGTGGCTGGCATTCCCCAAAGGAGGCTCTCCCGCAAAGAAAGCGGACTCGTCCCTTGAGCACTTTAGCATTCACCTCCTGAATGTCGAAACCGCCGAAGAACGGGTCCTGCCTGATCCTAACCCTGATTGTGTGAATACGTGGCAACCCACTTTCTCACCAGACGGCAAGTATCTCGCCTCGGTGTGTGTGCTCACCGAGGGTGTCGCCAAGATCTACGTGCAAACTCCCGACGGGAACCGAGCGCGCGAAGTGGCCGAGGCATGGTCCTCAGAGGGATTTTCGGGCATCGCCTGGGCAGCAGACAGCCAGTCTCTGCTTTACAGCCCGGATCATCATCTTTGGCGCGTACCGCTGACCGGCGGAAAACCGGAGAAGCTTGTCTTCGCCCAGGATGTGGAATCAGTGGCCGTCGCGCGCACTGGGAACAGACTCGCCTACGCCCAAGTTCGCCATCCCGGCAACGTCTGGCAACTCGAATTGGCCAATCAAACAAAACCTGCGGATCCACCCAAGAAACTTATCTCTTCCAGCCGAGGTGACGCAGGCGCACACATTTCGCCGGACGGCAAACTAGTTGCTTTCCAGTCCTGGCGCTCTGGGAGCCCGGAGGTCTGGGTATGCGATCGCGATGCTTCGAATCCGGTCCAATTGACTTCCTTTGGAGGGCCTGAGATTGGGGAGCCAAGGTGGTCGCCGGACAGCCGCCGAATCGTTTTTGACTTGCACGCTTCCAGCAATGCCGAACTCTACCTCGTGAACGTGGATGGAGGACCTCCGAAGCGATTTCCCACAGGAACGGCAAGCGCTTCGTCGCCGGTCTGGTCGGCGGATGGCCACTGGATCTATTTCAACACGGAACGACCTGACGCCATTTGGAAAGTAGCGGTGGAAGGTGGAACCGCGGTTCGTTTAACTGGCGAGGGAGAAGGCCGAGGTGGGCCGCAGGAATCACTGGACGGTACGCGTGTGTTTTTCCACAGAGTTGAAGGTGGCGCTGGACGGGTTTGGTCTGCGTCGGTGAATGGCGGCGACGAGCGTCCCGTTGCGGGAGTACCCGCCGACGTAGGCTGGATGCCTGCGCGAACCGGTGCGTACTTCATCAATGGCGCACCGCGGCACTATTCCCTCAATTACTTCGACATTTCCACTCAGCATGTCCACAAGATTACTGACTTTCCTTACTTGTTCGCCCTCTGGGGGCCCAGCCTCTCGCCCGACGGCCACACTTTTCTTTTCTCTGGAATCGAGCACTCCGAAGGGGACATCATCTTGGTAGAGGGGTTCCGGTAGGTCGCACCGGGCTCGAAGGGCTCAACCTTTCGGGGATGCTGGAACGTTTCAAGCAAGACCGCATCCAACTCGTTTCTTCCACTTGTGATGAACAAGAGCGCCTCCGATCGCACAGCAGGAGTTCGTGGCGGGCGTGTCATGGGCAACTCGGAAGGAATCCTTTTAAGTTAGCGCTTATGGGGCGGGGCCCTCGATAAGCCCTAACTTAGGCAGGACGGCCCAGAGAGTTGCTCCCCGGGCCTTCAAGGCGTCTGTCTGAGCTAGCCGTGTTCGACGCGCGCCTTTATGTCCGCGTACGCCTCATCGATGAGCCTGCTCAACTCTGCGGAGTTGGTGGCCGTTCCCGGTCTCAACTTCACATGGCGCATGAACTTGCCAGTGCCTTGCAGCAAGCCCGCCGGATCCCGCAGCGCCGCGCCTTGAAAGAACCCTACATTTACATGCGAAGTGAATACATTCACGTAGCCGAAGGGCGCATCTCCCAAACATGCAACCGGACAGCCGTCATGCAAAAGCTCGCGGACTTCGTCCCCGCATCTTCGCATCACCTCAAACCACTGATGCGCGATGGCTCCCAATGCACCTGCTTGCTCTTTCATCCACGCATCAATGGCCGCATCCCGCTCGACAGCACCGTTGAATCGCAGCAATTCCGTTCTCGTCGTCATGGTGTTTTGAGAGCTGCACGCTGGTTCCAGGGTGCCACACTTTCCTCGTACTCCATGGGATCGCCGAAACCTTCGGTTTGGACGCCGAGTTGGCGTAGAGCGTCCAAAGCCATCAATCGGCGATGCGCGTTGAATGTCATGATATGGGCGAAGACGCCGCCGAACGTGAAGGTCTCAGCCGGTTCGCACAGAGCGTCGACGAACGTATCGTCCCAGCCAGAGCGGTTTCGGATATCACTCAAAATACGATGCAGTTCAGCATCGGTCTTGTCGAGCCTTTGCAGCATTGCCTGCGGGGAGCGCTGCGATTTGGGAGGGCCGTTCATATCCATATCGGCACCCGACAGCGCGGCGGTCCAAACTTCTTTGGTGTAGATAATGTTTTCTAAGAGCTGCCTTAGAGTTTTATTCGACTCCCGCCAGGGCAGCAGCTCTACCACTGTGGGCAGCGGCCGATCCAATTGTTCCTCTGTCAAAGTACCCGCGTATTCCAGCAAACGACGGGTGTGCCAAGAGTCGTTGCCTGCAAAACGATCGAATAAATCCATGTCGCTTCCTCCTTTTGTTGACGAACCTGTTAATGAATCCGGGGCAAAAAAGTGAATTTTGTTGGACGCTGGCAAGTGAAAGTGCGGATCACGCATGCGCCGGTAGCGGCTGGGAGAAATCCGAAACGCTTTTCGGAAAGCACGAGTGAATGCCTCCAAGGAACCGTAGTTGGCGTCCAGGGCGACGTCGGTGATCGAGATTCCGGTATGCGCCAGTTGATAGGCTGACCTTTCCAGCAATAGCCGTCGTCGCATGGCTGCCGGAGTTTCTTCGACCACGGTTCGGAATAACCTGTGGAATTGTGTGCGGCTTTGAAACGCCTGGCGCGCCAGATCTTGCGTTTTCGCCGGCGTATCCAGTGAGTTCGCGACAATTCCAGTGAGGCGGTCTGCTGTGCCCTGACCATCCGCTTTATTCATGCGTCCGCTTCCTCATCTCGAACGAATCATAGACAAAAGATGACGCCTTCCGCCTGATCGTACGTACCAATCTTCTATAGCGCTTTCCTCGCGCGCTCTGCGCGTGCCAGGAACTCCGCCATGTTCTTGTCCGTGGCAGCATGGTACGCCCACCCTTCCGCGGTCGCGTTCCAGCGATAGTCGCGAATCGTCATATCGATGCCGTGGTCGATCAGGAATTGTGCCGCTTCATAGTTCCCGCTGACGGCGCACTCATGCAGAATGCTGGCCGGCTCGTGCGTGCTCCAGTCCGTATTGATATTGGCTCCTTGCTCTAGCAGGAAAGTCGCAATCGCAAAATGCCGGTTCACGCAGGCCCAGGCCAGCGCTACATCTAGGATTTGTTGGGCATTGGCGGGAGTCCAATGCAGGTTCCGCAAAACAGAGGGGTTGTTGGCAGGGTAATGCTGACCGAGGCTTCCCAACCTCGAACGGCCAGCTTCATCAAACCAACCCTTCACTCGCGAGAAGTCCCCTACGCCAGCGGCGTGGCAGAGATCGTCGGGTAACGGCCAAATCGGGGTCAACAGAGGGATGAGATGCGCCTTCCCATATTCCAAAGCAAACTCCAGCGCGGACGAAGGAGGGCGCTTCAACTCCAGCGCGGGATGAAACTCCAACAGCGACGTGATGAACGCACCGCGATCCGTCAAGACCGCATGCTCCACGATTTCCACCTGCAGAGCGAGTTGGGATTCGCCGAGCAGGTCCGGCTCCCGCTGCAGCCACGCGCTGAACTCCTGGAGGTTGCCTTCATCCATCGCCGTGAGTAGTTCGTTCATGGCGACCGTCTGCCACGGGCTGATCAAGTTCTGCCAGGGCTCGCCGTACTTTCGGGCATGTTCCGTCAGGTAGTCGATGAAGCCGCTTCGTCCACGCCATTTCTCCACGCGCAGCCCGAGCGCGGGATCGAGCTCGATACAACGGTCGAGAAGGAGAGCAGCCACTGCCCGATGGTCGAACCGGCAGGCCCAAAGGAACGCTTGCGTCACCCCGGCGGCGTCACCACTGGGGCGGGCCCTCGATGCGTCAAGGCACTCCCGGACACCGTCGTAATCACCTAGTGCCGTCAAAGTATCGAGATTACGCGGCAGAACACCCTTGCGCGAAAGGAGTTGCAATACTCCCCTGGAGCGGGTGCGAATTGCATTCTCCCATATCGCCGGGTTCGCAGTGGCCCCACCATTCAGGAGAAACTCGGCGCATTCGAGGCGCGTGAACATCCGCTCCCGGTAAGGATCGCCGCTATCGCCAAACGAGCCGGTGGCAAACCCGAGCAACGATTCTCCGGAATCGCCTCGCCACGATAGAAGCGCAGGATACTCCTGAACCAGCTGCGTCAATCGCTCGACGCTGTTTTCGTGGATGGCTCGCTCTGCCTGCGCGGCGGCCCACTCCAGGCCCTTGCCTTCCTGGCGGAGCACGGCCGCGCGAAGATCCTGCCAGCCCCCGAAACCGTATTCCCGGGCTAGCACAAGCTGAGCATCTCGCAGCGATAGAGGCAGGACCGGGGCTGGCAGTTGGGCGCGTATCCGGGCCACAGCATCGGGGTTGTTAGCGGCCACCTGGCGGGCCAGTTTCTTTGCCTGCTTCCGGATGGATTCAAAGGATGAGTGAGAGGGTAAAAACTTCGACGGGGTCACAAGTCCTCCTTTCATATTTGCCCGTGTCCCGCTGATACCAGGCTGAAAGAAGGTAACGATGCCTCAACACAAGAAACAGGTGGGATCTTTCCCTTGCCGCGGGTAGGAGACGCCCTGTTAGCGCACTGGCGCCACTTTATCCGGCTCCGTCGAGCCTGTCAATCCACCCCGCGCAATTCACCGATCGAGCCGTACGTCCGCTTCTGGGACGTTGACCCCGCTGCTCCGTCCGGAATACGGGCAAACAGTAGCAATTTCCCAAACTTTGAGAGTCGCGCTACGTCTAACCCCCGACGGAATTTCTGAAAGCTCATTAAGAAACCAAGGAGCAATCTACAATGAAACGGTCTGCGCTCGCGCTAGTTGGGGTCACGCTGCTTGCTGCCGTCGGGATGAGTCTTCATAGTCAGGCCCAAACGCAGAATCAAGCCCCGAGTCCGGCACGCTCTCGGTCCGATGAGATGTTGGACAGGTGGAACGATATTGGGAACAAACTCGTCGTGATGGCGAAGGATTTTCCCGAAGACAAATATGACTTCAAGGTGCAGAAGGACCAGCGCACCTTCGCCCTGAATCTTCTCCACGCCGCCGCACTGGATTTCGTTCTGATACGCAGGATTTCCGGATCAAACATTGGACCTGACTTCGGCGAGGGCGACAATCCTACGCGCGACGCTTTCAAGACCAAGGCCGACGTGGTGAAGTTCGTGCAGGAGGCCGTGGCGGATGGAGCGCAAGTGATTCAACAACAGGGCGACGCTGGGTTGGACAATACATCAAAATTCTTTGGGAACCGCCTGGTCCACAACTCCTCCATCTGGACGTTCGCCATCGAGCACAGCGGCGAGCACTATGGCCAGCTTGTGGTCTACTATCGTGCAAGCAACCTGGTGCCGCCAGACTCGCGGCGCTAATCCGGTAATAGATCCTCCAACACTGCGTTTCGGATGGATTTTGTCTGCGCACCGCATCGGCCTATAATCCGCTCCATCCATGGCCTTAGCGAACGGCACCAGACTCGGTCCCTATGAAATCGTCGCTCCCTTGGGGGCGGGCGGCATGGGTGAGGTCTATCGCGCCAGCGATAGTAGGCTAGACCGGATCGTCGCAATCAAAATCTTGCCGGAGCACCTTTCCGGACCTGAAGACCGGCAGCGCTTCGATCGCGAAGCGCGAACGATCTCGTCGCTGAGTCATCCCAACGTCTGCCATCTGTACGATGTCGGTCAGCAAGATGGAACCATGTTTCTCGTCATGGAATATCTGGAAGGCGAGACGCTGGCGGACCGGTTACGAAAAGGACCTCTGCCGCTCGATCAAGTGCTGAAAGTGGGGGTGGAGATTTGTGCAGGACTCGAGGCGGCGCACAGGAAAGGGGTGATCCACCGCGACCTGAAACCCGGCAACATCATGCTGACGAAGGCGGGCGCGAAATTGATGGACTTCGGGCTCGCAAAAGCTGTGCAGGCGATGCCCGCATCGGCATTGACGAAGACACTGACTAGCCCACACCATCCGGTAACGGTGGAAGGAATGGTGTTGGGGACCTTCCAGTACATGTCGCCAGAGCAAGTGGAGGGAAGGGACGCAGACCCGCGCAGCGACATCTTTGCGCTGGGAGCAGTGCTATACGAGATGGTCGCGGGCAAGCCGGCATTTGAGGGTAAGACTGCGGCGTCAACTATGGGCGCGGTCCTCGCAGCCCAGCCAAAGCCGGTCTCTTCGTTCCAACCAATGACGCCGCCGGTGCTCGACTACGCAATCCGTACCTGCCTCGCAAAAGACCCGGACGAGCGCTGGCAAAGCGCTGCCGATGTGGGTCGCCAACTGCAGTGGCTTGCGGAAAGCGCCGGCAGCGCGGCAATTGCTCCGCCCACTGGGCGGAGCGCCAACTGGATCATTGCCGCGATTGCGGCCATAGCGATGATTGCGGTGACGTTCTGGCTGGGTTCGCTGCGGCGTGGGGCCGCACCGTCGGTTGCGGAATTCCAGGTGGCCGCGCCCGACAAGACCTACTTCAATTTCCGCGGGCTCTCTGGTCCACCTACACCTTCACCCGACGGCAAGAACCTTGTTTTTGTGGCGTACTCCCGAGCCGAGCCAAATTCAAAATCGTTGTGGTTGCGCGCGCTGCACTCGTCAGAAGCGCACGTGATTGCAGGGAGCGAAGGTGCCACCTATCCGTTTTGGTCGCCTGACGGCAGTTCGCTGGCCTTCTTCGCGGAGGGAAGACTCAAGCGGTTCGATCTCCGCACGTCAAGCGTCATGACCCTGTGCACCGTCCCCGAAGGGCGTGGAGGTACATGGTCCAGCAACGGCGTCATCCTAATTGGGGCCCGGGCCGATAGTCTTTTCCGTGTCGACGCCGCGGGCGGGAAGGCAGTGCGGCTTACCACGCTCGACCCGAAACTCCAGGAAACAAGCCATCGCTGGCCGCAGTTTCTTCCCGACCAGAAGCACTTTTTGTACGTCAGCCAGGCGCCGACGAATCCGCCGGCACACATGATGGTGGCATCTTTGGACTCGCCTCAAGGGAAACCCTTGGCCGAAGAAGTGCGCTACGGCATCTATTCGGAAGGCTACCTTTTTTACATGCAAGAGAGCGATCTTCTGGCTCGACGCTTCGATCCAGATCGCTTGGAACTTAGCGGTGACTCCACCGTCTTGGCGCGGCAGGTACAGAACGATCCGCAGTTCAATTTTGCCGCCTTCTCTGTCGTCCCTTCCGTCTTGACTTACCAAACAGGAGCGGTCACGGCAGGAACGTGGCTCGTCGCAGCCGATCGCGCCGGGAAGCAACAGATCCTTTGGAAGGAGGCAAATCTTCTTCAGAACATTGCGCTGTCGCCGAACGGCAACCAGATCGTGGCCGACATTGGCCTTTCGTCCGGACAACTGAGCGACTTGTGGATCTATAACATCCCCAAGCACAGCAGTACACGGCTTACCTTCGATCAGCACTCCTCCGGTCCAGTTTGGTCTCCCGACGGGAACCAGATTGCGTTTAGCCGGCAAACAGACTCGGGCTCCCAAATCGTTGTTAAGAGTGTGTCGGGAGGTGGCGATGAGCAAGTCGTGTTCAATGAGAATCAGCGGACGTTGCCGCTTGCTTGGTCCTCGGATGGCCGTTACCTCGTATATCGCTCGGGGCTGACACTCACGGGAGAAATCAAGGTTCTTGCTCTTAGAGGCGAGCACAAGACGGTAAAGCTGCTTGACATCAAGTCGACGGGCGCGGGCGGCGCCCTCTCTCCGGATTCAAAGTGGCTGGCTTATGTGTCGGCCGAATCAAGCGCACCGCAGGAGATATATATCGTGCCGTTCCGTTCCACTTCCAATGACGTGGGACTTGGACAAGGCAAGTGGCAGATTACCAGTGGAGGGAGTGTCGCACCATCGTGGCGTGGTGACGGCAAAGAAATGTACTTCGCCAGTAATTCCTTCATTGGCATCGCCTCGGTTCCTTTCATCGCTAACGGTGACCAGTTAGAAGTAGGTCCCATGCGTAATCTTTTCGACTTGGGGACCCATCCCGTCAGCCGTTTCTTTGCTCCCTCTCGGGATGGACAGAAGTTCTATGCGGTGACCTACGGTCCGGGCAGTGACGCGCCGTTTACCGTCACCCTGAACTGGAAAGCATTGCTGAGGGAATAGCCTCGGCGAGGCATTGCACAATCCGATTGTTCGGGTTTCGTAACAAATCTTCCAGCGCTCACGATCCGAGCACGTTCGGGGCTAATATCCGCCCCACCTCTTCCCCTCAGCAGTTGAGCAACTCCCGTTTGCGAAGACATCTGCGAGCGGTCGACCTCCCCTTTTTGCAATAGAAATCAAATTCTGACTTAGCCAAAGGAGAATTCTCATGGCTGTAAGGAAACTGGGACCGGCAGCGGATGACGCACGTACAGGAGTCCGCATGAAATCGGATCCATCGAAGATCGATCCGCTCAAACTCAAACTGGGAAAAGGCACAGCGCGACACGATCCGCGCACGCTGCTGATGGCCGCGTACATCACGCCCTCGCTGCCCACGCCGCCTGCGAGTTTCGATCTCACGACGAAGGTCAAGTCCTCGTGGGGAATGATGGAAAACGACCAGATTGGCGACTGCACCTGCGCGGCCGCCGGGCACTTGATCATGGAATGGACGGCGAACGCGGGAAAGAAAATGGTGGTGCCCACCAACAAGCAGATCGTGGCCGCGTATTCGGCGGTCACCGGGTACAACCCCAAGACTGGAGCCAATGACAACGGGGCAGTCGAACTCGATGTGCTGAACTTCTGGCGGCAGACGGGAATCGCCGGGCACAAGATCGGGGCGTATGTCGCGCTGGAACCATCGAACCACAACCACATCATGGACGCGGTCTACATGTTCGAAGGCTGTTACATCGGCGTGCAGTTGCCCATCAGCGCGCAGGCGCAGACGCAGAATCACCAGCCGTGGTCGGTGCCGCCGGGAGGCACGACGGGTGACGGGAAGCCTGGGTCGTGGGGAGGACACGCTATCCCGGTCGTCGCCTACGATTCGCGGGGTGTAACGCTTGTGACCTGGGGCGCACTACAAACCATGACGTGGACCTTTCTGGGAAGCGTATTGCGATGAAGCGTACGCGATCCTGAGTCCCGACTATATGGATGATAAGCAACAGGCTCCGCAAGGATTCAGCATGACGCAGTTGCAGGCGGACCTGTCGGACTTGAAGTAAGCAGGTCGCAGGCAAGAAACTTCCTGAACGAAAGGACTTCCGATGAAAACTGTGGCGAGAGCGAATAGTCCGAAAAATGCGCAGCGAAGCGGGGCGCCGCTTCGCTTTGCCCATCCGTTCTTCACGACCACACCGGTGGCGCGGCGCAAGCCCGTGCCCGGAGTTGGAACGTCCCTCATCGATCACATCCAGGGAAACCTGGAGCCGGTTCCAGCGGTCAAGGGGAACTCGGTGATGCAACTGGCTGACATTATCGGGGCACAGGCGAGCCAGGAAATTCAAGCGTCGGGATCGATTTCGTTTCATTCCGTGGGCGATACAGGCAAGAGCGCGAATTCCCCCCAGGGCGATGTGGCTGAGGCGATGGCGGCCGATTACGACGCCAGCCAGCCGCAGACTGCATCGCCCGCTTTCTTCTTTCATCTGGGCGACGTGATCTATGGGCCGGGCAAGGACAATGCGTATCGCGGAGAGTTCTACGAACCGTACGTGCATTATCCGGGCAAGATCATCGCGATACCAGGCAACCACGACGGCGAAGTTTTTCCCAAGACGGATCCGACGACGCTGAAGGCGTTTCAAGCGAACTTCTGCGCGGCTTCGCAGACCGTACCGCCGATCGCTGGAACCATCTTCCGGCAGACGATGAATCAGCCGGGCGTTTATTGGTATTTGAACGCTCCGTTTGTGGACATCGTGGGCTTGTACTCGAATGCCGCGGAGAATCCGGGATTCATTTCGGGGACGATTCCGGGGCAGGCGCAGAAGAACTGGCTCATCCAGACTCTGAAAAACATTGCGGCACAGCGCCAGAAGGGGCCACGGAAGGCGCTGGTGATGGCAACACACCATCCGCCGTATACCGCTGGAGGCCACTCGCCGAGCACGCTGATGCTGGCTGATATTGATAACGCATGCACGCAGGCAAAACTGATGCCCGACATGTACTTGTCAGGCCACGCGCATAGCTACCAGCGTTATTCGCGAGAGCTGAATTTCGCGGGCAAGGCGTTGCAGATTCCGTACATTGTGGCGGGAACGGGCGGCATCAACGACCAGGCGATCGTGCCGGGAAACGGGGTGAAGACCGGGGATCACGTTTTTGTGAAGTCGCTGCAAGGATATGGGTATCTGCTGATCGACGCGAAGGCAGATGCTCACGGCAATACGGCAACCTTGACGGCGACCATGTTCCAGGTGGACGTGACGTCGACGACGACCCCAAAGAAGACCACGCAGTACGACCAGGTCACGGTGAATCTGGCGAACAACACCGTTCGCTGAAGACGAGCTTCGGCCCGCATCCCTTGCGGGCCGGAGGCATGTATTCCTGCCAGTAGATGCGGCGGCGCAAGCAAAATTGCATAGGTCCTTCGCTTCGCTCAGGATGACAGGGCGCCTTATTTTCTCAAAATATCAGTCAGCGATTCGATTCAGGCTTCAAGTCCGACATAGCAGACGCGGCCGACCAGGTAGTCGGCGGCGGTTTTGCCGTCTGCCATGGCGATGACCTCGATGGGAGAGGACTGGTTGTGGGGGCGCAGGATTAGATGATTTCCGGCCACTTCGACGTAACGCACCGTACAAGTATCGTTTTTCAGAACAGCGTACATATTGAATTCGCCTTTGCGATAAGGCTTGAGTGCGTTGTAATGGCGGTCGATCAAGAGCATTGCCCCGGGCGTGAGGCGTGGGTACATACTGATCGCGTCCCTGGCATCGGCCTTGATTAGGACGAAACGCTGCCAGGCGGAGCGATCGCCTTCGGTTCCGGCTTTCAGCTTGCGCAAGAAGGTCTTCTTGAACTTGAGAATCTCTTTGACGTGCATGCTGGCAATGAGGGGCTGGGTGGCAGCGATGGAGGCATCGGTGAGCAGAACATTTTCGAATTCGTCGCCGCTGGGGGGCAAGATGGAAGCGCGCTTGTTGACTTCGACGGGATCGAGCAGGTCGAGCACGGAAAGATGCTGGACGGCGAGGACCTTGTCCATGCCTTCGAGGCTGAGGCCGCGCTTGCGGTTGAGGAAGTTGGAAATGTGGGCCTGCTTGAAACCGGTCTGCTGGGCAAGGTGGAGGCCGGTGAGTTCGCCGGCTTCGATGCGGTCCCAAAGGATCTTGCGAAGGTTGTCTTGCAAGATTTTGAACTTCATGGAGCGGAGTATAGCACCGGGATAAGGCGGTGGTGCGAAGCTGGAAAGATTTCCACAGGTCGAGATTGGCCATTCAACCTTGACTGAGAAAATTCGGAGTTATACGATCGCGGAATCCTAGAGGCCACTATGCTCGAGGGTAGAAAGCAAATGACGAGTCAGCGGGATAACTTGAACGAGGAAAAGAACTTCGGCGAATTTCGCAGGAAAGTGAAGTCGGCGGAAGTGTTGTCGGCGTCGATGGAGCACCTGTTGTTGTCTCTGGGGTTCACCGGACGAGTGAGCGTAGTGATGCAAAACGGGCGCATGCTGAAAGTCGGGCTATGAAGAAGGCCACTTTCACCAACGGCATGGTGCGGGAGTGGACGACGAGAGCGCGCAAAAACTGTAGAAGCGAAGGGAGTTGTCGGCGAACAGAGTTGGAGGCGGCGGAGATGGGGCATATTCACAGGACTCCATAAAAACTAAATAGCGCAAGCAGGTCATCGTAAGAAAAACGAGCCCTGCGTTCGGTTCCCGCAATTTTGCGCGGGGATCGACGCAGGGCTTTTTGTTTTTGGTCTTCCGGCATTCGGGTGCCGGCTTTTGGATTTGTGGATCGAGCTTTTATTCAGGGATTTCTTGGAGGAGCGATGAGAAGCGATCATAACAGCGAAGAAAACATAATGGGAGTCGAGTTGAAATATTGCGAGCACTGTGGAGGGCTGTGGGTGCGGGAGTGCGGCGCGGGCACGGTGTACTGCGAGAGGTGCCAGCCGAAGGTGGCGGATTTGCCAGCGGCGAAGACCAAATCGCGAAGGGCTGGGCTGCCCGTTCGTCCACACACGGCGGTGGAGGACTACGAGTTCGAAATCGATGGGGAGGACTTCAGGGACTTGAAGCGGCGGGAGGTGTGGCATGACGGGCGTGATTGAGATCGCGGCGGAGGCGGAGAGGCATGGGGAGGCCCGCGCTGGAATTGTGTCGCGACAAAAGGTCGGGGAGCAGTCGTCGAGGGACGTGCCGGATAACCTGCCGGCCCACCAGTTCCCTACGGTCGAGGAGCCGCCGGAGATCGTGCGACAGACATGGCATGAGAGGCAGGCTGCTGCCGAGGATCGCGAGCGGGATCGGCGAACCTATCGAGGACGAGCGGTGGCGATGTTGCGGCGCTACATGCGGTACTCGATCGAAACGGGGAGGCTGCCGTCATTGCTGGGACGTGAGTTCTTTCGGGCGAAGGTGACGTCGTACACGGTGGTGACGTTTGAGGATCGGGTCATATTCGTGCACGACATGGAGAGGTGCCTGGACCGGCTAGAGGAATTTTCCCGGCAGATCATCGCGCGGCACATCCTGCAGGAGCATGACCAGGAGGCGACCGGAAGACTACTGGGCTGCACAGAGAGAACGGTGCGGACCTACGTGCCGGTGGTGCTGGACCTCCTGATTGAAATTTTGCTCGAGGTGGGGTTGATGGAGCGGCTGTATTCGATGCGGGGAAATTCTTGTCAAGGGGTAATGACGACTGAACCGCTGCAAGTGACTGTGAAGATGGGAAATATAAATTATGAAAATTTTCCGGTTGACCCTTAGCAATTTGCTATTCTAAATATGGAGAGTAAGGAAAAAGAAAAAAATTGTCGTAGAGGGCGTGCCTTTGGGCGCGCCCTCTGTGTTTTGGGCGAAGGAAAAATCCAAGAAAGCTGAGTACGGGGCCATGATTAAGAAAAAGAAGGGTAAAGCGACGGAAAAGAAGACGGCGAAGAAGAAGGGCTCGAGGAAGAGGAAGAAAGAGCTCAATCCGGCAGAGGTGCGAAAGAGCATTGCCATCCTGGCGAAGTCGGAGGCCGAAGAGATGGCCGAGGCAGTGATTGGCGAGGGGAAGAAGGGACAACTGGCGACGGTAAAATATCTGTTCGAGATGGCGAAGATTTTTCCCGAGGCGACTGACGGGAGTCAGGCGAGCGCGGATGAGGAATGCCTGGCGGCGACTTTGCTGCGGAGGCTGGATCTTCCGGATGAACCGGTCCTGAGGGATGAAGAGGATCTGCCGAAGACGGCGAGTTCCGGGGAGAAGCCGGCCGCGAAGGCGGAGAACGAGGTTGAGGAGAAGGAGTCAGAGTCGGGGGCGGGGAGCCGCGAGGAGAACAAGGAGCCGTTGCTGGTGTGAGTGTGGGAGATTCATAGAAAATCTCCGCTTCTCGCAAAGGACGCGAGAAACGGGGCACCCGGGCAAGACTAGATGGAGTCCCGCTTCGTTTAAGTTGGAAATTTTGGACGCGGCTATGCCGTAGAATGGGGCGGAGTTGGTGCGACGAGAACCTCCTGTTGCGATTTGGGTGGGGATGAAGAGGAAAGTCAAAATCCCCACCCTTCGCCAAGAGCGCGAAGGATGGGCCACCCCAACTGATGAGATCGACACCCCCACCGTGTCGCATAAAACGCGACAAGGGTGGGGCACCCGGACGAAAGCGGAACGCTCTAATAGGACGATGGATATTACCTGGTTGGATGACGACGAGCGGATTGGGGTCGGGGGCGGGATTTGGAACGTGGCGAACATGGCGAAGGTGGCGAAGGAAGGGATTACGCACATCATCGACATGCAGATCGAATGCGATGACAGGAAGCTCGGACCGGAGGAATACGGCATCGAGGTGCTGTGGAATCCGACCGACGACGATTTTTTGCCGAAGGATCCAGAGCTGTTTCAGGCTGGTGTGGATTTTGTACAGGCGGCATTCGCGGAAAGAACGGATGCGAAGGTATTCATCCACTGCGCGGCTGGGGTGCACAGGGCACCGATGATGGCGCTGGCGGTTTTGTGTACGATCCGTGAGATGGATTTGGACGATGCGAAGCATTTGATCGAGGACAAGCGTCCGGTGGCGGATTTTGCCCAGGTGTATGTGGAGAGCGTGGCGAGATTCCTGAGGGACAGGAAGCGCGGAGAGTTACCTTCGGGGGGACGATGGATGTCTCCGTTTCGGTAGGGGGACAGGTTTAGGGGGACGGAGAAAGCAGGTCCCTCCACTACGCCGTCGCTGGCGCTCCGGCTTTGGTCGGGATGACAGATTTATGTGTTTGATGAAATGGATTGGGAGACAGGATTTGAGTGGGCTGCCTTGTTCTCTTGAGCAGTCGTGATGGACGCAGGAAAGTGCAGCGGACACAAGTGTCCGCGCAACACCGGGATTTGGTGGAGGATACGATGTTTGACGCGAGTCGCCGCCCTAGTGGGCGTTTTTTTATTGGCTGCTGGCAGTGGTTACGGTTTTCGCCGTCGGGCTTTCTGCTTTCGGAGCACCTGGTTCAGACAATGGGCCGGCCACAACGACTGTGGCGGACACGGTCGACCTAGCGGACGGGGCGACTGGCCAGGGGAACTTGATTATCACGTGGCCGGCCTTTGTTCCGGCGAGTGGGACGGCGGTGGCGAGCGGGTCGAACTTTTTGCGACTGTATGACCAATCGTCGCCGCCGCGGTATTCCCGGTATGCAGCCGCATTGCATGTGGACGATCCGTTGGGTTCTTCGTCATGAACGAAGACTGCGGGGTGAGCAAGTTTCGGAATCGTGGTGGCGCGGAGAAGGCGGCGGCTGTGGTGCAGCACACGGCTAAAGATTTCCAGCTCGAAGTGCTGGGGAAGCTCGCCGAGGTACAGAGTCTCGCCGAGTCTCCGGATGAGTCCTGGGACAAGAAACTGGAAGCTGCCCGGGAGCAGCGATTGGTGAAGTTCGACACGCGAACTTTGATCGCGATAGGAGCGATTGCGCTTTCTATTAGCGGTTATGTGATCCAGGACGCACGCAACTCCGCTCGGCAAGACACTGAGATCGAAGTGACGAAGGCGCGGGTGGTGCGTCTGGAGCAGATTGCCGCTACGAATACGGAGGGCCGGATACGGACTGAGGTTCAACTCACAGAACTGCGCGATGGGCAGGCTGAGATCAAAACGCTGATTCAGGCGCACGACAACGCGAGCAAGAAGGGCACTTTGCGGAAATAGTTTACTGGCTGGACAAAATCAAAAACCCTTAAGGAAGGAACAGCCGCCCCTCGTTCATCTTTGAACAAGAACGCGGAGCTTTGCGGGTAATCCAATTTGAAAAGGAGAACACTGTGAACTTTCTGAACCAGTTATTGAGGGGGATTGCATTTATTCCGGCGTTGGTCAATGGGATCGAGGGGCTGTTTGGCGGCAAATCAGGCGCAGAAAAAAAAGATGCGGCGATGTCGTTCTTGGAAAGTGCACTGGCAACTGTGGACGCGGTTGCACAGCGGGAAATCGTCGATCCCGAGAAGTTCAAGAGCGGCGTTTCAAGAATTATCGACGGCACCGTTGACTGCCTGAACGCTTCGACCTGGGCGAAACAGAACTCTTCAGTTCCGGCGGTCAGCCAGTAGGCATGCACTCCCCGCCCTTTCGCAAAGAACGCGAAAGGATGGGCCACCCGCGGCGTCTGGAATCCCGCCTTACCCGACTTCTTCGCTCCAGGTTTGCAGCGTCTTCTTCACCAAGTCCATGAACTGGTCGGCTACGGCGCCGTCGATTAAGCGGTGATCGTAGCCGAGAGTCAGGTGCACGACAGAGCGGATCGCGATCGAGTCGGCACCGTCTTTGTCGGTGATCACCATGGGCTGCTTGGTGATTCCGCCGACGCCCATGATCGCCGAGTTCGGCTGGTTGATGATGGGCAAACCGAAGACCGCGCCGAACTGGCCGGGGTTGGTGACGGTAAAGGTGGAACCTTCGACATCTTCGGGCTTGAGTTTCTTGGTGCGAGCGCGCTCACCGAGATCGGTGATGCCGCGCTGCAGGCCGAGGAAATTCAGGTCGCCGGCATTCTTGAGGACGGGGACAATCAGTCCCCAGTCGAGCGCGACGGCGATGCCCATGTTGATGTGGCGATGGTAACGGATGTTGTCGCCTTCGAGGCTGGCATTGATGATGGGCCACTGCTGCAGGGCGATAACAGCGGCGCGCACGAAGAACGGCATGAAGGTGAGACGCGCGCCGTGGCGCTGCTCGAATCCAGCCTTGTGCTTGTTGCGCAAGTTGACGATGCGGGTGAAATCCACTTCGTACATGCAGTGGACGTGAGCGCTGGTGCGGCGCGACTCGATCATGCGCTGCGCGATGATCTTGCGCATGTTCGTCATGGGGACGAGGTCGCCCGGGTAGGGTGCGGGAGCCGCCGGGCGCGATGCCGGAGCGGCGGCTGCAGGTTGAGCAGGCGCAGATGGAGTAGCGGGAGCCGGTTGCGAAGATCCCCGGCTCTCGATGAACGACATGATGTCCTGCTTGGTGATGCGGCCCCCGAGTCCGGTGCCGGAAATTTGGGAGAGGCTGACTCCGTGTTCGCGTGCGATTTTGCGGACCAGCGGCGACGAGCGGGCTTCTTCTTCCTCTTCGTGAGCGGCGGGGGTAGGCGGAGGGGCAGGAGCGGCTTTCTTTTCGTCGGCCTTCTTTTCGTCGGTCTTCTTTTCTTCAGCTTTCTCGGCAGTGGACTTTTCGGCTGGGGGGGCGGCTTTGGCTGGGGCAGTGGCGGCTTCGCCGTCGACGGCGATGGTCCCGACAACGGTGTTCACACCGACCGTGGTGCCTTCCGTGACTTTGATTTCCTGGAGAACTCCGGAGGCGGGGGCGGGGATTTCGGCGTCGACCTTATCGGTGGAGATCTCAAAAAGCGGCTCGTCGCGCTGAACTTTGTCGCCGGGCTTCTTCAACCACTTGGTAATAGTGCCCTCAACGATGGACTCTCCCATCTGGGGCATGATGATGTCAGTTGGCATGATTTCCTTCCTATGACGGCGCAGACCCAAAAGAGGGTTGGAC
Source organism: uncultured Acidobacteriaceae bacterium (assembly GCA_963832015.1). GTDB lineage: Bacteria > Acidobacteriota > Terriglobia > Terriglobales > Acidobacteriaceae > Sulfotelmatobacter. The sequence continues at coordinate 30,185 of CAWHSR010000007.1, forward strand.
GCAAACGGATATTATAGCGGGTGCATTGGCGCGAGCGCAGGGGCTAAAACTCTTCCAGCCTGAGTTCCTTTTCGCGGCCCTGAAGGGCCGCTCTTCCACGGTGGGATACGAAGACGGTGGTGTGCGGAGACGGTTCTTTCTTAGGATTCTAGTGGTGGTCGTGTTTTTCTTTGCCTTCCTTCTTCTCGTCTGGCTTATTTTCCTCGGCGGCGGGGGCGGCGTTGAAGTTCGCCTTCCAGTAGTCCTGCACGGCGGGCGGGAGTTTATCGAGATGAGAGAGCAGCATGGTGATCTTCCAAATGTCTTGTTCGCTCAGAGTCTTGTCCCAGGAGGGCATGCCGGTGTAACGCACACCGGTGCGAATGGTATAGAAGACGTGCCACTCAGGGTCATCGGGCGGGTCGGAGATCAGGTTCGGCGGCGGCGGATAGAGTGACGTGGCCAACGTTGAGGGTTTGCGGTCGAGGCCTCCGTGGCAGAGAGCGCAGTTCATGGTGTAGAGCTTCATGCCGTCTTCCAGATTCTGATCGGTGGGCGTCAGCGGATTTGTGATGCGCGGGGCGTGACGTTCCATGGAGGCATCGACGGCGCCCATGGCCAAGCGGCTCTCCATGTGTCCGGGAGCAACATTGGCGGCGGTGGGGAAAAATCCGAGCATGGCGTAGCCGAGAACGCCGAGGATCAGTATCAGCAGCGTGACGATTACACCGAGAATGAACTTGCCCATGAGGCCTCCGGAGTTATTGTGGCAGAACGGCAGTGCCGGGCGCTAGTTAGCCGGGACGAGGATAAAGGAACCATGCGGGGATTGGTTCGCGCGATTGGATCCAGGACGGCGGAATACTCTCCACTCCTGCGGACAGGGCGACGATTCCTCCGACGATAGCACAAGTGGTGTCGCGATCCCCCAAACCGCTAACCGTGGTCCAAAGCGCGTCTTCATAATCCTGGAGGTGGGTGGCGGCCGCCCAAAGTGCGAAGGGGACAGTATCTTGCGCGCTAACTTTTGCGCCATTCCCCAACGTGGCCACTGCGGATTCTACCGGCGTATTGGACGGAAGGGTGCGCGCTTCGACGATGCCACGCCGAACTTCACTCTCCGGTGTCCGGTCACAAATTTCCCGCAAGAAATCATGCGGAGAGACTGGTGAGTCTTTGTGCCGCCATGCTAGGCCGGCTGCGAGCGCGATCGCAACGGCGCCCGCGATTCCTTCGGCATGGCTATGAGTGATGACAGCGGAGAGTTCAGCTTGCTCGGTTAATTTGACAAGGTCGTCGGCAAAGTAAGCGCCTAGAGGAGCGATCCTCATGGCGGCGCCATTGCCAAACGAGCCTCGCCCCTTGAACAGGGCGGGCGCTATTTTTTTCCAAGCGGAGGGAGAGTTCGCCAGTTCTGGCAACAGGTTGTGCATGGCGGGACCGTAGCCGCGGTGAGGATTAGCCAAGAAGTTCTTTCCAAAGATCTCCGCTAAAGACTCCTGCCGAATTTCGCCGTGCCCTTCGAGGATTTCGGCAATGGCAATTGCCATGGCAGTGTCGTCGGTGTAGCGCCAAGGCGGTGAAGGAACGGCACGCTGCGCAATCAAAGACCGGGCGACCTCGGGGTGAAGAAAAAAACGCTCTCCGAAAGCGTCTCCGCAGCTTAAGCCCTCCAACGAATGAACGGCTCGGATCAAGCGTTCTCGCGAGTTATCAGACGGCCCGGGCATAGACCGTTAGTAGGCCTTAAGACGGCGGGATTCGCGGACTACGTCTTCTACTTTGGGCAGGTAGTGATGTTCCTGCGGCGGAGAGAACGGAACGGCGGAGTCGAGGCCCGCGATGCGGACGATGGGGCCGTCGAGGTCGTCGAAGGCTTCTTCGTTAATGATGGCGGCGATCTCGCCGGCCAGACCTCCGGTGCGGGAGTGCTCGTGGAGAATGATGACCTTGTTTGTCTTCTTGACCGTTTGCGCTATCGCCCCGCGGTCGAGCGGGGAGACGGTCCGCAGGTCGAGGATATCTATGTCGATCCCTTCTTTGTTTAGGATTTCGGCGGCTTCCAGTGCGGTGTGGACCATCGCGGCATAGGTGATGATGCTCAGGTCGTGGCCTTCGCGCGCCACTCGCGCTTTCCCGATGGGGACGACGTAATCTTCGGCGGGGACTTCGCCCTTGATGCGGCGATAGAGATACTTGTGCTCGAAGAAGATGCAGGGGTTATTGTCACGGATCGCCGCTTTGATAAGGCCTTTGGCATCGTACGGCGTGGCTGGGCAGATCACTTTCAAGCCTGGATTGTGGACGAACCACATCTCGGGATTCTGCGAGTGGAAAGGGCCGCCGTGAACGTATCCGCCACTGGGGCCGCGCAGGACAAGCGGAGCGGGAGCACCCCAGAGGTAGTGCGTCTTGGCGACCATGTTGCTGATCTGGTTGAAGGCGCAGCCGATGAAGTCCATGAACTGGAACTCGGCGACGGGACGCATGCCGGTGAGTGAAGCTCCGAAGGCCGCGCCCACGATGGCGGACTCGGCTATGGGCGTGTCAATCACGCGCTCGGGGCCGAAGCGGTCGATGAAACCGTCGGTGACTTTGAAGGCGCCGCCGTAGATGCCGATGTCTTCGCCAAGGCAGAAGACGGTGGGATCGCGGTCCATCTCTTCCCAGATTCCCTGGCGGATGGCTTCGAGGTAGGTAAGTTGCATAGGGTAAGGTTTCAGAGTTTCAAGGTTTCAGAGTTTCAAAGGCAAAACCATTGGCCACGGATTTGCACGGATTAACACGAATAAATCTACTTCAGATGGACGGCTGCCTCGGTTTGCCTGAAGGCGCCGGTTCCCTTCTTCACTTTCGGAGTGCCATATTTCGGTTTGATTTCATGGCAGCCGTCTTCACAGAAGACGCCGCCTTCGGCTGATTCTGGTGTTGGCATCGGAGAATTCACCGCGATTTCTCTCTCTGCTTCGATCACTTCTTCTACTTCTGCGATCAGGGCTTCATTCTCTTTTGAGCTTAGCCACTTTTTTTCTTTGACTAGGTAATTCTCAAAGCGCCCGATCGGATCGCGCTTCTTCCAAAAGTCGAACATCGCCTTGGGTACGTAGCTGGCGGCGTCGTGGATCGCGTGACCTTTCATGCGCATCATCTTTGCTTCAATGAGCGTCGGGCCTTCGCCGCGGTGGGCGCGCTCGACGGCGTGGCGAGCGGCGTCATAGACTTGGCAGGCGTCGGTGCCGTCGACGATCACGCCCGGGATGCCATATCCGATGGCGCGTTCAGCGAGATCTTTGCAGCGGTACTGCATTTCCGACGGCGTGGAGTAGGCCCAGAGGTTGCTTTCGACGAAGAGCACGAGGCCGAGATTCTGCACGGCGGCGAAGTTGATGCCTTCGTAGGTGACTCCTGTGGACTGGCCTCCGTCGCCAATGTAGGTCATGACGGCGATGTTGCGTCCTTGCAGGCGCGCGCCGAGGGCCACGCCGGAAAGCACGGGGATGAGATCGCCGAGCATCGAGATGGGCGAGACCATGTTGCGCTTTTCGATGTCGCCGAAGTGCGAGGTGCCGTCGCGGCCCTTGGTGGGCGAGTCGGCTTTGGCCATGTACTGCATCATGGTGTCGCTGGCGCGGAAACCGCGGACGAGGAGCGATCCCTGATTGCGGATCATCGGCGCGAACCAGTCGTCCTTGTCGAGCGCGTAGGCGGAGGCGCAGGAGCAGGCTTCCTGACCGAGCCCGAAGTAGACTCCGCCGACGACTTTGCCTTGCTTGTAGAGATTCTCGAGCGCTACTTCCATCTTGCGGTTGAGCAGCATCCAGCGGTAGATCTCGATGCATTGCTTTTTGTCGAGATACTTTGAGTCCCGAATCGGCGGAACCGGAGCGTCGAGATTGCCTTCAACTTCGTAGCGGACGTGCTCTTGGCCTTGGCGGTCTTTTTCGATGTGCTGGCTTACCGTGAAGTCGGGGCGCTCCAAGCGATAGTCAGGTATGGAGTAGGTGCGGAGGTCGGTGCTCGGTTTGTTGTTGCCCTTCGTCGAGCCGCGCTCGACCGAACGGCCGAGGGCGGCCGTTCCCACACGACCAGAGCCCAGACGATTGCCGTTGGAGTTGTGCTTGGACTTCTTCTTATTGTTCCCCATGTAAGGCGGCGCTTTGGGCGCGATGTATTGATGGTATCGCGAGAGTGGGGGATTGGGCTAGTTTGCGCCCGGACACACGCGGACGGGCGCCCGCCACACGAGGCTATGCCGGAGCCGCGCGGCTCGGGAGCGCTTCGAGGGTTTCTACCCAGAGCATCTGACTAGAGAAGACTGTCCCGAAGTTTCGGGAGATGCACTCCGCGACCGCGTTCATGTCCAGGGGTCGGCCGAGCTCCTGCTGCATCGAGGTTACGGGTTTGGTCGTAATGCCGCAGGGGACGATCAGGTTGAAGTAGGTAAGGTCGGTGTTCACGTTGAGGGCGAAGCCATGGGAAGTCACGAAGCGGGAGATGTGGACGCCGATGGCGCCTAGTTTGGCTTCAGCACTGTGCTCGGGGCGGCTCGCTGCGCGTTGCCGGACAGCCCCTCCGACTTCGCTCAGGGCAGGCGAGGCGGCTGTCTCCTCATGGTTCGTAGTGGGAGCAGCAGACTCAAGGTCCCTCGACTCCCGAGAACGATTTTTCGAATCGTTCTCTTCCGCTCGGGATGACAAAGTTGGGGATTCCGTCCAGACACCCGTCAGGCCTGGCACGCGCTTGGCGGAGATGGCGAAGTCGGCGCAGGTGCGGATGAGGACTTCTTCTAGGCGGCGGACGAATTCGATTACGCCTAACGTTTTGCGTTTACCATCGGACGCGGCGTGCGCGCGCAGGTCAAAGATGGGATAGCCGACGATTTGGCCCGGGCCGTGGAAGGTTACGTCGCCGCCGCGATCGCATTCGAAAAGCTCGACGCCGCGCTGGGCGAGGAATTCGGAGGACGCGACTACATTCGCCGCTTTTGCATTTCTGCCTAGAGTGATGACTGGCGCGTGTTCTAGCAGGAGAAGGACATCGCCGATTTTCTCTTCTTTGCGGAGGGCTACTAGCTGCTGCTGCAGAGTTAGGCCTGTGGCGTAGTCGACGGCGCCGAGTTGGACTATTGAGATCAAAATCTAAGTCTTCACCACAGAGGACACGGAGGACACAGAGGGGCCGCATAGATCCTTCGCGCAAAAGGCGCGCTCAGGATGACAAGGGTTATTGTTCGCCGTGTCTCCGTGTCTCCGTAGTGAATCACGCGTTGATAGCGATTCCGTAGACGCTGTTCGAGGCGTCCAGCATGGCTTCGGCCAACGTCGGATGGGCGTGAATTGTCCACATCAGATCTTCCACTGTGGCTTCGAGTTCCATCGCGGCTACGGCTTCAGCGATCAACTCTGTGGCTTGCGGGCCGATGATGTGTACGCCCAGGATCTCGCCGTAGTCGGCGTCCGAGACGATCTTGATGAAGCCTTCGTGCTGGCCGACGATGCTCGCGCGCGAATTGGCGGTGAAGGGGAACTTGCCGATCTTCACGTTGTATCCGGCTTCGCGAGCTTTGGTTTCGGTGAGGCCGACGCTGCCGATTTCGGGATGGCAGTAAGTCGCGCCCGGGATGTGTTCGGGGTTGATTGGCTTGCCAGGCTTGCCGGCAATTTTCGCTACGGCGACGAGGGCTTCCATGGCTCCGACGTGGGCCAGCTGAGGCGTGCCGAGGACGATGTCGCCGACCGCGTAGACCCCTGGTTCGGAGGTCTGCATCCAGGAATCGGTTTGGATGAAACCTCGGTCCGGCTTGATCTTCGTGCGTTCGAGGCCGACGTTTTCCGTACGCGGCTTGCGGCCCACGGCAATGAGGATCTTTTCGGCTTCGATCTTCTGCTGCTTGCCTTCAGCGGTAATCGTGACGGCGATGCCTGCCTTCGTTTTCTCAACCTTGTCGACTTTTGCGCTGGTGTGGAAGGCGATGCCACGTTTGCGGTAGACGCGTGCCAGTTCTTTGGAGACCTCTTCGTCTTCCACTGGAACCAGGCGCGGAAGCATCTCGATGATCGTCACTTCCGTATCGAATGAACGATAGATCGAAGCGAACTCGACGCCTACTGCGCCCGCGCCGACGATCACAATCGACTTTGGCAGCTCCTTCAAGCTCAGGATTTCGATGTTGGTGAGAATGCGGTCGTTGGCTTCGAGGCCGGGCAGCATGCGGGCTTCGGAACCGGTAGCCAGAATGACATTCTTCGCTTTGATGTGGCTGGCCTTGCTGTCGTTGGTGACTTCGACGGTGAACACACCGGTCTGCGCTGGTCCGGTGAGCTTGCCGTAGCCCTTTACGGTCTCGACTTTGTTTTTCTTCATCAGGAACTCGAGGCCCTTAGCGTGCTTGGCGACGATCTTTCCTTTGCGCTCCTGGACGGCGGCCCAGTTGAGTTTGCGTGCGTCCACGCCTTCAATGCCGAATTCCTTGGCTTCTTTCAGGTGGTCCCAGAGTTCGGCGTTGAAGAGCAGCGCTTTGGTCGGGATGCAGCCGACATGCAGGCAGGTGCCGCCGAGGAATCCGTCTTTTTCGATGAGGGCGGTTTTCAGGCCGTATTGGCCGGCGCGGATCGCGGCGGTGTATCCGGCAGGGCCGCTGCCGATGATGGCTACGTCGTACGTGGTGTCGGGCAATGGAATAATCCTCTGTAGGAAGAGATGATTAAAGGCAAACGAATGATTCTAGAACAGGGCGGCGGTGGAACACCACGGGGGCTGAAGCCCTTTCAGTTGCCGTCGGCTGTTGCGGCGCTGAAGCGCCGCTCTTCCACAGTCGTCGAGGTTGCGCATGACGAACAGCCGAGGGCGGCTATCCCCGTGGATCGTTGGCTGCGGGATTTAGGTAGGGATCCTTCGACTTTCGTAGCAGCTTCGCTTTCGCGAAGCTGCTACTCCGCTCAGGATGACAGACGTCGAGTGGTTAGTTGTTTTCGTTGCTGGCGCGTTTCCAGGAGATCAGTTCGCCGATCGTGGAACTGGTGCTGGAGACGGGCTGTTTGTAGGCTTCCACTTCCGAGCGCGAGGCTTCTTCGCCGACGGCGCGGATGCTGAGTCCGACTTTCTTTTCTTCCGGATTCATCTTGATGATCTTGAAGTCGTGCTCAAGACCCGGTTCGAGATGAAGCGGCTGGCCGTTTTCGTCGGCGGCTTCGGACTTGTGGCACAGCCCTTCCACGCCCTCCGCGATCTCGACGAATGCGCCGAATGCGGCTACGCGCAGGACCTTGCCGTGAACCACGTCGCCGATGTGATGCGTCTGGAAGAAGGACTCCCAAACGTCCGGCTGAAGTTGCTTCACGCCCAGCGAGAGACGCCGCTTGTCGGGTTCGATCGCGAGTACAACGGCTTTCACGCGATCACCCTTCTTCAGCACTTCCGAAGGATGCTTCACGCGCTTGGTCCAGCTCAGGTTGCTGACGTGGACTAGGCCGTCGATGCCGTCTTCGATTTCAATGAAGGCGCCGAAGTCGGTCAGGTTGCGCACGCGTCCTTCCACGGTCATGCCGACTGGGAACTTCTCGTGGAGCGAATCCCACGGATTGGCCGCCAGTTGGCGCATTCCGAGCGAAATGCGGCGCTCGGTCGGATTCACGTTCAGAACCACGCACTCCACCTGATCGCCGACGTTGACCAGTTTCGACGGATGCTTCATGCGCTTCGACCACGTCATTTCGCTGACGTGGACGAGGCCTTCGATTCCCTGCTCGAGTTCCACGAACGCGCCGTAGTCGGTGACGCTGATGACGCGTCCGGCAACGTGTGCGCCCTCGGGATAGCGATGCTCGGCGTCGAGCCACGGGTCGGGCGTGAGCTGCTTGAAGCCCAGCGAAACGCGCTGTTTCTCTTTGTCGTATTTGAGAACTTTGACCTGAATCTGATCACCGACGTTCACCAGGTCTTTCGGGTGAGTGAGGCGTCCCCAGGACATGTCGGTAATATGCAGCAGGCCGTCGAGCCCGCCCAAGTCGACGAATGCGCCGTACTCGGTCAGGTTCTTGACCACGCCCGTGAGCACCGATCCCTCTTCCAGGTGCTCGAGCGTCTTGGAGCGCTTTTCGTTCTGCTCGCCTTCCAGTAAATCTTTGCGCGACACTACGATGTTGCCGCGCTTCTTGTTCATCTTAATGACGGCAACTTCGAGCGTCTGGCCCTTCATGCCGTCCAGATTGCGGATCGGCCGCAGATCGACCTGCGAGCCCGGCAGGAAAGCGTGGGCGCCGAGAATATCGACGGTCAGGCCGCCCTTAATGCGGTCGATCACTACGGCTTTGATGGGCTTCTTTTCGGTGTACGCCTTCTCGATTTCTTCCCACGCGTGAATGCGCTGCGCCTTCTGGTGCGAGAGGTTGATGTAACCTTCCTCCGCCGGACCCTTGTCGCGCATTACGTCGATCTCGTCGCCAGGCTTGAACTTAGGCTTGCCCTCATGATCGAGGACTTCCGCCAGGGGCAGCATCCCTTCCGACTTGGCACCGATGTCGACGACCACGTGCGTGCCGGTCAGCTTCAACACCGTGCCCTTGATGACGCGGTCTTCACTCACCGCCTCTTCGGCTTCCGTGGTGAAATTCTCAAGCACGGAGGCGAAGTCTTCGGTGGCAGCGTTCTTATCGTCGCCAGCGGACTCGCTAGTAGCGTCCGCAGCGGAATCCGCATGCCTCTCGGTGGAATGGTCGGTGGAGGCGGCAGCCTGAGTCTGTTCGGGCTGGTGTTGCTGCTCTGTCGTCGGTTCGGCAGTTGCGACAGTAGAGTTGGATTCGGAGTTGTGGGCGGTGGTCTCGTCGAACAAGGTTATGCCTCTCTGATGACGGGATGCGGGGGCCTGCTTTGCGGACTGCTGGACGAGTCGTTTGGTTGTGGTGGGCCCACCCTGGCGAGTGAGCTTGGACAATCCCAGCTGTCGGACGTTATACAGAGAACCCGCGTCCAATGGGAACTCTTCGACTATAGCAATCGCGCGCGAACAGTGTCAAACGCAAATCGGGCGAATGTTACAGGGATGTTGCAGCGTTACGGTTTCGGAACACGGCGCTCATCTGCTAACCTGCCCTGCTATGGATTACCTCTGGACCCCGTGGCGCTACGCCTACGTCTCTTCCACGGAAAAGACCGCTGGATGCGTGTTCTGCGATGCGCCCAAGGAAAAAGATGACGCCAAGGTATTCATTGTCCACCGCGGGCAGCACTGCTACGTGATTCTGAATGCGTTTCCGTACACGCCGGGGCATGTGATGATCGTGCCGTATGCGCACCTGGACGAGTTACGGAAGTTGCCAGTCGCGGCGGCGCAGGAAATGATGGCGCTCTCGCAGCGGATGGAATCGGTGCTGCGGGAACTCTACCGGCCGGATGGAATCAATTTGGGCATGAATATTGGGAAGGCGGCAGGGGCGGGAATTGCAGGACACATTCATATGCACGTGTTGCCGCGGTGGGTGGCGGATTCGAACTTCGTGTCGGTGATCGGGGAGACGCGGGTGCTGCCGGAGAGGCTGGATGTGACGTGGGCGAGGATGCGGGAGGCGATGAAGTAGGTTGTTGCTCCTCTCTCAAGTGCGGTGTCATCCTGAGCAGCGTCCTCGGGAGCGAAGGACCTATGAACTTCCAGACAATTGCACGGATCAGGATGACAGCGGAGGTTAGCCCGCAAGGCTTATCATCTCTTGCTCGTCGATCACTGCAACGCCCAGTTCCTTCGCTTTATCGAGCTTCGAACCGGCATCGGTTCCTGCCACCACATAGTCCGTCTTCTTGCTGACTGAGCCAGCGACTTTCCCGCCCGCGTCTTCGATCATCTTCTTAGCTTCGTCGCGAGTGTATTTGGCGAGTGTGCCCGTCAGGACGAAGGTCTTGCCTGCGAGTTTCGTGCCGCGTTCTTTCTTTTTGCCTTTGAACGCGAGCCCGGCCTCTCCTAATCGCTCAACCAGCTTGCGGTTTGCCGGAATGCTGAAGAACTCGACGATACTCTCGGCGATGCGCGGACCCACTTCATTCACGCTCTGTAATTCTTCAACGCCCGCCTGCTCCAGTGCCTCCATCGAACCGAAGTGCTCCGCAAGGAATTGCGCGGTACGCTCGCCGACCATGCGGATGCCGAGCCCGTAGATCACCCGCTCCAGTGGCAACTTCTTCGACGCATTTATCTCGTCGAGAATGTTCTGCGCCGACTTGTCGCCCATGCGCTCCAGGCTGAGCAGGTCCGCTTTCGTCAGCCTGTAGATGTCGGCAACATTCTTCACCAGGCCGCGCTCGGTGAGTTGGGTCACCAGAGCGTCGCCCATCCCGTCGATGTTCATCACACCGCGTGAGGCGAAATGCAGGATCGTGCCGGCTAGCTTGGCGGGGCAGTTGGCGTTGACGCAGCGGTAGTCGACCTCGCCCTCGGTGCGGACAACTTTCGTGCCGCACACTGGACACTTCCCGGGCGCCTCAATAACCACCTTGCCGCGAGGGTGCTCCTTGTCGTCGATGACCTTGGCGACCTTGGGGATCACGTCGCCGCCGCGCTCGACCTGAACCCAATCGCCAATCTTCACGCCCAGGCGCCCGATCTCATCCATGTTGTGCAGGGTCGCATTGCGGACCGTCGTGCCCCCAATGGAAACTGGGGACAGCTCGGCCACGGGCGTGAGTTTCCCGGTGCGGCCAACCTGCCAGCGCACGTTCTCAAGCTTGGTGATTCCCGCACGGGCAGCGTACTTGTAGGCGATCGCCCAGCGGGGCGCTTTGCCGGTAAATCCAAGTTCGTCCTGCAGGCCGGTGCGGTCGACTTTCACAACAATGCCGTCAATCTCGTACGGCAGCGAATCGCGCTTTGCTTCCCACTCTTGGATGAACGCCCACACCTCCTCCATCGAATGGAGCAGCTTGCGGTTCGGGTTGACTTTGAATCCGGCGGCATCGAGCGCGCTGAGCGTTTTCGAGTGGCGGTCGAAATATGTACGGCCGTTTTGAAGCAGGATGTAGGGGAAAAAGTCCATGCGCCGTTCCGCCGTGATGTTCGCATCCAGTTGGCGAACTGTGCCTGCGGTGAAATTGCGAGGGTTCGCGAATGTCGGCAGACCGCTCTTTTCACGTTCCTCATTAATCTTCTTGAACGATGCAGTGGGCATAAGTAGCTCGCCACGTACTTCGAAGTCCGCTGGAATTCCCGCCTTTTTCAGGCGCTCCTTGGAAATCGACAACGGCACTGAGCGCACGGTGCGCACGTTGAGTGTGACGTCTTCGCCGATCGATCCGTCGCCGCGGGTTACGCCCCGCACTAGCCTGCCATCTTCATAAATCAGGGCCAGAGACATCCCGTCGAGCTTGAGTTCACAGACGTAGTCCACGTCGCTACGGCCGGTGAGTTCGTGCACGCGCCGTTCCCAGCCGCGCAGCTCTTCTTCGTTGTAAGTGTTGTCGAGCGAGAGCATGGGCGAGGAATGTCGGACTTTGACGAATCCCTCGCGCGGCTTGCCGCCTACGCGCTGCGTTGGGGAATCCGGCGTGACGAGCGATGGATGCTCGGCTTCCAGACTTTTCAGTTGCTGCATCAGCTTGTCGAAATCCGCGTCGCTGATTTCGGGATTATCGAGGATGAAATAGAGGTACTCGTGGTGGCGAATCTTTTCGCGCAGAGCCTCTATCTTTTTTTCGACGTCTTTCGAGACAGGCATCGCCCACGATTATAGGCAAAACAAATTGGGTAGGGACAGCCGAGGTGGCTGTCCCCACGTGAGCTGTTCTCAGACCAAGTCATCCAACTTTAGCGCCTGCGGGCCGCCTTTCCACGAAGCCTCGAACTGTTTCTGAACAAACGCAGCATCGTAGTCGCGCTTTTGTTGCAGCAGGGCCTGGTGTAATCCCCACAAAGAACGCGGATTCCGCGGATTGCGGTCGAGGTCTTCGCGGAATACTTTCTCCGCGCCGGCGGCGTCTCCGTTCATAAGCAGGGCGCCCCCCAGCGATTCGCGGACAGGAAAGAACCAGTCGGGCGGTTCGCCGTACTTCAGAGTGTCCTGAATCGCGACGGCCTGACGTAGCATCACGATCGCGGCAGCGGTGTCCTTTTTCGCTAAGGCGATTCTGGCGCCGAGGACATCCTTGGCGATCTTCATGATGTCTTTGGCCTTGTTGTTGATCGGCATCTGGAAAATGACGTCTGGCGGAGTTGCGGCCTCGGCATCGGCCACGACTCTATATTCTGCTTCTGCCTCCGTTATCTTTCCGGTCCCGGCTAAAGCCAGCCCACGGCCGAAGTGCCAGAAGACAGTTGCGGTCTTCATGGATGCATCCGGCGCCGGCATTTTCAGGATCTCGTTCCAATGATGGAAGCGAATCTCCACCGCCATCGGAATAGTCATGAAACCTTCGAGCGGCGGCATCTCTTTCACATGCGGGCCGACATTCGCCGCCAGCAGATCTGCGTTCTTGCGCGCTTCGGGGTAGCGGCCATTCATCGCGCCGCACATGGCGACGAAGTGCAGGTTTGGCTGTAATACATCATCGGGTAGATGCCCTGCACGCCGGTGGCTTTGATGTAGGCGCGATCGACTTCCGCCGCCTGTTCGTTCGTCTTGACCGCAGCCTCGTAGTCGCCGGTACGAATGTAAACATGCGCGGGCATGTGGACGATGTGTCCTGCTCCGGGCGCGAGCGCGGCCAGTTTGTTGGCTCCTGCCAGGGCGCGCTCGGGGTTATTCGAGGCCTCTACCGAATGGATGTAGTAGTGGATCGTACCCAAATGGTTCGGATCGCGCTTCATCACTGATTCCAGGGTGGCGACGATTTCATCGGTACCAGCTTCGGGTGTGCCGTCCTGATGCCAGAGTCCCCAGGGATGAAGGTTCATCCCAGACTCGGCAAAGAGTGTGGCCGCGTCGAGGTCGTCGGGAAATTGCACCGAGACTTGCCGCATGGCGTCGTGATATTCCTCAGCAGCCTTCTTCAGATCGGAATTCGGATCCGCCGGGAAGCGCTTGGCCATCGCCTGGATGTAGGCTTGTTCGCTCGGCGAAGCTTCCCCTGACAGGTCCACGGCTTTCTGCACGGCATCGTGCGCATGCTTGTAACGCTCCGGATCCGCAGGATCGTTGTAGTTCGGCCCCACCGCCTCTGCGACGCCCCAATAGGCCATCGCTAGCCTGGGATCGAGTTCCGCGGCATGCTGGAACGACCGCGCCGCCTCGTCGTGGTTAAAGGCGTAAATGAAGCGCAGTCCCTGGTCAAAGAACTGTTGCGCCTGCGGATTGGGTGTGGAAATCGGGTGATGGAGATCGCCCAGGCCCGTCACCAGCGTGACCGGGTGGGCCTGCATGTGCGCAGCATGGTCTTGCGCCGTCGCGCCCAGGCAGAGCAAAGCACCGCACAACATTTGCGCCAGAATTTTCATCTGGTCAACCCTCCTGAACTCCAATTTGAAATTCGAGCCCCAAACAACCAAGAACTGGCTGCGGAAAACACCCCTTGCGAGTGCGCCAAGCTTATGCCAAATTGAGTCGCTTGCCAAGAGGTTCGCGAGTCAACTCAATGCCGAAACGTCCTTCACTTAACGCGGGCTCCGTCGACAAACCTAAACCTTATCTGGACCGTCTGCCGGAGCGCTGTTTACCGCCTTCAGCACCAATAACCGCATCAATCACTACCTGATCGACAATCTTCCGCAGGAGGCTTGGACCGCAAAGCCGCCCGACGGCAAAGGTCGCACCATCGCGGCCATCGTGGCTCACATGCATAACGTGCGCGTGATGTGGCTGAAAGCTGCGAAGGCAGCGGACATTCCCGAGCAACTCGATCGCTACACCGTGACGCCGGAGCAAGCGGTGCGGGCGCTGGAAGCCAGCCGGCAAGCTCTGCTTGCGCTCATGAGCCGCGCCCTCGAAACCGATGGCGGCGTCAGAGGATTTCGTCCCGATGTGGCCGGATTTTTCGGCTATCTGATCGCGCACGACGCCCACCACCGCGGCCAGATCGCCATGCTTGCCCGTCAGATGGGTCATCCGCTGCCGCAGAAAGCCATGTTCGGCATGTGGGAGTGGGCCTCGCGCGGATCATCCGATTAGGCTGTCCCGCTCAGGTACAATCCAGCTTCGACCCGCCATGCGTAAGGCCGCGTTGCTCTACAATCCGGATTCCGGCGGCAGCAAGCAGCGCCAGCGGGAATTGGAATCAGCCGTCGCCACCCTCCGAGCCGGAGCGGTTGACGCGGCCCTGGTCCCCACAGACTCCCCGGTTCACGCCATCGAAGAAACCCGCCGGGCAATCGACTCGGGTTGCGACACGATCTTCGCTTGCGGCGGCGACGGAACGATTCACAACATCGCGCAGGTGCTGGCGAACTCCCCGGTCGCGTTGGCCATTCTGCCGATGGGAACCGCCAATGCCCTGGCCCACGACATCAAGCTCCCTCTCAAGGTGGCGGCAGCCGCCAAGGCCTCGCTGCAAGCCACCCCGCGCCGCATCGCGCTCGGCCGCGTGGCCTTCGCCGATCTTCAAGGCAAGCCCGACGCGCGTTACTTCGTAATTGCCGCCGGAATTGGAGTCGACGCTCACCTCTTTTACAAACTCCATACCGGAACCAAGCAGCGCATGGGAATGGCAGCCTACTATGCCAAGGCCTGGCATCTTTGGTTCAGCTATCCCATGCCGCGATTCGTAGCCGAGTATGTCGAGACTGGCTCCCACGCACCTGGTCGCGCCGAAGTCACCGAACTCATCGCCGTGCGAATCCGCAACTTCGGCGGAGTTGTCCAGGAACTTGCCCCAGGAGCCTCGCTCGACCGAGATGATATGCGGCTTGTCTTCTGCCGCACCGCTAGCCGCTTGGCCTATCTTGCTTACGTGACCCGAGGCCTGCTGCGGCTGCGGTGGTCGGTACCCGGCATCGATCTTGCCCACAGCACCGGCGTCTCCTGCAAGTACGCGTCCCCCGCGCCGACATCGCCGGAGCAGCGCAAGATCTATGTCGAAGCCGACGGAGAACTGCTCGGCACTCTGCCCGTCGAAATCACGATCGTCCCAAACGCCTTGACGCTGTTGATGCCGAGTCGCTGATGTGCGGATCCGCGGCGAATTACTTTGCGTCCCCGCTCAAATTCCCGCGTCCAATGTACTTCGCTGAGTCTCCCGGTGTGTTCTGATGGCACATTGCGGGCCGGCGCAATAGAATTCCTCGAACCGATTGGAACCCATCACTCACTTCCTGACCGGCGCTTGCATGGGGCGCGCTGGACTGAACCGCAAAACTGCCCTCGCTACGCTCACGCTCACGCTTGCGGCAGAAGCTCCCGACCTGGACGTCTTCGGCAGTTTGCGTGGCTCGGCGTTCGCTTTCGCGCACCATCGCGGATTTACCCACTCCTTCGTCGGGGTTCCGCTCGACGCCCTGGCTGTTGTCGGCTTTGTCTATCTGCTGTGGCGCATCCGAGGGCGTAAAGTCAAGGATCCCAACTTGTCTCCACGCTGGGGCCTGCTTTTTCTCTACGCGTGCCTCGCCGGACTCAGCCACATTCTGCTCGACTTCACCAATAACTATGGCGTTCGACCCTTCTGGCCATTCTCGGAAAAGTGGTATTCCTGGGACATCGTCTTCATCCTCGAACCGGTCATGCTGGGCTTTTTGGTTTTAGGTTTGGTCGTGCCGGCACTGTCGAGCATGATCGACAAGGAGATCGGCGTTCGCCAGCGTGGCCCACGCGGTCGGGTCTCCGCGACACTGGCGCTCATCGGCGTCGTACTGATCTGGGGCATCCGCGATTATGAACACCGGCGCGCGGTCAATGCCCTCGAGGCTCGTACCTACAATGGACTTGATCCCTTGCGCGCCTCGGCCTATCCCAAATGGATTGATCCCTTCCACTGGTACGGGGTCGTCGAGACTCCAGCATTCTTCGCCTTGGCATCAGTGAATTCATTGGCCCCCGAGGTCGATCCCGAGGGCAACATGGAAATCCGTTACAAGCCGGAAGAAACGCCAGTCACCCTCGCTGCCAAGAATTCCTACATTGGACGCGTGTTTCTCGATTGGGCGCAATATCCCATCACTGAAACCGAAGCGCTCCAACCTCCGCAGCAGGGCTTTATTGTCCTATTTCAGGACCTGCGGTATGCCGGGATACCGCGCTCGCTCACGGGCCGCAGAAGTCGCGGCGGCTTGAGCAAAGCAGTAGAAATCGACCAGAACCTGCATGTCGTCGGCGATGTCTACGACACCGCGAAAGGCCCGGTCGTCGTCCCCGAGCCCGGCCAGCACTAGAAGCATGGCAATCCGTTTGAGGAATGATGACTCACCTCTCCGGTTGTCAAAATATCTGCCCGCCGCCGATCCTCCCTTGACGCCAGCCTCTCCAGCGCCCAAAATAAGAATTCGTCACGAGGTGATTCATGCTGGCATACGTATTCCTTCTTTTCGCCGTAGCGCTCCGTTTCATGCCCCATCCCATGGCCTTTACGCCGGTGGGAGCAGCACTGCTGTTCTTCGGTGCACGCGCGCCACGCCGCCGCCTCTGGATCCCACTGGTGCTGCTCGCCGCATCCGACGTCGTCCTCACGACCCTGGTCTACAAATATCCCTTCAGCTGGGACCATTTCGTGACCTGGGCGTGGTATGCCGCGATGCTGTGGCTGGGCACCACTCTCAAGCAGAACGCGGGAGCGTTCCGGATTCTGGGCTCCGCACTGGCGGGCTCGGTCACATTTTTCGTGGTGAGTAACTTCGCGGTCTGGGCCGCATGGGACATGTATCCCCGCACCGCGGCTGGTCTGATAACTTGCTATGACGCTGGCCTGCCGTTCTTCCGCCACGCCGTTGTGGGAGATCTGTTGTTTACCACGGTGATGTTCGGTGCGCCGGTATTAGTCCACGCGATTGCTGGATGGCTGGACAAGTCTAGCGACCGCAGCGCAGCTGCGTAAGCACTACGCAAAACTCCAGTCTGGTGTAGAAATGCTGCTTCCGTGAGGGGACTCGGTCCCGTCTGAGTCGCGATACGGCTACGCGCCTACCTACTCCCCGAACTCTTCGTCCGCGTTTCTCTTACGCAGCGCCAGCCACAAGCAAATGCCGGCCACGGTTGCCACCAAAATCGAAATCCAATGCTGCTTCACGACTCCGCCAAACAGGCCAACAATCTGCGGGCCGAACCACAGCACCAGCACCGAGAGGACCAGGAACCTTACAAATCTTCCCAGGAAGATCGCCACCAGGAAATCGCGGAACCGCATTTCAAACACAGCCGCTCCCAGCACGAAGATCTTGAAAGGCATCGGTGGCGGCAGCATCCCCGGAAACATCAGCGCCCAAAATTCGTGATGCTCGAACGAACGATGGATCTTCAAAAAGCGCTCTTCTGAAATCCGCTTCCGCAGCACTTTTTCCCCGCCAAGATACCCGATGATGTAGAGCGGAATGCTGCCCAGTGCGGATCCCAGCGACGCCATTGCGATGTAGAGCAAGAACCGCCTGCGATCCTCATGCACGTAGGTAGCGACGACAAAATCCACCGGCATGCCCAAGAGCGCGCTGTCGGCAAAGGCGATCACGAACGCGCCCCCGATTCCGAGCACTTTCATCAGGCCCAGAACCCACGCCGTGTAGCGTGCCAGAATGTGTCCGATGTTCTTCAAGAGGAAACCGCTAGTGTACGTGATCGCGCTCGGAATGTGTCAGTCCAAGCCAACGCCTGCTATCATCGCTGGCTTCGGAGACCCCATGCGCAACGTGCTTCTCAGTATCTGTCTTCTCACAATTGCATCCACGCTCTCGGTAGCGCAGCAATATGACCTCGTCCTGGAAGGCGGTCGCGTCATGGACCCGGAGACAGGCCTCGACGGCATGCGCAACGTCGGCATCCGTGAGGGGAAGATCGCCAGTATCTCTATGGCCCCACTCGCCGGGCGCCGCACGATCCACGCTGCTGGGCTTGTGGTTGCCCCCGGCTTCATTGATCTGCACCAGCACGGCCAGGAACTTGCGAGCCAGCGCGTGAAAGCATTTGACGGCGTAACTACGGCTCTCGAAATGGAAATCGGCGCACCCGATGTCGCCCAGTTCCTGAAATCGAAGCAGGGACACTCGATCATCCATTACGGCACCACGGCCAGCTACGTGGCGGCGCGCGCGCTGGTGTTCGGCGCGCCTCTCCCCGACGGAACCATTCTGCCGAAGAGTGGACCTGCCACCGATCAACACGCCACGCCAGAACAGATCGAGCGCGTCCAGCAGCGTTTGCGCGACCAACTTGATGCCGGCGCTCTCGGAATAGGCATGGGCATTGAGTACACCCCGGGCGCCACCCGTCTCGAGGTCATTGACGTCTTCCGGGTGGCGGCCGAGCGCAAGGCCCCGGTCTTTACCCACATGCGTAGCGCCGGGCACGTTGAGCCCGGATCGGCAATTGAGTCCACCGAGGAAGTCATCGGCGCGGCCGCGATCACAGGGGCCGCTCTTCACATCGTTCACATCAACAGTACGTGCCTGCGCGACTCGCTGGTATGCATTTCCCTGGTCGACGGCGCCCGCGCCCGCGGACTCGATGTAACCACCGAGGCTTATCCCTACATTGCCGGTATGACGGCCATCAACTCGGCGGTGTTCAATCCCGGCTGGCGTGAAAAACTCGGCATCGACTACGGGAGTCTCGTTTTACCCGGCACCGGCGAGCACCTCACCCAAGAGCGCTTCGAGGAGCTCCACAATTCCAGCAAGGAGCAGTGGGTGCTCATCTTCGCCAACACGCAGGAAATGGTCGACAAGATCATCCCTAACCCGCTCATCATGATCGCCAGCGACGGAGCCGCGGGCCATCCGCGCAACGCAGGCACCTACGCGCGCGTCATCGCTCAATATGTGCGGGAGAAAAAGACGCTCACGTTGATGGAAGCGCTCCGCAAAATGACGTTGATGCCGGCGCAGATGCTGGAGCGTTCGACTCCCGCCGGACACCAGAAAGGACGCCTGCAGGAAGGTGCCGACGCAGACATCGTCGTCTTCGACTCCCAGGCCATCGCCGATCGCTCCACCTTTGATAAACCGATGGAACCGAGCGTCGGAGTGCACTTTCTCTTAGTGGGAGGAACGCCACTCATCGATGACAGCAAGCTAGTGCAGGATGTGTTCCCGGGCCGAGCGCTAGTAGGACCAGGTAAGCCCTCGAAGTAAAGATCTAGTTGTGAAAATGCTAGAGTGGGATTGCTCGTATGGAGATGGTTGCGGGGATTGCTCATGTGGGACGGGCGCCCTCGCCGGTCCGGGCCGCGACGGTTTGTGTCGCTGCAGCGCCTTCGGCCAGCAGCTACCTATGCTCCGTCTTCCCGCTCAGCAACTCAATAGCATGTGGGATAAGCGCCGCCACGGCCTCCAGCGACTCCACCGACCCCGCCGGACTCCCTGGCAAATTGAGAATCAATGCCCGCCCCCGCACGCCGCAAACGCCCCGACTCAGCGCGGCAAACGGAGTCTTCTTGCTGCCCTCGCTCCGCATGCGCTCCGCCACGCCGTCGAGCAACCGGTCACACACGGCCACAGTAGCCTCCGGTGTAACGTCACGTGCAGCAATCCCAGTGCCACCGGTCGTCACAACAAACTGGACTTCACGCGCCAGCCGAATCAGCAGATTCTGAATTTGAATGGAGTCATCCGGAACTACCTCGCGCAGAGAAACGGAGAAATGAAGCTTCTGCAGAACCTGCGCTACCGCCGGCCCCGAGATATCCTTGCGTTCCCCGCGAGCGCAGGAATCGCTGACCGTCACCACGGCCGCCGTGACGTTCCGCGGTTCAGCCATCGAGGAGGACATCTTCCTCTTCTTCCCTTCGGCCTCCACCCGCGGGCGCGGGAGGCGAACTCGGGACACTCGCAGACGGAGTCGCACTCGCGACCGGCGCGGCTTCCGGTTCCGGTTCTCCGCCTCCATCGCGCGAAGATTCGTCGAGCAGCCGCAAGCCCTCCATCAACAGCCCTTGAGTATTGAGCTGCGTCGTCTCTTTGTCCGTCTTGCCCTCGAAGTCGAGCTGAAAATTTCCGCCGGTCCACCGCAGAACTTTGAACACGGCCTCGTCGCCCACCAGTGCCCCGTAGGTCGCATGTTTCACCTGCCCCTCGGCAAAAAACACTTCGCACTGGTCGCCTTCGTTGCTCAGCGAGAGCTGGCAACTCTTCCGGCCCATTTCCAGCGACTGCATCAAATCGATGACGTTCATCTGCGCCAGACTGCCGCGCACCACGCCGTCTTTCGGGGCGGTCTTCGCCATCTTTTCCAGGGCAATGCGGTCAATCGTGCGCTTGATGCGCCGCGTGGCATCCTTCAGGTAGAACGGCTTCTCCAGATAATCATCGGCTGCGTCAGCGGGCGAAAGACGTTCCGCGATGTCAACTTTACTCGCCATCAACACGGTCGAAAAATTTGCGGTCGCCGGGCGGCTCCTCAGTTTCTCAACCAGCTGCTTTCCGTCCATTCCCGGCATCTTGTAGTCGCAGACCAGCAAATCGGGCGTATCATCCACGGCTTTCAAAAGGGCGTCTGCAGCGTCGGTCGCGGTTGTAACTTGCGCCAGCGGAGTCAACGCCTGCTGCAGCATCGCCAGCACCATCGGATTGTCGTCCACCAACAGCAGCTTGACGTTATTCGCCATGAAATTTGGGTTCGTTACTTCGCCCGCCGATAATCTCCACTCTTCCCGCCACTCTTGCGCTCCAGCACGATCTCCCGAATCTCGATTGCCTTGTCCACGGCCTTGCACATGTCATAGACGGTCAGCGCAGATACGCTAGCAGCCACCAGCGCCTCCATTTCGACGCCGGTCTCCGCAGTAGCCGCGACTTTGGACGTGATAGCGACGCCATTCTCGCACAGCCGCAGATCGACATCAATGATCGAGAGCG
Source organism: uncultured Acidobacteriaceae bacterium (assembly GCA_963832015.1). GTDB lineage: Bacteria > Acidobacteriota > Terriglobia > Terriglobales > Acidobacteriaceae > Sulfotelmatobacter. The sequence continues at coordinate 51,066 of CAWHSR010000007.1, forward strand.
GCAGGGGATGACACATGGGAATCAGTTCCGACGTGCGTTTCGCGGCCATGATACCCGCGATGCGGGCTACTTCGAGCGGATCGCCTTTCGGATTTTGGGGAAGCGCCGCGAGCACCGCGGGGTTCATCGCCACAAAGGCACTCGCCTCCGCCTCGCGTTTGGTCGCTGTTTTGCCGGAAACATCCACCATCCGGGCGCGGCCTGCGCGGTCGTAATGGGAAAGTTTGTCCGGCATGTGTCATTCCTATCTTACATGGAGAGTCGAAGCCGAGAAGTCATCGGGCGTACAGGGCCCACCGCGCATCTACGGCTTCATCACCGCAAGCCATTCGCCTGCCGGAATGTGTTCGCGGTCCGGAGGAATGACGGCGTAGCAGTTTGCGCGGGCGGTCGCAGCCACGTCGCCCGAGCCTTGCCACGGCACCAACTCGACCTCCGAATGTTCGAATTCTCCGGAAAGAATCGCCGGGAGGAAGCGGGTGAGACCCGTCTTGACGCGAATCTCTTTCTTAAGGCGGACATGAAGAAAAATCAGCTTGCTCGGAACGCCGCCGGATAACGCCTCAAGCATGGGGCGCGCAAAGAGTTCGAACGTCACCATGGTCGAAACCGGATTTCCGGGCAGGCCAAAGAAGTAAGTGCCACATTTGCCGAATACCACCGGGCGTCCCGGCTGGATTTTCGCCCCCGTGAAGAAGAATTCCGCGTGGATTTCGGAAAGCACCTGCTCGACTAGGTCGTAACGTCCCATCGAGACGCCACCGGTCATCAAAAGCAAGTCCGCCTTGAGGCCCTGTTCGATCAGGTGGCGCAATCCTTGCAGTTCATCGGGGGCAATGGGCAGCATCACTGGCTCGCCACCCGCCTGGTGGATCTGCGCCGCCAGAGAATAGCTGTTCGAGTTGCGGATCTGAGTTGGACCCGGTTTGGATTCGATGCCCACGATCTCGTCTCCGGTGGTCAGCACGGCGACTCGCGGACGCTTGTAGACCGACAAGCGCGATTTACCCGCCGAGGCGGCGAGAGCGATAGCCGCCTCATTCAAACGACCGCCGCGCTCGAGCAGCACGGCACCCTCGCGAGCTTCCGCAGCGCGCGGAACAACGTTTTCCCCCCGCACGACGCTCCTAGTGACTTCGATGTGCTTTCCCCGCTGCACGGTGTACTCGATCATCACAACCGCGTCCGCTCCGGCGGGAACAGGGGCCCCAGTCATGATCGCCACGGCTTGTCGGTTACCGATGTTGCCTAGGATTCCGTCGAGGATCGACCCAGCTTTGATTTCGCCGATCACCTCGAGCGTCGCTGGCAGTTGCGATAAGTCAGAGGAGCGCACCGCATAGCCGTCTCGTGTGGATCGTGGGAATGGGGGAAGATCGCGATCCGCCAGCACCGGTTCGGCCAGCACGCGACCCGCGGCGGCAAGCAAATCAAGAGATTCCGGGGCGCCGGCCGAGACACGAGCCGCCTGCTCCTCGACCACGCGGCGGGCGTCCTCAAAGCTCAGAACAACAGAATTCGGAGGAGCAGCAGACATGCAGAAATGATACGACAGGGAACCCGGCCAACGCCCGAAGCGTGGCTCGGAAGCTCTACCGGGCCAATTCCTGGCCTAGCATTGCGGGATTACTGGCGAAGGAAAGGCCGGTCTCGAGATCGATGACGCGGTCCTGCACCAGTTGCGCGATTTCTCCATCGAAATGCTGCATGCCGTCAGACCCGCCAGCTTTGATCGCATCTAACAGATTCTTATTCTCGCGCTCGCCTTTTTCGATGCACTCGCGAGTGCGGGCATTGGACTTAAGAATCTCAAAAGCAGCCACGCGCCCGCTGCGATCAGACTTCGACATCAACCGCTGGCAGATGATGTAGCGGAACGACTTGGCAAAGCGCTCCCGCACCGATTGCTGCTCCGAGGGTGCGAAAGAGCTGATGACCCGCTCGACGGTCTTGGATGCATCCACGGTGTTGAGACTGGAGAATACGAGGTGGCCGGTCTCAGCCGCTTCGAGCACGATTTCAATGGTCTCGCGATCACGCATCTCGCCAACGAGAATAACCTTTGGCGCCTGGCGCATCGCCGAGCGCAGGGCGTGGGCGAAGCTGGGGGTATCGCTGTGCAGTTCCCGCTGATGAATCGTGGAGCATTTGTGATTGTGCAAGAACTCGATGGGATCTTCGATTGTGATGATGTGGTAGTACTTCTCGCGATTAATGGCGTCGAGGAGCACCGCCAGCGTGGATGACTTGCCTGAACCCGCCGCCCCCGTCACGAGAACAATTCCATCCCTGAGTTTGGTGACTTCAGATAACTGCTGCGGCAAGCGCAGAGACGCAAAGTCGGGTATGACCGTGGGAATGACGCGCATGACAACTGCGCAACTGCCGCGCTGAATAAAAATATTGACGCGGAAACGGGCCAGGCCGGGCAAGCCAAAAGAAATGTCGCAAGCTCCGTGCTCGCGCAGAGTCGTAACGGCCTGCTTGTTATCGCCGATCAAGTCGGCGGCGATGTGGCGGGTGTCATCGGCGGTGAGGACCGTAAGTCCGGCAACTTGCACCGGAATCATCTGGCCGTAGACTTGCACCTGCGGCGGACGACCCGGCGAAAAAATCAGGTCGCTGATTTTCTCGGCGGCGTGCAGCATGGCACCGAGCAGGGCCGGAGTGGCAACTCTGCCAGTCCCGGAGAACCCTTCTAACGCAACGGAAATCGGAGCAATTGTTGGTGCTGCCATTCGTCCTCACACCTCGGGAATCGCACGCACCACAGAATTGGAAGAAAACTCAGATGCTTAACTGTACCGCGACGGCGGCCGTGTGCGAAGAACAGCAAGTCCATAGACCTAAGTAACCTCTTGGGTTATGGCTAGACGCACAAAAGGCGGCTCGCTTGAGCCGCCTTTTGGATGGTTAGGTCCGGCAGTAACTACTTTGTAGACTTCTTCTTCGTGCCATAGCTCGTTTCCACCTTCGAACCGAGGCTGGCGAGCAGGTCTTTGGCGCTCTGGGCATTCGGACCCGTGGGAGCGATCTCCAAGTACTTTTGGAAAGCCTCCACAGTGCCCGGCGCCGGGATGGTTTTATCCCCTTGCAGAGTCGCTTTCCCTAACAGATTCACGCCCTTTTGGTAATAGGCTTCTGCCCGGGTCGGGTCCGCCGCAATGCACTGATCAAATGCCTTGATCGCATCGTCGGGCTTGCCGGCGTTGGTGAGAACCGCACCGATGTTGAAGTAAGCCTGGGCTGCGGAACCGGGGTCGGTCTGCGCGGAAATCTGGTAGGTCTTGATTGCATCATCAATCTTGCCAGCCTTGGCGTACGCGTCCGCGAGGTTGTTGTAATAAGCAGCCAGGTTCTTGGCTGCATTGGGATCCTTGTCGTTAGTGGTGGACTTCTTCAGGTCCACGGCCTTCTGATAAGAATCCACGGCCGAGTTGAGGCGCTTCTGTTTTTCGGCGGGATCAGTCTGTTTGGGCGCCGACATGCGATAGTAGTCGCCCAGCTTGAACCAGATCAGATCGCGGGTCGCGTCCATCTGAGTGGCCTCGGTGAGGGCCGCGATCGCTGTGTCGTAATCCCCGGCATCAGCGGCGGTCTTGGCCGCGTTCAGCTTCTCATTCAGAGATTTGACGGTATTCGTTTCCTTCGCCTGCTTGGCCTGGGCCTCCTGCATCTGCTTCATTTGCTCAGGTGTAAGTCCCTGGCCTTTTGCGGCGGCTTCTTGGTCCTTCTTTAAGTCAAAGGGCAGCTCGTTCTTGTCGAGGTTGACCTGGAAACCCTTGACGTGGTCGAGTTCCTTATTCGCCTTCGCATCGTCGGCGGTCTTGTAGAGCGTGACAAGATACTTGCCGGGCGAGAGCCCCAGCGAAAAATATTCGCCCTTCTTGTTGGTCTTCAGGGTGTACTTCTGGCCGTTGTCCATATTGGTCCAGACCACCACTGCGTCGGGGATGGGATTTCCCTGGGCATCCTTACAAACGCCCTCCACTGACCCCGATGCCTGGGCGAGGACTGTAGGAGCACACAGTCCAAGCGCCAGTGTTGCGAATAAAAGAATTGCGAAGTACTTTTTCATTTTGCCTCCCGGCAAAGTCGAATTTTTGATGGCCGATTCCCGAATAGTCGATCAAAATCCATTCCAACGTATGTCTATCTTGCCGCGTACGAAATTGGATCTTGCATACCCGCCGCCTCAAAAGCGCGCAGGCGCAGCACACAGCTATCGCAAACGCCACAGGCCTGATCCTCGCGGCTGTAACATGACCAAGTTAAATCGAAGGGAGCACCGAGTTCAAGGCCAAGCCTCACAATATCGGTTTTGCGCATGGCGATGAGCGGAGTGACGATTTCAATCAGACCTTCCCTCGTGCCCGCCTTGACCACTTCATTGAACGCCTCGTAGTACGCGGGCCGGCAATCAGGATAGCCCGAACTGTCCGGCTCGACTGCGCCAATGTACACCCTTTCCGCCCCCAGAACCTCCGCCCAACTCACGGCAACAGCCAGAAAATGCGCATTACGAAAAGGAACATAGGTAACGGGAACCGTGTGTCCGACCTCCTCGGCCGGGGGCACATCGATGGCGTCGTCGGTAAGTGCCGAGCCGCCTATGGCGCGAAGGGCGTCGTTCCTGACCATGAGCTTGTCGTGAATTTTCAGGCGCTGGCAGATGGCAAGAAACGACTGGCGTTCCCGCTCCTCGGTTCGCTGGCCATAGCTGACGTGGACGGCAGCCGTCTCGTGGTCGCGGGACGCCAAAGCGGCGCAAACGCAGGAGTCCATTCCGCCACTCAACAGCACAACTGCACGAGATCGCTTTGCGTTCGTCATCATGAAACATTGTTTGATTGTTGATTCTTGATTCGCTGATTCTAAGGCCACAGTCAGCGCTTCTTGGTTTTCAATCAACAATCAGAAATCATCAATCAACAATTCCTCAGACCCCTTTCACCGCCGGGTCCCATATGAATTTGTGCACCTGCAAACCCAGCCTGGCAGGGACGTTGTCGGCGAGCATCCACTCCGCCAGTTCTTGAGGATCGAGCAGGCAGTGCGAGCTGTCGCGAGCGCCGGTCGCGTCTTTGCGGAATGCGGGAGAAAACAGGACTGCATTCACCCGCTCGCTGAGATCATGCCTCTGAGTGAACTCTCGGGCAAAGTCGTAGTCAGCGCGGCTGGTCAGGACGAATTTGATTTCGTCCTGCGGAGAAAGCGTCTCCAGGTTCTCCATGCAAAACGTATCGCCCTCGCCCGAATTCGGACACTTCACGTCGACGATTTTAATCACGCCGGAGGGCACCCGCTCCAGTGGCCGCTCTCCGCTGGTCTCGAGCAAAACCTTGTAACCGTCGTCGAGAAGAGCTCGCATCAAGGGAACGACTTCGCGCTCCTGCAGCATCGGCTCGCCGCCAGTGATCTCCACCAAGCCTCCGCCAGGACTCAGGCGCGCGACTTCGCTGAGTACCTCTTTGATGTCCATCTTTCGGCCGCCCTGGAACGTGTATTCACTGTCGCACCATGAGCAGCGCAGATTGCATCCTGTCAGGCGGACAAAGACACACGGCAGGCCGGCATAGGTCGACTCTCCTTGCAGCGACTTGTAAATCTCGGTGATCTGCATCGTAGTGCCGCCGGCTCGGCAGTTGTCCCGCGGGCTTCGCGTCCGCGCTGCGGACCGTTATTCCGAGTACTTCGCGGTGGTCGTGTCCGTCTCGAAGACAGTTACATCCTTCACCCGCACGCGGCCGCTGGTCACGGCCTGCAGCCTGGAGTTCGACTGATCGTAAAAATATTTTGCCAGATTCTCCGCCGATGGATTGATCACGGTGAACGGCTCGATCTCGTTGATCATCTGATGGTCCAGACGCTCGATAACGTGCTTCATGACTTCGCGCAGGTCTTTGAAGTCGAGCAGCAGGCCGGCTTTATCCAATTCCTCACCCGCCAGAGTGACCCGGATCTTGTAGTTATGGCCGTGCGGATTCTCGCACTTGCCCTTGTAATTGCGCAGGTAGTGGCCCGCCGCAAACGTGTCTTCGACCGTGACTTCGAACATGATCCCCCAGCAGCCGGGCCTCAACACTAGGCGGGCTACGCTCGATGGCGAACCATCTATTGTACCGCTGGAATGGCGGTGCCGGAGCAATCGCTTGACTCGATTCCCCATAGGACTGTAGCTTGCCTAATCGTGATTCCACCCCAAGGAGCGCGCATGCTGCGTCGGAAATTGCCCGTCTTTTTGCTTTTCATACTGTCGTTGGCTGTAGGTCTTTCGGCCCAGAATCGGCCTGACGCTCCGGAGTTCGACGTCAAGGAGCACTACACGAAATACGAATACCGAATCGCCATGCGCGACGGCGTTCACCTGTTCACCTCAGTTTACGTGCCCAAGGACACTTCGCATGCGTACCCATTCCTGATTGATCGCACGCCTTACAGTGTTGGTCCTTACGGTGTCGACCTGTACCGCACGCAACTCGGCCCTTCGCCCGATTTCGACAAGGCGGGATACATCTTCGTCTTTCAAGACGTGCGCGGCCGCTACATGTCCGAAGGCTCATTCATCGAGATGCGTCCGCACATCGACAGCAAGAAATCGAAACAGGATGTGGACGACAGCACCGATCTCTACGACACCATCGACTGGCTGCTCAAGAATGTGCCGAACAACAACGGCAACGCGGGGATTTGGGGGATTTCGTATCCCGGCTTCTTCACCTCGGCGAGCATCATCGATTCCCATCCCGCTCTGAAAGCCGCTTCACCGCAGGCTCCCATGACCGACCTTTTCATGGGCGATGATGCGTATCACGGCGGCGCGTTTATGCTGGCAGCGAACTTCGGTTTCTACAGCCAGTTCAAGCCTCAGGAGAATCCGCAGCTTCCGCCGAAGACATCCGTGCCCTTCGATTGGGGCACCAAAAGCGCTTACGAGTTTTATCTGCAGGCCGGACCCCTGTCAAATTTGCGGAAATATCTGGAAGGCAAGAGCGCGCTGTGGGATGACCAGGTCCAACACGATACGTATGACGATTACTGGAAGACCCGCAATCTCGCGCCCCACATGAAGAACATTCACTGCGCCGTGCTGACCGTCGGAGGATGGTTCGACGCCGAGGACCTGCAGGGGCCCTTCACTACATTTCATTCGATCGACAAGAACAATCCCGGAATCTTCAACGCGCTCGTGATCGGTCCCTGGGTACATGGCGGTTGGGCCCGCTACGACGGGAATCATTTGGGACGCGTAGACTTCGCCGCGAACACTGGCGAGTACTACCGCAAGAACATTCTCTTTCCGTTCTTCGAGCAGTATCTCAAGGGCAACGGCGATGCCAAGCTTCCGAAAGCCTATGTCTTTGAGACTGGTACGAATGTGTGGCGGCAATACTCTGCGTGGCCGCCAAAAAATGCCGAATCGAAAACTCTCTACTTCCGCGCCAATGGCGAACTCTCGTTCGAACCGCCCGCCGAGGACACTCCCTCATTCGATGAATATGTAAGCGATCCGGCCAAGCCCGTACCCTTTGTAAACTACGCGGCGTTGAATGTGCCGCAAGAATACATGCTGTCAGACCAGCGCTTCGCCGACAGCCGCACCGACGTGCTCGCCTACCAGACGCCCGTGCTGCAGGAAGACGTAACAGTCGCCGGACCGATCTCGCCGCGACTTTATGTCTCGACGAGCGGCGCCGATTCCGATTGGGATGTGAAGTTGATCGACGTATATCCGTCCGACTATCCGGACAGCAAGCAGGACGCGCCTCGCCCCGAAGATCGCGACCAACCGAGAAAAGATGTGCCCGCACCTTCGTTCACGATGGGCGGATATCAGCAATTGGTTCGTGGCGAGCCCTTCCGCGGCAAGTTCCGCCACAGCTTCGAAAAGCCAGAAGCGTTCACGCCCGGCAAGGTAGAAGAGATGAGGTTCACCATGCAGGACATCAATCACACCTTCCGCCGCGGACATCGCATCATGGTCCAGATTCAAAGCTCATGGTTCCCCCTCACCGACCGCAATCCCCAGACCTTCGTCAACATCCCTGACGCCAAGCCCTCGGACTTCGTAAAGGCCACCGAGCGCGTCTATCACACGAAGGTGGAGCCATCGGGAATTGGAGTGCAGGTGGTGCCAGGGGCCGAGGCGACAGCCGAACACAAGTGACCGGCGTCAGCCTCCCACTCCGAAAAATTCCTCGACCAAGCGCATCTCGGTCGTCTTCTTATAGTTCGGCAGGCTTTCGACAAAGACGCGCCCGTACTGTTTCTTCAGAATACGGTTATCCAGCAGCACGAGAAGCCCACGATCATGGAGAGAGCGAATGAGTCGCCCGAAGCCTTGTTTCAATATGATCACCGCAGCTGGAACTTGATATTGAAAGAACGCATTTCCCCCGTCGGCGTCAATCATCTTCACCCGCGCGGCTACGACCGGGTCGCTGGGCACGGCAAAGGGTAGACGATCGATGATGACGCAGCTGAGTTGCTCGCCCTGCACGTCCACGCCCTGCCAGAACGAGGACGTGGCGAACAACACGGCGTTCGGAGTCAGGCGGAACTCCTCGAGCAGAGCAGTCTTGGGCGCATCCCCTTGCTTCAGGATGGGAAACTCAACTTCACCCAGAAGACGCTGGTAGATGTCGTTCATCTGCGCGTAGCTGGTAAATAGAACGAAGGCCCGCCCGCGCGTAATCTCCAGCAGCCTACGAATGCGCTCTGCCGCTTTCGCAGTAAATTGTGGCGTGCGCGGATCGGGCAAGTCCGGTGGCACGTAGAGCAGCGCCTGGCTTTCATAATCGAAGTGCGAAGGCAGCACCGATTCCCGTGCGTGCTCCATGCCCAACCGCTGCCGGATGTACTCAAAGCCACCGCCCACCGCCAGCGTTGCGGAAGTCAACACGGCGCACTCTAGCTTCGACCACAAGCATTCGCGCAAGATAGGGCCAACATCAATCGGCGTCGCCTGCAGAAATACATTCTGTCGTCCTCGAGTGGATCCGTCAGAACTCGAAGCCGCGCCCCGCGATCCCCAGCGCCCACCCCGCCGCTCAATCCAGAAGACCGTATTGCGGTCTTCGGATTCCATCGCGTATCCGAGCTGCACCTGAATTTCCTGCGCCCGGCGAACGAAGTTGAACACCTCTTCCGGCTTTTGTGGCAAGCCCTCGAGTTCGCCCGCCAGTCGGGTCAGCGCCTGATTCAGCCCCGCAAACTCGTCCCCGTTTTCCTCGAGAAACTCTCGGCGAGTCTCAAATGCGAATCGTCCATCCCCGGGCGGCAACAGCGAGAAGAAAAACTGCGACCTCTCCCGCAAACTGCCGAGTGCCCCCGATATCGAAGCCGACAGCATCCGGTTGTGCTGCATCGAGTTCTCGACGTCCCGCGCCAGATCTTCCACGCGCAGATTGCTTACCGAGATACCGAAATAGTTTCCCGCTACGTCTTCCAGTTCGTGGGCTTCATCGAACACAACGGCGGCAGCCTCAGGAAGGATGCCCGCATCCAGCGCTCCCTCAGCCTGTAACTTGATGGCGAGATCGGCAAAAAATAAGTGATGGTTGACGATGATGATGTCGCTCTCCATCGCCTTGCGTCGCATCTCGGTGATGAAGCAGCGCTCAAACTCGCTGCACTTCTGGCCAATGCAGGCGTCGGAGCGGGCGTCGAGTTTATGCCAGAGCAGGCTCGCCTCGGGCAGTTCCGCCAACTCAGCGCGATCGCCCGTTCCAGTCGTCTTCTCCCAGGCAGCGATGGCGCGATACTGCTCGTTCTCTTCCAGGCCGCTGAGCACGGGCTGATCCGTCAGGTCGTACAGTTTTTTGCGGCACAAATAGTTATTGCGTCCCTTCATGTAACAAACCGACAGGCGGCCGGACGTATCCCCGTACAGCGCCTGTTCAAGAAAAGGAACGTCTTTGTAGAACAGTTGCTCCTGCAGATTTTTCGTACCAGTCGAGATAATGACTCGCTTCCCAGAGCGAATTACGGGCATCAGGTACGCCAGCGTCTTGCCAGTTCCGGTGCCCGCTTCCACAATCAAGTGACGCTTTTCCTCCAGCGCCTGCTCAACCGCCTGCGCCATCTGCAACTGCCCGCGCCGGAATTCATACGCCGGATGCTTGCGCGACAGCACTCCGCCAGGGGCGAAGAACTGATAAAGCGAAGCGTCCTTGCCGCTAGGCGCAGAGCGGTTCGGCGGGACGGAAGACGCGGGCTGGGAACTTAAAGCCACAGGAGTCTCTATAATAGCTACTTCAGCCGCACGCAGCGATACGCTGACACAGCTCATGTGGGGACAGCCGCCTTAGCCTGCCCTGAGCGCAGCCGCAGGGGCTGTCTGGCCGACTGAAGAGTCGGCGGCGGCGCCACGAGTGCGGAAACCATTGAACCTGTGGCTCAAGGACAGCCGAGGGCGGCGGTCCCACATTTAGACCTCATTTTGACTCAGCCTACTTACAACTCGACGAGCACCATCGCCAGTACCGCCGCCGGCATCCCTACAATCGCCATCGTGGGACGCCCCAACGTAGGCAAGTCCACGCTCTTCAACCGCATTGTGGGGTCGCGCCGCGCCATCGTGGGGGACGAGCCCGGCATTACCCGCGATCGTCTCTATGGCGATGCCGAATGGGAAGGCCGGCGTCTCCGCATCGTTGACACCGGCGGCATTCTGCCCGAAGAAAAAGATCTGATCCCCTCGGAGATCTATCGTCAGGCCCGCGTGGCGCTCGATGAAGCCGCGGCCATCGTCATGGTGATCGACGGACGCACCGAACTCGCCGGCCCCGACCTCGAACTGGTGCGCCTGCTGCGCAAGGCAAACCGGCCGCTCTTCCTGGCCGTCAACAAGGTCGACTCAGAGAAGCAATCCTCACTCATCAACGATTTCCACCGGTTGGGCGTGCAGAAAATGTTTCCCATCTCTGCCGAACACGGACGCGGCGTCGACGATCTCCTCGACGCTGTGCTGGAGAGCCTGCCAGCGGAAATCTCACCCTCCGAGGGCCCAGAGATCACTGAGCAATCTAGCGGCGGAGAGCCGACTTCCGAGGCCGAAGATGCGCACGAGGTGAAAGTCGCCATCATCGGGCATCCCAACGTGGGCAAGTCAACGCTGCTGAACTGTCTGACTTCGTTGGATCGCGCCATTGTCTCTCCCATTCCCGGCACCACGCGCGACGCGGTCGACGAGATCGTCGAGCACAATGGACGCCGCTTCCGCTTCATCGATACCGCCGGCATCCGGCGCAAAGGCAAAACGCACCTGATGGCTGAAAAACTTTCGGTCGTGATGGCGCGCAAGCATCTAGAAGGTGCCGACATTGCGCTGCTGGTGATCGACGCGACCGAAGGCGTGAGCCAACTCGACGCCTCCATCGCCGGATACGCCCATGAGAGCGGCCGTTCCATCATCATCGTGGTCAACAAGTGGGATCTGGTCATTAGCGGCAAAGAGAAGGAGACTCGGCCCACGAAGGCCGAGCGCATGCGCGCGAGCAAGCGCCCCGGCGATCGCGACGCCTATGAGGAACGCCTGCGTTACGAACTCAAGTTCCTGAATTACGCGCCCATCGTCTTCATCTCGGCGCAGAGCGGCAAGGGTACTGAGAAAATCTTCCCGCTCCTGGAAGAAGTTGCAACCGAACGCCGCAAGCGCGTAACCACATCACAGATGAATCGCTTCATCGAGCGCGTAGACTTCGAACGCGCCTCCGTCCCAATGCGCCAGCGCGTGAAGATTCTCTACATGACACAAGCTTCGGTGGCCCCGCCCACGTTCGTCCTCTTCACCAACCGCGCCGTGAAACTGCATTTCTCCTACCAGCGTTTTCTGGAGAATCAGATCCGCGAGGCTTTCGGCTTCGTCGGCACGCCGATCTGGATCAAGAACAGGGCCAGGAATTCATAAAGCGAAAACACTCCGGTGGGAACAGCCGCCCTCGGCTGTCCGCCGGGCAAAGCCCGGCTTCTGCACCTAACGCGTGATGCTTGGAACTCGGCGCTGATCAACCAGGAACGCAACTCGTAGGATTCCGGCTGAGCGAACTCCCTCAAGCACGCCCTTGATCGTGCCATACCTTGCGCGTGCATCTGCTCTGATGTAGACCCTCCGTTCGACGTCAGGGTTTTCCAGGCGCACCTGAATCTTTTCCTTCATGGAATCGGGAACCATTAGCTCACTCCCAAAAAAGACTTTCCCGTCACGCGTAATCGAGACCTGCATCACGTCGTCCCGCATCGCACCAGGCATTGAAACTGGATACAAAATTCTAGGGAGGTCGATGCCTATCCCATGGTGCGGGCCATAACTCATCGTCCCCGCAATCAATTCAATAAACACCAGCACGACCATGATCGCGGCGAATCCGGTCGTGTCGATGCCGCTGAACAGCTTTGAAACGGTTTGAGATTTGATCGGCATCCGAAATAACCTGCTATTCCCCTGCCAATTCTTGCCCTTTCGTCAGCAACCCGATTCGCTGTACGCCCGCGTGGTGCGCCAGATCGATCACGTCTGCGACGTACAGAAAATCCACGTCAGCATCGCCGCGCACGAACGCCACTTTCTCGGCTCGTTTCAAGTAAATCTGCGCCAGCCGTGCCTCGAGATCCTCCCAACGCACGTCGTCCCGATTGATCTTCACCATCGGCGGGGTATCCTTCGCCGTCCACTCGACCTGGATCACGACCGTGCGCTCGGGCGGAGGTGCAGACTCCCCACCTTTGGGCGGTTGCGGAAGCTGGACTTTCTCCTGATATTCCTTGTCCATCGACACCACCAGCATGAACATAATGATCAGAGTCAGCAGCACGTCGATCAGCGGCGTGACGTTAATCTGCGGACCACGCGCACCTCCGCCTGCCATTGAGAAACCCATACCAGTTGCTCCTCTCGGAACATGCGCGTGTCTGCAACATCAGACACCTCTCATCGGCAGGGAGTTCCCCAGTGCGGGCGCTCAATCTTGCATCTTCCCAGCCATACCGTGCATCATTGGGACAGACGGTCGCGCAAGGAACGGGCGGCCTGCTGAGGAACTCTCAAGGCATGACCCGCTAGACCCATGACTCGTTCGTCGCGACTCGCACTGCTGACTCTGTTCGCCGCCTTGCTGGCTCCATTCGCACGCTCGCAAGATAATTACGAAATTCAGGTTTACGGTGCCGACACCGTTCCTCCGCATACGACGATGGTTGAGATCCACTCCAATTTCACCGTCGACGGCAGCAAGACCGTGCAAGACGGCATGCTTCCGACCAATCACGCTGAGCACGAAACGCTGGAATTGACACAGGGAATCACCGACTGGTCCGAGGTCGGCTTCTACGTTTTTACAAGCATTCAGCCCGGGGAAGGTTGGCAGTGGGTGGGCGATCACATCCGCCCGCGCGTGCGCGCTCCTGAGAGCTGGCATTGGCCGGTGGGCGTGAGCCTGTCGCTGGAATTCGGCTACCAGCGCCCCGCCTATTCACCTGACACGTGGACCTTGGAAATTCGTCCCATCGTCGACAAGAAAATCGACCGCTGGTATTTTGCTTTCAACCCAGCGCTCGAGCGCTCGCTTCACGGTCCGAGCGTGAACCAGGGCGTAACGTTCTCGCCCGCCGCCAAATTCAGCTACGATTTCACTAAGAAGATTGCGGGTGGGCTGGAGTACTATGCGTCGTACGGCCCGCTGGCAGGCTTTGACTCGCTTAAAAACCAGCAACAGCAGATCTTTCCCACCATCGATGTGGATTTCGGCCCGCAGTGGGAGTTCAACTTCGGAGTGGGCATCGGCGCCACTAGTTCCACCGATCACCTCATTGTGAAATGTATCGTGGGCAGGCGATTCTCATGGCCCCACGCAAGGACTGCGAAGTTCCAGCCTCTCGCACAGCCTTGAGTCAGATTCTTCAACCGCGCGTCTCTTAGAATTACTCGTAACGCAAGGCTTCGACTGGATCAAGTTTCGATGCCCGCATCGCTGGGACCAGTCCACTGATCACGCCCACCACCAGCAGGACTGCGGTCGACAGAATTACAGTCATCATTGAAATCCGCAGATGAATGTCCCCCTGCCCCGAATCGTCCTCAAACAGCGGCCCCATCATCGGCAGAGTGCCGACGGACCACGCAATCACGTAGGACAACAACACTCCGATCGCCCCACCAATCAGCATGATCAGCAGCGTCTCCGCCAGAAATTGCAGTTTGATGTGGCGCTTGCGCGCTCCCAGCGCGCGCCGCAGGCCGATCTCGCGAATGCGCTCGTCCACCGACACCAGCATGATATTCATCACGCCCACGCCGCCGATCCCGAGAGTCAAGGTCCCAATGAACGTCAGCAGGACTTGCAACCCAATGGTCAGCGCATCGATGACCGGGCGAAATTCATCGCGCCCGAACATCTGAAATGCCTTGGGATCGGTGGGCGAAAAGTTCTGCCGCGTGGCCACCGCCGCCAGCACTTGAGCCATCGCCTTCTTTTCGAATTGTGGCGCGATGGGCTCAAACACCATCACGGCGGCATAACGCGTATTCCACAAATCACCGGCCGCCGAATACGGAATCCACGATGAATCGTCATCGCTGGAGAAGTAATTGCTCAGCTGAATTTTCCGCGCCATCACCCCGACCACAGTAAAGCGTACGCCCGAAACTTGCACGGTCTCGCCTACCGCTGGACGTCCGCTGAACAATTCTTCCTTCAGTCGCCCTCCCAGGAAAATCACGCGCCGCCGTTCGATTTCGTCCTCGGAGTTAATCCAGCGGCCCTCCGACGGAACCTCATTCCGCATTTCCCCATATTCTGGACACACTCCGCGCACCGGCGCAGTCCCCACCATGCGGTCGCCATAAGCAATTCCCGGCCGCCGCACGGTCTCGAGGCAAACGTGCTTCACCAGCGGAGCTGTCGCTTTCACCATGTCGAGATCGGCCTGCTCCAGCAGGACTTTCTTCCCAGCTCTCTGTCCGCCGGGCTGCTCACTAGTCTGCTGCGGCCAGCAGATGACCACGCTCTTGCCGAACGCATCAAAGCCATGCACCAGCACGCTACGAAAACTGTTCCCATACGCGATCAAAAGCGTCACTGTCGCGATGCCCCATACGATCCCCAGCATGGTGAGAAAGCTGCGCGTCACGTTGCGCTTCAGCGCGATCCATGCTTCGAGAATGATTTGAATCAACATGCGAACTGGATAAGAAAATGTTCGTGTTCAAATAAGTTCGTGTGGGACCGGGTCTCTGACCCGGTCGTGTCGAGCGAAGTTCGGCTGCCGGTGTCCGCTACGCGACGAGTGAACAGCAACCGCGCAAGCGCTGTTGTCCGGGTCCAAGACCCGGCCCCACGCGAACCTTACCCGCCTGCCTCATAACGCAAAGCTTCGATCGGATCAATCGACGCCGCTCTCCGCGCCGGATACAAAGCTGCACCCACCGCAATCGTTCCTAACAACCCAGCGGCGATCAAACCCGAACTCCAACTCGGGATCAGCCCTGCAAAGAAATCGGGCATCGGCAACATATTCACCAACGCGCAGAATCCAAATGCAACGCCCAGCCCAATTCCCCCACTCAACAACGCGATGATCAGTGCCTCAATAAAAAATTGCCGCAGGATCGTCCCCGCCGGAGCGCCGATCGCCTTGCGCACACCAATCTCCCGAGTCCGCTCCCGCACCGCAACGAGCATCACGTTCATGACTCCGATGCCCCCCAAGAGCAGTGTCACAATCCCCACAGCTCCCAAGAAGAATTTCATGCCATCGGTCATCGTCTTGAAGGCCTGCGCCTCCTGCACCGTATCCCAGATCGGACACGCTTCCTTGTCATTGGGATCGTAGCGATGCATGCGCGCCAATGCTGTGCGCACTTCGCGCTTGCAGGCCACGTGCTGATCGACCGACTTTGGTGTCACCAAAAGCTGATCGAAAGTGGAGTCAGTTCCCGGAGGCTTGTCGGGAAAGTCACGGCGCATCGCGGCAAAAGGCAGGAAAACTTTGTTCACATCCCAGCCGTCATAACTGGAATCCTGCTTCTTCTTCGCCATCACTCCAATCACGGTGTACGGGAAGTCGTTCAAATAAATAGTGTCGCCCACTGGATTTCGCCCAGGAAACAACTGCTTCGCCGCGTCCGAACCGAGGAATGCCACTCGCCGGGCCTCGCGCATGTCGTCCCAATCGTAGAAACGTCCGGCCCCTACATCGAGGCTCCGAATGTACCCAAACGGCGGATAGGAGCCTGTCACTGTGAATGCAGCGTTATTGAAATTGCTGTGCACGCGCACAGTATCTTGCTCGAGTTCCGGAATCGCATACTCGCAATCGGGCGACTCCGCCTGCACCACCGGAACATCCTGATCTTCCCAATGCACAACCCGCCCCGCGTGAGTACCACCCGCCTGCAGGCTGGTCCGGCCGTGGAAAACAATCATCACATCTTTGCCCAGGTTCCGCGCCTGCTCTGCCTGTCCCTTGCGCAGCCCTTCGCCCGCCGCCACCATCAGCACGATCGAAACGATGCCCCAGGCAATCCCGAACATCGTGAGGAAGGCGCGCAGCTTATGGGACCACAGGGTTCGCAGAACGTCGAAAATGAGATCCCGTACCGTCATAACACTTGATTGGACGAACACGGAGAGAGAACGTAATCCCCCGGCTCGGCATGCTATTAGATACGCAATCGGGATGGTTTTTGTTGCAGGAAAAAGGCTATGTCGAGACAGCCGCCTCGACGGGCAGCCGAGGCGAAGCGAGGCCGCAGCAGATGTCCATGATCGGGCGACCGCTCTGATCGGTCGGGTCAAGCAACCCCTTCGGCGGCCACCCCGTTCATCCACCGATCGAACTCTCTGAGTGCTGACTCACATTGCAGCCGGTGCCGCTCTTTGCGATCGCGGATCTTCTTCTCCAGCGGAGGCAAGAGATCAAACGTGATATTGGCGGGCTGAAAGTTCTTGGCATCTGCGTGCGTGACATAGTGCGTAAGCGATCCGAAAGCGGACGCCCTGGGAGCAGGGGGCATTTCGGCTCCAGAAGCCAGAGCGGCCGTATGCATACCGGCCAACAGCCCAGTAGCGATCGACTCCACGTAGCCTTCCACGCCGCAAATCTGTCCGGCGAAGAAAACCCGCGGATGCTCCTTCATTTGCAGGGTTTCACGCAACAAGGTCGGCGCGTTGATGTAAGTGTTGCGGTGAATCTGCCCATAGCGCAGAAATCGCGCATTCTCCAGCCCCGGAATAAGCCGCAGCACCCGCGCCTGCTCACCGAACTTCAGATGATTCTGGAATCCAACCAGATTGTAGGAATCCGCCCGCAGGTTTTCCTGCCGCAGCTGTACTACCGCGTATGGCATCTTGCCGGTGCGCGGATTGATCAGCCCCACCGGCTTCATAGGGCCGAAGCGCAGCGTGTCACGCCCACGGCGCGCAATCTCCTCAATCGGCAGGCAACTTTCGAAATAGTTCAGCTTCTCCCATTCCCGCTCTTCGACAGACTGAGCCGCAAGCAATTCATCATAAAAGCGACCGTATTCCTCTGGCGTCATCGGACAATTGATGTAATCCGCCGAGCCCTTGTCGTACCGCGCTGCCATGTAGACCCGCTCCATGTCAATCGAATCAGCCTCAACGATCGGACTGATCGAGTCGTAGAAATAGAGATGGGTTCTATGTGGAGCGGGCGCCCCCGCTCGCTCGCCGTTTGAGTTGCCAACGGTTTCGCTAAGCCGAGCAATCTCCGAAGCCAGCCCCTCAGACGTGAGCGGGCCAGTGGCTATGATCGTGATGCCGTCCGCTTCATCGACCGCCGTCACTTCCTCCCGCCGCACCACAATCCGCGACTCGCGCGAGATCGCCTCCGTCACGCGCGCCGCGAATGTGACGCGGTCCACCGCCAGCGCATGCCCGGCCGGGACCGCACACTCCCGCGCAATCCTCAGCAACAGCGAATCCGCGCGCCGCATCTCTTCCTTTAGTAACCACGGAGCCGTGTTCTCGCTATCCGACTTCAGCGAGTTCGAACATACGAGTTCCGCAAAGTCCGCAGTCTGGTGAGCCGGGGTCAAGCGCACTGGACGCATTTCGAAAAGCTCGACGTCTAGTCCTCGCTGCGCACACTGCCATGCGGCCTCGGACCCGGCCAACCCGCCCCCGATAATCTTGATGGTCGCCATTCTTCTTTATTTCAACCCTCGGCGCTTTACCCGCGGCTCGTGAATCCTCTCATGCCTCTCCAGCGTTTCTACGAACTCCTGAATTTTTCGAGCTCGCGTCTCCGCCTTCTTCACGGTCTGAATACGAAACAGCACAGCGTACCGATTTGCACCATCCAGCACTTGAAAGAATTCAAGAGCCCGCGGACTCGCCTTCAGCGCCGCCTGAAAGTCCTCTGGAACCGTAGCACCCTTGGGCGAGTCATAAGCCGCATCCCACCTTCCGTCCTTCTTTGCCGCCTCAACCGCCTCCAGGCCCGCAACCTTCATCTGCCCGCTTGCGATCAGCGCCCCCGCTTTATCGCGGTTGATCTTCGACCAAATACTCTTCGCCGAACGCGGAAGGAATCGTTGCAGCC
This sequence comes from uncultured Acidobacteriaceae bacterium, assembly GCA_963832015.1. Taxonomy (GTDB): domain Bacteria; phylum Acidobacteriota; class Terriglobia; order Terriglobales; family Acidobacteriaceae; genus Sulfotelmatobacter. The sequence goes on from CAWHSR010000007.1 coordinate 69,630, forward strand.
ACGCATTTTCACTTTCGCCCCGCTTCTGCCCATCAATCCACCCATAACACAGTGCCGACTCGAGGGCTTCTCCGTAGGTTACAGATCGCAAGTCTGCCCCCTTCTTCGCCAGCCGGAGCCACAAGCCCGGTGACTTGCGATGATTCTTCTCAAGCCATACCGCCCACGCAGACTGTGTCTTAAATAGCCGAATCGGTGCGTCGTCGCTCTTACTCTTCGTTCCGTTCATCTTCAAACTGCCTTCTCCGCCAATCGCCGCAGAGCGTCATCGATCAGAAGGACGGGCCGCCACTGATCGCGAAAGGTCGCTCCCATCTTTGTGTACAACTCGATCGCCTTCTGGTTCCAGTCGAGCACTTCCCAGTGTATTCCGTAACAGTCTTCGTCGACCGCAATGCGCGCGACCGCAGCCAGCAGTGCGGTTCCAATGCCGCGCTTGCGGAATGCCTCCCGCACAAACAAGTCTTCCAGAAACAATCCGCGGCCCGCCCATGTCGAATAGTATTCAAAAAAGACGGCGTATCCCGTCGGATGCCCTTCCCACTCGGCGATGAGCGCGCGGAAACGCGGGTTCTCACCGAACCCATCCCGCACCAGGTCTTCTTCGCGGATGGTGACGAGTTCGAGTTGACGCTCAAACTCCGCGAGTTCTCGAATCATGGTCCGCAGCGCTGCGGCATCATGGACGGTTGCAGGACGAATCTGAAGCATGGCAGGCGGGTACTCCTCGGTCGTGGATCAGTGATTAGTGCAAAACGGGCGTGGCATTCGTGCCAATGCAGACCCAGGTCCCGTGCTTGAACACCCAGGTATCTACAAAGCGTTCGCGCCGCGTGTACGGCTTGCCTCCTTCGACACCTTTCACCTTCATCACGCCGGTGGCGATGGCCACATTCCCGTACACATGCACCTTGAACGACTCCGGCGCGACCTGTTGCTGCTGCGCGCCAGGGTCCGGGGCCGACGATTTCACGCTGGCCAAAAACTCAGCCTTGGTCTGGACCGAGCCATCATCATTCACCAGCACAATTCCATCGTCAAGAATGGAATCCAGCGCTTTGGTGTCGCCGGATTTATATGCCTGATTCCACAACTGTTCGAGAGCGATAATTTTCGACTTCGTGGCCGCTTCGGTATCTTGGGCCCAAACCGCCGTCGTGCATAACGTGGTACATAACGTAGTACAGAACAACGCCATCACAACCCAAGTCAGTTTCATGAACCCTCCTCGACTCCTCGCACTCTAAGAAAAAGGTCGCGGCGTGACAAGTATCTCTTCCTATGGGTGCTATCTCTTCCTATGGGTGCTTTCGATGCACAAAATGATCCGATCTGCGATGATGAAGACCAATCCGTTCCACTCTCAATCTTGGAGAATTCGATGGCGCGCATCACCCTGATCAGCCCGGAATCGGCCAACGCCGAAGTCAAGGAAATCTACGAAAAGACGCTGCGCGGCAAGCCTGGGAACGCTCAAAAAGCGCTGGCGCACCGCCCGGAGATGCTGAAGAACTTTCTTAGCTTCTACGCGAGCGTGGGACGCTCCCTCGACCGCAAGCTCTATGAACTCATCTACCTCCGTGTCTCGTTCATCAACGGCTGCCACTACTGCATTCAACATCACGTTGCATCGTCAAAGCGGGTGGGACTGACCGCAGAAGACTGGACTGCGCTGAAGGCGGGCGATTATTCCCGCTACAGCGAGAAAGAGCGCGCGGCTCTCACCTACGTCGAAAAACTGACGCGCACGCCCCATGACGTCGGTGACGCCGACTTTGCCGTCCTGAGCAAGCACTTCTCAGAACCAGAAATCGTCGACATCCACCTGCTGACGGGCCTTGCCAACCTCACCAATCGCTTCACCGACCCGCTGGGACTGGAAGTTGAGTTCCCGGAGGAGAAGGTCTAAACGTTCGCAATCACCAAATTGCTACAGAATCTCTCGCGCGTCCCCCACGCGCCGAGTCACGCGCTCCCGGTCCAAATATTCCAGCAGTGGGATGGCATATTTGCGACTCACTCCGGTCAGTTCCTTGAACTTCGCGACATCCATCTTTGGAGACTTCAACTTTTGCGACGCGACCAGCCGCCGCAACTCGGCGAGCGCGCTGCCATGGAAGACAAGCTCATCGGAAATCTTGACCAGGAGCTTATCGCGCAACAGCAACGTGACAATCTTCTGAGCGCGAGCTTTGTCGACCTTGAGTCCCGCAAGCACCTCGTGAAGGGCCGGCACCTTCAATCCCGCTACGGCAAAGGCGTCTTCGATTTTCTTCTTCGACTCGGCTTCCTCGTCCTTCATGACGACACCGTGCCCAGGCAACCGCACTACATCGCCGGAGACTTCGATTTTCTTTTCGCGAACGAGCAGATCAAGGGCTGCAGCGAACACTTCAGACGGCGTGTTTACTTGCTCGCGTAACGCTTCCCTCGCGATTCCGTTCACTAGGGAGTTCTTCCGGTGAAACCCCTCAACTGAACTCACGATTGATTGCTGGAGCCGAGCCATTGCGAGCGCTTCCAGGAACAGGTCGCCGATCCGCAGCACCCGCCCATCGTTCAACGCCCGAGCCAGTCGCGCTTCGAGGGAGTTCTTGGTCCACCCAGTTTCAGCAATGAGTCGCGACGCAGCAATTCCGGCAGGGCCACGGCGTGCGATCCGTGCCCTCAGCATGGGTTCCGGGTCGCCAGCGGCCAGGACCTGCAGAAAGTTTTCGAGCTCAGTCATGCGCGGGATGGGGGCAGTATCCAGCACAACCCCGCCCCCGATCGTTACGACCGGCGAGAACTGGCGGAGGATGAACCGGTCTCCGGGAAGCAACAGCGCCGCCTCGGGCAGTTTTAACCGCGCGAACGCTTGCGAGCCCGGCGCCAGCTGCTTCACCCCATGCAGCGCGATCTCCGCAACCGTTTCCATCGTGTTGGAATGAAAGTGCACCCGCGTTCGGGACTTCAAAGGGCGCGGCGCGTCCGAAAGCAGGCTCAACTGCACGTCCACTCGGCGAGTCGCGGTGTACGTGGCCGGCGGCGCCAGCGTCATCCCACGCGACAAATCTTCCGTGCTGGCCCCGGCAAGGTTCAGCGCGGTTCGTTGCCCAGCCACCGCCGCCTCGGCCGACCGTCCATGCACTTGTACTCCGCGCACCCGAACGTTTCGGCCTGAGGGAAAAACCTCCAGTTCCTCGTCACGACGGATCGCCCCAGAAATAAGCGTTCCGGTCACCACCGTGCCGAATCCCTTCATGGTGAACACGCGATCGATGGGCAGCCGGGCCAGAGCCGTGGAATCCCGCGGCTGCGCTCCCGCAGTCGCCCCGACGATCGCCCGCTTCAAATCGTCCAACCCCGCCCCGGTCAGCGCGCTGACAGGAACAATCGAAGATCGCGGCGCTTCCAGAAATGTTCCGCGCAGGAACTCCTCCACCTCCAACCGCACCACATCGAGCGTCTCCGCATCCACCGCGTCCGACTTCGTAAGCACCGTGATGCCTCGCTGCACTCCGAGTAATTGCAGAATGTCGAAATGCTCTCTCGTCTGTGGCTTGATTGACTCGTCGGCCGCTATCACGAGCAGCACCAGGTCGATCCCACCCACCCCAGCCAGCATGTTGCGCACAAAACGCTCGTGCCCCGGGACGTCCACGAATCCCAAGTGCAACGGTTCGCCGTTCGCCCCCGCCAAATCCATATGCGCGAAGCCCAAGTCGATGGTGATACCGCGGCGCTTCTCCTCCTCCAACCGGTCGGCGTCAATCCCTGTCAACGCCTTCACCAGCGCCGTCTTTCCGTGATCGATGTGCCCCGCGGTCCCGACAATGATCGATTTCATGGGTTCCCTGAGATGATCCCCTCAGATCTTACCGGAAACATACTCCGTCAGATCTCACGGGGAAGCCGCCATCGACTTGCGCCGCCGATCGCACCGCTCGTACTCTTCCTGCATGGCGAAGCCTGCAGCGCTCGGATTCAGACTGCACACTGGCTGGGCGGCTCTCGTTGTGGTTGCCGGAGTGCCCGGTAAGCTCGAAGTGTTGCAACGCCGCCGCATCGAGTTGTTGCCTCCCGGGGATTCTGTTCCGCGCTTCGTCTACCACAAGGCCGCCGAACTTCCCCCGACTCAGGCCGCAGAGTTGGTCCAGCGAGCCGAGGTCGCATCCCAACAGATGGCGCACATGGCTGTAAACGAGGTCCTCGATCACCTTCGCACTCTCGCCCTCGTGACCAAAGCTGGACTCCCGTGCGGTTCGAAGCCCGTGTCCAGCGACCTATTGGCCATTCTTCGCTCTCATCCAGCGATCCATACTGCCGAAGGCGCTTTGTTCCAGCGGGCCCTCGTTTCCGCCTGCCAGAAATGCCAACTGGAGGTCATTTCCGCCCGCGAGCGGGACGTCTGGCTCAACGCAGCCAGCGCATGGCGTGTGAAGGAAGCGGGACTGCGCAAAACGATCGACGGCCTTCGGAAATCCGTGGGCGCCCCGTGGGGTACTGACCAGAAAACGGCCGCAGCATACGCATTGCTGGCCTTGCGCTGACGTCCCCGATGTCTCAGAATAAGCGAGATTTCCTCAGGCAAAATGATCGCGTTGGTCCTACCCATCCGCTTCGCCAAATGCGACAATAGAAGCTCTTCCCATGGCCACCTCTTTGACCTCTGCCTTCTCTCCGGAAACCCTTCGGCAGCACGGCCTCACGCCTGATGAATACGAGAAGATCAAGCAACTTCTCGGTGGCCGCGAGCCCACTCTTACCGAACTCGGCATTTTCAGCGTGATGTGGAGCGAGCACTGCTCTTACAAATCGTCGCGCGTGCATCTCAAGCGCCTGCCTACGCGCAGCAAGATCGTGCTGCAGGGACCGGGCGAGAACGCCGGCATCATCGACGTTGGCGACGGCTGGGCCTGTGCCTTCAAGATCGAATCCCACAATCACCCGTCCTTCATCGAACCGTTTCAAGGTGCAACGACAGGCGTTGGCGGAATTCTGCGCGACATTTTCACCATGGGAGCAAGGCCGGTCGCGGTGATGGACTCTCTCCGCTTCGGGCCCATCACGAATCATGTAGGGACAGCCGCCCCGGCTGTCCTGCCTGGGCAAAGCCCGGCAGCCGACCTCCGCTCCGGACAGCCGAAGGCATCTGTCCCACAAGCAGAACTCCACAAGAACCATTCCGTCCTCGAAGGCGTGGTCAGCGGCGTCGCTTCTTACGGAAACTGCTTCGGTGTCCCCAACCTCGGCGGAGAAACCAAGTTCGAGCCCTGCTACTCGGGCAATCCGCTGGTGAACGCGTTTGCCTTGGGTCTGGTCCGTAAGAACGAAATTTTCTACGCGAAGGCCGCCGGCGAAGGTAATCCCGTGATCTACGTTGGCGCGAAAACCGGACGCGACGGTATTCACGGCGCGACCATGGCCAGCGAAGAATTCAGCGAAGCCTCCGAAGCGAAGCGACCGAACGTGCAGGTGGGCGACCCGTTCCTGGAGAAACTCCTGCTCGAAGCCTGCTTGGAGGCCATGCAAACCGGAGCGATTGTCGGCATTCAAGATATGGGCGCCGCCGGCCTCACATGCTCGACGTGCGAAATGGGCGGAAGAGGCGGTGTCGGCATCGAGATCGAACTGGACCGCGTACCGCAGCGTGAAACCGGCATGACCCCCTACGAGATTATGCTCAGCGAATCGCAAGAGCGCATGCTGCTGGTAGCGCAGAAAGGCCGCGAAGCCGAGGTCTTCCGTGTCTTCGCAAAATGGGGACTCGATGCCGTCGAGGTCGGCACGGTTACCACCGGCAACACGCTACGCGTTCTCGAGCACGGCAAAGTCGTGGCGGAGATTCCAAATCCAGCGCTGACGGACGAAGCTCCACTCTACAAACGCCCGCTGGCGCGATGGGAACCACCAGTGCCGCGCGAGATGCCGGAACACATCAAACTTGGCGGAGTCACCGACTTCACTGCAAATCTAAAGCGAATGCTCGCCAGCCCAAATATCTGCGGCAAACGCTGGGTCTGGCAACAGTACGACCACATGGTGCAGACCAACACCGTCGAGGCGCCGGGTGCGGGCGACGCAGGCGTAATCCGCATCAAGGGCTCGCAGCGCGGGCTCTCCATGGCACTCGACGGCAATGGCCGCTGGTGCTATCTCGATCCGCGACTGGGCGCGATGCACGCGGTCGCTGAGGCGGCGCGCAAAGTGGCGTGCTCCGGAGCAACTCCGGTGGGCGCAACCAATTGCCTGAACTTCGGCAACCCCGAGAAACCGCACATCATGTGGCAGTTCTCGCAAACGATTGATGGCATCACGAAAGCTTGCGAAGAATTAGAAATCCCCATTACCGGCGGCAACGTCAGCTTCTACAACGAGACCCTCGGCGAAGGCATTTATCCCACACCCGTGCTCGGCGTTGTCGGAATTCTCGAGGATGTTCACAAGACCGCGAAAATGCATTTCGCCGCTCCTGGACGCACCATCGTGCTATTGCGCGCCGGGGAGGCGGGCGATAGCACCGATGCAGAGAGCGAGTTTGGCTCCTCTGAATACGCGAAGGAAATTCTCAGCACGTTGTGGGGATATCCGCCCGAGCTTGATCTGGAAAAGGAGGCCGGCCTGCAGAAGGCGGTCATCGAACTGATTCAAGTTGGCTTGGTGGATTCGGTGCATGACTGCGCCGATGGCGGCTTGGCGGTCGCAATGACAGAGAAAGCCCTGCCCAAGGGGGTAGGCGCTCGGGTTAATCTGGCCTCTGGAGGCTTGTTTGCGGAGTTTGCCCTGTTTGGCGAAGATGCCAGCCGGATCGTGATCTCCTGCGACCCAGCGAACGTGGCGCGAATCAAAGAAGTAGCGGAGAAACACGGCTCGGCTGCAGAGGTCATCGGAGAGACGATTCCCGAACGGTTAGAAATCTCGCTCGATGGCAAAATTGTGATTTCCGTCCCGATCTCGGAATTGAGCGATGCATACGAAAATGCTCTCGAGGCGGCGTTGCGAACGGATCCGGAACTGGTAGCAGCAGATTAGTTCGTGTCAAGAACTTTGAGCCCAGAAGCACACATAAGAAAACAGAAAGCGTTTTGAGCTAAGAGCTAAAGGCTAAAATCTAAACGCTTACGACCCGGGAGCGAAATTGCACATTTCCGACAAATTTCATGACGAATGCGGCGTGGTGGCGATCTTCGCCCACCCCGAAGCTGAGAAACTGGCTTATCTGGGTCTGCACGCACTGCAGCATCGCGGCCAGGAGTCCGCCGGGATCGTCACATCCGACGGTCTAACTTCGCACGCGCACAAGGCCATGGGCTCGGTCGCCGACATCTTCACTGAAGATGTGCTTTCGAAAATGCGCGGCACTCTGGCCATCGGCCATACGCGCTACTCCACCGCCGGAGACTCTGCTCTGCTGAATGCGCAACCGATCCTCGTTCAATCGAACAAAGGATCAATCGCCGTCGCCCACAACGGCAACCTGACCAACGCACAACAAGTGCGCGCGCGGCTTGAGAGCCAGGGCTCGATTTTCCAGACCAACAGCGATACCGAGGTCATCGTTCACCTGATCGCGCTGTCCAAGGAGCACACGCTCCCGGAAGCCGTGGCCGATGCCCTGCGGCGCGTCGAAGGCGCCTTTTCGCTGGTGATGATGAGCAATGATCGTGTCTTCGCAGTCCGCGACCCCCGTGGTTTCCGGCCCCTTGCCATGGGCCGCATCCCAGCACTGGAGGGGCAAAAACAGGACACGATCGTCTTTGCGTCAGAGACCTGCGCGTTTGACCTGATCGGCGCAGAATACGTTCGTGACGTAAAGCCGGGCGAACTGATCGTAGTGGGCCCGGAAGGAATCAACTCGCGCTTCTACTCGACGGCCGCGCCGACATCGAGTTGCATCTTCGAGCATGTCTATTTCTCGCGCCCCGACAGCCTCGTCTTCGGCCGCGCGGTGCAGACCAGCCGCGAAGAACTCGGGCGCCAGTTGGCTCGAGAGGCGGGCGTAGATGCCGACCTCGTGGTTCCCGTCCCGGATTCCGGCGTGACCGCAGCAGTCGGATATGCCGCCGAAAGCGGCATCCCCTTCCGCTTCGCGCTGATCCGCAACCACTACGTCGGACGAACCTTCATCGAACCCAGCCAGAGCGTACGCGATTTTGGTGTGAAGCTGAAGCTGAATCCGGTACGCTCGCTGCTGCAAGGCAAACGCGTCGTACTGATCGATGATTCGATCGTGCGCGGCACCACCAGCCGCAAGATTGTCCGCATGATTCGCAACGCCGGCGCGAAGGAAGTGCACATGCGCATCTCCTGTCCGCCCACGATCTCCCCCTGTTATTACGGCGTCGACACGCCTTCGAAAAAGCAACTTATCGCCGCCAACAAAACAGTCGACGAGATTCGCGACTACATCGGGGCCGATTCACTGGCGTATCTCTCTTTGGACGGTCTCAAGAAAGCTTGCGGTGAGGGCGAGAAAATCTCGTACTGTTCGGCTTGCTACACGGGAAACTATCCCACCGACATCATCGATGTCGAAGAAATTCAGCCGGCCGCGGTACGGCGCTAGCGATCCTCACAGCCCCGGTTTCCGCGCCAGTGCGACGCGCGGAATGGATTGCAAATCGGGAATGATGCGCACCCCATCCCAGGAGGCAAGAAGTTCCTGGACCGGGCCAGCAATGGTCCCGCTGATTTCCAGAATGAGCCATCCTCCCGGACGCAATGCGTTGCGCGCCTGAGGAATCATTCGCGCAATCACGTCGACACCAGTGGGCCCCGCAAACACAGCGTTGCGCGGCTCAAACTTGCGAACTTCCAATTGAACCTGATCCTCTTCAGACTCCCCGACATACGGTGGATTGGAAACGATGAAGTCCAAACCGGCAAGGTTGAGACCTTCCAGCAGGTCTGACTGGTGAAACTGGATGCGGCTTTCAAGTTGATGGCGGGCTGCGTTGGCGCGCGCAATTTCGAGCGCAGTGGCGGATATATCGGTAGCATGAATTTCCGCGCGAGGAAATTCCTTGGCAAGCGCCAGGGCAATGCACCCTGAGCCAGTTCCTACGTCAAGAATGCGCACCGGGGCCTTTTGCCCGGCCTGCTCCACAGGAGCGAGTTCCAAAACTGTTTCGATCACATGCTCCGTTTCAGGACGCGGAATGAGTACCGCCGGAGTAACAATTAAATCCATACCCCAGAATTCCTGATGTCCAGTGGTGTACTGAGTCGGAACACCCGCTGCTCGTTCGTTGAGCACCGAGGCATAGCGCGCCTCTTCTTCAGCGCCCAACTCGCGCTCCGGATGTGCGAAGAGATAAGCCCGATCCACTCCCAGGATAAACATCAGGAGCAGTTCCGCATTCAGTCGCGGCGACGGAACCTGATCCGAGCTAAGCCGGGTGATAGCGGAGGTAAGGGCTTGCTTCAGCTGCACTGGTCTATTTCACCACGGAGACACGAAGACATTGCGATCGGGACGAAAACAAATCCACTGCGAATTCTTACTTCGGATCAGTTCCACCCCGCCACTGATATCCGAGATAAATCATCTGCCCGATATGGTGCTGCATGTGCGCGGCACATTGCATGATCATATCGAGCCGCGTTTTGGCATCCGTGCCAACACCTGAATAGTCTGCAGCCCAGTCCTGGGACGACTGCGTACCGATGGTTTTCACCACCATCGCCACTGCGGCATCGAAGCGTTTTAGCGCCTCTTCTTTCGACGGAGGATTCGGGTCGGCGAATTCGCGCGGACGGTCGCGAACATATCCGGTCCCGGCGATCTGCGTGCCAATGTAGTAATTCAGGTTGCCCGTCAGATGCAGGACCAAATGGCCGAAGCTGTTTCCGTAAGGGAATGGCTTCTGCCAGAACTCTTTCTCAGTGAGCGGCTCAGCCAGCGCGCGAACCCGGGCTGCATTAGCAACGTACCGGCTGGCGAGAACGAGTACTAGTGTCCCTTCCAATTTGGGCATACTCTCTCCCAGGTCGCGGGCCCGAGCGCCCACGCTCGTCATCTAAACCGCACTGGCCGCTTCCTGCTTCAACTTTTCCGCCTGGTAATGCGTCGTGAGCGCCTCGATCAGCGGCTGCAGTTTGCCGTCCATCACAGCTTCCAGTTGATGGATCGTGAATCCGATGCGATGGTCGGTAAGGCGGTTCTGCGGGAAGTTATAGGTACGAATCTTCTCGCTGCGGTCGCCGGACCCAACCATCGCTCTCCGTTCCTTCGCCAAAGCCTGCTGCTGCTTATCCATTTCAATTTCGTAAAGCCGGGAACGCAGCACCCGCATACCCTTCTCACGATTCTTGATCTGCGATTTTTCGTCCTGGCAACTCACAACGGTATTGGTCGGAATATGGGTAATTCGGACCGCCGAGTAAGTCGTATTCACCGATTGCCCGCCGGGCCCTGAAGAGCAAAACGTGTCAATGCGCAGGTCCTTGGCTTCGATCTTGATGTCCACGTCTTCGGCTTCCGGCAGCACCGCAACCGTCACCGCCGATGTATGCACGCGTCCCTGTTGCTCGGTGGCCGGCACGCGCTGCACGCGGTGCACGCCGCTCTCATACTTCAATTGCGAGAAGACGCGGTGACCCTCAATAATTGCAATAACTTCTTTCAGCCCCCCGGCCGACGATTCCGAAGACGAAAGCACCTCGACCTTCCAGCGCTGCGTTTCCGCGTACCGCGTGTACATCCGGAAAATTTCTGCTGCGAACAGCGTGGCTTCGTCTCCGCCAGTCCCCGCACGGATTTCCAGGATGATGTTCTTCTCGTCGTTCGGATCCTTGGGCAGGAGCAGGACTTTCAGGTCCTCCTCCACCGTCTTCACTCGGCCTTCCAGTTGATTGAGTTCATCCTGAGCATAGGCGCGCATCTCAGGATCTTTTTCGTCGGCCAGCATCGCCTTGCTCTCCGCGATACCCTTGGTCAAGTCCTTGTACTCACGGTACTTTTCGACAATCGGCGCGATTTCGGCATGCGCCTTGGCAGTCTTCTGGTATCTCGCCGAGTCATTCACGATCTCCGGCGAAGCAAGCGCGTTGGTCAACTCTTCGTAGCGGCTTTCGATTTGGTCCAGTCGTTCAAACATTGGAATCTTTCGTGGAGACGTAGCTCGCCACGTCTCGGCTCACTCCGCAGCCCAACTCATGGGCAAGAAAGACGTAACCAGTTACGTCTCTACGGCATTGTAGTGTTGTGAGGAAGCAGAGCGAAAGTATGCGCGGCGGGACCGCTAGGCAATCACCAACTCGCCCCCGCGCTCTTTCTCGAGGGACATGGCCTGATCCAGGGCGGTGATGGCGCATTGCGCCATCTCGTCAGACGGAGGCTTGGTCGTAATGCGCTGCAGCCACAACCCCGGCGCGGTCATCAGCGCAAACAGTGATCCGCGGTGCTTGGCGGCAAACCGAATAATCTCGTATGAAACTCCAGCGATCACGGGCAGCAAAGCGATGCGCGAGGCAAAGCGCGCCCAGAACGTTGTAAACGGGATCAGCATGTAGAAGCCGATCGAAATCAGCATCACCGTCATCAGAAAGCTCGTTCCGCAGCGCGGATGATAAGTCGAATACTTTTGCACGCTGGCGGTGGTAAGCGGGTCACCATTTTCGAACGCAAAAACCGTCTTGTGCTCGGCGCCGTGATACTCATACACGCGCCGAATATCCTTCCACAGCGACACACCCCAAATGAACAGCAGGAACAGTAGCAGGCGAATTCCGCCGTCGATCAGATTGAAAACAATTCGGCCGCCCAGCGCAGGATCAATTTTCTTAAGTTCCGTCGCCGCCAGCAGCGGAACATACTTGTACATGAAAATGAAGAAAGCCAAAGAGATCAGGAGATTCCCCGCAGCCAGCCAGTTGCTCACCGTGGCAGCCTTCTCTCGGGACTGGGACGCATCCTCCACAGTCCGGGGTGGCCGGACAGCCGCGGCGGCGGTCTCCACAGAGCCTTTTTCGTCTCCGTCCTGCATGAAGTCTTCGATGGCAACGTTCGCCGAGAACCGCAGCGCGCGGTAGCCGAGGTTCATGGCGTACCCAAGCGTCATCACGCCGCGCACAATGGGCCAAGCCATCCACTTGTGCCTCTCCGAGGGCCGCTCCAGCGGTTCACTCATGGTGACCACTTCACCCGAAGGTTTGCGGCAGGCGATCGCCCACGCGTGCGGGGAGCGCATCATCACGCCCTCGAGCACGGCTTGTCCGCCGACCAGGGTCTCTTCCCCGCTCTCTAGGGCGGGAAGCAGTTGCACAGCGGCAAGGAATCGCAGGTAGTTGATCAGTTTACGCACGAGAATTTGATGCTCCTGACAGAATCACGACGCACCTCTTAGGGTATCACACGCCCCGGGTCGGCTGGATCGGGGGACGTGCAAGCTAAGGACAAGCAACCACAGGGGTTAGGATGGACAAAGACTTGGCCATGCACTTCGCATGAGGCCTGCGCCTGTGCCGTGCGTTAGGATCGGACATTCATGCACCGGTTGGCCACAGCTTGCGAGGCCATTGCGGCCACCACGAAGAAGTTGCTGAAAACCGGGATCGTCGCCGACTACCTGAAGTCCCGCACGGTCGACGAGGCAGCCATCTCAGCGGTCTTCCTTTCGGGAAGAGCGTTTCCGGCTTGGGAAGAAACGACTCTTCAAGTCGGCGGCCGCTCGCTTTGGCAGATTGTTTCGGATCTTTCCGGCAAGAATGAAGCCGAAATCACCGCCGCCTACCGCCGCCACGGCGACTTGGGAGCCGTCGCAGGCGAGGTCCTCCCCGAACGCGCTGGTCAAGGATTGGACGTGCTGGAAGTGGAGACCACGTTTCGCAAGATCGCCGCGGCACGCGGCCCAGCCCCGAAGGCCGCAATCGTGCGCGATTTGCTTTCGCGCGCTACCCCTCTCGAAGCCAAGTACATCATCAAGATCATCACCGGCGACCTGCGCATCGGCCTGAAAGAGAGCCTCGTCGAAGAAGCGATCGCCCGGGCCTATGGCGCCACGTCGGTCGAGGTGCAACGCGCCAACATGCTGCTAGGAGACATTGGCGAAACCGTGCGCATGGCCTCCGAGGGAAGACTCGCGGCAGCGGCAATGCGCCTCTTCCATCCCCTTGGATTCATGCTGGCCAGTCCGATCGAATCGCCCGAAGAGGGCTTGAGCGACTTTTCAGATACTGCGGTGGAAGATAAGTACGACGGCATCCGTGCCCAGGCTCATGTCGACAACGGCGAGGTAAAGTTCTTCTCGCGCACACGCGACGAAATCACCGACTCATTCCCCGAGTTGCCCGACGCCCTGTCTGAACTGCCGCAGTCCGCCATCCTCGATGGAGAAATTGTCGCGTGGGATTATCAGGCCCAACGCGCGCGCCCCTTCAGCGTTCTGCAGCAGCGCCTGGGAAGAAAGAAAGTCAGCGACAAAATGCTGCGCGAGACGCCAGTCGCGTTCCTTGCCTTTGACGTGTTGTATTCCGGAGGCGAACTGGTGATGGACCGTCCCCTGCGGGAGCGCGCAAAAATCCTGGACGAGCTGCTAAGCCAGAACAATTCTTCTCAAGCAGAGATGGGACCAAGCAGGAAATTGGGCAAGCCGGGAACGCAAGCCAAGCTGTCGTTCGAAAATGGAGAAGAAGTTGTAGCCGCCCATATCATTCGCGCCCCGGTCTTTCACGCCTCATCTCCCCTGGAACTGGAGGAACTGTTTGCCGCAGCGCAGGAGCGCGGCGACGAAGGCCTGATGATCAAAGATCTCAACTCCCCCTACACACCCGGCAGACGCGGGAAGTCATGGCTCAAGATGAAGCGCGAACTGGCCACGCTCGACGTAGTCGTGACTGCAGTCGAGTACGGACACGGCAAGCGCGTGGGCGTTCTGAGCGATTACACATTCGCCGTGTGGGATACAAATAAAGACCGGCTGGTGAATATCGGCAAAGCCTATTCCGGCTTGACTGACGTCGAGATCGCCGAGATGACTCGATGGTTCCTCGATCACACCCTGGAAGATCAGGGATTCCGCCTGGTCGTTGAGCCGAAGATCGTGCTGGAAGTAGCGTTCAACAACTTGATGAAATCCGACCGGCACGAGAGCGGATACGCGCTCCGCTTTCCGCGAATCGTCCGCCTCCGGCCGGACAAATCACCTGAAGACGCGGACACGATCGAACGCGTTCGGCAACTTCCATTGTCCACTATCTAAGGAGAAACCGCTTCAAGGCAGGGAACTCTTGTTTCGCGCCTGGGGCCATTCCCTGTCAGCTTGCGCGATCACGGCCGTAGTCTTCAACTGCTGCAATTCGATCTGAACTCTCTTCCAGTCTTTCGCTTTCCGTTTCGTCGCATTCGGCGCATCTGGATTCTTATAGAAAGCGAGAATATCCTCGCGCAGCTCTGGCGGCACGTGAGCAAAGTCGTTGTCCGCCAGATCGTTCAGCAGATGTGCATACGTCTGATCCGCTAACACGTACTCCCCCGCCCGCGTCTCCACGCCCGTATCGCAGTCGCGATTCGCCAGGTGCAGAGTTCCGCTCTTGGATTCCTGCAGCAATTGCTTGTAACTCCTGACCGTATCGTCGACGCTCTTGATAAAAAGATCCTCGCCCTGTTGCGCGGAACCTTGAAGTCGAGCCCGCTAAACGGACCTTTCTTGGGAAACAGCTTCAGCACGATCGCAAGAAGTTTCGTCCCAAAGCTGGGACGCCGGTACCCATTGCCCCATTGCTTCTCGTAGTCCGTCCGCGAAAGGTAATACAAATATTTCCTCTCGGCGGCATCTGGCGTGTCAGCAACAATGTCTTTCCTGCGGGTGAGCAATGCCACCCGGGTAGTCTCCGGAATTACTTTGCTCACCGCATGCCGGAAACTGCCAATCGCCAAATCTTCGTCATCCACCACATCGTCGAACTTGATGCCGTAGACCTTGGGAAATACCCGTTCCAGCAACCCCTGTGAAATCTCAAACCCAATGAAGTCGTGATAACGATCGGACGTGTAACGATTCTTCGCCACCTGAGTCCTGTCAAAACCAAATTCCGCCCTGATGTGCGACTTGGGCGAGTCCGCGTACGTAACCACGTCTCCGAACTTCCGCTGCAGCGGCGGAAACTCCATCGCCACAACATGATTCACCATGGGATGCCCGCTGTTATCGGCCGCGTAATGTGCCAGTGCTCCCAGAGCAAACACGTATTCATTCGCCGTTTGGGATTCCTGGATCAGACAGATAACGAAATCCCCAGTGCGCACGTAGTGCGTCAAATCGCTGAAGTACCGGCTGCCGAACGGGTAATAGCCCATGTCCTGTATCAGCGATCCGCCATAAGCGTAGGCGTGCGCTTCCTGGATTTGCTTATCCGTCAGACCCGGAAATCGCGCTGTGACCATGGGCTGAATCCGATCCACCCACAGCAAATCCACGACCTGTTCATGCGTCAGAACGGAGTAAGCCCCGCTCCCCTGCGTCAAAACTAAAATTGACGCCAGGCAGAGCAGGGCTTTCTCCCAATGAAGGAGTAGTTTCATTTCCCGACGACGAGAACGACAAAGCTGTCGGGAACCATCGGAGGCCGCGGACGAGGATTGTCCGCAGTCGCCGCGGGTCGCGGCCCGAACTGCGCGGTCACCACGAACACGTTGTGCGTCTTGGAATCGAGCGCCATGGTGCGCGCTCCCTTCTGCGTCGTCACGTTCTCGGGAGTGAACTTCCCCGGCGATTCTTCTTTCACGACGGTGAGCACGCCGTCACCGCCGCAGGAGGCGAATGCCAGCCCGGTGTCGGCGTCGAATGCAGTCGCGTCCACGCCTTCGCCAATCGCCGGTGTTGCCAGCACCTTGCCGCTGTCGGCGTCCACCACGGCCATCATTTTGTTATCGCAGCCGACGTACAAGCGGCGATTCTTGCGGTCGATTGAGAGTCCGCTCGGCTCGGTGCAAGGCGCCAGCGGCCACTTCGCCTTAACTTCCAGCTTATTCGGATCGATCGCGACCAGTTCGCTCTTGTCCTCGATGTTGACGAAGATCTCGCCCTTCGCATCGCTGGCTGCGAATTCCGGCTTGCCATCCAGCTTGATCGTGCCCAGCACTTTCCCGTTGGTAGCGTCGATGGCCGTCGAATCCTGACTGCGCCCGTTAAAGGTGAACACGCGTTTCGTTGCCGGATCGTAGAGAATCGCGTCAGGATTGTCCCCCACTTTCACTTTGCTGCTGGTCGCCAGCGTCTTCATGTCGAAAATGCTGACCGTGCCTTCGCGGCCGTTGCTCGTGAACCCCTTTCCCAGCTCGGGCGCCAATGCGATGCCATGCACGCCCGGCGTGTCGGCGATGTCGCCCGCGACCTTGCCCGAATCCGCATCGAGCACCATGACGTGCGTGCCGCGGGAAATGTAGACGTGCCGCGCTTCAGAGTCGACAGTCAGATAATCCCACCCTCCTTCACCACCGACTTTGTACGTTGTGACTACGTGGTATCCCGAACCAGCCGCGGCCAAAGCCACTACCGCCAGGGACACACTGAGGATGGATACCAACCACCTAGACTTCATTTGCATCACTTCCTCCTGGTAACTCCTTGGAATCGCGATGCTCTTCCGGGGCCCCTTCCCAGATCGCGCACCGCGTTTTTTGCATCGAACCCTGTAGGATTCGAACCGAAGTAACTTTACCTCATTTCGCGCGCGATCCTAGACTCTTCTATATATATGGATGTGTTCCAGCCACCATTTTCGAACCAGGCACCACAATCGGAACCCGCGTCCGTGGTCGATCCGCGCCTGCATCCGACGCCCGACTTCGGCGCGCTGGGCCCCGGCTCCGATTTGGATGACGGTGGACCCATCTCGAGGCCGGGTTCGCGTGGGTGGCCGTCAGGACCGAGACGGTTCGCTCCGCTCTTCGCAGTTGCACTTGGCGTGCTCCTCGCAGTTCTGACGGCAAACGCCGGCAATGCTCATGCCGCATGGTCGCGCTTCACCAGTCTTTTTTCTGTGCCCGCAGCCCCGGTCACTTCCGCCAAGGATTCTCACCAACTCGATCGCATGAAACCGCAGAAGCAAGCCGAGGCGCTGCTGGAACTGGCGGTTGGCCGCAGTGATGGCGCCGTCGACCAGATTTCATCCCGCGTCGATCGCTGGCAGGGAAAAGTAAAGTGGAATCCGCAGATCGCCACCCTGACTACCGCAGCGCTCAACTCAAACGACATGCGCGTGCGTGAGTCCGGCGTCGAAGTCGAACTCGCGGCTTACGGGTTGGCCAAGAACTCCGCCAGCCTCGCCTACGTGTTGAAGAGTGCCGCATCTCCCGATCACGCCCAGAAGATCTGGGGACTATGGGCCCTCGGCCTGATGGGAAACCGTGGCGTTGAAACCGACCGCGTAGCGCAAGTCTTAACCACTCATCTGAAAGATGCCGATGAAGACTCGCGACGATGGGCCGTCGAAGGCCTGGCGCTCGTCGGCTCGGCTCAGACCATCGAGCCCTTGCTGAAGACCATGCACGACGATCCCTCGGCCACTGTACGTGAGCGGGCCGCATGCAGTCTGGCCGAGTCCGGTATGTTTACCCACGAGCAGCGCCTCTCGGCTGTTCCGCAACTGTTGAGCTACAGTGACGATCCCGCGCTCGATGCTCAGACGCACAACTGGGCCTTCCAGGCGCTGCATGACATCACCGGCCAGCGCTTACCCAACGACTCCAACGCCTGGCGGACTTGGTACGAGTCTTCGAGAGTCGACTGAACATCGATCCAGTTTGGTTCCTGCCGTAGAAGTCTTTTGTTAGCACTTCAAGTCTGTGTAACAATCCAGCACCGAAGGGAACTCCGCGACGAGGCCCATGGAAAAACTGAACGTAGTTGTTGCTCTTACCACAAGAGAGAACGATTACCAGGCAGAGCAAGCCGTCGCCGTGACCGACATGGCCACGCGACTCGGCGCCACCATTCAGATCATCTACGCCGACAACGACGCCGTTAACCAGACCCAACAACTCATCAAAATCATTCAGGATCCAGCGCAGCATCCCACCGCCATTCTTGTCGAACCCGTCGGCACCGGCATGCCTCAAGTCGCGAAAGCCGCCGTTGCGGCCGGCATCGGATGGGGAATTATTAACAGCGATCCCGACTACATCGCCGAGCTTCGCCGTGGAGGCGAGGTCCCGGTCTTCTCCGTCAGCACCGACCAATCCGAGGTCGGTCGCATCCAGGGCCAGCAACTCAGCGTCCTCGTTCCTGAAGGAAACGTTCTTTATATCGAAGGCCCCTTCAACAGCACGGCGACCCAGTTGCGAACAAAAGGGATGCTGTCCACCAAGCCAGCCGCCGTCGTCCTGAAGACCCTGAAAGGTGACTGGACGGAGCGCAGCGCTCACAACGCGGCAAAGTCCTGGCTCTCCCTCGGGTCCTCGCGCGACCTTCAAATTCGCGGCGTCATCTGCCAGAACGATGCCATGGCTATGGGCGCCCGAAAAGCCGTTGTCGACCTCACAGAAAAGGATCGCGAACGATGGTTGAGCATTCCCTTCACAGGCTGCGACGGTGTCACCAAGACCGGTCAGGATTGGGTCCGCCGCGGACTCTTGAAGGCCACCATCATCACCGCCCCAGCAGCAGGAACCGCACTCGAACTCCTGGCGAAAGCCGTCAACGCCGGCTCCATGCCTCCCGACCGTACATTGATCCCGCCCAAGTCGTTCCCCGCGATCGCAGAACTAGGGAAGAGTCAAAAGGTCAGCGGCCAGATCTGATCTCGTCAATGTGCGCGAGAAGGGAGCAGATTCGGAGCTTGCGAAAAAACTAAACCTGGCATCCACGACCGTGAAAGCGCGGCCCATCTACATCCACTACCGTGGAAGAGCGGCCCTTCTAGGGCCGCGTAAGGCAGGTTGAATCGGGGTGGGCTTCAGCCCCTGTGGTCGCTTTTTCGTTGATCGAGCGCTCCTCCGCAACCTCTTCCGCCGTACCGCTAGCAGCTGAAAACCCGCTTTTGGGTGGGCAGCGCTTTAAGCGCTGCGATAAAGCGTCTTTTCAATTTAGAGCCTTCAGCCCCTAAGGACCTTCCTCAATCAGCCATCTTCGCCACGTGCACTTCAAACCCAGTCTTCGGCAGCAACGACGTCAGCGAGAACGCCTTAAATCCGTCGCCCGTGATTTCCGTGTGACGGTAGATTCCCGGCTCGCTCTCGATCATCTCCCGCCGTCCTTCCATGTCTGCCAGGAAGGCCTGCGCCTGGCTCACACCAACCTCAACTTCCTTCGCACGCGTAACCACCGCCTCCGAAGCATACGAGCGCACCAGCTTGGGCCAATATTTTTCCAGCAGATCCGTGCTGGCAAACATATCGGCCCAGATGATGCGCCCGTTCACCGCCACCACGACTCCCACGGCATTGCGATCGCGCAGCTGCCGGATCAGGCTCTGATAGTTCTGTTCGATCGGTTTCGCAACCGAATCCACCTGCTTCTTGACCGCCTCATTTTCATTCACCTTGGCATAGGAAGAAGTTCTCGCAATCTCCGTCGCCACTTCGGGAGCCGCCGCCGTGACCTCGACCGTCACCATCTCCGACTGCTGCTTACGCACCTCCGCCCAGACCTGGTTCTGGTCCTTCTCGGCCATCGCCTTGGCGCGCACCGACGGCTGCGCCATCATCGCCATCGGAGGTTGCCCATGCTTCATAGGACCGCCGACAGCCCCGCCATACATCGCCTCCGAAGCTCCAAAATTGCTGCTCGTGGCAACCCACCGCCCCGGCTCCACGCAGAACACACTCAGATCCACCGGATCGCTCTCCGCCGGCACAATGCGGTCTTTCCCGATAACACGATCCTGCTTGCCTCCAGTGACGATCTCCCCGGCCAACAATAACAACGGCCGTTTGGAATTGTTCACCAGCACCAACCGGTTCACCTGCGCGCCCTCGCTTCGAATCGCCGGCGTAGGATGCCGCCGTATCAGCCCCTGCACGTTGCCCGCTTCGGTCACAATCACTTCCCCCGAACGCAGCCCCTCATCCAGAGTCATAAACTCTCCAGTCGGATAGCTCTTCGCCGCGACCACCGGAAACACGGTCAGATTGCCATGCCGAATGGGTTCAAGAACTTTGTAGCCCGCCGGCGGAGTCACCTCGCCCGCCCGCGCCACGTGCTGGTCCACGACACAGACTCCTGCCACGGTTACCAGCACCGCCAACGCCAAGAAAGCCTTCGGACCTAAGCTCGAATGCATAACCGTTCCTCCCGCGAGACGAGCGCCCAAGCAGTCCAAGAATGCGGGTCCAGAATGCGGGTGCCCCATTTCTCGCGTCCTTTGCGAGAAGTGGGGGTTTTGTACTGCCCGCGCCACCCATCTCGACTCTGTCGGAAGAACGACACGACTCTGCCCGCCTTGCGGACAAAATTTGCGCCTCGAGTGACTAATCTGCGTCCGCTCCCGTGCGTGCGTTACCGTGTGAGGGCGCTACCGTGGAAGAGGCGGCCCTTTTGAGGACCGCGTATGGCATGTGAAATCAGTGCGGGCTTTACAGAGTGCTGACAAACTCACGATTCGTATCAGGGCTTCGCTTTAGCGATGCCGCAAAGCAGCAGAATCAATTCCGGCTTCAGCCGCTGCGCAGTGCCCAATGGCCCGAAAGGCCGTTTTTCAGCAAACTGTTTAGCCCTGAGGGCTCGGAGAAGTTTCGTTTTAGGCATGACCCACTTTTCTGAATTCGCAGCGCGCAATCCCGCCCGCCGCTATTCCCTGTAAAATTGAAGGATCGATCCTGGAGCCAGTTCCGCATTGTCTTTTCTCGACCAACTGAACCCGCAGCAGCGCGAAGCCGTCGAAACCACCGAAGGCCCCGTGCTGATCCTCGCCGGCGCCGGCAGCGGCAAAACGCGCGTCATCACCTACCGCATCGCCTACCTGATCGAGCACAAAGGCGTCATGCCCGAATCCATCCTGGCGATGACCTTCACCAACAAGGCCGCCGCCGAAATGGGCGAGCGTGTCGAAAAACTCGTAGGCGGCCTGAGCATCGCAAAGCCCGTCATCTCAACCTTCCATTCGTTCTGCGTGCGCGTGCTCCGGCGCGACATCGAGGCCATGCGCATCCCCTCGGCCACGCCTGGGAAGCCGCCGATCGGACACACGAAAAATTTCGTCATCTACGACGAGAGCGATCAGCAAGCCGTCGTAAAAAGCGTAATGAAGCGCCTCGGCCTCGACGACAAGCAACTCACGCCGCGCACCGTCCTCGGCCGAATCTCCTGGGCGAAGAACCACATGCTCGATCCTCAGGAACTCTACCTGCAGTCAGCTGATCCTAAGACCGAAAAGATCGCGCACCTCTACGAGGAGTACCGCAAGGAACTGCGCAAAGCGAACGCACTCGACTTCGATGACTTGCTGCTCGAAGCGGTTCGCCTGCTGAAGTCCGCGGCCCACGTGCGCGACTACTACAATCGCCGCTTCCAGTACCTGCTCATCGACGAATATCAGGACACGAACCGCCCGCAGTACGAACTCATGCGCATGCTTGCCGGAGAGCGCCACAACGTCTGCGCCGTGGGCGACGAAGACCAGTCGATCTACTCCTGGCGCGGCGCCGACATCCGCAACATTCTCGAGTTCGAACAGGATTTCCCTGAAGCCAAGATCATCCGTCTCGAGCAAAATTACCGCTCTACACAAAACATTCTGCAGGCCGCATCGGCCGTGGTTGCCAACAATATTCGCCGCAAAGGCAAGAATCTCTGGACCGCGCGTCAGGGCGGCACCAAGATCGGATACTACGAAGCGCCCGACGGTGAGAACGAAGCCCTCTTCGCCGCCGACCACATCGCCAAATATTTGCGCGGAGCCACCGAAAACGGCGAGACCCCGCGCGCTGCCGTGCTCTACCGCACCAACTCGCAGTCGCGCCTCTTTGAAGAGGCCATGCGCCGCTACGGCCTGAAATATCACGTAGTCGGCGGATTCTCCTTCTACGAGCGCTCCGAGATCAAAGACCTGATCTCGTACCTCAAAGTCATACAGAATCCCGACGACACGATCTCTCTGCTGCGCGTCATCAACACCCCCACGCGCGGCATCGGCAAAGGCACCATCGACACACTGGAGAGCCTCGCACTCGAAACTGGCCTGTCGCTCTGGGGCGCGATCGGCGAAGCCATCCGCCGCCAACTCCTCCCCCAGCGAGCCCTGTTGTCGCTCAAGAATTTCCAACAGCTAATCGAAGACGCAAGAGCAATGCTGGCGGGAAGCTTCGCCGAGCGACTGGAAGGAAGTGAACGTGTGGCCGCGGGCGACTCGCCCGCGGAACCGCAGGAATCAACACAGCCTGTGTGGGGACAGCCGCCATCGGCTGTCCAGCAGGGCGAAGCCCTGCCGTCTTCTACCGACGAATCGGACCCCGAAGATGCAACAGCCTTCGATCCGAATGAATTCGGAAATTTCTCCTTCGACTTCGGCGCGACCGAATCTGAACTTGCGGCCGCTGAGGTTGATCCCGCGGTAGATGCCAACCGTCCTCCGGATCCCGAGATCGGTTCGACCCCCGCGTCCTTCCCCGCGCCCACCGTCAACACCGCCGACCTCCTGAAATTCCTAATCGACCGCACCAACTACATCAAACTCCTCGAAGAAGAAGACACGCCCGAGGCCTTCTCCCGCATCGAAAACCTGCGCGAACTAGTGAACGCCGCCATGGACTCGCGCGACCGCGCCGAAACTCTCGACCAATTTCTCGACCACGCCGCGCTAGTCGCCGACGCCGACGACTACGACGCTCGCGCCCAGATCACGCTCATGAGCCTGCACGCCGCCAAGGGCCTCGAATTCCCCCTGATTTTCCTCAGCGGCCTCGAAGAAGGTCTCTTCCCGCACTCCCGTACCATGCTCGTCCCCGAAGACATCGAAGAAGAGCGCCGCCTCTGCTACGTCGGCATGACCCGCGCCATGGACCAACTCATCCTGACCCGCGCCGTCTACCGCCGTAGATACGGCACCGACCTCCCAGAAGCCAGCGTCCCTTCAAGATTCCTGGAAGAAGTCCCCGCCCCACTGCTGGAAGAATTGGGAACCAGAAAAACCCATGTGGGGACAACGACTCGCGTAGGAGCGGGCGCATTCGCCCGTCCAGGTGTGCGAAGCCCAGCCTACGAATCCGAGGCCACCCACTACTCCTACGAAGACGAAGACCAGAGCACATCCTGGCACGGCGGAGACCCCAGCCACGGCCAGCCGCGCGCTCCGCAGCCCACGGCCCCAGCTCGCCCCTACAACTCGATCGAGAACATCGCCGAGTTCTTCGCCAGCCGCGGCAAGAAGTTCACCGTCCCCAAAACGAAGGTCGAGGAGCCCACCGGCAAGCGCGGATTCCGCCCCGGACAGAAGGTCCGCCACCCAAAATATGGCGAAGGCACAGTCTACCAGCGCGAAGGAGAAGGCGAAGAAGCCAAGATTACGGTACAATTTCCTCGCTTCGGCTTAAAGAAGCTGGTAGAGAAGTACGCCCAGCTGGAACGCGCATAACCCAGTCCCATGCACGACCCATGTAGGGACAGCCGCCTCGGCTGTCCAGCCGAGCAAAGCGAGGCGAGTCTAGACAGTCAGCCGCGTAGCAGTGCAAGAATACAGTCCACGGCGCAAGCTGTGGGTGGTCGATCCAAATAGAATTTTCAGCCCCTAAAGGGCGAAAGAAGCCGAGGCGCAACCCGCCCGGACATTCGCACGACAGAAGAGGACGTTCACAGCATTCATGGCAAACACATCGAAGTTAACCAAAGAAGAACGCAAGAAAGCCAAACGCACCGCCCGCAAGAAACGGAAGGCGGAAAAGCCGCTCAAGCCCCGCGATTATCCCCGCGGATCGAAAAAGCCCAAGGTCAAGAAACTGGCCCGCGGTCAAGCGAAGCGGTAAGGCAGCCAAAACTCGTGTGGGAGCGGGCGACTCGCCCGCTCCGTCGCGAAGCGACGCGGAGTTGTTCAGCGAACTGCTAAGGATAATTGGCGGAGAGCCCGTTCTCCAGGAGACCACAACCGCTTGCCACAAACCACGGAACCCGTTGCCGTCATCCGCACCTCCGACAAACAGATTTTCTGCTGCAAGTCCATCGACAAGCTGATCACCGAATCCGAGGACCCGGAACACCGGCTCAGCAAATCATTGGGGCCATGGTCGCTGACTGCGCTCGGGATCGGCGCTATCATCGGCTCCGGCATTTTTGTGCTCACCGGGACGGCGGCCGCAGGAGAGTATTTCCAGGCGCCTTCCATCCTGCATGCCCAGGCGCTCGACGTAATCGTCAACTTCCTCCGTACCGGCAGCACGGCGGGAGCGCTCATGCACGGACGCCCGCCCGCTGGGCCGTCCATTGCGATTTCATTCTTCCTGGTGGCGATCGCCTGTAGTTTTGCCGGACTGTGCTATGCCGAGCTAGCCTCGATGATCCCCATCGCGGGCAGCGCCTACACATACTCTTACGCAACGCTCGGCGAAATTTTCGCTTGGATCATCGGTTGGGACCTGATCCTCGAATACGTAGTCTCAAACGTCGCGGTCGCGGTTGGTTTTGCCGGGTATACTAAAGCGCAACTGGCGGTGTTCGGCCTCAACTTGCCGGACAAATGGGCGAGTCCGGTCTGGGCCGGCGGCCAATGGACCGGCTCCTATTTCAATCTGCCCGGCTTCCTCATTGTTTTCGTTTTAACGCTGCTGCTGGTGCGCGGAGTGAAAGAGTCGGCGGAGACCAATAACATCATGGTCGCCGTCAAAATCGGCGCCATCCTCACCTTCCTGGTTGTCGGTGCAATGCTCGTGAAGCCTGCGAACTGGTCACCGTTCGCACCCTCTGGCTTTGCCGGGATCGTCACCGGAGGGGCCATCGTCTTCTTTACCTACATCGGATTCGATTCCGTCTCCACAGCCGCCGAGGAATCGCGCAATCCGCAAAAAGATTTGCCGTTCGGCATCATCATGTCGCTGATTGTCTGCACCCTGCTCTATGTCGGCGTTGCCGTGGTACTGCTTGGCATGATGAAGTACACCACATTCGTATCCGGGGAAGCAGCCGAAGCGCCGGTGGCCTACGCGATGAAGTACCTGGGTGTGCACCCGTTCTTCCGCTCGGTTATCGTGATCGGAGCGCTGACCGGCATGATCTCCTCCTTGCTCGTCTTTCAGTACGGGCAGGCACGCATCTGGTACGCCATGTCCCGCGACGGCTTGCTGCCGAAGTTATTCTCAGCGGTGCACCCGAAATTTAAGACGCCATACTGGTCCACCTGGATCGCCTGTTTCGCCGTAGGAATTCCCGCGGGCCTGGTCGACATTGGGGACGCCGCCGACCTCGCCAACATCGGGACATTGTTTGCCTTCGTCTTGGTTTCGCTCGGAGTGATCTTCCTCCGCCGCAAGCAACCCGATCGCAAGCGGGCCTTCCGAGTCCCGTTTGTGCCGTGGTTCCCCCTGATTTCAGTGCTGCTGTGCGGTGGCCTCATGTTCGGGCTCACCCTGATCACATGGCTGCGCTTTGTCATCTGGCTGGCTCTCGGCCTGCTCATCTATGTCTTCTACAGCCGCCATCGCAGCGAGTTCGCCAGGAAATAGCGCTC
Organism: uncultured Acidobacteriaceae bacterium; assembly: GCA_963832015.1. Classification (GTDB taxonomy): domain Bacteria; phylum Acidobacteriota; class Terriglobia; order Terriglobales; family Acidobacteriaceae; genus Sulfotelmatobacter. Next base: position 95,205 of record CAWHSR010000007.1, read on the forward strand.
AGCCGTCAGCGAGAGCGTCCTGTCATCCTGAACGAAGCAAGTCGATTCGCCTAGGGGGATCGGCTTGCTTAGTGAAGGATCTCTGCATTCCCGATCGCCACCGAGGATCTCAAAGGGAGTTCCCACCGATGAGCCGTCCGTGTGTTAGTTCGCCCACACCCCCGCCAGAAACAAATACCGCTCCCGCAAATCATCCTTATGCGCCGCAGACTTCGCATCCAAGAACATCACCTGCCATCCGTCTGCCGCGGAATACACCGACCACTTGGCCAGTCCCGCCCCATTCGGATCGCCGCTGCGCGCAAAGTTCGCCCAATACTTCTGCATCTCCTCGCTGAGCGCACGGTCGTCCGCTCTCCACGCGACTCCGGCCTTGGAATCAAGTTGCCCAAACACATACTCAATCTCCGCCGAGTGATACGCACCCAACTGCGGCTCTTTCGGATCCGCCGGCGGCCCCAGACCAAAGCGGTAACGATAGATCGGCTGCTTTCCTGTCTTGCCCTGCGACTCCATCCAATCCCACGTCGAGAAGGCGATGAACCGGTCACCCGCGAAATCCTGCGCGGAACGCAAGGTCTGCTCGGGAGTGCCGGAAGGATAGAGCTTCAAAAATTCCGCCGCCTTGTCGCCAAACTCCTTCTGCGCCGTGGCCTTCAGACTCTCCGCCGTCGGCTTCTGCGGAGAAAACGCAATCTCGAAGCTGCCTTCATCATGATTCCATCCCGCCAACAGCGGCACATCATTCTGCTTTCCCGTCGCAAACGTGACCGGCACCGGCTCCAGCAGAAAATATCCGTCCACATCCGGACCGAAATCAAAGCCCTGCGACTGTGGCGGAGAGAAAGCATCCAGTAATTTCTGCGCCGGCAGCACTCGCAGCTCGGCCAACGTGCTCACTCCAAGTTTCGTACTCACGGCCTTCACGTCCTTCTCTTCCCGCACAGACCGCGGCTCGAACAACAGCCCTCCGCTATGAAACGCCGCTCCGCTCTCACCGATCGCCTTCTGAAACAGCCCCTTGGCCAGCGGCGATGCCATCTGCGCGCTGACCGAAAACGATCCCGCACTTTCCCCGAAAATCGTCACATTTCCCGGATCTCCCCCAAACGCCACAATATTGTCATGCACCCAATGCAGCGCCGCGACCTGGTCGAGCAACCCGTAATTGCCCGCCGCATTCCGTCCGGACTCCTTCGCCAGTTCCGGATGCACGAAAAATCCGAAGACCCCCAACCGGTAATTCATCGAAACCACGACAACCCCCTGCTGCGCCAGATGCGTTCCATCCTGCCGCGCTTCGGACGTGGTCCCCGCAACGAATCCTCCACCATAAATCCACACCATGACTGGCAGCTTCGCTGCAGCGGCCTTCGCCGGAACCCACACGTTCAGCGTCAAGCAGTCCTCGCTGCCACCGGAGTCGCGAAAGTTCATATCCCCATAAACTTTTCCCTGCATGCAATGCGAGCCAAATTCCGTGGCCTTGCGCACACCAGTCCATTTCGCTGCCGCCATGGGAGGCTTCCAGCGCAAATCTCCTACCGGGGGTGCCGCGTACGGAATTCCAAGAAATGCGTACACCGCTCCATCGTCCTTCCCTTCCACCACGCCGGAGGCGGTCTTCACCTGCGGCGCATCCGCCGCCCCAAACAGGGCCAGCGGCAAAACCAGCATTCCCCACACGACCAACGCCCTGCAGACGATCTTTGTGTGCATGCGCTCTCCTTCAACTTGATATGAGAACAGCGAATTGTATCGAAAAAAATGCACAGGAGCCGGCTGAGCGCTCTCTCGCAAAACTCCCCTCAAGAATCTACAATCAGATGCATGACCGCAGCAGTTGACCGTCCCCCGAATGCCTTCATCCGTCAGCTTCCTAAAGCAGAATTGCATCTCCACCTCGAGGGCGCGGTCGAACCCGCGACCCTGCTAGAACTCCGCAAGCTCCACGGCGATCACTCCACACTCGCCGAGGTCCAGAGCCTTTACGGCTTCACCGATTTCCAGAGCTTCCTGATGGCCTTCAAGGCGGTGAGCGCCCATCTGCGCACTGCCGACGATTACGAACTGATCACTTACCGCCTCATGCAGCGCCTGAAAGAAGAGAACGTCCTGCATGCCGAGGTCTATGTTGCGGTCGGCGTCTGCCTCTCGCGCAAGCAGGATTTCCCCAAGATCTTGGAAGGTCTGGAACGCGGACGCGCCCGCGGTGCCCGCGATTTCGGCGTGTCGCTACTGTGGATCTTCGACGCGACCCGCCAGTTCGGAGTCGAGGAAGCGCAAAAAGTGTTCGAACTCGCCGCGCGCTACCGCGACCGCCATGTCGTCGGCGTCGGCATTGGCGGTGATGAACTGAAAGCCCCGCCGGAACTCTTCCGCGGAGTCTATAGCTACGCCGCTGACCAAGGCTTGCGTCTGACCGCACACGCCGGCGAGACGGGTCCTCCAGAATCGATCTGGGGAGCACTCAACCTCCGCGCCGAGCGGATCGGCCATGGCTTCACCGCCGCCCAAGACGCAGACCTGATCGAAGAACTCGCGCAGCGCCAGATCCCCGTTGAACTCTGCATCACCAGCAACCTCCGCATTGGAGTCTGCAAGACCGTCGCGGACCATCCCACGAAAAACTATTTCGACCACGGCGTCATGATCACGCTCAACACCGACGACCCAGCCCTGTTCGGCACGACTCTATCGCGTGAATACCAACTCGCCCAGGAAACTTTCGGATTCACCGACGAGCACCTGAGAGAACTAGCCCGCAATTCGTTCGAGGCCTCGTTCCTCCCCGCAGAAAAGAAGCTAGAACTCCTGAGCCTCTTCGACGCCGCCGCAGCCAGGTAACCGCTCCAGGCACGAGATATGTGGAGACAGCCGCCTTCGGCTGTCCGGCCTGGGCCGGCCTGGGCGAAACCCGGCCGCGCCCGCACCAGATGTTGTAAGATTTTCAGCGCGATTCCGATCTTGTTGATCGGCCCTTGTGCTCGAGCTTTTGGGTGGCGCAGCGCTTTCAGCGCTGCGGTAACCTTCACATTTGCGAACGGCTTTAGCCGCTGAGGGACCTAGCAGCCATGTCGATCAAGACCATCCTCCAGCTCGGCGATCCGCTCCTGCGGCAGAAAGCTCTGCCAGTGGTCGATCCAACCGCGCCCGAAATCGACTCCCTCGTCCGCGATCTCGCCGACACCCTCGCCCACTGGCGCGCACAAACCGGCTACGGACGCGGCATCGCCGCTCCCCAGCTCGGCGTCTTGCAGCGCGTCACTTTTCTAAAACTCCCCGATGCCAACCCCTGGCCGCTGATCAACCCGGAAATCATCAAACGCAGCGAAGAGAAGATCATCGTCTGGGACGCCTGCCTCAGCTTCCTCTCGATCTTCATGCAGGTCGATCGCCACCGCCAGATCACCGTTCGTTATCAAAATCTCGACGGCAAAACCCTCGAGTTCGAAGCCGGCGACGACCGCAACCTCTCCGAACTCCTGCAGCACGAAATCGATCACCTCGACGGCATCTTAGCCATCGACCGAGTCACGGATGTAAAGACTATCTGCACCCGCGAAGAATTCGAAAAGCGCCACCGCGATTCCAGTCCCTACGCCGTCACTCCAGCTACAATCAAACCCTGAGCCGCGCAGGCTCAGCCGCCAAAGGCGTCCCCAACATGCGGAATCTTACGAACCCGGCATGGATCAAAGTGAAAGGCGCGCTCTTCCTACTCCTGGGGTTGCTAGCGAGCACCCTGATACTCCTCCAGCGTCCCACGCTGCAAGTGGGCGTCCTGCTGGCGATCGCAATCTGGGCCTGTTGTCGTTTCTATTATTTCGCCTTCTACGTAATCGAACACTATGTGGACCCAACCTACCGCTTCACGGGACTTTTATCGTTTGCAAGGTATTTGATCCAAAGGCAGTGAGTTAAGACGTGAGCCCCAAGACGCAAGTTCGAACTGAGTACTGGGGACCGAGTACTGAGTACTGATGTTACACATCGGCATCGTCGCATCCAGCGCGGAAGGCGCCGCGCTCTGCTATCGCACCATCTGCGTTGAAGGCGCGGACTTGCTCGGCCCCTACAACCATCCCGAGGTGTCGATGCACGGACATCCCTTCATTCAATACAAGAACTGCATCGACACCAACGATTGGGCCGGCGTCGCGGAACTCATGCTCTCCTCCTCGGAGAAACTGGCCAAGGCTGGCGCCGACTTCCTCATCGCTCCGGTCAACACCGTCCACCAGGCCTTCGATCTGGTCGAGCACCGCTCTCCCCGCCCCTGGCTGCACATCGCGGTCGAGGTCGCCAATGAAGCCAAGCGCCACGGATACAAGCGCCTCGGAGTCCTCGGTACTCGCTCTCTGATGGACGGCCCGGTCTACCGCGACACGCTGAAAGCTTCCGGCATCGAGCATCGCGTCCCCGCCGCAGACCAGCGTGAGCGTATCCACCACATCATCTTCGACGAACTCGTCCAGGGAACTTTCCTGCCGCGCACCCAGGCCTATTTCACCGAAGTAATCCGCGGCCTGAAAGACGAAGGCTGCGATGCAGTCGCCCTGGCCTGCACCGAGATTCCGCTAGTGATGACGCCGGAGTCCTCCCCGCTTCCCATGCTGGACTCCACACGCATCCTGGCCCGAGCCGCGCTGCGAAAAGCCGTGGAAGGCTAGGTCTGGTGTGGCGGCAAGGCACGACTCGCTGACGTAGAATGTCGATTCCGGGAGATTGCGCCACTCCAAAAATGCAGCGCCATCAATTCAAATTCCGCTGGCTCCCCGGCCCCTATGCCATCGTCCGCCTCGCCCCCGATGCTCCAGTCCCGGACTGGGCCACAAAAGGAGAGTTCACCTCGATCACCCGCACCGCCGACGAACTCTCCATCGTCTGCCCCGCCGACAATCTCCCGCGAGACGTTGACTCTCAGCACCACTGGATTTGCCTGAAACTCGAAGGCCCGTTCCCCTTCTCCCAAACCGGAGTCCTGCTCTCCTTCATCGAACCTCTCTCGAAGAACGACATCCCCATCTTCGCCATCTCGACCTACGACACAGATTACGTGTTGATTCCGGAAGAACATCTCCGGGCGATCGACATTCTGCACGAAGCTGGCCATGAACTCTGGCCAAGGGATGAGTCCTGGCGCAATTTCCTTCCGCCCAATTGATTTACTGGCCTCGAACCACTGAAATCTTTCCCCATTCGCCCCGCAAATATCCCCAAACACTGTCGCCATGCATGCGAAAAAGCCCCAGCCTGTGCTGTAATAGAAGCTAACCCTCATGCCATCTGTACTTACAACCCTGCGCCGACGCGCCAAAGCCCTGCACCGCAACCTGCGCGGAGCAAACATGGCGGTCCATGCGCTCGCCTCCACCGACCATCCGCTGCTGGCGCATATCATCCCCATGCGCCGCTGCAACCTGGCTTGCACCTACTGCAACGAGTACGACGATTTCTCCAAGCCCGTGCCGATCGACGAAATGTATCGGCGCATCGACAAGCTGGGCTCGCTGGGCACCGCGGTCGTGACCATCTCCGGCGGCGAGCCGCTCATGCATCCCGAACTCGACGACGTCATCCGCCGCATTCGCGCCAACGGCATGATCGCCGGACTCATCACCAACGGGTATCTACTGGTCGCCGAACGCATCCAGCGCCTGAACCGCGCCGGCCTCGAGTGGCTGCAGATTTCCATCGACAACGTGAATCCCGACGAAGTCTCGAAGAAGAGCCTGAAGGTTCTCGACAAGAAGTTGCAGTTGCTGGCCGAGCACGCCGACTTTCACGTGAATATCAATTCTGTAGTCGGCGGCGGCATCTCTCATCCGCAGGACGCGCTCGTAATCGGCAAGCGTGCGATTGAACTCGGTTTCACGTCAACGATTGGAATTATTCACGACGGCAGCGGACAGCTGCAGCCGCTGGGCGACGAAGAGCGCCGCATCTACCACGAAATGCAGGCGCTCGAGAAAAGCAGCTTCACCCGCATCAACTCATTTCAGGACAACATTGCGAAAGGCCAGCCTAACGACTGGCGTTGCCGGGCCGGCGGCCGCTACCTCTACATCTGCGAAGACGGACTCGTGCACTACTGTTCGCAGCAGCGCGGCTATCCCGGCGTGCCCCTCGCCACCTACACCCGCGACGACCTCCGCCGCGAATATCTCACCGAAAAATCCTGCGCCCCGCACTGCACAGTTTCGTGCGTGCACCAGATTTCCATCTTCGATTCCTGGCGCGCCCCGCAGCAGCCCGCCCCACCGATGCCCGAGGCGTCCGCGTCCCACGAACTAGTGCAGATTAAATAGACCCGGTATCAGCACTCCGCCTGCAGTGAAATTCTGAGTACTGAGTACTGAGTACCGGGTACCGAGTACTGAGACTTATTTCTTCGGTTGCGCCGATGGCGGCAAAATGTTGTTCAGCCGCAGATACATAGCTGCTGCCGCGTAATGGTCCGACATGCTGCTGGCTATTGCCAGAACCGCGACGGAGCGAGGGAGTTGGCGTCCTGGAAACAGTTCGATCGTGTCGCCTAGCTTTGAGTCGTCCATCTTGCCCAACGCGTCGCTGCAGAAGCTGAACGACGCTTTTACCGCAGCCACTAGCTGATCCTTGGAATCGGTTTCTTTGGGCTCGTCGACTTTGGGCGCCGGGACATCGGCCGCTTTCGAACAGAAGAGGTCGTTCGAGCTGGCGATGTGCGCGGCCAGATGGCCAAAGGTGATCTGGTCGGCCGTGGGCTTGTAAGTAAACTTGTCGGCGGGCATCGCCTCGATGGCGCCAATTGTGTTGTTTTGGAAGCGTTGCAGAATAAGTCGAGCAGCGGTAGCGACCGGGTCTTTGGTCGGCGCGGCTGTAGCTGCAGACGCGGCCGGTGCAGCCTTCGTGGCATTTTGAGCTTGGGCAAGCGTTACGCATACGAGGAGACACACAACAGCGAGAGTGAGTTTCACAGAGGCCTCCTAAAGGCACTAAAGAATATACCCCGCACTGATTACCCCGTCAGTCATTTCGGTGCAAAAAACTTCACCCGCAGGGGACACAGAGTTCGAGAGCTGTCCCGTGAACCTCCGTGTCCTCCGTGGTTCAACGCTTTTCATGGCACAATGACGGATGCCCTCATCCCTCCCAGATTTTCTCTACGGCACCGCCTGGAAGGAAGACCGCACTGCAGCTCTTACCGAACGCGCCCTGTGCATGGGCTTTTTAGCCATCGACACGGCGAACCAACGCAAGCACTACTTCGAAACTGGAGTCGGCGAAGGTCTGGCCGCGGCCTATCGCAACGGCATCGTGACCCGGGCCGATCTCTTCCTCCAGACCAAATACACCTACCAGCGCGGGCAGGACAACCGCCTGCCCTACGATCCCGAAGCGAGCTTCTCAACTCAGGTCGCGCAGTCGTTGGCTAGTTCGCTCGAACATCTCGGCACGGACCACGTCGAGAGCTACCTGCTACACGGGCCGTCCTCCCACGAGGAGTGGACCGATGCAGACTCCGAGGTCTGGGAGGCCATGCGGAAAGAGCGCGACGCCGGCCGCGCTCGGTATCTCGGGGTGAGTAACGTCGCGTTGCAGCACCTGCAGCAAATGGAGGCCACCCACGCAGAGCTCCCGACGTTCGTCCAGAACCGCTGTTTCGCCCGCCTGGGATGGGATCGCGAGGTGCGATCCTTCTGCGACCAGCGCAAGATCTTCTACCAGGGATTCTCGCTGCTCACCGCGAACCGGGAAGTGCTGAAGAACGCTCAACTCATCGCGCTCGCGGAGCAACTGCACGCAACTCCGGCGCAGGTCATCTTCAGCTTTGCCCGCGAAGTCGGAATCTTGCCGTTGACCGGGACTTCCAGCACCGATCACATGCGGGAAGATCTCGACGGTCTTGCGCTGCCGCTTCCGGGCGATGCGGCGCGAGCGATCGAGTGCCTTGCGGATTGACCGCGGCAATTATGAGAACGCACCAGCCAGCGCTGCACCGGCCAGCGAGAAAAATGCCCACCATCCAAACACAATGGCGAACGACGTACCACGTTTCACTTTGCTGACACAAGTGAAACCGATCGCCGTCAGCGCCAATGTCCAGATCATAAAAATATCCAGCGCGGATGCCACGCTGTAGAGGAACACGTTGTCCGAGGGATTCATGAAATATCCGGGATTGGTGGCGACCGGGTTCTGAAACGAAAACGAGTCCGGACTCATGCCCGCCACCACCGACAGCAGAGCCAACAACGACTTCACCATCAGCGGCAGGGCTGCGTAAATGACAATGGCGAGTGAAACCTTGAACGTGATGTCTGCCCCGGCAGCAAACTTGAAGGTCCCAAACAAGGCGCCCGCGATGATGAGCCAGATGATCAGCGTGATCACGGGAAAGACATAGGAAATGATTCCCGTAAACTTGGCTCCGCCCGCCAACTGTTGCTCGCGCTGATCGGCTGGGAGGTTTTCGAGACGCGCTTGCGCCTTGGGCTGCGCCTGCATTTGGTTCTCCATGATCTTGCGGAACCCGATCTTCTGTCCCGCGGTGTAAACGAACACCGTCGACACAACAATCATCAGAAGAAATGGGGCCCACCAGCTTGCGTTCCGCCGCAGGTCGGTGAATGTTTTCGAGGGCGCGATGAAGGTGTCAACGATGCGTGCACCCTCGGAGAGTGGCGCGGGTTCGGGAGTTGACGGCGATGAGGGTAGGACCGGAGCAGCGGCCATGAATGCCTCCTTACAAAGATTCCACGGAATTCTAGTCCGAGGCAGCGCCTTGTACAAGAGACGGGGCACCGAATGCGAACTTACCCGACCATGTAACGAAAATATCATTTCCCGCACTATGCGATTGACGAAGAAGCCGGCAGCCTGGTTGCGACAGGTCGCAGCCGGAAATAAGACTTCCACTTCGCGGCTAGAGGGGGCGCCGGCGTTGCCTCGGCACAACGCACTTGCTGGGCGGTTGCACCGCCCGGATAAGATAGTGCGAATGTCGAATGCAACGCCGGTCGTAATTGCGGTCCTGATCGCCGAGTTAGCGCCTGCAGTTGCCTTTGGATTTGCGGCCGAGCGCGTGGTAACGGCCGTCGCGCGCTGGCCGCATGCCGTCCGCTTCGGCCTGCCTGCGCTGCTGGTTGTGCCCTACGTCGTCGTCGCGGCGACGCAGCATTTATTTCGTTGGCAGTGGTTCGTTTTATACGCCGGTCTGCCCGTCGTGATCGCGTGGCTGCTGGCGCGCGCGGCTGCGGCCGATCCCGAACAGCGCGGCAACTGGCGCGACGCTCTCATCCTTCTTACCCTTGGCCTGGCCGTCGATTTGCGCTGGTTCGACGTTGCGTGGCCCGCCGGACTTCGCGGATTGAACAACCTGCTCCTGGTGGATGCGGGCCTCTACGGCTTTCTCGCCATTCGCCGTCTGGACGGTACCGGCTTTGATTTTCACCTGCGCCTTAGCGACGGGAAGACCGGCTTGCGCGAACTGTTGTTCTGCGCTCCCGTTGTGATCGTTCTGGGGCTCACGCTCGGCTTCCTCCATCCCCACGCCAGCTTGCCTCCATTGGGCAAGGCGATTCTCTCGTGGGCAGGGATTTTCGTTTTCGTCGCCGTGCTGGAAGAGCTTTTCTTTCGTGCCTGGGTGCAAAACCTGCTCGAGCGGCGAGTGGGACGCACTACCGCTCTGCTGATCGCATCCGTGCTATTTGGTCTGTCGCACTTCAACAAGCGATCCGCACACTTCAACTGGCGCTACGTTTTGCTGGCCACGATTGCCGGAGTTTTCTACGGCCGCGCCTGGCGCGAGAACCGCCGCGTGCCCGCGTCAGCGATCACGCATACCTGTGTCGATTGGTTGTGGTCCTGGTGGTTTTAGGCTCCCGGAGCGGGAAAGGATCGCACAGCCCTTTATACGTACACGACTGTACGTACAAACCATTCTTCGTTTTTGGCGTACCGAAAAGCCGCAGCGCTCGCCGCTTAAAATGCCCTTTCCCGATCCGGAAACGACCCTGGGAGCGACGATCTCTCCTGCACCCGGGCAAGATTCGTCCACGCGAAAAGGCCGCGTCCTGGAGCTTTCTAGGCCCCTCCTACGACTTTTCAATCACTTACACGAAGGCTCAGCGACTTACAGAAAATCGACCGGGCAGGCTCTTACTGAAACCGTCTGCAAGTCGCCTATGGACGGGGCGGCGAGGAATAACGCAGGTATCCCAGTCCGACGCGAAGATGATGATGCAGCGCATCGGGCACGCAGACCGCGAAGCACAGCCCGAGCAATCCTTGTGCAAGACCGAGCGCGTAGAGGTTCCGGTAGCGCAGGAACAGCGCGCACGAAATCGCTCCCCAGACCAGCGTCACCGCCGTGAGCGGAAGATTCGGCAAGTGCGCCGCCGCAAACAGCACCGCCGCGACACCGACGGCAGCGCCCTCGCCGCCCAAAATCCGGTTGAGCCGCGGCATGAACAAGTCGTTCATCAAGAACTGCTGGCAGAGCGTCCACACGACGTAGCCACCGATGTGCTTGAAATCGCCTTTGTACAGCGCATGCAGTGTTCCAATTTGTTTCGCAACCAGCACGCTGGCGATCGTGATTACGATCGCGGCGGGAAGAATCCAGAACGACCGCCCCAATCCGCTCCAGCCGATACCCAGATCGTTCAGACTCGGACGCCGCGCCAGGACGATGGCCAGTGTCACCACCAGCGCAACTGGAGAAAGAATGCGTTGCGGGAACTCCGGCATCCACAGCACGAACAGGATCAACCCGTAACCGAGAATCAACTCAATGAGATCGCGGGTGAAGCCGGGTTCGGTGCGAGACATCTAGAGAGTATGGCACGGGCGATCTTCACTGCGGTCATGGACGAGCCTATGACTTGCTTTCCTTCGTGAACCTTCGTGTCCTTAGTGGTTAGAGATTTGAGGGTTCTACGCTAGCAACTCCGGCGTCGCTTCCAGTAGGCTGCGCGTGTAAGCGTGCGCAGGGCGTTCGGTAATCTGCGCGGTGTCTCCCACTTCGACGATTTTTCCCCGGTACATCACCGCGATCCGCGTCGAGAGATAGCGCACCACAGGCATCGAGTGCGAGATGAACAGATACGTCAGTCCGAAATCACGCTGCAGGTGCGCCAGCAGGTTGACGATCTGCGCTCCCACGCTCACATCAAGCGCCGAGACGGGCTCATCGCACACGATGAATTTCGGCCGCAACGCCAGAGCCCGAGCGATTCCAATCCGCTGCCGCTGTCCCCCGGAGAACTCGTGCGGGTAGCGGGTCCGCGCCGATTCGTCGAGCCCGACGGCGCGCAGCAGTTCCGCAACTCGGGCGCGAATATCGATCTTCGCGCGACCGCTATGAATGATCAGCGGCTCGGCAATCACATCTTCAACCCGAAACCGAGGATCGAGCGAGGCAAACGGATCCTGAAAAATAATCTGCATGTCGCGGCGCAAACCCCGCATCTCGCCACGGCCAGCCGCCAGCAGATCGCGTCCCTCGAAGCGCACGCTGCCCGAAGTAGGCTCAATCAAACGAAGAATGAGGCGCCCCAGCGTGCTTTTGCCCGAACCAGACTCCCCGACAAGGCCAAGCGTCTCTCCGGCCTGAATGTCGAGCGAAACGTCATCGACCGCGCGCACTTCTCCCCGCGATTTCCCGCCAAATACCGACTCGCCATGCGGAAAGACCTTCGTCAGGTTGCAAATTTCAACCAGCGCCATCGGCTACCTTTCATAGTCGTTACATCAAAGATATTCTCAATTCGCGAATAGAGAATAGAGCTTCCCTACCCCGCCGCGAGAAGCGGCACCGCCGCCAGCGCCGCGAGCAAGCCCACGAACTTCCATCGGCTGAAATGTTCTTTCAGAACAAGGCGAGCCAGCAGCACCGTGACGGCTGGATACAGCGACGTAATCAGCACCGCTTCATCCAGTCGCCCATGCTGGCTGGCGTAGATGAACATTGCGCTGGCGATAATGTCGAAGAATCCGGCGATCATTCCAAGCGCAACGCGCGGACGATCCAGCGTCAACGGCGCGCCGATCACAACCACCGCGACTGCCGTGGCCGTGAACGATCCAATGCGCGACAGGGCGGCAATCCACACCGGGGAGCCGCTCGCCTGGTGAATGCACAGATAGAATCCCGCGAACCCGACACCAGCCAGAGCGGCCATGCCGACTCCCGCAGGTCGTCCCGCCGGATCTTTCCCGCTCGAAGGTTCGGGCCGCGTGATCAGCCAGATCGCTAGCACAGCGAGCAAGAAGCCACCGATCGTCCAGCGGCTCGGCGTTCCTTCCAGAGCGACGTCCACCATCGTCGGGATGGCTGCGCCCACCAAGGCTGCGATCGGAGCCGTCAATCCCATTTGCCCCGACGCCAGCGCGCGATAGAAGACAGCGAGCGAGAATCCCCCCGACGCCCCAGCGATCACCGCCCAGACGATGCTCGCGTGGGAAGGAAACGCCCCATGCTGCCCGAGCGCAATCGCAAACATCAGCGCGAATCCGCAGACGTGCGAAAACGCCGTGAGCACAAACGCGTTCGCGCGCCGCGATCCGTATCCGCCCGCAAAATCGGCGGCGCCCCACAGAAATACCGCGGCAACGCTGTAGGCAGCGGGAGCGAATTGTGTCATTGAGGACACGCCGGACGAGGTTATCACGCGGGTGAACAAAGACCACAAACAGCGAAATCGGTGGATCGCGCACATCGCTTGGGATACGCTGTTTTGAAGCCCTCGGAGGATATATGAAGCGTTTGTGGATCGCTCTTGCCTGCCTCGCCTTCGCTGTTCCTGTTCTGGCGCAAACCGCGGATGAACCTGCCTCGAAAGATGACGTCATCCTCTACCTCCGCACCATGCACACCCACGACATGATTCAGCAGGTCATGCAGATTCAATCCCAGAACATGCAGCAGTTATTTCGCGATCAGATCATCAAAGATAAAGGCAGCGTTCCACCGGAGTTCGACGCGCATTTCAAGAAAGCGATGGACGACCTGATCAAGGGCATGCCGCTCGATGAGATCACGCAGGCCATGATTCCTGCGTACCAGCAACATTTCAGCAAGAGTGACATCGAGGCCATGAATACGTTCTATTCTTCGGCGGTCGGCCAGAAGGTTCTGCAACAGTTGCCCGCGGTGATGCAAGAGGGATCGAAGGCTGCCATGCCGATCGTGGGCAAGTACCTCGGGGAATGGAAAGATCGCATGGAACAAGAGATGAAGGAGATGGACAAGCCTTCTCCTAAGAAGCCGGAAAGCACAACTCCCAGCCACCATTGAGACCGGCGGTTAGTTTGACCTGGGGCTGTTTCCGGGCGTCACTTGGTGCCCCGATACCGCGTTCCCGCGTGTTAGAATTTCCACACGCCGTCTTCCTTGCAAAAAGGTCTGAGAAACAGGTTCTGAGAGCTCAGGTTTGATCGAACTGGCACCGTCAATTCTTTCGGCAGATTTTGCCCGACTGGGCGAGCAGGTCCGCGCCGCGGGCCAGGGCGGCGGCAGTGTCATCCACGTTGATATCATGGATGGACACTTCGTCCCCAACCTCACCATTGGACCGCCCGTCGTGAAGTCGCTGCGCAAGGCAACGAAGTTGCCTCTCGACTGCCATTTCATGATCGAGAATCCAGACGAGTTCATTCCCATCTTCGCCGACGCGGGTGCCGACTGGATTTCCGTTCACCAGGAAGCTTGCCGCCACCTGAACCGAACTCTGCATCTGATCAAGAGTCACGATTGTCTGGCGGGCGTGGTTATCAATCCGGCGACGCCGGTCGATACGCTTTCGGAAGTGCTCGACATTGTCGACTATGTGCTGGTGATGTCAGTGAATCCGGGCTTTGGAGCACAGAAGTTTATTCCGTCCACGTTGCACAAAATGCGGAGCTTAGCTGAGATTCGAAGCCAACGCGGCCTGCATTATCGTATCGAAGTGGATGGCGGCGTGGCGCTCGACACCATCGCCGACGTGGTTCGCGCCGGGGCAGAAATTCTGGTGGCGGGCAACGCCGTGTTCGGGAATGGTGATCCAAGCAAGAATGCGCAGGCTTTGCTGAAGGCAGCGACCGAAGCAGTCATGCAGAAAGTTTGAGTTTTTTGTTTTTGATTTTTGTGGGACCGGGTCTCAGACCCGGTCGGGCCGGGCAAAGCCCGACAAGGCAGCCAGCCGCACGATGGAAAGCACGACAGAGAAAGAGCCGAGCTCCGCTCGGCGGCCGGGTCGAACACCCGGCCCCACACCAGTAACATCGAGGTCTTATGTCACGTAGAATTCCGTTGATTGTCGTGTTGGGCATACTGCTCGCGCTCACCGTCGCCTGCACCAACAAGAAGTCGGCGAACCCGCTCGCCGGCGTCGGATCGAAACAGCCCGACAAGGTCCTGTTCGACAAGGCCATGGAGGCCATGCGCCACAACCGCTTCGACGTTGCGCGTCTCACGCTCCAGACCCTCATCAACACCTATCCGGACTCCGAGTACATCGCCCGCGCCAAATTGGCAGTGGGCGACTCGTGGTACGCGGAAGGCGGTACGGCGGCTCTGGCCCAGGCCGAGCAAGAGTACAACGATTTCGAGATTTTCTTCCCCAACATGCCGGAAGCGGCCGAAGCGCAGCTGAAGATCGCCAACATCCACTACCAGCAGATGGAGAAGCCGGATCGCGACTACACCAACGCCAAGCGCGCCGAGGATGAATACCGGAAATTGATTCTGCAATATCCCGAAAGCAAGCTGGTTCCTGAAGCGAAGCAGCGCTTGATGGAAGTACAGGAAGTACTCGGAGAACGCGAATTTGAAATTGGACGCTTCTACTACCTGCGCGAGTCTTATCCCGCATCGATCGCCCGTCTGCAAACGCTGGTGGAACGATACCCGCTGTACAGCCGCGCCGACGAGGCGGAGTATCTGCTGGGCCAGAACTACGAAGGTCAGATGGCACGCATGCGGCTCACGCCCACGTGCGACGTTCACGGTATGCCCCGGGGTTGTACCACCGAGGCGATCAAAGCCGCCTACCTTGACGAGTTCACCAAAGAGGCTACTAAGGCCTATGACAAGATCATCACGCGCTATCCGCTGATGGATCGTGCCGATGACGCCAGGAGACGCCTGGCCGCACTGAAGCAGCCGATCCCGCGGCCCACCAAGGCTGAGGTCGCGCAAAACCGGGCCGAAATCGAAAGCCGCAGTGAAGCCACTACGGTCCAGAAGTTGATGGGCCTGATGAAAAAAGGCCCCGACGTCTCCCAGGCGGCGAAGGTGGGCGATCCCCCGTTGGTGGATCCCACGGCAATTGCTGCGAACCAGGTCATCCACCAAGAGACGATGGCGGTCGCGGCGGGAATGCCCGGCAACAACGTCGCGGGCGTTGAAATCGTGAAACCCAATCAGCCGAGCGGGAGCACTCCGCCCTTGGATGCGACTCCTCTTGCGGGCTCTGCTTTCGGAGCGCCTCCTGGCGCGACCACACCACCGGCCGCACCCGATCCCAACGAACTGAAGCCGATTGCTCAGCCCGATCCCAATGAACTGAAGCCAGTCGACAGCGGAACCGACCAGGCCTTGCCTCCACCGGTGCAGGTGAACGAGATCCATTCGGGCCAGTCTTCTTCGTCGTCTGCTGCCGCGAGTGCGGACAATACCCCTGCCACCGACAAGGATATTTCCACCAGTAAGAAGAAAAAAAAGAAGGGATTGAAGAAGATCGTTCCGTTCTAAAACAGGTCCTAGCCGTGAGCTCTCAGTCCGTCCCGAACCTGATTTCTGCAGGCCGGAGCGGTATCGCCTAAGACAGTTCCAGCCATGGCTGTGCAGCCTTTACGCACTAGGTGCTGACCACTAGTAACCGGTTACCTCCCTTCGGGATCATTGACTTACGTTGTGGCTCAGGTTACCTTCGCGTTATCTCCCCTCATCAGAGGATACCTTTGGCCCGGAAGATACTGCTTGCCGATGACAGCGTGACCGCTCAGAACATGGGGCGGAAGATTCTCGCGGACGCGGGATACGAAGTCATCACGGTTAACAACGGTTCCGCGGCGTTGAAGAAAATCGCCGAGGCTAAGCCGGACCTCATCGTCCTTGACGTCTACATGCCCGGCTACAGCGGGCTCGAGGTGTGCCAGCGCCTCAAGGAAGCGCAGGAAACTGCACGCGTTCCCGTCCTGCTGACCGTGGGCAAACTGGAGCCCTTCAAGCCCGAAGAAGCCAAGCGCGTGCGTGCCGATGGCTTCATCGTTAAGCCATTTGAAGCCAGCGAGTTGTTGAGCGCGCTCAGCAAACTCGAAGACAAGATTGTGCCCCGCGCCGAATCCTCCAAGCCGGGACGCTTCGCGCGGGCGACTGCCGCCCTCGACGAAGGTCGTTACGACAAGACGGTCGCAATCGATGACGACGATACAGGATGGAAGAACCGGATCGCATTCCCGCCGAAGAAAAAAGAAGCGGCCCCGCAAGAGGATGGCGAGGATCCGGCGATGTACAACACCATGAACAAAGACTTGCGCACGGTAGTGGAGCGCAAGATTGCGGAGCAGCCGCAAGAGCCCAAGGCGCAGGAAACAAAGGTTGATCTTGGGGCCCTCGCGCCCGAAGGCCTGCCCAAGGACGTTACTCCCGAAGAGATCGCCGCGTTGGCCGCGGCCGCTGCACAGGTGAAGGGCAAGATCGCGGAAGACAAGTCTGAACCGGAAGTCAACACGGAACAGAAAGCGGAAGCAAAGCCGTCTGCTGGGGTTGAAACTCCGCAGGGCGCTCCCGCAAGCCAGCCGGTAGCGACTTTTGCGGAACAGAAATCCGAAGAAAAGGTCGAAGCCGCTGCGGAAAAGCCCAGCGAATCTCCGAAGGAAGCGGCCGGCAGCGGCGCTCCGAACCCTGCCGATGTGATGGCAGCGATCTCTAGCCTGGAAGCAGAGACTAACGCCTCGCACGCCGCTAGTTCCGGGAACGGGTCGTGGTTGCACGGCGCCTCCGGCCATACCGCCGAGGAGCCGGTCACCATGGCAGCCGCGGCAGCAGCAGGAGCGCATTCCTCTGTCGTGGTCTCGCGTTGGACAGCCGTCTCGGTTGCGCTCGCGCCCGAGGAAGCTGCGATTTCTCTCGAACACGAAATGCAGAAGGCGTACGCCGCCTTCGCCGCGGCTGAGAGTGGCCACGCGGGCAACACCACGGCTGCGCCAGAAACCCAGCCAGCGGCAGTCGAAACTTCATCGTCGGCCGCCATCGCTGCGAGCGAACCCGTTGCTGAAGTACCCGCGACCCCAGCGCCAGAAGCAGTGCAGACATTGACCGAGGTGGCCCACGCTGCCACCGACGCGATCAGCGCCGCCGTGAAAGAACTGGAAGCGGTCGCTGCATCGTACGAGCAGCAGATGACCCCCGCCCCTGCCGCACAGGAGCCCGCTCCCACCGAAAAGGCCATTGAAGCCGAGGCCAAAGCGCCTGAGAGCCCCGAAGCGGTCTCTGAAGCAGTCGTTGGGGCCAGTCCTGCCTCGACCGTCGAAGAGGTGGCGTCTCCGAAAGTGGACGCAGCGCCATCGGAAGTCGCGGAAATGGCGCCCCAAGAATCAAAAGCAGAGACGCCTGCTCCGACGGTGTCCACTCCCGTCGAGGAAGTTCGTGCCGAAGAATCGGCAGCGGCCCAGGGTTCAGAAGTAGCTGCGCCATCGACTGGCGAACCGACATCAGCGACCTCGGCGGATGTGGTCAACGGCGAATCCGACGCGACCGAATCGACTGCAGCAGCTTGGGCCAGTTGGCATCGCACTCGTGAAACGGGCGCACCCTTAGCATCGGCAGAACCGGCGCCGAAAAGCGCGGATGAAGCCTCTGCCCCGCCCTCTCCCCCTGAAGATGCAGCCGCTCGAGCCGTGGCCGCAGGAGCCGAGAAGACTCCCGAGGAAGCATCTGCGAGCTCCGATTCCGATGAAGGCATCGCGAGCATTGTCGACAGCGTGCTCGCCGAGATGCGTCCCAAGATCTACGAAGAGATTTCCCGCAAGATGGGAAAGAAGAAATGAGCGTTCGGCCTGCCGGTGTAATCCCTCAGTGGCGTCAGCGTAAGCAGAACTGCGCCGGTGTGCCCAATCCCAGCTAGCGTGATTTGAATCACGCCCTCCGCACGAAGTGTCCCCTATCATTCGACTCGAAGACATGAACCCTGCGGATACAGCTCTAGGGACGCTCCGCGCCCAGGTGATCGACATCATTCTGGGAACGTTCTTCTTGTCCATTGGAGCCACCGCCTGCGCGATTTCAGCGATTCGCTGGCGCAGAGGCGTTCGCATCCTCGTGTGGTGGGGAATCTGGAGCGCGATCTACGGCCTCCAGTCTTTGGACCAAACGCCCGCCATCATTGCGGCTCTGCCCCACACCCTCAAATCTGCCGAGCCCTACGCGCGTACAGCAATCATGTACCTGCTTCTGGTCTCCGCGTTGCTCGCCTGGCGGGAACTGACGCGAGGCAAACTCAGACTTCTCGTTGAGTTGGAAATTTTCGCAGGGCTGGCGATTGCCTTGGCTGGTTTCAGGACGTTTGTCATCGGTGGTCCAGACGACCGATTTATGTTCTACAACCACCTGCTGGCGGTTGTCGCGATGCTCGTCCTGTTGGTTGTCGTGCTGATTCCAAAGCTCGCTGCCAGGTTCCTCGTAATGGCGAATCACCGCATCCTCGCCGCTGGCACGGTCATTTTTGCTTCCGAGGCGATGTACACCAACTTGACCGATGTGTTGCGCTATCGCACTCTGCCTCTGGTATCCTCGGTCGGCTTCGCCGCTCTTCTGTTTTCCCTGGGATACGTAGCTCTGGAGATTGTGTTTACGAACGAGCGCCGTCTGTTTTCTATCGAGACCGAATTGGAAACAGCCCGGCAGATCCAGTCGTCCATTCTTCCCGCGAGTATTCCTGACATGAAGAACCTGCGGATCGCGGCTTCTTACCTTCCTATGACTGCCGTCGCGGGCGATTTCTACCAGTTCGTCCGCACTGACAATACGCATCTGGGCATTCTTGTCGCAGACGTTTCCGGGCACGGCATCCCAGCCGCGCTTATTTCTTCAATGATCAAAGTGGCCATGCAGGCCGTAGCAAGTTTTGCGGATGATCCCGCGCAGGTGCTTGGCGGACTGAATCGCATCTTGTCAAACGAAGCACACGGCCAACTCGCCTCCGCAGCTTATCTTTGGATCGACGTGGTGAACCGCAGGGGGCTGTATTCAGCTGCCGGACATCCCCCGCTCTTGTGCTGGCGAAATGCGACGCACGAAATGCAGCGGATCGAGAGCAACGGGCTGTTGTTCGGCATTGCGTCTGATTCTGAGTACCCGGTGTGTACGGTGCCGCTTGACCCCCAGGACCGCATCCTGCTCTATACCGATGGCGTGACTGAACCGGAAAATGCTACGGGCGAGGCGTTCGGTGACCGACAACTCGAACAGGTCGTCCGCAATCATCGTTCGCAGCCCGCGTCGGAACTATCACAACAACTACTCCTCGAACTCGCAAAGTGGCGAAGCCCTTCCGTCCACCAGCAGGATGACATCACCCTGATCGTCGTCGACTATGTGTAACTCCAAATTTCGCAGTACGATTGCACCCCGCTCGTGAACCCAGATGTCCAAGCTGAAGGTGCGGCGCTACTGTTTTGCTATAGTGTGAATTCTCGCTCAGGAATGGATCACCGAGCTTGGAAGGACTCCATGGAAATCTATGAACCGTTGGTGTTTCGGGTTTTTTGTGGTCTCCGGTTTCTGCAGTGTTCTCTATGAAGTAGTGTGGCTGCGTTTGGCAATAGCGCAATTCGGCGTGACCACGGGTCTGGTCTCGATTGTCCTCTCGGTATTCATGATCGGGATCGGTGTCGGTTCTTGGGGAGCTGGCCTGTTAGTGCGCAAGTATGGAGACGGCATAACCTTTCCGCCCCTTCGCCTGTACGCCATGGCGGAACTGTTGATTGGCATCTCCGCGGTCACTGTTCCTTACGAATTGTTGTGGGGACGAGAATTGCTCCTACGGATGACGGCCAACGCACCTTTGACGTACTACCTCATTTTCGGGTGCCTGGATTTCTCTTGCGCTAATTCCCTGGTGCGTGTGCATGGGAGCAACTTCCCCTCTTGTGATGCTTGCCATCAAGAAACTCAATGCGCCCGACAGCCAGCACTCATTCAGGTATTTGTATCTTGCCAACGTTCTGGGAGCGGTACTGGGGGCTAGCATCCCTCTGTTGTTGATCGAAGCGCTCGGATTTCGGGGAACTCTTCGCGTGGGCGCGGTGTTGAACTTGCTTTCTGGCATCCTCGGCTGTCGCGCTGACCCTCCGCGCTTCTCACGATCGCCTGGGTGCGACGCCAAGTCTCGACCAGGAACCGCCACCCCAGTCCTCAACCAGGACGCGGCCTGATGCTCAATTGTTATGGCTTCTGTTCGGTACAGGCCTCACGAGTATGGCGGCGGAAGTGGTTTGGATACGACTCTACACTCCATCCCTGGGAACGGTGGTCTACGCCTTCGCCGCCATCTTGGCGTTGTACCTTGCGGCAACTTACCTGGGCTCTTGGATATACCGCCGGAGACGCGAATACACTTGGCTGGAAGGCAGTGTTCTTTAGGTCATGCTCGGGTTCTCGGTGGTACTGCCTTTTTTGACCGCAGACCCGCTCGTCCCGATACCGTCGGCACTTCGAGTCCTGATTGGAATCGCTCCGTTTTCAGGGCTCGTTGGTTTCATAACGCCCATGGCCATGGATCGGTACTCCGGGGGCGATCGGGATCGGGCGGGTAATGGATATGCAGTGAACGTGATCGGCTGCGTTCTCGGGCCGCTGCTGTCTGGATTTATATTGCTGCCTCTCGTCGGTGAACGCCTCGCCGTCTGCGTGCTCGCCCTGCCTTGGTTCGTGCTGGGTCTAGTGATGAGCTTTTCGCGTGGCTCCGCAGTCCGGAATGTGTTCAGGCCCCGCTGGGTCGTGTTCTCGTCTCTTCTCATATTGGTCTCGGTGGCTTTGGTCGCACATGCGAAGGGATACGAGCAGCAATATCAATCGCGGATTGTGAAAAGAGATCACACCGCAACCGTCGTTGCCATTGGTGGACCATACTGGAAGAGACTGCTTATTAACGGCGTCGGAATAACGTCTCTCACTCCAATTACAAAAATGATGGTCCACTTGCCCCGTGCTTTCCTAGGGGCGGCCCCCGGAAAACGCGCTGGTCATCTGTTTTGGAATGGGAACCCCACACCGTTCAATGCTCTCCTGGGGTATTCACTCCACCGCGGTCGAACTGGTTCCCAGTGTGCCGTCTGTTTTCTATTTCTTCCACCCGGATGCTCCCACGCTCCTCAAGTCGCCGCAATCGGAAGTGGTGATCGGTGACGGGCGGTTTTACCTGGAGAGTTCGCCGACTCAGTACGATGTCATCATCATAGATCCGCCTCCGCCCGTCGCCGCGGCTGGTTCCGGCCTGCTATATTCCAGGGAGTTTTACGCACTGGCCAGCCAGCATTTGCGTCCGGGCGGCATTCTCCAACAGTGGCTGCCAGGAGGCGATGCGGATGTCACTGCTTCAGTGGCCTGCGCTCTGCAAGAGAGTTTCCCCTTCGTCCCCGCGTTCGGATCGATTGATGGCTGGGGCACTCACTTCCTTGCCAGCAATCACCCGATTCTGCCCACGGCTCCGTCCTGGCCAGTCGTTTGCCACCTCTTGCCGTAAAAGACCTTCTGGAGTGGGTTCCCAGTGCGACTGCCGCAGAACAGTTTGGGGGTGTGATGAGCCGAGAAATATCGCTGGACTCCGTGATTGCGGCTTCCCTCCGGACGCCGGCCCTTGTGGATGATCGCCCATTCAACGAATACTTCGTCCTTCGCGGTCTACGCGATCCAGATTTCTGGCAAAGAGTTTGGCGCCGATTTGGTGAGGGACAACACTAGCAGTCTCGGTTCGAATGACCGCCCGCTCGGGATCGCGCGGCAATGCCGACGCCAGGGCGAGTGCTGCTCCGGCGTAGATCAATGTGTCAAAGACGTAATTGATCGCCTCCATGATCTCCGGCGTGGTCCCGCCGCGCGTGAGGATCCAAATAGGCAGATATAGGCATACGGTGAGGATAGTCATGAGCGCGCCAAGCGTCGTTGCGGCCATCCGAGATTTCTTGTTCAGGGCCAAGCCGACTCCAGCGGCCAGTAGTATCGCTCCCGTGAGATAGCCCCATACGCGAGGGAATGGAACCCATGATGGCGTCATCTTTTCCAAAGGAAAGCCGGGCGCAAACTCGGGATGAAGAAAGAATTCCACGGCGAAAAAGATGGCGGCAATCCCGATCACGATGCGCCCGAATAAGATCATCCATTGCGATAGTTGCGGTGACGAGTCGCGGCTATGCAGTCCGGCAAGAGCCCATGCGCCTGCGGCAAGAGAGAGATCTCTGAGCATGTAAGCCCACGCGAATCGATTCTTAGGATCCGCGAGCGCATTCGGTATATGCATCAGGCAGACAAATAGAAAGAACATCAATCCCAGCAGAGTGGACGACAAGCGCACGAACTTCCTCAGAGTAAGACTGGTAGCTGCGGCGAACAGCGAGCATCCGACAAAATACGCCCAGAAGACGTGCGCCGGAATCCAGGACGGGACCATATCCGAGACTTTCATCGGGCCGCCGAAATGTTCGGGCGCGAACACCGCGAGTGGAACGGCAATGAAAAGACAGCCCCAGACAACGAGTTTGTCCCAGCCGCGCGCCGCGCTGACCTCTTTTCGCAGGACAAGAACTCCGGCGACCAGATAGATAAGCCCGGCAAGACACATCCAGAAGTTGATTGAGAAAAGCATCCAGAACCTCTTTCGCGAAGAGACTTCTAGCCTTGTTCGGAAAATGGTCGGAGGCAATAGCCACTCAATAGAATTTGAGCATGACCATTATGACCCCAAGGGGGAAACTTCGTAGTCCAAGTAATTTTTCACCACTTGAGACGATTCCCTAACGGGTGGCGGCTCGGATAACTTCTAGGTGTCCGACCATCTGTCCAGGTTCGCTTCGCGAAGTCCCGCCAACGCCTGTCACAAGTGACAGTTACCTCCCAATCCAGCATATGGTGGACTATTTTGCGCCGCTCCTGCGGAGCACCTCCGCGTATGTCAACGGCAAGTGATCTCGTGACTGACCAGGAGCCTAGAAGCCTGGGTATCTAACGCCCCCTGATGAGGTTTGGGAGCGGCCTTCAAAATTCTATAGCCCCGTCATTGGTTCACTTGTGACTGGTGGGTCACACCTACTCTGCGCGACGTTGGAGCGCACGGTGCGAGATATGGGAGGCCAGATCACCGCCATGGATACGGATAGCGCAATGATCGTCTCTACGAAGAGTGGCGGGCTGGTTCCATGTGCGGGTGCTCCACACAAGCTCGCAAACTACCAAGCGGAACGCGGAAACACGGGGTATAGGCGGGGTGGGCGATTGATCTGCGAAAACATACAACCCGGACGCCGACGCAGTATAAATGTGCGGAAGGTAACATGAGCAAGGGCGATAACGCGAGTCCTTATTCAGTCCGGCGTAGTCGAGACCCCAGACACGCCTAGAAACTTCATGCACGAGAACCGGGAGACCTCGGGAATGCCTGCGGCGAACATTAGCCGCAGGACGGCGGGAGAAGGCTTATTGATATCTGCATAAATAATGCAATACAATAATTAGGTGTTCGGGAGCAGAACACCTATGCCCAGACTGAAGGGCAGTGCTGACCTACTCGAGGATCGGCGCAAGCGTGCCCTGGCGTTGCTGGATTCTGGTGAGTCTCTTAACGAGGTGGGACGACGCATCGGCTGCAATCCCAGTTCGGTGATGCGTTGGCGCGATGCCCGACGGCGGGGCGGAGCCAAGGCATTGCGAGTGCGTTTCTCCCCAGGACGACCGCTGAAGTTGGGCCGGACGCAACGACGGCGTCTGGTCAGCCTTCTTCTCCAGGGACCGATGATGCACGGCTACCGGACTAATCTTTGGACCACCGCCCGGATTGCGGAATTGATCCGGAACCAGTTCGGAATCCAGTATCATCGCGATCACGTCGGACGTTTGCTGCACAGTCTGAACTGGAGCCCGCAGAAACCAGAACGACGCGCCCTGGAGCGGGATGAGAACGCCATCGAGCGCTGGCAACAGAAAGATTGGCCGCGGATAAAAAAAACGCTACGCGGCTGGGTGCCCACCTAGTTTTTGCCGATGAATCGGGCTTCCTTTTGATTCCTTACGTGGCCAAGACCTGGTCCCCGCAAGGCTGTACCCCAATTCACTATCATCGCCAGCGCAGGCGCGACAAGGTCTCGGTCATTTCGGGAATCTCCGTAAGCCCCCGCTGCCAACGCCTGGGTCTGTACTATCAACTTTATTTCGACAATATCGGGCAGGAAGAAGTTTGCCTGTTTCTCCGCGAGTTGTTGCGCCACTTGCGGGGCCAGGTGATCGTGGTTCTGGACAATTCTTCCACCCACCAGGGCAAGCCCCTCTCCAACAACTGCTGCGACAACATAGCCGCCTGCATATCGAGCACTTTCCCTCCTATGCTCCGGAGCTCAATCCCGATGAAGGGGTTTGGTCCCTGGCGAAACGAGCGCTCGCCAATAGTTGCCCCAATGATGTGGAGGAGTTGGTTGAGGACTTCATCGGCTCGATCAACGCGATTTGTGCCTCAACTCGGAAACTGCGCGGCTGCATACTGCAATCTGGACTGCCCTCTTTTTTGCGCTAGACTATTGCATTATTTATGCAGACATCAATAGGCCGTACGGCCCGCATGCACATCCCCGAGGAGTCAGAAAGCGGCGTAGTACCTATGAGCCATTCGAACAACGACGGGCAACTGTCTGCGGAGAGTGGGGAGGGAAGGCTGCTGATCAAGGAGAACGTCCGTCAACCTGATACGCTCTCGACAGAGCGAGGGTGGCGTGTCACACGGGTTGGTGGGCGTGCGGAAGGCAGCACGGGAAAGGATCCACGCTTCGATTCGCCGCTATTCATCCGCGACCGCCAATCTAGGGATTTGCCTAGTGGCAAAAAGCCGGACACTGCCCTATGAGTCTTGTGGAGTCTCTTGTGCTGCCCAGCCAGTCGAAACAGGAATAGGACGCTTTGGTCACGGCGCGCGGGCCGCAAACAAGATCGGTCAGGGGGTGTCATGTTGGGAGGGCTCGCCCTGACCCAACCTGATTCCGCGTTGTGCAGATACCCGTCGGAACAGAGGAGCCGAGCTGTTGGCTATTCAGTTTTTTCATCGTGGCAACCGCTGGAAAACCGATACGCCCGAAGAAGCAATACGCCTGCGCCGACAGCTAGAGGTCGAGGAAATGCGCAGAGTAGGTCCGAACGATGGCTGGACTGACGGGCTAGGTGGACTTTGGACTCCCGAGGTGTTTGCGACGTTTTTGCAAACAATCGGAGAACGGCAAAAGGCTGCTATCTCGCTCATGGCCCAGCACGCTGGAATCGGTAGTGCCGAGCTTGCCAAACGTTTGAAACTCGACAGCCAAGTGGCTCTGGCGGGGGTTATCAGCGGATTGTCCAAACAACTTAAAACGCTCGACCTAGAGCTGGACAGCCTTTACACGGTCAAAACGAAATGGACCGTGAGGAAGAAAGAGGAGTTTTTCTTTCTGCGTGAGTCCTTCCGACAAGCCGCAGAAGAAGCCGGATGGAAACCAGAGGAGAGAAGCGGCAATAGGCGCGCCTCCACCAAAGAACGTCGGAAATAGCAACAACGCGTTGGGCGCGTCAGCTCTAAGAGTCTCGCAGCAGCGAAGAAGACTGAGCTCGAAAGTCGTCATGGGGCAGGATTGTGATGGTCGCTCCGGTACCTCACCGCTAGCTTATCCGCGAGCGGGGTTGGTCTGGAAGCGCAAGGTACTCTCCATATAGGAACTAGCGTTCCAGTAGGATTTGTGACCATGGCGAATGGACGCGACGCGAGCTTGTGACCACCTTATTCTGGAGATCAGAAATAAATCCCGAAACCGAAGATCGGCCCATTCAGCGTTTGCTTAATTTCCAGACTTCGCTGAGCAACGGTGCGGGTGATGTCCAAGTGCAACACACCGTAGCCCATGGCTATGCCGAAGTGCCGTGCGAACTGCCACTCGGCACGGGCCGTAGCGGCTATATCCACATCTGAACCGACACCGAAGCCACCACCATCCGCGTGCGCTAAAACCTTCCATTTCTTGGTAAGTTGACGGCGATACGTGAGCCCCACAAGAGGATCCCAAACCCCAGGCTTTCCACTGACCGTTGGGAAATCCCCCAGTCTTAGGGACAAATTCAAAGCTATACGCCGGAATCCACCTTCCAGGAAAAGGTTGGGCATGATCTCGCGGCCTGCCATCAACTGGCCGAAGATGACGTCTACGCTGATCCGCGCGAATGGATTGTTGCGCTCGCTAGACAGGCCTGCCCACAAAAACGTGCCGTCGGTGGACCACTTGCTCTTCTCGACTCTGAAACCTGCGAACACCGCTCCGTTAAAAGAACTGGAAGTGTTACTTGGAGGCAGAAGACCGCCCCCGCCTCCTCCACCTCCCCCCGGCGAACTGGGGAGCTCCTGGGTGCTAATGCCGAATATCGGCGCCCATGCGAAAACCGGGTAGATAGTAATCTGCCAGGCGGAAGGATCCTTCCAGCGATCCTCTACTGCAGAATTGAGCGGCGCGGGCGAGGCCTGAGGGTCGGCATCCGCATTCCCGCTCTGCGCAGACATGAAGGACCGATCCGCTTCAGATTGATGGTTGCTCGCAATCAAGGCTTTCTCCTGCGCGAACAAACAGGTAGACAGCATCACCATAATTACAACTGGCGGCAAAGATCCAACTGACATGAAATATTCCTCCGCCCGTATTCCTACTGAGTCCCGCAGGGCGACCTTGGGTATTTACCAGCGGATACCAAACGTAAGCGGAAGTATTTCTGTGGAGACTTTGTTGTAGGACGCATAGTGATACCGGACCTCTGCATAAAGCTTCGCGTGGCTCTCGCCGAGGCGATAGGTAATGCCTCCACCAATGTTTCCGCCGAATGCGTTCGCACTCCGCGATCCCGTTACGATTTGCACAGCTCCGATCGTGCATCCATACCACCAAGACCAATATGGATCGCAAATGACAGCTGTGCCCGGCGTTGTGGTTTCTCCCGAGCGGTGGTACCAGCCACCGCCACCAATCAGGTAGCCGCCGGCCTTGTGCCCAAGCGGAAAGTGGATGATGGGATTGAACGTCCAGGCGTATTGGCGAGCGCTGGCGCCTGGCGTGTTGAGCGCCTGCTTGGTGGCGGAGTTCACAGGCAAGTCTTGCCACATAAATTCGCTATCCACGCCAATGAGTTTTGAAAAATTATATCCACCGCCGACAACAAAATTTCCGCCATCATTGACGAACTGGCCCAAGTCTCCCTGAGGAAAGGAGATACCGCCGCCAATGTTGAAAAGATATTTGCTGTACTCCTCTTGCGCCCGGGATGATCCCAACGCACAAAGAATAAGCGCCATCACTAGCGAGAGTCGCATGAAACGCATGAATTCACTCCTCGAATAGTTCGCCCGCCGGATGCTGCCGGACAGAACTGTCAGAGTGGCCTTCAGCAGCTTTGCAGAGCCCAACCTCCGGCCACGGCACCCACCGAGAATCCAATCCTCAGACGTCTACTTGCCTGCGGCAACTAGGGAAAACCCTAGAGTGTCCTCCCATTTCATCGGGGCTACGATTTGGTTCGACAAGCAGCCCACAGCGACTGCACGCAATGACCCGACTGTCCATGAGGATCGTATGGTCGTCGAAATGGAGGGACAGCTAGGTGTTTCCCTAGTTGCCTCTGGGCAGGAACAGCTCTCAGAATCGCAGTCCTAGGGAGTTGATCTTTATTTCTTCCAGCGCACGGCAGGGAGGATCCCTCAAATAATGGTCTTCGTATTGTCATTGAGTGTTGGGCACCCTGCAACTGCTGTGCTCAACTGCCCGGAGCTGAATCGTGACCTTAGCAAATGCCAGTTGACGGCCCAGAGAGGAAGGTTCTTGTGCCTACAAATGGCACCATCACAGCCGGCCCCTCTGTCAATATGTAAGTCTTTGCAACCCGTCTCAAAGATTGGACGAAGGGATCGACCTCGCCGGTCAAATGGACAATGGAGAACACCTACGTTCAAAGCATCACAAAGAGGAGAACGGTATGAAAACGCTCATGACTCTCTGCATCTTGTGCGCTATGTTCATCTCGTCCGGGTTTGCTCAAACCGCCGAGGTCAAGGCGCAACCCATAACCGACACCGACATCCAATTGCTGCGCTCGAACTTGCAGGCAGAAAAAAATCACATCATTGCTCATACGATGCGGTTTACGGAAGTTGAATCAGGCGCATTCTGGCCGCTGTACAGGGACTATTCGCGGGACCAGCAAGTGATCGGCGACGCCCGTGTGCAATTAATTAAGGATTACGCGATGAACTATGACAGCATGGATGACGCGAAGGCCAGGGACATGACGCAGCGTCTGCTTGGCATCGACGCCAAGTTTACGAAACTGCAGGAGGATTATTGGCCGAAGATGGAGAAAGCTCTCGGCGCAAAGCGAGCCGCAAAGTTTTACCAAGTCGACCACCGCCTGAGCATGATGATCAACCTCCAGTTGGCATCCGAAATCCCCCTGATTCCCTAACGTTTCGTGGAAAGTGGGCAGGACACGTCCATCAATCCGCAAAGACCGGACCAGCTCGATCTGCAAGCCCCGGATCGGGTACGCGACGGCTGTGTCGCGCAGCGCAGCAAGTGGGCCAGAGGAAAACAGCGGCCAGCGAATGCGGAACGGGCTCTGTTCAAAAACTCGCTGACCGATGAGGATCGGAGACAGATTGAAGAACGCATACAGCAACTTCTCGACGACAACCCTCCATTGTCTCCCACGAACGCTCGGGCCCTGGACTCGAAGACAGAGCCGCCTTGTGTCTCTCTAGAAGTTCTTGACGAATACTATTCTCTGAGGGACATAGTCGGTTGATGGATGCCCCTACTATTGCAAAATCTCAATATCGCTCATCGACGGCAAGAGGTAATGTCTCTTGAGCAACAATCGGCGGTCGGAGCATGATGGCCTCGGTCTACCTCCCGATCTCTTCCGTGGGGTTAACCGTGACTGATTCACCGCGTTTTCCATTTGCTAGACCGTATCGGTGTCGGGATTGCGGTGGAGGAGAAGGTGTGCGCTCACGGCGGCGCACATGGACGGAGGCCTTTTCAGGAGATTTCCATGCACCTCCGACGCCACATGGGCAAAGACCAAGCGCTGTGCTATCGCTCGGCTCCAGCCAAGCGGCGGTATATCACGAACGTGGAGAAATCACGCATGCGCTGGAATTTCGGATTCGCATTCACCCAGTCGATATCGGGCTCCCAGACTTCATCGGTCTTGCGATACACGATGAGAACTTCTCCGGGAGGAATCTGCTCGATGTCGTTGTAAAGTGCAGGACCGACGGCTGAAAGTTCGTGGATCCGATAACTGGTGTAAAAGGCGAAAACGGGGTAGTTGAAGCTCATGTAAAGGATTGTCCCGGGGGGAAGATCGGTCTGAAGGAACTGAGATGCGACTACTTCCTCTGGGGTGACGGGATCAACGAAGGGAAGGCTGAAGCGCTCGCGGAGAGGAAAGAACGTGAAAACCAGGAAGGCGGTGACAAGCAGCGCTCCCACAGGTCGCAGCTGTCTGCCAGGCAAGCAGCACAAGAGCGCTAGACCGGAGCCGGCGAGCAGCAGAAATGGAGGGGCAAGCGGCAGGATGTAACGCGGTTCCTTGTGTGGCATGGCGCTGAAGAAGAGGAGCTCCGTCAAAAGCCACAGCCAAAGAAAAGTCTGTAAAACAAGCGGAGAGAGTGCGTTGGGAACTGCGGAGGGTGATCGGGGCCGTGCAGGGAAAACACCAAGGCGCCGCCAGAGCCATGATGTAGCGACCACAACAAGTCCAAACATGGCAACCGGCGTGAAGATCACGGCGGAATTGCGGAGGTAAAAAAAGATCGATTCCGCCGAGCCCTCAATGTGAGTCCAGCCGGCTTGCAACGTAAAAAAGAATGCTCCGAATCTCAGACGGGACCAGATCAGATAGGGGGACAATCCAACCAGAAGCCCAGCCCCGCAGGCCATTAGCGCCTTCCAGCGTTGTTTCGCGGCAAGGGGCAATAAAAAGAGCATGCCAACACTCGGAAGTGTGCCAAAACGCATGAGAATCGAAAGCGCCAGGGCGAGTCCGGCCCAGGCAAAACGAGGTGTGCTCTGGCGGTCAAGCGCTCGGAGTAGAAGCCAGAATGCAAGTAGTACCAAGGTTAGGGCAGGCGAATCCGTCAGCAGACTGTTCCCCGTGGCATCGCTCGCAAACCCGTTAGGAAAGACGCCCACGAAAAACGGTGAGAATGCCAGCAACAGAGCAGCAATTGCGGCGGGCAAGCGGCCCACCGACATACGCCCGGCGAGATAAAGGAAGACCGGGCCGAGTGCGTTAAGAAAAGCCGTGACGATACAGGCTGCATAGATATGGTGCCAGAGCAGAAACACGCCAGCCCATATCAACGAGATCAGAGGGGGACGAAAGTCCAGTTCGGAGTAGTTAATCTTGCCGCAGCAGATGACTTGGGCATTCTGAAGGTAAACCATCTCGTCCCAGAAATGGTCCTTGGAAATCCCCCAGATGCGAACAAGGAACGCAGCGGCGACGAGCAGAAAGAGCAGCAAGGATTCCGAGCGCGCCTCTCTATTCAGGAAGAACTGCTCAACACGAGTTCGGACGGAAATAAACAAAGATACACAGAACCCTTCACTAGGATTAGATTGCGCTTGAGATGTTGATGGAAATGCAACGCCATCAAGTCAATGGTACTGCGTTGGAAAAGAGTATTGGCCAGAGACAGGATCGAACCGCCGACGCCGGCACTTTTCAGGGCGGCTCAGAGCGTCATGACATGCGTTTCACCCGCGTCGCCTGCGGGGCAGGCGGGTGTGGTGGGGGAGCGCCGGGCTCTCCAGTTGGAACTATGATCGAAATAAGGGAGGACAAGGAGGTGCGATATCGTACCAGCAACCTTAAGCGATATTTCTCGTGACGCAGCGAACCGCGTCGTGCAATTGCGCCATCGCGTCGAGTTCAGAGCAATACTTTGCCTCAATCTCGGATCACTTCTGGTTCATGAGGTGGGGCCATCGGCGCGAAGGCTATTTATCGCCCGATTAAGTACAAATTCCACGAAATAGATGCGGAGCAAGAAGACGAGAAGTTGTCAAATGTCCATATTCTCGACCTGAAGACGTTGACCTCTGTTCTGACCGGAGAGGTCTACTCATTCCCGACCGCTTGTGATGTGTTTGGCGCTCCGGCGACCACAAGTGGGAAGAAGGCGACGATCCCAGCATCTTGGAATTCAGAGTAACCGAATACGGGCGAAAAGGTAGAGTTGTCGCGAGTGAGGACGTAAAGGCAAGAATCAGCAGCATCGGAATCAACAAATGCGCTCGCGAAAGCGGATTTGATCGCAAGAACTTCATTAGAAAACTAGTGCGAGGTTTGCCAGTAAAACGGAATACATATGAGGAGGTTGCACGCTGGCCAAGGGGTCACACCGCGATTCCAGCCACAAACGGTCTGGTAATTGAGCATGAGGAAAAGGATTTGACCCACGGTAGATGAGTGCAATAGAGATTTATCAATAGTGATCCACGTCGGACAGGTTCCAAGGGCGTCCGTTTACTGTTCGATTCGACGCTCTAGAGGTTCCAGAGCTAATACTGGAAGCGCACGATGAAGAATTCGGCGTCAGCATAGGGCGCCGGGGAACGGTAAACTTGTAGGTAGCTATGGGTGCGGCCTCAAGACGGACTTGGCGCTGGCTGGGGATTACCTCGTGTGCATGTTGCTTCGCCATGGCCGCCTCATGGGAGCGGACAGTTCAGCAGGAGCCCGCCCAGTTTCCCCCGGAAACTCAGCTGCCAGTCTTTCGCGCTGAGCGCAATGAAGTAGAAGTGGTCGTAACGGTGCGTGACCGCAACGGCCAATCGGTCGGTAACCTTACGCAAAGTGATTTCGAAATCCGCGATAATGGCAAGCCGCAGATAATCAGCAGCTTTGCGCTTCGGGGCGCGACGCAGCAGGCCGCAAACAGGCAGCCAATCGCAACGTCCGCGGTGGCCGGTGTTTCTACAGCATCCTTCGGAGCCATTCCGCGGCGATTTGTAGCATTGTTTTTCGACGACGTGCACACTGATCCCGGTGACTTCGCGCGCGTTCAGAAAGCCGCCCGGCAATTCCTGCAAGGAAGCTCGCAGAGCGAGGACCGCGTCGCGATCTTCAAGGCTTCAGAGAAGGGCGATATCACATTCAGCAATGACAAGCCAAAGGTGCTGGCTGCGATTGACGGACTGCGAGCACACCCCGCGAAAAACACTTCAACCATGACCCAGTGCCCGCGGATTACAAATTACGAAGCCTACTTGATCGTGAATGACCTCGATCCAGAAGCGCTGAACTTCGTGGCCATGCGCTTGCAGAATTGCATGTGTCCTCCCCCCAACAGCATGGGCTGTCCTTCGCTAAATCAGCTCAAAGACATGGTGCGAGGGTATGCCGAGGAGGCATGGCAATTCCAAAGCGACAGCACGCAGGAGGTACTCGCGGCGCTCGATCGCGCAGTACGCGTTCTCGGGACGCTGCCGGGCAGCAGGATGCTGATGTTGAGCTCCTCAGGATTTCTTTCCGTCGGCCTCGAGCGCGACGTGGACCGTGTGATTGATAACGCCTTGCGCGGCGGCGTCGTGATCAATTCGCTGAGCGCGAAAGGTCTCGAAGCGGAGGCGCCAGGCGGCAACCTGAGCGAGCAGCGACTGGAAGGCACGTTCAGCGTGAGTCCAGAACTCGCGAGGTACGAGACCCAACAATCGCTAGCTCGCAGGGAAGCCGGAAATGAAGCTATGAGCGATTTCGCCGAGAGCACCGGCGGTAAATTCGCCAAGAACAACAATGATTTTCTGCGCGCCTTCAATGAGCTCGCGACACCCGAAGCCTCGTATGTACTGGCGTTCTCGCCCGATCCACTTAAGCATGACGGCGCGTTTCACAAGCTGAAGGTTAAGCTGAACACTCCCGGCCGATTCACCGTCTAAGCCCGCAAGGGTTATTTTGCGCAGCCCCCGATCCGAGCCGATGTCGCCAGCGCCACGTCGGCAGCCACGCCTCCTGTGACAGGCCCCGGCGCACGAAAACCCCTGCCAGAGGCAACGGGAGCTCTGCCCACTGCGGCGGTCGATGTGAAAACTGTGGTACCAGCCGAGGCAAAGCCCAACGAGGTACCTGCGCAGCCCGCGAAGGATCCGGAGCCTACGGCCAAGGGCGCGGCTCCCACTGGGTCGTCGCCCAGCGCTGTTCCACCTTCAACTTCAACTGTGGCGCAGCCCACATCCCCCGATGCTTCCGAGGTCGGCTCCGAGCGAGCGTTTCTGCAACGCGCAGTCCGCGAGGTGGAACATTACACAGAGGCCTTCGCCGACCTCACCGCCGATGAGACTCGGGTTATGCAATCGTTCGATGAGCACGGGTTCGCAAGCAAGGAGCATTCGATCCAGTCCGAACTCGTGATCTATCGGCTCCGGAACGATCCTAAGGGTGTGGTGGAATACCGCGAGGTCATTTCAATTGACGGACACGAGGTCAAAGGACATGCCGCCCGTTCGGCAAAACTATGGCGGGAGATTGCAGAGGCACATTCCCCTCAGGAAGAAGTCAGACGCATTACAGCTGACAGCGAACGTTACGATATCGGACTCGCGGAGACGGGCTTCACGCTATTTGAAGGTATGCCCCTACAACCGCGCTGCGCGGGGAATTTCATCTTTCGCGAGGTGCGCAAGGAAATGGCGAGCGGGCGTCAGGTGAGAGTGTTTGCTTACCGTCAAGTTCATCCCTGCGACGCAGTCGCATATCATTTTGGACTGCCCGCGCAGTTCGCGGATTCTCCAATGCTGCAGGCGGGAGAATTGGCGCTTGACGCTGAAACTGGCCAGATCGTCCGTGAAGAACGCAACGTCTATACCGGCAACCTCGATAAAAAACCGACACGCGTCGCCCGCATTGCGATGGGTTACGGCGAAAGTCGATTTGGCGTCCTGGTGCCAAAGACCATCGTGGTGGAAACCTTCCTTCCCCGTGAAGGCGTTAACGGAATGAGCACGGGCTTTCAACCGTACGCGCGCATGGTGCACACCTATGGCCCGTTCTCGCGTTTCGAGGTCAGCGTAGGGGAGAAGGTTTCAGCCCCCACGCACTGAGCAACGCGCGTAATGTGGAGTTCCACATGCTGAAACTCACGATGTGTCGGGCAGGCGGCTCTCGTCCGTGCAACCGATTATTGATGCTATAAGGCCATTTCACTCAAATTTCGACTGTTTTCGGTTCGGGTCGCATCGGGTCCATCCGTCAGTAATCGAAAGATGAGTGTAATGGAAATGTTACGCCAGCTAGATCTCAGTGATTTGATGTCGGGATTGTGACTGTCACCGTAGGACTCTGAAAGTACTGACCTTTCCAACTAATTCGGTGCTCTTGCATTTCGGGAAAATACTTGGCGATTGGTAGTGCCTTGCCGAAATCGAAGGTTGCCCCGGCAGCAAGCTTTCCGTACCCTCCACTGGACCCGGTCCGTTTCCAAATATCCAACCTGAATCTTTGAGTTCCTTCCCATCGATTACGATGGTCAATGAGCGCTGGCGATACTACGCAAACACAAGCTCGGTGTCGTGCACGCGGCGTCAGGGAGTCTCGCTACCGCTGAGCTGGGCCTTTTCCATAAGGCGACGGGCCAAGGGCGGCGTTCCATCCAGAGCTAGCGTTATAATTCTGAAAATCGCGGCCAGAGGTGCACAAGGAGAATCACATGAAACTCAGCGAGGCGATTCTACTGGGCAGCACGGTAGTCACTCCCAAGGCAGGCGGAACGTATTTCACCGAGAATCAGGCAGGCTGCGCTCTGGGAATGGCGTCCATCGCAAAGGGATGTAGGTTCCGCCACGCTACTCGGCCACTTCCCCGGAAGGAGAGGCGGACCCTCGGCATGGAACGAGTCTGGGGAGATTGGGTGCTTAGTGTCGTAATGCGCCCCTGCCCCTGTTGGCGTTTCCGCGTGCCGCGCGAGATGCGAATCAAAGACATCATCGCGCACATTTTTGACTACCACGTCATGAAGAAAAGGAATTGGACTCTGGATCGATTAGTTGAGTGGGTGCAGACGGTGGAGCCAAAGAACTGCGACCCTGGGAGAACCGTCGATCCCGAACTTCAGGCCATGAACGAATCCCAACGCAAAGAAGAGCTGCTTGCGGCAGACGAGTGGCAGGCTCGTGTCTCAGCGTTCACGGCCAAACGTAGCTCGGCTCACAGGTCAGGACAAAGACAAGGGCGGTCTACCGTCGCGTAACTGTCGCAAGCAGGCCATTACACTCAAAACCCGCTCGCGATCCCAGGCCGAATCAAATTCAGAGTCTTTAGTTTTTGGGGGAGGGAGCATTTTGCCGTCTCCTTACACCACCCCGATCACGGTTTGACGGGATAGGAGGTAGGAGAAAAAAAGTCCGTCCTCCGTAGTGACGAACCAGTAAACAGGGAGCGCAGGGCGGGGGGCGCGTTTAGACCATTCTCAGATGGATGTAATTGAGTACTGCAACTATCTAGCGGAAACGTTAAGCGACAAGAGGTGAGTTATCGCACTGCTGGATCAAAGTTTTCCATCAACCAGACGTCGGACTTCTTCTCGCTGACACTGGCGAAGATCACTCTTCCGTCGGGACTCACGCTGGCGCCGTCACTATCGACAACGTCCCCGGGCAACGTTGCCACTGGCGTAGCGTGGTTCGGAGTGTCAACCTGAACGCTGATCACTTCTCTCGATTCTCCTGCTCCTCCCCGGATCGCATACACGTGCTTTCCATCTGGCGACCAGCCGAATGGATTAATGGCACCAGATAGCAAGAGCATTTCGGAATACGGTTCTAGAGAAATAATCCAAAGGCCTCTATCCTCCCGATTCCAAAAAAGAGCCATTCTGTTACCGTCGGGCGAGAATACGGGTCTGCCGGGCGCGAAGCCAATGGATTTGTCGTGTTGGATTAGGATTCTTTCCTCGAGTGTTTTATCGTTGATTTGCAGAAAATTTCGAACTCCCGCTTTCTGGTAGACGATGTTGCTACTCGGCCACCAAGCGAGCTTGAAATTGGTGTCGGAAGCGTTGGTGTGGCCCAGCGGCTGGGCGGTGCCGCCATTGGCGCTGACGGTCCACACTCTCGGCGTGCCGTTTTGATCGCTGATAAAAGCGATGCGCTGGCCATCCCGTGACCATGCTGGGCTGGCAGTCGTGGCATGCTCGAAAAATGTGAGCTGAGTTCGCTCGCCACCCGGGACTTGCATTTTGAAGATGTTCGCCTCGTCAGAGTTCGGCCCGAACGCGAACGCTACCCAGCGTCCGTCAGGAGAGAAACTGGGTGCGCCATAATGAGAAGTGCCAGATGTCAGGGGGCTGATTTCCACTTTTGCTCTCTTCCCGGAAGTCGGGAGGGTAACTCGCCAAAGGTTCGAAGAGTGTTCTTCTCGCGTGTACGCCAGCCGAGACCCATTGGCAGAGAGTGTGAAGAACCCTCCGGTTTGCAGGCCATTGGCCAGCACCGCAGGTTCGGCGTGTTTTCCGTTTACAGAGAATCTTGAAAGCTCTTGTGTGCTTCCCTTGCCGTGTAGGTAGTAGATATAGTCACCAGCCGGAGACCACCGCGCCGCATAGATTTCATCCTTGTCTTCCACCAACTGCTGTTCCTCGCCGCCATCCGGCTTGAAAACCCGAATCTGAGATTTCCCCGATGTGTTTGTCACGGCCAAAATCAAGCCAGCTCGGGCAGAACAGTCAACATCGAGAAGCCAATTGTATTCAGATAGGCGAACTTCCTTCACCTCGCCAGTGAGGTTGTTCACTAATCTGAATCCTTTGAAGCCTGAAGGTGAATCAGTCGAGGCCGTTACAACCTGAGACCCGTCAGGGGCAAGCCAGCAGGCATGAAATCCTCGGCTTATCGTGCGAACCACTCCACCCAAGCGAGAAACTACGGAGACACCGTAATTCAACCGATAAAAGAGCACTTCGGAGCCGTCCGGTGACCATCGCGGGAAGGTTATGACTGCGCCCCGTGCAAGCTCAAGTTGAACACCGTTCGATGCCTGTACCATTAATCTCTGTCCCTCATTGGGTTTCCTCGATACGTAGGCTACGAACAAACCGTCTGGCGAAATAGCGGGTTCATAATCATTCCCTGAAAACGTGAATTGCTTGTGCGTAATCGTGGCCTGGGAAAGATTAGTCGAATGCAAGCTGTGAGTTGAGTACAGCACTGCGCCGAGCAGCATGCCGATGAGAACGAGTCCTCCTGCTAGTCCCCATTTGTGCTCCTTAACCAAGGTGAGCATTGTGGAACCGCCCGCGGTGTGAGCAGAGGGTGGGACTGCGCCCGCCGTGCCTGCAACCTTGCTCGACGGGAAGACTCGGCGGCTATACTCCGCGTCCAGCTTCAATCGTTTCAGGTCGGCACACATTTCCGCAGCGCTTTGGTAGCGAGCTTCGCGGTCTTTCTCAAGCGCTTTGTTGATGATCTCTTCCAACCGGTGCGGAAGTTCAGGATTCAAGTCCTTCGCTGGGACGGGCATGCGATTCAGAATGGCGTCTTGTAGCGCTGCCGCCGTGTCCCCGCTGAATGTCCGCTTTCTCGTCGCCATCTCATAGATCACAAGGCCAAGCGAAAACAGGTCGCTGCGGGCATCCAGCTTGTCACCGCGAACCTGCTCCGGCGACATGTAGGGCGCCGTACCCATGGCCACACCGGTCAAAGAGAGGCTAAGGTCATTGGCTGGTACGCTCGTGGCTTCCTGGGATTGTCCTTCTTGGCATGCTTCGCGATCTCCTGCGTACGCAAGCTTCGCCAAACCGAAGTCCAGAATCTTGACCTCGCTGCGATTCGTGATGAAGATATTCGCCGGCTTGATGTCACGATGAACGATCCCTTTTTCGTGCGCTGCGGCCAGACCGTCCGCGATCTGAATCGCCAGGTGCAACAATTCGTCGGTCGCAAACGGGGCCGCCCGCGCGGCTATCTCATCCCGTAGGTTTTGCCCCTCCAACAATGACATGGCGATGAAGGGCTGGCCTTCGTGCTCACCAAATTCGTGAATGGTGCAGATGTTGGGATGGTCAAGCGTGGAAGCGGCTCGCGCCTCGCGCTCAAAGCGCTCCAGAACCTTCGCGTCGCTGGCTATCTCTTCCGGCAGGAACTTCAAGGCTACGCGGCGGCCCAGCTTTAGGTCTTCCGCCATATACACGACGCCCATGCCTCCACCGCCCAGCACCTGCAACACGCGGTAATGGGAAACTTTCTTGCCGGTCATGCCTGCGCCGGGAAGGGCTTGAGGTTGCGAGCCAGCCTCCGCCTCCTCTGTCTCCCTCACCTCCACCACAAATCGATAGCCGCGCTTGGGGATAGTTTCGATGTACTCCCGGCCGTTTGTCGCCTCGCTCAATATGTTTCTCAATAAGGAGACGTACTTAGCGACATTTGCCTCCTCCACGAAGGTACCGGGCCAGAGCCGCCTCATGAGGTCATCTTTGTCCACCAAATGGCCAGCGTTCTCGACCAGCATAAGCAGCGCTTCGAAGGCCTTAGGCGCGAGCGGCACGGGCTTGCCGTCGAGATTCAGCAGACATTCCCCAGTGTCGAGGCAAAACGGACCGAAGCTGTAGAAATGTCTTGTTTTCTGGTTCATAGCCCGGGGAAGGAATTCTTCAAGATTTCTTCGCGTTTTCGGAAGGACTTCTAAACCGCACTTTAATTACGGTCCGCGTTGAGCAGGCATGGATGCGGCTTGGTAAGCCATTCGCAGCAACATTCTACGGTGGCTTAGAACTGATCGCAATGGCTGAGTACGAACTGGGGTAAAAGCGGGATGCCTGCCATGACCGAAAAGACACTCGAAGTTGTGGGCCGTCGGGCAACACGCGCGGTTACAGGCGACTCGACATCGGAGAGGGAGTATGAGCAAAGAAGCTTACTTGATGCGGTTCGTGCCTTCGCCCCTCTGGATGCTCGTATTCTTGCTCGCTCTCCCCTTCAGCGGAACTTCAGAACAAAGGAGAGATATGAAACGCCTCTTCATCTTGATTTTGATTGTCTTCACCGCTGGTTGTAGCTCTAGCAAGAATTCTGGCGCATCAGGGACCTCCATGCAGGGGATGTGGACCGTAACCGGCAACGTTAGTTCCCAGCAGGGTGATGGATCCGGTACTTACCAAGTGGCGTTGGTCTCAAGTCCGTGCAGCGTCACCAGCCCAGTGGGCACGTTCACAGTGGATGGACCAGTTTGCTTTATCGCGAACAATAACAGCGGGCAAGGCTCCATCTCCGGGAAAGGACTACTCAGCTCCGCAAAGAACACGGGTGAAGGAATTTTGATCGGCGTACCCTCCAACCCGGTTCCCGCCAATGCGTCAATCAACTTGCTTTTTGTGTTAGGCGACGCGAATGGCAATGTAGTTGAGTTCACGGGCAGCGGTACAGTTACCAACGGCACGATGACCGGGACAGGGTCCTGCACCACAAACACCCCCATGTGTCAGGGCATGAGTGGCACATTCTCAGCAAACCAGCAGTAGTTGTGACAGGCGAAAATAGTTCAACGCTG
Source organism: uncultured Acidobacteriaceae bacterium (assembly GCA_963832015.1). GTDB lineage: Bacteria > Acidobacteriota > Terriglobia > Terriglobales > Acidobacteriaceae > Sulfotelmatobacter. The sequence goes on from CAWHSR010000007.1 coordinate 134,983, forward strand.
GAGACGGCTTGTGACTCCTAGGGCCCGCTTGATCCTCGTGATGTTCCTGGGTCTACCCGCAATGCTTTGGGCTCAGAAGCAACAAGCCTCGTGGTCCGACCTCCGTGGCTTGCGGGTTGGCCAGGGCATTGAAGTGATCGAATCCAGCATGAAACACCACGACGGAGAATTTGTCGGCGTCACGGACGAGACGCTCACCCTTCAAGAAAAGGGCTCCGACGTCTTGGTGAAGCGCGAAGACGTTGTCCGCGTCTCAACCGCTTCGGGTGCCAGGCGCGGCGAGCATGCACTGATCGGCCTGGTAGTCGGCGGAGCCATGGGGGCGGGCATCGGCGCTGCTGTCGGCTCTTCCGGCTCTAGGACCGGTTGGCTCAACTTCAACACGCGCGGACTCGCGGCCCTCGTTGGCAATGTGATTGGCGCCCCAAGCGGGGCCCTAGTTGGCGCCGTGATCCCCGCTCACACAACCGTCTATCGCGCCGCCCCGGTCGCCGCGCGCAAGACGACGTCGCCTTAGACGGTGTGACTTCGAGTTTCATTGCGGACGGTGTCCCAAATTGCAACCAGACCCGCTCGCACAGAGAGAACAGCATGACCCAGAAATGCTTTTGGAGTGGAATCGTAATTGTCGCTCTGACCATGGTCCTGGTCGTGGTGGCTGCCGCGATTGCGGCAGTCGTAATCGTTGCCAGCGTTCAGCATCGCAGCAAAAAGATAGTGATCACCGGTTGTGTCCTGTCTGGAGAGAAAGGAATGACTATCACCGATCAAGAAGACAGGAAGGTTTACTCGCTCTCCGGCGAAACAACCGGTATTAGACCCGGTGATCGCGTGAAGTTACGGGGCCGACGAGTAAGGTCAGCGGGCCCCGACAAGACGCGTCTCTGGGAGGCAAAAGAGGTGCTCAAAGACTTCGGCGTCTGCCAGCCCTCGCTCTGATCTCGACAGTCACGAGCGCAGGGCACTCAGGTCGCTGAAACACGTTGTTATCAGAACCTTGATGTCGTGGGCATTCGGGGGAAGTCCCACGCGCCTTGCTTCGGGATGGGTTGGACCCCCTCTGATCCACTCCCGGCAAGGCTTTTGAGCAAATGACCCCGAAGGGGAGCGGTTCTACTCGGCACATTTCTTAGTTCGGTTTGGGGCAATCTGATTCTCGCCTTCAAAACTTAATTCAGGAGAACTCTATGAAATGCAACATGACACGGGCCTCGCTTATCACCAGTTCCATCGCGGCGATTCTGACAGCCATGGCCGTTCCCGCCGTAGCCCAGTCATTTCCTGGCGTCGGCACCGTGATGACCTACAACGTAAATGAAGGAACTGATTTCCAGCAGGTCGTCGGCGCACAAACTCTCACACAGTTTCTCCTAGGTGTTGGCCAGATCATTACGCAAGTGCAGGGCACCAATCCTCCGGAACGTATGCAGGCGGTTGCACGTCAAATTATCGGCTCGCAGCCCGAATTGATCAGCATCCAGGAAGTCGACCAGTGGTACACCGGAACCTTCAATCCCATTTCCGGGACCTGCGGAACCATGACCCTGCAGTACGACATGCTGCAGGATCTTCTCAATGACCTGGCTGTGCAGGGCGGGCACTATGAAATCGCCGTGCAAGTCACGCAATATGCATTTCCGCCCACGCCGGGACTGATCCCGCCAGCGGATTACATTTGCGTGAGCGTGAATGACTACAACGTGATCCTGGCCCGCACCGATCTCCCGTCGTGGGTCTTCCATTGGGGTAACCCGCAATCCGGACAATTCGTGAATGAAGTCGTTCTGCCCACTCCGGTCGGCCCAGTGCCGCTGCCAAGAGTGTGGGCCTCCGTCGATGCAGAGTTCTTCGGACACACCTTCCACTACATCAACACCCACCTTGAGTCCTTCGACGCGAATATTCGCGAATTGCAGGGCGGTGAACTGCGTGCCGGGCAGGCCAACACAGCGCTGCCGCTGATTATCGCGATGGATTCAAACGCGCAGGCGTTCCCACTCCCACGAGACCCGACGTATACCGATTTCATCTCTGCCGGCTACAGCGACGTTTGGTCTGAGATATTTCCCAAGCGCGCCGGATTGACCTGCTGTCAAGCTGAATCGGACAACAATCCCAAATCGCAACTCTACCAGCGCATCGACCTGGTCTTGACCCACGGCAAAGTAACTCCGTGGGGAACTGAGTTGATCGGCACCAATCCTGCGAGCCGCCTGCCCGACGGACTCTGGCCCTCCGATCATGCCGCCGTCGTGGCGGGTGTGCTTGTCGGAAACGAGTAGGCAGACTGCGCTCGGGAGTGGCTTCACGCAGCTGTCTTGGCTTCTAACCTCGGGTCATTCGACCCCATCTGGCACCAAGGTTCGCAAATTTCCGAAGGAGATACCTACCATGAAGTTCCGTGCATGCTGCATCACCGTCAGTTTGTTGTCTGTGCTGGCTTGCGCAACACTTGCCCAAACAGCGTCTCCAAACTCAAGTCTGGCTTCCACTCAGGTGCCGCGGCTCATTCGATTTTCGGGTGTCGCACTGGATGAAACACACAACCCCATGACCGGAGTGCTTGGCTTTACCTTTTCACTGTACGAAGACCAGCAAGGTGGGAGTCCGTTGTGGGTAGAGACGCAGAACATCCAAGCCGATGCAAATGGACATTACACCGCGCTGCTGGGCTCAGTCAGCGCGGAAGGAATGCCGCTGGAACTGTTCAGCTCCGGCGAAGCCCAGTGGTTGGGAGTTCAGATCCAAGGTCAACCCGAGCGAGCACGCGTCTTGCTGGTCAGCGTCCCCTACGCACTCAAAGCACACGAGGCAGAAACGCTTTCAGGAAGGAGTATCTCGGATTTCGTACTCCTTAATAAGACTGCATCCACCTCATCAAAAGCAACCGAAGCTCCGCTCGGCTCGAACGGCACGAGCGCTTCGAGTTCGCCTCTGATCGACAACGACGGTCCGACGAACTTTGCTGGATCCAACACGACTCATGTGGTGAGTGTCACTCAGAATGGTTCAGGACTCGGCTTATCAGCCAAGTCCCATGCGCTCGCAGCAGTGGCGGGCACCATCACAGGGAAGTCAAACACGGCTGTATATGGTCTCGCCAGCAACACCAGTAAAGGCAGCAATGCAGCCGGGGTGACGGGGCAGTCGAATACGGAAACGGGGCCGGGTGTAGCGGGTTATGCTAACGGCATAGACGGGACAGGCGTTCTAGGCGTAGCGAATGCCACAACCGGAGGAACTGGCGTATCGGGCATTTCAAACGCGACCTCAGGCAACACCAATGGCGTGTATGGTCAGAGCGCCAGCCCGACCGGAAACGGGGTGGTTGGCAATGCGACCGCAACTATCAGCTACGCCAGCGGCGTGTACGGTCAGAGCGCCAGTACAAGCGGAAGCGGAGTGAGCGGTAACTCCACAGCGACATCGGGCTACACCAGTGGCGTGTACGGTCAGAGTGCGAGTGTCAATGGTACAGGCGTGTACGGGAGTAGTGCGAACTGGGTTGGAGTCGGTGGCCAGGGCGCGACGCTAGGCGTGTGGGGAGACAGCGCCACCATCAACGGCACGGGTGTGGCCGGCTATGCCGACGCCACAGCGGGAAATACTAACGGTGTGTACGGCCAGAGTGCCAGCACCAGTGGCATTGGGGTTAGCGGAAGCGCCACCGCAACCACTGGCGACGCGTACGGCATATACGGCCAGACTGCCACTACGGGTTTCGGCGCCGGCGTGATTGGAGTAACAACTGCGACTACGGGGCACGCGTTCGGCGTGTTTGGCCAAAGCAGTGGGACAAGTGGCAACGGGGTGTTTGGAATTGCAAGCGCGCCTTCGGGTTCTACGATCGGAGTGGCCGGATTTGTAGAAAGCCCAGCTGGCACAGCAGGCTATTTTGTTGCCCGCAGCGGGTCCGGGTTGATCCTGCAAGGCATATCGGGCAACCCCGGCACCCAGGTCTTCGCAGTCGACGCCAGCGGCAACCTAGATATCAGCGGCAATCTGACGGTGGCCGGGAGCAAGTCGGCGAGGGTGAAGCTACAAGACGGGCGAGAAGTCGCGCTCTACGCGGTCGAGAGCCCGGAGAACTGGTTCGAAGATTTCGGCATGGGGCAGTTGCAAGGTGGCAAGACGGAAGTTTCGCTTGAACCGGGATTTCTCCAGACGGTTGACACCGCAGCGGGTTACCACGTCTTTCTGACCGCCAACGGCGATTGCCGCGGTCTGTATATCGCCCACAAAACTCCTACTGGCTTTGAGGTGCGAGAGCTGGGACACGGGAATGCGAACGTCGCCTTCGATTATCGGATCGTCGCCCGCCGCCGCGGTTTCGAGAACGTCCGGCTGCAGGACGTGCATCTGCCGCAGGGTCCAAAAAACATGCAGGCCAGTCTCGCCAGTCTGCGATCGGGGAAGCATATGGTGGTTACACCACCGCCTCCGAGGGTCATTCCTGTCCAGCCGCACCCTGCTGCGCAGGTGCATTAGCAGCCTACGGCGTGGGAGGCGTTGGTGAGACACCAACCAGTTTCGCCAGCGCCTCCCAATGTCTCGGATGTGGCCGGTAGCCCTGTCGAATCCGACTTGCATACCAGCGAGAAACTCCAATCCGTGATCGGATAACTGAGGTTGACACACGGGCGAGCAACGGCTGAATTTTCTGCGAGAACAAGTCGGCGGTGAGCCACGCTGGTTGGCTGGATTCGTCCCACGCCGATTGTGCTAGTGCGTTCCGCTTACGGGAAGCGGCTTGTTTGGCGCGAGCCTCAGGTCTCTGGGCGGCCACCCGACCTAGCTTGGCGGCACTAGCCAGCCGTTCCGCCGCTCCCTCAACAGCGCACTCAGCGCAGTTGGACCCTCCATTCGGGATCGTCTTTCCACAGCCTCGACAGAAATGGTCTGCCTTCGGCGGTTCAGCAGAGACCATCCAGACCTTCCCCTTGGCTTCCGTGCGTCGCCGCTGAGTGAGGCGTGTCGGCAGAATTGAACTGCGTGTACGTCCAGAGGTTGCTCCTGCCCAGAGGGTTCGTGCGACGAATTCAGCCCAGGGCGCAATCAATTTTCCCCAGGCTGGGGCAGTCGCGCCCAAATGCCTGTTAGGAGCAGACAGATGCAACTCGTGCGCCCCCTTGTTCTTTCATTTCTTGCTTTCGCTCTCTTTGCCCATCCGATAGTCTTCCAGACACAATCCCAATCACCAACGCCTTCGACCACGGGTTCAACAGCCAAGACTAGTGTCAAGCCAGATGCCAGCAAAGCGAATTGTACGAATAACGGGACGTACGTGAACAGTAAAGGCCAGACCGTTCCGCGACCTGAGAATTGTTCGGCGCCACCGAATCGGGCAACGGCCCAGTGTCGCGATGGAACGTACAGTTTCAGCCAGAGCCGCAGAGGTACATGTTCGCGTCATGGCGGCGTCGCTAAGTGGCTTTGATCCTGTAACTCGAACTGAGGAGGGCCGCTGTTGAGAATAAAACGATTAGTTGTCGTGGTGGTGGGCTCTCTTCTTTCTGTGCCACCACTCTTGACGAAACCGCCGCTAGCTGAAGCACAAGCGACGAAGGCGCTCCTGTTGTTGGGGGGCATGATCACAAAACGTTTTTGGGATGCCTGAATTGTGTGGATACCAGCGATGCGTCAGTATGCAATGACGTTGGACAATACGGGTCCGATGTGGCTGAAAATAGCATCTGGAATGACGTCGGACCTTACGGATCGGATGTGTCTCCGACCAGCCCCTGGAATAACGTTTCTCAAGACGCGCCCATCATCGTGGATCGTGCTGGAAAATCATATGGCCATTTCAGTGCGAACAATGTACATCACGACCGTACGCGTATCGATTGGCTTGTTGCGATTCTTGACTATTACGACAAGGCCAATGATCTGGCCAAAACGCGCCAGAAAATGTGTGGCAATTGAAGTAATTGTTAGCCTGCTACTCAAGGAGCAACGGGTTCGGAGCCTTCGATGAATTTTGAAATAGAGTTTTTGCCAGTTGGGGAAGCGTCCAAACCTGGAGACGCCATTGTCGTCAGGTACGATGCTGGCAATGTGGATTTTTACCTCATGGTCATCGACGGGGGTACTGTCGATTCTGGGGAAGGGGTGGTGAGTCATATCCACAAATATTATGGGGAAAAGGCCATAGTTGCTAACGCTATACTCACGCACTGTGATGCAGATCACGCATGCGGGTTTCGAGAAGTTCTGAAAGGGCTGGATGTCCGAAATGTCTGGATGCACATTCCTTGGCTCGCCGCACCCGGGTCTCTGCCTTACTTTGCCGACAAGAAACTGACCGCCGATGCTTTGGCTAAAAAACTACGCTCAGAATACGATCTGATCAGCGAGATTTACGAAATAGCTGTCGAACGACGGATGAAAGTCCTCCACACCTTTTGCAGGACTGAAGATTGGACCGTTCACCGTTTTGTCCCCTAATAAGCAGATTTATGAAATGTTGTTGCCTCAGTTCGATCGAACACCGGAAGCGGACCAAGCGGCAATCGAAGCGGCTGGACTTTCGATTGGAAAGCCTCCCGGATTGTTTGCGATGATCGCAGATAAGGTGGTTGCGAAAGCCGAAAAGTCGATAAAAGAACATGGGAAAACGAACGACTCAAGGACGGAGGCATTACAAGCTCCACGAACGAATCAAGTGTCGTTTTGTACGGTGATTTTGGACAGGGCCGTCGCGTCTTGCTCACCGGAGACGCAGGTAATTGGGCTCTGAGGCTTGCGGTCTATCAAGCTCAGCAATCCGGACTACCATTGCAGCAATTCT
>CAWHSR010000008.1:0-205716 GCA_963832015.1 uncultured Acidobacteriaceae bacterium
TTGCTGAGGACAAAATCGATGATCCGGTACTTGCCTCCGAATGGAACAGCGGGCTTGGCGCGTTCGCGGGTCAGCGGATGGAGCCGGGTGCCTTTACCTCCGGCCAACACGATGCCCAGAACCTTCAGGTGGGAGCTGGTTTGCGGAACGGATTCTTCTGGGTGGAACTTGTTGTTAGCCAAGCGGTCCTCCTAAAACTGCCCTTGAACGGGAAGTTATCAAAGACCACGGTTAGATGGCGGGTGAGAGGGACCCGTTGGGACTTTTGTGTTCCGGACGGCTGTGCCTTCCGGGGACAAGCGATTCCCTTGCAAGAAGGACTTACAGATATGGGATTCGGCCAAATCCTTTCGAGTTGTCGGTCACAACCACGGCAAGAAGACCGACGTTGGGACACCCAAGATTTCCATCATCACACTGATAGGCCGGACTGTCACAATTTCGCATCTCAAATCACACTGATTAGGGACGACTCTCACGCCTGTGCTGATGCTATTCCAGACTCTCCCCCTGCACATACTCCATCACCAGGTAACCGGTTCCGTTCTGGGTGCCAACGTCATGCAGCACACAAATGTGCGGATGGTTCAGAGAAGAGATGACCCGGGCTTCGCGCTCAAAACGCAGCTTTGCTTCGGGATTGTCGGAAAGATGAGCGGAAAGAATCTTGACTGCGACGCTCCGCTCTAGTCGCGTATCGCTCGCGCGATGGACCTCTCCCACGCCACCTGCGCCGAGCGGCGATTCAATCTTGTAGGGACATAACTTGATGCCGGGCTTGAGGGCCATCCGTGCGCGTTCATTATAATATGACACCGTGGTGCGGGGCGGAGGCGGGTCAACCAGCGGGGACCGAGGCGCTACTGAGAACTTCAGAGGTCCTTCGGCCCGCAAAGAGCGCGGGCCTCGGGATGACAAAGCGGCTATGCACGCGAGAGTGAGACTAGGGCTTCTCGGCTGCAGCCCGCGCGCGATTGGCGACGAGGAGGAGCCCGTGATCCTTCGCCTCTTTCTCGAGAGCGGCGAGTTGCGGCCTTGCTGCGGCGGAGTGGGATTGCAACACGATTTCTGCCAGAAAGAGACGAGCTTCGTATTCGTAGAAGCGGTATCCGAACCTACGGGACGAAGCGAGCATCCCTTCTAGCTCTTTCTTGGCTTCCGAGGTCTTTCCAGTCTTCGCCTTGACTTGAGCATCAGCAAGAATGGCTTCGAAGCGCGGGGATTGGCTCGGGGTTTGATGGGAAAGGGTGATCGCTTTTTCTGCCTGGATCTGTGCTTCGGCGAGCTTTCCCTGAGCGAGGAGGATGCGCGCTAAAACCGCACGAGCCCAGACGGCGTTCTCGATAGAGTTGTCCTTGTCGAAGGTTACGATAGCCGAACGTGCCAGCGCTTCGCCGTCAGCAAAGCGTTTTTCTTCCAGCGCCACCACAGCCAGAGCTGTCTGGATCTCGGCGGCGCGATCATCGCGGTGCGCTTCCTGGGCGAGCCGGAAAGCCTCTTCGTATTGTTTCCGAGCGCCTGCGAGATCCCCCTGCATGAAAGAAACATCGCCGAGGCCGGCAGCAGGATACGGTTCTCCGGAAAGGAAAGAGATCTCGCGCATGCGGCTCAGAGCCTGCTCAAAATATTTTCTGGCACTGTCGGGATCGCCGAGCTCGATCATGAGACCGCCGAGGTTGCCGAGGGTAACCGCCGCGCCACGGCGATCGCTAGTCTTTTCGAAGGCGGCGAGAGCCTGTTCTTGCATTTTGCGGGAGCCTGCTAGATCCCCAAGACCGTCCAGGGCGTTGGCGATGTTGCCGTAGTCGCTGGCCAGGTCACTGGTTTGCCCGGTCTCGAGATCGATCTTCAGGGCCTGTTGGTAATAGTCGTTGGCGACGTGTAAATTTCCCTGGTCATAGAATGTATTGCCGATCCTTTCGAGAGTTCCGCGGGTATGATGCAGGTCTCCGATCTCTCGAAAGACTGGGAGCGCCCGTCCGAACTGTTTTCTCGCGTCCGCGAACTGTCCCTGGTTATAGGTGTTGTCGCCGGCCAACATCAGGCAAATGGCGGCTCCGTTGCGGTCGCCGGCCGCGGTGTAAAGCTCCTGTGCGCGCTCGAGCGCGGACAGGGATTTTTCCGGCTGACTCAAGCGCTGCCAGGCGTTGCCTTCCATACGCAAGGCCCCGGCAACCAGGAGATTTGCGCCAATGGCGGCTCCGGCCTGCGCGGCTCTCTCTGCTGACGACTGTTGCAGTTTGTAGTCGCTGCGAGCGGCAGCGACCGAGGACTCGGCGAGGTCGATGAGGGCGCTCTCGCCTTTGGAAAGCGAAAGCTTGCGAAGTTCGGCGATGGTGGCAAGAGCTTCGTTGGGCTGATCGTTTGCGGTTTGGGCCCGAACCAGCAGCAGGCCATAGTCCACGCGGTCCGGGAAGAATCCCCACAGTGTGCGGTAACTGCTCATCGCGCCGGACCAGTCTTTGGTGAAAGACCGGTAGCGGCCATCGATCAGGAGCCGCTCCTCACGTGGAAAGGAAGAAGCTAAGTCGAGGGCGCGCTTCGCTTCCTGCCGCGCTTTCTCGTCGTAGCCGAGGGTGGATAAGGCCTCAGCCAGTGCGGAGTGCGTGGGAGCGTGATTGGGATCAAGGCCGGCAGCTCGTTCCAGCAGAGTGCGCGCCTCAAGAGCATCGAACAAACGGAGTTTCTTGAGACCTTCGGAATAAAGGCGGGCGGCTTCGGGAACCGAGGGCAGAGCCGCCCGGACACTGGCCGACTCGGCGTCGGAAAGTGCAGAGACACCGAGTTTTGCCCGCAACTCGGCGCCTGCTTTGCTGACCAGTTCGTCAATTTCGGAGGCACTTCCTTTCTCGGAAACGGACGCGAGAATTTCGCCCGCCTTCGTCTCCTGCAGACGCAGATCTACGCGGATGACACCGGCGGCCAGCGGAATGTAAGAACCGATCACGACGTCATCCGTTCCCAGATTTTCGTGGATGCGGGATAGCGTATCTTGGCTAAAGCTATCGGCATCGGGCAACGAGAGACTGCGTTTCATTTGCGCAACACTTTCGCCGGGGATGGTGCGCAATTGATCTCCTTGGGCGAGCTCGGTGGTGAGCATTTCCGAGAGCGCGGTGGAAAGCCAGGCGTCTTCGGCTTTACCGGCAAGATTCTGGAATCCAAGCACGGCGACCGAGCGGCGGTGGCTGGGCGGTGCTGTCGCGGGAGCCGAATGTTTCTTCCGATTGATGACGAAATAGCCGACCATCAACGCAGCCAGGAGACATGCGACAACGCCAGCAAGGAAGTACCGATTCGTGGGAGTGGATTGAGGAACCCCGACGGGCAAAGTGCCTGTGCTCAAGCGCTCCAAGTCGACCGCGAGTTCACGAGGGCTCTGGTAGCGTCGGCCAGGATCCTTGTCCAAACACTTCAGGATGACTTGTTCCGCACCCATCAAGACGGGACCGGTGATTTTCTTACTGGGCGAATCCGGGGGTTCATTCAAGATGGCATTGATGAGGATCGCCTGGTTGGATTGGGGGAAAGGCCGCTTGCCGTGTGCCATTTCGTACAGCACGGCGCCGGCGGACCAGATGTCGCTGCGCGCATCGGCCCGCTCTCCCCGCAACTGCTCGGGCGACATATAAGGAAGCGTTCCGGTCATTTCCTGCGATTTGGTTAAGGTAGCAGTCAATCCCAGTTCGCTGGCATGGGGCTCGAGCTGCGCCAAACCGAAGTCTAGGATTTTGAGGCGGCCGTCGGGAGTGAGGCGCAGGTTGCTGGGCTTCAGGTCGCGATGGACGATGCCCTGGTCGTGTGCGGCCGCGAGGCCGCGCGCAAGTTGCACGCCGAGATCGATGACTTCCTTTGAGGTGAGAGAACCGCGAGCCAACTTCGCATCGAGTGTGGTTCCCGGAATGTACTCGACAACCAGAAAATCGACGTCACCCTGGGTACCGAATTCATGGACTGTCGCGATATTGGGGTGATTCAGGCGGGCGAGTGACAAGGCTTCTTTGCGAAATCGCTTGCGCGCGTCTTCGTCGGCGAGGACGCGTGACGGGAGGACTTTGATGGCAACGTCGCGTTCCAGTTGCTCGTCGCGCGCTCGGTAAACAACGCCCATACCCCCGGCACCGATTTGCTCCAGAACCCGGTAGTGCGACAAGGTTTGGTTGAGCATGTCCGCTCGCTCGGAGGCTAAGCATAGCAGCTTGGCTGATTGGGAGCTCACCACATTTCATCCAAGCATCCTGGCGGGTCCTGGCGGGTGGGGGGTGTGGCAGTTTTGCCGCTCTTTCCTGCCACCCCGTCAAAAGGGAGAGGGGATAGTGTGTACGTGATGTAACGATGTACACACCCTCGTTTCCAGCGTTACGAAATCCCCAGTATTCATGCACCTCAGCGCGACATGACATGCGTTTCAGCCGCGTCAAATGCTGGCGGGAGCGAGGGTGCGATGCGAGCCGAATGGGGCGAGGGGTGCCGACATCAGCCTTTTCGGGCCTAGGTAGCCTAGCTTAGCTAACTAGTTCAACCTGAACCTGCAACTACTTACAGGTTTGCGGGAATGCCTATTTTTCAGCTGCTCACAGATTGGGTGGCCACTCTTAGGGAAGCTCTAAGTCCAGTGCGTAGACATCTCCACCGCCACGCGTCGCCAGCAGCATCGGCGATCCATCCGGCGTGAGACCCATGAATCTACAGCGAAGGACGCCAGTCTGGAGTAAGGATTCAAAGCTCATCACGCGCTCAAGCTTCCAATCGCCAGCGCGAACGCGATAAAGAGGCTGTCCCGCTTCACTCACGTCTTGGAAATAGAGGTACTTCCCGTCTCGTGTCGCTTCCAGGTAATAGAACAATTTGCCGGCGCTCGCGAGTTCTTTCCATTTCTGCGTTTGAAAATCGAACAGCCGCACTTTCTTTTGGTCTGCTGACAAGGCGGCGAGATAGCGGCCGCCGAACGCGACTCGAGGATTCCTCAAACCGTCCGATGCGGGCACCTTCGTTGTCTTTCGGGTGTTTAGGTCCAAGACAAAGATGCCACTATCCTGCGGTGAGCTCCCCTGACTTGCCGCAGGTGTGGAATAAACAATTGACTCGTCATCAGGCAACCAGTCTGGATATTCATGAACCAGGTCATTGGGCAGCAATTCCTGCGTGGCTCCGCCCTTTGCAGCCACCACATAAATATTCCAGGGCCGTCCCTCTCGCAGCCCTTGGAATGCGATCCTCGTTCCATCTGGACTCCAGCGAGGCATGTCTACACCTCCAGGGAAATCCGATGCCAGTTGCATGCGTTCGGTGCCGTCGGGCCGGCTTCGCCATAGGGTCCAGCTAGGAGTTCCAGGCAAGAGCAAGGCCAGCCAATCTCCTTTTGGTGCAAGAGCTGCTCCGAATACTTCTGGGAGCTTGATCATTGGGAAGAACTGTTTTCGATCAGGAGTGGACCGAAGCAACTCGATTTGATCGGGTGTAGCGCCAATGGCCAATAACCGCCGGCCGTCCTTGATCGGAGCGAGGATCCCAAAGCCGATTGGGTCGGCAGTAAGGCGCACGGGCTCCGACGCCTTGGACCACGGCGGGAAGACACCCTTCTCCCGGCGAACCCATACGCTAGAGTCTGATCCCGGGCCGTCACCTTTATTCGACAAGAAGATGTAATATCGGCCATCGGCGGACCACTGCCCACAGCATTCGTGAGCGGGCTTGTTCCAACCCGGAAGCAACGGATGGAGGTTGCTCCCGTCGGCAGAAACCTCCCAGAGAGAACGAATGTTTGAGTCGGTCTTCTGATCTTCTACGGTGAAACGCAACGTCTTGCCGTCCGGCGACCAGCCCAATCCCCAGGAAGGAGCGGTCAGGCTAACCACCTTGTGGGCATCGCTTCCACTGCGGCTGCAAATGTAGATTCCGTCGATGCTGTGGTATGCGATCTGCCGTCCGTCAGGGGAAAAAGCACCAAATCCAGTCAGGTTGCTCAAGCGGCGAGGCGATCCCCCGACGACCGGCAACGTCCAGTATTCATAAGACCCTGTAGTCGTGGCGGACGCTATCAACAATTCTGACCGGTCCGGCGAAACGTCCATAATGATGGGATCGCGGAAAGGCGATGGGAAGGGCTGCGCCTCCCCACCCGAAACTGGCACCTGCATTAGGTTGAAGTGAGCAGCCTCGCGTGCGCGAAAGAAAATTCGCGCGCCATCCGAGGTGATTCCCCCCAGACCGGTAGCGTGGGCGTAATGCGTGAGTTGGGTAGTGCGGAGAACTCGTGGAGGCGGTAAAGTTGAAAGCCATTGGAAGATGAGTAGGGCAACCAGCAACAAGCCGGCGATGACAAGGCCCGCTGCTAGTCCCCGTTTGTGCTCCTCGACGACGGCGAGCAGTGGGGAACCGTCGGCCGTGTGAGCAGAGGTTGAGACCGCAGCCGCCGTACTCCCAACGTCGTTCGACGGTGAGACTCGGCGGCTATACTCCTTGTCCAGCTTCAGGCGTTTCAAGTAGGCGCACATTTCCGCAGCGCTTTGGTAGCGGGCTTCGCGGTCTTTTTCAAGTGCCTTGTTTATGATCTCTTCCAGCCTGGGCGGAAGTTCAGGATTTAACTCCCCCGCGGGGACAGGCTCGCGATTCAGAATGGCCTCGTGTAACGCCGCTGCCGTGTCCCCGCTGAATGTCCGCTTTCTCGTCGCCATCTCATAGATCACAAGGCCAAACGAAAACAGGTCGCTGCGGGCATCCAGCTTGTCACCGCGAACCTGCTCCGGCGACATGTAGGGCGCCGTGCCCATGGCCACACCGGTCAAAGAGAGGCTAAGGTCATTGGCTGGTACGCTCGTGGCTTCCTGGGATTGTGCTTCTTGGCATGTTTCGCGATCTCCTGCGTACGCAAGCTTCGCCAAACCGAAGTCCAGAATCTTGACCTCGCTGCGATTCGTGATGAAGATATTCGCCGGCTTGATGTCACGATGAACGATCCCTTTTTCGTGCGCTGCGGCCAGACCGTCACCGATCTGAATCGCCAGGTGCAACAATTCGTCGGTCGCAAACGGGGCCGCCCGCGCGGCTATCTGATCCCGCAGGTTTTGTCCCTCCAACAATGACATGGCGATGAAGGGCTGGCCTTCGTGCTCACCAAATTCGTGAATGGTGCAGATGTTGGGATGGTCAAGCGTGGAAGCGGCTCGCGCCTCGCGCTCAAAGCGCTCCAGAACCTTCGCGTCGCTGGCTATCTCTTCCGGCAGGAACTTCAAGGCTACGCGGCGGCCCAGCTTTAGGTCTTCCGCCATATACACGACGCCCATGCCTCCACCGCCCAGCACCTGCAACACGCGGTAATGGGAGACTTTCTTGCCGGTCATGCCTGCGCCGGGAAGGGTTTGAGGTTGGGAGCCAGCTTCTGCCGCCTCTGTCTCCCTCACTTCCACCACAAATCGATAGCCGCGCTTGGGGATCGTTTCGATGTACTCCCCGCCGTTTGTCGCCTCGCACAATATTTTTCTCAATACGGAGACGTGCTTAGCGACATTCCCCTCCTCTACGAAGGTACCGGGCCAGAGCCGCCTCATGAGGTCATCTTTGTCCACCAACTGGCCAGCGTTCTCGACCAGCATAAGCAGCGCTTCGAAGGCTTTAGGCGCGAGCGGCACGGGCTTGCCGTCGAGATTCAGCAGACACTCTCTCGCGTCGAGGCGAAACGGACCGAAGCTGTAGAAATGTCTTGTTTTCTGGTTCATAGCCCGGGGAAGGAATTCTTCAAGATTTCTTCGCGTTTTCGGAAGGACTTCTAAACCGCATTTTAGTTACGGTTCGCGTTGAGCAGACATCGATGCGGCTTGGTAAGCCATTCGCAGCACATTCTACGGTGGCTTAGAACTGAGCGCAATGGCCGAGTGAACTGGGGTAAAGCGAGATGACTGCCACCGAAAAAGACAATCGAAATTGTAGGCCGTCGGGCAACACGTGCCCGTTACACGCGACTCGAGATCGGAGAGGGACCTACTGGAGGCGGTTCGTGACTTCTAGTACCCGCTTGATCCTCATCTTGTTCCTGGGTCTACCAGCAACACGGGCTCCGACGTCTTGGTGAAGCGCGAAGACGTTGTCCGCGTCTCAACCGCTTCGGCTGCCAGGCGCGGCGAGCATGCCCTGATTGGCCTGGTGGTCGGCGCAGCCGTCGGGGCGGGAGCAAGCGAGCGCCCCTGGTCCGAGTTCTCCCGCACAGAATTCTGGCGAGCTCGGAGGCAAAAGAAGCTTCACGCAACCAGGCACTGGACGGCTCCATGCGGATTTGCCTACTCTCGGTGCTGAAATGCACATGGAGTGAGTCCCAGCCTTGAAAGCAAAGTATCGAAACCATATTTTCAGAGAAAGAGAAGAAGAGGAGGACAGTTATGAAGGGTGGGGCAATTGCAACATTTCTGGCGGCGCTGACGCTGATGGCGCTGATTTCCGCAAACGCATGGGCGCAATCAATCGACAGTGGGTGCACAACAAATACTTTGTACGGGGAGTACGCGTTCAGGATCTCGGGACAGATTTACGGCCCGACTGGCGCGGTCGTGCAACAGCGCGACGGAGTCGCGTTAACCCACTTTGATGGTGCCGGCCATTTGACCCAGGTGGACTGGGTGATGTCAAACGGTTTTCCGCTGGCGGGACCCACCGACAAGGCGGGTTTCCACACCAGTGAGACTGGCACGTACACCATCTTTTCAGATTGCACCGGCACGGCGAAGATCGATTTTCCCGCTCCCCCGGGATCCACGGGCGCGGTGATCAATCTTATGCTCGTCCTGAGCAACCACGGCCGGACCATTCACACGATCGTCTCGCAGTTGATTCCACCCGGATCGACCACAGCGGTTCCCGTGTCGATCCACAGCGATGGCGAAAAGCTTGGGCGGGTTTCCGATGCCGACTTTTATGAGTAATTTGAGCACAAGCGGAGGCCGGGCAACGTTTTGCCTGCCTCCGCCTGCAGTTTGCTTCGTCCGCGCCTCCCATCTTAACTGGGGATGTAGCAATCTCAAGAAGTGCTGGCCATTGATTCCATGGGAGGGAGACACAATGAAAAGTAAGGTACCGGCGGTCCAGTCAATTCCAGAGGCAACAGAAAAGTGGGCCAAGCTGTGCCAGTTTTCTGTGAGCCCACTGCTCTCGGCTGCGTGGATCGAGGCTCCTGTTCGACCGGCCAACTGGAGGTGGCACGTGACTTCTCGCACCTGCCTGATCCTGGTGTTGTTCCTCGGATTTCCCGCCGCGCTCTGGGCTCAAAAGCAGCAGGGCTCATGGTCTGGCCTGCGTGGCCTGAAGGTTGGCCAGGGCATTGAAGTGATTGAATCCAGTATGAAGCATCACGGTGGAGAATTCGTCAGCGTCTCAGATGACGTGGTCACCCTGCAAGAAAAAGGCTCCGACGTCTCTGTAAAGCGTGAAGACATCGTCCGCGTCTCGACCGCATCCGGCGCCCGACGCGGCGAGCACGCCGTGATTGGCCTGGTGGTCGGCGCAGCCGTCGGGGCGGGCATCGGCGCCGCTGCTGGCTCCGGATCGAAGGGCTGGGTTGGACTTTCGGAAGGAGTGGGCGCCCTTGTTGGGATCGCAATTGGCGCCACGAGCGGAGCGATAGTGGGGGCCGTGATCCCCGCCCACACAACCATCTACCGCGCTGCCCCTGCGGTCGCCACGCACTAGACGATATCGGATTGGCCGTGTGATCGACTGTCGGAGGGCGTGCACTCGCGGAAAGCAAATGGCGGAATACGAGCGCTCTCTCTTTTCACCGGTTCATTTTTGGGGGTGTGGGCAATTCCATCCTCGAGCTTCAAAACTACAATTCAGGAGCACTCTCATGAAACGCAACATTGCACGGGCAACGCTTATCACCAGTTCCATCGCGGCGATTCTGTCAGCCATCGCCGTCCCCGCCGTAGCCCAATCTTTCCCCGGTTTCGGAACCGTGATGACCTACAACGTAAATGAAGGAACTGATCTCCTGCAGGTGGTGGGCGCCCAAACTCCGACGCAATTCCTGCTCGGCGTGGGTCAGGTGCTTACTCAAGTCCAAGGCACCAATCCTCCGGAACGGATGCAGGCGGTGGCTCGAGAAATCCTCGAGGCTCAGCCGGAACTGGTAAGCCTGCAGGAAGTAGACCAGTGGTCCACAGGGTCCTTTGATCCGATTGCCGGCACCTGCGGAAACACGACCCTGCAATATGACATGTTGCAGGAGCTTCTCAGTGCGTTGGCCGCACAGGGAGGACACTACAAAGTTGCCGTGCAAGTCACGCAAAATGCATTCCCGCCAACCCCAGGACTCATTCCGCCCGCAACTTACTTTTGCGTTGCAGTATCCGACTACAACATTATCCTAGCTCGCACGGATCTGCCTTCCTGGATCTTCCATTGGAGTAACCCGCAATCCGGACAATTCGAGAACGAGCTTGTTCTGCCAACTCCGGTAGGACCATTTCCGTATCCCAGGGCGTGGGCCTCGGTCGATGGGGAGTTCTTCGGACACACCTTCCACTACATCAACACTCACCTTGAGTCCTTCGACGCGAATATTCGCGAATTGCAGGGCAGTGAACTGCGTGCCGGGCCGGCCAACACGCCTCTGCCGCTGATTATCGCGATGGATTCAAACGCGCAGGCGTTTCCACTCCCACAAGACCCGACGTACACCGATTTCATCTCTGCGGGCTACAACGACGTTTGGTCTGAGATATTTCCCAAGCGCGCAGGATTAACCTGCTGTCAGGCCGAATCGGACAACAATCCCGTATCGCAACTCTATCAGCGCATCGACCTGGTCTTGACCCACGGCAAGGTAACTCCGTGGGGAATTGAGTTGATCGGCACCAATCCCGCAAGCCGCCTGCCCGACGGACTCTGGCCCTCCGATCACGCCGCTCTCGTGGCGGGCGTGGTTGTGGGAGATGAATAGGCAGAAGGCCCCCTTTGTCTGCTAACCGCCTCGCAGAGGAGCCAACAAGCTAGTCGTCGGCCGTCGGCCCTTTATTCCGGCTTCATTTAGTCTCGAAAATTCGGAGCTAGAGGAGATCTTATGAAATACAGGAGCATTGCGATTCTGGTCGTCTGTGTGTCTCTGGCCGCGACGGCTTCGGCTCAGACATCTAGTCAAAACGTGGATAGCGCGATTCTCGGCGCGGGAACGCCGAATTTCATAGCGAAGTTCACCGGGAGCCACAAATTGGGAAACTCGAGCATTTTTCAATCGCCAAACGGTAACGTCGGGATAGGCACAACCAGCCCTAATTCCGCGTTGCAGGTCGTCAGTAATAGCACCGACCTTTCAATCAGCCTTTTCGGAATATCACCTGCAAAATCTGGGATTGGCGTATTCGGTCGGGCAACAGCTACCGACGCATCTGGCACGAACCAACCTTTCGGTGTGCTGGGAATCGTTGATGCTCCGTTTGGAGCGGGTGTCGCTGGCACGGCCACCAGCAACGCCAGCAACGCAAATGCGGTCGGCGTTTCCGGGCGGGCCGACACTCCCTTGGGCATTGGAGTCTTGGGCTTCACGACTCCTACGACGGGCAACGGCATTGGTGTTGTTGGCGACACTAATAGCCCCGATGGAGTAGGTGTTCTCGGAAACCATCCGTCCAGTACCGGAGGCGGACAAGGAGTTCGGGGGCAAACGAATTCGACAACGGGTTTCACAGTTGGGACAACAGGTGCCGCACTGGGAACGAGCGGCCCGGGAGTAGGCGTGTTCGGCCAAACTTATAGTCCCGACGGTACTGGCGGTTTGTTCGCCAATGTTGCTGGAGGCAACATCCTAGAGGGCGGATTCGGCCAGCCTGAAACGACGGTCTTTAGGGTGGACGGGACAGGCAGAGTGTTTGCGGACGGAGGCTTCCAACCCAGCGGAGCCGACTTTGCCGAGTCCCTGGCGGTCGCCGGAGATCGCAGTAAGTATGCCGCAGGAGACCTGCTGGTAATCGATCCAGCCGCCAGCCGCCGCTTGGCTCTGGCACGGCAGCCTTACTCCACGCTTGTCGCGGGTATCTATTCCACCAAGCCGGGGATGCTGGGCACCACCCGCAAGCTGGATGAAGGGATGCCGAAAAACGAAATTCCTCTCGCCGTTGTGGGGATCGTGCCCTGTAAAGCTATAGCAGAGAATGGCTCTATCCAGATAGGCGACCTGCTGGTGACTTCCTCCTCTCCCGGTTACGCGATGAAAGGCACAGACCGAAGCAAGATGCTAGGTGCGGTCGTCGGAAAAGCCCTGGAGCCATTGAGCGAAGGCAAAGGCGTGATTCAAGTGCTTGTGACGCTGCAATAGGCAACACGAAACGACCAAGGTTCCGACGAGATGAAACCGCCATTTTCCGGGCGGTTTTTCTTTTCCCAAAGCTCCGGCAACCTTGTCGGGCAGGGCGAAATGGGTTTTGTTAGACGCTCTAAGGTTAAAGTGACGCAGATCGCCCGTTTCCATGCGAGCAAAATCTTAAGCCGCGCGACGGGAAAAAGGAGCACGATTCCTGTCTTGCCGCACCCTGCCGCGCAGGCGCATTAGCAGCTTACGGCGTGGGAGGCGTTGGTGAGACACCGACCAGTTTCGCCAGCGCCTGCCAGTGCCGTGGATGAGGGCGGTAGCCCTCGCGGATGCGCCCAGCGTACCAGCGAGAAACTGAGATTTGTCGCGCAATAACAGATGCTGACATCGTGGCAAGAACTGGCTCCACTTTTTCGGAATAGAACTTGTCAGTCAGCAAGGCAGGTTGGTCCGAAGGCCTCCACGCATGCTGTGCCAGGGCATTTTGACGTTGCGTGTTCGCCCGCTTCATCTGAGCTTCAGGACCGTTAGCGGTCTGACGTCCGACTCGCGCAGGTTCGATAAAACGTTCAGTGGCACTGATGACCGCATATTGAACGCAACGGGGTCTTGCTTTGAGTATTTTCTTTCCGCAACCGCGACACAGATGGTCTGATTTGGAAAATTTAAGCGACGGTGCCCAGATTTACCCTTCTCTTCTGTGCAGTGCCGCTGAGTTAGACGCGTTGGGGGAAGGGGAGTTGAATTGCGCTCGCGTCCCGATTTCGTGGCAGTCGAGAGGGCTCGCGCCACGTACTCTGCCCAAGGCGCAACCAGTTTTCCCCAAACCAAAGCTGTCTCGCTCAGTTTGATACAAAGCTGCGACATCGGCCGAAAGGCTAAATAAGAAGGAATGCACTTGCTAGCGCGGCTTGCAAAACAGGGACGCAAACGGTTCTGGCAATCGTGGCGGGACGACCCGAGAACCTCTTGGTGTAGCCCCTAATTGCGCAGTTGAAGTCGCTGGTGCTGCGCCGTTTTCATGTAAAGTGAGTTCGTGGAATCACGGGCTGATCACGGGCTAGAGAATCTTGGGGATTCTCTCTATCCCTATGAAAAAAAATGGTAGGCACGAGGAGACTCGAACTCCTGACCTCTACCGTGTCAAGGTAGCGGTATAGTAGCCGGCCATTGACTCTAAAGGAGTTAATAACTGGAGGAACCGGCAGAACCGTAATAATCGGCGCAATTTGCTACCAAATTGCTACCAAAAACATGGCAAGTGGGTTCGGGGCTGAATCGTGGGGATCGGCCCCCTTCACTGTCACTCTGAAGTGGTAATTTGGACCGGCGGCCACACCTTCCACCGGACTCCTCTTACCTCCCAGCCGTCGAGACTTTGCAAGAGCGTTCGGACGTGGGCGCGTTTGTAGTACTCCCCCAGCCCCGCAGGCGGATTAACTTCTGCAATCGATGTGCAGAGGTCGCAGCCGTTTGGTTCGCTGCCAGACCTGATCCATGAAACGACCAATCGACTTCGCCTTGGGATACGCGTACAGCGCTTAGCGTGCCGCAATGTCGTCCAAGCGCGCTAAAGTATCGGGGTATCTGCGGACAAGAAGAACGAGAGCCGCCGCCTGAGGATTCGGCTTCGCACGGCCTTGTTCCCATTTTTCCAAAGTTCTTTCGTTGATGCGCAGTCTGCGTGCGAACACTGCTCGTGAACAGCGCAGCCGCTTTCGAGTGTCTCGGATAAGCTTGGAATCAACTTTGGGGAGCGGTGCCGCAGCTACCTTGTAGGTGCGCACTGTAAGCTTGCGCTCGCGATGGCTCTTCATTGCAGCCGCGCCTTCCATCAACTCGCCGAAAATGTCTCTCTTCGCCATCAGCACATCCTCAGTGATCTCCTCGGTCGACTACCGTCTCTCAACCCGCCTTGGCGTCAGCAATCCGAATGATCAGTCTCTTGCCCAGTGCCCTGGCAGCGCGGGTGATCGTATCCAGAGAAACAGCAATATTCTGCGGATCGAGCAAACGGTCAAGCTGGGAACGACTCGTATTAAGTTCTTTTGCGAGGACCTGTTTTGTTTTCTTCTTTTTCCGCATGGCTTCTGCAAGCTGCCACGAGATCACACGCTTGACCGCAACCGCCTCGACTTCCTCTCGGATGCCCTCTTCCTCCAGGAAACTGTCAAAAGTCGAACCCGTATGCTCAACCACACCATTCTTTTTCTTTTTCTTTGCCTTCATTACGACCTCTCATGTTTCTTCTTGTTCCGTTGTGCCAGATCTAGATCTTCGTCCGGCGTCTTCCGAGTCTTCTTGATGAACCCATGCAAGAGCACCATTCGGCCACTTTTGTCAAAATAAAACAGCACCCGAGCGATCCGGTTTTGAGCCAGGTCCGACCGTACCTCGTAAATACCGCCGCCTACGGAGCGGCATACCGGCATACCCACCGGCCAGCCAAACTCGACGGTCTTGATGTCCTCGCCGATTCGCTTGCGGTCCTCGCGGGAAGGGAGGCCTTTCAGCCATTCCCTAACCGGCTCTCCGCCGGCCTCGGTCCGGTAAAAGACGGCCCTGACGCGTTTACCTTGAAGGTCGGCCTCGGGTCTTTCTTCGCCGTGGGACTGCTTGCGGATATCTGCCACAACCTATTGTACCACATACGGTACACAAGCGTGTCTTCTCTTCGCAGCCTGGGCTCCGTCGTAGCGAGTATTCACATCCTCCCGGAATCTCTATTCACATCGCCCCGGAATCGGCATCCACATGCCCCGGAACGCACTGTGCAGTGGCCTGGTCCTCCGAATTACTACCTCGCCACAGGAGGAAATACCTTTACGTCCGACCTGCAATGCAACACAGGCGCACAGATTTGCTTCGGGGCTAGCAAGAATACAAACGCTGGCACACTCATGCGTCTACGCAATCAACGTGGTTGTTTAAGGTGCACGCGGGGCAAGACCGGGCCGTCGTGTTGGGAGTTTCTCTGGCGAGAAAACGACGCGGGGCGGAAATCGCACGCGACCAACAGCGGTGATTGGGACTCAGTTCGTGTTTCCGACTAATGGTGCTTCTGGACGTGACTACTGGACTCCGCCGCAGCGAATTGCTTGCGCTCAAATGAAGCGCCACGGTTGTGCTCAGCCTCTTGGCGAGTTCTTGGCTCGAAAATGCGTTGTAGCCCGCCGGTTCTAGCTGCAACCTAAGAATCTCGAGGAGCTCGGGGTCATTTTCGGGGTGCCAAAAGCTCGAGGTCCTCTGATCGAGGGAGATTCCGATAGGTCCTCGCCGGCGGTTCTCTCGTTATCCGGATAAACGCTTGTCTTAGCCCGTTTCGATCTTTCGATCGAACCAGATCGAGCAAGTCGCGTTTGAGTACCTCGCGCAAATACGCCAGAACCTCCGCAGTTGTGGGTGGTCCTTTGGTCGGAGACCAGGTCACGGATTTGTTGAAAGGGCGAGGAGCTTGAGCAACGTTGCGCTGACCAGGTCAGCGGCACTGTCTCCACCGGGCAAGACGAGTTCGTCGCGCCGCCCTAAGCATGCCGCTGCGGTGAACAGACTTTGAGCGTGCAGCGCCAGGCGATAGAGCACTTGCTCGAGATCGACTTCGGCGCGAAAAACGTCCGTAGCTTTCCTCTTCCCGTGGCGCGCATACGTAAGATTTTCTCAGCCCGATTCGGAGATTTCCACAGAAAAAGTTTTAGAGCTGGCGAAAAAGTAGCCCAGCTCAATCGCACTAGCAGCAAGAGAAGTCACGATGAACCTTCCCAAGGACGAACGATGCCCCTCCACAGTCATTTTTCTGCTGCGGTCGGGAACAGATTCGTACGCTCTGAATTCGCCTCGCCGGTGAGGGAAGGAATAAATCAAATTCGTGCCTGTCACTTCTGGCGAGAAGCGTTCCGACCTGCGGCCCAGAGTTCGCCGATGCGCACGGCCTATATTTCGTCCGGGAGTTGATTGCAAACATGGCCACGATTCCGAAACCGGTTGTACCGGCATGCGATTGGCGTGAGAACGATCCCCTGCTCACGCCCCAGCAGGTCGCTGAACGATTGAACACATCGCTTGATTGGGTTTGGGATCACTCGTCAAGAAAGATGCCGCTCTTACCCGTCATACGTTTTGGCGATGGCCCCGGACGAGCAGGAATGCTCCGGTATAGGGCAAGCAAGATCGAAGAGTTCATCGTAGAGCAAGAACGATTCACCAACACTCGGCGTAGAAAGTCGGGGTGTAGAATGGCGCAACCCACTTGTTCCCCCACAGAAATTGAGGAATGAAATGGGTAAATCGCACCAGAGTGGGTGGGTCGTTCTCCGTGGCAAGAAGTGGTACGGCTACTACCGCAGGGCGGTCCTGGACCCAATTACCAACGAGAGAAAAACAGACGTTGTTTCCGTCATCCTCGGGCTCAAGTCTCAGCTGACAAAAGGCGTGGCCCGGGAGGCATTGCAGAAGGAAATATCAAAGCAGACGGGGCAGAATCTTGGCGCAGGATCATGAAGGACGGCTCGGTCACTTTTGGCTGGTTCGTCCGCAACCGATACTATCCGCTACGCGATTGGAGACCTGAGACAGAGAAAGTGAAGAAGATTCAGATCGAGAGGGATCTGGTCGAGAAATTTGACAGTGTTTCGCTGGAGGCCTTTGAGCAGTTCACCTTACAGAAACATCTCAAGCATCTCGCTACATTTCTCTCAGAGGACCGGGTGAAGCATGCCCGTTCCTATATGAAATCGATCTTCGCTGAGGCCGTCGAGCAGGATTTCCTTCTGAAAGATCCGACGCGTGGAATCAAGATTCCGCGGAATCTGCGGGAGAAAGACAAAACAACGCTGACGTGGCACCAATTGCGGGCGGTGCTCGCTGGCGTCGCAACCAGGGATCGTATGCTACTGACGCTTGAAATGACGGACGCGCTTCGCCCCAGCGAGTTGTTCGCGCTGCGGTAGAGGTCGTTCGACGGCAGCAGACTCACGATCACGGAGACCGTCTACAGGGGAAAGATTCGACCGTTTGGTAAAACGGAAAAGAGCCTTGGGGATGTTCTTCTACCCAAGGGAATGGTCGATAATCTCTGGCTGTGGAAGCAGGAGTGCTCCGACTCTTCGCCTGATGCCTTCATTTTCCCCAACACAGAGGGTGGATTCATGGATACCGGCAATTATCGAAACCGAATCCTGAATCCGCTCGCGGAGAAACTTGGATTACCGAAACTGAACTTCCAGGTCTTGCGCAGAACGATGGCAACGCTGGCGCAGCGCAAGGGGTCGGTGAAGGACATCCAAGCTCACCTGCGGCACTCCAAGGCCGATACCACGGCCAACGAGTACATGCAGGAGTTGCCTGAAAGTGTTGGGCGGATGGTCGAGTCGATGTACGAGGAGTTGATGAACAGTCAAACTGCGGCGTCTGCTGATTTGCTACCAAATGCTACCAACGAGGATGGGAGCCCTGCCGCTATCTGTATGAAAGATATGGTAGGCACGAGGAGACTCGAACTCCTGACCTCTACCGTGTCAAGGTAGCGCTCTAACCAACTGAGCTACGCGCCTATTCTGTTTCCGAACAATTGCTGCGCCGGATGGGCAGGCGTTGGACACTTGATGTCCACTTGGAATTTTATCATGCGGAGCGGGCGGCGGGCATGGGTGGCTCACTGCGGTCGCTTCGATGCGGTGGCCTGGCTGCGGCGGAGCAGGTCGGGAGCCTTCAGCCGGCGGCACTGCTGTTCGAAACTCAGGCCGGGTCCGTTCCAGCGAAGATCCTCGACGGTGTGGAAGACGGGTACATCGAGGCGCAGGGTTGCCAGCGTGCGAAATAGCAGGGCATCGTTCCATACGCTGAACAGCGATTCGGAGAGGGCGCGGGCCCGCTTGATGGAAGGATGCCAGTGCTGAAAATCCTTCGGAATGGTCTCGAGGTGTGGGTACTGCGATAACACAAGAGCGGCGGCTTTTGGGCCCCATCCGGACACGCCGGGGAAGCCGTCTGCACTGTCGCCCACGACTGCGAGATAGTCCGGGATCGACGGCGGGCTCACTCCGAATTTAGCAACTACGCCGGCTTCATCGCGAACTAGATCCATCCGCCGATCCATCTGAACAATCCGTGTACCTACAACGCATTGACTGAGATCCTTGTCGGGCGTGCAAATGAAGACTTGTCTGACGTGGCCATCCTGCGCGGCTTTCGCGGCGGCGGAGGCGAGGGCGTCGTCGGCCTCGAACTCGACCATGGGCCACACCAACACTCCCATGTCCGCCAACGCTTCTTCGAGGATCGGAAATTGCGAGAGTAACTCCGGGGCTACCCCTTCGCTGGTTTTATATCCGGGATACAGATTGTTGCGGAACGACTCCACCACATGGTCGGTTGCGACCCCGAGGTGAGTTGTGCCCTTTTCGATCATCGACAGCACTGATGTCAGGACGCCACGAACCGCGCCGATTTCCTGACCATTCGCATCTTTCGTCGACGGGACCGCAAAAAAATGCCGGAATAGCTCATACGTGCCGTCGACTAAGTACACATCCATGCGAGGTGCGCCTCGAATCGCTGTCTTGACTGCTTCTACATTGTGCTTGGGCTACTTGCCGCTGTCCATGGCCATGAACAGATTGTTCAGGGACTCCGTCAGCGTGGGATGGGAAAAGGTGCCATCGCGTAGGGCCGTGTAGGGCAATTTACCCATTATGGCAATCTCGATCGCGGACATAATTTCTCCGCCTTCGATGCCGAGAATGGCGGCGCCGAGAATTTGGTTGGTGTCCGCGTCAACAATTGCTGTCATGAAGCCTCGGGTTTCGTCGACTTCC
This sequence comes from uncultured Acidobacteriaceae bacterium, assembly GCA_963832015.1. Lineage (GTDB taxonomy): Bacteria > Acidobacteriota > Terriglobia > Terriglobales > Acidobacteriaceae > Sulfotelmatobacter. Next base: position 19,108 of record CAWHSR010000008.1, read on the forward strand.
ACAGCGCGGGCGACATGCGTCATGGGCAGTTTCGCTACGCGCATGTTTCGGCCCTGGGCCCGCGCTTCCTTCTCGGTCAGGCCGATCCGGCCCAACTGCGGATCGGTAAAGAGGGTATATGGGACTTGGCGGTTCTTTATGGAAGCAGGTTTCTTGTTGATTAAGTTGGAGCGAATGATGCGGAAGTCGTCGTAGGAGATGTGCGTGAAAGCTGGACCGCCTTTGATGTCGCCGAGTGCGTAGACGCCTTCCGCGGATGTTTCGAGACGGTCATTCACCTCGATGAAGCCGCGCTTGTCTGTCTGAATTCCGGCCGCCTTGGGGTTGAGGGTGTCTGAATTGGACACGCGGCCGGTGGCTACCAGCAGATGCGAACCCATCAGTGTGGTCGGGCCCTTCTGTGACGCGATTTCCAAACGGATAGTACCATCCGATTGGCTCACTCGGATTGCTTTCGCGTTCAGCATGACTTCGACCCCATCCTGGCGGAGGATGTTCGTAATTTCTTCGGCGACGTCGGGATCTTCTCTTGTGAGCAGTTGGCCCGCGGATTGGACGATCGTGACTTGGCTGCCGAGGCGGCGGAATAACTGTCCAAACTCGAGACCAACGTAGCCGCCACCCAGGACCAACAGGTGAGCCGGGACCGCATCGAGTTCCATGATGGAAATGTTGTCGAGAAACGGCACGGTATCCAACCCGTCTAAGGTGGGCCGCGACGCGCGGGTACCGACATTGATGAAGATGTATTTCGCCGAAAGGGTGCGCTGACCGCCATCTTGAGTGCGAACTGCGACTGTCTTGGGCCCACTGAAACTTGCGTCTCCGAAAACTAATTCCAGGTTCGCGGTCTTCTCAATGCGGGACTGGATTCCGTTTCGAAAACGGTCAACGATGTCGCGCTTGCGTTGGCGAACTTTCGCCAGATCGATACTGATCGGCCCGGTGTGAACACCGTAATCGGCGGCGCGGCGCGCCAGGTAGGCCACACGGCCGCTGGCTACCATGGTCTTGGTCGGAGTGCAGCCTTCATTGATGCAGGTACCGCCGACATGCTTGCGCTCGATGAGGGCCGTGTGCATTCCTGCCGCGGCAAGGGCGATGGCGAGAGGGTTTCCGCCCTGTCCAGAGCCGATGATGAGAGCGTCGAATTGCTGAGGAGAGGTCATAGGACACGATTCAAAAGCGAGAAACCAGAAGCAGTCCGAGTCCGATCGCGATTAGATCCTCAGGGATCGCGACCGTGAAATCTGGAACGCGCAAGGTGCGCACTAAGCCGACGCGTGCGTGATATCCAGCGAATGCCCCGGCAATCCCACCGATCACGCCGGCCAGCGCTCCCGACCAAGCCATCGCACCACCAGCAACGGCGAGGCACGCGCCGGTGAGTGCGCCCGTAACAATTCGCGCCGAGAGTCCTAGCGGGGCAGTACGGGGAGGAGTAGCAGGAAGCTGATCAGCGACAAACTCAACCAAAGCGAGCAAGGTGAAGATGCCGACGGCCCAAACCGTTCCCATGAAAGCGAATGGGGAGCCGTGAAGATTGAGCCATCCGATGTGAGCCGCCCACGCCACGACCGCGGGCGCAGTCATGCACCGCAGTCCTGCCACGATGCCGATGCCGAGCGCTAACAGCAGGACGAGTCCGGAACTCATGCTCGTTCTCCATCACAACAGTATTGAGGAATCAGGCAGCGTTTTCCGCTAGTGGCAGCCACACCTGAAAACGCGTGTCTCCAGGTTCGGACCGCACTTGAATGCTGCCGCGGTGCTTCTTCACGATTCGTTGCACGGTATCGAGGCCGAGACCAGTTCCCTCTCCCACAGCCTTGGTCGTGAAGAAGGGCTCAAAAATGTGCGGCTCGACTTCAGCTGAAATTCCTGGGCCGTTGTCGGCGATTTCCACCACCACACAATTGTCTTCTCGATAAATGCGAACGCGCAGTTCGCCTTTTCCGCCCATCGCATCAATCGCGTTGTCGATGATGTTGGTCCAGACCTGATTCAATTCACTCCCGAAGGAATTCACGAGCAGCGGAATCTTCTGGTAGTCCCGCTGCACGGTCACTCCGTGCTTGAGTTTGTGATTCAGGATGGTGAGCGTGGTTTCAAGAGTTTTGACGATATCCACATTCTGGATGGGGGCCTGATCCATGAACGTGTATTCCTTGATCGCGCCCACCAGATCCGAGATGCGCGACGTGCTGCTCTCGATCTGGTTCAGTAAGTCGGCAATCTCGACAGACGAGGAAATCCGGACCAGGGCGGCTCGCGCAGTGTCGGCGTCGAGCGCGGCGAAGATTTGCTCCAGGAACTCGGGCTTGAAGTTCTTCTTTGCGAGATCGGCCGCGAGCTGCCATAAATCGTTTTGTCCGTGACTGCGAAGCAAGGAGTCGAGTTGATCCTCCAGATCGCTGGCGGCGAGAGCGTCGAGTGGAGGTCCATCCGTTTGGACCAGCGACGCCTCCAACTTTTCTATTTCTGCTTTTTGGGTGGGAGTTAAGTCGCGCCGGCCGAGTTCGAGGCTGGCATCGCGGACCCGCTTCAGAATGGCGCGAAGCTGACTGGTGGCGCGCTTCGCGGCAGAAGCCGGATTGTTGAGTTCGTGCGCAAGGCCCGCCGAAAGCTTGCCCAGAGCGGCCAGACGATCGCGCTGCTGCTCGAAGCGCGTCGTTTCGCGGATGCGGTCCGACATCAGTCCCACGAGCCGCTGGGTGAGTTCGGGCATCTTCTGCACGAGCTCGGGAAACTTGGCTGCCGGAAACCGCAAGATGAAGCTGTCGGTGATGGCGCGCCCGCTTAAAGGGAATAGCTTCATCCTCGAAAACGGGAGCTTGCCGGTGACGTCGCCCGCCTTCAGCGGTATCACGATCGATTCGCCACTCAACTCCCCTCGCGCTTCCACTTGGCCCACGAGGATAACCGACATCCTGTCGGCGGGGTCACCCTGGCGGGTGTAGAAATCACCGGACTTGAGGTGCAATTCTTCCGATTGACTGAGGAACCAGATGATCTGGTCGTCAGGCAATCCGTCAAACGTTGGGACACGGCGCAGGAGTTCCAGTGTGTCGGCCATTTATACCTTGCTCAAGTACTGATGGATGAACTGAACCGCTACCGATCCTTCGCCAACTCCAGACGCGACACGTTTGACGGAGCCGTGGCGCACATCACCGACCGCGAATATGCCGGGCACATTCGTCTCCAGGAGGAAAGGATCGCGATCAAGCCCCCAACCTTTGGGATGCTCGCCGCCGTGCATCACGTCGGGACCAGTCAGAATGAATCCGCGATCGTCGCGCTCGACGGTGCCGGCGAGCCAGTCCGTTCGCGGCAGCGCCCCAATAAAAATAAACATTGCGCTGGCCGGAACGCGCTCCGTCTTGTTGGTGTCGGTGCACAGGACAGAAACCTCTTCCAGGTGCGTGTCGCCGTGAACCTCAGCGACGGAGGCGTGGGTCCACAGCTGAATGTTGGGCGTCTCCTTGATCTGGTCGATGAGATATTGCGACATGGTGCTGGAGAGGGAATCGCCGCGGACAAGGATCACGACGCGCTCTGCATACTTCGCAAAATTCATAGCGGCCTGTCCGGCGGAATTCGCACCGCCCACGACGTAGACCATCTCACCCTTGCACGAGAGCGCCTCGGTGGATCCGCCACCGTAGTAAACCCCGGCTCCCTGAAGCCGGTCGACTCCTGGAGCCTCCAGCCGTTTCCACTGCACTCCGCTGGCGATCATCAAAGCATGACAGGAGATCTCGGTGTCGTCGATCAATTTGATAATGCGGTATGGACCTTCCACGCGGATGCCGACCGCCTCCTGAGGGGCCAGGATTTCGACTCCGAACCGCCGCGCCTGGGCCACGGCACGGCGCGCGAGATCGCCTCCACTGAGTCCAACGGGGAATCCAAGATAGTTCTCAATCCGCGAACTCATTCCCGCCTGGCCGCCCGGCGCTTCCTTTTCAACCATGACGGTGTGCAATCCTTCGGAAGCGCCATAGACTGCGGCCGCCAGACCCGCCGGGCCTCCACCAACAATTGCCAGTTCGTAAAAAGAGGTTTCGGCGCGCGTCCGCAAGCCCACTTTTTGCGCTACTTCGCCCGGGATACTGTTCAGCAGTCTCGTCCCATCGGCAAACAGGACGACGGGAAGTTCTGAGGCGTCCGGTCCCAGAGCATCGAGCAGGCGTTCGGTTTCGGGATCGTTGGCCGCGCCTTCGACGTCAATCCATTGAAAGGGGACGTGGCTGCGGGCCAGAAAATCACGCAGGTCGTAGCAACGCGGAGACCATCGTGTTCCCAACACCCGGATCCCCTGATACGCGGGACGATACGAGGCGTGCCAGTCGTCGAGCAGATCGTCCAACTGCGGATACAAGTTTTCGGTGGGAGGATCCCACGGCTTCATAAAGAAATAATCGAGATTGGCCTGGTTAATGGCACTGATCGCGGCGTTGGTGTCGGCATAGGCGGTGAGCAATGCCCGCTTTGCCTCGGGAAATATTTGCCGGGCCTGCTGCAGAAACACGACCCCATCCATGTGGGGCATGCGCTGGTCGGCAAGGAGAAGGGCTACGCCGTCGTTGCGAAGCTTGAGCGACTTGAGCAGGTCCAAGGCGCCTTCCGGAGAATCACTGCTGACAACGCGATAATCGGCGCCATACTGCGATCGCAGATCGCGCTCGATCGCCCGCAAGACATCAGGATCGTCGTCAACAGTGAGCAAGATCGGCTTCGGCATCGTCGTTCCCAGCAGCTAAGGATGTAACAGGTAAACCCGGACCCCACGAATCCCAATAACCCCATTAGATACCAGAACCGGCATTCGGTTGCGCGATTATCGGCGACGCTCGAGGTGACAGCCTCAGGCGCCGATTTCTCCGGCCTCAATTTCATCCACATAACACCAGATCCACGATTCCCCGGGCTGAATGGAGCGCATGAGAGGGTGCTGCGTCTTGTGGAAGTGCTTGGTGGCGTGTTTGTTCTTCGAGGAGTCGCAGCAGCCCACATTTCCGCAGGAGAGACACAAGCGCAAATGCACCCAGGTGGCGCCGATTTTGACGCACTCTTCGCAGACGTGCTTATTCGTCGATGTGATCTTGATCTGGTTCAGGTGGGTGCATTTTGCGGCCATCGCTTCCTCCGGAAATTGCGCTGTTAGGTCAAGTGACTACAGTCATGTAACGAAAGGCCACAATCACAGTCAAGAGCCATGTCTTTAGCGCAGAATATTTTTGGAGGTCTTCATCTGTGTTGCGGCTCGATTATGTATCTTGCATATTGACCGTCGCGTCCACTGTGTTGGTGGGGCGGCGGTGTTGGGAAGGCTGGGCATTGGCCGGCATTAATAGCATTGTCGTGTGCGTCATAGGATTCAGAACCGCCCAAATGGGATTCATTCCAGCAAACATATTCTGCATGGTGATGAGCGGGATCAACCTGCGCGCTTGGCGCAAGACCGGAGCGTCGTAAGGACGACGGCTCAGAACTCGCGCTCATTCCGCAATCAACAGGTTCTCGGCAAAGGGCCACTGCTCATCGATCCATTGCACTTCGCAATGGAATCCGGCTGCGCGCGCCGTTTCGATCACTTCGTCGGCTGAATACTTGTGGCTGCTTTCGGTCCATATGGTTTCTCCGGCGAGAAACTCGACCACGACTTCCGCCGCGGGAATGCTGATGATCTGCCGGCGCTTCGACTCAAGGTGCATCTCGACGCTGCGGGCGTCAGGGTTGATTCTGGCGACGTGGGCAAACTGGCGCAAATCAAAATCGGCGCCGAGTTCGCGATTCACGCGGCTCAGCAGGTTAAGGTTAAACGCCGCCGTTACTCCTAACTCATCGTCGTAGGCTGCGATCAATTGCGAGCTGGGTTTTTCCAAATCTGTTCCGAGCAGCAGAGAGTCGCCCGGCTGAAGAATGCGCCGGACGTCCGAGAGGAACTTCAGTCCCGCGGAACGATCGAAGTTTCCGATCGTGCTGCCGAGGAACAGGACGAACAGCCGCTGGCCGCTCTTGCGGTAAGCGGCTACCTCCAGCAGACCATCTAAATACTCACGCTCAAAACCCACAATGCTGATGGAATCAATGTCACTGAGTTCCCGCTCGCACATGACCAGAGCCGAGCGCGAGATTTCCACCGGATAGTACGAGGTGCGCTGCCGCCGACACAGAGCTTCGAGCAGCCAGCGAGTCTTTTTGCCGCTACCGCTGCCCAGTTCGGCTACGGCGACAGGCCCGGCTACGCGGTCGACGATCTCATCGGCATTCCGCCGCAACAAGCGTTCGTCTGCCCTCGTGAGGCCGTACTCGGGGAGGTGACTGATGACCTCGAACAGAGCGGAGCCGACGTTGTCGTAAAGATATTTCGAGGGAAGTTCCTTTTGTCCCGTGCGGGTTAGTCCGACGCGAACATCCGCCGCAAATTCGTATGAAACGTTGCCGGGGATCGCATGAACGAGCATTTGCCAACTCCTTCAAAAAGATTCTGAGAGATCAGTGACGTACGCAGCGGAATCCGGCATACACGTACTGGTAGTGAGCCTGAAACCAGTTGCGAAATGTGGCCCGCAGCATGCAGGCAGCCGTACGCGGCGACCCGCCCTTCATGACGAAGTGTTTGCCATCAAAAAAATCAGCCGAGTAGCCACGATAGAACGGGAATGGCTCGAAACCAGGGAATGGCGCAAAGACAGTGGACGTCCACTCCCAGCCATTGCCCAACAAGTCATCCACACCGAAAGCGCTGCTGCCGGAAGGAAACGCATTCACCGGCGTGGGACTCCAGTGGTGGAAGTCGAAATTGCCGTGGCTCGAAGTGGGAGCTTGATTGCCCCATGGATAATTCCTCTCAGTGCCGTCGCCGATGCCGTACGCGGCGCGGTGCCACTGCTCCTCTGTGGGTACCGATTTGCCGGCCCATCGCGCATAAGCCGCTGCCTCAGCATGACTCACGTAGACGGGCCATTCGAGAGGCAGAGGCAACTCTTCAAACATGGTGCGATACTGCCATTCGTCGCCCGACTTGCTCCAGAACACGGGATGAGAGACCGAATGCGCGGTCCTCCAGTTCCAGTCATCGTCGGCCCAGAACGCACGCGTCTCATAGCCGCCTGCTGCCATGAACTCCAGGTATTGGCGGTTCGTGACCTCGTACTTATCGATTTCGAAGGCAGGCACGTGCGCGGTGTGCGTCTCGTATTCGTTGTCCCAGCCGAAGATCTCACCTCCGCGAGGAAGGCCCAACGTCGCAGTCCCGGCGGGAATGGAAATCATTTGATGATCGACGGGCCGAGTGACGAGATTGGAGCGATCTTCCTGCGGGACTTTCCGATCCCGCGGCAACTGGTGCAACATGTAGGCCAGAGTCTCGACATGCATCAAGCGATGCTCAATGGCCACATTGAGCAATGTGTCGAGGGGAAAGCCATCGCGGGTCAGGCTGGAAGACTCGAGCCGTCCATCGGCCAATTTCTCGTCCAGCGCGGTTCGAATCCTGGTTACATAGTCGCGCACCGTTTCGAGAGAGGGCCAGTCGGACGGCTGGTCAGAGGGCAGTCCTCCGCCCACCGGATCGATACCGAACGCAAACAGCCGGTCAAATTCAGGGTGGAAACTTTTCAGACCCAGAACGTTTTCGTGAAGCAGATTCCAGTCGAAGGCCTCTAGGTGTCCCACATAAAAAATGATGCGATGACGCTCCGGTATGGGGCGATCGTACATTGAATCGCGGCGGACAATGTTAAAGAGCGCGTCACTGCGGTGCCGCGCATCGGAAATCCTCTCCAGTAGTTGTTGCCGCATTCCGACATCGCTTTGGGTGGCAAGCATTGGCCCTCCTGGCGTACGGCTTGGATGAAACCCAGAACTCAATTCGAACGACGTCGAGGGTGTGTGGCGCACCCATCGTGAAGCTTGCTGGCGGGGCTGTCCGAATACCGCACCGAACAGGCCTTCCGGCGCTCAGAATTCATCCCAGAAGACGAGGTCTGAGAGACTATCACCGCCCCGGACCGCTCGCAAGCCAGGGCCCAGAGTCAGGGCCGCCATGCGAGCGACCAGTACAATCATGGCGATGCGTATTCCGCTGTATCAAGTAGACGCATTCGCTGCCGAACCGTTCAGGGGCAACCCCGCCGCGGTCTGCCCTCTTCCGGCGTGGTTAGATGACGAGGCGCTGCGGAAAGTCGCTGCAGAAAATAATCTTTCTGAGACAGCATTTTTGGTGCCGAACTCCGGCCATTATGACCTGCGGTGGTTTACGCCTCGGAGTGAGGTGCGGCTTTGCGGGCATGCGACCTTGGCTTCCGCGTTTGTGGTGCTCAACCTGCTCGAACAGGGGCTCGACGCGGTGCAATTTGAGACGCGGTATAGCGGGACGCTAACCGTTCGCAGGGAGGGCGATCTCTTCTCGATGGACTTCCCTGCGCTGTTCCCTAAGCATTGCGAAGGTGCGCCGGAGGGGTTGGTCGAGGCGCTCGGGTCGGGACCTCGTCCATCCGACGTGCTGGAAGTGAACGATATCTACGTTGTGATCTACGAGAACGAAGCCGCAATCCAGAACATGCGCCCCGATTTCTCGAGTTTGGCGCTGCTGCATCCCGCGGTTGTGGCAGTCACCGCACCCGGGAAGAACGTTGATTTTGTGTCCCGCTATTTCAAGCCGAGCTACGGCCTGCCGGAAGATCCTGTGACGGGCTCCGCCCACTGCGCGTTGACTCCATACTGGGGGCAACGACTCGGAAAGTCGCAGTTGCACGCTCGACAATTATCAGAGCGCGGCGGGGAACTCTGGTGCGAGATGGCGGGCGAAAGAGTGATCCTCAAGGGAAATGCGGTGCTCACGATGCGAGGAGCGTTGGTGATCTGAAAGTTGGCAATCCCCGCTCATGAGGCTCAGTGCACAAGCCCTTTATTTCTTGAGAATTCGCGCACGACTTCGGACGTGTCACGGTGCTGACCGTCGACCGCATAGTTCATGCGCTGCATTTCCTCGTCGGAAATCTTCCCTGCTAACTCCGCCAGAGCCTGTGCGACCTCGGGATGCTGCTGCACCGTCTGCGCACGGATTACCGGCACCGCCTCGTACGGAGGGAAATAGTGACGGTCGTCTTGCAGCACAAACAGATCCAGAGCCGGAATCAGCCCGTCGGTGGTGTTGCCTGCGGCCAGGTCGATCTGGCGATCTTTGAGCGCCCGAGCTAGCAGACCGAGGTCCATGATGCGCGGCTTTTCCGCAAAGTGCAGACCGTAGGTTGCCGCCAATCCTCGATAACCGTCCGGCCGCTCCATGAACTCGTAGCCAAACCCGGCCCGCCATTGCGGAGCAAACGCGGTCGCCTGCGACAAAGTTTTGATATTCAAGCGCCGGGCATCTTCGCCGCGGATCTCCATGGCAAACGTATCGTTGAAACCGAGGGGGGGACCGAGCGTCAGGCCGAAGCGATATTCGTATTGATCTTTGACTCGTCGATACACCTCTTGCTGATCGCCATTGGCGTTCTGCTTGAGGATTGCGGTGAGGGCTGTACCGGTATATTCGGGATAGACATCGATTCGCCCGGCCAGAATCGCCTGCTGGCAGATATAGGTTCCCGCCAGATAGAAGCGCCGTTCTACTTTCAGAGTGGTATGAGCCTCGATCTGTTGAGCGATGAGTTCGCCCAAGATGAACGATTCAGTGAAATTCTTGGAGCCGACCACGATGCGATTTTCGTGAGACGGAGAACAAGACGACAGCAGCAACACCAGCGCCGCCAGGAGCACACCGCAGAGACTCGATCGACGTCCCATCATCGCGGCTGCAGTCGCCTCTCCAGCCATCCCACGCCGAAGTCGGCGACCAGCGCCAGGATTGCCGCTGGAATCGCTCCGGCAAGAATGACTCTATCGTCGACCATCGCCAGTCCGCGGAAAATGAATTCGCCCAGGCCGCCGGCGCCAATCGCCGCCGCAATCGTCGCCAGTCCCACTGAAATGACAACGGCCACGCGTACGCCTGAAAGGATCACACTCACCGCCAGCGGCAGTTCCACCTGAAACAGAAGTTGAGACTCTGTGAGTCCCATGCCTCGTCCCGCCTCGACAACAGCGGGATCGACGCCGCGGATCCCCGTGTACGTGTTCCTGATAATCGGCAGCAGGGCATAGAGCGTGAGCGCCAGAATCGCCAGCCGGTCGGAGCGTTCGCCCAGCCAAGGCACGGGCAGCAAGAATCCAAACAACGCGAGGCTGGGAATCGTCTGAATGATATTGGCGCTCGCCAGCACGGGCTTGTTGAACCGGGGTCTGTGGGCGATCGCAATTCCCAACGGGATGCCGATCAGCATCGCGAACAGCGTGGAAAAGCCCACCAGGCGCAGGTGCTCGAGCGTAAGTTCCAACACCTGTCCGTGATTCTGCAATATGAATCGAAAGACGTTCATGACGTGCCTCGATTGGCGGCCGACTCCAGACCTTCCCCGAAAGCTCTCACATACGCGGCAGCCAGTGAATCGGTGGATCGCAAGAACTCCGATGGCGAGAGAACCGTGACCAACCGGCCCGCCTCCATTAGGGCGATACGTGTTCCCAGCCGCAAGGCCTCGCGCAGATCGTGAGTCACAAACACGACCGTCTTGTGAAGTCTTTGCTGCAACAAAAGAAATTCCCGCTGCAGCTCGTCACGGGTCAGAGGATCGAGCGCGCCGAAAGGCTCGTCCATGAGCAGTATTTCGGGATCTGCCGCCAACGCCCGTGCTACGCCGACGCGCTGTCGCTGGCCGCCGGATAGTTGATGGGGGTAGCGCGACGCGATTTCTGCTTGGAGTCCCACTGTCTGCAGCAACTCTTGAACGCGTGCGCGAACTCGATCCTCGGTCCATCCTTCGATCTTTGGCACTAAGCCGATATTCCGCTCGACGGTGAAATGGGGAAACAATCCAACGTCCTGGATGACATAGCCAATGCTGCGACGCAGGCGAATGACGTCGGCTTCGCGGTTGGAGACGCCCTTCACGCGGACGTCCCCGGAAGTGGGTAACAGCAGACAATTGACCAGTTTGAGGGATGTAGTCTTGCCGGAACCGCTGCGGCCCAGCAGCACAAGAGTCTCTCCGCCGTGAACTTGCAGACTGAATCCCGAGAGCACTTGCGTGTCGGCCACGCGGTAGGAAACGTCACGGAATTCAATTACCGGACTGGAAGCTGCTGGTTCCATGTCCGCCAAGGATACCGGAGTTCGCGGGCCAACGGAGCAATCAGTAATTCTTGGCCAGGAACTCCCGCAACCGCTCCAGCCGGAAGTTCGCATCGCCGGCCTCGACCTGCAAAAGCAATTCTGCAGCGGTCAATTGGTTGGAGAAGTCGAGGGCTGCCGAAGTATCCGGATTGCCGACCAACTGGAGATTCTTGTCGATCTGACCACGTTCTGCCTGCAGTGATTTGAGTTTGGTTTCTTGCGCCGAAACGCTATCCAGTAGTTGCTGGCGAAGGACCTCCGCGTTGCGCACAACATCACCCTCCTGCGTCTTCTTCCATTCGCCGTAGGCATCGACAGCCCGATCGAGGTGTTTGTTGATGGCCCGGCTCGCGAAATTGTAGTTGAGCGAGACCGCCCCGTACGGTTGCGGGTTTTGTGCAATCGGATTGACCTGTTGATGGACACCGACCGAGAGCGCTACGTCCCAGTTATTCTGCCGATTTAATTTGTCTAGCGCTCTCTGCTCGTTCGCTTCACTGCCCAATTTTTCTGCGACCAGTTCTTTCAGCGGCTTATCACTCAAGAGAGGAGTGTAGAGCGCGGCGATCTTCGATTCGGTGTCGGCGCGGTCCGCGTCCAGCTTGATCTTCGTGGTTTGCAGCGAAAACAACATAAGGCGCGTGGCGTTCTGCGCTTCCACCATCTTTGCGGTCTTTTCCATCAGCGCATCCAGTGATTTTGAAGACTGTTCGATCAGGGTGAGCCGGTTCCGCAAAGCTTCTTTCTCCAGGATCGACAGAGCATATTGAACATCCTGCTGCGCTCCGGTCGTGGCCTTGTAGAGTTCGCAATTCTTGCGCGCTGCGTCCATGGTCAGACTGGCCTTTCTGATGTCGGAGAGGCCGACCGAAGCACCCGCGACCACTTGCATCGGCAAGGCCTGGTCGGGCTGGCTGAAGCCTGCCGAGGCGACGGGCGTGCGTAGAAGGTCCCGTTGTGCCTGCGCTTGCTCCATCACATAGGAGCAGTAAGCCAGTTGGTCGTTCCGGTCAGCGGCCAAGGCTGGGACCGCGATGAACAGGGTGCAGGCCATCACACACTTCCAGCGATTCTGAAGCATTCTTTTTTTCTCCTCACAGCGATGCCATCCGCCGCGTTAGAACAGCACCGGCTTGCGGCCCAGGAACACAGTCTTCGATTTCGCGGACTCGGCGTTATCCAAAATCATCTGGATCAGGAATCCGCGAATCTGGGTCTTGAAGATGGGATGGATGGCTTGTTCTTCGCCCGTGAATATCTGCCTGACCGCGCCCACCTTGCGGCAAACAACCATATTCAGGTAACAGTCATAAATCGCGGTTCCGGCGGTCGCGTAGGCCTGGTTGTCGTAGGGAACGAATGCGAAGTACAACGTCTTCTCGCCGGAGGCGTTCAGATAGTACGGGCTTTGCTTTGCAGTCGTGATCGCCTGGCGTAATCGATCGATCTGACGAGTCTCTTCCTGCAGCTGTTTTTCCGCGACGTTAATCGCGACATCCAGTTGGGCGACCTCCGACCGCAACTCTGCTTGTTTGACCAGTACATCGAGCGAACTGGTCCCGGTCGTGGTTTTGTCTAGAACGCTGTCGGTGAGCAGCACCTCGGCGATTTTGCTGTCGGTATACGCCCCCTGAGCCTGGTTCAGCGCGGCCAACTGTGTCGCAGCATCGCCCTGAGTAATCAATCCGGCGGCCAGGTCTTTGTGGATGTTGGCCTCTACTTCCTTGAGCTGCGCCAGGACTTTTTGCGTTTTCTGGTTGTCGGCCAGTTTCTGCTGGTCGAGCCTGGATAGTGCCGGACCGGTGGTGAGGTTGTGGGTTTGCTCGCGCAGAATGGCTTGTTGTAGTTCCGGCTCCAGCGCCAGCAGGGCGCTCCTATGCTTTTTCATTTCCTCCAACCCGCTGTCGAGTTTTTTCGTATCGACTTTCAGGTCTTCGATGGTCTGCTGGCTGATCACCAGCTTATCCCGAAAATCGAGGCTCTTCTCGTCCGCGGCGGAGAGTATCACCGGTGCGGCCCACGAACTATTCACCGCGTAAAAGCCCATGACCCAGGCATACGTAAGAATGCCGACCAGCACGAGATACAGCACGGTGATGGCAAAGATGCGGTAAACGGTGATCACCAGCCGGTAGTGCAACGATTGCTTGACTGGGGCTCGTCTCGGCTGAGCCGGTGGCGTAATTTCCTTCACTTCTGGAGCAGTAGGATTAACGGTCGGAGTTTCCAACGGGCACCTCTTGTGGCTCTATGATTCGAGTCCCCCAGTCTGCGGAATCCATGGTGCACAAAGCCAGGGGCGTAAGGAACAAACTGCTGACCATCGACCAGCCGACATAGGCGGCAAAGGCCACGGGGTGGACGAGCGCTTCTTCCGCACTATATTTCTTGATCACCCAGGAAAGCACAGCTCCAATTCCAAGAGCGGTGATCAACGGCGCTGGCCCGGCCCATGCCAGCGGATCGGAACTTAGCGCTGTGACCACGACCAGGAATCCGACAAGCGCTCCCAGCGGAACCAGCACGAGAGTGAGCACCGTGTTGGGGTGCAGCTTAAACACGTGGCGCGGCAGAGTCTTGAGAGTAAAGAAAAAGTCGCGCACGATGCTCCGCCGCCAGCGCAGCTGCTGGTTGAACAGCACTGACAGAGTATTCGGCACCGTGGTCCAGCAAAGGGCGTCGTTGTTGATGTAAGTTCCGTAGCCCCGCAACAGCGTCTGATGCGTCAGGAACCGGTCTTCCCCCTGGTTCACTGGAATCCCAAACCAGTTGCGCGCGCGGATGGCGGGCTCAATCTCGAGCAGCAAAGTGCGCCGGATTGCGAACAGGCATCCGCTAATGCAGCACACGCTGCGGGTCCAGTTTTCCGGAATCTTATAGAGCTGGAATGCAGAGTAGTAAATGATGGTCTGAATCGCGGTGATCACATTGTCGTTGGGGTTCCTGACTCCCACTCTGCCGCCCACCGACCCCATGCCCGGCTCGGCGAAGCAGGCAGTTAGCTCCCGGATCGCGTCCGGATGGAAGATGCAATCCGAATCGATGGAAATAATGACTTCCGCCGTGGAGTGTTGCAGCGCGTTGCAGACGGAACGCGCCTTTCCGCTGTTAACGTCATTCCGGCCGGTTCGGATGCGGATGTTGGTGAAGTCACGCTGGGCCTTGAGCATCCACTCATAGCTGTCGTCGGCGGAGCAGTCGTCCTGCGCGATCACTTCGAATTTTTCGCTCGGATAGTTGCTTTTGCTGATGCTCGCAATCGTCTCGTAAACCGTCTTGCCCTCGTTGTAGCAGGGCATCAATACGCTCACGGTTGGCTCGTAGGTGTAATCCTTGCGCGCCTTGGTGCTGGGGAAAGCGAATCTCAGGATGATCCCCATCAAATACTTGACCACGGAAATCAGCAGGCAAAGGACGAGGATGAGCCAGAGCAGAATGGGAGCCATTCGTGACGCGCCTCCCGTTGCGGTTCAGTCCTGCCAGCGATACCGAAATATCTGTCCGTATGGCCGTCCATCTGGACGACTGGCCTCTGGACCGCTCCGATGCCGCAAGATATCACATCTTTACCGGCGGTTGAATTGATGGAAACGGCAACCCTGCGCGCACGGCATTTGCAATGCACGGTCCTCCCGGCGACAATCTTAGCGTGGACAACGACTCGGGAATCAGTACTCCAACCGCATCGGCTAAGACGCGCGAACCGTTTGTGCCGGGGGCGCTGGTGATTGTGACTCTGTGCAATCCGCGGGAAAAGTTCTGGGGGATGATCCTCGCCCTGGCCGCGGAAGGCCTCAGCCTGAGCGGAGCCGAGCTCGCCTCGTTCGAGGATCTCGCGGTGATGGTGCGAGACGGCGAGCCCTTTACCCCCGCGGTCGTCTTCTTTCCGATGCATCGCATCGAGCGCGTCGAATTGGACCTGCCCGACGGCGGCCTGCCGTCTCTCTCGCAACGCTTCTTCGCCAAGACCGGGCTGGAGCCGGCTTCGGCGCTCGCTCCAGGAAATCAGGGCAACGGCAACGACCCTCATGATTCCGGATCGCATGCTTCAAAGGAGCGTGCGTGAAGCTCTCGCAACTTTTCACTGCTCCTAACCAGCTCACTCTGTTGCGGATGATTTTCGTTCCGTTCATCGTGATTCACTTGGTGGAGGGGCGATATCTGTGGGCGCTGGTCGTGTTCGTCATCGCCGGGTTTAGCGATGGGCTGGACGGACTACTGGCGCGAACCCTGCATCAGCAAACATTGCTCGGGCAGTACCTCGATCCCATTGCGGACAAGCTCTTGTTGAGCACCATGTTTCTGGTGCTCTCGATCCTGCACAAGATTCCGTGGAAGTTCACGGTAGTGGTGTTCAGCCGCGACATTTCAATTCTTGCCGCCAGCGCGGTCCTGTTCGCGATCGCCGGCCTGCGGAATTTCCGCCCCAGCATTTTCGGTAAGGCCAACACGGTCTCGCAGATCGCGGCGGTGTTCTTTGTGCTTCTGTATGAGATTCGCCCAGTGCGGGGGGTATGGATCGCGCGTACCGAGTTTCTGCGAGCCACGTTTTTCTTCACGATCATCTCTGCCCTGCACTACGTCATTCTGGTGCAGAAACGTTTGCGCGAACACACCCACGCCCTGCCTCCCGCGCGGAACCCGGCCACCTGATGGCGATTTGACCGACCCTTGCGCCGACCCTAGAATCTTTAGTTCGTTCAAGCTTGGTTCGTTTCGCGGTGCTCGAACTTCCTATGGCACTTCATCTTTTTAATACTATGTCGTCGCAGATCGAGGAATTCCACGCCCTGCGCGACCGCGAAGTACGCATGTACGCCTGCGGCCCAACCGTCTACGACTACGGACACATTGGCAACTTCCGCACGTTCGTGGCGGTCGACCTGCTACGCCGGTTCCTGCGGCAGAGCGGGTATACCGTGCGCCACGTCATGAACATCACCGACGTCGATGACAAGATTATCCGAAACGCGGTGAGGGACGGCGTCAGCGTCCAGCAATACACGGCAAAATATGAGAAGGCATTCCTCGAGGACGCCGCGATGATCGGCATTGAGGAGCCGATTTTGGTGCGCGCGACGGAACATATTCCGGAAATGGCAGCCTTCGTTGCGAAGCTAGTGGAGCGAGGCATCGCCTACCGCACCGACGACGGGTCGTATTACTTCCGCATCGCGAAGTTTCCGGAATACGGCAAGCTCTCGAAAAGAGACTTTGGTGGCATGCAGGACGGAGCGCGTGTCGATGTCGACGAGTACGACAAAGATAGCGCCCGCGACTTTGCGCTGTGGAAGGCGCCCAAGCCGGGGGAGGCTTCGTGGGATACATCGATTGGCACGGGGCGTCCGGGCTGGCATCTGGAGTGCTCGGTGATGTCGATGCGGGAATTGGGAGAGAGCTTCGACCTGCATGCGGGCGGGGAGGACCTGATCTTTCCTCATCATGAAAATGAAATCGCGCAGTCGGAATCCTTTACCGGCAAGCCTTTCGCGAAGTTTTGGTTCCACGCGCGCTTTCTGTTGGTCGAAGGCGAGAAGATGTCGAAGAGCCTGGGGAATTTCTTCACGCTTCGCGACTTGGTCCTGAAGGGGCATAAACCGTCGTCACTCCGGTATCTCCTCGCCTCGGTTCCCTACCGCAACCAACTGAATTTCACCTTCGATGGACTCAAGCAAGCCGCGGTTTCGGTGGAGCGGTTGCGGAATTTTCGGCTTCGCTTGAGTTCGGGTACTTTCGCGGAGAACTCCAAATCCGAGATGAAGGCGCTTGCGGCGCAGGCTGTCGAGCGCATGACCGCTGCGCTGGACGATGACCTCAACACCGCTCAGGCGCAGGCGGCGATTTTTGAGATGGTGCGGCAAGCGAACGCCGCGTTCGATGCCGGCGGAATCAAGAAGGATGACGTCGCGCCGCTGCTCGCAGCGCTGACGAAGTTCGACGAAATCTTTTCCGTGCTCGACGATGACGACGTTCCCAAGATGAAGTGCGTCCTCGAGTGGGCCCAGGCGGAAGGCCGCGAAAAAGACATCAGCAACGAGTTGCGCGAGGCGATTCAGTCGGGACAACTCTCAGATGCCGACATTGAAAAAAAGATTGCGGAGATGAAGGCCGCCCGCGCGGCCCGCGACTTCAAGACTTCAGACGCCATCCGCGGCGAACTCGCCGATGGCGGCATCCTCGTGGAAATCACCAAAGACGGCATCCGCTGGCGCCGAAAATGATAGCGGCGATGGTAAGCTGAAAGCTCAGAACTGAGAGCTGACGGCTGTTCTTGTGAAATCCCTCGACGAATATCTCCGCGACGCTGAACAGGCCCACGGACACATCTGTGCCGGGCAAGTGCTCGGCGTTCGTCTCGCGATGCTGGGCTTGCAGAAACTCGGCATTGACGATCCGCAGGGAAAAGACAGAAAGCGCCTGGTCACGTTCGTGGAAATCGACCGCTGCGCGACGGACGCGGTCGGCGTCGTCACCGGCTGCCGACTGGGGAAGCGCGCGTTGAAGTTCCGCGACTGGGGCAAGGTTGCGGCCACATTTGTGGACGTCAGTAACGGCAAGGCAATTCGCATTGCAGCCAAGGAATCGTCAAAAGCGCTGGCTCGCGAGATGCATCCGGAGATCGCAGACAAAAATCAGCAGCAGATGCTGGCCTACCGCGAAATCACCGACGACAATCTCTTCACTACGCAATGGGTCAAGGTGGAACTGGCGCCTGAAGAGTTTCCGGGATACAAAGGCGAGCGCGTCACCTGCGACGATATGCGGGGAAGGCATTAACTTCCGCAGAGAAGTTCGACGCGACGGAAGAGTTCTGTGCCGGAGCTGCAGCGGAGAGTGTTACTACGAGCCGCTACCGGGATGATTGTTCGTAGTGGTGCGCCACGCGCAGAATTGCTGCTTCGTCAAAATGCTTTCCGAGAATCTGTAGACCGATCGGCAACTTCTCTTCCGTTTCGCCGCACGGTATAGAAATCCCCGGAATCCCCGCGAGATCCGCGGTCACGGTGTAGATATCGGCCAGGTACATCGCAAGCGGATCATTCGATTTCTCCCCCAGGCGGAATGCTGCCGTCGGACTAGTCGGGGTCACGATCGCGTCCACTTTGCGGAAGGCTTCATCGAAATCGCGCGTCAGTAGCGTGCGTACTTTTTGCGCCTTCAGGTAATACGCATCGTAGTAGCCGGCACTCAGTGCATAGGTGCCGAGCATAATGCGCCGTTTTACCTCCGCTCCGAAGCCTTCGTCGCGGCTGCGGCGGTACATCTCCGACAATGTCTTCACACCGCGCGCCCGGTGACTGTAGCGCACGCCGTCGTAACGAGCCAGATTTGACGAGGCTTCTGCCGTCGCAATCAGGTAATAAGTTGGAATCGCGTACGGCGTGTGGGGCAGTGAAACCGGCACAATCTCACATCCCAGGCTCTTCAGTTTGTTGATCGCACTTTCTACCGCGTGCCGCACTTCGTCGTCGAGCCCATCGCCGAAATATTCTTTCGCGACACCAAGTTTCATTCCGCGAACGGGCTTGTCGAGTTCGGCAACGTAGTCGGGCACCGGAACATCCGCCGAGGTGGAGTCCATGGGATCGCGTCCGGCAATCGCGCCCAGCACGATCGCTGCGTCTTTCACAGTTTTCGTCAGCGGTCCGATGTGGTCGAGGGACGAAGCGAACGCGATCAGTCCGTACCGCGAGACGCGTCCGTAGGTCGGCATCAATCCCACTACGCCGCAAAACGCCGCCGGTTGGCGGATCGACCCGCCAGTGTCTGAGCCCAGCGTCACGACCGCCATGTCCGCTGCGACGGCGGCGGCCGAACCGCCGGAAGAACCTCCGGGAACGCGGCTTAGATCGCGCGGATTGCGCACTGGATGGTACGCGGAGTTCTCATTCGAGGAGCCCATGGCAAACTCGTCGCAGTTCATTTTGCCGAGCACCACCGCGCCCGCCGCTTCCATGCGTGCCACGGCCGTGCAGTCGTAGGGAGGAATATACTTCTCGAGAATTTTCGAGCCGGCGGTGGTGCGCACACCGCGCGTGCTCATGACGTCTTTGATGCCGACCGGCACCCCGCCCAACGGCGGCAGAGTCTTGCCTTCCGCCGCTATGCGGTCAATGCGGTCCGCCTGCTCGAGAGCGCGTTCTTGCGATAGCGTCAGGAAGGCACCGATCTGGCCATCTTCCTGCTTGATGCGCGCGTAGTGCGCCTCGGTCAGCGCGAGCGCTGTGGTCTTGCGCTCTTGTACCGCGCTGCGGGCGGCGTCGATCGTGAGGGATGTTAAGTCCATCTGGTCGGTGGTCGAACAAAATCTGAGCTACCGGTCGATTACTTTCGGGACGCGGAAAAATTCATCGTCGGCATCGGGCGCATTCGCGAGCGCCTCGTCATGCGGCAGCGACTTCCGCAGTCCTTCGAGCACATCTTCGCGACTGGCATACGCAAAACGGGCACTGCCCCCGTTCGCTTCGTCGACTCCATAGCGATCGGAAACCTGCGCCATTGGGGGCACGTCGGAAGTGTCGAGTTCGTTGAGGCGGTCGACATATTCGAGAATGGAATTCAGATCGCGGAGCATTCCGGCGCGCTCTTCCTCGGTAAGCTCCAGATTGGCCAGATCGGCGACGTAGGCAACGTCTTTGTCGGTAACTTTCATCGGAGTAAGGTCCGGAGTCAGCGCTGGTTCTTGTCGGCGCGCTCTGCGGGCGCGATTACAAACTCGATTCTGCGAACCGCCTCGGTAGTGTACCGGTTGATCATCGCCAGATAGCGCGGCGCAAGAGCCTGCAGTTCCGCTTTCCATCCCTGGCCGGCGACTTCGACGCGCAGCACCCCGTCTTCGAAACTCAGAGCCCGCGTGCGTTCGGCGACGGCCGATCCGCAGACGACGGGCCACGCCATCAGTGGCGCCTCAGCCCGCGGCGCCAGGCGTAAAGACTGCGCAACGATTTTTTCCAGCCCTGAACCAGCTTGTTCCAAGTGCAGTCCTCTTCTCACTAATTGCGTCGACCTGGTCGCGAGATAACGATTTTAGCATTGCCGTAGTGCCGACCAAGTCGCGAACCTTACCCAGGGAATTCGCGACGCACGAATTCGAGGGCCGCGTCCCGCGAAGGCAAGCGGCCTTCGAGCTGCGCATCTTCTACCGCGGTAAGGATCTCGCGAAACCTCGGTCCGGGCAGATGCCCTGCGGCGATCAAGTCATCGCCAGTCACTAGTGGCACGGGACGCATCTTCTCGGCGGGAATCTCGGCCCGCTTCTGCTGAATGAATTCATACGTCCCCAGATTGCGGTGGCTAGCCAGGCAGTCAGCACGATGCAACGCGAGATGTTCATCGAACGCGGGCATCCGCAGAAATCGCTTCAGCGTCGATTCCTTCATGCGCGTGGCGTGGCCGAAACGCATGTGGTTATCGACGAGTGCCAGAATCTGCTCCGTTTCGTCGTTGGAGAAGCGCAAGTCCCGGCAGATTCTCTCCGCCATCTTGACGCCCACCTCGACGTGCCCATCGAAGCGGATGCGATCGGGCGCCACTCGGAACGTTGGAGGCTTGCCCACGTCGTGCAGTAAGGCCCCCCACGCCAGCGTGAGGGCGCAAGGATTCGGCAGGTTGTCCAGCAACAGCAGCGTGTGCACGAACACGTCGCCCTCGGGATGAAATTCCGGCGGCTGCTGCACGCCCTTCATCGCTGAAATGTCCGGCAGAACATGATCGAGCAAACTACTCGCATCCAAGAGCAGAAAGGCGCGCCGAGCGCGCCCTTCCGTCAACATGCGGGTCAGTTCGTCGCGGACGCGCTCGCGCGATACAACCTCGATCTGCGCAGCCAATTTCTGCATGGCGGCGAATGTCGAGGGCTCGATCGTGTATTCGAAGCGCGCGGCGAAGCGCACGGCACGCAGCATGCGCAGCTTGTCTTCCGCGAAACGTTGCTCGGGATCGCCGATGGTGCGGATGATTCCTGCCTGAAGGTCTGAGCGGCCGCCGACAAAATCGAGGACCTCGCCGCTTACGGGATCGAGCAGCATGCCGTTGATAGTGAAGTCGCGGCGCGCGACATCCTCTTGGGGATCGCGGCTGAAGCGAACTTCGTCGGGGTGGCGGCCGTCGGAGTATCCGATATCGCTGCGGAACGTGGCAACTTCTACGGCGTCAGATTTTGAAGTGACCTCCGCCCCAGTACTTGCTACGTCGCTGTCCGGCGCCGGGACCAGCACGACCCCGAACTGAGCGCCCACCGCATACGTCTCGGGAAAGATGCCCATTACTTGCTGAGGAGTCGCATTCGTGGCCACGTCGTAGTCTTTCGGTTCGCGCTGGAGAAGAAGATCGCGCACGCAACCGCCTACCAGATAGGCCTGAAAGCCTTGCTGGCGCAGGGTTTGCACGATCGAGGTGGCGAAGTCTTTCAGCATAGTAAGCATCTTCCATCATACCGCTCGCCCGTACCACGCATCTCTGCCAAGAATTCCCTTGACAGCGATGTAAAGTGTGCTTTACATTTCACTGTGTCAAGCATGCTTTACACATGACACTTGTCACGCTGGCCACGTGACGGTTTGTACTGGCGGCAGCAAACCCGACACCGGATGATTGGCAATCCGACGACGGTCCTGCCACTCAGCACTGAGCGAGATCGAGTTCGCAGTTATGGAGATGACGATGAAATCCAAACGATTTGCCTCAACCCTCCGAGTCTTTGGCTGGATGGCGTTCTATCTACTGCTGTCCGCGCCCGCGATCATCCTCGCCGATCAAGACCATAGCGACAGCTTCGTAATCCGCGGCGCGCGCGTGTTCGACGGTCACAAAATATTTGAGCAAACCGACGTCTGGGTGGAAGGCGGCAAGATCAAGGCTGTCGGTAAGAGCCTGAAAGTCCCCTCGAATGTGAAAGAGATTGATGCTACGGGCGACACGGTTCTCCCCGGCCTGATCGACTCGCACACTCACGCCTGGGGCACCGCGCTCAAAGAGGCTGAGATCTTCGGCGTGACCACCGAACTCGATATGTTCACCGGCGTGATGTACATGCAACAAACGAAGAAGGAGCAAGCCGAGGGCAAGGATCTGGACTTGGCAGACCTGCGCTCCGCCGGCACGCTAGCGACCGCGCCCGGCGGCCACGGGACTGAGTACGGCCTTGAGATTCCTACGCTCTCGTCGCCTCCCGAAGCGCAGGCCTGGGTCGACGCCCGCATCGCCGAGGGTTCGGACTACATCAAGATCGTGATCGACGACGCCAGCGCGTACGGAGGCCATCGCCCGACCCTCAACCAGGAGACGTTGAAAGCTCTGATCGAGGCTGCCCAGAAGCGAGGCAAACTGGCTGTGGTCCACATCGGCACGCAGCGGGACGCCCGCATTGCGATCGAAGCGGGAGCCGATGGGCTTGCGCACCTGTTCGCGGACACCGCTCCCGAGCCGGACTTCGCCAAGCTCGTCGCAGCGCATCACGCATTCGTGGTTCCAACACTGGACGTGCTCGAAAGCGCGAGCGGCACGGCCAGCGGGGAATCGCTGGCGGCCGATTCCCACCTCGCGCCATACCTCACCGCCGAAGACGTGGACAACCTGAAGCGATCGTTTCCGAAGTTCACGACTTCCTTGAGCGAGAAATATGCCGAACAGACGGTCGCCCAACTCAAAGCTGTCCACGTTCCGGTCCTGGCCGGAACGGATGCGCCCAATCCTGGCACCTCGCACGGCGTAAGCATTCATCGCGAACTGGAATTGCTGGTGCGTTCGGGCCTCACGCCTTCCGAAGCGCTGGCGGCGGCCACCTCGGTTCCGGCCGCAACATTTCATCTTGACGATCGCGGGGCGATTGCTCCGGGAAAGCGCGCCGATCTGCTGCTCGTGAAGGGGGATCCCACGCAAGACATCACTGCCACCCGCAACATCGTCTCCGTATGGAAGCTGGGCGTGGAAGACGATCGGGCAAGTTACCGCGCCTCACTCGAGAAGACGAAACTGGATGCGGCGACGGCACCCAAGCCCGCAGCACCCTCGAACCCGGATATGGGATTGATCAGCGGCTTCGAGGATGGCACGCCTAACACCAAGTTCGGCACGGAATGGATGCTTTCGACCGACAGCATCGCCGGCGGCAAATCTAGCGGAGGCATGAAAGTGGTCGACGGCGGCGCCAACGGCGACAAGCACGCGTTGGATATTTCCGGCCTGATCGACGGCGGCCTGCCTTACGCGTGGGCGGGGATCATGTGGGCGCCGGGACCGCAACCATTTGTTCCGGTGGACTTGTCGGCGAAGAAGAGTATCTCGTTCTTTGCCAAAGGCGATGGACAGACCTACCGGGTACTGGTCTTCACAACCAGCGGAGGCCGCATCCCGGCACAGCAGACGTTCACGGCCGGTTCTGCGTGGAAGAAGACGAGCATTCCCTTCTCGGCGTTCAACGGGACCGATGGCCACGACATTTCGGCGATCCTTTTTGTGGGAGGGCCGGCGGCCGGCAAATTCGACTTTCAGGTCGACGAGATCGCGCTCGAGTAGGCGGCCGCAAACAGAAGGCGTAGGATGCCTTCGGCAAGTTCTAAGCGGCGTCCCACGCTTTGCGATAAGAATCCGTCAAGAGCCGTGAGATGGCAGACCGATCCCCTCGCTCGGGCAGCGGAGACGATTTGGCCGCGTCCTCGCATTCGGCAAAAAGCTTCTGCGCCATGGCGACGACCTTGTCCATGGAATACTTGCCAGTTCGTACGCGGATCAAAAACTCTCGTTCGGGACGAGGCAGGGTGATCGTTCTCTCGGACAGAAGTTCCTTGCATTCATACAGCAGTCGCAACGTATGCATGGCTGCCTTCACGTCATAGCCGTACTTCGCTTCGATCTCGGGCCTCTGCCCCTTCTTTCCGCGTCCTTTCCTACCGGTCATCCGCTTCAGTTGATCGTCGGCGAATCCCAGGAACGGCTTCACGAAAGTTCGCGAGAGAAAAACTCTGCGGCTGCGCGCAACCTCTTTCCAAATCGGGTTGCGAAGAACGCCATCGGCGAACAGGAAATGCAATGCCGTCGGATTCCCCTTGCACGCCAGTCCCGCCCATTTCTTCAACGAGTAGAGTGTCACATCCACGTCATGTGGGCCGTTACGGACGTCGTTCCCGGCGGTCGACCACACGAAATGCGGCATGGACTCCAATCCGAGAACCAGTTCGGGCGGCTCGATATAGATGCCATAAATGTCGAGGTCATCCGTCCCGTGGACTTTGGCGCCATGCAATTCGGAGCCGCCTACGAACAAGTGGATCAGGCGATCCGGGAACGCGAATCCCGATTCCCGCACGTGATGGAGCAGGTCAGCCATCAGACTTCGAATAATATAGGAATATGCCCGACGCCTACATCCTCGGCATCGAGAGTTCGTGCGACGAGACCGCGGCGGCGGTGGTGCGCTCGGGCGAACAACTCATCTCGAACGTGGTCGCGTCGCAGATCGCGACCCATCAGCCCTATGGCGGCGTCGTGCCGGAACTGGCTTCGCGGGAACATCTGCGCGCCATCGTGCCCGTCGTGCGACAGGCGCTGGCCGAGGCCAAGCATACCTACGAATCCGTCGATGCCATCGCCGTCACGCAGGGCCCAGGCCTCGCCGGAGCGTTGCTGGTGGGCATCAGCTACGCCAAAGCTCTCGCTTTCGCGCTCGACAAGCCGTTGATTGCCGTCAACCATCTCGAGGGGCACATTCATGCCGTGCTGCTCGAGGAGCGGCAGAAAGGCAACCACGATCTGCAATTTCCGGTGCTGGCGTTGGTGGTCTCCGGTGGACATACGCATCTCTACCTCGCCGCGCAACAGGGCAATTCCTGGACCTACGAAAACATCGGCCACACGCGTGACGACGCGGCAGGCGAAGCTTTCGACAAAGTTGCCAAGCTCTTAGGTCTGGGATATCCAGGCGGCCCAGCGGTGGATCGACTCGCTCCCCACGGAGATCCCAAGGCCGTGAAATTCCCCCCGGCGCAGATCAAGCATCGCGACCGCCGCGGACGAAACGACGGCAGAGTTATGGAGGACGACGATGACCGTCCGCGTTTTGATTTTTCTTACAGCGGCATCAAGACGGCAATTCTGCGCTACGTTGAAGCGCACGATATGCGCGCCACCGTGGAAGCGCGGCGGAAGGCCTTGTTGAACATTACGAAGCCAAAGCTGGAGGACTACCTCGCCAACTGCGACAAACTCACGCTCGACCTCGTCGCATCCTTCCAGCGCGCTATCGTCGAAGACCTGGTCGGAAAGACTCTTACGGCAGCTCGAGCCTACGATGTAGCCACACTATTCGTCACCGGAGGCGTCGCCGCTAACCAGGAGTTGCGGCAAACCTTTGAGCGCGAAGGAGCAAAGCAGGGCTTGCCCGTGTACTTCCCTTCGCGCCCGCTCTCGACCGACAACGCGGCCATGATCGCCGCGGCGGCGTATCCTAAATTTCTGCTGAAAGATTTTGCCGCGATGGATTTTTCTGCGGAGGCTGGCCTGATCTTAAAGTAGCTGACCCGCCAGCGGACTCTACTTCCCGGCGGCAGTTGCTCGGCTTGCTTCGCCCAGCACACTCATCCAGCGCCTTGGCCAGCTGCGCTTCGATGTCGATGTCTTTGTAGATGGCAAAGTTCGCGCGGTTCTCGGATCTGTCAAAGCCGCTGGCGCGGCCCGCGACAATAATGATGGGAATTCCTGCCGTCTCCGGCTTGCTCTTCAACGCCGAGATCAGTTCGCCGCCCGACATCTTCGGCATCTGCATATCGGTCACAATCAGGTCCGCGTGCACGCGAGAGAGAACGGCGAGCGCTTCCGCGCCATTGGTCGCCGACTCAACCGCAAAACCACGCTGCTCCAAAAATCGGCACACTGTGTAGCGGATCAACATGGAGTCGTCGACGACTAGAGCCACCGTGGGCATAAGAAGCGGAGGCCGGCATTCCACACGCCCCCGGGTCCGACAGTAGCAGGGCCATTTTGGCCAGAACAAGCAGAAACCGCCCACCGCGATTACTGGGGTCACACACGCCGAGGCGGAAAGGCGTCAGAGTTCGGTTTCCTGGGTGCGCTCTTCGATGTTCATATCTTTGAATTCGCTGGACTCGAAGATCTCGCCGCATTCCTTGCACTCGACGAATTCCGAGTCTTCGTCGCGGCTGACGATCTGCACGCGTGGGTGCTTGCAAGGCAGCTTCAGGTCACGGCTTGGGGCAGGAGGGGTCGGCTTTGAGGTCATAAATCCGAAGCGTTTCCAGCGAAACTAGGTCAGGGGGCAGTTTTCGGTGGAATTTCCGGTATTTTAGACCGGCTTGGCGGGTTGTCAAGTCCCCAGGTGTTACGCTGTCGTGAATTCGTAACAGGCGCCGCAGAGGGCAGGGGATCTCGGATTCGGCCGCCGTCTGTGAACTCCGACTGAAATCATCGCATAATCATAAGCCATTCAGTTCTCGATACTTACCGTTAGGAACCGTTTTTCTGCAACTGCCTGAGCGGACTTGCCCGAACGGAAGGAAGTGACGTAGAATGAATTGCGACAGAAAAGGTCGGCATTAACCCCGACCCTATTGGTCGGGTTTTACACAGGATCAAACAGTGCTCAAGCTGACCAAGAAAGCCGACTACGCATTGATGGCGATGAAGCACCTCGCCGAGCGCTCCAGCGAGGGTTCGCGCAGCGCGAAGGATGTGGCGGATGCCTATGGCATTCCGCCCGAGGCGTTGGCGAAGATTCTGCAGCGCTTGGCCAAGGCTGGTCTCTTGCAGTCGCAGCACGGGACCAATGGTGGTTATACCCTGGGACGAGCGGCGCATACGATTTCCGCCTTCGAGGTGATTCAGGCGATCGACGGGCCGCTGTTCATCACGTCGTGCTTCACGGTTCGCGGCGAGTGCGATCAGAGCGACCGTTGCAACATTCGCGAGCCGCTGCGCAAGGTGAACGAGAGTATCGAAGCAGTATTGAAGCGCATCAAGATTTCGCACATGCGGGAGGAACCGGAAGAAACCGGAAGTCCGGCTCCCAAGGCGGCCGAGTTAGTGACGATCGGTTGAAGCTTAGACGACAACAGATTCATCCAAGAGATTAACGAAGCAGGAGAGCGATCAATGAGCACGGAAGTCAAGATCCCCCAGGCACTCACGCATGCGCACCACACCGAAGCCAAGGGCGTGACGTTGCCCATCTACATGGATAACCACGCCACCACCCAGATGGATCCGCGGGTGCTGGAAGAGATGCTGCCCTACTTCACCGACAAATTCGGCAACTCCGCCAGCCGCAATCACTCGTTCGGCTGGGCTGCCGAAGAGGGCGTGGAGACGGCGCGTGAGCGCATCGCCAAATTGGTCGGTGCGACGACAAAGGAAATCATCTTCACCTCGGGCGCCACCGAGAGCGACAACCTCGCCATCAAGGGCGTCGCCGAAATGTATCGCGAGAAAGGCAACCACATCATCACCGCGGTGACCGAGCACAAGGCCGTGCTCGACACCTGCAAGCGCCTGGAGAAATATGGTTACCGTGTCACCTACTTGCCGGTCCAGAAGGACGGCCTGATCGATCTCGACGATCTGAAGCGCGCCATGGATGACAAGACGATCCTTGTGTCGATCATGTATGCGAATAACGAAATCGGCGTGCTGCAGCCGGTAGCCGAGATCGGCAAGTTGTGCCACGAGCGCGGGGTGATCTTCCATACCGACGCGACTCAGGCCATCGGCAAAGTTCCGGTGGATGTGATTAAGCAGAACATCGACGTGATGTCGATCTCCGGCCACAAGATGTATGGACCGAAGGGCGTCGGCGCTTTGTACGTGCGGCGCAAGAATCCTCGGGTGCAGATTTCCGCCAGCATTGATGGCGGCGGGCATGAGCGGGGCATGCGTTCCGGCACATTGAACGTTCCCGGAATCGTTGGCCTGGGCAAGGCTTGCGCCATTGCACAGGAAGAGATGGCACAGGAGTCCTGCCGTCTGGCGGGCCTGCGCAACCGCCTGCGCGACCGCATCATGAACCGTCTGGATGAGGCTTACATCAACGGTTCGATGGAACATCGTTTGCCGGGCAACTTGAATATCAGCTTCGCGTACGTGGAAGGCGAGTCGCTGCTGATGGGCATCAACGACATCGCGGTTTCCAGCGGTTCGGCCTGCACCTCGGCGACGCTGGAGCCGTCTTATGTACTGAAGGCTCTCGGCACCGGAGACGACCTGGCGCATAGCTCGATTCGCTTCGGCATCGGCCGCTTTAACACCGAGGCTGAAGTCGATTACGTTGCCGACCGCGTTA
Organism: uncultured Acidobacteriaceae bacterium; assembly: GCA_963832015.1. GTDB lineage: Bacteria > Acidobacteriota > Terriglobia > Terriglobales > Acidobacteriaceae > Sulfotelmatobacter. The sequence continues at coordinate 47,622 of CAWHSR010000008.1, forward strand.
TTGAAACGGTCGAGCGTTTGCGCGAACTTTCTCCGCTCTACGAAATGGCGAAAGAAGGCATCAATCTGAAAGACGTGAAGTGGGCAGGAGAAGCGTCGCACTAGATGCGAGGTTTCAAGGGTTGCAACGTTTCAAGGTTTCAAAGCTGCACTCCTTGAACCGGATCGAAGACCTTGAAGCTCTGAAACTTTGAAACTTGATTTGGAGAAAACATGTCATACAGCGACAAAGTGATTGATCATTACAACAACCCCCGCAACGTCGGCTCCATGGACAAACAGAGCACCGACGTTGGCACCGGCCTGGTTGGCGCGCCCGAGTGCGGCGACGTCATGAAGCTGCAGATTAAGGTCAACCGCGAAACCAACGTCATTGAAGACGCCAAGTTCAAGACCTTCGGCTGTGGCTCGGCGATTGCCTCGTCTTCGCTTGCCACCGAGTGGGTGAAGGGCAAGACGGTGGACGAAGCTCTCGCCATCAAGAACATGGACATCGTGAAGGAGCTTTCTCTTCCTCCCGTGAAGATCCATTGCTCGGTGCTGGCAGAGGACGCGATCCGCGCCGCGATTGGTGACTGGAAAAAGAAGCAGGAACAGACCAGTCCGGTCGCTGCGGAAGCGAAATAGTTGCGAGCAACGAGCTACGAATGTTTTGCTCTTAACTCGAAGCTCATAGCTCATGGCTGATTTATGACGACTGCGACTGAAGAACGGACCAAGCCCGCCGCACCGGCCAAAGGCATTCTCGTGACCGAGAAAGCTCTCGCCAAAGTGCGCAGCGCCATGGCCAAGGAAGGCATCTCGGCGGAGCAGGGCGGCCTGCGCCTCGGCGTGCAGGGCGGCGGATGTTCGGGCCTGAGTTACAACGTTCGGTTCGACACGCAACCGCGCGAGCGAGATCGCATTTTCCAGTTCAGCGACATCCGGGTGTTCGTCGACCCGAAGTCGTTCATCTACCTGAACGGCATGACCCTGGACTATCAGGAAACGCTGATGCAACAGGGCTTCGTATTCGTGAATCCCCAGGCATCGAAGTCGTGCGGCTGTGGGACTTCGTTCTCCGCCTGATGCGATGATTATGTGGCGCGGGCGCCCACGCCCGCGCGGCCAACACCCGGGACCATCTGCCAGGTTGATCACCGCCATGTTTCTGAGCCGCGAATGTTGTTGAGGAAACGTAATGACCAAGTCCGCACTTACCGTGATCGGCACCAAGCCCCTGCCGGAGGACACACACTCCTGCTGGTCGTGCGGGTCCATGCGCGCCGCCCATTTCTGCGAATCCTGCGGTAAGGTGCAGCCTCCCGTTCCGGTGGACTATTTCACGTTCTTCGGCCTGCTACCCAAGCTCAACGTTGATGTCCCGGCCCTCGAGAAGAGCTTCTACGAATTGAGCCGGAAACTGCACCCCGACTTGAATGCGCGTGCCGGAAGCCAGGAACAGGAATGGAGCCTGGAACAGAGTTCCCTGCTGAACGACGCGTACCGCACGTTGCGCGACCCGATTAAGCGCACGGAATACTTGTTGCACCTTGAAGGCGTGGAATTGGAAGAGCAATCCAAGAGCGCAACGGAGCAGGCCCGCGCTACGGGAGAGTTGAAGAAGCAGATCGTCCCGCCAGACTTGCTCGAAGAAGTCTTCGAGTTGAACATGCAACTCGAAGAACTGCGCATGAACAAGAAGATGGAAGATGACGATCGAGCTTTGATTGCAGAAATCGGCAAACAGAAGCGGTCGCTCGAAACCAAGCACGCAGCGCTCCTGCAGGAACTGCAAGCCTATTGGAAGAGTTGGGACGACCTGGTCGATCGCGGTCACGCCGCATCGCAAGAGCGCGCGCAAGTAACCAACAAGATGGTGGATGTGCTGAACCGCCGCAACTACATTCGCAATCTCGTAAGAGATGTGAATGCTGCACTCGAGGAGTAGCAACGAACAGATGGCATCGGATCGCATCGTCGGCATAGACCTGGGCACCACCAACTCTCTGGTGGCATTCATGCAAGGGGAAATCCCTGTCGTGATCCCGGGTGACGACGGCTTGAACCTGCTTCCCTCGGTGGTAGCGCTCGACGCCAACAATCAACCGGTCGTCGGCAATGCCGCCCGCAATTCCCTGATCGAAAATCCGGAGCGCGCCGTCTACTCGATCAAACGCCTCATGGGACGCGGCGTGGAAGACATTCAGGAAGAATTGAAACTCTTCCCCTTCCGCCTCGCCGACGATATGCAGGCAGGAGAGGTTCTGCGCATCACCCTGGGCGACAAGACATTTACTCCGCCGGAGATTTCCGCTCTGATTCTTCGCCAGCTCAAGCGCAGCGCGGAACGCTTCTTCGGAGGACCGGTCACGAAAGGCGGTCATTACCGTGCCTGCGTACTTCAACGATGCACAACGTCAGGCCACGAAAGACGCTGGACGCATCGCTGGCCTCGAAGTGCTTGCGTCTGGTCAACGAACCGACCGCCGCATCGCTCGCGTACGGGCTCGACAAGAAGCAGAACGGCATCGTCGCGGTTTACGACTTGGGTGGCGGCACTTTCGACATCTCGATTCTTAAGCTTCACGATGGGATCTTCGAAGTCATCGCCACCAACGGCGACACGCATCTCGGCGGCGACGACATCGACAACCTTTTAATCACCATCGCGCTCGACGACGTTCGCGGCGACTTGGGCCTCGACCTTCGCCGCAATGCGGAAGCAGTGCAGGCCATCCGCAAAGCCGTCATCGAGGCCAAGATCGCGCTCTCTTCACAGCCTTCGGTCAAACTCGATATCGAACTGCCCGGCGGCAAGCGCTACCAGCGTGAAATTACCCGTGAGCAATACGAGCAACTCATTCAGCCCGTCATCGATCGTACGGTCGGCCCCTGCAAGCAGGCGATGAAAGATGCGGGCCTGAAGCCCGAACAGATCGACGAAGTCGTCCTTGTCGGCGGCTCGACGCGCATTCCGAAAGTTCGCGCGCTGGTGAAGGACCTGTTCCAACGCGAGCCTCACATCGACTTGAATCCGGACGAAGTCGTCGCTCTCGGCGCCGCGGTGCAGGCCAACATTCTCGGCGGAGGGTCAGAGGCCACCGAGAACATGCTGCTGCTCGACGTGACTCCTCTCTCGCTCGGTATCGAAGTCGCCGGCGGAGTCACCGACAAGATCATCCTCCGCAACTCGACCATCCCAGCATCGGCCACGCAGTTCTACACCACGCAGATCGACGGCCAGACTAACGTCGCGATCCATGTGGTGCAAGGCGAGCGCGAACTGGCGAAGGATTGCCGTTCCCTGGCGCGGTTCGATCTCAAAGGCATTCCGCCGATGGCCGCCGGCATTCCACGCGTTGAGGTCAAGTTTCTGATCGACGCCAACGGCATTCTGCACGTCTCCGCGCGCGAGCAGCGCAGCGGCAAAGAGGCGGAGATCCAGGTACAGCCCAGCTACGGCCTGACCGACGAGCAGGTCGAGGGCATGATCCTCGACTCCTTCGATAACGCCGAAGAAGATTTCCGGCAACGCCAACTGATCGAAGCGCGAGCCGAAACGTCGACGATCCTCGCGGCTCTCGAAAAAGGCAAGAAGAGCGCGGCTTGGGGACAACTCACCACCGACGAAAAGAAGCAGATCGCCAAGATGGAGAAGGCGCTGGTCGCGGTGAACGCCGAAGAAGATTATCAGGTGATCCGCAAAGCCATCGACGCGCTGAACCAAGGCACGATGCGCCTGGCGGAATTGATGATGGACACCGCGGTGTCGTCGGCGCTGAAGGGCAAGAACATGGACGAGACGGATCTAGGCGAAGGCCCGACCGCCCCGCATCCCATGGCGAAAGCAGAATTTGAATAGGCTCTGAGTCCTCCGTGTCCTCGGTAGTTAAAGGACTTGAGACCACAGAGGACACAGAGGACGCGGAGAAAGATCAGGAGCAAGTATGGCTGAAGAAAAGACGCAAGGAGCTGGCACGTTGACCGAAGAAGCGCCCGGGGAAAACACTGTGCAGGTCACATTCCTGCCTGAAGGCAAGACGGTCCAGTTCGAAAACGGCAAATTGCCCTACGAAGATCACGGTAAAGAGCAATCCCTGCTCGACGTGGCCCTGAACTTCGGTGTCACGCTCGACCACGCCTGCGGCGGAAATTGCGCTTGCACCACCTGTCATATCTGGGTGAAGGAAGGCGCCGAGAATCTGTCGCCCATGGACGACGACGAGGCCGACCGGTTGGACATGGCCGCAGATCTCCAGTTAAACTCGCGTCTCGGCTGCCAGGCGCAGATCATCAAGCCCGGTAAAGTGGTCGTCGAGATTCCCGCGTGGAATCGCAATTACGTATCGGAAGAGCACTAGAAGCAAGGTTTCAAAGTTTCAAGGTTGCAAGGTTTCAAAGTTAAAAGCGTGCAGGGTTGGCAGTGTACTCTGAAACCTTGAAACTCTGAAACGTGAAAACTCGAGGAGCACTGAGGATGGCAAAGCAACTAACCTGGGACGATGCCGAAGACATCGGCATTCTGCTTTCCGAGACGCATCCCACACTCGATCCGCTCACCGTGCGGTTCACTGACCTGCACCGCTACGTGACGGAACTGCCGGACTTTGTCGGCGATCCGAAGGCCTCAAACGAAGGCAAACTCGAAGCGATCCAGATGGCTTGGAACGAGGAAGTCCAGGATCGCACGCAAGGCTGACCGCACGTCCGCCGACGTACCTCATCTAGCTGGCGTCATCCTGACCGGAGCCGCTCTTCAGGCGGAGGGAAGGACCTCGCGCGTAGCGCTATTACGCTACTTCCCCGCCTCCGCCAGCTTCTTGTAGAAATTCTGCAGCGTGTAAAATGCCAGCTTACGCTGCCCACGATTCGAGATCAGCCCCTTGCGGTTGTGGTAGTCCTGCACGCCGGGAAGCATTCGCGCCGGAGAGCGGAAGTCCATCAAAACCCACGGACTCAGCCCGGCTAAGTTCGGCATTCGCTCGATCATGCCCAACTGGTGCTGGTACAAATTCTGCTGATACTCCTCGGTCCAGATTTCATCCGCATCACCGTGTCGCCCGAACGGCGCCCCGCCTCCAAATTCGCTGACGATCAACGGCTTGTTCCATGTGGACTTCCACTGCATCTTGTCGGCATCTTCCACACGCCCCCAGTACCAGCCTAAGTATTCGTTGATGCTGAGAACATCCAGCACTTCGCCCAGCGGATCGCTGATCGTGCGCACGTCCGCACTCGTATCGTCGACGTGGTTCATCGCCGAAGTAATCAGCCGTGTGGAATCAAGTTCGCGCGCCTCCTGCGCAAGCGCCTTCAGGAACGTAAGCCGCTCCGGCTTCACCGGAGTCTCATTCGACAGCGACCAAAGAATGATCGCCGCGCGGTTATGATCGCGCGCGATCTCATCGCGCAGTTGCGCCTGCGCGTTCGTCAGCGTCGAAGGATTCGACCAGTCGATATCCCAATACACCGGAATCTCCGACCACACCAGCAATCCCATCCGATCGGCCAGACGAACCTCATTCTCGTTGTGAGGATAGTGGGCGAAGCGCACGAAATTGCATCCCAGATCTTTCACCCACCCGAGAAGGGTCTGCGCATCCTCAGGGCTGAAGGCGCGCCCCTCGCGAAATGGCGCCTCCTCGTGCATCGAGATGCCGCGTAGAAAAATGGGCTTGCCATTCAGCAGGATGTTCGCTCCCCGCACTTCGATGGTGCGGAACCCAATCTGATCGTGGATGGTGTCATTGCCGCTCTTGACGACAATGTCGTACAGCTTGGGATGCGCCGGAGACCACAGTTCCAACTTGGCAGTGAGATGAAAGCTCGCGCGACCCGCAGCATCGGCGGTCATCATTTCCTGAACGCCAGCCTCCGGGATTTCGAGCGTGATCTTTTGCGGAGCCTGCACGCCGTTCAATTGCACCCATCCAGCAATCTCGTTTTGCGAGCTCCGCGCCAACTGCACGGAATAATCTTGAACGAATACTGCGGGCACTTCCACGAGCATCACGTCGCGCGTGATTCCGCCATAGCTCCACCAGTCAAACTTCAAGGCGGGTACGGCGTCGGCGCGGCGCGCGTTGCTGACTTCGACAATCAGAAAGTTGTCGCCATCGCGCAGAACTGACGTCGCCTCGAAATTGAATGCCGTGAATCCACCTTCATGCTCGCCCAGTTTCTCTCCATTCAGATAAACAGTAGATTGGTAATCGACGGCGCCGAAGTAGACAAAGACGCGCGTGTTGGCTCGCTTGTGGTAGATGAACTCGCGCCGATACCACACCGGACCTTCATAGAACATCAAGTTTTCGCGCTGGGTGTTCCAGTCTCCCGGAACATTTATCACGGGCGACGCGTCGAAGCTATATTCGACGCGCTCACCCTTGTTGCGCTGCTTTTCATTGCGGAAAAAACTCGACTTGCCGTTGTCGAACGGGTCTACGATGGCGCGCCAGGCGCCATTGAGATCGATCGTCGTCCGCCCGGACACGTTCGCAATCAAATTGGAGGGAGCAGGAGAGGCATAAGCCCATCCCGCGAGCAGAAGCACCAGCCAGCAGCGTTTCATGGGGAACCTCAAAACCGGCCATACTAGTGGTCAAGGGGACGAGAGTCAATGAACCGGCACACATGGACCGGCACACAAGTCAGAGACTTTTCGTTCCAGGAACTTTTACAACTTCGTGACAAACGACCGCGACGGTCCGCCTATCCTGCCTTCATGAAGGGCCCGTAAGGATTTACTGCCCTTCACTCTCTCTAAGGCCCAATTGCGAAGGGCACGGCAACAAGCCGTGCCCTTCATTTTCTTGCAGTCGTTTTCTTGAATTCAATTTCTTCCTACCCCGCGAATTCCACCTATCCGACGGAAACCGGAGCAGGCTCTTCCACGTTCGCCTCGCGCAGGAATTTCGCCGCTTCTTCTGGGGGAGTGGGATTGATGTAGAAGCCAGTTCCCCATTCGAATCCCGCCGTCTTGGTCAGCTTGGGCATGAATTCAATGTGCCAATGATAGTGATCATTCGTCGGATCCTGCGCCGGCGAAGTATGGATCACGAGATTGTAGGGCGGATTGTCGAGCACCCGGTCAGCGCGGCCGAGCAAATCCTTCATCGCCCGGGCCAGGTTCTCGAACATGTGCGATGACGAGTTCTCAAACGCCGACTCGTGCTGTTTGGGCAGAATCCACGTTTCGAAGGGAAAGCGCGGAGCATACGGCGCGAGCGTCAGAAAATTTTCGTTCTCCGCGACCACGCGCGTGCCGCTGTCCATCTCTTGGCGAATGATGTCGCAAAACACGCAGCGTTCCTTGTAAAGGAAGTATTGCTTGGCCCCCTCGAGTTCCTGCACCACGTTAATAGGCAGAATGGGCAGCGCGATGAGTTGGGAGTGCGCATGCTCCAGCGACGCACCCGCCGCTTCGCCATGATTCTTGAAAATCAGGATGTACTTGAACCGGCGATCCTTTTTCAAATCGAGAATGCGGTCGCGGAAGGTCCACAGAACATCTTCGATTCTCTTGGGAGGCAGGGTCGCGAGGCTGGCCGTGTGGTCGGGCGTTTCTATAATGACTTCGTGCGCGCCGATGCCGTTCATGCGGTCGAACATGCCCTCGGCCTGGCGGTTCAGCGTGCCTTCGATCCCCAGGGCCGGAAACTTATTGGGTACCACGCGAACGGTCCATCCCGGAGTGTCACGTTGCGGTGCCGGGCCGCCATTGGGGTTGGGACGGTACGCCTGGATCTCGGGTGGCGTCTTGGTCTCGTTCCCGTAACAGAAGGGACAGAATCCCCCCTTAATCCTCATATTTTCGCGGACAAAATCGGTTGGGCGCTTGGCCCGGTCCGTCGAAATAATCACCCAGCGGCCAACAATCGGATCTTTTCTTAGTTCAGGCAATTACAGAATCCTTTCAGTGGGTTGCAGAAACCTTACATCTTACGCCGTCAAGGAAGCGTTGCGAAACACTTCAATCTGGGGGCGGGAACTAAGATGGGCATAGTATACGCTTACCACATCGAATCTCCACTGGCACGTAGGTGGCATTCGCCGCAGGTATTCCCGCGCCACCATGGCCACCTCGCGCCGTTTGTGCCGATCGACGGCTGCCTCTGGAGCTTTCACATCGCGCGACGTGCGCGTCTTAACTTCAATGAAACAAATAACATCCGCGTCCCAGCCGATTAGGTCGATCTCTCCCCGGCAACGTGGCGAACGGAAATTGCGAGCCACCATCACGTAACCCAGCTTCCGGAGGTGGAAGAATGCGTCTTCCTCCCCGTGCATTCCAGTGCGCAGGTGCCTTGGCCGATGATCAGCCGACAACACTCGCTGCGCAATCCAATCCCGGCTATGAATGATCGATTGAGTGAGAACGGCCGGGAGCATGTGGGTCGACTTTAAATGTACGGGAGAGGGCGGTCACGATATGTGAGTGGCCTCACAGATTCACAAAATTGGCACTAAGTCCGTCCCAGACAGGGAAACGGATGCGGAATCTCCCCTGCCGACCATCTCTCCACACACAAAACAAGCCCGCGGACAAAACCGCGGGCTTGGTCGCTATCCTCCCCCCAAAGAAGGCAGCAACAAAAATCAATTCCGTGAGAGTTGCGACGAGCAACGCTCTCGCGTACTCTCGCCGACACCTTGGCTGGGCGTCAATTCACGCCTCTTGCAAACGTAGTTCACCCGCTAAGTTCGCTGTTTTCCAATGAAATGCAAGCATTTCTCACTCAGGCAAAGTGAGGTGGTGATATGGCACGAAACGGGGATTCTGCTCGGGGCCGCGGGATGCTAGACTCCTACTGAGCAAAGCGCGCATGCAACCAGCCCGACGATCGCGAGCGTTGATTCGTTTTGGAGTATTCGAGGCCGACGTGTTCTCGGGCGAACTCCGCAAGAACGGAGTCAAGATCAAGATTCAGGATCTTCCGTTTCGCGCGCTCAGGCTTCTGTTGAGCCGGCCCCACGAAGTTCTGAGCCGGGAGCAATTCCGCGAGGCGCTCTGGCCGGAAGGCGTATTCGTCGATTTCGATCACGGCATCAGCAGCGCTATCAACCGCCTTCGGGACGCATTAGGGGACTCCGCTGAGAATCCCATCTATATTCAAACCGTCGAGCGCCGTGGTTATCGTTGGATCGCACCCACCCACGCGCCAGCGCCGCTGCCGCCCCCGCCAGGCCCGATATTGGTCAAGGCCGCCGAGCCTACGGCCGACAAGGCTATTCCGGCATCCTCGCACAGAAACTGGAAATGGATGGGCGTCGGTCTGGTAGTGGGTGTTCTTCTGGCTGGGTCGAGTTTGTGGCTGACACACCGCTCGGTTAGAGCAGGAACTGAAAACGGTGCTGTCCATCACTCCACGAACGCTGAGGCCGAGCAGTTCTATCTGAAAGGGCGGTTCTATTGGGAAAAGCGCACCCCCGACGGATTGAATAAAGCGGTGGACTACTTTACGCAGGCCATTATCCACGATGCCAACTATGCTCCGGCATACGTCGGCCTTGCCGATTGCTACAACCTGCTGCGCGAGTACGCCGGGATGCCGGCCAGCGACGCTTATCCGCGCGCCTTGGCAGCGGCGAAACGGGCTGTCGAACTCGACGACCTGTCTTCGGAGGCGCATGCCTCGCTAGCCTTCGCCCTGTTCTACGGTACGTGGGACGCCGCGGGAGCCGAACGCGAATTCCGCCGCGCCCTTGAGCTGAATCCCAACAACGCGGTCGCGCACCACTGGTATGCCACTTATCTCGCAACCGTCGGCCGTCACTCGGAGGCAGTGGCAGAGATCGAGCGCGCTCAAACTCTCGATCCGGCATCGAAATCAGTGCTGACCGACAAGGGGAGCCTGCTCTGCGAGGCTGGCCGGTGCGCGGAAGGCATCGCTCTGTTGAAACAACTGGAAGCCACGGAACCGGATTTCATCTCTCCCCACCGCTACTTGAAGAGCATCTACTTCGCAAGTGGAGACTATGCTCCATATCTGGCGGAGTGGAAGCACGAAGCAGTTCTGATGCGCGACGAATCGAGTCTCAAACTCGTCGATGCAGCCGCGAAAGGCTTCGCCGCGGCAGGCGCCCAAGGCATGTTGCGGAATATGCTGGCTTTGCAGAAGAAGCTCTACGAGAGCGGGTTGCTATCACCCTACTCGGTCGCACAGACCGACTCCCTCTTGGGGAACAAACAGGAAGCTCTGCAATATTTGAAGATCGCTTACGAGAAACACGACGATTCCATGGTGCATCTGGAATCCGATCCGGCATTCACTAGTCTGAACCACGAGCCGACCTACCAGGATCTGGTGGCTAAGCTGAAATTTCCTTCTCGAAACTAATCACCACGGAGACACTGAGTCACGGAGAAATTGATTTGTTTCTCTGCGTGTCTCAGCGCCTCCGTGGTGGAGGTCTTGCGGTTCAGTTGCCTTCTCTAGCTAAGCGGTCTTGCCCACTTCCGAGATGCACTCTTCGAGCACATCCATCGCGACCTCGGCTTCGTCCTTCGTGACCACCAGCGCCGGGCAGATCCGCACCGTGCTCGGCCCGCAGCCCAGGAACAGCAGGCCACGCTCGAACGCCATTTCGACAATGCGGTCGCGCTCGGTGTTGCCGTATTCCTTGGTGACCTGGTCTTTGACGATGTCGACGCCGATCATGAGGCCGCGGCCGCGCACATCGCCTACCAGTTTCAGCTTCTTCGGCCAGTCGGCCATGCGCTTCATCATGTGATTGCCCACGCTGGCGGAGTTCTCGAGCAGGTGTTCTTTCTCGATGACATCGAGCGTGGCGAGAGCGGCCGCGATCGCCACGGGATTGCCGCCGAAAGTCGAAGCATGCGAGCCGGGAACCCAGTCCATGACTTCGGCGCGGGTCATCGTGACGCCGAGTGGCATGCCCGATGCTATGCCCTTCGCCATGCAAACCATGTCGGGTTCAACGCCGGTGTGCTCGACAGCAAACCACTTGCCGGTACGGCCAATGCCGCTCTGCACTTCATCCACGACCAGCATGATGCCGTGACGATTACAAATGCGCCGCAGCTCCTGCATGAAGATCTTAGGCGCCACGACGTATCCACCTTCGCCCTGGACTGGCTCGACGAAGATGGCGGCCACTTCTTCCGGGGCCAGCGTGGTCTTGAACAACTTTTCTTCGATGAAGCGGGCGCAGCCTAGCGCGAAGTTGTCGGGATCCTGCGTACCCCCTACACAGCCGCGGTACACATCCGGATAGCGCACGTGCGTCACGCCCGGCACGAGCGGAGCAAACCGCCGCCGCTGCTGCGGCTTCGACGCCGTCAGCGACAGTGCACCCATCGTCCGTCCGTGAAATGCGCCGAAGAATGCAATCACGTGCTGCCGCTTGGTGTGGTAGCGCGCCAGCTTCAGAGCGCATTCAATCGCCTCCGCCCCAGAATTGCCGTAGTAAATGCGGTGTGGCCCCGGCATGGGCGCAATCTTCGAAAGGCGCGCCGCCAGGTCCACCATGTTTTCGTAATAGAAATCGGTGCCAGACATGTGAATGAGTTCGCCTGCCTGCTTCTGAATGGCGGCAACCACATGAGGATGGCAATGGCCGGTCGAGGTCACTGCAATGCCGGCAGAAAAATCAAAGAACTCGTTCCCGTCGACATCGGTCACCACGATGCCACGCCCGCTCTTGGCTACCATCGGGTACGAACGGGTATAAGACGGCGAAATATACTTCTCGTCGCCCTCGAGCACGCGCTTGGCGTTGGGCCCAGGCAGGGCGGTCTTGATTTTGGGACCGATCGCGGTCATGGTCTTCGTCGTCATGAAATCCTCCGTTAGCAACCGTCAGTAGTCGGTTGCCCGTTGTGGGGAAAGGCAGCCTCGAAGCGCGCGAATCCTGGTTCGGACGCACGCAGTCCAAAGCGAATCAGACGGAGGATAAGAAGTTAGTCGCTACCGAAGAGGCTGGGACGCAAACGCGATGGCAGGTTCGCCCGATAGCGCCGGGGGCTGAACACATGAAGAGACACCAGGCAGGGCCTCCAGCACTCGGACCTGTGCGACTGGGCAAGGCGCGAATTGGGATTCATGCGCAGCATCGGAAACCGTCGACATCGCTAAATCATTATATCTGGAAGGGATGAACGGCGGAACCCCCTTTCACAATCCCAAAAAACGCAAAAACAGCCGTCAGTGGAAGACCACCTGACGGCTGCGTACTGATGCTGACAGACTGAAAGGTTTTTAACGCCTGGCGGCCTCGATCGCTTCGTGGAGCTCGTGTTCAGCCGCCCGCAGATGCTCCTCTGCCCTAGCGCCATGTCCGGCCATGTCGTAGTGGTTCGCGGCGCGGGCATTTTCCATCTCGTGGATTGCTTCCATGACGTGGTCATGGCACTTGTCCAGGTCGTGCCAGTCGTGAACTCTTTGGGCAACGGCGATTCCGGCAACGAACGTCAGACACGCAGAAAGAACAGCTGCTCCGATTGCTTTCTTCATGATTTCTCCTCTTGACCTTTTAGATTGATCCCCGGCACGCACTCAAACATCCTCATCGAGCGCAAACCGTATGGTCAAATGAAGGTAGTGCATGTACTTCGGTAACTTCTGCCTGACTTGATTCAGGCAGTTCGGATCTCAACGCGATCAATGATCGTTATCGAGATTTTTCGCCGACTGCGGATTTACACTGTGTCCTTTGCTCGTTCCTGGGTAGTGTCCCAAATACTGAGTGGCTGGATTCCGATCACTGTGATCGGGCAGTTGGCTTGATTCCCCGACCCGGCGGTTTGGCGGCGAAAGTCCAGCCAAGAACTGTGACGATGGTTGGAGAGCGACCCGAAAGGGTCCGCCGTTTGGCCATTGAAGTAGGCGAGGTAATGACCAGCACAGACCCAAAAGCCTCGGCGACGGTCTCGATGCACTCACGTCAACGATGCTCACCTCCATGGAAGCCACGTGCGGGCGCGAAAGGGCGGACGAGTTCGACTTGCTTATGGCCGGGTTCTCAAAAGAAATGAACAGATTCTCGGGAGGGAGGGTTCAGTAGTCACATGCTGAGACGTGATTGCGCCTTCGTTGCGGGGCCAGTTCAGGCATGATTTTTGGGCAGATGGGCTAGAGTTTCAGAAGTACCCTTAGCCATGCTTTCCATCGAGGTTCTTCAACTGCTGTTATCAACTGCTGTTACCGCCATTTCACTCAGAATCCCAGTTCCGGGCATTTTGAGTGTGGGATTTTTCGACAAGCGACGCCATCGGGCGCGTTCTGTGTGTCATACTCAACCGTCGGTGGATCATGCAGTTCCCTACTCTGTGGCTGTATCTTCCTGTGTTGATTGTTTACGCTGGCCTTGTAACGCTGTGGTCAGACTGGCCAGAAAAGCACGGGGGTGGCTTCTGGCGATGAAGCAGAAGGTGCCGCTAGCGTTGCAACCCTTGCACCCGAAGTACGTGCTTGTCTGTTAGCTTTGATTTGTGTGCTCGGTCTGTGTCTAGAATTGAAGTGAGTCCACGAAACTGCGACTGACTGCCCCGAGTCTGGCTAACGGTTGTTATCGGCCATCTCACTCAAGTGTCCCGCGCAAAGCCAGATGCCGGTAATGGACGCATTACGCAGCTTATTGCAGGCACACGACTCGATTCGATTTGTGTGGCCATCGTCTCATTCCTTTCTGCTCCGTTTTCAGCATTAAGGTGCATAACGAGTAAAGACAAGGTCGCTCCCTTTGGACTTCTCGTGGCAGGGGAAGCAGCTTTTCATAAACGCCGCGTCGCCAGGCTTGCCGTCTTGGAAATGAGCGAACCCCCAGCCGCCGGTTGCGGCGTACTTTGTTGAGTCCTTCACCATGAACTGAATGTTCGTGGGGAGGCCGGGAACAAAAGATTGAGGCTGGCCAAAAACTTTGTTGTTCTCCTCCGACGCGACGTTGTGGTAATGCAATGCAGCGATGATCGCGCCGTCCGGAAACGGAAGCTTCCCTTCACGGAAGGCCTTGATCGCTACATCGTTGCCCAGGACGGCACCTAAACTATTGAGGTTGCCTGCCTCATGGGCCGAGGAAATCCACTGCCAGTCGCGGTACCCCTGGGGGATTTCGGTAACGAAGATCGGGACGGGTTCTCCATCCGCGTGTCCTGGTGCCGGGGCAATGAGGGCGACAAGACCGGCCATTGTTGCAACTGCAACCAACAAGAATGTGTAGTGTTTCATAATGGTTCCTCCATTCAATACGCTTAGGTAAACTGATATCAGCAATCCTGACTACTTCGCCTTAATCCTGATGTTCATGCCTTTTCGATCGCCAGCAACTTAGGCGGAACTCACATCGGCTGCGACCACCGCATCACAACAGAAGCATGGACGCGACGCAATTGGACGATAGTATTGGCGATACCTAGGTACCAGTCGATGCGGGAACGGCGTTCGATGACCGGCGGGAGGGATTCCCCGTCACAGGGGAGAGGAATGTTGGTGTAAGTCAGACGCGATGAGAAGGCGATTCACTCAAATTCCATGGGAAGATGGCCGGAGCCAGGATGCTTCAGCCGCCACTCTCCGCATTGAGTGTCGCCCGATGATAATCTTTGATTGCCACCTCGCCTCAAGTTTCTCTGATGCCGTCCATGTTTCCTTTGTGCAGGTGGCCATGAATAGTGGGGACAACCAGGGTCCGGATCGCGATGTGCGCGAAAAGATCGTGAACCTGATGCAGTCGATCGGGAAAGGACCACAGAAACAGATCCCAGCCGAGGAACTGCAGAAACTCAAAAGCGCAGCCAGTCGCCTCGAGCAGATGTTGAAAGCAGGTGCGAACGTCGATCAGCAAGTATTGAAGAGCGCGGCGGCGAGGCTCGACCAGTTGCTGTCCGACATCCGCGCGGGAAAAGATGTTACCAGCAACCTCAAGCGCAGAGAAAATTCTGGAACCTGAGATGTATGTGATTCGTTTCGCGTGCTAGGGCCTCCTCGCGCTGGGGGACTTGGATCAGAAGCTGACGCGAAATTTGCCTTGGAGCAGATAACACGCAACTTTGAATTCTTTGACTTCCGCCCGCTTCCGCCTTAGCATGGCAGGACCCGAGGGCGGGGCCACTTCCTTTGCTCGATCAGACTATTTCCCACTACCGGATCGTCGAGAAGCTCGGCGGCGGCGGTATGGGCGTGGTTTATAAGGCCGAGGACACTCGTCTCGGCCGCTTCGTCGCCCTCAAGTTCCTGCCCGATGACCTCGCGCAAGACCGCCAGGCGTTGGAGCGCTTCCGCCGCGAAGCCAAGGCGGCATCGGCACTGAATCATCCCAACATCTGCACCATCTACGACATCGGCGAAGAAGACGGACGCACATTCCTCGTCATGGAGTTCCTCGACGGCTTCACGCTCAAACGCATGATCGCGGGGCGTGCGATGGAGTTGGAAACGATTCTCTCGCTCGGGATCGAGATTGCCGACGCCCTCGACGCGGCGCACGCTGGCGGCATCGTTCACCGTGACATCAAGCCCGCAAACATCTTCGTAACGAAACGCGAACACACCAAGATTCTCGACTTCGGTCTCGCCAAGGTGAAGGCGAGTCCTTCGTCGAGCGCGCAGATCGCCGACGTTACTGCGCCCACGTCCGTTGTCGTTGAAGACCATCTCACCAGCCCCGGCTCCACGCTGGGCACGGTCGCCTATATGTCACCCGAGCAAGCCAAGGGAAAGGAACTCGATCCGCGTACCGATTTGTTTTCCTTCGGCGTGGTGCTCTATGAGATGGCCACCGGCACGCTGCCATTCCGCGGAGAAACATCAGCGCTGATCTTCCAAGCCATTCTTGATCGGGCTCCAGTCTCCCCGGTTCGTTTGAATCCCGATCTGCCGCCAAAGTTGGAAGACATCATCAACAAGGCGTTGGAGAAGGACCGCAACCTGCGCTATCAGAGCGCGGCCGACATTCGTGCCGACCTGCAGCGCCTCAAGCGCGACACGGGCAGCGGACACGCCGTCGTGCACAGTTCCGACCGGGTTCCGGACGCGCCTGATCGGGCTGAACCGGTGAATCCCGCAGCAATTTCCGCGTCTACTTCACGGGTGTCGGGGGAAGTTCCGCCCAGCCCTTCGTCGCATCCGTCGGCCTCCGCCTCAGTTCCACCTTCTGCTGTTGCCTGGACAAGCTTGCGGAGCGGCACAATTGCAGCGGCCGGCTCCGCAAAACGATGGAAGATCGCCCTGCCCGCCGCCCTCGCTGTGATTGCGCTGCTCGCCGTGGGTCTGTACCTTCATTCGCGATCATCCAACGCTCTCACCCAGCAGGACACCATCGTGCTCGCCGACTTCACCAACACCACGGGTGATTCCGTGTTTGACGGCACGCTCAAACAGGCGCTCGCTGTGGATCTGGAACAATCTCCGTTCCTCCGCGTGCTGCCTGGAGCCCGGGTGCGCGAAACTCTGGGCTTCATGGGACGATCTCCTGACGAACGCCTAACTACCGAACTGGCCCGCGACTTGTGCCTCCGCGCCGGAAGCAAGGCCATGCTTGCCGGATCGATTGCCAATCTGGGCAGCCAGTACGTGATTACTTTGAACGCGGTGAATTGCCAGAGCGGCGACTCGCTCGCGCAGGAACAGGCCGAAGCCTCCAGCAAGGAGCAAGTGCTGAGCGCTCTGGGAAGCGCCGTGTCAAAGATGCGGGGCAAGCTGGGAGAATCACTGGCCTCAATCCAGAAATTCGACACCCCGATTCAGCAAGTCACTACTTCCTCGCTCGAAGCGCTTAAGGCATTTGCCATGGGCAATGCCGAGTTCGATCAAGGGCGCGAACGAGAATCACTGCCGTTCTACAAACGCGCCGTCGAACTCGATCCAAATTTCGCCTGGGTTTACGCGCGCATGGGAGTCGTTTATACCGCGGACGGCGAACTGGAAAAGGCGAAAGAGAGCACCCGCAAGGCGTACGAACTGCGCGATCGCGTGAGCGAACGGGAAAAGCTATACATCGCCGATCACTATTACGACTCGGTGACTGGCGAACTGGACAAGGAAATCGAGACTCTGGAACTCTACAAGCGGACGTACCCAAACGACAGCGTCCCGAGCAACAACCTGGGTGTGGCCTACGGGCAGATGGGAGATTTCGAGAAGTCGGTCGCGTCTGCACGAGACAGCTTACAAATTGACCCGAACTCGACCAATGCCCATATCGGATTGAGCGGCGCTTATTTCGAATTGGGCCGGTTTGATGAGGCGAAACAGATCGAGGAGCAATCGCTCAAGCAGTTTCCGGACTCGGAGTTCATTCACTGGCTCGGCTACCTTGAAGCCGAGCACGCTGGATGGACGGCCGATGCGCAGCGCGAATCTGATTGGGCCAAGGGTAAGCCAGGAGAATTCCGCTTCGTCTCCATCCATGCACAGACTGAAGCCGGTGCCGGGAAACTGCGCCGGGAACGCGAACTTGCCCAACAGGCGATCGAGATGCAGAAAAACCACGGCATGCTCGAGGGCGCGCAGAACGACCTCGCCGGACTAGCCTTGATAGAAGCGGATTTTGGCGACTGCGCGCGTGCAAGTGAGGATATTGCCAAGCTTCCGTCGAATCCCGGGCGAGTAGCTTCGGCGATAGCCGGATCCGTCTTTGCCACCTGCGGCAATGTCCCGAAAGCTGAGAGTCTGGCTAACAGTCTGAACAAGAACTATCCGTTGGAGACTCTCGCGCAAAAGGTCGACATCCCCACGATTCGGGCGAGAGCGGAACTGCGGCGGGGCAATGGGTCCAAAGCGGTCGACGAGTTGCGCTCTGCCGAGGCTTACGAGTTCGGCAATGTCGCTCTGGGCAGCCCCGCCTATTTGCGTGGCCTTGCCTATCTCCAGATGAAGGAGGGCGGTCTGGCCGCGGCTGAATTCCAGAAGGTTCTGGATCACAAAGGTGTCACCGGGAACACCCCACTTGCAGCGTTATCCCGACTCGGCTTGGGCCGCGCTTTTGCGCTCTCCGGCGACAGCGCGAAAGCGCGCACAGCCTATCAGGATTTTTTTGCCATTTGGAAAGATGCCGATCCCGATGTCCCGATTCTCAAAACCGCCAAAGCGGAATACGAGAAGCTGAAGTAACAGACCTATAGAAGCAGGTTTCGTTATGCCTGGGTCGCGTTTGCGGCGGACCAGCTTTTGACAAATTCTCCCAGACGGTCCAGGGCGTCAGGAAATTTGTCGGTCATCGCCGCGAACCCAAGGCGGAAATGCGAAGGCGCGTTCCAACAATCCCCGGGGGCAAGCAGAATGCCCTGTTCCGCAGCCGCCTGGCAGAAGGCGCGGCTGTTCTCTCCGCTGAGCAGCCAGGGGAAGGCGGTGACTCCTCCTCGAGGAGGGATCCAGGCCAGTGTGTCCCGATGTTCGGACATAAAGGCGACAAGTTGCCGAAGATTCCGAGTTGCGGTTTGCTCCGTCTTCCCGAGGACGACATCCCGCCGGCGCATGGCAATCTCCGCCAGCATTTCTCCGGAGGTATTGTTAGAGATGGAAAAATAGGTGCGCGCATTCCAGTAGCGCTCGCGACGCTTGGCATCGTGCTCAATCATCCAACCGGTCCGCACTCCAGATAAAGGGAAAGCTTTCGAGAAATCATGAATGACGGTCGCATGCGGCAAGCGGGAAGCCGACTTTGTCGGATGACCATGATAGATCGGGTGGTAGACCTCGTCGCTCACAAGTTGAATCTGACGAGACGCAGTGAAGTCGTGCAAGCTGTCGAGTTCCGCATCGCTGATGGTGCCGCCAGTGGGATTGTGGGGACTGTTCACCAGTACCAGCTTGGTATTTCGATCTACCAGTTGCTGGATCTCCTCGAGATCGATACGGAAGTCGTTCTCCTTGCGAACAACGTAGTAGCGAATCTTGATCCCAAGGGATTCGGGCAGCGCGGAAAAGGGCGGATAGCCTGGTCGAGGCAGGACAACGTTTGCTCCGGGTTCCGCAGCCAGCCACATTAGGATGACAAGTGCTTCCGAGGCGCCGGTTACGACTTGGACCGTGTCGGCGGGAACATCCTGCATGTCGGCGATTGCCGCGCGTAGGCCCTCGGCTCCTGCCGGGCGGCTGTAGGCCAATTTGTGATTCAGGAAGCGGTGCCGTTCCTCCTCACTCGCCAAGCTGAGGATCTCATTCAATGTCCAACGCGGTCCTTCGCTTGCGGCCAAGTTGAATTCGATGTCATGCTCGTAGGTGTCCAGCCACATGTCCAGCAGGAAGGGCTTCAATTGCATGTCGCACCTCGAAGGATTAGATGCAGGCGATTCGCCAGGGATTTAACACACGTTGTTTCCGACGACTCGCCATTCCAGTCGTTAGCATTCTGCCATTCCACTCGTGAGCAATCTTAAGTTTAGAATCCAACCTGTCCCGGCGCTCGTCTGATATCTTTTAACTTCCCCCTGCTTCTCACGACAATGGATTCCGCTCAGCGCCCAAGCCGGTGGATGGTGATTCTTGCCTTCGGACTCGTGTACCTGTTCTGGGGCTCGACCTATCTGGGCATCGACATTGCCGTCGAGACCATTCCTCCCGCGCTGATGTGCGCCGTGAGATTTTCCATCGCGGGAACGATCATGCTCACCGTGTGCGCTGCGACCGGGCGGAAGATTTTCTACTCGCCGAAGCAAATCGCGCTGGCCGCAATCGTAGGCCTGCTGCTCCTGATGGGCGGCAACCTCACGCTGTCTTACGCGGAACTCACCGTCTCGTCGGGCCTGGCCGCGCTCATCATCGCCATCACCCCGCTGTGGTTTCTGGTGCTCGATTCCCTGCTGCTCGGCGACCACCACATTTCCGGACGCGGGAAGGGCGGACTGATACTAGGAATCTTAGGGCTATTCGTTCTGGTATGGCCACAGTTGCAGTCCGGCAACATGGGGCATCGCGAATTCTGGGCCTCAATCAGCCTGATCGCCGGATCGTTCTCATGGGCGCTGGGATCGGTGCTCTCCAAACGCTGGCAGTCTGGCATGGACGTATTCAGCGCCACCGGGTGGCAAGTCACCGCAGCCGGCGCGGGAAATTTTATCTTTGCGTTATTCAACCGCGATCTCGCGCATGTCCGCTGGACCGCGCGCAGCCTGAGCGCCACCATGTATCTGGTCGTGTGCGGCTCCTGGATCGGCTACACCGCCTACATCTGGCTGCTGGAGCACGTTCCCACATCCAAGGTGTCCACCTACGCGTATGTGAATCCGGTGGTGGCCGTGTTCCTGGGCTGGCTGATTTTGCACGAGCGGGTCGACAGGTTCATCCTGGCGGGAAGCGCGATTGTGGTGCTGTCGGTCATCCTCGTCACCAGCGCCAAGGTGAAAGCGAAGACGGTCGCGGAAGAACTGCCCGCGGTCGAAGCAGCAGGGGATTAAGCACGATTTCAGATTGAAAGATTTCAGATTGATTGTAGGTTTCAACACTCGCTTGTAGTTTCTTCAATCTGAAATCACAACTACCTCGACCCTTCCTGTTCCTCCTCCGCATCATTCACCAAGTCCACCACATGCCCACGGATAGCAAATGTCTGCTTGGCGCTGCCGCCGGGCTCAAAGCTGACCCGCACCGGGCCGCGCTGCCAGGAAGGCACGGGGCACGCCGAGTCCGGCGCCGAATCCTCAGAGACTGTGGCGTTGGATAGTTCCTTCTTCAATACCGGTTTGCGCCGGCTCAGCTGCGCTACCATCGCGTACGTCTTCTTTCCATCGTCCGCCACGCCACAATAGGCGACATAGTCGCGGTACCAACTCGCGGCGGAATGATACGCGTCGAATTCGGGAAGATTGATCGGGGCTACGCGGCCGGTCAGGCGGTCGACCAGCAGCCAGCCTCCTCGCTGCCACTGCCAACGTGGCGCGGAATCTTCGGGAAGACTGTCATTCACCCGAAACATGCGCCGTACCACAAACAGCCGGTCCGTCACTTCGTGCGCGGCGTACAGTACAAATCCTTTAACGCGCCCGTCCACCACCAGTGCGCGAATCTTGAGGGTGCGCGGCTTGTCATCCGTTCCACTCGGAAACCACTGCACCGATGTCCACTTTCCCAACGCGATGACGTGGACTTTCGTGGCTGCGCTTACCGCAATCGACAGTGCCATAACAATAAGCAGAAGAAACAACCTAGTTTGAAGCATTATGGTCCGCACAGTTCGCATGAGCTGAGAGTAGGCAAGCCGACGAGGACAGAGCAAGCGTTTCAGTCACAGGAGTGGCGTGCGTGGCCCAAAATGGGAATGGCGCAGTTCGGAAATCGGTGGTAGTGTTCAAAAAGCTCGCCGCCATTCTTCGGAAAAGGAGAGAATGGCTGTAGAATCAAAAGGGCCAGAATAACGATTTTTAGCCATGAATGTCTTGCCTCCCTCTCGCTCCCTATCGCGGTCGGACGCACAGACAACTTCGCCGACCGAAGCCGCTTCTCATAAAGAGATGGGAGACCTTCTACCACGACGTCGTGCACCGCGAATTCTGGTCGTCGACGACCAGCCCAGCATCGCTGGCCTGATGAGCCAGTTGCTCTCCATGCGTGGCTATGACGTGATCACAGCCTCCAATGCCGAGCAGGCCGAGGCCGAAGTACACCGGCAACTGCCGGACCTGATCCTTTCCGACGTAATGATGCCGGGGAAGTCAGGTTACGAATTCTGCCGAACGCTAAAGGAAAATCCGGCCACGCGCCTGATTCCTTTCGTCCTGATCACCGGACTCAGCGACAGCAGTGACAAAGTTCACGGCATTGAGGCCGGAGCCGACGACTTTCTCAACAAGCCGGTTCTCGCCGAGGAACTAATTGCCCGGGTGAAGTCGCTGCTCCGCTTGAAGGAATTCACCGACGAACTGGAAACCGCCGATTCCGTTCTCTGCACCTTGGGCCTGATCGTCGAAGGTCGCGATCCTTACACCGAGGGCCACTGTGAACGGCTTTCCGTGCGCGCCGCCGATCTGGGCCGGCACCTCGGCATGGATGAGGATTCCATCATCGCGCTGAAGCGCGGCGGATACCTGCACGATCTGGGCAAGATCGCCGTGCCTGATGAGATTCTGAAAAAAGGCAGCGACCTCACGCCCGCGGAATGGGCGGTCATGAAGCTGCATCCCATCACGGGCGAGAACATCTGCAAACCTCTGCATTCGCTGCGACTGGTGCTGCCCATCATCCGCAACCACCACGAGCATTCGGATGGTTCCGGCTATCCCGACGGCTTGATCGGATCCGAGATTCCAGTACTCCCCCGGGTGCTTCAAGTCGTAGATGTGTATGACGCGCTGCGCACTGCCCGCTCCTACAAAGCGCCTCTAACACACGAACTGGCGGCCCAGACCATGCGCGAAGAAGCCGCTCGAGGCCTCTGGGATGCCGAACTGGTCGCTGAGTACTTCTACATGCTCGAGCAGCAGCGGCAAGTAGCGTAAGGCAGTTCTCAGTTCTCAGTTCGCCGCTCTCAAAAACGCTCACTCCTCAATCTCACCTTTTAGAATTCGCTTTTGGGTGGCGCAGCGCTTAAGCGCTGCGATCAATTCTTCGTTATGCTTGCGGGCTTTAGCCCCCGAGGTACCTCAGCACCAACCTCCGATTTCCGAAATCCTAAAAGCGCAACGTACAATGGCAGTGCTGCTTGCATCGACTGGCCAGATTCCGCTTTCGGTCGCCCAGACTGAGAACCGAGAACTGGCAACTGAGAACTGTTCTTGGATCCCACTTACAGCATCGTGATTCCCGCCTATAACGAGAGTGCGCGACTGGGCGCGACGCTCGAGAAAGTGCTGGCCTACGTCCACGCTCAAGGCTGGGATGTGGAAGTCATCGTCGTCAATGACGGGTCCCGCGACAACACGGCAGATATTGTTCGCACGTTCGCGGCAAAAGATCCTGTAGTGCGCCTGGTGGAAAATCCCGGTAATCACGGCAAAGGATACAGCGTGCGTAACGGCATGCTCCATGCTCGTGGCCAAATCGTACTATTCAGCGATGCAGACCTATCCTCGCCAATCGAAGAAGCGCCCAAGCTATTTCAGGCGCTGGACGACGGCGCCGATATCGCCATCGGCTCGCGCTGGCTGCGCGCCGAAACCCAGACCCAGCGCCAGCCTCTGCATCGCCAACTCTTCGGCCGGATCTACAACCTGGTGCTACGCCTCACCCTCGGTCTGCAGTTCGCGGACACGCAGTGCGGCTTCAAAGCCTTCAAGCAACCGGCCGTTCAGGCGATCTTCCCGCTGCAAAAAATCGAACGCTGGGGATTCGATCCCGAAATCCTTTTCCTGGCGAAGAAGCTGAAATTCAAAATTCGGGAGGTTCCCGTCGCTTGGGGACACAGCGGTGGAACCCGCATCAATCCGCTGGTTGACGGCTCCCGCATGGTGATGGAGATGTTCCGCATCCGCTGGTTCGACCTGACCGGAAAATACAATAGCGCCCGCGCGGCCGCCACCCAACCGCTGCACAACCAACAGGGCCCGCAGGCTTAGCGTCGTCGTGCGGAAAATCGCCAGCCAAGATGGTCTGTCATCCTGAGCGGCGTTTTTTGCCGCGAAGGACCTACACAACTTCCTCGGCGCTGGCAAATTGCATATATCCTTCGCGTTGCTCACGATGACAACGCGAATCAATACGACGCCGCCTTGACGGTGTCGACGACTTTGCTCCCCATCTGCGTCGTGGAAATCGCCGTGTGTGATTTCCCCGCCAAATCCGCCGTCCGCGCCCCTTTCGAGAGCACGGCTGAAACCGCCTTCTCCACGCACGCCGCCTCCTTCTCCAATTGAAACGAATGCCGCAGTAGCATCGCGACCGACAAGATCGCTCCCAGCGGATTCGCAATTCCCTTCCCAGCGATGTCCGGGGCCGATCCGTGCACCGGCTCATACAGCCCAACCGGCCCACCCACACTCGCCGAGGCCAGCAAGCCCAGCGACCCCACAACGCCGCCAGCCTGATCCGACAAAATATCGCCAAACATGTTCTCGGTGAGCAGGACGTCAAAATCCGTGGGCCGCTGCACCAGTAACATCGCGGCTGAATCGACATACTGATGCCCCAGCTTCACCTCGGGATACTCCTTCGCCACGCGCGTCACCACGTCCCGCCACAGCCGCGAACATTCCAGCACGTTCGCCTTGTCCACTGACAAAACCTTGCGCCGCCGCTTCATCGCCAACTCAAATGCCACGCGCGCGATGCGCTCGATCTCCGATTCACCGTACCGCATGGTGTTCACCGCGACCCGCGAGCCGGGCTTACCTTCGATCGACCTTGGCGATCCAAAGTAGGCGCCGCCCAGCAACTCGCGCACGATCATGATGTCGGTCCCGCGCACCAGTTCCGCGCGCAGCGGAGAACAATCCTCCAGCGCCGGAAAAAACACCGCCGGACGCAGGTTGGCGTACGCTCCCAACTCGCGCCGAATGCGCAACAATCCCGCCTCCGGACGCAGGTGACCGGGATTGTGATCGAACGCCGGACTCCCCACCGCGCCCAACAGCACCGCAGACGATTCCAGGCAAGCCTTCACCGTATCGGCAGGCAGCGGATCATTCGTCGCAACCAATGCCGCTCCGCCAATGAGTTTGGTCTGGAGCTGAAGTTGATGACCAAAGAGGTTGGCCACCGCCTGCAAAACGAGAACGGCTTGTTCGGTAACTTCGGGACCAATGCCGTCGCCAGGGAGAATCGTAAGTTTCAGGAGCATGGGGATGATTGGGTAATCGGGAATTTAAATGGCTAATAGAAACCCTGTAATTCTATCGCGCAGGCGGGCGAATCCAGGTAGGAGTGGCTGGTGAACTCACTCAATCACAAAATCGCCCCATTGACTCAGTCTCGCTAGACGCCCCAGAGGTAGTCTTCCTGCTGCGTCTGCTCGTGGTGGGCATCGCCGTGAACCGGCAACGGCACGCCGAACGCATTGGTCTGCGGTCCAACCGGGAAGGGTTTCGACGCCTCGGACGCGGGCTCAGGAGCGGGTGCATTCACGACCGCTGCTTGCGGCGGAACAATTTTCTCGATCAGCGGCGTCGCTGATCCCGAGGGCTTGTGCGTGTCGCGGATCAGTTCCAGCAAGTGATGATCTTCCACATGCTTGATCTTGTCGGCCAGCCGGACAAAGCGGCGGTAGATGTCGTCCAGCGCCCGGCGGTCGAACTGGTAGCCCAGTTGTTCGCAGCGAATGCTGAGCGCGTGCCGTCCGGAGTGCTTGCCCAGCACCAGCTTCGAATCCGGCACGCCGACCGACTGCGGCGTCATAATTTCGTAGGTCAGCGGATTCTTCAACACGCCGTCCTGATGGATGCCCGCCTCGTGCGCAAACGCATTGCGCCCGGTGATCGCCTTGTTCGGCTGCACCGGCACGCCGGTGATC
Source organism: uncultured Acidobacteriaceae bacterium (assembly GCA_963832015.1). Lineage (GTDB taxonomy): Bacteria > Acidobacteriota > Terriglobia > Terriglobales > Acidobacteriaceae > Sulfotelmatobacter. Next base: position 72,941 of record CAWHSR010000008.1, read on the forward strand.
TCGCTCAGCAGCTGGCTGGAGGGGAAAATCTGATCGCCCACCACGCCCGTCTCATAGGGATACCGGTCCGGCCGAACCCGCATCGCCATTACAATTTCTTCCAGCGACGCGTTCCCTGCCCGCTCCCCGATGCCGTTGATCGTGCACTCCACCTGCCGCGCTCCCGCAGAGACCGCCGCCAGTGCGTTGGCAACAGCCATGCCCAGATCGTTGTGACAGTGCGCCGAAATCGTGACGTTCTCAATTCCCTTGACTCGCTGCCGGATGGTCGTGATCAGCGCTCCAAATTCGGATGGGATGGTGTAACCGACCGTATCCGGAATATTCAGCGTGGTTGCCCCAGCTTCGACGACCGCGTCGAGCACCCTGCATAGAAACTCTGGCTCAGTGCGAGTCGCATCTTCAGGCGAGAACTCCACATCATCACAAAGCGACTTGGCGAAGCGGATTGCTTCCCGCGCCTGCTCCACGCACTGATCTCTCGTGATCCGCAGCTTGTACTGCAGGTGAATATCGGATGTCGCTAAAAACACGTGGATCCGAGGCCGCGCCGCGTGCTGCAAAGCTTCCCATGCCCGTTCAATGTCAGGCCGGCAGGCACGAGCCAATCCGGCAATAACGGGACGTCGCACCGCCGAAGCAATCGCTTTTACCGACTCGAAATCGCCGTCAGAGGCGATGGGGAAGCCAGCCTCGATCACGTCCACACCCAGGCGGTCGAGCTGGTGAGCCAGTCGCAGCTTTTCCGGCTGGTTCATGCTGCAGCCCGGGGACTGCTCGCCGTCGCGAAGAGTGGTGTCGAAAACTGTGATGCGGGCTCGCTCTGCGGTCATGGATCTCCCTCAAAACAAAACTGATCCCTTATGGTAAGGGTGATTCGCCTAGAAGCAAAACTTATAATTCTTCAGCAATCATTAGCTACACTTGTATAATAAGTTGGGCTAATGCGTTTCTGAGATTTGATTAAGAGGTCCGCATGGAACTTTCCCAACTCGAAGTCTTTTTGGCCGTAGCCCGCGAGCACCGCTTCTCTCGCGCCGCCGAGAAACTCTACCGCACCCAGTCCGCCGTCAGCCAGACCATCCGCAAGCTTGAGGACGAACTCGGCGAGGCGTTATTCGACCGCTCTTCGCGGGAAGGCGTCCTCACCGACGCGGGGAAGGTTCTCTTCGAATACGCCGAAAAACTTATCAACCTACGCACGGAGGCGTCTGAGTCTCTGACCGAACTGAGAGAGCTGCAAAAAGGCAAGCTGGTCATCGCGGCCAACGAGTTCACGGTGCTCTACCTGCTGCCACTCTTGGCTGAGTTTCGACGGCTCCATCCCATGATCAAAGTTACGGTCGAACGGGCGCTGGGCAGCCGCATCCCTGACGACGTACTGCGCTACAACGCCGAGTTCGGCGTGCTGTCTTACGAACCTCAGGAGCCAAGCCTGCATGCGGTTGTCGTCTACCTCGACGAACTCGTGCTAATCGTCCCGCCGAAACATCCGCTCGCGTCCGCTCCACAGGTCAGCATCCGGCAGTTGGGGGCGGAATCGTTCGTGGCGCACATCGTCTCTTCGCCGTATCGCGAGAAGGTCATCCAGTTGTTCAAGACGCACAAAACACCCCTGCACATGGACCTCGAACTGCCCACACTACAGGCCATCAAGCAATTCGTAGCTATGGGCCATGGTGTGGCATTAGTGCCCGAGATTAGCGTTGAAACTGAACTGTCGAGAGGGGAACTGGTAGGAATTCCGGTACGCGAACTGCAGTTGAAACGCAAGCTGCGTCTCATCTACCGCAAAGACGCGAATCTGTCGCATGCGGCCCGGGCATTTCTAAAAGTAGCTGAAGCCGTAGCCCTCGACCGCAAAGGCCGCTATCGTTTCCAGCGCGAGAGCTAGTCGTGCGCTCTTGGAGAAGATGAACCCGGAACCCGCGATACTCGAGCCGCGAAGCGGCGGCATATGTTAGCCACGATGGAAGCCCTGGGTGGGAACCGAAAAGGATGGAACGAGCCCCGTAGGGACGGCACAAGCCCTCGCACCTCGCCCGTACAGGACGAAAATAAAGAAGGAGCAGAGAAAACTCTGCTCCTTTAGTATTTGAGAACGAACCGCCTCAGCAGTCGGCGCATACCCGCTCTTCGCGGAACGATGCCACCGCCGTATCCACCGAAGGATGAACCTCCAGCACCGAATCCAGATTGGTTAACTCGAGCAGCGTGCTGACCAGCGAATTTGGTCCGGCACACTTCAGGCTTACGTTTTTGCCCTGCGCCCAGTTCTGCAGCAGGACCAGTTCTCCGATGCCCGCGCTGTCCATCGCACTCACCCCACTAAGGTCGATGACCAGCTTCCGCGACTGTTGCAGGACTGCGCCCACCACCCCAGACAGAGCGGCGGCCTCATCGCGATACACGAGACGGCCCTGGCAGTGCACGATGACGACATCACCGCGATTACGTGTTTCCAGACTGAGTTTCAACTTCAACTCCTTGGGTACGTCAAAGGCAGCCAGAATTCCCGGCTGCTCGCCTATTTGCCAATTCATGTCCATTGGTTGCATGCTAGTAGATAGACGCAGGTACCTAGGTTTTGGCACCATGAATATCTGGTAAATTTTCATCCATCCTGCGAGCCCGTATCCCGGCCCCGGCCTGGACAAATTTGTGTAAACTGGGACATCTTGGGCATCCAGTAGACTGCATCTAACAGATTTCGTTGATTAAATTGCACTTTTTGCCGGCGCAACCGCCGGGGAGGAATAATTCGTGTCCAAGTCTGCTGCCGCGGCGCTGGCATTTTTTGGCTTCATGCTGTTCTCGATTCCGATGTCGGCACAATTTAACGGACTTCTTCCCAATGGCAACGTCTACGGCGGCGTTTCCTACGCGCAGCTCACCAATGCCACCAACCAGCAGAGCTATCGCGGGTGGAACGGCTCCTTTGAGGCAATCCCTTTCACGCGTCATCCGCATCTCGGCCTGGTGGGAGATGCGAGCGGTTTTTATCGCACCGGCGTTACACAATACAACTTCGTCGGCGGCCCGCGTTTATCGATGAATTATGACCGATGGCGGCCTTTCATACACGGCATGGTCGGCATCCGCCATCTGACCTCCAGCGGCTTCATCTACAATCCGCTCGAGATCGACGTCGGCGGGGGTGTGGACTATAAGCTGCCCTTCAAGAATTTTTCCTGGCGCGCGCAGGGCGATTACATGCACACCCATTACTTGAGCGCCACCCAGAACGATTACCGCGCCTCGACCGGGATCGTCTGGCGCTTCTGATCGGCCCTTCCTATTTATTCATCAACCAATTGGCGGGTATCCGAATCTCCTCTCCATACATCCAAAACTTTCTCGCCCCACACGGGTTTGATGGATGCCAGGAAGGGAGAATCGCTTCATGCTCAAAGCTGCGTGCATTGCCGCCGTATTGTTTCTCTTCGCGGGGCTCGCAAATGCCCAAGTACCGTCCGGAAATGTTTTCTTCGGATATTCTTACGAGAGCACCAACACCTCGACGTTCGGCCCAAGTCTGGTCGCTTCGACCGTGACCCGGTCCAACTTGAACGGCTGGGAAGCCTCGTTCGAGGGTAAGATCCTGCCTTTCGTCGGAATCGTGGGCGACGTCGCTGGGCATTACGGTTCGGAAAACTTCACCGAAGCCACCCCGAACGGCTTGATCACAACGAACGTCACAGGCCATGAGCAGGAGTATCTCTTCGGACCGCGGCTCTCAGTACCCGTGGGCAAGTTCACGCCGTTTGCCGAAGCCTTTGTCGGCGTAGCGCACATCCACACTGGTGGCACTTTGCCCACCCCTTCGAATACATCGTTCGCATACGCGGTCGGCGGCGGGCTCGATTACAAGATTATCCGTCCGATCGCCCTGCGCGTCGAAGGCGATTACCTGCGAACCTCATTCTTCAGCACCAATCAAAACAACTTCCGCCTGGGCGTGGGTATTGTCGTTCGCCTCTAAGGGCGCATCGAATCCCGCATGCAAAAGCAGGATTCAGCTGGTTGGCTGAACCCTGTTTTTTGTGGCCACGACAAAACTCGTAGGAAAATTAGCGCCGGGAGAACTAGGCGCGGGGCACGCTATCCGGTTCTGTCGCCCAATATTTGTGATCCCGCAGGAAATATTTTTCGTTCCAGTAATTCATCGCCGTCCACAGGAACAGCCAGCCGACGCGCAAGTGCCCCATCTTCTTGAACCGCCGGTTCGTCGTATACACGCCGCCGCGCACAATCGCGAAGCGTTTGCGTTCGACTTGCTGGCTCAGCCGGTAATCTTCCGCGAACAATATCTGCTCATGAAATCCACCTAGCTCCCAGAATTTCTTCCGGTCAAAGAACATAAACATCCCGGTCGCAAACGGACGGTGCAGGTACGACAAGTACTGAAAGAAGTCGTTGCCCGCGTAGAACGCCTTGTCGAGCCAACTGCCGTCATTGCACAGAATGTTCGTGGTCACACAGTGCAACTGCTTGGCCCGCGCCTTCTCTACGCAGCGCCGCACCAACGAACGGTCGGCTACCTCAATATCCGCATCGAGAAACAGCACGTAGGGAGTGTCGGCCTGGGCCGCGCCCAGGTTGCGTCCCACTGACGGCATCCCGCCACGAACCACGGTGACGTTCAGCCGGTCTCGGAAGCTCATCACAATCTCCCGCGTTCCGTCCGTTGAATTCGCGTCAGCGACCAACACTCTCGTACTCGACATCTTCGAGTAATCCTGATTCGTCAGCGAAGTCAGCAAGCGCGGAATCAGTTTCGCCTCGTTCTTCGCCGGAATCACGATCGTCAGCTCGTTCGCCGTATTCATGCGTGTCGTATTCATGGATCTCTACCCCTTGTTCGTCAATCGTCAGATACGTCAGCCGCGAATCGACCCAGCCACCAGAGTTGTAGTAGTGCACGCCGTCCTGCTCTACATGAACTGCTTCGTGCGTATGCCCGCAGAAGATACGGTCCGCCGCGTGCTGCCGCGCGTAGTTCAGGGCACCAGACGCGACCTTCGGCGACATGCGCAGCCAGCGCGTATTCAGCCGGTCAATCAGTCGCACAATCGGCTTGCTCTTGAAATCCAATTTCTGCAACTGGAGGTAGAGAGACGTGCCCCACTGGCTGAGGCGCATCCGGTTTACCTGAAATCCATCGAACTGATGACCGTGAATTGCCACATGCCGCAGCCCGCGGTATTCCCACGCATAATCCTGGTACACGCGCACCCCGACCAGGTGCGACATGATGTTCGTCAGCCCGTGATCGTGATTGCCCTCCACCCACACCACTTCAATCTTCCGTTTCGGATTCGAGAGCTTACGGATATAGCCTAGAAACTTCCAGTGTTCCTTGGTGAGGCGGGCAAAGTTAAGATCGGCGAAGATGTCGCCCAGCAGAATCAGCCGCTGGAAGCGGTTTTCCTTGAGCACGCGCGTCGCTTCACGCGCATGACTCGTCTCTGCACCCAGGTGCAGGTCGGAAAGGATCAGCGTGTTGTACACGTGCAGATCCATATCCCTGTTTTAGCAGTGGAATGTTACGGGTTGATGAAATGTGCATCAATTTTGGTGCATGGGTAACTGCGGGAGTAACCGGCCAAACGCTGATATGAATGCAGGCTTGAAGGGCCGCACTTCTATTCGCCCACCGCTATTTGCCCACTGCTGGGGCCGGGTACTCGGGCAGCTTTTCTTTGTTCTGGTTGGCGCGCTTCACTTCGAGTTCGTCGAACAGTATGGCGGGAGCCACGATGCTATGCGGAATGGCAAGCGCGTGATTTTCCACGTAAGGTGCATCTCCGGCAGCGATTAAGTCGCTGCGAAGGGCGCGGATGTCCAAGTCTCCGAAGGCCCCACCACGAACCAGCTCTTCGTGCCCGTCCTTAACCCACACTTTATAGAGAAGCCGGGGGCTGAGTCCCGCGCCGAAGGTCTCGACGTAATAGCCGTAGGGTAGGTCCCGCTGCTGGCAGAGGTCGATGAGTTTCTTCTTCAGTTCATCCTTGGGGAGCGGTTGGGACGAAGTCACGATCAAGTTGCCGAGACTTGGCCCCGCCGGACTGGCGGGAATCCGTGCGCGTCCGTGGCCGTTGGAGCTGGGGAAGTCGCGAATCGGTTCGCGTCCAACGACGTAGTTCACGAGTGTGCCTTTTTCAATCACCGAGACCCGTTGTGCGGGAACGCCCTCATCGTCAATCGCATAGTGCCCCAGCAGCGCATGTCCGCCATACAAGGAGATCGTAGGATCATCGACCACCGAAATGAAATCGGGCAGGACTCGAGTCTTATAACTGGCCGCAAACGCCCCAGTGGTGCGCGAGTTCTTCCCGAGTTCCGGTTTGTGGCCCAGAACATTTTCGCCGACCAGGTCGGCAAAAATGGCGGTAGCCGCATCGGCCGAGAAGAGCACCGGACCGCGGTACTCCTCTTCGGTTACGGGCGCTTCGCGTAGTTCCTTCAAGCTGCTAGCGAGTTTCGTGGCCCGCGCAAGGAAATCTGCGGCGGACGGAAGCTCTTTCACGCTGGTCACATTAAATGCAGTGTCGCGGGCCAGACTCATGCCGTCGGCGGCCTGCGTACTGGCCGCAATGGCCATCTCGTAAAGGCTCTGACCGCTGCGCACGACCGTGCCCTCAGAATTGACCAAATACCGGTTCACTACCTGAAAGTTCAGACGCGACTCAAACGACTCGATCGCCGGATCCTCTTTGTAAAGGGACGAAGCATCCAGAAGCATCCGCTTCCACGGTTCTGGATCGAACTCGAGAGCGGCCAGCGGACCGATCGACTGCACCGGATCGGCGTGCGCGAAATCGTCCGTCGGCTGGTCGACGGTGAGTTGCTTCAGTTGCGCCTGCTTGGCGGTCAAGGATTCTGCCGCCGACTTGTAGGCACGGTCCGTGGCAAGCCAGAGCTGGTGACGAAGCGCCAGCGAGTCGTTGTCGAGAGGCATGACGTCCAGCGTGCCCGGACCCTGGCCGAAGTAGCTGTCCTGTTTGTAATCCCCTATGCGCACGACAACTCGAACAAAACGCATGCGTGTGCGCACGTCGAAACGCAGAGCGCCGAACGCAGCGTCAGCAGAATATTGATCGACATCGAAGATTCGATATTCGATGTAATAGGGAGCAGCCACCTGGTCCATTTTCAGCCGCGCCTTGGACCGGTCCAGTTCGGCACGCATCGCGCCGAGAACAACATCGTCGGTGGCTTGGGCGGCTTTTTGCTGGGCAAACCCAAATGGGAGCAGGAGCCCGAACGCCAGTAGCGGCAGAAGGATGTGTCTCGCCAATCGGTTTGTCATGAGCGCGGCCTTTGCTGTCGCCGTCATTGTTGTGCCCCCGGTTTTGCTGCTGCATCTTTCCCGGACATCCCATCGTCGAGGGCGGGAGATGGCAGGATCGGCGGGCGATTCAGGGAATGGGCGCGCTTTTGTACTTCGATCTCGGAGAACAACATTGCGGGCGCCGCAGCCGCGACCGGAACTTGGCCCGATTCTGCGCCGCAAACCCCGTTAAAAATTTCCGTTTTTTCTCCCGTGACAAGAATGCGGTTCAGAGCGGCCAGCGGAGTGCCCACAATGTCGATGCCGCGTACAAGTTCGTCAGGCCGCCCGTCGGCATAGACTCGCCAGACCAGAACCGGCAAAACCTGGAAAGCCTGCGGCATGGAGCGCTGCGTGAGGGTGAAGCCGCCCTGGATATCTTCGAAATACAGGCCGTAAGGCTTGCCTTGTTTCTTGACTTCGTCAATCAGTTGCTGCCTCAACTCGGAGTCCTTGACCCTGTGGGATGAAGTTACGATCAGGTTGCCCTGCCTCCCAGTCGCCATAAGACCCGGCTGCGAACGTCCGTGCCCGTTGGAGTTAGCAAAGTTCTTGATGGGCATGCGCGACATCAGAAAACTTTTCAGAGTGCCGTTCTTGATGACCTCAACGCGAGTCGCAGGCATGCCCTCATCGTCATACTCATACCACCCGCCCAAGTCCGTTCCGTTAATTTTGCGCACCGTCGGATCGTCGATCACCGTCAAGAAATCCGGAAGTACCGGCTGGTCCACTTTCTTCGTGAAGGTCTGCCCTTCCTGCTCCCCGCGCTGGCGGTGACCTTCGAGGCGGTGGCCCAGCACTTCGTGGAAGAAGACTCCGGCGGCGCGCCCCGAAAGCAGCGCCGGTCCATCGAACGGCTCGGCCAAGGGAGCTTCCCGCAGAGCTTTCAAATCGGACGCCATCTTTTCCACGCGGGTTGCGATTTCGGACTCCGCCGGCAAATGTTCGAGGCTCTCGGCCTGAAAGGTCTCGACGCGCATGAGCTCCATGCCATCATCGGCCCGCGTTTCCGCTTGAATGGCAAGACGGATGAACGCGCTGGGAGCGACCACATGATTGCCTTCGGTGGAGAGGAAATGAAACAGCGTCTTTTGCGAAGTAATCAGTACGGTTGAGGAATAAATGTAAGGGTACCTGCGGAAGTGCGCGGAATAGTCTCGAACTAACTTCTCCAGTACGCGCTGGTCAGGCGACGGAGCAACTTCCTTGTACTCGACATAGGTCGGCGGCTTTTCCTGAGAAAAGTCCGGTGACGTATCTTCTTCCTTGGCGTGCACTTGAGTGTCGGTCTTTACGTTCAGATACGCTTTCGAGGCCTTGCGATATTCCTGGTAGGTCAAGCGCCAGAGTTCGCGGGCAATGGCATTGCGATCATTTTCCAGCGGCAGAGATCCGGAACTCTTCGCCGACGGACGGTTCTGCGCGTGAGCGTTGTCGAGTGCGGGAGTGCCGATCCGCATGGAAACATCCGCAGCGCGATGGCGGCCATGCATTGAACTCACCAGGCTGCCCTGGCTTCCGACCGCCATAGAACTGTTCTGGTCGTAGACGGAATAGCTGAGGAAATAGGGCGCAGGATCCAGCTTGCCCAGGCTGGTTTGGGCGCGCTGCATCTCATCTTGCATGGCCGAGAGCAGCGGATCCGTTTTGTCTTTGTCAGAGGGAGTAGAAGCTGCCCAAGTTTGCGCACTGGCGGCCAGAGCGATGACGAGAATCCATCCCGCAGGACGATTCCCTGATCGATTCTTCATGAGGAGGCGATCTCTCCAAAACTGCGCGGAGTAACCCGTAAGCTTACCAGATCGATCTTGTAACTCCTCAGGGATAGGTCACGAGCTAGGAGTGAATTTCACGTTGATAAACGCTTCGCGCTGCAAAGGACGATCCTTGCGCTCGGCCGGTAAATACGAAGAGTGCCAAACCACGTTGAGTGCTGCAGCAGCCAGCGTGGGATCCGAAGTCTGCACGACCTCGGCATCGAGAACCTTCCCTTTCTGATCGAGAATCGCGTGGACGATCACGGGTTGGACCACGCCGCTAAATCCTGCAGGGGCTCGAACAGACTCGGGAAAACGGAAGGGCCCGACCATGATTGCTCCCGGTCCGTGCGAGATCATTTTCTTCGTCGGCACGAACTGGTTTGGATCGTTGTTTGCGTCTTGAATATCGTCGAGGTGAATCTGCAACACGCTAGTGCCGCCTTCCACAATCGTAGCCTGACGCGGCAGGACGCGTCCGTGGAACTCAATGCCGCCGTTGTAGTCGTAGACGGAATAAATGCCAGGGGCTTCGGAATGAATCCGCAGCAGGCCGGTCTTGGGATCGATGCAGAATTCGTTCTCTTCCCAGCGGCGTCCCGGCGTCTCCGTCGCGTCGTTGCCTGGCCGTGACATCAGTATGCAGGCGACTTCCGTGCCTTCCCACTTCGCAGTCGCCATGCGAATCAATGCAGGAGCGAAGTTCCCAACGACAGGCCAGAACACGGAGTTGCGAACCATCTGCAAACGCAGCGGCATGTGCCCACGCGGCTTGTCGTCGTAGGCCTCACCCTGGTAGAAAATTCTGAGCTGCGAATAATCTCCCAGGCGCGCGGACCAGCGCCAAGTCTGGCCATTCAGCCAGGTTTCCTCAAGCTCGCCGTAACCCTGACTGTGCGAGTCTCCTCCCGTCGAGTTAAAGGAAACTTTGAGCGAGAAAGGCGCCATGCCGGGCGTGTGCATCGCGCTGTTCTGGCGCGCGCGTTCTAGCAGGTTCAGGAGCACGGCCCGCTTTTCCGGCGTGTCCGGAACCACGGTCGGGCCCGTCGCCAGTTCCAACGGATCGTACGGCAGAGGTGCAACCTTGGGCGCGGACTGACAGAAGGTGGGGACCACAAACAGCAGGATGAACAACACTAAACGCGGGGCCCGGATGGACATAAGCCACTCTCCAGCGGACGAGAAATGCTAACCCGATCTGGCTGAAATTCGCAAGACGGCCCGCGCTCTGCTTCCGGCTTCATTCGAACCGAAGCGCGGTCACGGGGTCGACGCGGGTGGCGCGATAGGCCGGGATCCAAACGGCGAGAAGCGCGACCATGCTCAGCAACAGTGGTGTCGCCACAAACGCCGCGGGATCCCACGCCTTCACTCCGAAGAGAAAACCGGCGAGCAACCGCGTAAGCCCCAAAGCGCCGCCGATTCCAATCACTACACCGATGCCTGCAAGAACCATCCCTTGACGCACGACCATGTTGCGGATGTTCGCGCCCTGCGCTCCCAGGGCCATGCGGATGCCGAGTTCCTGCGTCCGCTGTTGCACGGAGTAGGCCATGAAGCCGTAGATGCCGATGGCCGCCATCAGTAGCGCCGATGAGCCAAAGATGGTCAGCAGCAGCATACTGAAGCGCTGCCGCGAGATGGTTGCAATGGCAATTTCATTCATCGTCCGGACATGACCCACCGGCAGGCCTCCGGTGGCTTCGCGCAAAGCAACGGCCGTGGGCTTGACGAGCGTGCTGGGCTCCACGCGGCTGCGGACGATCCACCACAACGGCGCAATGCGGGAGTTGAGCGCGGTAACTTTGTCGGGCATCTGGGCGATCGGGATGTACATGGTTGGTTCAGGATCCTGATCGAGGCCGCCATTGCGCATGTTGCCGGTGACTCCTATGATCTGGCGCGGCAGCTCCGCAAAAACAGGACCCGCGCCGACGCCGATGAGCAGGCGGTCCGACAGCGGATCGCCCTGGGGCCAGTATTCCTTTGCCATCGCCTCGTTGATGATGACAACTCCGGGAGCCGAGCCGTCGTCATGCTCGGTAAAATTTCGTCCGTTCAAGACCGGAACTTTGAATGTGTCGAAGTAGCTCCATGAGACCGTGAAGATACCGGCTCCGCCTGTGGAAGGGTCGTTCCCCTTTGGACGGCCAACGATGTCAAAAGGCAGGCCAAAGCCGCCCTGTAGCGGAAGGCAGCAGGCGGCGGCAGCGCTGGTGACGCCGGGCAGCCCGGTGAGACGCTCGGTGCCGTCCCGGATGATCTGGGCAACGCCCGCGGTTTTCTGAAAACGATCCGCGTTGATCGACATGGCCATCGTAAGCACGTTATGCGTGTCGAAGCCGGGATCGACGGCCTGGAGATTCCGGAAAGTGCGGATGAGCAGCGCGGCTCCGACTACAAGGATCAATGCAAGCGCCATTTCACTCACGACCAGCACAGAGCGTATCCTGCCGCTCCGGAAGCCCACGCCCGAACGGTTACTGCTTTCGTTCAGCGTCGCCGCAAGGTTCGGCCGAGATGCGCTGATCGCAGGCACAAGGCCGAACAGGACTCCAGTGATCACAGAGATCGCGAAGGTGAACAACAGGACATTCAGATCGAGCGTGACCGCAGAGCCGTTCTCACCGATACGCGGGATGCCGCCGGGACTGATAGCAAGGAGCATTCGAACCCCGACAATGCCAAGGAAGAGGCCAAGAATGCCGCCGGTAATCGACAGCACCAGGCTTTCCGTAAGCAATTGCCGGATGATTTGTACACGGCCCGCTCCGAGTGCGGCCCGGGTGGCAAGTTCGCGTTTTCTGCCGGAGGCACGGATCAGCAGCAGGTTGCCAACATTGGCGCAGGCGATCAGCAGAACGAATCCGACGGCGCCGAGCAGAACCAGAAGCGACGAGCGCGTGTCGCCGATAATCGATTCCTGCAGAGGAATCACCCCGAACCCGCCCTGCGGGCCGAGTGCGCCGGGATAAGTGTGGCGGTACTGGTCGGCCGCAATCTTCAACCGCGCGTTGGCCATCTGCAGCGTGATTCCAGGTTTGAGGCGCGCCGCGACGAAGAAGTAATTGGCCCTATCCTGCGACATGAGATCGAACTGGTAGGGCAGCCAGAGATCGCCTCCCGGCTCCGTAACGAAGTTGCCTCCGATGACTCCGACGACGACGAAGGGCTGGCCGTCCAGTTGGATACTTGTGCCGACAATATTCGGATTGCCACCAAAACGACGATTCCAGAGTCCATAGCTGAGGACCACGACATGGCCCCCGTTGGGGCTGTCCTCGGCAGCGGTGAAAGTACGTCCGGCGATCACGGGCGCTCCTAACAGGGCAAAGAAGTCGGCGGTAACGTGGACACCCTGCACCTGCTCCGGATTGTCGCTCGCGGTGAGGTTGAGTCCGGCACCGCCCTGGTCGTATCCCGCGACGTGCTGAAAGATGCTGGTTTGCTGCAGCCAAATGTTGAGTTTGGGAACGCTGGCGGCGGAATCCGTTCCCTGCGGGTCTACATTCACCAGTTGCACCAGCGAGTCCGGTTCGGGATAGCTGAGTGGCTTGAGCAGGATGGTGTTCACGACCGAAAAAATTGCCGTGTTCGCGCCAATTCCAACAGCCAGCACAACGATGGCGGTGGCGGTGAAGCCTGGAGTCTTCGCCAGTGAACGCAACACGAATCGGAGATCGCGCCCTGTGTTTTCGATCCAGTCGGAGAAGAGTCGAATCATGGGATCCCCCGGGGCACTCGGACGTTAGCAGTGCATGGAGTCGGAACGAAGCATGGGGACAATCTTGCAAGTCGTAACGGGGTTCTCTGTGTCCTCAGTGTCCTCTGTGGTTAGTCTTGAACCTAACCATAGTGGACACGGGATGTCCCGCTACTCGCTGGTGAAGTAATCGACCGTGACCGGATTCTCAAACAACGAATAGTCGCGCGTCACCACCGTGATCCCGCTCTCCGTCACGAAATACCGCTGCCGGTCGGCCTCGGCGTCATAGCCGATCGTGGTGCCTTCGGGGATATGCACGTCTCGATCGAGGATCGCCTTGCGAATGCGGCAACGCCGGCCGACACTCACATGCGAGAACAAAATGCAGTCGTCCACTTCCGAATAGGAGTTAACGCGCACGTCCGGCGAAAGCACCGAGTTCTTTACCTGTCCACCAGAGACGATGCAACCATTGGAGACGATGGAATCCAGCGCGGTGCCGGTTCGTCCAGCCTCGGCAAAAACGAATTTCGCCGGCGGATACTGCCGCTGGTGCGTGCGAATCGGCCACTCTTCGTCATACAAGTTGAAGATGGGCGACACCGAAACAATATCCATGTTGGCTTCGTAGTAGGCCTCGAGCGTGCCCACGTCGCGCCAGTAGAGCGCTTCTTTCTTATTCTCGTCGACGAAGTCGTAGGCGAAGACGCGGTAGTCGTCGACCATCTTGGGCAAAATGTCTTTGCCGAAATCGTGACTCGACTGCGGGTTCTCAGCGTCCTTGAGCAGCACGGGAATCAGCACGTCAGCATTGAACAAATACACACCCATCGATGCCGCGACCTTTTCCGGATTCAGCGGCGAACGCAGCGTGGTGATTTTGGGCTTTTCCTCGAATCCGTTGACGCGCCCGTCTTTGTCGACGTCGACAACGCCGAGCTGGTAGGTCTGCGAGGGATCGCTCTGAATCGTCGCCAGCGTAATATCGGCCGCCGAGTCCAGGTGCTGCTTCATCATCTTCCCGTAGTCCATCTTGTAGATGTGGTCACCGGAAAGAATCAGCACGTGTTTGGGCTGCTCCGAGCCGATCGAATAAATGTTCTGGTACACCGCGTCGGCCGTGCCCTGATACCACTGGTCGCTCACCCGCTTCATGGGAGGCAGCACTTCCACGAACTCGCCCACCTCGCGCCCCAGAATGTTCCAGCCTTCGCGGATGTGCCGGTTCAGCGAGAGCGCCTTGTATTGCGTGAGGATATAGACCCGGCGCAGGTCGGAATTCAGGCAATTGGAAAGGGTGATGTCGATGATGCGATAGATGCCGCCAAACGTGACCGCTGGCTTGGCCCGGTCGCGAGTCAAAGGATAGAGTCGCTCGCCGGCGCCGCCTGCCAATAGAACCCCGAGAGTATCTTTCATTACTACCCCTCAGATTCCGTCGCTGTACCGTTCGCCCCAGCGGAATCTTGCTTCCCGCACGGCAGATGCGAAAAGAAAACAGTAGATGTTAGCACAGTGGGTAAGGTTGCTCCCGCTCTTCCAGGCACTGTAGGTACGTATAATGCTCCACGATACTCAGTGCCGTTGAACACTCGGAGACGGATTTGCCCAAAAAAACGATCTTGCGGCCGAAGGAACCGAGGCCTTCCGTAGATAAGGAAAACTCCCCCGCCGAACTGGCCCTGGGGATGCAACAGCGCATCACCCGCCGCGATTTTCTGAATGCCACGCTGCTCGCCTCGGGAAGCATGCTGATCAATCCGCTGTCACCGGCCGATCTGCTGGCGGCGCGCGCAGCGGAACGTCCGGATGAAGACGACCTGACTGGCTACGGCGGCATTGGCGACTACGCAAATTCCAACGGCAACACGCTCTCGGTATTGAACGCCGGACACGAAATTCGCGATGGCCGGTTTGAAAGTCTTCCCGCCACCGTCATCGACACTGGTGAAACCTACGACTGCGTAGTGGTCGGCGGTGGGATCAGCGGTCTGGCCGCGGCCCTGATTTTTCAACGGCAGGCCGGCGCGGGCAAGACTTGCCTGGTGCTCGACAACCATCCGATCTTCGGCGGCGAAGCCAAGCGCAACGAATTCCTCGTCGATGGTCACCGGTTAATCGCGCACCAGGGATCGGCATTCTTTCCTGTTGCCTATCCGCACAGCTTTATCGAACGATTCTATGAATCGATCGGCCTCAAGACGCCGCGCCTCGAATATCAGAAGTGGGGCAGTTCCGAGCCCGAGATGCAACTGAGCCGCACGCCGTATTTAGGCTCGGCCCCGAACAGCACCTACTTCGGCGCGAAATTCGGCCAGCAGCAAGGGTTGTGGCTGACCGACCCGTGGGGCAAGGACCTGGAGAAGGCCCCCGTTTCCGTCAAGAGTGAAAACGGAGTTGGCGAAGTTTCAGTCCGAGGGCGACTCCAGCGGCCACGCGCCGCAATATGCCGGCGACGCTATTTCGCGCCGCCTCGACACCATCACGCTCGAAGACCACATGATCGAGCGACACGCCATCAGTCGCGAGACCATTCGCACATTCCTATCGCCCGGCGAAGGCGGCGGATACGGCCTCGGGCCCGACGCGCTCTCCGGTTTCACCGCCTACGCCGCCGACATGCTGCATCCTCTCGACATCAGCGACGAGACCGGCACGCAGATGTTCCCCGACGGCAACGGCGGCATTGCGCGGCTGATCACGAAGACGCTGATTCCGGAATCGATCGCGGGCGATCACTCGCTGCAAGACGTTTGTCGGAATGCCGTGAACTTCGCGGCGTTAGACCGCATCGGCAGCCCTGCGCGCATCCGTCTGGATTCGACCGCGGTCTGGGTGAAGCACGACGGCGATCCCGCAAAATCTGAGTTCGTCACCGTAGCCTACACGCGCGCCGGAAAAACGTATCGGGTGAAAGCGCGCTCCGTCGTCATGGCGGGCGGAAGCTGGACCACGCGCCACATCGTCCGCGATCTCCCCGCAGATCGGGCGCAGGCCTACAGCCAGTTCTACCGCACGCCCTGCATGATGGCCAACGTCGCGGTGCGCAACTGGCGCTTCCTCTACAAAATGGGGATCTCCGGCTGCCAATGGTTCGAGGGATTGGGAAATTACATGCAGGTCCGCAAGCTGGCAACCTGCGGCGCTGACACGCCCACGATCGGACCCGACTCGCCTACGGTGCTGAGCGTGAAAGTTCTGTACACCTATCCCGGCCAGCCTACCGAGCAGCAGGGACACATGGGCCGCGCGGAACTCATCTCTACGCCCTTCCGCGAATACGAACGCCAGATTCGCCAGCAATTCACCGCCATGTTTGCCCGCTCCGGATTCGATGCGGCCCGCGACATCGCCGGAATCATCCTGAACCGCTGGGGCCACGCCTATCTGAGCCCTGCCCCGGGATTCTTCTTCGGCAAAGACGGCAAACCCGCCCCCGGCGACGTGCTGCGCGCAGCCCCCTTCGGCAGAATCGCCTTCGCGAACACAGATCTTTCAGGAGTCGCCGATCACAGATCCTCAATTATCGAGGCGGATCGCGCAGTGGGGCAGTTACTGGATCAGGTGTTAGTGGGGTAGAACAACTTATTAGAACACCCGGAGGGTCGTCATCCTGAGCGGAGCCGCTCTTCAGGCGAAGCGAAGGATCTCGATCTGATCAAAAGCAGACGGTTACTTATCCTTATCCGGCTTGTCCCTCTCCAGCTTCTCTTC
This sequence comes from uncultured Acidobacteriaceae bacterium, assembly GCA_963832015.1. Classification (GTDB taxonomy): domain Bacteria; phylum Acidobacteriota; class Terriglobia; order Terriglobales; family Acidobacteriaceae; genus Sulfotelmatobacter. The sequence continues at coordinate 89,454 of CAWHSR010000008.1, forward strand.
GTCAATCTTGATGCGCAGCGACTTCAGAAACTTCAAATCCTGATCGTTGATCTTAAACTCAGGATTTGTCGACAACGTGGTCACCAGCGAAGTCTTATCCGGCGATTTTTCGCCCTGCTTGCTGACGCCGATGGTGGCTTCCAGCACCAGGAAGATGTCGTAGCCACCCTCCTTGATGCGGGACACAACTTCAGAAATCTGCTCGGAGTCGGAAAGAGATTCGTTGATCGCGTCGCCGAGTTCTTTCATGAGTTGCTTCAGTTGTGGATCCACGGCGTCCCCCCTGAACGAAATCGCTAGCCTACGATCTTTAGATGCAGCCGCCGCGGGATCGGTTCGTCGGTCTGCGTTCGCCCGCGTTGCGTCATTGTAGCGCCGCAGGCTGTTAAAATCGAGGCTGTGAGCAAAGTTTCTGCCTTACGAAAGATGGGGGTCGTGGCGCAGGTCGCCGGACGGCAGGCCGGACGCAACCGCACGCTCAGCGCCGTCATGAGCGGCGTGCGCACCACGGGCCGCTCGGTCGGGCGCGCCGCTCACCAGTTGTGGCTCGAGGTCACGGGATTCTTCTTCCTCATCATGACCCTCGGCTTTGCCACTGGCGCCGTGAAAGAGTACGGGAAATACACTGCCGGAGGCGCAGGGTCCGGCCGCTTGGCGATTGCAGTTTGTTTCACGCTCACGTTTGCCTGGTTCGGACTGAGTTCGTTCTGGCGAGCACGGAGGAGAGGCCAGCGCCCTTGAACATGCTCTAACCATGCCAGGCATGGCAGGTTCCAAAGAGAGGTTGTCAGGTGGAAATGGAATGACGGAAAAGCTGAAGGACCGCCCCAGCAGCACCGAGATCGAAACTTCCTCCCACATCCCAGTAAATCCCCTCTACACTCCCGCCGACCTCAAAGGCTCCGACTACGAAAGCGAAGTCGGATATCCCGGCGAATATCCCTTCACCCGCGGCGTGCAGGCCACCATGTACCGCGGCCGCCTCTGGACCATGCGCCAGTACGCCGGCATGGGCGACGCCGAGGAATCCAACAAGCGCTACAAATATCTGCTGGCCAATGGCACCACGGGCCTGTCGGTCGCGTTCGATTTGCCGACGCAGATCGGCCTCGACTCCGATCATCCCCTGGCCGCCGGCGAAGTCGGCAAGGTCGGCGTCGCCATCGACTCCATCGAAGACATGCAGCGCCTGTTCGACGGCATCGAACTGACCAAGATTTCTACATCGATGACCATCAATGCGACGGCATCGATCCTGCTGGCCCTATACGTGGCCGTCGCGCGCCGGCAGGGTGGCGACCCGCGCAAGCTCTCGGGCACGGTGCAGAACGACGTGCTCAAGGAATACATCGCCCGCGGGACCTATATCTATCCGCCGCAGCAGGCCATGCGCGTCATCACCGACATGTTTGCCTGGGCCAACGACAACGTCCCCGACTGGAACACGATTTCGATTTCCGGCTACCACATGCGCGAGGCCGGATCGACCGCCGTGCAGGAAGTCGCGTTCACGCTGGGCAACGGCATGGCTTACGTGGAAGCGGCGATCAAGGCCGGCCTGGACGTGGATCAGTTCGCGCCGCGGCTTTCGTTCTTCTTCAACGCGCACAGCAATTTTCTGGAAGAAGTCGCGAAGTTCCGCGCCGCCCGCCGCATGTGGGCCCGCATCATGCGCGAGCATTTCAAAGCCAGAAATCCCAAGTCGTGGATGCTCCGCTTCCACACCCAAACCGCCGGCTCGACGCTCACCGCGCAGCAACCGGAAAACAACATCGTCCGCACCGCGATTCAGGCGATGGCGGCCGTTCTCGGCGGAACGCAGTCACTGCACACGAATTCCTACGACGAAGCCCTGGCCCTGCCCACCGAGCAGGCGGCCCGCATCGCCCTGCGCACGCAGCAGGTGATCGCCTACGAGTCGGGCGCTCCGCAGACCATCGATCCGCTGGCAGGATCGTATTACGTCGAATCGCTGACCAACGAAATTGAAAAGCGCGCCGCCGAATATCTCGGAAAGATCGAAGTGCTTCGGCGGAATGCTGAAAGCCATCGAGCGCGGCTTCGTGCAGCACGAAATTCAAAATGCTGCCTACGAATATCAGCAGTCGGTCGATGAAGAGCGAAGCCATCGTCGTCGGCGTGAACCGCTTCGAAGTCGAAGAAGAAAAGCCGATCCCGATTCAGCGCATCGATCCGGCGCTGGAACCGAAGCAGGTAGAACGCCTGCGCGCGTTGCGGGCGAAGCGCGACGCCGGCCCGTGGAAAGCTGCGCTAGCAGGCGTGGAAGACGCGGCGCGCTCGGGCGCGAACGTCATGCCGCGAATCCTGGCCGCGGTCGAGGCCTCAGGCACAGTGGGAGAAATTTCCGACGCGATGCGCCGCGTCTTCGGCGAATACAAAGAAGCAGTTGTGATTTAGAACGAAACATGTGGAGACAGCCGCCCCGGCTGTCCCGCCAGGGCGAAGCCCGGCGGCCGGCGACTACGAAAGTGCACTTCGCGGGCGGGGCGTCCGCGCCACATTCTACGCCGGCTGCGCCTGCATCTCCGCCACAACCGCGTCCAGGTGCGCCAGCGTCTCGTCCACCGTCAACGAATACATCTCGCGTCCCAAGCCTTCGCCCGCTTCCAGAGCGGTCTTCAGATAATGCCCCGCAATCTCCTGCGGCCAGCGAATCGGTAATCATCTTGCCGGTCCGCTTCTTGTATTCCACCCATGCCGGATGCGGCAGCGCCACCCACACCTTGCGCCCATCCACCAGAAATTTGATGTCCACGGCGTCGGCGTGCCGCGTAGCGATCGCGACGATCATGGCCTGATACACGCAATGCACCGGCTTCTTCGTCCACCGATCGGTGGCAGTAAAGTTCTCAAACATGCATAAAACTATAGCGGACAGCTCGCAGCCCTGGCAAACCGCAACCGGTCGCGCGCGCATCGTTCTTCCTTCGTGGGCCTTCGCGCGCTTCGTGATTTCCGGTTTCCTTCTACGACTACCTTGACCCTTCGCCCCGCACGCTGCTAATGTCGCCCTTCGCCCAAGGACTCCTATGCTCAAGAAGATCCTCCCCTGCACGATGCTCGTGCTCTCCGCGATTCTGCCGCAAGCTGCAATCCGCCAAGCCTGCCGGCCCGCGCTTCGAAGTTTCCTTCCCCAAGGAAATGAGCGCAGCCCCGCTCGACGGTCACGTTCTGCTGCTGATCGCCAACAACAACGACAAAGAGCCCCGCTTCCAGATCAGCTTCATGACCGCAGAGTCGCAGCAGGTCTTCGGCGTCGACGTCGATGCCCTCGCCCCCGGCGCGCCCGCCGTCATCGATGCATCAACTCTCGGCTATCCCGCCGAAAGTCTCAACGACGTTCCCGCCGGCGACTATTGGGTGCAGGCAGTCCTCAACATCTACGAAACCTTTCACCTCGGCAACGGCCGCACCCTGAAGCTTCCACCGGACAAAGGTGAAGGCCAGCACTGGGCCGTCAAGCCCGGCAACCTGTACAGCAAGCCGGTGAAGATGCACCTCGATCCCAAGTCCGGACTCACCGTCCGCATCTCGCTCACCGAGAAAAATGCCGTCGGTCGCCGACAATCCGAAAGTGGTCGACTCGATTGTGGGATGGACCGGCGCCAACGACGATCACGCCATCGTCGACAACAAGTGGGTCAAGCACATCCGCATTCAGAGCGACCTGCTCACCAAGTTCTGGGGACGTCCGACCTATCTCGGCGCCGTCGTTCTTGCTGCCCGACGGATGGGACGAGCATCCCGACGCGCACTACCCGCTCATCGTCGAGCAGGACCACTTTCATCGCGATCTGCCCGGCGTGATCGCCTTCCGCACCCAGCCGCCCGCCAACAACTTGAAGGGCGGCGAGTCTGCGAGCGGCGAAGAATGGCTACAAGCTCTATCAGGATTGGACTGCGGGCCGCCTGCCGCGCGTCATCGTGCTCACCATCCAGCACGCCACGCCCTACTTCGACGACTCCTACGCTGTGAACTCCGAAAACGTCGGCCCCTACGGCGACGCCATCACGCAGGAACTGATCCCCTACGTCGAGAAGCAATTTCGCGGCATCGGCCAGGGATGGGCGCGCGCCGTTTACGGCGGTTCCACCGGCGGCTGGGAGAGCCTCGCCTCGCAAGTCTTCTACCCCGACTTCTACAACGGTGCGTGGGTGTTCTGTCCCGATGTCGTCGACTTCCGCGCCTACATGACCATGAATCTTTACGAAGACAAGAACGCGTTCTGGATCGAGAGCCCCTACGCGCGCGTGCCCCGGCCTTCCGTGCGCCAGCCCGACGGCCTCATCCTCTCGACCATGGAGCAGATGAACCGCTACGAACTCGTGCAGGGAACGCACAGCCGCTCCGGCGAGCAACTCGACATCTGGCAGGCCGTCTTCAGTTCAGTCGGCGACGATGGATATCCCAAGCCCATCTTCAACAAGCGCACCGGCGAAATCGATCACGAAGTCGCGAAGTACTGGAAGGAGCACTACGACCTGAGCGCGATCATGCAGCGCGACTGGAAGACGCTCGGCCCCAAACTCGCCGGCAAGCTGCATTTCTACGTCGGCGAGGCCGACACGTTCTACCTCGACCGCGCCGTGCACCTGCTGAAAGATTTCCTGGAGACCACCACCGATCCTTATTACCACGGCACCTTCGACTTCGGCGTGCGCAAGCCGCATTGCTACGCCGGAGAGTTCGATCCGGCGGTGGGATTCAACCAGCACTATTGGCCCGAGATGGTGAAGCACATGGAGCAGACGGCTCCTGCCGGCGCCGACTTCAAGAGTTGGAAATACTAGGTCAGGACGAGGTCCGGAATAGTAGATCGGGACAAGCTTTGGGAAACAACATATCGGGACGACATTTGAGAAAAACGACGAACGCCCGCGCCACCGTGGAAGAGCGGCCCTTCAGGGCCGCGTTGAGGGGCGTCGAATCAGTACGGGCTTTAGCCCCTGAGGGCCAGAGCTCCAGATTCCTTCCTGTAACATGGAATTGTGCCGACCCGGGCCCCCAAGAAACGCAGCAAACGATCAAGCTCACCATTCTTCGCGCCAAGCATCTAAGCGAATTCCCCTGGCTCGTACACGGCTTTCTCCACGCGCGTCGGCGGATCCTCCCGCGCCTACGGCAAGGGCGACCTCAATCTCGGCCTCACCAAAGACGATCCCGCGCGGCCGTCGAGCGCAACCGCGCCGCCTTCCTCCGCGAAATCGGAGCCGTCACGCGCAAGCGCCGCGGCTGCGACAAACCGTTCGACGAGCGCGTCACGGTTCTCTCTGGCCTCTGATCACCGCTCCGCCAGATTCACTCCGACATCATCCGCTGCGTCGACTCCATCCCTGACAGAGCCGCTCAGCGGCGACGGCCTCATCACCGCGACTCCCGGCCTGCTGCTCGCGATCCAGACCGCCGACTGCCTGCCCGTGATTCTGGTGGACACCAAGCGTCACGTAGTCGGCGTCTTTCACGCCGGATGGCGCGGCACGGTGAGCGCATCGTCGAAAAAGGTGTCGGCGAAATGCACCGCTGCTTCGGCACCAATCCGCGCGATCTCAAAGCCGCGATCGGTCCCGGCATTCAAGGCTGCTGCTACGAAGTCGGAGAAGAAGTCCGCATCAAGTTCGAATCGCAGTTCGAATACGGCGCCAGCCTGTTCCGCGAGGTCAAGGACTCCGACCCCGTCCGCGAAAAATATCCGCTCCTGTTTCTCACTGCCCGCGCCCCCGGCCACAGCGAGTTGCCCAAGAAGATCTATCTGGATCTGGTCGAAGCCAACCGCCAGCAGTTGCTTGCCGCAGGCGTGCCGAAGAAGAACATCGAGACGTCCCCGCTCTGCACGAACTGCCATCCCGAATTGCTGTTCTCCTACCGCGCCGAAAGAGGCAAAACGGGCCGAATGATGGGAGCAGTTGGAATCCGCGAGTAAGGGACGATCAGCACTGTCCCAAATCGTCATTGGGTAGCAGCGCCACGAACCGTAGCGAAGTCTTTTGAGCTGGGAGAGAATTTCAGTTTCTCCCGGTCCACGATGTCTCCCTGTTTGATGAGCAGGAAAATGTGGTGGGTATCGTGGATATTCTGGTCCGGCTTGCCATTAATCAGAAGCACATTCGCTACTTTCCCGGCCTCCAGAGTCCCCATTCCTTATCGGCGCCGACGATCGTGGCCGCATTCTTTGTGGCCGCAGTCAGGGCCTGTAGGGGCGTCAGGCCTGACTCGACCAGCAGTTCCAATTCGCGGTGCAGCCCTTCTCCCTGAAAATCTCCTGGATAAGGCGCATCGGTGCCGGCTGCAATCAAAACACCGGCATCCCAAAGGCGCTTGACATTCGACTCAACTCCTTGGAATTGAGCCAGGATGTTCTTGCGCCGCTGCTCCTCCGCCGCATCAATCGGTTTCTGCGCCAACTCCTGCAGCGCTTTCAACTGGGACGGCGGGGTGACGTCAGCAATGAGCGGATCGTCAAGGAACTTGAGGTCTTTCAGCCGACGCTGCGAAAACATCTCGCCCAATATCAATGTACTGATAAAGAAAATCCCCGACTCTTTTGCGTGCAGTACCGTTTCATCGGAAATTCGATGGGACGGCAGATGTGCGAAACCTGCAATGCCCTCATCCATCAGGTCCATCGAACCGTTCCGGTGCCCCTGGTCGATAATGGTACGCAGCCCCTGCTTTTTTGCCTCCGCCGAAATTCCACGCACCAGTTGATCCGATAGTCCTGCGTAGAGCTTCACCAGGTCTACATTCTCGCTCTTGAGTTGTGCGATGACCGATGGGATTTGAGCTTTCGATGTCATCACCAGGCTAATTGGCCCCCAAATGGGATCCGGGCCTTCCACCAGCGGCCCCACGCAGTAAATACGCGGGCCCTGTAAGATCCCCGAAGCCACCGCACCGCGCAATTGCAGGATCAGTGGAGGAATGTTGCCCGTATCAAGGACGGTAGTCACGCCGGAATAGAGTAGCGCATTCAGGTAGGTCTGGTATCCGAGGATGTCGGTCGCTTCGCCATCCCACCCGCCCGTCAAATGCACGTGCATATCCGCGAGCCCAGGGATGGCAGTTTTTCCCCTCGCGTCGATCACGTGGGCGCCCGACGGAATCTTGAGGTCGGATCGTCCCACCGCCTTAATGGTTTTGCCCTCGATCAGAATCGTCGCATCGTCGACAGCCGGCGTGCCCGTTCCGTCCAGCAGTCGGGCGTGAGTGATCGCAATAACTTGGGCTTGGCCGTAGCTCAATGCGGCCATAAGCCAGATCAGGAATAAGCAACGCGATCGCGATGGCATGGGCGATTTCTCCTCGTGCCTTTTTCTGCACGTCCCAGAATTTTCGGAGCATGATACACCGAATCCAGACCGCGCGTTGATCGGGTTCTTCCCAGAGCTGAATAATGGTGAGAATTTCAGCACGCTCTGAGCAGTCTCTCATTCGCCCCGCATCTGCTATCGTGTCCAAGATCCTAGCGTCTAAGCCGTTCGAGGACTCGCCTTGAAGCCAAAACTCGCACTCCTGCTAGCACTCGCCTTCTCCGCCATAACCGCCTCCGCCCAAGTCTCCCCCACCCAGATCGACGCCATCTTCGCCCCGCTCAATTCCACCACCGCTCCCGGCGCCGCGGTCCTCGTCATCCGCAACGGCAAGCCCGTCTTCCGCCGCGGATACGGCGTCACCGACCTGCGCACCCTCCACCCTATCGATGCGAAAACAAATTTCCGTCTCGCCTCCTTCACCAAGCAGTTCACCGCGGCCTGCATCATGCTGCTGGTGCACGACGGCAAGCTCCACTACGACGACCACCTCACCGACATCTTCCCCGAGTTCCCCGCCTACGGGAAATTGATCACCGTCCGCAACCTGCTCAACCACACCTCCGGCCTCAAGGACTACGGCGACCTGATGATGAAGCAATACCCGAACACACCGGAGGACAAAGTCCCGCAGATTCTCGACGCCGGTGTCCTGAAAATCCTCGAGCAGCAAACCAGCGGAGAGTTCCCGCCAGGCTCGAAGTGGGAGTACAGCAACTCAGGCTATGCGGTGCTCGCGATGATCGTAGAGAAAGTTTCCGGCCAGCCCTTCGGCCAGTTCCTGCACGACAGAATCTTCGTCCCTCTGAAGATGAACCACACCCTCGCCTACGAAAAGGGCAAGAACGTAGTCCCGCACCGCGCTTACGGGCACACCAAAGAAAAAGGAGTCTGGCACGAAACCGATCAGAGTCCGACCTCCGCCGTCCTCGGCGATGGCGGCATCTACTCCTCGCTCGACGACCTCGCCAAATGGGATCAAGCCCTGCGCACTCACACGCTGCTGGGCGCAGAAGAAATGAAACCAGCCCTGACTCCAGTGCAGCCAGCCAGCGGCCCGGCGAAGTTCCCAGACGGACAGACCTTGACCTACGGCTTCGGATGGTTCCTCGATCCCTACCAGGGTCACAAACGCATGTCGCACGATGGCGACACCATCGGTTTCCGCACCACGATCCAGCGCTTCCCCGACGACAATTTGACGATCATCGTGCTGGCCAATCGCGCCGACATCAATCCCGACGTCGCGCTGAAGGTAGCCGACCTATATCTGAAACCGAAGCCCTAGAGTATTTTGTGGGGACAGCCGCCATCGGCTGTCCGCCGCGCCAAGCGCGGCGAGAAGAATCAGCAAGACCGTCCGCGAACAGTTCTGCAAGAGAAACCGGCGGGATCGTTCCAGCGGAGAGCTGAGAGAAGGCAATTGTTAGGAGGCCAGCATGAAATCGAAGACAGCCGTTCGAGTCGCTATCGTTTCGCTCCTGTTATGCGGCGCAGGCACGACCACGAGCCTCGCCGCTCCCGGCGGCCCATCGATGAAACTCGATCAAGTGAACACCGCAGGATGGGACAAGGCCTGGACGAATCTTCAGAACGATGTCCAGCAGTCCTTCAAGCCATCCCTGCCCAAGCTGCTGGCGGTAGAGATAAATCTAATCGTCGGGAATCCTGGGGAGCCCGAGGATGAATTAACGCTCACGGTCCTCGATTCCGCCGGGCAACCCGCAGCAGTCGTGACCCAGACCGTCCAGGCATCCGACTGCGACCACACCATGTTTGTGATTTCAAAGGACGGCGTCGACGTGCAGCCCGGGCAGACCTACCGCCTGAAGTTGACAGGCGGCACTCTGTTCGGATGGAAGTATGTCGTCGGCGGATACGAAAAGGGTGCCGCGACGTTCAACGGCAAACCGCTCCTGCGGCAGGCCCGCAGCACGTTTCTGTTTAAAACATTCGGAGCAGACTAACTTCGGCTCGCGCTACGCTGACGGCGGCGTCGGACTAGCGGGGGCGGCGGGAGTTGCCGCCACAGCCGAATCGTTTACCAAGTCTTTCAATTCCTTGCTGGGCTTGAAAAACGGAATCTTCTTCGCCGGCACTTCCACGCGCTCCCCGGTCTTGGGATTGCGCCCCACACGCGGCTTGCGCTGCCGGGTGCGGAAACTGCCAAAGCCGCGGATCTCGATCTTGTCTCCGGCGCGCAACGAGCGCACCACGCTGTCAAAGATCGTCTCCACGATCACTTCACTGTCTTTCCGCGTAAGTTCTGCCAAACGCGACACTTCATCAATCAGATCGGCTTTGGTCATAGGTCCTTCTTCCCAAATCGTCGGCGGGCGTTCAAGTTCTCACAGCTCGTCTGGAAATTCCGCCGATGCGGATACTCCGGCGCCCGGAACTGCGCCTTCATCCTGCATAACCTTCTCAAATTTCAGGGGTTGTACGCAAGTGGGAATCTGGAGTCGCAACAGTCTGAAGTACAACAACGTTGCGCCATCCAGCTTCCCCTTAGCCTTCGATCACTTCCACAGGTAGTAGAAGCCGACCTGCTGCTCCAGCATCTTCTCCCGGCCCGGCAGGAACTGCGAAACATCGCCGAGCAACAGATCCATTAGAGTCTTTCGGTCGCGGTCGGGACGCACCAAGGTCGGCTCACCCTTAATTCCCACTGACTTCGCGGTGTCGGCCACCGCCGTCTCAAAGTCGCCCACACCGTCGATCAGCTTCATCGACATCGCCTGCTCGCCGGTCCAGACCTTGCCGTTGGCGATCGACTTTACATCTTCGAACTTCATCCCGCGGCCTTCGCTCACCGCCTGTACGAATTGCCCAAACATGTTGTCGATCAGGGCCTGCATGTAAGCCTGCTCGTTCGGCGTGAGATCGCGCGCCGGATTCCCTGTGTCCTTGAACTCGCCAGTCTTGATCACGACGTCTTTCAGCTTGGCCCACTTCAGCAGATCGCCATAGTTCACCCACTGCGCGATCACGCCAATCGACCCTACAATGCTGCCCTGGTCGGCATAAATCTTGTCGGACGCTGACGCCACGTAGTACGCCCCGCTCGCGCCCACGGTCTCAATCGACACCACGATGCGCTTCTTCTTCTCACTGCGAATCCGCTTGACCTCGCGGTAAATCTCCTCGGAAGCCGCCACCCCGCCGCCCGGAGAATTCACGTGGATGATGATGGCCTTGATCGACGAGTCGTCGCCGAATTTCTTGAGCTGCCCCACAACTGGCTGTGGCGAAAGAATCACTCCGTCGAGATCGACGACGCCGATGCGGTCGCCAAAGCTGGTGATCCCGGCATCTGTGCCGCCGGCATGCAGCGTCATGTACACCAGCGTAAATACGGCCAGAACGAAGAGGAAGAAGGCTCCTCCTCCAATCAAAATCCAAAGAAGCGTGCGCGAGCGTCCTTCAGGCATGAAGAAAGTTTAGCACTTAGAGGGATTCGGCAACGAGCCACGCTGAAACCCGCGCTTTTGGGTGGCGCAGCGCTTTCAGTGCTGCGATGAGGGCCCTTTCTGACGAAGGCTTCAGCCCCTGAGGTGGATGGACCGACGGCTAGAGGGTTACAACCTTCAATGCGCCATCATGCACCCCCACCTCAACCGGCGTGCGACAAACGAACTCGCCATCCGCATAGAGATCGAGCGGACGTTCCGTCTCAACCCGCACCCGGCTGGCCTGAAAGTACTCGACTTCCCGGATGCTCAGATGACGACCGGCATAGACGGTCGGGAACATGCAGAAAAGTTTGAACGGATCGACCGCGCCCACAATGCAAACGTCGAGGAGCCCATCATCCATCTTCGCCTGAGGCGCAATCTTCATGCCCCCGCCGTACACCGGGGTATTGGCAAACGCGGCCAGAATCGTAGGCTGATCGCTGCGAGCGGTCCAGCCTGCCCCGTCGTCCTCAGCCGTTGAGACCTTCATCGGAAGCGGCGCGAACGAAAAAATCGTCGGCGCAAGACTGAGCACGTACCCACCATGCCCCCGCAGCCACCGGGGCAACCGATTGGCTCGTTGCGATACTTCCCCATCGAGCCCAACTCCCGCCACACAACAAAAGTACCGAGGTGTATGTGGCGCGGGGGCCACGCCCGCGCTCTCCAGTGGAGCAATCACTCCCAAATCAATAGCGCGCACATTTTCTGCACGAAGCCCGCCACCGCAGACGCAGAATTTCCGCCACGCCTGCAGCGAATCCCGGACCCGCCGCAGCCCCAACGACCGCGCAAAATCATTCCCGCTTCCCGCCGGCACCACTAGCACCGGCAGTCCCAGCCGCACCAACGGTCCCAGATGGCGGTGAACCGTTCCATCCCCACCGAACACCAGCACCACATCGGCGACCTCGCCCGACGCCGGAACACCCATCATCCACTCGACGCTCTTCTCCGACTGGAATGGTCGCAGCTCCTTCGGAGAACACCCCAACCCGAGAATGGCCGCCGCGCGCATGTTGCGGGGAGAGAGTAGCAGAATTGCTTATGTGGGGACAGCCGCCTTCGGCCCCGCGCGAAGCCCGAGGCTGCAGCCGCCGTCACAAAGCAGAAGGATCCACCGAGGCTTCTCTAACGCCACTTCATCCCCCTTCCCCAACCCTGCCAACTGCTGGCATGATGAGCACAGCCACTGGGGAGGTTCCGCTGTGCAATTCATTTGGCTTAAGTGCGCTCTTTGTTGCATTGGACTCGCCCTGTTCCTGACGGGCTGCGGCGGAAGCGGAAGCAGTCCTATGGTAAAGACCACCGCTCCCTCCATCACAACTCAGCCCTCGAACCAATCCGTCACCGTTGGGTCAACCGCCACCTTCTCCGTCGTGGCCACCGGCACTACTCCCTTGACCTACCAGTGGCAGAGGGGCACGACGCCCATCACGGGCGCGACTGCGGCGAGCTACACGACGGCTGCGACCACCTCCTCCGACAATGGATCGCAATTCGAAGTGGTCGTGACCAACTCGGTCGGCAGCATTACCAGCAACGCGGCCACGCTCGCAGTCACCACGGTAGCTCCCTCCCCCACCGACGTGTTGACCTACCACAACGACATCGCCCGCACCGGACAGAATCTGAATGAAACCGTCCTGACCCCGAGCAACGTCACATCGGCGAAGTTCGGCAAACTCGGCTTCTATTCTGTCGATGGTCTCGTCGACGCTCAGCCCCTTTACGCCTCCAGCGTCGCGGTGCCGAGTAGCGGCACGCACAACCTGCTGATCGCCGCCACCGAGCATGATTCGGTGTACGCCTTCGATGCAGACACCGGCGCAACCATCTGGCACACCTCCATGCTGAAGTCAGGCGAGACAACTTCGGACAGCCGCGGCTGCAGCCAGGTGACACCCGAGATTGGCGTAACCTCGACCCCGTTCATCGATCGCACGGGCGGCGCGAATGGAGTCGCATATGTCGTCGCCATGTCGAAGGATGGCGCGGGCAATTATCACCAGCGCATCCACGCTCTCGATCTCGCGCTCGGGACAGAATTGTTCAGCGGCCCTGCAGAGATTCAGGCGACCTATCCAGGAACCGGCGACAACAGCAACGGCCCCAACGTGGTCTTCGACCCTGGCCAGTACGAGGAGCGGGCCGGGTTGCTTCTCATGAACGGTGTCGTGTACACGGGCTGGACCTCGCACTGCGACATCCGTCCTTACACCGGATGGATCATCGCCTACAACAAGTCCACTCTGGCGCTGACCAGGGTGCTGAACGTGACTCCCAACGGCAAAGAAGGCGCAATTTGGATGGCGGGCGCCGGGCTGGCCGCAGACACTTCGGGCAACATCTATTTCCTCGACGCCAACGGCGACTTCGACACCACTTTGAATTCGAGCGGCTTTCCCAGCAATGGCGACTACGGCAACGCTTTCATGAAGCTCTCGACTTCCGGAGGACTTTCAGTTGCGGATTATTTCGAGATGGACAACCAGTCATCCGAGAATGGCAGTGACACCGACCTAGGATCCGGCGGGGCACTGGTTCTCCCCGATCTTAACGACGGAGCGGGCCACACCATGCACCTCGCGGTCGGCGCCGGCAAGGACTCGAATCTCTACGTGGTCAATCGCGACTCGATGGGAAAATTCAATCCCAACAACAACAGCATTTACCAGGAACTCGCCGGGGCGCTACCGGGCGGCGTCTTTGCCATGCCTGCGTATTTCAACAGCACGGTATACTACGGGTCGGTGGGAAGCCCGATTCAGGCGTTCACGATCACGAACGCAAAGTTGTCGACCAGTGCCACAGCCCACACGGCAAACAGTTTTGGATATCCCGGGGCGACCCCGAGCATCTCGGCAAACGGCACGAGCAACGGAATCGTGTGGGCCATCGAGAACACTAGCACCGCCGTTCTGCACGCCTTCGATGCCAGCACGCTGAACGAACTCTACAACAGCAACCAGGCCGCCAGCGGCCGCGACCATTTCGGCAACGGCAACAAGTTCATGGTGCCCACAATCGTGAACGGAAAAGTGTTCGTAGGAACGCCCAACGGAGTAGCCGTGTTCGGGTTGCTGCCGTAAGTCGAGATTAGCTCTATGCCCTGTCGTCCTGAGGAAGCGGAGTTCTGCGCGAAGCGCAGAACTCCCGACGAAGGATCTATGCAATTTTGGCTATCACGATGACAGTCGGCTTGCGCAGCGAGCTTACGTTATCCGTTGATCCCCACAGCGCTAAGGTGCCAGCAATCCGCGCACCAGCACCTGTTTGTATTTCCGGCCTAGTTGCAAGGTCAGGACCTTAGGGAACGTCGTCGCACGCAACAAATAGATTGGATCGAGCACAACCACATCGTCAATCTTGACCGCACGCTGCGCGCGTTTCTTGGATGCTTCTGTTACAGAGGAAGCTAGGCCGACTCTCTGCACGAGCTTATCTACCTTAATAGGAGCATCCGCTGGAATTGGAGAGCCCGGTGACCAGCTCGCGGCAATGTCTTCGTAGTTAACTTGAGCCTCCTCAATCGTCTGGGGCGTCTGCCGAAACTGGAACTGCTTGGTCCACTCTTCGAACGCGGATGCGGCGGCGGCTGGCGAGTGGAAATCACTCACAATCCTAGAGGCAAGTTCCTTCTTCGACTCCATTGGATGTTGGAGCTTCTTGTACCCGTCAATCTCCGCAAGCGAGAGATCCGTCAGCAACTCGTAATACCTCCACATCATCTCGTCAGAGATGCTCATGATCTTCCCGTACATCTCCAGCGGCGGCTCGTGAATGCCGATTGCGTTCCCCAGCGACTTCGACATCTTCTGCACGCCATCCAGGCCCTCGAGAATCGGCGTGGTCAGCGCCACCTGCGACTCCTGACCGTACGCGCGCTGCAGTTCACGCCCCACTAGCAGATTGAATTTCTGATCCGTCCCTCCAAGTTCCACGTCGGATTCGAGCGCCACCGAGTCATATCCCTGCACCAGCGAATACAGCAGCTCATGCACCGAGATTGGTTTTTCTTCCTGAAAGCGCTTGTGAAATTCCTCCCGCTCGAGCAACTGCGACACCGTGTACTTCGACATCAGCCGTACGAAATCGTCGGGCGTGAACGCGCCCATCCAGCGCCGGTTGAAATCAATCACCGTCCTCTTAGGATCCAGAATCTTGAAAACCTGCGCCTTGTAGGTCTCTGCATTTTGCTCGACTTGTTCACGGCTGAGTGGCGGACGCGTCGCCGACCGCCCCGTCGGATCGCCGATCATCCCGGTGAAATCGCCGATCAAAAAGATCGCCGTGTGCCCGAGATCCTGAAAATGCTTCAGCTTGCGCAGCACGACGGTGTGGCCGAGATGTAGGTCTGGCGCGGTCGGGTCCATCCCCAGCTTCACGCGCAAAGGCTTGCCCGTAGTCCGCGACTTCTCCAGCTTGGCGCGCAGTTCGGCCTCGCGGATGATTTCCGCGGAGCCCTTCTTGAGATAGACCAATTGCTCATCGACAGGTGCGAAGTTTGACATGAGAAAGGACATTATAAGGAATGGCCCGCGAAAGGGCCGACCCAGGACGCTAGAATATTGCACGGCTGAATCGGTCCAGAAAGAGTGCCTGTCATCCTGAGCGGCGGTTTTTGCTGCGAAGGATCTATGCGATTGGCTGGGAGTTGCACAGGTCCTTCGCTGCAAAGGCGCCGCTCAGGATGACAGAATGGATGGATGACCCTAAGCGTCCGGATCAGAAAAGCCGCAGCCACCGACGTTCCCCGCCTGCGGGAGATCATTGAGGCGTCGGTGCGCGGGTTGCAAGCCGGAGACTACTCTCCTGCGCAGATCGAAGGAGCACTCCGCTCGGTGTACGGGGTTGACAGCCAGTTGATCGCGGACGGGACGTATCTGGTTGCAGAAGATATTTCGCAGCGCGATCCCGTGATCGTTGCCTGTGGCGGCTGGAGCCAACGCAAAACGCTATACGGTGGTGATCAGTACACCCGCCGCGAAGACTCGCTGCTCAACCCCACGTGCGATGCCGCCAAAATCCGCGCCTTCTTCGTCCATCCGAAATTCGCGCGCCAAGGCATCGGCAGCATGATTCTCGAGGCCTGTGAAGATGCGGCCAGAGCCTCCGGTTTCACACGGTTGGAAATGGGAGCCACGCTCAGCGGCGTGGCATTCTACAAAGCGAAGGGATATGTCGAAGTCGAGGACCAGGCGGTCCCGCTCGGCAATGGCGAAACGCTTCCGATTGTGAAAATGACGAAGGAACTTAAGTGAGAAGCTAAAATTAGAGTCAGAATGCAGAAGTACTTCACTTCTGCATTCCAGCTCCTGCCTTCTGACCTGCCACGAACCGTCGCCCAACAACTTCGAACTTCCCACCCAGGACAATCTTGATCGCTTCTGTGTAAGCGATATGTTCTTGCTCAAGAATACGCTCTGCCAAAGTGTGCTCATCATCGCCATCGTGCACGGGCACAGTCTTCTGCACGACGATCGCCCCATGATCCAGTTCTTCATCCACAAAATGCACCGTGCACCCGGAGACTTTCACGCCGTAAGCGAACGCCTGCTCCTGCGCCTCTAGCCCCGGAAACGCGGGCAAGAGCGACGGATGAATATTCAAGATCCTGTGCGGAAACTGCTGCACGAACCAGGGCGACAGCAACCGCATATATCCCGCAAGGCAAACCAACTCGACGCCATGCTTCTTCAGCGCAGCGACAACTTCGCGATCGTGCTCCTCGCGCGGCCGGCCCTTCGATGGAATCACCAGCGCCGTCAAGCCGCGCGCACGTGCAGTCGCGATCCCCGGCGCATCAGCCTTGTTCGAAATCACAACAGCAATCCGCGTATCCGGAATACGTCCCGCATCAATGCTGTCTGCAATGGCAATGAAGTTCGACCCGCGCCCGGAGAGAAGTATGCCGAGGGATTTCATTCAGGCAACATCATAATTCACCACGGAGACCTGAGGCGCGGAGAAGGCTGGGAAGAGAGACCGTGAAAAGGACGCGACAGTTGGAAGTCGAAGAATGAAGAAGGAAGTCGAAGAATCAGAAGAAAAGGTTTTCTCTGTGTCTCCGTGCCTCCGTGGTGAGCGCTCCTAGCTGTACGTAACCTTGCGCTCGCC
This sequence comes from uncultured Acidobacteriaceae bacterium, assembly GCA_963832015.1. Taxonomy (GTDB): domain Bacteria; phylum Acidobacteriota; class Terriglobia; order Terriglobales; family Acidobacteriaceae; genus Sulfotelmatobacter. The sequence goes on from CAWHSR010000008.1 coordinate 106,358, forward strand.
CTTCACGATGCGCCCGATCGTGTAAGCCTTCTCGCCCACACGCTCCAGCACCGACTGCGCCTTCTTGAATTTCGCCGACGGCACCACCAGCAACATTCCCATGCCCATGTTGAAAGTCCGCAGCATTTCATCTTGGGGCACGTTGCCCAGCTGCTGCAGATGCTCGAAGATCGGCAGCACCGGCCACGAGCCCAATTCGATTACAGCAGCCGTCCCCCTCGGCAGCACACGCGGCAAGTTCTCGGTGATGCCTCCGCCCGTAATGTGCGCCAAGGCCGAGACACATTGCGCGTCAATCAACTTTCGCAGCGCCGGCCAGTAGCTCTTGTGGGTGCGCATCAACTCGTTGCCGACTTTATTCTTTACCTCGTTCACATAGGTATCGGCCGAGTAGTGAGCGACGTCGAACAGCAACTTCCGCGCCAGAGAATATCCGTTGGTGTGCAGCCCATTCGACGGCAACCCCAGAATAATGTCGCCAATCTGCACGTCTTTCCCGGTAATGATCTTCTCCCGGTCGACCACGCCCACAATGAAGCCCGCGAGATCGTACTCGCCGTCGGGATAAAATCCCGGCATCTCGGCTGTCTCGCCGCCAATCAGTGCGCAGCCGTTGTGCTTGCACGCGTCGGCAATGCCCTCGACTACCTTCTCGGCGATTGACGGATCCAGCGTGCCCGTCGCCAGGTAATCCATGAAAAATAGCGGCGCCGCGCCCTGCACTGCAATGTCATTGACGCAGTGGTTGACCAGGTCGGCCCCCACCGTTGAGTGCAGGTCCATCTCAAACGCAATCTTCAGTTTCGTGCCCACGCCGTCGACGCTCGACACCAAGACAGGATCTGTGTACTTCGTTTTGTCCACAGCAAACAGCCCGCCAAAACCGCCGATCTCGCTCAGAACGCCGCGCGTGAACGTCTTATGCGCCAGGTACTTGATGCGCTGCTTGGTGCGATTGGCGCGGCTGATGTCCACACCGGCATCGGCGTAAGTGATCGGCGTCGGGCTGGGTGTGGGAGTCTTGGCCACAGATTTCTTCCGTGTGTTTCGTAATCCTTGCGTGGGGTTAGCGCCGGGTGCCGGAGCAGCAACCTAAGGCCGCTCATTGTAGCACGTTCATTAGAGCGGCTTGGGAACCGTAAGGTGAGCTTTGAGTTCTCGAACAGATCCGAAAACGCTGCAGATACACTCTCGTCGCGTTCCACGGGCGCGTACGCCCGTTCGCCAGCCAGGGCCCGGACTAATGAGCGATGAAGTCCGAGAAGAAGTAAGCCAGAACTCCGAACAGCGCCAGACCTGAGATGCCGTAGGCTGTCAGAACCCACGCTCCACGGCCTTCATGTTTCCGGATGGCAGAGGTGGTGGTAGAGGACTGCTCCGTAGAAGAAATGACAGGGGCCCGATCTTCCATGCAAAAACCTCCAGCGGAAAGATCGTGGCGCAAGTACGTTATGCGTCACGCCTGCCCCGCGTCATGGCGAGGCAAGACTATCTGAGCGGAATTCTACCCCGGATTTACGCGGGTCGGAGAGAAAAATGTGATCCAAATCACGGTATTTACATGAAAAATAATTCTCTTATTGAGAAAACACACCGTTCTGGGCCTGCCGATGGCCCGTCTTTCCACCGCTTCCCTACTTCCTTGCCTGGCCCTCGTACTCCCCTCCGACTCCGCTGGTTTCACCTGCCACGCGTGCCGACCCCTGCATGGGATAATAGCTAGGGTTCTAACTAACTTATGCGTAATCGTTGCCTCGTCCTTCTTTTTTCATGCCTGCTCGCCGCCAGCGCAAGTTCTCAGCAGCAGTCCAACCCATCGCCGTCACAGTCTGCGGATCCCGCGAAGAATTCTCTTCCCGACCCGTCGAAGCAATCCGAAAAGACTCCTGTCGCCGGAGCGGCCGCGAAACTGGCGGACTCCAAGGCTCCCGACTACGCCCAGGAATCCTTCGTGATTGAGCAGATGCACTCGCACTACCGTTTCGAGGCCGACGGCACCGGACGCAAAGAGACCACTGCCCGCATTCGCGTGCAGAGCGAAGCGGGTGTCCAGCAGTGGGGACAAATCCAGGAGGGCTACAACTCCGCCAACGAGCGCGTCGAAATTCCCTACGTGCGCGTGCTAAAGGAAGACGGCACCGTGGTCAAGGCCGATGACGCTGCCGTGCAGGATCTCAGCGCCCCTGTCGAGCACGAAGCCCCCGTCTACACCGACTACCGCCAGAAGCACATCACTGTGCCCGGTCTGCGTCCCGGCGAGGTTCTCGAGTACGACATGGTCACGGTGATCCACACTCCGCTGGCTGCCGGACAGTTCTGGGCCGACTACGAATTCGACAAGGGCAACATCACGCTCGACGAAACTCTCGACGTCGATGTCCCCGCCGGCCGCACCCTCAAGCTGAAATGCAAGCCTGGCATGGATCCCACCATCACCGAAAAAGATGGCCGCCGCATCTATCACTGGTCCGGATCGCATCTCGAACGCGAGGACGACTCTGCGAAGGACAAGGACAAGAAGAAAAAGAAACATCGTCCTGACGATGAACGCCCTGACATCCAGTTAACGACGTTCGAAACCTGGGAGCAGATCGGCCGCTGGTACGCCAGCCTGGAGAAAGACCGCCGGGCGCCCTCACCCGAAGTGCGCGCCAAAGCGCAGGAACTGACGAAGGGCCTCAACACCGGCATGGAAAAGGTCGAGGCTCTCTACGATTACGTCGCCAAAAATTTCCGCTACGTCAGCCTCTCGCTCGGAGTCGGCCGCTACCAGCCCCACGCGGCTTCCGACGTTCTCCACGACCAGTACGGCGACTGCAAAGACAAGCACACGCTGCTGGCCTCCCTGCTCGATGCCGAAGGCATGCACGCCTGGTCGGTTCTCATCAATTCCAGCCGCAAGCTCGATCCTGACGTTCCTTCGCCCTCGCAGTTCGACCACGTCATCACCATGCTCCCTCTCGGTAAAGAGCAAGTCTGGATGGACACCACCGCCGAGGTCGCTCCCTTCCGCCTGCTTTCCTACACGCTGCGCAAGAAACAGGCCCTCGTCATTCCGCCCGCGGAGCCGCCATCCTCGGTCGCGCCTCATCTCCTCGAGACGCCCGCCGATACTCCCATGCCCGACACCGAAGTTTCCCAGATCACGGGCAAGATCAACGACATTGGCAAACTCGAGGCGCACGTGCACTACGAATTTCGCGGCGATGAAGAACTCATGCTGCGTTCCATCTTCCGGCGCGTGCCGCAGGCCAACTGGCAGCGCGTCGTAGAAAACGTAAATGCCGGACTCGGCGGAGACATCACCAATCTCAAAGTCAGCGATCCCGCCGCCACCCGCGAGCCGTTCACCATGTCGTACGACGTCTCCAAACCAAACTTCCTCGACTGGTCCAAGAAGAAAACCGAAATCGTTCTCCCGCTGGTGCAATTCAACCTGCCCGACATCAACGACGACGATACCGACGCCGATGCCGAACCCGCGAAGCTCGGCCCGAAAGCCGACTACTCCTACAACATCACACTCGAGCTGCCCGCCAAGTACACTGCCCACGCTCCGCTAGCCTTCTCGCTGAAACGCGACTACGCGGAATACGAAGCCACCTACAAAATTGAAGGCGGCGTCTTCACCGCTGGCCGCAAGCTCACCATGCGACAAGACGAGCTCCCCGTTGCCCGCGCCGCGGATTATGAATCCTTCCGCCGCGCCGTCGGCGCCGACCTCGCGCAAAAGCTCTCCGTCGAAAGCGCGGTCGCCGGAGCTCCGGTCCCTCCGCCCGACATGAAGGCGGACGATCTGGTCGACAGCGCCCGCGCCTCCGCCGACAATGGCAACCTGCCCGTAGCTCTGGCCCTGCTGAAGCGCGCGACAGAAGTTGACCCCAAGAACAGAGTCGCCTGGAACAATCTCGGACTCATTTACTTCGCGATGCGCGAGAACGATCAGGCCATCGCTGCTTTCCAAAAGCAGATTGAAGTCAATCCCTACGACCAGTACGCCTACAACAACCTCGGCCGTGTCTACGTGAACGAGCGCAAATATGATGAGGCCGCCAAGGCGTTCAACAAACAGTTGGAAAACAATCCACTTGACGCGTTCGCGCATTACAGCCTGGGCGCGATGTATTCCGAGTGGCATAGATACGATCTGGCCGTCGCGGAACTGGAGAAGGCTGCAGCGCTGATTCCTGACACCGCTCCCGAGGCCGGCTCGTTACAGGTAAGCCTCGGAGATGCCTACTTGAACCTTGGTCAGGACGAGAAAGCCCTCGCCGCCTTCGATCACGCTGTCGAACTCTCGGCCACGCCGCTGGTTTGGAACAACATCGCCTACCAGCTCTCGCTGAAGGATTCTCATCTCGACCGCGCCCAGCAGTATGCCGAGTCCGCCGTATCGGCCACGGCCGCCGCTCTGCGCAACGTTTCTCTCGACCGCCTTTCGAAGAATGACTTGCCGCTGGTTTCATCGCTCATCGCTTACTGGGACACGCTGGGCTGGGTCCACTTCGGCGAGGGCGATCTGAACAAAGCGGAAAAGTATGTAGCTGCCGCCTGGGAACTCGGTCACCACGGCGAAGTCGGCGACCATCTTGGACAGATCTACCAGAAGCGAGGCGAGAAAGATCTCGCTGTGCGCACCTACGCGCTCTCCATGAATGGCCTGCGGCCTGCTCCCGAAACCCGTGGGCGTCTTGCCTCCTTGGCTGGAGGCGATGCAAAAGCCGACGCCGCCGTCGCACACTACAAAGAGGAACTCCAGCACCTCAGCGCCATCGACCTCGGCAAGGCCACGCAAACCAGTAACGCTGACTTCTTCATCCTTATCAGCGGCGGTGGAGGCCAGCGCGCAACAGTCGACTCGGTGAAGTTTGTCAGCGGAGATGAAAAACTGAAGTCTTACACTGCCGCCCTCAAAACCGCGGACTACCACCTCACCTTCCCCGACGACACTCCGGTGAAAGTTTTCCGCCGCGGCACACTGTCTTGTTCCCTCGCGGCCGGCAAGTGCCAATTCGTCCTCACCCTGCCGGATGACGTCACGTCTGTGGACTGAACTACGAGTTCAGCGCGTCGGGCATTTTTGGATCTGTTCCGGGTGGAACGGGCACCGGTTCCGTGTGCAGAGTTGGCGCGTGCACTCTGCGCTCACGCCGACCGCGTGCAGTCTTTCATCGTCGGCAAGGTGAAGGCTGCCATAGAAGCCGGCAACGCCGTCCGGGCAGCCTAAGACTCGCGGCATCGCATTTTCCACATAGTTCATCATGTCCGCCTCACAGAACGAATGGGTGAATTCACCGCCCAGCGTCTGATAGACGAAAACCTGGTGAGAATGGTTGTAAGTAAGAACCCTTAGGCGTGCGGTTGGGAGGACCATCGGAACGATGTGTTCCGACCAACTTTCACACCAATGAGTCGCCGTCCGTACCTTACTAGCTAATAACCCTCTGCATATACGCTTCGCCACTCCCCGACATCCTCCTAGAATCACAAGCAGAGAGGCTAAAAATGAGAAGTCTTCTGCACCTGCTGCTAGTGATGTGTGTGGCCGCAGCCGCCTGGGGCGCCGACACCGCAACCAAAGCTCAAGCTCGCGTCATATCGGCGGGAACCATCTTGCAGCAAATTCAAGCCGCGCCCGATCACGGCATTCCAGAAAAGGTGCTTGCCTCGGCTGCCTGCGTGGCCATCGTTCCCTCCATGCTCAATGGCGGCTTCGCTCTCGGCCTGCGTTACGGACGCGGCGTCGCGACCTGTCGCACGCCCAAAGGCTGGAGCGCCCCCGCATTCTTCGTCGTCCAAGGCGGCAGTTTCGGCCTGCAGTTCGGCGGACAAGCCGTCGATTTGATCATGCTCGTCATGAATAATGACGGCATGGTGGATCTGCTCTCCAGCAAATTCAAGCTGGGGGGACAAGCCAGCATCGCTGCAGGCCCCGTGGGGCGCCAGACTGGCGCCGAAACGGATTGGAAAATGCGCGCTCAGGTCTTGACCTACGCCCGCTCTCGAGGCGCTTTTATGGGTGCCACGCTCGAGCACGGCAGGATCCAGCAGGACAAGGACAGCACTCGCGCGTTCTACGGACACTTGGTCCGTCCGAGGACGTCACTCGCGGGAGAGATCGACGCGCCCTCCACCACCTACCCGTTCCTCGAACCCTTGTCCGAGTGGGCTCAAGCCGCGGCAGGGAAGTAGGTCGCACAGCTCGCATCCCGCGAATTCACCGACGTGCTTAAAAAACCGCGGACTACCAGCTCCGCTTCTCAGATGACACGCCGGTAAAAGTTTTTCGCCGCGGAAGGCCTTCGTGTGCCCTCGCCACCGGCAAGTGCGAGTTCGTCCTGCGCTGCTGAACGACGTCACATCCGTGGACTGAGGCGTGCCGCAAGCCAGATGATGAGTGGAACGGGGATTTCTCACCAATCAAGTCCTCCTTACCTTCGTAATCTCCCCCAAACGGCGAGGCTGCTGCAACATGTCCAGTAGGTTCTTTCCGCACACAGCAGACTGAGATTCAGACGGTGAACGCCGACTCCTACCATCAGCGACCCGGTGTTGATGTACCGCGTGTACTTACAATCGCATTCCGAATTCTTACGGTCTTAATGTTTCTTTCTGGCGTGGTTGGACTCTGGCAGCATCGTCGAAACCTCCAGACTGCCAAATGGCCGTCAGTCCAGGGGGTCATCTTACATGCACAAACTCGGCAATGTTATTTCCGTGAGCCCCGTCGGGCCTGTACCCGGATGTCGCTTACAAATACGTAGTGAACGGACGTGAGTGGATTGCAACGCGCATTGACTTAAAGAACGGTTGCGCAGCCGACGCGGTTATAAAAAAGTACATCGCCAACTTTCCGGTCTACTCGAACGTTTTGGTTTACTACAACCCCGCATCACCGGGCGAATCTTTGCTACATCCGGGGCCAGGTCGAGAGCAAATCGATCTCTTCCATCTTGCCGAGATTCAAGTTGCCTTTTCGATTCTACTGGTCCTATTTTTTCTTTGGGATAGCAGCAAAAAGCGAGAGACGACTTTACGGGTGTAAGTAGGAATGGCGTGCATCGTCTGGTTCCATTGTGGCGCGATTATACTTCAGAAGGTACTGACAACTGTCGCAACCAGGCGTTAGCGCGACCCATCCCGACCAAGAACTCCCGGCTTTGGTCAGGACAAGCTGCTCCGCCTCTTGTGCCACGCCGTCGCCTGCTCATAGGCGTGAGCCACTCGCAACACTACGTCCTCCCGCCAGTGCGCCCCCGCGATCTGCATCCCGATCGGCAGCCCGCCCGGCGTAAACCCGCAAGGCACCGAGATCGCCGGCAATCCCCAAACATTAAAAGGCCGCGTGTTGCGCAGCAATCTCAACTCCGCCGGACGCAATGCATCCGGACTCGCCTTCAAATCGGCGATCGCCGGAGCGGGCATCGGCATCGTCGGAGTCACCAGCACGTCCACCTCGCCGAAGATTGCGCGAATGTTGCGCCGCGCTTCGTCCTGTTCGCGCCGCCGCTGGATGTACTCCGCCGCAGAAACTTTCTCTCCTGACCGGATCCGCCGCACCGTCTCCGCCTGGTACAACTCCGGACTCTTGGCGACGTTCTTCGCGTGATACGCATACGACTCGGCCGCTTGCAGCATGCGGTCGGTCGGGACGTCGAGTTGCACTTCTCGTGCCTCTGCTCCCATGCTCTGTAATCCCGCTAACGCGTGCTCCATCGCCGCAGCCACTTCCGCATCGAGATCGTCAAAGAAATACGACCGCGGCACGCCCACACGCAGGCCCTTCACACCCTCGCGCAGCGCCGACACGTAATCAGCCACCGGAACATCGGCCGAAGTGATGTCCGCCGGATCGTATCCCGCAATCGCTTGCAGAACGATGGCCGCATCCTCTACCGTCGCCGCCAGCGGGCCAACATGATCCAGCGACGTCGACAGCGGAATCACTCCCCGGCTCGACACCCGACCATACGTCGGTTTGATTCCCACACACCCGCACAACGCAGCCGGTTCTCGAATCGAGCCCGCCGTGTCGGTGCCAATCGCCGCATAAGCCAGCTCCGCGACGACCGTCGCCGCCGACCCTCCCGACGATCCGCCCGCAATCCGCCCCACATCCCACGGATTATGCGCATCCCCGAAATAGCTGACCAGAGAACTCCCGCCGTAAGCGAACTCATGCAAATTATTCTTCCCGACGATGACTGCGCCCGCCTGTCGCAACCGCCGTACCACGTCGGCATCCTCGCCCGGAACCCGATCCTTATATAGAGCGCTGGCCGCGGTGGTCCGAACGCCCGCCGTGTCGATCAAATCTTTCAGCGCCACCGGAACCCCATGCAGCGCGCCGCGCCACTCCCCGCCCCCAACCTCGGCCTCCGCCCTGTGCGCCTGCTCCATCGCAGACTCGCTCATAACCGTGATAAACGCATTGAGCGAAGGGTTGAGCTTCTCAATGCGAGCCAGGCAGTCGCGGGTAATCTCAACCGGAGAAATCTCCCTCCGCCGCAGCCTCGGTGCCAGTTCAGAAATAGAAGACAAGTCAGTCATACCGGGCCAATTGTAAAGGCAGTCAAGGTTTCCTCTGTGTCCTCGGTGTCCTCTGTGGTTTGCTTCCCTTCGTGAACCTTAGTGTCCTTCGTGGTTTCCGCCTTTGCTCTTTCCGCCGAACCGAAAAGTCCTATAATCAGAAAAGTCGGGTTCGCTGGGGGCCATAGAAAATTTATGTCCGAGATGACGATCGCGCCCGTTGCGACGCACGGTTTCTTCGTGGATGGCCGGTGGCGGGAGGACGGCGACGTCGTCGAGATCCACGCCCCCTACGACAACCACCTCATCGCCCGCGTGGTGCAAGGCCGCCGCGAGCATGCCGAGGCCGCCATTGCCGCATCCGTAAAGGCCTTCGGCACCACGCGCCGCCTGCCCGCCTTCGAGCGCCAGCGCGTCCTCCGCCAGATCGCCGCTTTCATGACACAGCGCAAAGAGGAATTCGCCCGTACTCTCGCGCAGGAAGCCGGCAAGCCCATCAAGGCCGCTCGCACCGAAGTCGAGCGCGGCATCTTCACCTTCAACATCGCAGCCGAAGAGAGCACCCGCATCTACGGCGAATATCTCCCGCTCGACTGGCAGGAATCCACCGCCGGACGCTGGGGCATCGTGCGCCGCTTCCCGCTCGGCCCCATCGCTGGCATCACGCCGTTCAATTTCCCCGTCAACCTGGTCGCACACAAAGTTGCCCCCGCCATCGCCGCTGGATGCTCGATGGTGCTTAAGCCAGCGCCCCAAACCCCGCTCTGCTCGCTGCTTCTCGCCGAATGCGTGCAGCAGGCCGGATGGCCCGACGGCGGACTCAACGTACTCCCGCTCACCAACGACGACGCCAGCCTCCTCGTCACCGACGACCGCATCAAGCTCATCAGCTTCACCGGCAGCGCTCCCGTCGGCTGGGACATCAAGCGCCGCGCCGGAAAAAAGAAAGTCGTTCTCGAACTCGGCGGCAACGCCCCGGTCATAGTCCACAGCGACGCCGACCTCGAATACGCCGCCGAACGCTGCGTCACCGGAGGCTTCGGCTACGCCGGACAAACCTGCATCTCCGTGCAGCGCATCCTGGTCGAGCACTCTGTTTATGGCAGGTTCACCGACATCTTCGTCGACCTCGTGAAGAAACTGAAAACTGGCGATCCTCTGGACGAGTCAACCGACGTCGGCCCACTCATCCGCAACAGTGACGCGGTGCGTACTACGGCGTGGATAGAAGATGCCGTCAGTGCAGGCGCACGTTTGCTGTGCGGTGGCCAACGCAAGGGTCAGGTCGTCGAACCCACCGTCCTGACCGGCACCAAGCCCGACATGAAAGTAAACTGCCAGGAAGTCTTCGGTCCCGTCGTCACCGTGGAGCCCTACAAAGATTTCGACCAAGCTCTGCGCCAGGCCAACAACTCCGCCTACGGCATGCAAGCCGGCGTCTTTACTCGCGACGCAAAGCTTCTCTTCCAGGCCTACGAAGAACTCGAGGTCGGTGGCGTCATCGCCGGAGACGTCCCCTCCTTCCGCATCGATCAAATGCCCTACGGCGGTGTCAAAGATTCCGGCCTGGGCCGCGAAGGCCTGCGCTACGCCATCGAAGAAATGACCGAACCAAAATTGATGGTCATGAATTTGCGTTAGGCCGTACGCGTTCTGAGATTCGTTCGTGAACCTTAGTGTCCTTAGTGGTTGAAGCTTTTAGGTTTTTCGCTGGCGCACAGTTGAAAAACTCAACATTTTTTTAGTAACGTTCCCGTCGAAACATTTTTCTTTTCCGAAACGCAAAAATCCGCGACAAATTCCGGCAAAATTATTTATAATTTCGAGTTTCACAGACAACCCTGAAAACCAGTGGGTGGTTTTCTCTATCGCTGTACCAAATCAGTATTCAACCGATTCGCGGACGATCGAACCTAGGATGCTCCGCCGGGTCTCTTAAGCCAGATCTCATAAGGGAATGTCGCAGATCTTTCATCGCAACACGAATACCTTATCTCGCGTCACCATCTTTGGCGCGGTATTCGTCATTGCTGCCCTGGGCTGGATGGCCATGGAAATCCAGCGTTCCCCCTACGTGACCTACGCCGGTGTCCGCAAGCCGCAGCCCGTCCCGTTCAGCCACCAGCACCACGTCTCAGGACTCGGCATCGACTGCCGCTACTGCCACACCTCCGTCGAAACCTCGAGCTTTGCCGGCATTCCGCCGACCAAAACGTGCATGAACTGCCACTCGCAGATATGGACCAACGCTCAGCTCCTCGAGCCGGTCCGCGCAAGCTACAAATCCGGGGAATCGCTGCAGTGGACGCGCGTTAACCAGCTCCCCGACTTCGTCTATTTCAATCACAGCATTCATATCAATAAAGGAGTCGGCTGCAACACCTGCCACGGCCCCGTCGACCAGATGCCGCTGATGTATCAGCAGGAAAGTTTGCAAATGGAGTGGTGCCTGAGCTGCCACCGCGCCCCGCAGAATAACCTGCGCCCGCGCGATCAGGTATTCAACATGCGCTACCAGCAGCCGACAAGTGCGAATCCAGTAGTAGTCGACGGCCAAAGTTTTACAGATCAAACCGACCTGGGCACAGCCTTGGTCAAGAAATACAACGTGCGCAGCGTGAAAGACATCACGAACTGCAGCACATGCCATAGGTAGTTTGATGGAATATATGAGCCAAAGGCTTGTCATCCTGAGCGGAATGCTTGCTTCGCGAAGCGAAGCAAACATGGAGTCGAAGGACCCCGCGTCTGCGTCCTTCTCCGCGACGGATGAAGGGCATTCTCCCCGCGCTGTCGAGGGAGAATTCCCTGACGCGACATTGCCGGCTTCGGAGCGCATCAGGTCCTTCGACTACGCTCAGGATGACAGTGTTTGCTTGAGGCATGGTTTGCTTTAGACAATGACGAACGACGAAAAAAATACGGGCGGTCTGATCCAGATCAAAAAGCGCGAAGACGTCTGTCCTTCGAAAAAACTGGACCTGAACGATGTCCGCGAACGCATCGACGCCGCCACGGCCCACGACGCCGCCGAAAAAACCGGCCCCGAATACTGGCGCAGCCTCGAAGAACTCGCCGGCACCGAAGAATTCAAAGAAGCCCTGCACCGCGAATTCCCCAAAGGCGCCTCCGAATGGGTCGACTCCGTCTCGCGCCGCGGATTCCTCAAGGTCATGGGCGCCTCGCTCGGCCTCGCTGGCATGACCGGATGCGTCCGCCTCCCGCTCGAGCCCATCGTCCCCTACGTGCGCCAGCCCGAAGGCGTTATCCCCGGCCGCCCCATGTACTACGCGACGGCGGTAACGCTGGGCGGATACGCCAGCCCCGTCCTGGTCGAAAGCCATCTCGGCCGCCCCACAAAGGTCGAAGGCAACGATCTGCACCCAGCTTCGCTAGGCGGCACCGACATCTTCACGCAAGCGTCGCATCCTCGGCCTCTACGATCCCGACCGCTCCCAAACCGTCATGTCGATGGGCGACGTCCGCTCGTGGCAATCGTTCCTCGGCGCGATCCGCGGCCCGCTCAGCGCGCAGAAACCGTTGCAGGGCGCAGGCATCCGCATTCTGACGCCGACAATTTCTTCGCCTACGCTGGCCGACCAACTGCGCAACTTCCTGAAGATTTATCCGCAGGCCAAGTGGCACGTCTACGAGCCGGTCAATCGCGACAACGTCCTCGAAGGAGCAAAGCTCGCCTTCGGACAGCCCGTCGAGACGCGCTACGACTTCTCGAAAGCCGACGTCATCGTCTCGCTCGACGCCGACTTCCTCTACGCCGGATACCCCGGCAACACCCGCTACATCCGCGACTTCGCCAAACGCCGCAATCCCGACAGCGGGAACATGAACCGTCTCTACGTCATCGAGAGTACGCCAAGTTCAACCGGCGCGAAGGCGGACCATCGAACACCCTTGTCGGCAATGGTCGTTGGGTTGTGCCTCAAACGTCTGTCAGGGCCGGTCTCGGGCGCGACAGTGACCAGCATCCTCGGAGAAGGCCCGGGCCACGACGAAGGCGATAAATCGCCGTTAGAGGACGCACGGATCGAACTGCTTGCCTCGGCCGTCAGAGCAGAACTCGCGAGAAACATTGGTACAAGCGCAGTTGTCGTAGGCGACCACCAGCCTCCCGCTGTGCATGCACTCGCGCACTCGCTGAATGCGCAGCTGGGCAACGTCGGCAAGACTGTTTTCTACACCGACCCAGTCGACGCGAATCCGATCAACCAAACCGAATCAATCAAAGATCTCGTCGCCGACATGAATGGCGGCAAAGTCGATCTCCTGATCATTCTCGGCGGCAATCCCGCGTACGATGCGCCCGCCGATCTGAATTTCGCCGACGCATTGAAGAGCGGCAAGGTTCCGCTGCGCGTTCACCACGGCCTGTATCAGAACGAAACCGCCGAACTCTGCCAGTGGCACGTGGATCAACACACGAACTCGAAGCCTGGGGCGATGCCCGTGCCTACGACGGCACCGTCAGCATCATCCAGCCGCTGATCGCTCCTCTTTATAACGGCAAGAGCGCATTGGAGTTCGTCGCACTACTCTCCGGCCAAGCCGACGCAACCGGATACGAACTCGTCCGCGCCTACTGGCAGAAGCAGCATACCGGCGCCGACTTCGAGCAGTTCTGGCGCAAGTCGCTCCACGATGGCTGGATCGAAGGCACAACCTTTGCTACCAAAATCTCTGACAGCAAGAGTCTCGAACTCCCCCGGATTCAGACAAAGGGTGTCCTCGTGGACGCCATCGAGCTCAACATCCGCCGCGACTCCACCATCTACGACGGACAATTCTCCAACAACGGCTGGCTGCAGGAACTCCCCAAGCCGATGAACAAGCTCACTTGGGACAACGTCGTCCAAATCGGTCCCGCGATGGCGCAGCGCCTCAACATCAAATCCGAAGACGTAGTCGAACTCGAACTCAACGGCAAGAAAGTCACCGGCCCCGTCTGGATTCAAGCCGGACATCCCGACAACTCCGTCACCATCACGCTCGGCTACGGACGCAAGCGCGCCGGACGGGTTGGAACTGCGCAAGGTTTCGACGCCTACGCCCTGCGCACCACCGCCGCCCCATGGATCGCTTCTGGGGTCACGATAAAAAAGACCGGGGACACCTACAAGCTCGCCTCCACCCAGGGCATGCAGAGCATGGACACGCCCGACGGCGGCCATCGCCCTCTGGTCCGCGAAACCACGCTCGAGGAATACCGAAAAGAGCCCAACTTCGCGCAGGAAGACGAAGTCCCGAAAGACCTCACGCTCTACGAACCGTATCCCTACGACAAAGAAGACTACGCCTGGGGCATGACGATCGACCTCAACTCCTGCGTCGGCTGCAACAACTGCATGCTCGCCTGCCAGTCGGAGAACAACATCGCCGTCGTCGGCAAAGAGCAGGTCGTCATCGGACGCCACATGCACTGGATCCGCGTCGACGCCTACTATCAGGGCGACCGCGACAATCCCAAAGCATTTTTCCAGCCCGTCCCCTGCATGCAGTGCGAGAACGCGCCCTGCGAAGTCGTCTGCCCCGTCGGCGCCACCAACCACACCACGGAAGGCCTGAACGACATGGTCTACAACCGCTGTGTGGGCACGCGCTACTGCTCGAACAACTGTCCGTACAAGGTTCGCCGGTTCAACTTCCTGCTCTTCCAGGACTGGGAGACGCCGCAATACAAGATGATGCGCAATCCTGACGTCAGCGTGCGCAGCCGCGGCGTCATGGAAAAATGTACGTACTGCGTCCAGCGCATCAACGAGCACCGCATCGACGCGGAGACGGCATCAGTGCGGGAAGAAAAGAAAATCCTGAACGGGGACGAGTTGCAGACCGCCTGCCAGCAATCCTGTCCCGCAGGCGCCATCGTCTTCGGCAACATCAACGACCCAAACAGCAAAGTATCAAAACTGAAAGCGCAGTCCAGAAACTACAGCCTGCTGGGCGAGTTGAACACGCGCCCGCGGACGACGTATTTAGCCGAGGTTCGCAACCCGAACCCGGAGCTTGGGAGCTGAAAGGTTTTTCGTTGTCATCCTGAGACCCGCGTTTTCTGCGGGTCGAAGGACCTATGCAACTGGCTGGCGGCTGATGTGCTGCGAGACGTTGCATAGATCCTTCGGACCGCAAAATGCGCGGCCCTCAGGATGACAAAACAGAAATAAAAATGGCTGACGAATACAAATCGACGCTGGACGCCGGCCGCGCTCCCGTCATCGAACCCGGCCACACCTTCGGCACGGTCACGGAAAAAATCAGCGCCATCGTGCTGACCCGTCCCGCTTCCAACGGATGGTTCCTCGGCTTCGGCATCGCCTTCATGCTCACCATGATGATGCTCTACGCCATCGGATACCTCGTCCTCAAAGGTATCGGCATCTGGGGCGTCACCATCCCCATCGGATGGGGCTTCGCCATCGTCAACTTCGTCTGGTGGATCGGTATCGGCCACGCCGGCACCCTCATCTCCGCCATCCTCTTATTGCTCCGCCAAAGCTGGCGCAACTCCATCAACCGTTTCGCCGAGGCCATGACGCTGTTCGCCGTCGCCTGCGCCGGAATTTTTCCCGCCATCCACGTCGGCCGCCCCTGGCTCGCCTACTGGCTCTTTCCCTATCCCAACACCATGGGCGTATGGCCGCAATTCCGCAGCCCGCTCATGTGGGACGTCTTCGCCGTCTCCACCTACGCCACCATCTCGGCGTTGTTCTGGTTCGTCGGCCTCATCCCCGATTTGGCCACGCTGCGCGACCGCACCGAGAATCCGATATTGAAGATGGTCTACGGCATGCTCTCGTTCGGATGGCGCGGATCCGCCCGCCACTGGCACCGCTACGAGACCATGTATCTGCTGCTCGCCGGACTTGGCCACGCCTCTGGTCCTCTCGGTTCACACGGTCGTCAGCTTCGACTTCGCCGTCGGCATCGTCCCGGGATGGCACACCACTATCTTCCCGCCCTACTTCGTCGCGGGCGCCATCTACTCCGGCTTCGCCATGGTGCTGATGCTGGCCATCCCCATCCGCAAGATTTACGGCCTCGAAGATTTCATCACCGAGCGCCACCTGCAGAACTCCGCCAAAGTCATGCTCGCCACCGGACTCATCGTCGCCTACGGATACGGCATCGAAGCCTTCATGGGCTGGTACAGCGGCGATCGCTACGACGCCTTCACCCTCTGGAACCGCCTGCATGGTCCGTACGCCGTTCCCTACTGGATGCTGCTGATCTGCAACATCTTCATCCCGCAAGTGCTCTGGATTAAGAAACTGCGCACCAGTCCGATCGCGCTCTTCTTCATCTCCGGCGTCATTCTCGTCGGCATGTGGCTCGAGCGTTTCATCATCGTCGTCGTCAGCCTGCAGCGCGACTTCCTCACTTCGTCATGGGGCATGTACTACCCCACGCGCTGGGACTGGATGACCTACATCGGCACCATCGGCATGTTCCTGATGCTCATGTTCCTGTTCCTGCGCATTCTGCCCGCGATCTCCATCTTCGAAATGCGCACCCTCCTGCCCGAAGCGGAGGTGAAGGAATGATGCGGTTCGCCGAAAGGCTCGGCTTTGGTCGGCAGATCCCGGCCAGCGCAGAAGTTGGGTGCGCTGGTCTTGGGTGCGCTGGTTTTGCGCGCGCTGGTTTTGGCGATGGCGCAGCGCTTTCAGCGCTGCGATAGACTCGGCCATTTCTGCGGGGGCTTTAGCCCCTGAGGTGGGAGGGCCTAGGATATGAAACGCGATCCCATCTACGGCATCATGGCGGAGTTCGACTCGGCGCAAGCCTTGGTCGACGCGGCCCGCGCCACACATCAGGCCGGCTACAAAAAGATCGACGCCTACAGCCCCTTCCCCATCGAAGGCCTGGCGGAAGAAATCGGCTTCCACTTCGACGAAATCCCCCTGACCGTCCTTATCGGCGGCATCATCGGCGGCCTCAGCGGATACCTGATGCAGTACTGGATGTCCGCCGTCGATTACCCACTCAACATCGGCGGCAAGCCATATCACTCATGGCCCGCCTTCATCGTCATCACGTTCGAGATGACGATTCTGTTCGCCGGCATCTCGGCCGTCCTCGGCATGTTGGCCTTCAATGGCCTGCCCATGCCCTACCACCCGGTATTCAACGTCCCGCGTTTCTCGTCGGCCTCAAAAGATCGTTTCTTCTTAATCGTGTTCTCGTCCGACAAAAAGTACGATCCCACAGACACGCGCAAATTCCTCGAAGCCCTGTCCCCCCGCTCCGTCTCGGAGGTGCCAAGTTAAATGACGCACTTCCGCAATCTGAGTGGAGTAACGAACGCTGGGTGCCCCATCCTTGCGCGTTCTTTGCGCAAGGGTGGGATTCCACGCACGTTTGCATCCAGGGTTTTCCTTAGTGGACCTTCGTGTCCTTCGTGGTTAAAGGTTTTCGCCGCGATCACCGCGATCACCCTCACCACCGCCTGCCGCATCGACATGCACGTGCAGCCGCGCCAGAACCCGCTCTCCCGCAGCGACTTCTACTCCGACCAGCGCTCCGCCCGTCCGCCCGTCGAAGGCACCATCGCCCGCGGACAACTCCACGAAGACACCTACTTCTACACCGGCAAGATCGGCAACAATCCCGGCGACGTCATGCCCTTCCCCGTCACCAAAGAAGTTCTGGCCCGCGGCCGCGAGCGCTTCAACATTTTCTGCGCTCCCTGCCACTCGCGCGTCGGAGACGGCAACGGCTTCGTCCCCTCCCGCGGATTCGCCCGCAAGCCTCCGTCGTTCCACATCGCGCGCCTGCAAAAAGCGCCCGTCGGATATTTCTTCGACGTCATCACCGAAGGCTTCGGCATCATGCCCGACTACGCCTCGCAGATTCCCCCGCAGGATCGCTGGGACATCGTCGCCTACGTCCGCGCCCTGCAGTTAAGCCAGAACGCGACCAAGGCCGACGTGCCCGATGGCCAGCCGGTTCCCTCCGTGCCGCCAAAATTCCGCGAGCCCGGATCCGGCGCAACGCCTGCCGGTCGTAGTACCTGACACGAATTCGAAAGCAGAGACAGAGGAAGACAAGAAATGAGCACGGCGCCCGCAAAACAATTCGATCCAACGCCCCCGCCAGTGGTCAAGACCATTGCGCAGCGGTCGTTGATCGTCGGCGTCGTCTTCGGCGTCATCGCCGATCATCCTCGCCTTCAAGAACCCCGACGAGTTCTACCGCGCCTACCTGCTCGGCTTCATGGCGTGGCTCGGCGTCGCCCTCGGCTCCATGGCCATCCTCATGATCCGCCACCTCACCGGCGGAGGCTGGGGCGTCGTCATCCGCCGCATCCTGGGCGCGGCCATGCGCACCGTGCCGCTGCTCGCGGCGCTGTTCATTCCGATCATCCTCGGGATTAAGAAGCTCTACATCTGGGCGCAGCCGCTTCAGAACATCCAGGACAAGCACCTTCGCGAGCATCTCGAAGACATCACCAAAACGTACCTCACCACCAACGGCTTCATCGTCCGCGCCATCATCTACTTCGCCATCTGGAACCTGCTCTCGTTCCTGCTCTCGCATTGGTCGAGGCAAACGCGACCACGCCGGCGCTCCCGATAACACCGAACGCTTCAAAGCCGTCTCCGGTCCCGGCCTCATCCTCTACGGATTCACCATCTCCTTCGCCGCCATCGACTGGGTCATGTCGCTCGATCCCAGCTGGATCTCCACCATCTTCGGCCTGTTCATCCTCATCGGCGAAGTGCTCTCGGCCATGTGCTTCGCAGTCGTCGTCGAGCGCATCCTCTTCAAGTACAAGCCCATGTCGGAGATGTTGACCCCCGACTTCGTCCACGACCACGGCAAGTGGATGCTCACCTTCACCATGGTCTGGGCCTACTTCGGCTTCTCGCAGTGGCTCATCATCTGGGCCGGCAACCTGCCCTCGGAGATCACTTACTACATCCGCCGCATCAACGGCGGCTGGGGATACATCGGCCTGTTCGTCGTGATCTTCCATTTCGCGTCCCGTTCGGCATCCTGCTGTCGCGCCCCTTCAAGCGCAACATCCACAAACTGGTCTGGCTGGCTGCGTGGCTCATGCTGATGCGCTGGGTCGATCTGTTCTGGATCATCGAACCGAATTTCTCCAAGACATTGAACGTAACCGTGGCCGACTTTGTCGTCCCGATCGCCATCGGCGGCTTCTGGCTCGCCTACTTCTTCCGCAACCTGGGCGCGCTGCCGCTGCTGCCGGTCTACGACCCGTCAGCCATAGAAGTTTTGCATCCGGAGCATCATCACCCGGAAAACGCGTAACCGACGAAATATGAGCAACGAAATCCATCCCGCGAATTCGAACGGCAACGGCGGCTACGAGCGCCAGCGACATCGGCGTCGCCGGCGTCCTCTATTTCCTGCTGGGTCTTCTCGTCGCCGGATTGTTCATCTTCTTCCTCGTCGACGGCATCTATTCCTATCTCGACAAACGCTCCGAGGCCGAGCAGGCTCCGGTCAATCCCTTGGTGACGAACGCTCCCGAAGACACGCGCCTCATTCCGAAGGACTATCCGCAAACTGAATTCCCCAATCCGAGACTCGAAACCGACGAGCGCGGCCAGTTGAACAGCATCCGTCTCCAAGAAGAAGAGACGCTGGCCTCCTACGGCTACATCGACAAGGACGCCGGCACCGTCCGCATCCCAATCGACCGCGCCATGGATCTGATCGCCCAGCGCGGCCTACCCGTCCGCTCACAATCCGCCACCGGAGAAGCGCCCGCGCAGCCGAAGCCCGCGCCAGAAAACAAGAAGGCGGCAAAGAAGTGAGTCAGCAACAATCACAATTCGAAGTCTGCAACGATTCATGTGGGGACAGCCGCCCACGGCTGTCCGGTCGAGCAAAGCTCGACTGTTTTCGGCCGCCTGCGCCACTGCTGCATTCTGCTGTCGCTCAGTGCTCTTCGCCACAGCCGCCTTCGGACAAGCCATGACCAAAGGCATCATGTCCCCGCCCGCCAACGTGCGCCCGCCGTATCTGCAGAACGTCGGCATCGAGCAGCATCTCGACGGACAAGTCCCCGCCGATCTTATTTTCACCGACGACACCGGACGCACCGTCAAACTCGGCGACTATTTCGGCACCAAGCCGCTGATCCTGAACCTGGTCTACTACAACTGCACCATGCTCTGCGGCGAAGCCCTCGCCGGACTCAGCGGCTCCATGAAGATGGTGAAATTCGACGTCGGTAACCAATTCGACGTCATCACGGTCAGCTTCAATCCACAAGAAACGCCGGAAATCGCCGCCGCCAAAAAGCAGGAATACCTCAAGCGCTACGGCCGCCCCGGCGCCGCCTCCGGCTGGCATTTCCTCACCGGACCGGCCGAGTCGATCAACGCCCTCACCAAGGCCGTCGGCTTCCAGTATCAGTACGATCCCAAAAGCAACCAGTACGCGCACGCCACCGCCATCATGGTGCTGACGCCGCAAGGCCGCATCTCGCGCTACTTCTACGGCGTGGACTATCCGCCGAAAGATCTGCGCATGGGCTTGGTCGAGGCTTCGCAAGGCAAGATCGGCAACGCCGTCGATCAGGTGCTGCTCTACTGCTATCACTACAATCCCGAGACCGGAAAATACGGCGCGGTCATCACCAACATTCTGCGCCTGGCTGCGGGATTCACGATTTTGCTGTTAGGCGGTCTGCTGTTCGTTCTGTTCCGGATGGACAAAGCCGCTACGCGCAGAAACTGGAGTCACGCCACAAGGTTTAACAGGTGAACGTGCAACAACTGAAGCGACATGACCAACGACGAACGACCAACGAACAACGACTGAAGAATTATGTTCGATAATTTTCCATTATGGCCCGATCGGGCCTCCACCGCCGCGGGCAACGTCGATGCCCTATTCATCTTCCTGATCATCGTATCGGGATTGATGACGGCGCTCATCTTCACCGCGGTCGTGTATTTCGCCGCGCGCTATCGCCGCCGTCGCGGCGTGCTCGCGGAGCAGATCGAAGGTTCCACGCCCCTCGAATTGACTTGGTCGATTATCCCGCTCTTCGTCTTCATGGCCATCTTCGCCTGGGGCGCCGTCGTCTACTTCAAAAGCCGCACACCACCTCGTGACTCGACCGAAGTTTACGTCGTCGCGAAACAATGGATGTGGAAGCTGGAACACGCCGAGGGCCAGCGCGAGATCAACGAACTGCATGTCCCCGTCGGCCGTGACGTCAAGCTGATCATGACATCCCAGGACGTCATCCATAGCTTCTTCGTCCCCGCTTTCCGCATGAAGCAGGACGTGTTGCCGGGCCGCTACACGGTCGCGTGGTTCCGCGCCACCAAGCCGGGCACCTATCATCTTTTCTGCACCCAATATTGCGGCACGCAGCACTCCGGCATGATCGGCTCCATCGTCGTGCAGGAGCCCGCGCAGTACGAAGCCTGGATGAACGGCGGCACCAGCGGCCCGCTCTCCGCCACCGGAGAAAAAATATTCTCCGAACTCGGCTGCGTCACCTGCCACCGCTCCGACAGCCAGGGTCGCGGCCCCAATTTGCAGGGAGTTTTCGGTAAGCCCGTGCAACTCGAGGACGGCCGCACCGTGACCGCGGATGAGAATTACATTCGCGAGTGCATCCTCGATCCCGGTGCCAAACGCGTCAAAGGATTCCAGCCCATCATGCCCACGTTTCAGGGATTGGTGAGTGAAGAACAAGTGAACGCGCTGGTGGCGTACATAAAATCGCAGTCGCAGCCCGCAGCAGCCGGAACCAAAACCGCCGCCGCGCAGCAAGAGCAAGATCCGAACAAAGCAGGAAGTCAGGTGCAATGAGTATGGCTACCGCAACTGCTCAACCCGCCGGTCAAACGATCGAGCGCGAAAATTATCTGAATAAGCACTACGGCTTCGGCTCGTGGCTCTTCACCACCGACCACAAGCGTATCGCCCTGCTCTACCTGCTTTCCATCACCTTCTTCTTTTTTATTGGCGGATTCTTCGCGCTGCTCATTCGCCTCGAGTTGCTCACTCCCGCCGGCGACCTCGTCCAGGCCGACACCTACAACAAGCTCTTCACCATGCATGGCCAGGTGATGGTCTTCTTCTTCCTCATCCCCTCGATCCCCGCCGTGCTCGGCAACTTCCTTGTGCCCATGATGATCGGCGCCAAGGATCTCGCCTTCCCGCGAATCAACCTGCTGAGCTGGTATCTCTACATCATCGGCGGCGCCATGATGCTGCACTGCATGCTCACCGGCGGCGTCGATACCGGCTGGACTTTCTACGTACCCTTCAGCACCGCCTTCAGCAACACCAAGGTGATCGAAGCCGGACTCGCCATTTTCGTCGCCGGATTCTCCTCCATCCTCACCGGCCTGAACTTCATCGTCACCATCCACCGCATGCGCGCGCCCGGCATGACCTGGTCGCGCCTCCCTCTGTTCATCTGGGCACACTACGCCACCAGCATCATCCAGATTCTCGGGACGCCCGTCATCGCCATCACTCTCGTGCTGGTCGTCGCCGAACGCGCCTTGCACCTCGGCATCTTCGATCCCAAACTCGGCGGCGATCCGCTTCTCTTCCAGCACCTCTTCTGGTTCTATTCCCATCCCGCCGTCTACATCATGATTCTGCCCTCGATGGGCGTCGTCACCGAAATCATCGCCTGCTTCTCGCGCAAGCGCATCTTCGGCTACAGCTTCGTTGCGTTCTCGTCGATCGCGATCGCCGTCTTCGGATTCCTGGTCTGGGCGCATCACATGTTCGTCGCCGGAATTTCCGTCTACGCCGCCCTCGTCTTCTCGATACTCAGCTACGCCGTCGCCGTGCCTTCTGCCGTCAAGGTCTTCAACTGGACGGCCACTCTGTACAAAGGCTCGATCCGCTACGACGCGCCCATGCTCTATGCCTTCGGCTTCCTCGGCCTGTTCACCATCGGCGGGTTGACCGGCCTCTTCCTCGCCTGTCTCGGCATCGACATGCACGTCCACGACACCTATTTCGTCATCGCGCACTTCCACTACATCATGGTCGGGGGCGCGCTCATGGGATACCTCGGCGGCATGCATTTCTGGTGGCCGAAAATTTCCGGCAAGCTCTATCCCGAAGGCTGGGCTCGCCTCGCCGCCCTCATCGTCTTCATCGGCTTCAACCTGACGTTCTTCCCGCAATTCATTCTCGGCTACCTCGGCATGCCGCGCCGCTACTACCAGTACCCGCCGGAATTCCAGGTCCTCAATGTGCTCTCGACTGCAGGCGCCACGGTGCTCGGTATCGGCTACTTGCTGCCCGATGATCTACTTCCTGTGGTCGATGCGTTACGGCAAGCCCGCGCCCGACAATCCGTGGAATGCCGCTGGACTCGAGTGGAAGACGCCGTCGCCGCCCACGACATTCAATTTTGAGGAAGAGCCGATCGTGACCTGGGAAGCTTATAACTACGAGGAGTTGGACGCGCCTCACAAAGAGGAGGTTCCCGTTGTCGGATAGCTCTACAGCCACCGTTCACGGGAACGTCCATGGCGAGGCTCATGGCGCCAACCCGGCCCTCCTGCACCACTTCGCCACCGAAGAGCAGCAGCGCGATTCCGCCAGCCTCGGCATGTGGATCTTCCTCGCCACCGAAGTCATGTTCTTCGGCGGCCTGTTCTGCGCCTACCTCATCTATCGCGGATGGTACTTCGGAGACTTCGCCGCCGCCAGCAAATCCATCGATGCTGGGCTCGGCGCTGCCAATACCGCCGTCCTCATCTGCAGCAGCTTGACCGTCGTGCTCGCCATCTGGGCCGCGCAGACTTCCCGCCGAGCTCTGCTCATCGGCATGCTCATCCTCACCATGCTCTTCGGACTCACCTTTCTCGGCATCAAGGGCAAGGAGTACAAAGACAAGTTCGAAGAGCATCACGTTCCCGGTGCATCCTTCAGCTTCGATCACGTGCCGATTCCCGGGCCATCCCGATCAATACGCCAACCCGCGACACGCGCAGATTTTCTTCTCTCTGTATTTCATCATGACGGGCCTGCATGCCCTGCACATGATCATCGGACTCGGCCTCTTTACTTGGCTTCTGATGCATGGCCTGGCGGGGCCGCTTCACGCCCGAATATCACACACCACTCGAAATGGGCGGCCTCTACTGGCACTTCGTCGACATCGTGTGGATCTACCTGTTCCCGTTGCTCTACTTGATCGACCGGCACCCGTGAGGTTTCATGCCTGAGGCAATTCGAGGTTCATGTCTGACCACTCCAAATCGTCGCCCCTGAAAACGTACTTCGCCGTCTGGGCCGCTCTGCTTGTCGGCACATTCATCACCTACAAAGCCGCCTACATCGAACTCGGCCGCTTCAACGCCGCTGTCGCTCTCACCATCGCCACCGTCAAAGCGCTGCTGGTCGCCCTCTTCTTCATGCACCTCCGGCGCCAGCGAAAAACTGCTGAAGCTGGTGGTAATCTCCACGGTCTTCTTCCTGTTCATTCTGTTAGCCCTTTCCATGGCTGACTACGGCACCCGCCTCTGGAGCTAAAACGCATATGTAGGAACATATGCTGTCGGAAAGGTCTATGCGAGGTCAGCCGCCTTCGGGCGTCCAGGCTTTAAAGAAGATGGCGCCCGTAAGAACCCGCCTGGGACGATTTCCTTAGTGAGCCTTCCTGCCCTTCGTGGTCCACGCTCTTTTAGTTCCAGTTCCCCCGACCAATGCTCCCCCGAACTCTCTTCCCGAATCTGCGGTATACTCGCGCGTCAAGCTGAATCTCACACCCGCGAGGTGATTTATGGCATTCTGCAATTCCTGCGGCGCACCTCTCACTGCCGGCACAAAGTTCTGCAACAAATGCGGCGCTGCCGTCGCCGCCGGCCCGACCGCTCCCGTCGTGACTGCCCCTGCGCCGCACCCTCCTCCTCCGCCGGGCGCGGCAGCAGCGCTCTCAAAATCGTCCTCATCATCATCGCCGTGGTCGTCGGCCTCGGCATCCTCGGCGTGGCTATCCTTCGCTTCATCGGCTATCGCGTCGCCAAGAGTTCTCACGTCACCCAGGAAGGCGATCACGTAAAGGTCGAAAGTCCCTTCGGCTCCGTCGAAACTTCCAAGGATCCCGAGCAGGCCGCCAAAGACCTCGGCGTCGACGTTTATCCCGGAGCGCAAGCCCAGAAGAACGGCGCCGCCTCCGTAACGCTTCGGAAGCATGCACACCGTAGCCGCCAATTTCGAAAGCAGCGACTCGGTCGACAAAGTCTGCGGCTTCTACAAATCCAAGTTCCCCAATTCCACGGTCACGACTTCCGATCAGAACCACTGCACCATCGTCTCCACCGATCAGAAGAACATGGTCACGATCAATGTCGAAGCCAGCGGCGACACCACAAAATTTCAGATCACCAGCGTGAGCAAGAAACTCGACGTCAGCTAAGACCAACTCGGCCCAATGCACGACAAGAGTGCGCAGACTCCGCATACCCGCCCCGAAGTCCTGCCGCAACTCGACGCCGCAGGACTGGCCGAAGCCCTGCGCTCGCGTCGCGTTCGTGGAGAAGTCCGCTTCGACCACGGCGCCCGCGCCCTCTACGCCACCGACGGCTCCAACTACCGCCAGGTCCCCATCGGCGTAGTTCTTCCCCACGATGCCGACGACGTCCTCGCCGCCATCTCCGCTCTGCCGCGAATTCGGCGCCCCTTACTCTGCCGCGGCGGCAGGCACATCCCTCGCCGGGCAATGCTGCAACGTCGCCGTCATCCTCGACTTCTCCAAGTACATGTCCCGCATCCTCGAAATCGATCCCGCGCGCCGCATCGCCCGCGTGCAGCCCGGCGTCGTCCTCGACACACCTCCGCAACGCCGCCGAAAAACATCACCTCACCTTCGCCCCCGATCCCGCCAGCCACGACCGCTGCACCATCGGCGGCATGATCGGCAACAATTCCTGCGGCGTCCACTCCGTCATGGCCGGCAAAACCGACGACAACATCGAAAAATTAGAAGTAGTCACCTACGACGGCACCCGCCTGACAGTCGGCCAGAATTTCATTCGAGACCATGTAGGGACGGACGCATTCGTCCGTCCAGATTATGTGGGGCGGGCGCCCTCGCCCGTCGGCGGCCCAGGTTCATCGGGCCGCAGCGACTCAGACCGCGCCACTCAACTCCACAACGCGCTGCAAGCAAATCGCCGCCCAATACGCCGACCACATCCGCCAGAAGTTCCCCAACATCCCACGCCGCGTCTCCGGCTACAACCTGAATTACCTCCTCCCCGAAAACGGATTCCACATCGCCCGCGCCCTGGTCGGCTCCGAAGGAACCTGCGCGACGGTCCTCGAAGCCATCTGCCGCCTAGTCGAGAGTCCTCCAGCACGCGTTCTGCTGGTCGTCGCCTATCCCGACATTTATCAATGCGCCGACAACATCCCCGAAATCATGGCGCACAAGCCTATCGGCCTCGAAGGCTTCGACGATCTCCTCGTCTACTACACGCGCACCAAGGGCATCAACTCCGAAGGACTCGCCCTGCTCCCCGAAGGCGGCGGATGGCTCATGGTCGAGTTCGGCGGCCAGACAATTCAAGAAGCCGAGTCGCAAGCCCACGGCCTGATCGACGCGCTCAATCGAGCCGCATCTCCGCCCAACACGCGCCTCTTCTCCGGCCAGCAAGCGAAGCGCATCTGGGACATCCGCGAAGCCAGCCTCGGCGTCACCTCGCACGTCCCCGGCGAGCCCCTCAACTGGGAAGGATGGGAAGACGCCGCTGTCTCTCCCGAAAAACTCGGCGCCTATCTCCGCGATCTCCGCAAAATGATGGCCGCCTTTAATTACAAAGGATCACTCTACGGGCACTTCGGCCACGCCTGCGTTCACACGCGCCTCAACTTCGACCTGCAATCCAAAGAAGGTATCGCCAAGTTCCGCCGCTTCGTCGAAGAAGCCGCCGACCTCGTCGTTAGCTACGGCGGATCCCTCTCCGGCGAACATGGCGACGGACAAGCCCGCGCCGAACTCCTTCCCAAAATGTTCGGCCCCGAACTCATGCAGGCCTTCCGCCAGTTCAAGTCCGCATGGGATCCCGACTGGAAGATGAATCCCGGCAAGCTCATTGGCCTGCCTGAGAAGACGCCCAACAAGCTCGACGAGAATCTCCGCCTCGGCCCCAACTACGCTCCGTGGCAGCCCGAGACGCGCTTCCAGTTTCCCGCCGATCACGGCAGCCTCGCGGCCGCCACTCTCCGCTGCGTCGGCGTCGGCAAATGCCGCCGCGAAGGATGGTGAAGCGGCGGCGTGATGTGCCCCAGTTGGCGCGCCACGCACGACGAAGAACACTCCACCCGCGGCCGCGCTCACCTGCTCTGGGAGATGACACAAGGCGAAGTCATCCGCGACGGATGGCGCAGCAAAGAAGTGAAAGATTCGCTCGACCTCTGCCTCGCGTGTAAAGGCTGCAAGAGCGACTGCCCCGTCAGCGTCGATGTCGCGACCTACAAAGCCGAATTCCTCTCGCACTACTACGAAGGCCGCCTCCGCCCGCGTAGCGCCTACGCCTTCGGCAACATCGACCTCTGGGCGCGCCTGGCATCAAACGCCCCGGGGCTGGTGAATCTAACTACGCAACTCCCGTTCCTCCGCGACATCGCGAAGTTGCTAGCCGGAATCCCCCCCCAACGCACCATCCCCGCCTTCGCCCCCGAGACATTCAAGCAGTGGTTCCACCGCACCCACGAAATAAACTTCCGTAGCGGCGGACGCATTCGTCCCCCGAGCGATGCGAAGCGAGCTCCCGCAGGAGACTTCGCGATTGGAAGATTCGTTGCCGACACCGTCACGGAAGCTTTCACACGGAAGAGCGGCCCTTCTGAAGCGTGGGAGAGTGCCCCTTCAGGACCGTGGAAGAGCGGCTATTTAGCGCCGCGTCAAGCGGACCAAAATGATAGGGCTTTAGCCCCCGTGGTCCTCCTATGGCCCGACACCTTCAACAACTACCTCCACCCCGCCACCGCCCGCGCCGCCGTCGAAGTCCTCGAGGCCGCCGGCTTCCGCGTCACAATCCCGCAAGCCAACCTCTGCTGCGGACGCCCCCTCTACGACTTCGGCATGCTCGACCGCGCCGAACGCCTGCTTCTGAACATCCTCGACCAACTCGAGCCCGAGATCGAAGCCGGCATCCCCGTCATCGGACTCGAGCCCAGCTGCGTCGCCGTCTTCCGCGACGAACTCCTCAACCTCTTCCCCCACGACCAGCGCGCCCAGGCCCTGAGCAAACAAACGTTCCTGCTGAGCGAGTTCCTGGAGCAGAACTCCCAGAACGCACCGCTCCCGCAGCTGAACCGCAAAGCCCTGCTCCACGGTCACTGCCATCACAAGTCGATCATGAAGATGACCGCAGAAGAGTCTCTCCTGCACCGCATCGGCATCGACTTCACGGCTCCCTCGCCCGGGTGCTGCGGCATGGCCGGATCTTTCGGCTTCGAGCGGGATAATGATAAGTACGACATCTCCCAGGCCATCGGAGAACTCGAACTCCTCCCCGCTGTTCGCAAAGCGCCCGCCGACTGGCTCATCATCGCCGACGGATTCAGCTGCCGCGAGCAGATCGCTCAGGGCACGGACCGTCACGCGCTGCACCTCGCCGAAGTCCTGCAGATGGCGCTCGACCCATCAGCCGAATCCAACGATCCCTACCCAGAATCCGCCCGAGTCCGCGAACTCGACGTCCAGATCCACTCCAGCATGAAGCGCGCCGGACTGGGCCTCGGAGCTCTCGCCGCCGGCTCACTGCTCCTCTGGGCGGCAACTCGCTCGCGCTAGCAGCGCCCGGCGTCCGGCTCTCGGCTTCCGAAAGCCCAATCCTGTCAGCCATTTACATGGCTCTACCCCAATCCCCCCACTTTCTGGGACAATAGAACCAGAGCACGAACTTCCTCGCTCGTCTGTTTCGCTACTCAGCACAACTGGGTACTGAGTACCGAGTACTGAGTACTAGCCGTATGGATCGCGAACTCACCACCGAACTCGGAACCGGCCTCTCAAGTCTCGTCAGCGCCGAGAGCCTCAGCTCGACCTCGGCGCCTGCTCCGTCGTCCCAAGGTTCAGCCTTGCTCCGCGGCTCCGTCCTGGTCCTCATCCAGTTCGACGTCTGCGAAGAGATTCACCTCGACGAACTCCGCACCATCTTCGGAGCCCGCACCGTCGGCGCCAGCTTCAAGCAGAAAGCTCCCGGATACGTCCGCTACCAGCGTCCTCCCGTGGAAGAGAGCCTCGATCCCCTGATCCTCGAAAGCGGCGAGCGCCTCGAAGGCCAGATCAAGTATTACGATTACGGCGTCGTCAGCCTCGTCTTCGAACTTCCCTTCTCCGGCGACTGGGACACTCTCGTCCAACTCTCCTGCCGTTGGACCTCCGACACCAACTTCGAGACGCTCGCCTCGCGCATCGTCAAGCAGAAGCTCGAGCGCGCCGCGCCCGCTCTCGTCAAGCCCTATACCGGAGAGTGGCTGCAAGAGGATTACTTCATCTTCTATGTGCGCGACATCGCCGGCGCGCCCGACGCTAACGCCCTGCTCGCCTCTCACGGAGATCAGATCGCTCAGGTCGTCCGCGGCGAAATGGCTATGCTCTCCGACGGCGAGCGCCAGGAGATTCTCCAGTCCCGCATTTCCTACTATCCCAACGACCTCGCCGTCATCGGATGGAACGCCGCCTTCATCTACGACACCGACGCCGGCGCCGAAACCGCCATCCAGCTGTTGCAGTACGCGAACTCGCAGCTGCTCGAGTTCCGTCACTACGATGAACTTCTCACCAAAGAGCTGGAAAACGTCTACGACTTCCTCGACGCCGGAGGCCACGGACTTTGGTCCCGCTGGCGCACTGCCCGCGCCGCCGCTAAGCTGCACACCGTCCTGCTCGACGTGAACGAACTCACCGAACGCGCCGACAACGCCATCAAATTCCTCAGCGACATGTTCTCCGCGCGCCTCTACAAACTCTGCGCCCAAAAAGTCGGCGTGCCCGACTACAAAGACCTGGTCAAAGAAAAACTCCAGACCGCCGAGGACCTCTACCGCTTCATGGTCGAGCAATTCAACCAGTCCCGGGCCTTCATCCTGGAGCTGATGGTCGTTGTCATCCTGATCATCGAACTGGTCTACTTCTTCCGAGGCAAACCGATCTAACGTCGCCTTAGGGCATTGTCATCCTGAGCGAGGATTGGTCTTTGCGCGCTTAGCGCAAAGACCAACCGCGGCGAAGGATCCCTGCAATCCTTTACCGGGCACAGGCGTCTTCAGGGTGTCTCTTCCGTTTCTTTCGCCCCTGCGGGGCTTGCTCCTCCTTAGTTGTTACCGTCACCCACGGCTTGAGCCGTGGGCTGCATTCTTTCGCTCCCTCGGAGCTGCGGCTCTGGCTGTTGCGGCTTGTGTTTTTGTGCTCGCGGGAACTGCTTTCACACTTACCGGCGGCTTGCGGGTTGCCGCTTCGGCTTGGGCTAGCTTCGGTGGTGGTGCGCTGCGGCCCGATACTTCTGGGCCGCATGGACAGCCGAGGGCGGCTGTCCCCACGTTTGCGGGGGATGCGGGCGGAGTTGATCTTCTCAGATGTGCGGGGATTTTGTCGGCGCCGCCGAAGTATTCGACATGGGGATCTTGTTTGGGGGCGCGGGCGGCTGCGGCGCGTTTCTCTTGGCGATCTAGTTCGGCGGCGTATTGTTCGTCGACTTGTTCGAGGGGCGGGGCGGGGTAGTTGGGAATCTCTGTGACCATTTCGGACTTGTGGACGCCGAACTTGACGCGGCGGATGTTGCGGACGGCGGTGTTGAGGGCGCGGAGGATGAGTTCGGCGCGCTTGAGTTCGATGGTGCCGCGCAGCAGGGCGTTGACGGTTTCCATGAGGGAGGCCTGGATGGATTCTTCGTCCTCGAGGAGGGCGGAGTGGTGAACGCGGGAGGCGGGAAATTTGAAGGTGCGGAGCATGCGCTGGTGGAAGTAACAGAACTGCTCTCCGCGAAGAGAGGGAGAGCCGCAGCGGACTCCGGTGACTTTGATATGAGTGCAGGATTTGGCTGACATCAGCTGTTTGGTCCTTTCGGTATAGGCAACAATTTTTTTGTAGTGTGGGGCTAAGATCTTGGCTTCATGGGAGTTAGGGGCGTATGCGATGATGACATCCGCGTATAATCTTGGAAAATCAGGACTTGCGAGTAAATTCTTGCGAACAAAAGACTTAATGGAGGAGGCGGTGGAGGGTTTTCCCGTTTTGGGCGTCGGGCTTTGGGCTGCCGGCTTCCGGAGGTCGGTGTCTGGGTCGCGCGGGGGAGTGGGTGCGTTGGGCATACTCCCAATTTGGACTGTTGAGATTTCTCAGTAAAGGTCATGCGTCACAGGAATGAAATAAAGTTCTGTGGAAAACGTGGGAGCGGGAGCCGGAAAATGGGGAACGTCTGTCCCCGGTTTTCCTGGATTCATGTTCCGCACATTGCAGCCACGCAATCGTTCGCCGTAAGACTTCGCCAGTCCGCGCGCTGTGTTCACCAGCCCCGTGCGTGACCGCACCAGGCCGGCGCGAGCTCGAATCATCATCAGATCCGCTTGCGCCGATGCGCTGCGATGCTTCACCGGATACAGCAACTCGGGATCGATCCGGGCCAGCCGCGCCAGCGTCTGCGCATCCAGCCGATCGTCTTTCTTGCGGCTCTCTCCAATCAGCCGCACCTTGCGCGCATTGGCCACGATCACTTCATGCCCCAACTCGCTGAGCAAGCGACTGATCCAGGGCGAATGCGTCCCGATTTCCAGTGCGATCCGACTGCGCGGCATGGCGCCGAAGACTTCGCGCAATGCTTTCCCACTCGTATGGACTCGCTGTTCCAGTTGTATCTGCCCAGCTTCATCCAGCACGCAGTACCA
Source organism: uncultured Acidobacteriaceae bacterium (assembly GCA_963832015.1). Classification (GTDB taxonomy): domain Bacteria; phylum Acidobacteriota; class Terriglobia; order Terriglobales; family Acidobacteriaceae; genus Sulfotelmatobacter. The sequence continues at coordinate 137,762 of CAWHSR010000008.1, forward strand.
GCTGTTGCGATCGCCCAGATCCAATCCGATGGTCAGTTGCTGTCGAGAAATATTCCTGCTCTGCTTCGTCGCTACGATGCTAATCTTCTTCATTGCCGGTCTCCTTTATCTCTTGCGCTTCAAAGCGCGTCGATAACTTGGGAGCGTACAGCATCCAGTCGGAGACCGGTCGTTTTCATCAATCGTTGTGGCGCTGGGCGCCATGTGCAACTCATCCCATCTGTTCACAACATTTATAGCCGCTCGTGTCCTGGTCCCAAGAACAACGATAGAATGCAATCACTGTGAAATCACTTCTGAAGGAAGATAAAGCCCTCAGTCGAATCTACGACCGCATTGAATCTATCGCCAAGAAATCAATTCGCATGTCTACAAGCGACAGTCGGCTTGGAGGACGTCCGAAACTTCCAAAAGGATTTGACTGGCCAACATGGCGGGAGGAGCCTCTCGCCTTCGTAGCACAACTTGATCTTGCTACATTGCCGCCAATGAGCGATCTTCCTCTGCCCCGAACTGGAGCACTTTTCTTCTTCTTCGAGGGCGGTGAGAATGCTTGGGGCTTTAGCCCGGAGGACAAAGGTAGCAGTTGCGTTTTGTATTCACCTGAGCCGCTAAGCAGCTTGCCGTTACGCGCCATCCCCGAGGACCTGGATGAAGGATTGCGCTTCAACGGCATCGGACTATCCCCGCAATCGGAGCTCACCCTTCCCGGCCTGCAGGACCAAGCATTGGAAGACCTCGAAATGACATCCGAGGAACGCAAAGCCTATTTCAATTTGATAATGCGCATCCAGGAACAGGAAAAAGGCAGTATCCATCGAATCGGCGGCTACCCCGATTGCGTGCAGGGCGATCCCAAGCTAGAGGCCCACCTTGTTTCACACGGGCTTTATTGTGGTAACCGAACCGGCTATGACGAGGGAAAGAAACGTGGTCTTTGGACTGGTGCGAAGGATTGGGAGTTGTTGCTGCGAGTAGATTCCGATGATCGGGCAACGATGATGTGGGGAGACGTAGGCCGAATATATTTCCTCATCCAAAGATCGGCCCTTGAAAAGATTCAGTTTGAGAGAACCTGGCTGGTTTTTCAGTGCTCCTGAACCACCCGCGCTCTAGAGACTGTTGTAACATCTCGATATCACTCTTCAACCGTGAGGAAAAATGTTTTTCCTTTGACTCACTTGTGTAATGGCCTTCCATGAGAAGGCCGGTCGGAGTCAAGTGGGTTCTTTTGTTTTTTCGTTGGACAAAGGTTTTTCTCCTGCCGAGTGGACCACTGTCGCCATGCTTCCATCCGCACTCTCGAGGAGCGATTCGTTTCGCTCGGTGCATGTTGGGCGTTCTCAGTTCAGCCGGTGCTGCCATCTGATTGGCGCCCTGTGGTTCTGCTCTTCAGAGTCGAACCTGGGCCAGGCCATTGACGCAGTCACCGGAACTCGGCGTTTTTGGCTTTTGTTTTTTCCCTTCCCAAGAAGATTTCGATTTTTATGCTGCCACCGGCACTGCTTTTTGCTGGCTGTTGTGCAAGGGTTCGTAACCGCCGGAGCAAAAAGCGATGATGGGAACGGATCTTGCCTGCGAGAGCAAGTTTTAATTGCGGAATCTTCACGCGCAGATGACCCAGGGCGAGGGAGGCGAGGTGCTCGGGATTATCTTCACCGGAGATGATGTCCTCCAGCATTGCCCGTCCGCTCTTGCCGAGAACGTTGGTCGCCACGTTCGCTAGTTTTACGTTTGCGTCTTCCAGCACCTTCTGAATTCGATTACTGATGCGCGAAGCTTCCTGGGAGAGACTGGCCCGCATTCTGGTCAGGTCGCGTAGATCGCGAATGATTTCGCAGGGTACATAACTGGGCCGTAGAAGACCATACTGCAGCAACTGCGCAATCCATTCCGCGTCCTTCTGGTCGGTCTTGCGACCAGGCACATTCTTGATGTGCTGCGCATTCGCCAAGACTACCGTGAACTGTCCTTCCAGAATGTTCCAGACGGGTTTCCAGTAAACGCCACTGGATTCCATCGCGACCTGAGTCACACCGAACTGCCGTAGCCATTCGGCAAGCTCCTGTAGATCCTGCGTCATCGCGCCAAAACGCCGCTGATGCTTCTGCACTCGCCCTTTTTCCCGCAGCAAAACGCAAGCAGAAATCGAGCTCTTATGTACATCCAAACCGCAACATCTCGAATGCAACACGTCCATGACTACCCCTCCATCGACGTGTGATCCAGGACGCGCTGATAGGGTGAATCTCCCTCGCGTGCTCTCCTCTTACGAAGAGGCTACAGTCCGTTGTGCCAAAGCGCGTCCCGGGTCAAACTCATCCTCGGGCTCTCAAGCACCAGTAAGGTCGAAGACCTCTGGACCACACGCCTCGGCACAGCATACTGTCAATGCTTCCCGTTTTCATCAATCGTTGTGGCGCTGGGCGCCATGTGCAACTCATCCCATCTGATAACGTCCGTTGACCTTAACTCAGGGTTGCCCGTGAAGCAGATTGTGATCGATTCTCAGAAGTCGACGTGGCGTTATGAGTTCCCGCGCCAAACTGGGCATGGCGGAGGCCAGGGTTGAGTTTGCAGGATGACTCCCGTGGCATTCGCGAGCTGCCTAGTTCGACAATGAAGAAGTGGTAAAAATTGAGATGAGCCATGGGAAAATAGAACGGCTCCGTTTCAGCCGCAACGGCGCGGTCGCGGGGTGCTCTTGCCGTGCGACCGCGTTTAGGTGCCGAAAAGGTGAGGTCAATCTACCGTGATCCGTGTTGCGGCAACTGTGCCCTTGACCTCAGTACCGGTAAAGTTTCCATTCACGTCATAAGTCTTGAATGTGAATGCTCCGACATAGGACCTTCCGTGCGCTGCTAGCGTATCTGTCTCCTCCATAACGAAAGTTCCGGCCGAGGTGCCGTCGGCATTGAAGAGGAAACCCAAGTGGTGCAGACGAACCGTCCGCACAGCCACGTGCTTCCATACTCCCACACAGACGGACCCAATTGCAGGATTATGATTGACGTTTTCGAACTCTGTGCCGTCGCTGTGCCATTCCTTGAATGTCTCAGCGAACGGCGAATTATCGGCAGTGTACATGGTGTGCCACAGCCCGACAATCGAGTCTGGTGACTCCGAGTACGGCATACCGTCGACTGCCGCTAGATTTGCGGTTGCCACTAAAGGCAGTTTGACGACGGGAAACTTCATGCCAGCCATAGGGCCGCAGTCGGCATAAGAGCTTGCTGCGGTCAACAGCAAAACGAGCGCTGCAATCGTTGGAAGGATTACCGCTTTTATTGTCTTCCACACCGTTTCTGGTATCGCAAGCCGCGTAACGTTAATCGAAAATTTTTTCATGAGCTGCTCCTTTTCTCATCTCGATCATTCGAGATCGACGGAGTGTGCATAGAACCGTCGCTCAAATCAATGCCCGCCAGGCGAATTGTTCCTACCCGAACAAGTGGTTTATCAGCAGCGATTTGAGAGAATTCCTCCCCAAGCAAAATGCTCGTCCGAGTCCGATGCGGTAGGCAAAACCCGTGCTAAACTCGGGTTCTCAGCCTCGCAGGAGGTCAGTGGTGGCGGTCGCGCCAGAGAACGGCCCGGTTCAATTCGGCGTTTTCGAACTTGATACGAAGGCCGGACAACTCAGCAAAAACGGAATTCGCGTTAGACTGTCGCACCAGCCTTTGCAGGTTCTGTCTGTGCTAGTAGAGCGCCCGGGTGAGGTCGTTTCCCGTAAGGATCTCCACAAGCTTCTCTGGTCCTCAGATACCTTTGTCGATTTTGATCACGGGCTCAACAAGTCCATTCAGAAGCTTCGCGATGCCCTGGGCGACTCGCCGGAGTCTCCACGCTACATCGAGACCATTCCTCGCACGGGATATCGCTTCATCGCTCCGGTAACAGAAGGGTCGAGAAATCGGCCGTCGGCCCAGGCCGAGGTTCCCGTGAGAATTTCCGAACCGACTGCGAATCCGTCAGTGGGGGGCGATCTCAAACCCAAGTGGAGGTGGCTTGCGCTTGGTATTTGTGCTGCGATTGTTGCGCTCGCGGGCACGTGGCTCGTCGTGCTGCGCCACAGCGCGGCAGGACCTATTCATTCACTCGCGGTTCTCCCGCTCGATAACCTTTCCGGAGATCCCGGCCAAGAGTACTTTGCCGACGGGATGAGCGACGAACTCATCACGATGCTTGCCAAGGACTCGACACTGCGCATCGTATCCCGCACCTCGGTTATGCAATATAAAGGCGCCCGGCGGCCACTGCCCGAAATTGCCCGGGCGTTGGGTGTCGACGGCATCCTCGAAGGCTCCATCTCCCGGACGGGCGGCCAAGTTCACTTGACTCTACAGCTCATTCGAGCGGACACGGACGCCCATCTCTGGGCGGAGAGCTATGACCGCAGCGGAAACGAAGTGGCCGAGTTGCCGGGAGAGGCGGCCCGTGACGTTGCAACTCGTCTTCATAGCGCGGTCGCTTCACCAATCCCCACCCGCGCCGTGAGTCCTGAGGCGCATGATGCGTACTTGCGCGGATGGTACTTTCTGGAGAAGCGCGAAGCAGGTAAGAGCGCCGGGTACTTCCAGCAGGCGATTTCAATCGACCCTTCGTGGTCGCAGGCATACTCGGGCTTTGCCGAGGCTATCCACTCCGAAGGAGTCCTGGGGATGATGTCACAGGTGGATGCCGTGGTGAAGACGGAAGCTGCCGCGCGACGCGCGATTGAACTCGATCCCCAGAATGGGCAGGCGTATTCGACGCTGGGGCTTACCCAAGGCATATTTGAATGGAATTGGGCGGAGGCGGAACAAAACCTGAAACGCGGGGTTGCTCTGACCCCCAGCAACTCCCATGCCGAACTTGAATATGCAAATTACCTTGTCGCGGTGAATCACCCGGAACAGGCAGTACAGCATATGCGAAGAGCGCTCGAACTCGATCCACAGTCTTTCCTCATGAACCGGCACATGGGGACGATTCTGTACATAGCGCGGCACTACGACGAAGCGCTCACTCATCTTCAGCAAGCTGCGGAGATGGAGCCAGGCAAGCTCGATTTAATCCAGGGTTGGAGGAGCCAGATTTACGAGAAGAAGGGAATGCAAGATAAAGCAGTGGATTCTGACAACTTGAACCTTGGCACAGACGATCCCGCCAGCGCCAAGAAGCTGCGCTCAATCTACGAACGCGATGGCTGGAGCGCATATTGGGAGGCGCGTATGAAGACGATGCTGGCGCATGAAAATGATTTCTGCGCTCCTTACGATATCGCGGTAAATTATGTCCGCCTGGGAAAGCCAGATCTTGCGTTTTCTCGGATCAAAGCGGCCATCGACCAGAAGTGCTGGGCCGTGAGCTGGCTCATGGCGGACCCGATGATGGACAGCATTCGAAATGATCCGCGATATAACGATCTTCTTAGAAGCATGAACTTGCCACATTAAAAAGCGATGACTTGTGATGGTTGCAATGCCCCGCCGCAGTATACGGGAAGCAAACGCGATCCACACGCGATCAATTCCGGTTTGCTGGGAGACTCAGAGACTATTTCCACGCTGTGCCACAACTATTTGGTGCGTTTTTCGAAAACATTCTTTGCAACCGACAGGCTGAGAACGCGTTAGGCCAACCGGCGTCCGCCTAGCTCTGTCTGGCAAGCGATTGAGATTCACTTTTAGATCTCTTCTACGCGACTGCGTGGCACGCAGCGACCATCAAGCCTGACTGCCGTATCCGATGATAGAGCAACCCGCATCTCTATCGAACTGAAAGAATTCTCCACACCATTGGCGAAACATGTATGGTCCGCCGCCGAACTGCAAGAAGAATCGGTTGCGACGAGAACAGTCTGCGAAAATGTATTCGGCCTCTAGTGGAGACGGGTCTCCGGGCGCATGATGATGATCCGCACGTGCCTGTCCTTGATAATCGCCACGGTCGTAAAAGACCTCGTTTCGACACAGGTTTTCAGGCACGTCGTTTGACTGTGTTTTCGTCGTTCCTATCTGCTGCAGACTCCTGAGAAAAGAATTTCAAACTCCACTTCGTCTAGTTGGAAAGCATCGCAGCTTTGTGCAGAGGCTGATAATCGTTTCCGCTGGATAAAACTGCCCAACTGATCCGGGCCAGTTTGTTGGCAGTTGCGACGATCACCACATTGCGTGCCGTTCTGGTTTCCAACCCGCTCATCCACTTCCCCAGACGGGAGCCTTCGCGTTTGAGCCGTAACACCGCAGCCCGCGCTCCGTGGATGAACATCTTCCGCAGATACGGGTTCCCCCGCTTACTGATCCCCAGCAGTTTCGGCTTTCCTCCCGTTGACCATTGCCGTGGCACCAATCCCAGCCAGGCCGCAAACTCCCGTCCCTTTTTGAAAGCCGCACCGTTGCCGATGGCCGATACGACGGCAGTCGAGACCAATGGACCCACTCCGGGGATCTGCTGCAATCGAACACAACTCGGATCGCTGCTCGCAATCTGTTCGAGCTCGCTGTTTAGGGTCTCGATCTGCAACTGCAGGCCTTTCCACTCCTGCCACAAGAAATCCAACAGGCGACGCATGGCGGTGCTCAGTCTGGCGTCGACATTTTCTAGGATCTCGGGCATCTGCCGCCGCAGGCTGGCCGGCCCCTTGCGGAAACTGATGCCACGTTCCAGCAGGAAGGCTCGCATCTGATTGATCACGCTGGTCCGTCGTGCCACCAACCGGTCGCGCACTCGATGCAGCGCTTGCAGGTCGAGTTGATCCTCCGTCTTGATGGGAACGAAACGCATGTTCTCCCGCTCCACGGCTTCGGCAATCGCCTCCGCATCGCGGTAGTCGTTCTTGTTGGACTTCACGAATGGCCGCACAAACTGTGCGGGAATCAGGCGCACCTCATGCCCCTGCTCGCGCAGGGCTCGTCCCAGAAAATGCGATCCCACTCCCGCCTCCATCCCGATCAACGATGAAGGCAGATTGGCCGTGTACTCCAGTAGCTGGGAGCGGGAGAACTTCTTGCGGCTGACTACCTGGGCGCGGCTTCCCAGGGCGATGAGGTGAAAGGTGGTCTTGCCTAGATCGATCCCGATCGACTTAATCTGTGACTTACTTTGCATGACGATGATCCTCCGTCTGGCTTTTTGCCAACCTAATCATTACTCCGTTGGCTCTCTCGACGGCGGACCATCTCATTATCCCCATTACACTCAAGTGCCCCGAGTGCGACTAGAACTTCGGAAAGCGAACCCCAGGCGGAGTCAGAGCACACCCCAAAAGGAACGTAGAGCAGAGCAAGTCAAGAGTGTCTTGGCTCAGCGTGAACTGGAGGAGCGACGTTCTCCGTTAGTGCAAAGATTCCGCCCCTTCGGAGCGGGGATTTTCTGAGGCATTGGGGGTCTATCGTCCGATGCCTCCGGTGCTGCGCGGTGCCAACCGCGCGAGAGTCCGGAGCCACAGTGATCACTTCCACCCCAGGCCATTTTCCGTTTTCTGCCCGTCGCCCCGTTTTCCAGCGAAACATTTGGCGCCAGGATCGCTGCAGAGCGACGATCGCCAACTCGGTGGACCTGGAGCATCCCCCGATTTGTCGCTCTTTGGGATGACCACCGAGCGGATGAACTCTCACGTGATCGACCATCGGCTCGATGAGCCCCGCCAGATTATCCCTCAGCATGGTTGCGTCCCCGCAGAGCCCGCTTCCGTTTCACCTGGCGCAGTCATTGTACCGGCGGAGCCGGACCGTGCAAACAGCGAGGGCGTTGCCTGCTGCCGACGAAGTTGCCGTTGCCGGCGAGCCTGTTCTAACTTACGATCGCGCGCCGCATGAATCTCCGCCTGTCGTCCCGCCAGCATATCCTGCGGCGTCACATAGCCGATCGCACTGTGCAGACGCACCGTGTTGTAGCGATCCACGTAGCTCTGAATCAAGCGGCGCGCATCCTCCACCGTCAGCGGCGTGAGCGGCCGAATGCATTCGCTTTTTAGCGATTTGTGCCATCGTTCCAATTTTCCGTTCGACTGCGGGTAGAACGGAGAGGTACGCACGTGGGTCATCCCGGAGATGCGAATGAACTCCTTGAAGTCACGGGCGATAAATTGCGGCCCGTTGTCTGAGATGATCCGGGGTTTCGCCTCCGGGTACTTTTCTTTGGCTCGTTCCAGAATCATTTCGATCTCTGCTTCCTTCATCGATTCCCGTAGATCCCAATGCACAATCGACCGGCTATATCCGTCCAACACACTGCACAGGTAGTAGAACGTGCCTGACAGGTTGATGTAGGAAACATCAATGTGCCAATGCTGGTGCGGCTGCGGTGGCTGTTCAAACCCCGTCCCTTTCCGCGAGGGCTTGCCCTTCCATCGCGACAACAGTCCCGCCTGCTTCAAAACTCGCCATACGCTCGCCGGACTCACCGCGACCACCTCCGCATCCAGCATCATGAACGTCAATCGTCGATACCCTTCCAGCGGATTCTTTAGATGGAAGCCGATGATCGCTTCCTTCTCCCACGGCTCCAGCCAGAAATCTCGGGGAATCCAACCGTTGTGCTCATTCACGCGCCCGTAGCGCTGCCGCCAGTCATAGAACTTGCTGACCCCAATGCCCAACCACGGCGGGAATCGCCCGACGCTGATCTCGGTCTTCTCGGACCAGCGTCGGACAAAATCCACGACTTGATCCCGCACATCATGCGGCACCCAACTCTTGGTCAAAGCTCCCCAAGACTTTTTTTTAGCGCGATGTGCTCGGCCATCAGTTCGGCCAGGACCTCATCCTTGGTCTGAACTTTCTTCTCCAAGAAATCGATCCGCTTCTGCTTCTCTTCGATCTGACGGGCAGGACGTTCCTTGGCCTGGAAGGCGGATGCTCCGTTCTCAAAGAACTCCTTCTGCCAGCGATAAAAGACCGTGGGTTGCAGCCCCAGTTCTTCACACAGATCGGAAACCGGGACCTTGTCTAAGAGGTGTCGCCTCAGGATGTCTACTTTCTCTTCTGCCGTGTAATGCGTGCGCTCTTTTCTCATACGTTCTCTCCGTTATCTTAACGAAGGAACACTTCCTCCGGTTCCAACTGAGGCAGGACAAGAGAAGCACACACACACTCACCACACAAACGAGCAGACGATCACCACATTCCCTATGTCATCTTGGGCGCTCGATAGAAGCATAACCCAGCTCGCCAGGAGCCAGCCCTAGCGCTTTCCCTCTGCTTTCTGCGCTCTTCTGTGCTGCTGCCGCCAGCATTTTCCCTTCCGCTGGAATATTTCTCGGGTTTCTCAGTTTTAGCTTAGTGAGGGTAGAGCGCAAACCCTTGCTGGAACCCACGGCCGACGCGACTTTCACCACGCCGAAGGGTTACAGATCTCGTGCAAAGCCTGACCAACGTAGACATTTCTGGCTCAAAGAGACGGAGAGGAATAGAGGAAAGATGAAAGCTAATTGGAGTGCAGTGTTTTTGCCCTTTTTCATATGTGCTGGTTTAGGAACATCCAACCTGCAGGCGCAGGAGAGCGCCATTCAGCCGTCCGTTCTGCACATTCAACAAACTCAGACGACATCACAGGGTTCACAGAATGGCTTTCCGACCTTTTTAGCGATGTATCACGTACTCGATGGCGCGAAGTCGCCGGCCGAAGCTCTGTCGCTGACGGGAACCATCTCACTGAAGAACTATGATCCGCGATTCAGCGAGGTCCTCTGGATATTGACCTATTGGCAGGGCAAATGCCCTGCCCACGACATCAACCTGAGCGAAGCTTCGATTCTTTGGAGCGACATTCTGAAGAATCCCTCTCAGTCGGACTCGATATTCACTGTAAATCTGGATTTTCCGCATCCCCTGCCGATGACTGGATGTGTGGGTCTTTACTATGGGGGCGGGCCGCTATTTGAAGGCAAGGCTACGATGTCAGCCGATCTGAACCTGACGTATAAGCCGGTGACAAATTCAAATCCGGACACGGTGCTGGATGTGTCAGGCGAATATTGTTTTGGACAGAATTGGGGTTGCCAGAATGCCACGGCGATTGACGGAGAGGGCTTCGCGGTTCCGATCAAGATGCAAACTGCCGGGCATTTGCTGGAACTGTTTGGAAACATCAGCGACAGTACGTTTGATGGGACACAGAACTTCGGGCCACTTCCGACAGGAGAATCGTGGAGCGCTGGGAATGACTTCTACCTGCTCCCGGGAGGATGCGGGATATTCGAGGAGAACGTGAATAGCCAAGGGTTCCCGAATCCGGCGCCACTATCGACTCTGCACAACTGGCTTCCTCACGATGCGCTGCACCTCGCAAGCATACCCCTTGTAGATAGGATTTCGTCCCGAGAAACGGGCGAAGCAACGCTTCAGGGTAAGGTCGAGAATATTTTCTCCGTTCCGGTGACTGTAAATGCGGGCGATTGCATGGTTGTGATTTACGGCACAAGCGGCAACGGAGCGACCGACAACGAAACCCAGGTACACGCTTTGATGGCGCCGTAAGGAACGATTCCGCAGTCTTCTTGGTGACGTGGGTTGTGGCGTAGATAATGGTGGCGTGGGCTGGCCCGCCTTGGCAATAGCGCGACGTCGACTACCCCATGTTTCGCGATTTTCGAAGCACGGGACCCCGACGAGGCGTTATGAGAAATCTGAACGGGATAAATTGGGAGCATGCACGAACGCGCTCCGAGGAACACCGACCCCGCCCCGCCCGATTCCACCCGAAGCTCCGAAGGAACCCAAGCAGGGAGAACTCGCGAGCCGACTTTGCGCGGTTGAGGATTGCAGAGATCCTTCGACTGCGGTTGGTCTTTGCGCTAAGCGCGCAAAGACCAATCCTCGCTCAGGATGACAAGACAGGATACAGTCTTATCGAGGGAAACTTCATGCGTGGACTGAAAGACAAGCGCGTCCTGATCACCGGCGGGGCGAGCGGGATTGGTGCGGCCACGGCCGCCCGCTTTCTGGAAGAGGGATCGCGCGTCTGCGTGCTGGATCGCGACGCTGCAGCTTGCGAGCACATCAAGCACGAACTGCGCGGCGTGGGCGAGGCCGGCATTTCTGAGGCGATCATCGCCGACGTCACCGACCTGATGCAGGTGGAGGCGGCGTTCGCCGAGGCGATCCGGCTGATGGATGGCGTCGACGTGCTCATCAACAACGCGGGCATCAGCATCCGGCACAAGTTTCTCGACATCACTCCGGAGGAGTGGGACAGGGTGATCGCCGTGAACCTGACTGGCGTGTTCTACGTGGCGCAGACGGCGGCGCGCCACATGTGGGAGCGCTCTCTGTCAGAAGGTAGCGGAGTGATTCTGCAAACCGCGTCGACCAATGGCGTGATGGGATATCCGTATTACGCGGACTACAACGCGACCAAGGCGGGAGTGATCGAGCTGACGCGGTCGATGGCGCTGGAGCTGGCGCCGAAGGTGCGCGTGTGCGCGGTGGCTCCGGGATACGTGCTGACGCCGATGCAGCGCGCGGAGTATTCCGACGCGATGCTGGCGGAAGTGAACCAGAAGATTCCGCTAGGGCGGCATGCGAAGCCGGAGGAGATTGCCGGGCTGTTCGCGTATCTGGCATCGGACGATGCGGCGTTCGCGACGGGGCAGGTGTTCACGATGGATGGCGGAGAGACGGCGGGAGGATTGGCGAGCCGGTGAGAGCAGACCTCAGCGGCTAAAGCCGTCATTTGAGGAGAGCGTGCAGTCGCAGCGCTGAAAGCGCTGCGCCACCCAAAGGCATGGTACGAACCCGTGCTGGCGGCGGAAATGCTTCGTGGGAAGCCACGACTTCAGCGTGTCGTAAAAGGCCGACGAAACTCCCGGCTTTAGCCGCTGGGCGCAGCTTCGAGCACAAAGGCACGAATCGAGATGCGTCTGAAAGATAAGGTTGCTCTCATTACGGGCGGGACTTCCGGGATCGGCGAGGCTACGGCTTTGCTGTTCGCGGCGGAAGGCGCCAGAGTCGCGATCACTGGACGCAACGACGCGCGCGGCGCCGCGGTCGTCGAGCGCATCCGAGCGCAACGGCGGCAACGCGATCTTCATCCGCGCCGACGTAAGCGTGGCCGGCGATTGCCAGCGCGCGGTCGACGAGACGGTGCGCGCCTTCGGCAGGCTCGACATCCTGTTCAACAATGCGGGAGTCTTCTATCCGCAGACGGCGCTGGAATGTTCCGAGCGGGAGTGGGACGAGCAGATCGACGTCAACCTGAAAGGCACGTTCCTGATGTCGAAGTTCGCGCTGCCGGGGATGATCGCGCGCAAGAGCGGGGTCATCGTCAACAACAGTTCGGGATGGGGCATTGTGGGCGGAGATCACGCGGTGGCATACTGCGCGTCGAAGGGCGGCGTGGTGCTGATGACCAAGGCGATGGCCATCGATCACGGAGCGCAGGGGATTCGCGTGAATTGCGTTTGTCCGGGGGACGTGGAGACTCCGATGCTTCCCGCCGATGCGAAGATGCGCGGGCTGAAGTGGGAGGACTACATTGCGGGATGCGCCAGTCGTCCGCTGGGGCGGGTGGGCACGGTGGAGGAGATTGCCAAGGCGGTGCTGTTCCTGGCGTCCGACGATTCGTCGTTCATGACCGGGGCGGCGCTGGTGGTCGATGGCGGAGGGACGGCGGACTAGCGTCCGCTCATGCGCATGAAAGCGACAGTCTTTCTGGGCGGAGGACACATCACGGGCGCGCTTGCGGCCGGGTTGCGGCTGGCGGGATTCGACGGGGAGATCGTCGTGTATGACCGCCATCCGGAGAAGCTGCGCGCGCTGCGGCGGGAATCGCGAGTGGAGATTGCGCGCGACTTGAAGTCGGCGGCGGAGCGGGCCGGAATGCTGGTGATCGCGGTGCGTCCGGCGTCGGTGAAGGGGATGCTCGGTGAGGTTAGGGCTTGCGGAGTTGTTGCGCCGAAGTTGTGCGTCAGCCTGGCGGCGGGGATTCCGCTGCAGAATCTGCGGGCGGCGCTGGCGGTCCGCTGGGTGCGGGCGATGCCGAGTCCAGTCTGCCGCGTGGGACGCGGGTTAACGGCTCTGAGCTTCGATCGGGGCGTCAGCAAGAGCGAACGCAGGCGCGTGCGTTTGTTCTTCGAGCGCGTCGGAGCGGTGCTCGATATCTCCGAGAAGCGGTTTGATGCGTTCACGGCGACGTATTCGTCGAGCCACGGGTATCATGCGCTCGCGGCATTGGCAAAATCGGCGCAGGCAGCGGGGCTTGATCGAGTGACAGCACTGACCGCCGCGGCTCACGCGTTGAGTGATGGCATCTCTTACTGGCGCGAGAGTGGTCAGCCCCTGGAGGACCTTCTGCGTGAGGCGGCAACGCCCGGGGGAATTGCGGCGGCGACGATGTCGGCAATGGACGCGGCGGGATATCAGCGCGTGGTGAAGGCAGGGATCCGCGCCGGCGTAAAGCAGGCGCGGCGGAATGCCAGGCTGTAAAGGTACCGCAGGGCTAAGGCCCAAGGACGAACATCCCACTTATCGCAGCGCTGAAAGCGCTGCGCCACCCAAAATAATCGCTGGCGGGGTATTTTTCGGTGGTCCCTCCGCGGGCTTCGAGGCGTGACTTGAGTACGCCGTGGTTTCGGGGCGTGAGTTACTTCGGTTACCTCGGGGCGCGAGGCGATTCTGTCACAATATTGCCTGCCCTGATTGTGGCACCTGTGATGGAAGTTCTGACCCAAAACGCGACTCGACGCAGCACCCGCATTCGGGTGGAGATCCCCGTCGGCGTGATCAGTCTGGATCGCACTCGCCCGTACGGCGAGCAGGTCATGGTGCTGATCGTCAGCGCGCAGGGATGCGGCTTTCGGAGTTCCGAGGCGCTGAAGATCGGGACGCCGATCATGCTCAGCAACCTTCCCGGCGGAGGCAGCGTGACCGCAACGGTTGCGAACTGTCTGCCCCTGGGAAACGATGGACAGTATTTCCTGATCGGCGCGTCGCTCTACACGCATGGCAACGTCTGGGGGATCGCGGATGCTCCGGAAGACTGGAAGGCCGCGGCGCAGGACAATCCCACTCCGGCCCGCGCGACTGCAAAGCCGGCGAGCGCTCCGAAGCTAACGGCGCAGAAGAAGGCGGCCTGGCCGTACAACTTGTTCTCCGAAGACGGCGAAGCTCATCCCGGTCGCAAGTAAAATCCGCTCGCACCCGGTTCTTCTGCAGCAAATCCCGCGGTCTTGTTCTTTCGTAACTTCTGCAACACCGCGCACGCTGCCATACTCTGGGTAAGCGTATGTCCGAAGAAACCAATTCGACGGCACCGGTTGCGGCCAGCAAAGAAAGCAAGCTGAACGATCGTCCGTTTCGCGTGAAGCTGCGCGGCTCCGTGCTGGTGCTGGTGCGGCTGCCGAACAAGCGGTCGGTGCGAGCGGCGATCCATCAGCTGTCGACGACGGGTGGAGTCATCCATCTGGAGAAGCCGCTGGATGAGAAGCTGGAAGTGGAATTGATTTTTCACATTCGCGAGGCGACGATGCGCGGCAAGGCGCAGATGCTGTTTCCCATGTGGGCGACGCAAGGGTGGATGCAGCCCTTCCGCTTCGTGGATCTGACGGACGCCAACCGGGAAACGCTGGACGCGAAGCTGAAGTCTTTTGTTGGCGACGCCGCGAAGAGCGCTGCCGCGGGCGCCTGAACCGACCTCGTCTTCCAGCACTCCTGCAATACCTCCCAACCTTCTTTCATCCGAGCGCGACGCCCGCGCCCTTAGTTACCGTAGTTACATTGGTAGCTGAAATGGAAGGACTATGATCCGGAAATAGGTCTCACATCATGAAGCGACTTAACTTTCTGGTTTCACTCACCAATAACGACAACGATTATCAGCAGGAGCAGGCGGCGGCGGCGGAGAAGGCGGCGCGACGACTGGGCGTCGACGTGAAGATCATTCACGCGAACAACGATGCCCTGGCGCAAAGCCAGCAGTTGCTGCACTACGTGCAGGACTCTTCGGTGGCGCGTCCCGATGCGATCATGTTCGAACCGGCGGGTGGCACGGCGTTTCCGCAGGTGGCGCGAGCGGCGGCGGCGGCGGGAATTGGATGGGTCGTGCTGAATCACGAAGTGGACTACATCCTGGAGTTGCGCCGCACTCACAAAGTTCCGGTGTTTGCCATCAGTTCCGATCATGAAGAGGTGGGAAAGATTCAGGGACAGCAATTTGCCGCGCTGCTGCCGAATGGCGGATCGATTCTGTACATCGAAGGCCCGGCCAATAGTTCCGCGGCAAAAGAGCGAACCGTTGGGATGAAACTGAGCAAGCCGGCGAACATTCAAGTGAAGACGATGCGCGCGAACTGGACGGAGGAAAGCGCCTATAAGACGGTGAGTTCGTGGCTGCGCTTGCGTACTTCGCAGGAGAGCCATATCGATCTGGTCGGGGCGCAGGATGACAGCATGGCGATGGGCGCGAGAAAGGCGTTCAGCGAGATCCCTGAAAGTGAGCGGGCGCGGTGGATGAAGATTCCGATCACCGGATGCGATGGGATGCCGAAGACCGGGCAGGCGTGGGTGCGCAACGGGACGCTGGCGGCAACGATCTTTATTCGTCCGAATACCGATCTGGCGATTGAGATGCTGGTGGAGGCATTTAAGGGCGCAGCATTGCCGGAGCGGAAGGTGACGGAGCCGGAGTCGGTGCCATCGCTGGCGGAGTTGGCATCCGCTGGCAGGTTGCGTCGCTCTGCAAGAGTGTAAAAGATGTAGGCGACAACTTCTTGGCGTCGGCGCAAGAACCCAAATAGACCGCGCAGAACGCCACTTTCCGCTCGGCTTCCCTTGGCGGGACGGCCAAAAGCGGCCCTCTCCACATGATTCTTACCCTCTCCTTGTGCAGATCAGTCTCTTAAATAATGCAACCCAAAGCCAAACGAAAAAAGCGGGGACCGCGAGTCGTGAGGTAGATCGCTTTTCTGTTGCTGCACCGCCTCTACTGAGGATGGCAACTCGAAGGGGAGGCGCCCGGCGGGCGACGCCCGACCCGTAACTAGAGCGATTAGCGGCTCGTCCGAGATGCCGAAATCACCCAGGAGCGCAGTCGCGTGCGGTACGACATTGGCCAGGATCAACGGCCGCTCGAGCGTGGTAAGGAATACCGTCGGAACCTTTGGACTCACGACGCAGCAGTTCAGCGTAAGCCGCATCTTTTTCGGTAAACGTAAGCCTTCCCTCGTGCTGCCTTGATCCAAAGAAAAAGTTCGGGTGCTCGCTCTCATAGGGCGCTGGCGCACGAATGATCGCGAGGTCCGCCTGCGCGGGATCGGTGACCACGACGAATCCTGCCGCCTCCGCGGCCTTGGCGGCGACGCCGTATAGATAGACCTTTTTATTCTTCGGATCGACTGGCAGCAATGGGTGTCCGCTTGCGGCGACGGATTTGTTTTCCAGCAAAACAACGGCGCGGGCCTGAGCCGATTGCCCCTCACTTACAAAGTCTTGGTTGCCGGCGATCCCTGCGGCCTTGGTATCATCCACGTAGGGCTGTTCGAAGAGACCGAGTTCGAACTTCTGCACGAGAATGCGGGTCGCGGCTTCCCGGACCCGCGATTCCGAGATCGATCCATTGTGAACATCTTCCACGATGAGATTCGATTGCTCGGTTCCTCCAATCTGATCCACACCCGCGTTGATTGCCTTGGCAAAGCGTTGTGGTTTGGTCAGTTCTTCCACTCCCCACGGCATGCCAATATCCTGCGGAGCGGGCTTGATTCCGGCGGCGGTGCCGTTGCGGCAGGCCTCGGAGCATTCATTCGTGATTCCCCAGTCGCTTAGGATGACACCGCGAAATCCATACTGTCCGCGCAGCAGGTCACCGAGCAATTGACGATTGAACCCGGCGCCGACCTGCTCCAGCGGCTTTCCGTCGATAACAACGTCCTGCAGAATCGAATAGGTTGGCATCACGCTGCCGGCGTGAGCCGCAAAGGCGCCGGTAAATGGAATCAGATGTTCCGTGAAGTTGTGGCCAGAGAAATCGGCGTAGCGGCCGTAGTAGTTGTGGCCATCCCAGCCATCCCGGGCCGCTCCATATCCGGCCCAGTGTTTCACCACCGCAATGACGCTGCCCGAGTTCAACCCGTTCGGACCATTTTGCACTCCGGCGACGTAGGCTTCGACCATGCGTTTTGCGATTTCGGCATCTTCTCCAAAAGTTCCGTTAGCACGCGCCCACCGCGGTTCTGTGGCCAGATCAGCCTGGGGTGCGAGCGATTCGCGAATACCAACCGCTTCATATTCCTGGCGGACGACGTCCGCGAAGCGGCGGGTAAGCTCGGGATCATTCAAAGCAGCGAAGCCCAGGGGCTCGGGCCACATGGAGAATGCGAGGTCTTGCATGGCGGCGCCGAGCACTTGTTCAACATGATGGCGCGGGTCGGAGGAGATGGTAACGGGAATGCCCCATCGCGAGGATTCTGCGATCGCCTGCACTTCGTTGTTCTGTCTGGCGAGGAACTCGGCGAAACCATTCATCCGAGTGATGAAACTGTTGACGTGATCTTCCTCGATGAACTGGCGGACCTTCACTAAGTCATACTGTTTGCAGACACCCATCGCCCCTAGTGTGCCCGAACTGGGTAGCGTGCCGTGGACCATCAGTCCCGCCAACTCTTCCAGGCTCATGCGGTGAACGAGGTCGGCAACCCGGACTTCTGCCGGCAGGCGCCAGTCCTCGTAAGGATCAAGCTTCCCGTTCTTGTCGAGATCTTTGAATGTGAGGCCGTCCACGGTGAGCAGAGGCGCTGAACGATGTCCGAGGGTGGGCTGTTTGGGGGCGCCATCAACCACTGCGGCTGAACAAATGAGTACGAGAGTCAAGAATCTTGGAACCATTGCAGAGGACTCCTTCTTACCTTCCAACGGCATGGCTGAGTGCCTACCTGGTTGCGTGCCGCAACGCGTTCGTGAAACCCCGCAAGGGTGTGAATAGCACCGCCGCGATGGGAAGAGCAAGGAGAAAGCGAATTCGGGCCGATCTTTACGTTCTAGTGTGGGGGCGGGTGGCGTGTGCGCTGACATGTGCCACCACGTGCCAGGGACGGATTTACTCCCAAAATTCATGAAACGAGAGTAAGCTGTCCCCCATCAGTGGTCGCCCCATCCTGAAGCAGCCAGTCCAGAGTGTGAGAAATTTAACGCCAGCCACGAGGAGAAGCCTATGGCAAACGGGGTAAAAAATTTGGAAGTCGCCCAACCACAACAGTATCAGGCATCGCAGTCGACCTGGGACAAGATTGCCGACAGCAAGGCATTCCAGGATCTGATGGCGACCAAAAAAACGTTCATCGTGCCGGCATTCATCTTTTTCGTCGTGTATTACTTTGCCTTGCCGGTGCTGGTCGGATATGCGCCACAATTCATGTCCACCAAAATTGGGTTTGTGAATCTCGCCTACCTGTTCGCGCTGTCGCAGTTTTTTGTGGCGTGGGTCATCGCCGCGCTCTACGTGAAAGCTGCCAACAACTTTGACCAGCTTGCAAAAGACATCCTCGAGAAGGCCGAGGATGCAAAGGGAGGCAAGTAAGCCATGGCGAATATTCCACTGATCATGTTTCTGGTGTTCATCGCGATCACCCTGGGCATTACTTACTGGGCGTCGAGGCGGTCGGCGGGGGCGAGCGCGTATTTTGCGGCAAGCCGGCAGATCAAGGGCTGGCAGAATGGGATCGCGGTGGCCGGCGATTATATGAGTGCGGCGTCGTTTCTGGGGATTGCGGGCATCATCGCGTTCCAGGGGTATGACGGCTTTATGTTTTCCGTGGGCTGGCTGGTGGCTTATCTGACGGTGCTGCTGGTGATTGCCGAACCGCTGCGCAACGCCGGCAAGTACACGATGGCGGATGTGCTGGCATACCGGCTGAAGCCGCGTCCCGTGCGGGCGATGGCATCGTTGAGCACGCTGACGGTCAGCACGTTTTACATGATCGCGCAGATGGTGGGTGCGGGCACGCTGGTGAAACTGTTGCTCGGCGGATCGGTAAGCTACAACAAGGCCGTGATCGGTGTGGGCCTTCTGATGATCGTGTATGTGGTGTTCGGAGGAATGCTGGCGACGACGTGGGTGCAGATTATCAAGGCGATCCTGCTGATGGCGGGAACACTCCTGCTGAGCGTTCTGGTCATGGCGCATTTCCACTTCAGCTTCGGAGAATTTTTCGGAGCTATTTCGCAGGTCACCTATCACGATGCAAAAGGGGCGGTCGTGGTAAAAGATTTCCTGCAGCCCGGACTTCGTTACAAACCACCGTACGGGCCATTGGATTTGATCTCGCTGGGACTGGCGTTGATCTTTGGCACGGCGGGACTGCCGCACATTCTGGTGCGCTTCTATACCGTGCCGGACGCGAAAACGGCGCGACACAGCGTGGTATGGGCGATGGTGCTGATTGGCAGCTTCTACATTATGACGACGTTCCTGGGATTTGGAGCGGCGACGATTGTGGGGCCGGACTTCATCAAGAGTCATGGAGGCACGAACATGAGCGCGCCGTTGTTAGCCAACGCTCTAGCCGGGTCCATTTTCTTTGCGTTCATTTCGGCGATCGCGTTTGCCACGATTCTGGCCGTAGTGGCCGGACTGACAATCAGCGCGACGACTTCGTTCTCGCACGACTTCTGGACCAACGTGATCCATAACGGGGTCGAGCGGAAGCCGGGCGAAGAAGTGATGGTGGCGCGCATCTCGGCGTTTGTGGTGGGCGCCGTGGCGATCGGGCTCGCGATTGTATTGCAGACAGCGAACGTGGCGTTCCTGGTGGCGCTGGCGTTTGCGGTGGCGGCGTCGGCGAACCTGCCGGTGATTGTGATGTCCATCTTCTGGCGGCGCTTCAATACGGTGGGCGCGGTCGCGGGGCTCGCGGTGGGATTGCTGGCCTCGATCGGGCTGATTCTAATGAGCCCGAGTTTGATGGGAATCGATCCGCCAACCGTAACTGGAGCGGCGCGGCATTTGATTCAGGCCAAGCCCTGGTTCCCATTGGAGAATCCCGGCATTCTGAGCATTCCGCTGGGATTCATTGGAGCGATCGTCGGGACCCTCGTGAGTCACGAGCCGACATCGCAGCATAAGTTCAACGAACTGCTGGTTCGTTCGAACACGGGCCTGGGGGCGGAGAAGGCGACGGCGCACTAAGAATCCGGCTTTCGGCGTCCGGCTTTCGGGCCTCTGACTTCGGACCTTGGACTCTGGACTGCCTGGCCTGTTCGGGTTGGGGTCTGGGGGTCCGAGGTCTTATGCCTGTCGTTGATATGCTAGATTGGGGTTCGCGGGCCTATAGCTCAACGGTTAGAGCAGCAGACTCATAATCTGTTGGTTCCAGGTTCAAATCCTGGTGGGCCCACCAACCACTAATGCCGGCGCCGAAGGAACGATTAGCGCGGGCGGAGGTCCGGCCCCTCAGACTTGCGAATCGCCCACAATCTGTCTTAAGGCCAATCGCGGGACAGACCACTGCAAAAAGCCGCCCATCCCGATCGGCTGGCGCTCAGGGCCCAGATTAAGGCAAGGTCAGGGTCTCTCCGGCGAGAAGATTCGTACAGCGCGAAATGGGAACGCCCGAGAGATTCGCGCTGCCGGTAATCGTCGAGCCAGAGTCGCAGAACAAATCCACACTGTTTCCGCCGACGAGGCTGAGCGTAGTCCCGGTGCTCACGTCAATGCTCGACAGATTCGCCGCCACCAATCCGCCGTGACTTCCCCCTGTAACCGTAGGTCCATTCACAGTCGCGTGTGAGTTATTGAGAGTCATCACTCCCTGGCCATTGCTACCGGTGATCACGAGGAATCCATTGGAAGCAGTCATCGCTGCGCCATCGGAAATGAGGATTCCGCCCGTGGTGCCGCCCCAGGATTGCCCAGGCTTGTTGATGACGAGCCTGGCGCCGGTCACGTTGAGCGTGCCGCCCGTGTCGATTGTCACGCCGTTGTAGTTCGTTCCCGCGGCGTTATTGATAGTGACATCACTCGCTGCACCAGGCGCATAATAGGTGTCAAAGGTCAGCACATCGACAATGGCGCCACCATGCCCGTTGATGCCCTGCTGCATATTAGTAATGGTGGTGCCGTACATCGTGACGTGAGAAGCCCCGATGTCGATTCCGGCGTGCCACAACGCTCCGGTCGTATTTTTGAAGGCGCTGCGTTCAAGATGGACATCAGACAAGTCATAGATGCCGAGGGTAGAGTACCCAGGATTCTGAGCGTTGACATAAGCAATGGAAACTTGGCTCTGCTCAAAAATGAGGATTCCAGAGGTGCCGCCCTGGATATTCAGTTGCCGCAAGCGAATATCGCTGCTGCCATGTCCGATCCCGACTGCCGGAACGGTAACTGTGTCCGCCTGAATGCGGAACCCCTCCACGGAGACGCTCCGCGAAGACCCGATGTATAGGAGACTGTTAAAAAGTTTGCCCGCTCCCGTGGCGGGCTGCAGCAGCGTCGCACCGGCCATGCCCTTCAGAGTGAGGTTTTCGAAGCCGATTACCTGAACGTATTCCGTGCACGTCCCGTTGACCGAAACCGTGGAGGGTGTGAGCTTGTTCAGTTGAGAGAGTGTACGATTCAACGACTGGCCGCTGTTGCAGTCGACCGTAATCGATTGTGTCGGTGTCTCGGCCAGAGCGACGGACGCCGCCAAAATCAACAGAACCAGGATTCCCTTGTTCACCCAATTCATAGAATCTCCTTTCGAATACTTCGGCTGCGGGCTCATGCTCTCGACGCAGTGCTCCCGCTCGCCCGACACAGAACTTCACCTGCGGACTCAACTTCGCCAGATGCCTGTCACAGTTTTTGCCGCGCGATTTCGCCCCCCGTGACTCTGCCCCCAGTAACGGTCGCCATCCTGACCGCCGCGTCGACCAGCGAATCATTGATCAGCACTGCGCTTTCAGAAGAGAAAAGTAACGACGGAGACATCTGTCGCAGTTTGTCGTGGCTTTCTGCCCGTTAAATCCGACGGTCCTAATCTGCGGAGTCAGAAATCTCGGGGGGGAAGAACGGCGACACGAAAACCAGAGCGGGTTATACCAGAACCAGAGCGGTTATACCAGCAGACCTCTGGCCCATTGGTTCGTGGTCCAATCCGTTCATCCTTCTGGTCCCACTCGTTGACACTTCTCTCAAGCGGGAATTAGAGTTGCCTGCGTTACTCACTCGACAACACAGAGATTCGCGGGAGGCTGGCATGCGGTCGAAGCTATTCTGGGCGGGTGCATTTGTGTGTTTGGCGACGTCGTTCGCGCTGTCACAAGATCCCGACCAAGGTGGAACCGAAGCACTACAAGCTGGATTTTGAAAATGAGCATGTGCAGGTAGTATCGGTTCACTACGGGGCTCACGAAAAGTCTGGGCTGCACGAGCACATTGGTGGCGTCGTGGTAAGCCTCACCGAGGCCCACCTCCGTTTTACCGACGAGAACGGGAAAGTGCGCGAAGTGTACTCCAAGCCGGGCGAAGCCCGATGGTATCCGCCATTCAAGCACAAGGTCGAGAACTTGGGCGACACTTCCTACGAGGCAGTCTACATTGGAGTGAAAGGCAAAATCGCGGCCTCCAACGGCACTGCCGATCCCACGACTGCGATGGACGAAGAGACAAGAAAGATCGTCGCGGCTCTTTTGGCATCCAGCAAACCGTGAGTGCATTTCTGCATGAGGAGCCGGGTCTGCACGGGCGCGGCTCCGCAGGCTGACGGCGCATTGTTGTAAGCTCAGAGGGCCCGGGGCCCAGAAGGTCCAGGCCTAAACACTCGATGAGCCCCCTGCCAGAGAGTTCTTCCTCCCACCGCAAAGCTGCAATCTTGCTGGGGCTCGTGGCATTTCTCTCATTCAGTTATTTCTATGAAGGCGGCGGGTGGAATCAGAACTCGCGCTTCGATTTGCTGCGCGCCATTGTCGAGCGGCACACCCTGCAGATCGATGCCTACCACGAAAACACGCAGGACAAGGCGCACCTCAACGGACACTACTACTCCGACAAAGCTCCAGGGCTGGTGTTTCTGGCGGTGCCATTTGCGGTGGCGGCGAGGCCAGCGCTGCGCACGATGGGAGCTGATCCGGAATCACCGCGCGGTGAGTTTGCGCTGTCGTACTTTGTGGGCCTGGGCGCGGTAGCATTGCCGACTGCGCTGGCGGCCGTGTGTCTGTTCTTTCTCGGCTTGCGATTCGGCGGAGGCGTGGGCGGGGCTGCGTTCGCGACGCTGGTAATGTGTCTGGGAACTCCGATGTGGGCGTATGCGGGATTGTTCTGGGCGCATGCGCTGGTGGGGGCTTGCCTGATTTTTGCGTTTGCGGCTGCGTTGAAGCTGGGCGACAGTTCGAGTGCGCACACAGATTTTCTTTGGGCGCTTGTGGTGGGGCTGGCGGCGGGATGGGCGACGGTGACGGAATATCCAGCGGCTCCGGCTTCGGCGATGCTGGCGTTTCTGGCGCTGTCGCAGGCGTGGTCGCGTGGTGCGGCGGTGCGCTGGAGAGTGATCGCGGGCGTGGGCTTAGGGGCTGCGATTTGCCTCGGCGCGCTGATGGCTTATCTGCACGCGGCTTTTGGGGCGTTTCGTCCGAGCTATTCGTATTACGATCCGAATTCGTTTTCGTTTATGCAGCAGCAGGGGTACATGGGATTGACCTATCCGCATCCGGACCGGTTGCTGAAGATTCTGTTTGGATGTTCGCGCGGGCTGTTGTTCGCGTCGCCGGTGCTGGTCGCCGCTCCGTGGGGATTGTGGCGGTTATGGAAAGGCAAGACGCATCGCGCGGCGGCGTTGGTGGCGGCGGGCATTGCGGGTTATTACTTTTTGTTTAACGCGTCGTTTTATTGGTGGAAGGCGGGACTGGCGTTTGGTCCGCGGTATGCGGGGGCGTGCATTCCCTTCGTGTGCGTTGGCCTGGCCGTGGTGTGGGGAAAGGCGACTGTTGGCTGGCGGCGGGGGTTGCTGGTTTTGAGTGCGTGCAGTATTTTTCTGGCGCTGATGGTGGTTTCGACGACTTCGCAGTTGGCCATGCAGGATAGCTGTCCGATCGTGCATTCGACGGTGCCATCATTTTGGTCAGGGCAGATGGCGATGAACCGCGAATCGATGTTGACGGTGGCCGAATCCAATCGGAGTTATGGTGCGTTCAACCTGGGTCAATTGGTCGGGCTGCGTGGGCTCGCGAGTTTGATTCCGTTGTTTGCGATTTGGGGATTGGGTGCGGCGATGTGGTGGAGTCTGCGAAGCGGCCAGGCAGACTCCGTGTAAGATGATTGTTCGGGTGTTTTATGGCGGAAATGCAGGTGGTAGCAGCCGAGATCGAGATCCTGCAAAAGATGTACGCGGCGTTTAATCGGCGAGATATTGAGAATGTGCTGGCTCCATGCAGGCCAATGTCGATTGGCCGAACGGAATGGAAGGCGGGCGCGTGCTGGGCAAATTGGCCGTGCGCGATTACTGGAAACAGCAGTTCGAAGTTCTGGACCCCCACGTAGAGCCTAAGAAGTTTACGAGAGAAGCCGACGGCCGGATTGTGATTGACGTGCATCAGGTGGTCCACGACAAGAGCGGGAAGCTCCTGGTGGATCAGATGATTCAGCATGTGTACGAATTTCGGGATGGGCTGATCCAGAGCATGGAGATCAGATCGTAGGTTTTCTTCGATTCGTTATATTCAAGAGGGAATTTATGGCGCACACTGTTTTTTGCGTGAAGTTTCAGAAAGAGATGCCGGGGCTGGACGAGCCTCCGTTCGACAACGATCTGGGGAAGAAGGTGTACGACAACGTGTCCCAGGAAGCGTGGCGAATGTGGACGGAGCACTGCAAGATGCTGCTGAACGAGTACCGGCTGAATCCGGCGCGGCGCGAGGATCAGGAAGTCATCGTCAAGCAGTTGGAGCAGTTTTTCTTCGGCGAAGGATCGGCGAAGCCGAAGGAGTATGTGCCGCCGGCGAAGTAACGGGCTTCCGGCTTCCGGCTTTCGGCTTTCGGTTATGCTTCACTGCGTGCGAGGCTGTTTGGCTCACGCAGGAATGGCACAGTTCCTATCAGCAGGGCTAGCGCTGGGAGCAGGACCCAGTTGAAGATCGTGAGCCCGAAGTAGGCGAATGGGAAATCTGACAGCCGGGCGTGGTCAACGACCAGGCCTACCGGCAACATGAGCGCGAAGGCCCCTAATACAGCGAGAGCCGGAGACAGCCCAGCAATCAGACGATTCAGGGGGCCCGCGCTGGCACGTCTCGCCAGCAAAGCTCCGAATGCCCCGAAAATCGGCAGCGTCACGAGCCACGGCAAGTAGAGGACTATCGCCATGTCTCCGATCCAGAGGACTCGAGGTTGTACGGCGAGTTTTTGAAGAATCATGAGCAGGCCAGGCGCTACGATCAGGTTGGCCATCGCGGGAAGCCATAGACTTCGGGTGCGGGGATTCATCGGGTTCTCCTCTGATCTTGCGCGGTGAATCCTTGCGGCTAGAGAGTGCCAATCGTCGACTTCCTGCCACGTAAATTCGACTGCTGCTTTTTCGGTCAAGCCTTGCAAGAGCGCCGCTTCGTACACTTCTTCGAGATGAGCGGCTAACTCTGAGACAACTTCTTCGCGACTTGCCGTAGGCAATGCTGACGACGCGATATGCTCGCGGATGAGTTTCTTCCAATCAGGCATGGCTAACTCCGGCCAGGCTGTCGAGAGCCTGGAAGAAGGTGCGCCACTCGGCGCGCAGTGGGGCGAGTTGGCGGCGGCCGCCGGGGGTGAGGCGATAGTAGCGGCGGTCGCGGCCCGCGCTGTTGGCCTGCCAGCGGCCTTCGACCCAGCCGCGCTTTTCCATCTCGTAGAGCAAGGGATAGAGCGAGGCGAGCGTGAATTTCAGGGCTCCGCCGGTGCGTTCGCCGATCTGCTTGGCGATTTCGAAGCCGTAGAGGGGCTGCTCGGCCAGCAGCGAGAGGATAGCCAATTCGCCGCTTCCCCGCGAGATTTTAGAGCGAATGCGTTGCGTCATATCTGTGTCGGAACCGCAGTATAGGATTCCTATGTTTGGAGTATAGGATTCCTATATAGGAACGTCAACGTTACGGTGGTACCGGCCGGAATGTACCTGCAGTGTGGGTGTGTGTCTTTCGCCCCTGCGGGGCTTGCTCTTCCTTAGTTGTTACTGTCCAGCCGGGCACATAGTTGACAGTTTAGACCGGGGACATAGTTGACAGATTTTGGTCCGGGTTATGGGGATGGGGTGCAGGGGAAGGGGTCGGTTCCCCTTCCCCTGCATCAGCTTTGTAGAAGCCTAACGCTGCCGGGAGTCGATGCACCGTTCGGGTTCGACTGTCGAAGCGCCCCAAGGGAAACTCGGCAAAGTAAATGGTGTACCAGCGATCGTCGATCGGTTCCAGTCCAATGCGTTCCCCCATGAGCGTCTCGCTCAAAAACACGTCGTGATGTTTCCAGGAGAACTGGCCGTCAGCGAACACCCGCCGCACCGTCATCGAGCTGTCGTATTCCGGTTCGCGGCACGCGCGCCGGATAGGGACGCGGCGACGCCGTGTAGCAACTGTCCGGAGTTCGCATGCCCAGCGCCTCGTGCGGACGTTGCTGGTTGATACTCGCGGCGGAACTGGTCGAAGCGGCGCTGTTGCGCGCGCCGGTTGGCGGCCATCGGACTCATGGTCTCTTGCTGCAGTGTCAGATGCATGCGTTCGTGTCGTCCATTCTGCTCCGGATGCGCCGGCTGGATGCGTTCGGGTACGATGCCCAGCTTCATCCACCACAGCGCCAGCCGGGATAATCCCGCAATGGCGCGGGAAGCAAAGGGCGCGCCGTTGTCGGTGCGAATCGCCTCCGGCAGGCCGTACTCGCGAAACGCGGCTTCGAAGATGGCTTGCACTCGCGCCGTGTCCATCTTCTCGACCGCCTGGCAGCGCAGCAGATAGCGCGTGCAAGCATCACTGATGGTCAGCGGATCGATGCGCTCGCCATCCTGCGTGCGGCTCCAACCCTTGAAATCGCCACACCACACCCGGTTCGGCTCGCTGGCCGAGGCGAATGGAGTCGTATACGGATCCATCCGCCGCCGCTTCTTGCGCGCAATCACCAACCCTCGCGACGCAACAGTTCACCGATGGTGCTGGCTGCCGGCCACGTCCCTTCCGGCTGCTCGCGTTCCAGCACCACCTTCAGCTTGCGCGGTCCCCAACGCATATGGGCCCGCCGCAGTTCCACGATCTGCTGCTCGGTCCCACCCGCCGTCTGATTGGGATGACCCTGCGGCGCACGACTCCGCACCTCCAGGCCCTTCCAGCCTGCGTGCTGGTACCGCGCCAACGTGTTATATCCCGCCTGGCGCGAGATGCCGTGCCGGGCACACAGTTCGGTCATCGTCCACTCCTCCGACAACCACTGCTCCACAAATAACCTGCGCTTCTCCACCACTCCGCTCACTTTCCAAGGCATGCTCTTTTGTAGCTGCCTCCGGTGAACGGACCAATCTGTCAACCATGTGCCCGGTCTGCTTTGTCAACTATGTCCCCCGTCCGGACCAGGTCGGCGGCCACGGCGTGCATCCTGGATGAGAGCCTGGCGGGCGGAGAGAAATCGGGATATCGCTTTGTGGCGCTGGGAAGCAATCTGGCGGATGGAATGAGCCAGAGCTACTTCGTGTCAGCGGCGCCGGTGGTATTCGACCGCACCGGGAAACGGTTGTTTTGCTCGACTGACAAAGGCGTGATTCGCGCGGACCTGAATACTGCTGGCAGCACATTTCCGCCGGAAGCGGAGCAGTGCGCGGGGTTTAAGGCGTTGCAGTAAGCAACCGGGGCTTTCGTTCGCCCTTCCGAAGTTCGCTGATTTCAAGACATGGAGCTATGAGGCGGCCACCACGGCGGCTGACGCTGCAGCTTCTTCGGACTGCAGGACGTGGTACCAGGTAAACAGGATCAGGAGCTCCAATCGCCTCTCGGGGACAGTGGCCGCGGAAGACAATTCCACTGTTTTTTCGCGCCGCTGCAGGCGCAACACTACTTCATCACTCTCCGCAATCACGCTCCACACCGGACGCCACCAGCCTTTACACTGCAGCTGAAATGTCTGGCCGTCGGCGAAGGTCAGCTTACCGCCGCGGCCGCCCCAAACCGATTTGGACCTCGCGATCGGCTGTTGCGAAGACGAGTCAAGAATCTCGAAGCGGCCACCCAGCCAACCGGCGCGGCGAAAGGTCCAGCGCCCAGTCTGAGTCTCAGCCTGAAAACTGCATGACCAGAAACTGGGACGCTGCAAACGGCCGATCACTTCGCCGCGTCGATTCAGCTCAAAATTTCGACTGGAGATTTTCGACCAGGTGAGTTCGCTAGAAATTGCGGTAGAGCGAGGAATCATAAACACCTCCGAAAAGGCATTCGATCCAGCTCCATGCTAGCAGTCGGTTGTTAACAGCGCGTGAATACCGATGACCTCGGTCATCAGGTCGTTTTCGAGGCTTGTGCCGTGGCTCGCATGCGAGAAACAGCAGCACTTACAGCGATACGCCGCGCTGCTACAATGCCGTGTTCACTTCAGTAACGGCAGGAACGGCGAACTTCAACGCCCTCAATCACGTACTGTCTAGTGGGCAGGGCTTGGAGAGAGTCTCAGCAGTCGGGTTGCCCAAGGGTAAGTCCAAGCCAGAGTCTCAAGGTTTAAGCAGATTTCCGGGGAGCGCAAGTGGAAGACGTCCAGGTCGTTGCGATGCTGGTCCGGCGGTGTATTGCCGGGGACGCCGCCGCCTGGGAGGAAATCGTGCAAACCTATAACCGGCGTATCTACAACATCTGTTACCGCTTCGCGGGATCGGGCGACGACGCCCAGGACCTCACCCAGGAGGTCTTCATCAAGATGTACCGCACTCTTCCCAGTTATGACCACACCAAGGGGGCGTTCGTCACCTGGGTGACGACCATCACCCGGAACCTGCTGGTGGACCATTTCCGCAAGACCAAGCAGGACCGGATGACCGACTCCATGGACACTGCGGCGTCGGACCACGAGGACGCCCAGCCGCTCAGTGAGCAAATTCCTGACCAATCGGCTCCCCCGGACGCCCGGGTACGCAGCCGGGAGGTCGGTGAGACCGTACACGCAGCCCTGGCCAAGCTGTCGCCAGAGCTTCGGGAAGCAGTGATTCTAAGGGACTTACAGGATATGGACTATCGCGAAATTGCCAGCGTTTTGAAGGTTCCGGAGGGTACCGTGAAATCGCGAATAAATAGAGGGCGGGCGGAACTTGCCAGGCTCCTACAACGTACCTATAGGCAGGTGATGTGATGCCAGACCAGACCAGAAACGGAATGCAGTGTAACGAGTTCGAAACCCTGCTCTCGGACGCCATTGATGGCGTTCTGACGGGGACCGGACTCGACCGCTTCCAGGCCCACGCCCGGGTATGCGGGGCGTGCGGTCCGCTGTTCGCCGAAGCTGAGGCGGGCCGCAACTGGCTGAAGGGTCTCACGGAGGTGGAGCCTCCAGCCAGCCTGGTCAACAACATTCTGGCATCCACGACGGGCGTTGACACCCAACGCCTACGAGTGACTGCACGTTCTCCGCAACCACAGATTTCGTGGTGGGAGCACTTGCAGGCCTCGGTGCTCGAGCCGATCTGGGCGACGGTCCGCCAGCCGCGCTTTGCCATGTCGTTTGGCATGGCATTCTTCGCGCTGTCGGTGTGCCTCGCGGTCGCGGGGGTAAAACCCGCCGACCTGCGCCAGGTCAGCTTGCGGCCCTCTTCGATCCGGCACACGTATTACGCCACGCAAGCTAAGGTGGTGCACTACTACGAGAACGTGCGGATCGTTTACGAAGTCGAGTCGCGCGTGCGCGAGATCAAGCGCAACGTGGCTCCCGCCGAACCCGGCCGCAAAGAATCCCGGCCGGCGAAACAGAAAGACGACAAGAACGACACAACACAACAGCCCGAGCAGAAGCAGGAGCGCAACTACAGTCAGACGGATAACCATCTGATTCTGGCCAGCGCTCCTCTGGGGACCTCTCTTCGCGATCTGCCTGTAGTGTCGGTGACCACTGACAGGAGGTTCGTATGAACTGCGCCACCCACAGCGATACGGCTGCGGTGGCCTTCTGCCGCACTTGCGGCAAGCCACTTTGCAACCAATGCACCCGCGACGTCCGCGGCGTGATCTACTGCGAGGCGTGCCTGGCCGCACGCATGGAAGGAACCGTGCCGGCTGCGGGATTTGTTCCGCCGCGCAGAAACGGTGTATCCGGCGCTGGGCGCACAGTCCACCGCGTACCGGCCTCCAGTTAATGCGGGCCCGAATCCCACGGTTGCCGGAATTCTGGGTGCGATCCCCCTCGGTCTGGGCGCAGTGTACTGCGGCCAGTATGCCAAGGGCCTGGCGCATCTCGGCATTTTTGTCGGGGCGATCATCGCCTTGTCCTCCGACTTGTCATGGCAGGCGGATACGGTGCTGGGAATCTTTCTCGGCTTCTTCTGGGTCTACCAGATTCTCGACGCAGTTCGAACAGCCAGGGCGATTCAGGCGAACGAACCCGTTCCCGATCCGTTTGGACTCACGTCGGCCTTCGGCACGGGCGAGAAACTGGAAACCACGAAAGTGCCCGCCGCCGCGGCGATTCTGATCGGCCTGGGCGTGCTGTTTCTATTGCATACCGCGGGGCTCTTTAGCATCGACGTGGTCCATTTTGTGTCCCTGATCCTGATCGTGCTGGGCGTCTGGCTCTTTGCCAAACACTGGGGACTGCTGGGGACCTATCACCCGACCTGCGTTTGTGAACGTTGCAAAACCAGCAAACTGATGGGGCCCGCAATTCTTGTGACTCTGGGAGTTGTGTTCCTGATTGGTTTCTTCAAGGCTTGGCCCGCAATTCTGCTTGTGATTGGCGCGGTAAAGTTGATGCAGAGCAATGCTTCGACGACCGGTCACATTGGCCCACTGCCCCCCGGAGCCATCTGGCTATCCGCCAAGCGCGGCTCGCCAAGTACCGCCGCCACCGGCGCCGCAGAATCCGGAGCAGCCTGCTTCTTCTGGCGAGGTGAAAAATGTCTAGCCCAGTTGCACCACCTCCCGCATTTTCTCCGGTTCCTCCACTGCCGCCGCGGCGTCACAGGTCGATGGCTGGCCCGTTCGTCCTGATCGTGCTCGGCGTCGTGTTCCTGATGGGGACGATGCACATGTTGTCGATTGGGCGGCTGGCACACCTGTTCGCGAGCTACTGGCCGCTGCTCCTGATTTTCTGGGGCGTCATCAAACTGCTCGAGCACCAGCGGGCGCAGCGGGAAGGCACTCGTTCGTCCGGGATTGGTGCGGGCGGAGTTTTCCTGGTAGTCATGATCGTGGTCTTTGGTTTGATTGCCACGCAACTGGAACGCGTGAACTGGTCCGGAATACGCGACAACATCAACATCGACGACAGCGACTTCAACAACATCTTCGGCCAAAGCTACAACTTTGACGATCATCTCGAGCAGACTTTTCCCGCGGGAGCCAGCCTGAAGATCATCGACACGCGCGGGGCGGTCAGCGTGCACGCGTCTGACGACAATAAGATCACGGTGGTCGTCCGCAAGCGCGTGGGAGCCGAGAATCAGGGCGACGCCGACAAGTACAACGACAAAACCAAGCCCACCATTACCACGATCGGGGGCTTGGTCACGCTGGACGCAAAGGCGGAGGGGGCGGGCGATCATGCAGTGGAAGTGGATCTTGACGTCTCCCTGCCGCGCAAGGTTGCAGTCTCCATCACTTCGCGCCGCGGAGATATCAACCTGGTGGGGCGCGATGGCAGCATCGACATCTCAGCCCAGCACGCCGACACCAGCGTTGAAGATGTGAACGGCAACGTTAAGGTCAGTCAGGAAAAAGGCTCGGTAAAAATCGAACAGATCACCGGCGACGTGCATGTCGAAGGCCGGGTCAACGAAGTCTCGGTTGCCGACGTGAAGGGCGCGGTGCAGCTCGACGGCGAATTTCAGGAGAGCGTGAAGCTGGCGCGGATCACGAAAACCGTGACCTTCAAGTCTTCGCGCACCGACATGGAGTTCTCGAAAATCGAGGGCTCTCTGGATCTCGATTCCGACGAACTCCATGCGGAACAGATCACGGGCCCGCTGCATCTGACCACGCGGTCGAAGAATATCCGGCTGGAAGAAGTGTCGGGCGACGTCCGCCTGCAGAATGATAATGGCGCGATCGAAGTCGGGATGCGCACGGTCGGCAATGTGCAGATCGACAGCCGCAACGGCGACATTCAGCTGAGCCTGCCTGATAAGGCCGGGTTCCGGCTGGATGCGCGCACGCGCGATGGCGAGATTCAGTCGGACTTTCCCGAACTGAAGATCAACAACGACGAGCATGAAGCCAAGGCCAGCGGCAGCGTGGGCAGCGCTTCGGCTCACATTGTGCTCAACAACGAGCACGACGGCATCGAGATCCGGAAAGCGAGCGCGCAGCCGCCCAAACCACCGGAGCCGCCGAATCCAGCGAAATCTGGGAAGGCGTTGCCTGCGCCTAAGGAGAAGGTGGAACCGACGGAAAACTGAAGAAAGCAAAGTTTCAAGGTTTCAAGGTTTCAGAGTTTCAGAGTTTTGAAGTTTCGCGCATCTCAAGGCGTGCGATTTACTTTGAAACACTGAAACCCTGAAACCTCTTTGTTTAGCTCTTCTGCTTCACTAACTCTTCCACCTTCGCTAACACCTCGTCTTCACTTAACGCGGTCGAGTTGATTACCACCGCATCGGACGCCGCTACCAGCGGAGACGCTGTCCGCGTACGGTCGCGGCGGTCGCGCTCACGCAGTTCTGCCGCTACGCTCGCGGCTACGTCGCCTTTGATTTTCTGCTGCTCCATGCGGCGCTGCTCCCGCACAACCGGGTCCGCGTCGAGGAAGATTTTCAAATCGGCGTGGGGAAAAACCTGTGTGCCGATATCACGGCCCTCCATAACAACGCCGCCGCCCGCGCCCATTTCCCGCTGGTGGGCAACCATCCACTCCCGAACCTTAGGATGGATGGAGATGCGGGAAGCCGCCTCCGTCACATCGCGCTCGCGAATACGGGACGACACATCCTTGCCATCGAGCAGCGTGCGGTTTCCGCCAAGAGTGGGCTCAAGTTGAATGCGGGAGTTTTCGGCGAGCTTGACCAGCGCGTCTTCATCGTCGAAAGAAGCATCGCGGTCGATAGCCTTCAGCGCCAGGGCGCGGTACATGGCACCGCTCTCCAGGTTCACGTATCCCAGCTTGCGCGCCAGACGCGAGGCGATCGTGCTCTTGCCCGCTCCGGCAGGGCCGTCAATGGCGATCGTCAGCTTGCGGGGGGAGGGTTCGTTTTTTCCGGTCTCTGTCATTTCCTGGGGTTAGTGAGCGAAGCTAAAGATTGTACACGCCCATTGGTGCAGGCATAGGCTAACTCATGTGGAGACAGCCGCCTCGGCTGTCTCGCGAAGACGAAGCCGAGCGGATTCCATACCCTTTGTCGTGGAACCGGGTCTGAGACCCGGTCAGGCGGAGCGAGGCTCTCCTGGCACTCTGATCGCGATCGCGCAGAAAACACCATTCATGACCCGACCCTAACCTGCCCGCAGTCCATCCCAACTCGCGCAGCTTGCGAATGCTCAACGCATCGTGGCGCTTCGCCAGGCGGACGCCCGCCTCATCGCGAATCAGGTCGCAGTGATAATAATCTGGCGCTGGCAGCCCGAGAGCGCGAAACAGGAGAAGCTGGCGCGCGGTCGACTTCAACAAATCCGCTCCGCGCACAACTTCGGTGATGCGCATCGCGGCATCGTCGACGACGACGGCGAGTTGGTAGGCCGGAACATCGTCGCGGCGCCACACGATGAAGTCTCCGAAGTCTCGCCCGGCGATCATCCGCTGCGGCCCAAGATGCAGATCGGTGAAGGAGATCTCCTCACCGTCGGGGACGCGAAACCGCCAGTTCACGCCTGCAGGCTCGGCGTGATCCATTGCACATGTGGAGACGGCCGCCTCGGCCGTCTCGCGAGGGCGAAGCCGAGCGGCCCCATGCACTGCGGCCGATGGTCGACACTGGCCGGATATACAGGCTCATCATCCAAGTCATTCGGCGCGCCCGCAGACTGCGCTACATCTTTGCGCGAGCAAGTGCACGGATAGATCAATCCCAGATCGCGCAGCTTCCGCCAAGCTTCGAGATAATGCCCGCGCCGCTCGCTCTGCGTGTACGGACCCAGCGGTCCGCCGCAGTCGGGGCCCTCGATCCAGTCGATTCCGAGCCAGCGCAGATCTTCGATCATTGCCTTCACAAACTCAGGCCGGCAGCGCTGCGAATCCAAATCTTCGTTGCGGAGAATCAGCTGGCCGCTGGTGCTCGGCGCGCGCTGCGCCGCCGTCCAGAACGTGCGGGCATGGCCGAGATGCAGCAGGCCAGTGGGAGAGGGTGCGAGGCGACCGCGGTAAGTATGGGAATCGTCGAATGAGTGTGCGGTCACGGCGATCTATTTGAAAGCCAAATGCACAATGGATTCTGACGCAGCGTGTCGAATGCCGGCGCGACTTCGACGTGGCGCTGATTCATCGATCTCATGCAAAAGCTGATCCAGATACTCGCGCGAGAAGAGTGCGGGCAGAATCGCAAACCCTGCATCGCCGATGGCCTTGTCCCATCTCACTTTCTAGTCCGAGTCGCGTGACGTGGTTCAGGGGCAGCGGTCGTGCGACTTTCTCTGGCGTGATTTGCAGCATGGATTGTCCGCTGACGTGCACGAAGCTTAGTTCGCGGGCGGCCAGCAGGGCGTTGACGGCGTCTTTCACTTTCGAGCGCGCGACGAAGTTTCCGAAGAAAATCTCGAGGTCGGCCTGTTCGATGGCGATCACGCAGTCGAGATATTTCGAGAGCAGTGCGGTGAGCGCTTCCTGGCACGGAGAGCCCGACGCCTTCTTTCACCGCGTCCGGGGCCCAGCGATAGAGCACGTCCCAGACCGAGCCTTCGCTGGCTTTGTAATCGACGCGCGTGATGCGCAGCTTCGACCACAACTCGCCGAGGGCGCCGTCGAGCGCCGGGGTCGAGATGCTGCCGCCGAGCACTTCCTGCATTTTCCGTTTCGAGAGCGGGCCATCGCGGTGGATCAACTCGAAGGCATCGCACGGCCAGCGCAGAATATGGAGAGCGCGATCCCGCCTTCGGCGCCTGCTTGGGATTGCGCTCGCCGATCAGCGCATAGAAATAAGGAAACACCGAAGCCGGCACCAGAAATCCGTTGTTCTCTTCGAACAGGTTGGCCTCGAACGCCGCGCGTTCGCGCAGCAACCGCACCATCAGCTCCGTCGCTTCGGCCGCGCGCGGATCCTTGAAGGCTTGCTGCCATCCGGGCAGACGGTCGTCAGACCCGATGAACGCGCCGATGAATGTCGGAACCAGCAACGCCGGCCGCTGGGGATACATCAGGCAAAAGCCCACCTCTTCCAGAAATGCGCGCGCCTGTTCAATCGTCCGGACGGGCTTGCCATCAAGCGCCATTTTTCGCGCCGAAGTTGTTGGAGTTCGAGGTCGGTCATAGAAGCGGTCGTTGAGTCGTGAGCTATGAGTCGTAAGCCAGTTCACTGGAGACTGACGTTCGCATTGCTCACCAACTACGTGAGCTAACGACGGCTAGATTCTCTTAAACGCTTTCTGAATGTCCTTCACAGAATACCGCAGATACCACCGGCCTGCCGTGAGGGCAAGACATTGGGTGGTCGGTTTTGGCTAGTTCGGCGAGGAGCCACTCCATTTTATTTTGCTCCAGCGGCATGTTTACTTTGATGGCGGCGTGGCAGGCGATGGACGCGGCGATGCGGGCGCGGATCTTTTCCAGGTTCAGCGACTGCTCTTCGCGGGAGAACTGGTCGAGCAATTCGTGGAGCATGTGCTCGACCGCGGATGCATCGACTCCCGCGGGCGCGACTTTCACGGCGACGCTGCGGGCGCCGAAGGGCTCGGCTTCGAATCCGTTGTGCTGCAGTTCGTCGGAGATTTCGGTGAAGACCGCCTGCTGCGCGGGGGATAATTCCAGAACGATCGGCATGAGCAGGCGCTGGCTCTCGACATTCTGGACTGCGCGCTGCTTCAGAATGCGTTCGAACAAGACGCGCTCGTGGGCAACGTGCTGGTCGACGATCCACAGGCCGTCTTCGTTGACGGCGAGGATGAACGAGTTGCGGATCTGCCCCAGCGGCTTCAGCGTGCCGAGCGATGAGAGCGTGGGCTCTTCTTCGCCGACTTCGAGCGCGGGGGCGCAGCCGTTGTCGGGGATCGAGCTTCGGAGCAGCGCGCGAGCGACTGGGATGGCGGCGTTCGCCTCGACCGCGATTCCGCCTTCGAATTGAAAGCGCTGCGAAATCGGCGGCGGGACGGGGGCTTGCAGCGCGAAGCCTCCGCCGGCTGTGGGGTCGTATGTCGCTGGCCAATTGGCTGGAACATCGGCTGCGGATGCCACGACGGACGCGGGTTCCCAGTCGTGCGCTCCGGGAGTCAGGGCACCGGGCGTCATGGCCCCCGGCGTTAGTGATTGGCTGGCGGTGGCGTGGGCGCGCATCTCGGTCACGAACTGCGGCACGGGGCGGGCTTTCATCAGCGCGGCGCGGACCGAATCGCGAACAAAGTCGTGCATCACGCTCTGCTGGCGGAAGCGGCACTTCAGTTTTTGAGGGATGCACATTCACGTCGACTTCGGCCGCCGGCAATTCCAGAAACAGCAGCACCACCGGATAGACGCTGGGCGGAATGATATTGCGGTAGGCCTCGGTGAGCGCGTGCTGCACCAGGCGGTCGCGGATGAGGCGTCCGTTGACGAAGACGAAGATCGAGTTGCGGTTCAGCTTTTGGATTTCGGGCTTGGAGACGAAGCCGTGGAGGCGCATCTCGCCAAGTTCTTTCGGCTGCACTGTTCTCGCCGCCGTCGTCCTCGTTCTTTGCGCCGCCACGGCGGAGGCTGCGGCAGGCCGACGCGGTCGAGCGGCTGGCGCGCCGCCACGGGAATCAATTGATCGAGCGTTTCCTTGCCGAAGACCTGGTAGACGCGCTCGCTGTATCCGGCGACCGGAGGCGCGACCAGCATGGCGTTCGTAGCGGAGTGCAGTTCGAAATGCTTCTCGGGATGGGCCAGCGCGTAGTGCGTGACCAGCGACGCAATGTGCGACAACTCGGTGGATTCGGCCTTCAGAAATTTCTTGCGCGCGGGGACGTTGAAAAAAAGATCGCGAACGGTGATGGAAGTTCCCGAGCGGCAGGCCGGCCTCTTCGACGCGGGCGATTTTGCCGCCGTTGATTTCGACCACCGTGCCCGCGGCTTCGTCCTGCGGCGCGCGTTTCCAGGCGCAGGCGCGACACCGATGCGATGGAGGGCAGCGCTTCGCCGCGAAATCCTAGGGTGGCAATGCTGAGCAGGTCTTCGGCGTTCTTGATTTTCGAAGTCGCGTGGCGCTCGAAGGCTAGCATGGCGTCGTCGCGGACCATGCCGCATCCGTTGTCGGTGATCTGGATGAGCTTCTTTCCGCCGGCCTCGATGCTGATCTTGATGCGCGTGGCGCCGGCGTCGAGGGAGTTCTCCAGCATCTCCTTCACTACCGAGGCGGGGCGCTCGACCACTTCGCCGGCGGCGATCTGGTTGGCGACGGTCTCGGAGAGTACGTGGATGCGGCCCATGTGGAGCGGTTCTCAGTTCTCGGCAGGAGCAACTGTCAGTTTCGCAGATGGGTGGATGGGAAGGCAAAGAGGGTGCGACTCGATTGGAGAGGAAGCGACCCTCAGCGGCCGCAAGCCGGCATCTTTCATGGCTGGTTGCGGCACGAGTAAACTCGTGCCCTTCCCCGGTTCTGGTGACACGACCGAGGTCGTGGCTTTCCCGGACTTGAGATCGCTTTGCTTGAGCGTTCGTGATTCTGGCGAGACGCGGGCGGGGGCGCCCGCGCCACATGCTGCGAAGACCCCCAGGCGAAGTCAAAACCTGCACGGACGGGAGTGTCCGTCCCACGATCTGTCAGAAAAGAAAAGGCGCTCCGGGATTGGCGGAGCGCCTGAGGTTTGGGCTGGCGTGCGATGTTATTGCACGACAATCTGGAAACTTGTGGTAGCGGTCGAAGTGCCTGACGTTCCGGTCACGCTGACCGTGTAGGTGCCCTTGGGCGTTCCGCCGCTGGAGGTACCGTTACTGCTGCTGCCACCGCAGGAGGCCAGCCACAGCGTGGAGCATCCCAGAACCACGATCAGCCCCAGCAGGCGCATGCCACCTGGCACGCGTTTGCGGGAGCTGAACGTGAACATGATTCCAAATAACCCTGGGAGCAACGCCGCGTAGAAGATCCGCGTACCGCGAAGGGAAGGCCGTTGCAACTCAGCCGTCGGAGCCGCGGTTTGGATGGCGAAACTGACCTGCCCTGACGCGTTGGAGTTTGGCGGTGGGGTGCAAGTTGCAGACGCAGGCGGGTCGGGGCACGAGAATTGAATCGTGCCGCTAAATCCGCTGGCCACCACCACATTGACGGTCGCGTTAATGCTCGCCCCTTGAGTCATAAGGAAAGTTGCCACAGTCGGAGCAAGCGTAAAGTCTGGCGCAGCTGGGCCCGAGTTCCACTGAAGGACGAGATTGTTGGCATCCACGGACCCGAGACCGGTCACGGCGTTGTAGTTGGTCGTCGCGTCGAAGGCAGTGGCGCTAAACCCAAACACTCCAGTCGATGGGCACTGGAGTGCCGTAGGCCATGGCGCCACTGGCTGGCCGGCCTGGCAATAGACGTTGTTGTCCCCGGTGGTGACCGGGTGAAATACCTTGAGCGAGGGAGTAGCAGCCAAGCCGTATAAGGTCGGATTGATATTTCCCAAACCGTGAGCGCTCAGAGACTGATTGAGCAAGACCACGATGCCGGCCATCACAGGAGTCGAAACCGACGTGCCGCCAACCAGGGACGGAGTCGGGTTGCTTGAGGCGTCAGTTAGGGAAAGGGCTGCAGGGATTCCAGAAGCGCAAGTGCTGGCTGTGGTGGTGGCTCCGTTCCACGCATTCTGTGGTGTGCAGAAGATGTAGCCGGGGAAGTTCGGCGAGCCCTCCAGAGAAACATCCGGACTGAGTCGAGTACTGGCTAGACCGGAACTCGTGACATTTTGCCATCCGGGCCGACCGAAGCCGGAAACACAGTTCGAGTTGTCGGAGGTCTGTTGCGCGCAGTTGCTAGATCCGCCACCCGTCGACGAAATGGCGTAGGTTTCCTGAACGTTAGCCGCGGATGGAAAGCTACCAGGATAAGCAAGAGCAAGTTCTTCGTTATCATTCCACGCGGTTTCGGGAAGGGGAGCATTCTGCGCAGAACCTCCATCGGTACCGTTCGTCGTACCCCAAAAGGGACTTTGGAGGCCGGCGGGAAACGTCAGCGCGGTGCCGCCCACACCGGTGACTTCCGGGCTGCTTGCGGGATAACTGACCGCGAGGCCGCCCACGGCGAGATTAGGGGGATTGGTTGAAGTATTTGTAGGCTCGTCGCATTCCGCAGCCCCGCTATCACCGCTGGAATTTAGGAACGTTATGCCTTCGCTGTTGGCCTTCATGAGCTCGACTTCATCCGGCCCGGGCTGTCCAGCCGCCGTCAGAACGTTGTTGTCGTTGAACTCGCAGTTACCGTAACTGAGGCTGATGACCGATTCGCCTAGGGTACTCTGGTTGTCGACCGCGTAATACCAGGCATTCCAAACACCGCCGCCGAGGAAAGTATTACCGTTAAAAAACGCAGGGGCGTTCACGTAAATGATCTGTGCGTTGCGCGCGACTGCACCAGACCACTCAATGTCCAAATCAGCTTCAGTCACATCACCGAGTGACGGAGCCAGAGGATCACTAAAGCCCGTTGGCAGCAGCAGCACATATTGGAAATTGGTGGTGTTGCAAGGGGCGATGACTACACCGCCGCTGGGGGCGCTCGAGCAACCAGAGATCTGTGACAAACCGAAACCTGCGCGGAAGTCGTTGATATCTGCCAGATAGATATCCGTTTGTCCGGCGATGACCAGTTTCTCGCCAGTACCATCGATCGCCGTTGGAGTCGCTTTGTAAAGGGCATTGATGTCGTACATCGTGGCGATATCGCCCGGGGCAAGGAAGTTCTGAGGAGAAGGGCTCTGAAAGATTGGATCGTAATAGTTGGGTCGTCCAGCAAGGGCCGCCCTGACGTTCTTGACTGCGCGGGGCTTCAAATAGAAATCATCGAGCCCACGAACGCCAGTCACGATTCCAGAAAGTGCCGCCGGAATTCTTGGCGGGGTCGCGTTCGCCACATGCATTTCGCCATCGACCCTGTATCGGTGCATTTCAGTTCCAAATGCGTTTTGCACTTGCGCCGCAGTGCCGCCGAAAGTAATCCAGTTGCGTCCGTGCGCGACGCTCTGTACGGTGAAACCCTGCGATTTGAGCCATTCCGTGAGCTTCTGCACGTCGCCATGGCTTAAGCCGAACCGGTCGGCCCACTGTTCAGTAGTCAGCCATTTGTGGTAATTCGGCGATTTGCGATCCTGTTGCTGCGCCAAAAGTTGACTCAATGCCCTCTGCTGGGCCGCGGAAGGCACGGTTAGCAGCGTCATATAGCCTAACCGCAGGGATGGTTCAGCAGGCCCCTGATCGAATTGGGGCAGCGCTTTGTGGTGGACGTTTCCCTTCAGCGGAACCGTCTGGCCGCCATTCAGTGCGCCGGAGATGCGGTCGGGCGCGACGGCATAGCTCAAACTGGAGAAAAGGCTGGCAATCACAAGGGCGGGCAACATCGACTTCAGGATTCGCATGGACGCTCCGGGGCCGATCGGCAGAACTGTGCTTTCTAAGCTTATAACGGGTAATGCCTATTCGATCAAGATTGACTGGCTTTAGGTTGTATGAGAGACGAAAAGTTGACAAAGAGTGGATCGTCAGAATCCGCACTTAATGGCCTTGGCACCGCATTGGCCCGGGCGAAGCCCGCTGAATACGCTGTGATACCGGTATCAGAGCCTGAAAATCGCGGAATCTGCGGTGCTCTGCCGTATACTGCCCCTACAATCTCACCTTACACATGCCCCCGCTCCCGGCTGCCAAGTCCCGCCTTGCCTACATCGATTGGATGCGTGGGCTGGCGTGCGTTCTGATGTTCCAGACCCATTGCTACGACTCCTGGCTCGGCCCGCAGGCGCGGCAGAGCCGCTTTTTCATGTATTCGCAGCTGGGTGGGACGTTTCCGGCGCCGCTGTTTCTGTTTCTGGCGGGGATTTCGTTTGCGCTGGTCACGGAGAAGCTGTGGCAGAAGGATGTCCCGGCGGCGCAGATCGCGCGCACGACGATTTCGCGCGGCGCGGAGATTTTCGTGCTTTGGACTGCTGTTCCGCCTGCAGGAATATGTGATCGCCTGGGGATGGGCGCCGAAGAGCGACCTGCTGCGCGTGGACATGCTGAACACCATCGGGCTGTCGATGATGCTGATGGGCGTGATGTGCTGGGCGGTGCTGGCGATCGCTTCTCGATCGCCGGGCTGCGCCCGGCGGGACGGGCGAAGGCGCCCGTCCCCACACAACCTTTGGTCCTGCCATTCCCATCGGTCCCCGCAGCCCCATCGGCATGGGGCCGCGTCGCTCTGGTGCTGGCGGCTGGCGGAACCGCTTTGATCATTTCGCTGCTGACCCCGCCCCTCTGGACGACCTGGCGGCCGACCTGGCTGCCGTGGCCGCTCGAGTCCTACGTCGATGGCGTGCACAACCTCGGGTTCCGCAGGCCGGCCTCTTCCCTGTCTTTCCCTGGACGGCGTTCGCCTTCGCGGGGCTGGCCGTGGGATTCATTCTGCAGAGCCAGTGGGCGCGGACGCACGAGAGCCAGAGCATTCTTCGTGCTGGGACTGGCGGGCGCGTGCTGATCGAATTCGCGCGCTGGCTCGACCGGCAGCCGCGGCAGTTCTATGCGGTCTACGATTACTGGCACACGAGCCCGAGTTTTTTCTGATCCGCGTGGGAATGTTGCTGGTGATTCTGATGGGAGCTACGCCTGGTGCCGCTGGGGTGCGGGGCAATGGGGATTCAGTCCGCTGATCCAGCTGGGGCAGGCGTCATTGCTGGTCTACTGGGTGCACATCGAATTTGTCTACGGACGCGTGTCGATTCTGCCGAAGCACCGGATGGGGATCGGCGGGGCGTCGGTGGGACTGGTGGTGATTTCGCTTGCGATGCTGGCGCTGGCCTACATCCGCACGAGGACGAAAGGGCGCGGAGTGGAACTGATGCCGTGGCTGCACCGGGCGCCGGCGCCGGCGAGTTGAGACCAGCATCTCACGCCGACTTCCCCACAAACTCCACCACTTCGCGCTCGGCCCAGCGTCCGTCGTCGCATCTCCGTTGCGTTCGCCGAGGAAGGCGCAGTGGCCGCCGTCAGCGGTCTCGATGTAGGTGATGTTCGGATTCGCGGCAATGCGGCGCAACGTCTCCGGCTGCATGCGGATGAAGGGATCGTTGGCGGCATGAATGATCAGCGCCGGAACCGCGATGCGGTCGACCACATTGGCCGCGGCGGCGCGCGCATAGTAATCGTCGGCGCCGGTGAATCCGCAGTAGTAAGCGGTGATGCGGTCGTCGAACAGGCGCAAGCTGGTGATGCCGCGCAGCCGCGATACGTCGAACTTTCCGGGAAACAATCGCGCCTTGCGGCGCAGGCGGCGGAACAACTGCATCAGGAAGTAATACTCGTAGATGCGGTTGGCGGGTTCATGCAGCGCGTCGGCGGAGGCGGCCAGATCCATCGCCGGACACACCGCCGCTACCGCGCGAAATTGCGGCGGGCGCGTCGCTTCCCCACTCTCCCGCAAGTTTCAGAACGAGATTTCCGCCCATGGAAAATCCGATCAGCGCGAAGCGCGAGACGCCGTCGTTCTCGAGCACGCTCCGCACCACCGCGGCCACGTCGCCGACAGGCTGGAGTTGTAGAGCGTCGGCGCGAAGTGATCCATGCCGCCGCAGTTGCGCTGGTTCATGAGGACAACGTTCATTCCCGCGGCCAGGCCGTTGCGCGCGACGCCCAGCATGTATTGCGAATCGGACGATCCTTCCAGCCCGTGAACGACGATCAGGGTCAGCGGCTGGGTGCGATCTGCTTTGGTGGTGCCTTGCCAGTGGCACCAGCAGCGCACCTTGATCCCGGGCGCAACTTCGACCAGCCGCTCTTCCGCCGGAGGCAAATGAATTCTGCGCGGCAGCAGGAAGCTGGCGATCGTCTGCACGTGTCCGCCGCCCAGCCAGCGCCGCGCCCGGAACGGCGGCCCGGGTCCGTCCACGCGTTTTCGAGTCGGAGAGCCTGGGATTTGCGAAGTCCCCACAAATTGATTCTAATAGGTAACTGGAGTCGACCATGCCTATCTTCGAGTACATCTGCAAGGAATGCCACCACCAATTCGAAGCGCTGGTCTACGGCAAGGAAAAGGCCGAGTGCCCGAAGTGCCACGCCAAGAAACTGGAGCCGCAACTCTCGGTCTTCGCGGTGTCGGCCAAGGGCTCGTCGCCGTCGGCGTCGCCAACCCGGAGCCTGCGGATCGTGCGGCGATCCTCGCGGCCCGGGCGCCTGCTCGCTGGGCGACATGAACTAGTTCCAACCGCTCAACTGGCGCACCCTTCCGCGCGCTGTCGGCTAAGACGGAAGTGCACGCCCTTCACCTGCTATGATGGTTACTGGGGCAGATACGTTTTTCTCCTCTTTCAGGTCCTCTGACCTAAGCCAGTCCATCTGAAGTTCTCTCATCTTAGGCTTTTCAACGAGTGCGCGCCTTGCCAGTGCCGCTGCTAGCCGTCTTGCGCGGAGTCGATTAACTCCACGATGTCCGCCCCGGTTTGAGCGACTGGCTGGTTTATTCAGCACTCGCCACGAAGGGTCGCTTTTATGAACGCAACTACCATCTCTTTCGGCGTGCTGATTGTGCTGTTCACGATTCTGCTGCTCGCCTGGAAGCGCAGGATGAAACCGCAGGCGATCGGATTTCGATCACAACGAATGTGTCCGTCTTGCGGGCTGATCACATCTCGACTCAATCCGCGCTGCCTGGAGTGTGGCGTGGCCAGCATCCCAAAGCGTTAAGACGGAATGCGTTGAAGTTATTGGGATGCTGGGCTTAATGGTTCTCGGAGACGATTCTCACTAAGGACACATATGAAAATTATCAAGTTTCTCGTGAAAGTGAACCGCGGCGGCAGTCGCGTACCGCAGTACGTCCAGAAGGCCGATTCGACGCCCATCCAAATGACAACCAGTCGCCAGTTGGCGCTCGTGATGGGAAAATTCACCGCGGAAGACGCCGTCAAATCCTTGCAAAACTCCAGATGCATCCCGGAGTTGGAGTCCGTACGTGTGAACGCCTAGCACTTCGCGCCGAAAACGCCCGGCGCAGCTTGCTGGACCGGCTGCTACACTCCCTAAGTCATGCGTGTGAACGTCCTAGGGTCCGCTGCGGGCGGGGGCTTTCCGCAGTGGAACTGCGCCTGTCCCAACTGCCGCGCGCTGCGCGCCGGAACCTTCCGGGGCAAGGCCCGCACGCAAGCGCAAGT
Organism: uncultured Acidobacteriaceae bacterium; assembly: GCA_963832015.1. Classification (GTDB taxonomy): domain Bacteria; phylum Acidobacteriota; class Terriglobia; order Terriglobales; family Acidobacteriaceae; genus Sulfotelmatobacter. The sequence continues at coordinate 182,251 of CAWHSR010000008.1, forward strand.
CGCCGTGAGCGCCGATGGCGTCTCGTGGTTTCTGCTTGGGGCATCGCCCGACCTGCGCGCGCAGATCGAAGCCTCGCCTGAGCTTCATCCGCGGGAAGGCGTGCGCCAGTCGCCGCTCGCCGGAGCAGTTCTCGCGAACGCCGACATCGATCATATTCTGGGACTGCTGCTGCTGCGCGAGTTGCAACCGCTACGTGTATATGCGACGGACTCCATCCGGCGGATTCTTACCGAAGACAATTCGATGTTCGGCATGCTGCAGCGCGTTCCTACTCAAGTGTCGTGGGACAGTATTGCTCCCCGAAAAACTTTCCGTCTCGAAAATCCCGCGGGCGATGATTCTGGATTGCGTTGTCGCGCGCTTTCGTTGGGCACGCACTATCCTGCATACGTTTCGCCTCAACGACAGTCCGCACTCACGCTTGGAGAAGCCTCGTTGGGTCTGATCGTTGAATCTCCGTCGGGCAAGCGTCTCGCTTACCTGCCGGCCGTCCCACAGATCGACGATGCGCTGATGAAAGAACTTGAGTCCGCCGACGTACTGCTGTTCGACGGCACATTCTGGAGCAACGACGAGTTGATTCGGATTCAGGGCAGCGGGCGAACGGCGCTGCAGATGGGGCACGTTCCCGTGTCATCCGCCGAGGGTAGTCTCAGCAAGTTGAGGGGACTGCGCCGTCCACGTAAAATCTATGTGCACATCAATAACACGAATCCCATGCTGAACGAGGCGAGCCCCGAATACCGGCAGGTGCGCGAGGCAGGATGGGAGATCGCGGAGGACGGATGTCAGTTCGACCTGTAGATGCGAGCGCGCCCGACGTGGGACTGCTCTCGTTCGACGGGCTGCGCGCCCAGTTGCGGAGCGTGGGCGAGGAACGGTATCACCACCAGCATCCGTTCCACCTGATGATGCACGAAGGCCGCCTGAGCCGCGGACAGCTTCAGGCATGGGCGTTGAACCGCTACTACTACCAGAGCATGATTCCGATCAAGGATTCGATCATCTTGTCGCGCGGCACCGATCCGGTGTTTCGGCGAGCGTGGCGGAAGCGCGTGATCGATCATGACGGAGACGCGACCAGCGACGGCGGCATCAAGCGCTGGCTGAAGTTAGCGGAAGCCACCGGCCTTGCCGCCGAACAGGTGCGCGCCGGAACGGGCATTTTGCCGGCCACACGATTTGCGGTGAATGAGTACCTGAACATCGTGCGCAGCCGCAGTCTGCTGGAAGCGGTGGCGTCGTCGTTGACTGAATTGTTCTCGCGCGACCTGATTTCGCTGCGGATGGAAAAGATGCGGCAGCACTATCCGTGGCTGTCGGGTGGGCTGGATTACTTCGAGGCGAGGCTGACACAGGCTCCCGAGGATGCCGAGTTCGCCATCAACTACGTTTACGAACATGCAAAGACTCGCGCCGAGCAGGAGCTCGCGATCCAGGCGCTGCGCGACAAGTGCGACATTCTGTGGGCGCAGCTCGACGCGCTTTATTTCGCCTACGTGCAGCCGGGCTGGCCTCCGCCGGGGGCGTTTTTGATCGAGGGAGCCTGAGGATGGCGCCTCCTTCGGATACAAGCCAGCCGCGACTCGCCACAGGCTGCCGTTGGGGCGGGACGGAAGAGGATCGTGTGATCCTTTTTCCCGAAGGCGCCATCAAACTACAAGGCACCGGACGACAAATCCTGGAACGGTGCGACGGTCAGCGCACTTTCGGTGAGATCATCTCCGGGTTGCAGAAAGAGTTCGGCATGACTGACCCGGAGAAGATTCGCGCCGATATTGGCGTGTTCCTCGAGCAGTTGCAGAAGAAGCGGATCGTGGACTATTAAGAAACTGGGTAATGGAGTGATTGGGAAATTGATCCGCTTGGCGGGAGAGTTCCGATCATTCAATTACAAAAACTACCCAATTCCACGAGTCTCCAATGGTTTCTAATCCTCTCGCCCTCATCGCCGAAATCACCCACCGCTGTCCGCTGCATTGCGTCTACTGCTCCAATCCCATGCAACTGGCGGGGCCGAAAGAGGAACTCTCCACCGTGGAGTGGACGAGCGTCTTCCAGCAGTGTGGCAAACTCGGAATGCTGCACGCACACTTCACAGGCGGAGAGCCGCTGGCTCGCACCGACCTGGCGGAACTGATCGCTGCGGCGCGGGCGGCGGGACTCTATACCAATCTCATCACGTCAGGCCTTGGCCTCAACGAGCAGCGACTGCAGGCACTCGTCGAGGCGGGGCTCGATCACATCCAGATTAGTTTTCAGGACTCGCGGGAAGAGGCTGCGAACTGGATTGCCGGGGCGAAGGCACACGCGCACAAGATTGAACTATCGCGTGCGATTCGGCGGCACAAGATCGCGTTCACTGTGAATCTAGTGGTGCACCGCCAGAATCTCGACCACCTGGAAGAGATGATTGCGTTCATCGAGCAACTAAACCCGGAGCGCGTCGAGATCGCCCACACGCAATACTACGGATGGGCTTTGGCGAATCGCGCCGCGCTGATGCCCACGCATGCGCAGCTGCAAAAAGCGGTCGCGATCGTGGCAGAAGCGGAGAAGCGACTCGCTGGAAAGATTCGCATCGACTCGGTTGTGCCCGATTATTACGCGAAATATCCCAAGGCTTGCATGGGTGGGTGGGGACGAAGATTGTTGCTGATCAATCCCGCGGGCAAAGTGCTGCCCTGCCATGCGGCGGAAGTGCTGCCGGGATTGACGTTCGAGAATGTGCGCGAGAAGACGGTGGCGTGGATCTGGCAGGAATCGCCGTCGTTCCGGCGTTTCCGTGGTGAAGACTGGATGCCGGAGCCGTGCCGGAGTTGCGAGCGCCGCAGCGAGGATTTCGGAGGCTGCCGCTGCCAGGCGTTCCTGCTGGCCGGTGACGCCACGTTGACCGATCCGGCGTGCTCGCTCGCACCGTCGCATGGGATTGTGGAAGCGGCGGTCCGCGAGGCGAATGCTGGGGCGGAGGTCGCCCGGCCTGTGACCGCATCGTCATTCGTGCAGTTGCAGACGCAAACGACGGAGTTGTGGAGTTATCGCACGAATCCCGAATAAGTGGGCCTCAGGGGCTAAAGCCCATTCACCTATCTGACGCCTTACGCGGCCCTGAAAGGGCCGCTCTTCCACGGTACTCGTCCGCCGTTCTTCCGTGTGTTCCCCTCGGTTATCCCACAGTACCTCCCACGCCGTTCGTCCACGGTCGCGCCTGTTTTAGGATTTCTTCCGCAACGATTAAGGTCTCGTGCTGTCCCTGAGATCTCTGCGGAACAGGATGTCACCAGCGCACGCCCACGGTGATCGGGCGCAAGTCGGTGGTGATTCCACTGCGTTTGCCGTGAAGATAGCGGAACTCGGCGTAGATCTCCATGTTCGTGCTTATTTTGCGGGTAACGCCGCCGCCGAAGTTCTCGCCAAATTGGTTGAGGCTGGAATTGAGAAAACTCCCAAACACGGGCAGGTTGCCGTTCGAGCAGGGGCCCCACCAAAGAAAGAAGGGGCTGCATGCCGACCCGGGAAGAGCAGTCGAGGATTGCAGTTTGCCGGAGCGATGAAAGAAGGAGCCGCCGCCTAGAATATAGCCGCCCCATACCTTGGTTACGGGAATATTGATGATGGGATCAAGGTGGATCGAGTACACTTGACTGGTCGCCGACGGCGCTTGCGCACTTTGCAGCGCTGAGGTGCGCAGAGGCAGGTTGTCAAACTGGAAGTCGGCGCGGAGTCCGAAATACTTGCTGTAATTGCGGGCGGCGCCCCCGTCGACCACGAAGCCACCGCCGCGCACAAACTTCGCGGTCGTTCCGTTGGTCAGACTTGCTCCGGCGCCTACGTTAAACACCCAGTTTTTGTAGTCTTTGACCTTAGGCTTTCGACCGGGGATTTCTTCAGAAGAAGATTCCTGAACACCGGACTGCGGGCTCTGGGGTTGCGGTTGGGCCGAGGGTTCCTGGGCTGGCGGCTGCTGCGCCGGCGGTTGCTGCGTTGCGGGCTGCTGGGCCGGGGTCTGTTGAGCGTGGACGGACGTGGCTCCCGCCAGAATCGTCACCAAAATCAATATCAGAACGACCCTGTGTGAGGGAACCTTCGCGAACTTTAGAATCATTCATTCTCCTCCCGCTGCCGGGCGTGGTTGCGGACGACTGAGCGCTCGGGCCATACGTCGGCCGCATACCTCGTCAAAGAGAGGCGCTTCTGAAAGATCGGTCCGCGATGCTCCCGCCGGGATAGCACTCGCAGCAGGCAGGCACCATGATATCAACTTTGATGCGAATTCCGCCTGCGATGCCGCCCCACCAGGTCATGGCCGCTTTTGGATGGTCGGCTCGTTGGCATTCATGTGTTCAGCGAGGCTGTGAAACAGGCTGGGGAGCCATGCATTCCACTGGTTCCAGTCGTGACTTCCACGAACCGTGTGGAATTCGAATCGAAAATGACGAGCAGTCAGCGCAGCAGCAAACTCGCGGTTTGCGGGAAGCAGGCCTTCCTGCTCGCCGCAAGTCAGGAAAAAGTATGGGGCCGTTTCTGGATTCGCGGTGCGGACCAAGACGAACGGATCGTTGTCGCGACGAGTCGAGCTTCCGGCTGAACCGAAAATCGCGTTGTAGTGGCGCGACTGGTGGAGGCGCTTGATTGAAAACGCACGGCGGGGAACGTCAATCGCCGAACTGAGTCCCCCCGCGAAAACGAAAAGATCGGGATGACGCAGCGCAAGTTTCACTGCACCAAAACCACCCATGGAGAGGCCGATGATCGCGCGGTTCGAACGGCCGGTTGCAACGGGAAACTTACTCTCTACATCGGAGATAACGTCACTGACGATGTAGTCTTCGTACCGATCCTGCGGCGGATCGACGGCATTCGTGTAATACGAATCCGCACCTTCGGGCATTACGAGAATCACGCCTGATTCCGCGAAGCGCGCGACGTCAGAATCATTCGTCCAATCCAGGAATCCCCCTCCGCCCCCATGCAATAGGTAGACCACTGGCAACTTGCGCCCTTCGGCCACATTTGCCGGCAAGACCACGCGGTACGGCATCTCGCGGTTGAGAGCAGCGCTGTGAAATGTGACGTCGCGTAAAACGACGTTCGGAGTCAGTCGGGGATGGTCTGTCGCCGCATCTTTCTTTCTGCAACTCGTCGACAAGAGAAGAATGGCGGCAAGAAGGACACTACCGGAGCGGCGATGGCGGTTGGACCGCATGAAGGCAGCGATCATAGCGGAAAAACGACCCGTTAGAGGCGGGGGTTCTTCGTCCATCAACATTAGTCGTGTGAAGATCCGGGTCTTGCGGTTTGCAGTTTCCGGGAAGCGACGTGGCACGTATGATAGGGGATTCCATTTTCGTAGCGAGAGAATCCTTGCCCAAGCAGACTTCGAAATCATCGACGAAAGCGGCACCATCCAATATCCAAGAGCGTAGCTCCGCCTGCCGTGTCGCGTTGATCGGCTTCGGGACGGTGGGCCGCGCGGTGGCGAAAATTATTTGCGAGAACGAGCACGGTTCTCTGCGGCTCACCCACATCTGCAACCGCAACGTGGAACGGAAGAAGCAGCCGTGGGTTCCAGCAGATGTCGTGTGGACCGACGACGTGCAGTCGGTGCTGAACTCGGATGTGCAGATCGTGATCGAACTGATCGGCGGGCTCAATCCAGCTGAGCAGATCGTGCGGAGCGCGCTCGGGTCGGGGAAGTCAGTGGTCACGGCGAACAAACAGCTGATTGCGCGGCACGGTCCTGATCTTCTGCAATTGGCGGCGAGCTAAGGGATGTCAGATCGAGTTCGGCGCCTCGGTGGCGGGTGGAGTTCCGGTTCTTCCCTCGCTCCGAACGGGATTGTGCGGCGATCGGCTGCACGGCATTGCGGGAATTCTGAACGGCACTTGCAACTACATCCTGAGCCGCATCGAAAATGCGAGGATTCCCTTCAGCGAGGCGCTGGAAGAAGCGCAGGCTCGCGGGTACGCGGAGGCCGATGCGTCGGAGGATCTGGACGGTGGGGACGCGCGCGCCAAGCTGGCAATTCTGGCGCTGGCGGGGCTGCACTCGCGGGTCGCACCGGAGACGATTCGCGCCCGAAGTATTCGTCCGGTCGACGCGGTGGACTTCGACTACGCGGCGGAATTGGGCTGTACGATTCGCCAGATTTCGCGAGCCGATTTAAAAGCAGATACTCTGTTCGCGGATGTTGGACCGTGCCTGGTTCCAACCGACTCGCCCTTTGGACGCGTGCAGAGGAACCTGAACCTGGTGCTCACTTCCGGCCAGTATGGGGGAGACATGGCTTTTCTGGGCGCAGGCGCGGGCGGGGATCCTACGGCGGTGGCCGTGGTTTCCGACTTGATGTTTGTGGCGGAGAGCCTGTCTGGAGGCGGCGGCAACCGGGCTGCCAACAACGTCTCGACGCCGGAGATCAGCAGCGATTTCGAGACGCCCTGGTATTTGAGGTTTTTTGTGCGCGACCAGCCGGGGATTGTGGCGCGGCTGGCGCAGATCATGGCGGCGCATCGCCTGAATATTGATTCCCTGCTGCAAAAGCCGGGCTTTGAAAAGAGTTCCCTGCCGTTTGTGATTACGCTGGAGCCTTGCCGCGATTCACTGCTGCATCCGGCGCTGGAAGAGATGGCGGGGCTGGAGTTCGCGCTCCGGCCATGCCTGTGCCTGCCGATCCTGCGGTAGGAAAGATGTGTGGAGAAAGAATCAGCGCCGGTCGTCGCCCCACATCTGCGCTGCAACGGGTCCGGCGCCAGCCGAGGTTAATTCCAGAAAGGATTCTTGAGACCCGCCGGCGCGAGCGCGCTGTCGGTCTTCGTTTCCGCGCCGGTTTCGTCCGAGATTTTCTCGTCGATAAAGCGGGACGGTGGCGGTGCGATCAATTCGTCTTTGCCGGGCGTGGGATTATAAGGATATTCAGATTTCATTGGGAGACTACCTCCATCATTAATGATCTAGGTTCATTAAACACCTTGGGAGGGACAGGGTGGCCCCAAAATTTCGATGGCTGGTATCGAAAAAGCAGCTTCTGATCCATCGGCGGAAGAGGCCCGATCAGGCGAAAATCCGGGCTTCGATATATGCTGGTCAGTCCGCTCTTGAGCCTCATTCCGAAGCGGACATTTCCTGGAGGATGCCATTATGAAATACCGCAAGCTGGGCCGTACTGGATTCGAAGTCAGCGACATCGCCCACGGGCTCTGGGGCATGAGCGGGTGGAGCGGCTCGGACGATAAAGAGTCGCTGGCCGCGATGCAACTGGGCATCGATCTGGGCTGCAATTTTTTCGATACGGCTTGGGCTTATGGCGAGGGCAAGAGCGACGGGTTGCTGGGCGAGATCATGTCGCGGAATTCAGGGAAGAGGATCTATGCGGCGTCGAAGATTCCTCCGGCGAACGACCGGTGGCCGGCGCTGCCCGAATACAAGTACAGCGATGTTTTCTCCGCGGAGCACGTTTTCAAGTATGCCGACCTGATTCGCAAGCAACTGCGGGTGGATACGATCGATTTGCTGCAGTTCCATGTGTGGGACGATTCATGGACTGACGAGACTGAGTTTCGGTCGACGGTCGAGAAACTGAAGCGCGATCAGTGGATTCGATATTTCGGGCTGAGCATCAATCGCTGGCAGCCGGAGAACGGAATCAAGGCTCTGCGGACGGGACTGGTGGATGCGGTGCAGGTGATTTACAACATCTTCGATCAGGCGCCGGAAGACGAACTCTTTCCCGTTTGCCAGGAACTCAATATCGGCGTGATTGCCCGCGTGCCGCTGGATGAAGGCAGCCTCGGCGGCAAGATGACGCTGGAGACGCGCTTCCCGAAGGGCGACTGGCGCGCGGGATATTTTGGTCCGGAGAATCTGGCGAAGACGATCAAGCGGGTCGAGAAGCTGAAAGAAATTGTTCCGGCGGGAATGACGCTGCCGGAGATGGCGCTGCGCTTCATCCTGTCGCATCCGGCGGTGAGCACGACGATTGCCGGGATGCGGAAGCCGGAGCACGTGCGGCAGAACATTGCGGCGAGTGACGCCGGGCCTCTCGACAAGAGCCTGCTCGCGGAACTGAAGAAGCACCGGTGGGACCGCACGCCGCAGCAGTGGTCGGACTAAGAATGGTCGCTCGCGCAACCTAGAGCGCACCTGAGCGCACCAATGCGTCAGCGCTGTTTCTACGATTGCTGGTAGTAGGGCGTTCGCTCAAGATACTCTCCGCTGTCTAGCCCACAGCTAGTCCCATGGTCCGAATGCCTTTCTTCAAGAATTCAATCCTCGTCTCTTTGGCGCTCGCTGTGTCTCGCGACCGCCGTGCAGGCCCAGAACCCCCGAGGCTCCCTGCGCGGGACCGTGCAGGACGCCACCGGGGCCCGCATCCCTGGCGCGAAGATCGTGGTGCAGTCAGCCGGCTCGTCGCTGCGGCGCGAGGCTGTCAGCGAAGACCGCGGCGAGTTTCGGCTGGATGACTTGTTGCCGGGCGCCTATCGCATCACCGTGAGCGCGGCGGGATTCGCGCCGGCGCAGGCGGATGTTTCCGTCGCCGTGAGTTCGGTGCGCGAAGTCACGGTCACGCTGAAGGCGCGGCGCCGGGGGAAACCGTCTCGGTGCAAGGGGAGAGTTCGTCCATCACGACACAGCCGATTGATCTGGTCAGCGTGGTGCATCAGGGAGTGGTCGAGCAGTCAGGATCTTGAGACGCTTCCGCTCGCGGCGCGCAGCTTCGCCAACATCGCGTATCTGGCTCCGGGAACCGAGCCGGTGGAGCCTTCCGATCCGACCAAGGCGCGCATCACCGCGGTTTCTACCGGCGGAAGTTCGGGATTGAACAACGATCTGTCGGTGGATGGCGGGGACAACTCCGACGACTGGATCGGCGGGTTTCTGCAGAATTTTTCGCCGGATGCGATTCAGGAATTCGCGGTGCGCACGGCGAGCGAAGATGCCGACACGGGTGGCACAACGGCGGGATCCGTGGTCATCACGACGAAGCGCGGGACCAACGAGTGGCATGGGAGCGGAGCGTTTTACGAGCGGGCGGCGGCGCTGAATGCGCGCTTTCCGATTGAGAATCCGGCGCCGAATCCCAAGCAGCCGTTCTCGCGGCAGAATTATGTTGCCACGCTCGGCGGGCCGATCGCGCGCGACAAGGTGTGGTTGTTCTCTTCGTTTGAGTACGTGCACGAGAACGCCAGCATTGCCTACAGCCCGAACAGCGTCACCGAGTTCAACGCGCTGGCGCAGATGGCGGCGGATGGGCTGATTCCCGGAGTGCCGTCGATCGCGGTTCCGCAGAATGTGCCGATTCCGTTCCGCGACTACATTGGGTCGGTGCGGTTCGATTGGGCGCAGTCGGCGAAATCGCAGTGGTTCCTGCGCACTTCGGAAGACAATTATCTGACCCACAACAACCTGGTGGCGCAGGCGACGCTGCCCTCGACCGGACTGACCACGCACAACAATTACTGGAACACCGTGATCAGCAATACTTACAGCTTCAGCCCGACGTGGCTGGGCACTTTTGTGTTCGACGCCAGCGTGTTGCACCTGACGCAGACGCGCAATTCCACGCTCGGCTTCGCGCTGGCGTTTCCTTTCAGCTCTACGACGCTGACGGTTTCGGGATTCGAGACGTACGGCGACAACCAGTTCGCCACGCCGATTACGCTGTTTCCGTCGCTGCGCAATCAGCAGAAGTATCAATTGCGCTACGACGTCGGGCACGCGACCGGCGATCATTCGTTCAAGTTTGGAGTGAACTTCATTCACGAGCCCGTGCTGGCCGGGGCGTTCCCGGGGAATCAGGAGACGCTGTACTCGTTTCCCAACGATCCGACGTATTACACGTTGAACGCAGCGAACCTCGCGCAGTTCCCTGTCGACTATGCCAACGGAGCGGCGACCACTCCGGCGAATGACGGCAGCTTTTCGCAGAGCGTGCAGCGTCTCGGCCTGTACGCGCAGGATTCGTGGCGGCTCACGCGGCATCTGACCTTTGACTACGGGCTGCGGTATCAGACGACTTTCGGACTGTTCACCGCCTCCGGGAACAGCCAGGCACTGAATCCCGCGTTGGTGACGATGCAGGCGCTGCAGATTCCACTGGTTCAAAGCGCTCCCCACGACGATCACAAGCAATTCGCGCCGCGCCTGGGAATTGCGTACTCTCCGGGCAAGGGAGGCACCACGGTTTTCCGCGCTGGATTCGGCCTGTACTTTAACGACCTCGCGCAGAACGGATGGGCGACGGCGTTCCAAGGCGTGAATTCGACGAACGTTGCTACCGGACCGTGCGCTCTTACGGGCACAAGCGGGGGTTATTCGCTGACGGGCGCGGGCTGCTTGCAGGGAGGGGCCGCCGCGGCCGGCAATCTCATCGACTCAAACTACAAGACGCCATACGCGATCCACATTACCGGGGGCGTGCAGCATGCGTTCGCGCGCAACTGGACGCTGAGCGCCGACTATACGCACGAACAGGGCAACCACGGTTATCGCGGCTACAGCTTCACCAGCGACGTCAATCTGTTCACGCCATCGATACCGGCATCCGACCCGAACTACGATTCTGATCAGCAAAGCGTCGTGCCCAACCTGAATCTGTTCAAGTCGGACAACCGGTCGAGCTACAACGCATTGATGATTGTGGCGCAGGGAAATGTAAACAAACGATTCAATCTGATCGCGCACTACACGCTCTCAAGCGCGAAGACATGGGGATGCGTGTTGGGCGAGCTGTTTGACTATGTGAATGGCGTTTGCAATCCGCTGAACCCGTTCGGGCCAGGCGACTACGGACCTTCGGGTGAAGATGTGTTGAACCGGTTCGTAGTTGCGGGGACGGTCTACATTCCGGGCGGTTTCGAGCTGACCACGATCACGCAAGTCGAGTCCGCGCGGCCCTTCACCATCACGACCGCCGACAGCAGCCAGCGCATCTCGGTGAACGGCAAGCCCACGGCCCTCGATGCGTTTCGCGGCACGCCGTACATTCAGATGGATCTGCGGGTGACACGTCCGTTCAAGTTCGGCGACCGCTGGGAAGTTCTGCCGTTCGCCGAGTTCTTCAATCTGTTCAACCGCAACAATCCCGGTGCGAATTATGTGGGACGATTGCGGCGCTGCCGGTTCCGGCCAGCGATATTGCGTCGGGCAACGCCACCAACATCTGCCTCGACTTTCCCACCTGCAATCAACTCCAGCCCATCACCAGTTTCAAGCAGCTGGAGATTCCCGCGGGCGGGCTGGGAGATTTCTTCGGGCCGGGCACGACGGTGGGAATTCCGTTCGCGGCGCAGTTGGGCGTGCGGGTGAATTTCTAAGGCACTTCTCAACGTTCGTTGGCGACTGTGCGTGAGGACGTTTCGGTCCAGTGGTGGGAAGGCAGCGTGATAAGCTTTCGCACGCGATGACACCTGAACAAGAGCAACACCTGCGTCGCCGGCTCCGCAAAGCCGTGAGTGAGCAACCGGACGTGAGGCGTCTTAAGACGCTGCTCTTGCGTCTTGGCGGAGATTTCCTGGTTGCGCCCTCAAAACCTGATCCAGATATCCCGATGCTGTTGGAATCAGGATTCCTCACTAGCGGACCGATCAAACTGAAGGTCATGGATGCCAGCTCGTGCCATCAAAATGTGGCAGCTGTCTGGAAGGGACGCAGGTTCGGAATCGTCGCAGTCGCAACAGGATACGCTCTTAGCGAGGATGGGCTTTGGAGACAGCATTCCTGGGGGATCTTGCGCGATGGTGCTCTAGAAACAACATTGGGCCGGGTAAAGTACTTCGGCATCCTTCTTCAGGGCGCCGCAGCGATCACTTTGCCAAACACAATTCTCCGTCCTGACGACTACCGCACCAGCCACTCGGTTGCCGTGTGCACATGCACCAGCAACTGGCTGTAGGTGACGGCGAATACCGCGACGTGCGCGAGGGCCGCGCCGAGTCCGTACCACGGAGAGAATCTTCGGGGCGAGTGCGAGACGGTCGTCGCTCCAGGCGATCAGGCGCTCGACGCGGGCATTCATGACGGAAGCAGGGCTGTGAATCAGGGCCGTGGTCAGATCGGTCGAAGGTTGCGACCGGGCCCAGACGCGAAAGTTTGATCAGGGCTGCAGCCAGATCCAGCGCCTCTCCGGCATTTGAGACTGCGGCATCATCGGCCGCCATCTCGGTGGCTTCGAGCCAGGCGGCTTCCAGGCCAGCCATTCCGGGGAATGCTACGAAGCGCAGCAGGAGTTTCTTCAAGATTGTCGCGGCGGCGAACGTGGGCGATTTCATGATTCAAGGCCGTCTGCAATTCGTTGGCGGTCAGCAGGAATTCTGCGGCGCGCGACAGCAGGACTCTGGGACGAACGATGCCGGTGGCGGTCATCGCGGGAACCACTGGGGAAATTCGCAGGACTGGAATGAGCGCGCAGGATTCGACGGGTTGCGCGGCGTTCGTCCAGGTCGAGATGGTGCGGGAGGCTCGGCGTAGCGCCATGCCGGCATTCACAATTCCAAAAATTCCCAACACAGCGCCGAAGATGCCCAGAACCAGAGGAATCTCGCCCAAGGGCTCTTCGATGGCCCGCGGCTCCAGCAGAAGGAAAGAGGGCACGGTGAAGGCAACCGTGATAACGGCCGCTGTGGCCAGAGGAAACATTCGCAAGGCAAACAGCAAATCCGCGACTCGGCGAACCGGAAGGCGCTCGATGCGCGACTGGACCGTGCGCCAGGCTAGGCACACGGCGAGCGAGAGGACGCAGTACACCATCACGAACACGGAGAAGGAGACGGCGAGGCCGCGGGCGGCGAACATCAGGCTTTGTCCTTGGAATTGGATTCGTTGCGCGCTTCACTCTTGCGCAACTCGCGCCGCTTCGCTTCGACGACTTGGCGAAGGTCATCGAGCAACTGCGCGTCGCGCTCGGTCAGGATTTCGACCAGGTACGAGAGCGGCAGCGACGATGCCGGGCTCGCATCCAGTAATTGCCGGAACGCCTCACCGGCGACTTCACGGTGCAGTTCTTCGCGGGTGAATCGTGGAGTGTAGCGAAATGCGCGGCCTTCGGCTTCGCGCGACAGCAAATTCTTTTTGAAGAGACGGTCGAGCGTGGTCATCACCGTCGTGTAGGCGAGATCGGGGCAGGCGTCGTCGACCAGGTCGCGAACCGTCGCGTGTCCGCGCTGCCACAGGGCTTCAAGCAGGCGTTCTTCCAACGGGCCCAGTTGGGAGGAAGATGCGCGGAAGTGGAAGATGCGTTTCATGCGGGCGAAGTCGAGGGTGAATTTTATCCCAGCCGGAACGTCCGCGCCACAAGGGATTTCGGGCTTTCTGGTATTTACATGTGGGGACAGCCGCCTTCGGCTGTCCTCGGGCCGAAGGCCCGAGCTTCTCTTCCATTGTGGATGCCGGTATCAAAATCAGGTCGAGCTGCGCTCGACGGACAGCCGAGGGCGGCTGTCCCCACATAAACCATGCCTGCGGAATCAAATGGCGGCCCCGGAGGGGCTCGAACCCCCAACCCTCAGTTCCGAAGACTGATGCTCTATCCAATTGAGCTACAGGGCCGCGATAGGAGACGAGGGAGTCGAGCTTCGCTCGACCGGACAGCCGAGGGCGGCTGTCTCCACAAAACACTTACTCTAGCAAAATCTGGGGTGGGAAACGGGAATCGAACCCGCAACCGTCGGAGCCACAGTCCGGTGCTCTACCAGTTGAGCTATTCCCACCACTCCTGTTGATTATAGCAACTGCGGTTCGGCGGATGTTAGAGGGGAGGCTGGAGGCGAGTCGGGAAGCATCGAGAGCGATCGAAGGATCTCAACAAAGAACTTGGGGGAGGGTTCCGTGACGGTTGCGCTGGGCTTCGCCCTCGCTTGGACGGCCGAGGCGGCCGTCCCCACATGTTGCGACCGGAGCTTAGCCGCGGCCTACGCCTACGTACTCGAATCCCAGGGCGCGCAGGCGGGTCGAATCCAGCAGGTTCTTGGTGTCGACAATGACGGGCTTTTTCAGCAGATGCTTGATGCGGTCGAAATCGAGGGCGCGGAACTCGGGCCATCCGGTGCCGACGACCAGCGCATCGGAACCTTCCGCGGCGGCGTAGGCGGAGTCGCAATAACGCACCGTGCTGTTGAGCCGGGTCTTAGCTTCGGGAATCGCAACGGGATCGTAAGCCCGCACATGCGCGCCCTTGGAAACCAGCGTTTCGGCAAGACGCACCGACGAGGATCCGGCTACTGAATTTGTATTCGGCTTGAAGGCCAGTCCCAGAATGCCGACTTCTTTGTTCTCGACGGAATTCAGTGCGTGGGCGATTTTGTCGACCAGGCGATCGGCGAGGTAATGGTTCACGTCGCGCGCCGCGCTGAGCACTTTCAGCGGCACGCCATGCGCCTGCGCCAGTTCGGCGAGAGAGTCCATGTCGGACTCGGCGAAAACTCCGCCCATGCCCGCTCCGGGCTGCAGACAGCGCGGAGCAATTTTCTTGTCCAGACCGAGCGCCAGCGCGAGATTCACGGCGTCGGCATTGACGCGTTCGCAGAGCGCAGCGACTTCGTTGATGAACGAAATTTTGGTGGCCACGAACGCGGTGGCGGCTTCGCGCACCAGTTCCGCGGTCGATTGGTTGGTCACGATCACCGGAACTCCGCGCATCACCAGGGGATGAAAAATCTGCTTCAGCATCTGGACGGCTTCGCTGGAAGTCGATCCCAGGATCAGGCGGTCGGGCCAGTTGAAATCTTCGACGGCGCAGCCATCGGTGAAGAACATGGGCTGCGACACGATCGTGGCCTGCAGGCCGGCGTCTTTGATGCTCTTTTCCAGAGCGTTCGCGGTGCCCACCGGAGCCGGGGTCACGATCGTCAGGATCGGAGGCTTCGCAGCCAGTCTCGCGATGCGCATGGCGATGTCGGCCAGGCTCTCGGCTTTGTCTTCGGCCAGAAAAATCACTTGGGTCTTGCGGGCAAACGATTCGATGTCGGTCGAGTAGGCGAGCCGTCCGGCACGCACGTTGCGGCGGATGATCTCTTTCAGATTCTTTTCGAAGAACGGAATGTTGCCCTGCGCCATCTCGACCATGCGCGAGCGGTCAGGATGGCAGCAAGAAACAGGGGTGCCAAAATCCGCCAGGCAGGCCGAAATCACCGTTCCCAGGTACCCTGAACCGTAAACTCCGATCTGCATGTGCTCTCCCCGTTTCGAACCGGAAACCCGCGTCAGAAGTGGCCTTTGATCGGGATCACCGGAGACTTGCTCTACTCTTTATCTACAGCCATGGGCGCGGGTTTTCAACGCACGGGAGGGAGATGTACCTAGGGCCATGTGGACGCGGCGGGAGTAACTGGACCCGGTAACCTGGCGGCGATTACGAGCGGTTATCGCGAAACCAGGGTGCGGCCGAGGACCACGGAGGCCAGATCGACCCAGCAATTGAGAGCGCCGTCGCGGATGTCTTCGCGCACAAAGGTCAGCCTTTCCAGCAGGATACGGCGGCTTCCCGAATAGTGGCACCAACGCTCGCGGGCCATCTGAAAGGCCGTCTGGGCGGGCGGTTCGGCGCTCATCTTGACGATCGTAAGGTGCGGAATGTAGGGCCACTCTTCCTTGAACGCCAGCGCTTCGGTATTCAGCTTGCTATGCAATTCGCTCATGCGTGCGGCACCCGCGTCCACGCGGATGTACACCGTGGGGGTCACTGGGATGAAGGTCTCGACATCGCCCAAGGTCACTTCGAAGGGCTCCTCGTTGCCGCAGATTCGCTCCAGGACCTGCAAGGCCGAGTTCTCGGAACCGTGCAGAGGACGCGGGGGCAGGATGGTCAGGTGCGCGGCCAAGTGGGGAAGGTCGGGGTGCAACTCGCGCCGGAGGTTCTCCACGAACTCTCCTGCGGGATTCTTGAGATACGCCACCAGCGCGTAACGCGGCTTCTGCATACTGGACGAAAATTATACGCTGTCGAGGCCTGAGCATGGGCCGAAATGGAGCCACATTGGCCACATTCCGCCAGGATGGAGCTCACGGAGAGGCGACTGTCAACGCTCCGCTGCAACTGGCCGAAACTCATCTCATTTATAATGAGAAACGTCGGGGCGTAGCGCAGCCTGGTAGCGCACCTGCCTTGGGCGCAGGGGGTCCGCGGTTCAAATCCGCGCGCCCCGACCAGTATTACCCTCTGCACCAACAACCCTTGGAATTTCCCAACGGAAAAGCGGGATTTTTAGAGAATAGGAATGCTGCGACAGCTGTGCTAGCATCAAGGAAGGGCTTGATTTCCGCGCTTTCTGTTGAACTTGCCACTGTAGATCTAGCCAGGTTCCCTTCTCTCATCCATACAGAGGCACCGAAGAGGCATTCCACTTGGCGATAGATGGCACGAAGAACCGACCGATGCTGATGAACCGAAAAACAGAGGTAGTCGACGAAGAGGTACCCGATTTGTTGCCGCACGATGCGACTTCCGCGCAGGACGAAGACGATTTGCTTGGTTCCATTGGCACGCGTGGCCTGGATGTGGTGGAAGGCGAGTCGAGTTCGCCGTTCGCCGCCCTGGAACAAAAACTGGCGCAGGACTCCGAGGAAGTCGAACTCGACTTGACGCCGGGCGCACCCGACTCGGCCAGCGACCCAGTGCGGGTTTACCTGCGTGAAATGGGCGCATCTCCGCTGCTCACGCGCGAAGAGGAAGTGGAGATTGCCAAGCGCATTGAGCGCGGGCAACTCACCGCGCTGAAAGCTCTTTCGCGCTCGCCCATTGTCATCCAGCAGGTTCTGGCGCTGGGCGAAGACCTCAAGGGTGGACTGCGATCGATTAAAGAGATGGTGGTCTTCGACGAGGAAGAGATCACCGACGAGATTCTGCAGAATCGTGTCGACGACATTACGGGCCGCATTGACAAACTGAACAAGCATTACAAGTCGGCCAACCGGCTGGCCGAAAAGCTGGCGACGATCCCGGCGAAAAAGAAGCCTCGCGAATACCGAAAGTGCCGCGGACAGTTGGGGCGCGAGATGGTGCGAATTTCGCAGATCATCCGGAATCTAGGGTTGAACCACGCGGAGCGCAAGCGGCTGATCGAGCGGGTGAACAAAACCATCGAACTCATGCGCGTGCTAGATCGCGAGCTGGTGAGCCTGGAAGCGAAGATTTCGAGTACGCGCAGCGAAGAACTCAAGAAGACGTATCGCGCCGCGCAGCGGCAGCATCGCATCGAGATCAAACGCCTGGAAGACGAGGCCGGAATGACGTTTCCCGACCTGCAGCGCACCCAGCGCAAAATGATCCAGGGCGACATGAACGCGGAGCAGGCAAAGCGTGAACTGATTGAAGCGAATCTGCGCCTCGTGGTTTCGATCGCCAAGAAATACGGAAATCGCGGGCTGCAGTTCCTGGACCTGATCCAGGAAGGCAACGTCGGGCTGATGAAAGCGGTGGACAAGTTCGAGTACCGGCGCGGCTACAAGTTTTCGACATATGCGACGTGGTGGATTCGACAGGCGATCAGCCGTGCGATCGCGGACCAGGCACGCACGATCCGGCTGCCTGTACACATGATCGAGGTTGTGAACAAGCTGATTCGGACTTCGCGGCAACTGGTGCAAGCGTCGGGGCACGAACCCACTTCGGCGGAGATTGCCAAGCAGATGGACATTCCCGAGGCGATGGTGCGCAAAGTGAAGAAGATCATGCGCGTGCCAATTTCGCTGGAGACGCCCATCGGTGAAGAAGGTGATTCGCATCTCGGAGACTTGATCGAGGATCGCACCAAGATGTCTCCCGCCGAAGCCGTGCTGAATGTGAACCTGAAGGAGCGCACTGCGCACGTGCTGCGTACCCTGAGTCCGCGGGAAGAAAAGATCATCCGCATGCGCTTTGGAATGGACGATGGCTCCGAGCACACGCTGGAGGAAGTCGGCCAATCATTCGACGTCACGCGCGAGCGTATTCGCCAGATCGAAGCGAAAGCACTGCGCAAACTCCGTCATCCCTCGCGCTCTGGCAAGCTTCGCTCGCTGCTCGACGACGTGCAGGAATAACGTGCAGGAATACCGACGGGTCCGTTCGACGGACGATCGGTCGGTGAAACCGGGTCTGGAAACTTTCAAGCTGTCGCGCTATCGGCAACGCTAGGCCGCGCTCGCAACGTGCGCATCCGGCAAATCAAACTCTTCGCCGCAATCGAAGCAGACTTTATACGTCCGGCCTTTGATCGTGAACACACGGCTCAGGTGACGGTGACGACAGCCGAACACGAACTGGAAGATCCAACGCAGAGGGTTCATCGGTCCTGCCTTCTCCTCGTAGCATCCCCTGATTGCAGTCTGCAAGCCTGATCAAAAGTGAACAGATTGCCATCCAAGAATGGCCTACACTTGGATTGTAGCGTCTTGGCCGCGCTGCATTTGGCGCGAGGGCAGAATCATGTGCACTCGAAAGGGCAGCCCTTTCGAATCGTGCTTGTCCTAATTTCTCAAATCTATCCCTCGCAGAGGTTTCGTATGACACCAGAGCCCGGTCCTAATCGGATGAACATGAAATTCACCAATGGCGGCAGAACTGTGGTCATCCATCTGGTACGCGGGCTGCCGCCTAAACTCAGCCGAGACAAGAAGACCATTACGATTACGTTTAGCGAGCGGGCAACAATTCGCGCCCACAAAGGGTAGAATCCGGTTGCCTCGAATCGCGGTTCGGCCGTGGCTGCGTTCACGATTCTTGACGCGTTTCTCAGCAGGAAGCTGATCAATTCTTGAAACACCTGCTTCGGGAAGAGCCCATCTCTCTTGCGAGAACTGCTGCAATTCCTTCCTTTGGATGACTGACATCACGCCCACCTGTGATCTGAGTCACTGATGACAATTCCGGAATAGAAGATAAACACTGCATTCGACTCGATTGGACTGACCAGCGGACCGAAAAAGGCAGCCCAAGAAGGGAGAACGTCGGAAGGCTTACCGGGATCAGGAACGCTCACTGGTACAACTCACGTCATACGTTTTCATATCGCCATCCCTACCAGATCATTCCCGATCAGTCTCCCCGACAGTCTCCAGCGCAGTCGAACACCGAACCCCAGGAAGTAGTCCAGATTGCGGCGGCCGCTTGAATTGTGACGTGCCGTAGCCATGCCAGACCTCATTCCCGGGACCGGCGGCTCGATTCAGGATCACGGCGAACGCTGCCAAGGGGAGACTGTCCATGAAGACAGGCGAGAGAGACACAATTGCGGCGCATCTGAAGAAGAGCGGTGTGTCGCGGCGCAGTTTTCTGCAACTCTGTTCCACGCTCATCGTGGCCGCGCCAGTGGGTCTGAGTCTGACCAGCAGAGCGACCGCCGCACAGGTGGCCGAGATTGTAGGCAAGGCGCGCAGGCCTTCGGTCATCTGGCTGCACTTTCAGGACTGCACGGGATGCACGGAGACGCTGCTGCGAACCTCGGCTCCGGACGTCGCGCATCTGATCCTCGACGTCATCTCGCTCGACTATCACGAGACACTGATGGCCGCGTCCGGCGCGCAGGCGGAAGCGGCGTTGCGCTCCGCGATCGCGGACAACGCCGGAAAGTATGTTCTGGTGGTCGAGGGCTCAATTCCCACCCGCGACGACGGCGTTTACATGCAACTCGGCGGCCGGCCCGCCATTCAGGTGGTCAAGGAAGTCGCGGCGCAGGCGGCGGCGGTGATCGCCATCGGCTCGTGCGCATCGTGGGGCGGAGTGCCGTCGGCCGATCCGAATCCAACGGGCGCGGTCGGCGTCGACTCCGTGATTTCGGGAAAGCCGATCGTCAATCTGCCGGGCTGCCCGCCGAATCCTTACAACCTGCTGGCTGTGGTTCTGGAGTACGTCACCATGGGCCGGCTGCCGGAACTGGATCAGTATCGGCCGGCCGAGATTCGCCTACGAGCGCGTCATTCACGAGAACTGCCCGCGGCGCGCGCACTTCGACGCCGGACGATTCGCCGCGGCATTCGGCGATGAAGGACATCGCAAGGGATATTGCCTGTACAAGCTGGGCTGCAAGGGTCCGGTCACACACGCCGCCTGCGCGACGCGGCACTTCAACGAGATTCCGGGCGTGTGGCCGATCGGGACCGGCGTGCCGTGCATGGGTTGCACGGAAAAAGGCGTGATCTGGCAGATGGGAACGTTTGAAACGGTCCCCATCCATCTGGCGACGCCGCCCGACACCTATCCTCCGATCTTCAGCACGGCGGGCCAACTCAAAGTCGGCGCGGCGGCGCTGGTCGGCGCGATCGCAGGGGCCGTCGGCGGAGCGACCTGGGTGGCCTCGCAGCGATTCCACAGCAGCATGGAGGCGGGCGTGACGCGAATCGCCGCCGACCGCGCGCATGCTGAAAAAGCGAAAACGCCCACCGAGAAGCCAGCCGGCAAGAAAGAGGACTGACGTGTCCATCACTCGGCGACAACTCTTCACTGGCATCGCCAAGGCGGGAGTCCCGGCCGCCGTGGCCATCACGGTCGGCACCGATGTGCTTGCATGCAGGCGAGCACATTCCCGTGCCCAACGCCGCGGTCGGATTGCTCTATGACGCCAGCGTCTGCATCGGCTGCAAGGCCTGCGTCGCGGCTTGCGCCGAGGCAAACGACACGCCGCCCGATACGCGCGGCGACGATCTGCACCAGGCGCCGTCGGATTTGAACGATCTGACCCGCAACGTCATCAAGCTCTACAAGCCGGAAGACGGATCGGCGTTCTCGTTCGTGAAGCGGCAGTGCATGCATTGCCTCGATCCGGCGTGCGCGGCGGGTTGTCCGTTCCAGGCGCTGCACAAGGATCCGGAAAGCGGCATCGTCAAATGGGACGCCGACAAGTGCATTGGCTGCCGCTACTGCACCATCACCTGCCCGTATCACATTCCGCGCTTCCAGTGGATGGGATTCAATCCGCGCGTGACCAAGTGCGAGTTGTGCAAAGACCGCCTGGAAAAAGGATTGAAGCCCGGATGCACCAGCGTGTGCCCGACGGGTGCCGTGATTTTCGGGCCGCGATCGGTCTTGCTGCTGGAGGCCAAGCAGCGCATCAAGAAAAATCCCGGCCGCTACTACCAGAATCGCGTCTACGGCGAGACCGACAACGGCGGCACGCAGGCTCTGTATCTGTCGAAGGTTCCGTTCGAGAAACTCGGCCTGCCGGAGCTTGGGCCGGAGTCGGTTCCGGCGCGAACGCTGCGCTGGCAGAGACGCTTCTACCAGTACTTCGCGCTGCCGGCTCTGCTGTATGCGGGCCTGGTGCAGGTGATCCGCAAGAGCCTGAAGGGCCATGAGCAGGAAGCCCACGAACGCGAAAAAGAAACCGGATTGAGGGCGCAACTATGAGTGCCACAACCACGACTGGGAACGTAGCGCAAAATGCCACGCAAGGCCATCGATCGCGCTCGAGCAATCGCTGGGAACGGAACGTGCCCGTCTACGGGTTCCCGGTGGTGAACGGATTTTTTCTCGGGCTCTCTGCGCTGGTCCTGGTCGCATTCGCGCTGAGCGCGTATCGCGAGTTGGCGGGACTGGGCCCGGTCAGCGGAATGAATGACGCCTATGGCTGGGGAATCTGGAAGACCTTCAACCTGATGGTGCTGACCGCGCTGGGTTCGGGCGCGTTCGCGGTGGGAATTGCGGCGTGGGTCTTCCGGCGCAAACGGCTGCACTCGCTGATGCGGATGGCGTTGCTGACCAGCTTTCTGGCTTACGCCTGCGGGCTGCTTCTGCTTGGCATTGATGCCGGGCGTCCGTGGAATTTCTATTGGATCGTTTTCCCTTGGCGATGGAACATGCACTCGCCGCTGGCGGAAGTGGCGATCTGCATGTCGATCTACGCCATGATCCCGCTGGCGGTAGAAAACATTCCGCCGGTGCTGGAGCGGCTGTGGTATTTCGACTCCCGCCTGCGTCCTGGCGTGGAGCTCATCGAGAAACGGCTGCACTATTTCTTCCCGTGGATTATTGCGGCGGCGTACCTGCTGCCGGGGATGCACCAGTCGTCGCTGGGAGCGTTGATGCTGCTGGCCGGGGAGCGCGTGCACCCGCTGTGGCAGACTCCGTGGCTGCCGGTGCTGTATCTGGGAGCGGCGACATTCATGTCGTTCGGCTGCGTCGCCGGAACCACCATGCTGTGCTGCCTGGTGTGGAAGCGCGCCATGGACATGGAAGTTCTCGACGAAGCCGCGCGCATTACGTCGTGGCTGATTTTCGGATGGATGGGACTGCGGCTGCTCGACATTTTGTTTCGCGGCGCGCTCGGGACCGCGTTTCACTTCGACCGTTTCGCCGGCGTGTTCTGGCTCGAGATGATTCTGATTGCGATCGGCGGATTGCTGCTGCGCCGCTCGGTACGCGACACGCACCCGCAGCCGATGTTCATCGGATACATCCTGAGTTCGTTCGGCGGCATGATCTACCGCTTCAGCCCCACGACCCTGGCCTTCCGGCCCAATCCGCAGGCGCTGTATTTTCCCGCCACCATCGAAGTGCTGGTCTCGCTGGGGTTCATCTCCCTGGGCATCGTGGGCTTTCTGATCGCGGTGAAACGGCTGGCGATTCTTCCCGCGCCGCTGAGCGAGTGGCACGACATGGCGAGTTACTTCCGGTTCCGGCGGCCTTACATCCGGTGGACGGGATATTTCAAATACGGACATTTCGGCGAAGACGAAACCCAGAAACTTCAGGCTCCGACTAACAGCAGGATCTTATGGCAAAACGAATCACGATTGATCCCATCACCAGAATTGAAGGCCACCTCCGCATCGATGTGGAGGTCGACAACAACGCGGTCAGCAACGCATGGGCTTCGTGCACCATGTGGCGAGGCATCGAAAAGATTCTTCGCGGCCGCGATCCGCGGGATGCGTGGCTCTTCACGCAGCGCTTCTGCGGAGTGTGCACCACGGTGCACGCCATGGCCAGCGTGCGCTCGGTGGAAGATGCGCTGAAGCTGGAGATTCCGCTGAACGCGCAATACATCCGCAACTTGATTCTGATTGCGCACGCGCTGCACGACCACATCGTGCACTTCTACCAACTGTCGGCGCTGGATTGGGTGGACGTGCTGCAGATTCCCAAGGCGGATCCGGCCGCGACCTCGAAGCTGGCCGAGAGTCTGTCGCCCTGGACCCGAAACTCGCGCAACGAACTGAAAGCCGCGCAGGATCGCGTAAACGCCGTCGCCAGCAGCGGGCAGCTTGGGCATCTTCGCCAACGGCTACTGGGGACATCCTGCGATGCGGTTGTCGCCCGAAGTCAATCTGCTGGCGTTCTCGCACTACGTGCAGGCGCTCGAGTACCAGCGCAAGGCGTTGCAGGTAGTCGGCATTCTCGGGTCGAAGACGCCGCACATTCAGAACCTGACCGTGGGCGGCGTCGCCAACGCGATCGATCTGGACAGCACGTCGGCTCTCGGCATGACCCAGTTGGAGATGATCCGCACGCTGCTGGAGGAGGTGGTTCAGTTCGTGCAGCAGGTCTATTTCGTGGATG
>CAWHSR010000009.1:0-72484 GCA_963832015.1 uncultured Acidobacteriaceae bacterium
TTATGGATTTTTGCAAATCTAACGCCCACTTGGATATCCGAGATCACCTTAGCTAGGTCCGCTTCAGAAGGTCGATCAAGCTGTGGGGCCCGGGGACTCCAGGGGACACTTGATCGGGGGAATCCGACGTCCGTTGGATATAAGGTCTCACGAGATCGCCTTGATCGAGTGGAATGAACGTGTCGAAGGTAACCTCAAACCGGTCATTGAGGTTGAAGGCTTCAGCTGCCCGTTTGGTCTCGTTAAGTACGGATGCAGTCGTGTCAGCAGTTTTGTTGAGGGTCTTCCTTGTCTCGGAGAGGTCTCCGTTTATAGCTTCAGTTTTTTGCAATTCAACTCTGAGCTTGTTGACGGTATCCTCAGCCAGGCGGGCAATCTCTGTTTCACGGTCATCGCGTTGTTTTGATGCAATTTTGTCTTCATAGTCCTTATATTCGTCAGAGCTCATTGTGAGAACGATACTGAACAGGAAGAGCGCGATGCCCCATTTACCTTTCGCCGATAAGACTTTTTTGCCGTTTTTTTCGATACGGAAATCGGTCACTGTAGCATACACGCCGTAAGCGGCCGCAATGATCCCGGCCGAGACCTTGAGAATTGTGAGCAGTACATCTGTCGAGAACATTTTGGCGCTTACCCGATTCGTGGGCTTTCCTTTTGAATCAAAAACGGCACAATTGCATGCCCATCCCGCCTGGCCGCGACTATGGGTCTCCGTTTCATCAGTTTGCCTTGCTCGGCATTATGCTCCTACCTCGCAACTGTTGTAAGCAGGCCTTTACACTCATATTTCGATTTCTTTCGATTCGCTGTGGCAAGGTTTCCATATCCGATGGGTCTTCCTCGCCCGCGATCTGAAGAAGCCGGTGGCCGACGCGAAGAAGCACACCGAGCCGCATTGCACAGCTAGAGGCGGCAAGTTCTGACGGTTCTGCACGCGGGTATAATCCGAGGCCGATGCCCTCCTACAAAGAGCTTGAGCACCTCTCCATTCCGAAGCAGGCCCAGTTCCTCCTACGCAGCGCATCGAGGTTGGCCCAGACAGGGTCGTTCAACATCTACAACGTCAACTTGCCGCCGTGGGGCCTGGCCTCCGACTTTCCTGAAGGGCAGCGCCAAGCCGTGACAGAGCTGCTGCTCGGGGCTCCGCTGAAGTTCCTGGAGAACCAGGGCCTCATTCGCTTCAAGGAACATTCGAACTATGCCATCACTCCGAAGGGACTGGAGGCGGCGCAGAACCCCGCGCCTGCGTTCTTCGCTGTCCAGGAGATCATGGCGGCGCTTCCCCTGCTCCACCCGGACTTCCATGGCTACGCCCACTTCTTCTACGACAACAAGCTGAAGGAGGCGGTCGCCGCCGCGTTCGAGCGCTATGAGAACAGGCTGAATGAGATCAGGAGCGGCTCGATCAGCCCGACTGTGAGAGCCGCGTCCGGCCATCCGCTGGTCTACAGGCTCTTTGCCGATGGCGAGCTTGTCCGTCCGTACTCAGCCCTCGGCGCGAAGGACTCATACGAAAAGGGCCTGACCGGGATTCTAAGCGGGGCTCTGGAGTGGATAGAAACCCGTACACGCACCAGAAGCACGAGTTGCCGGACCTGACGCCGTCTGAGGCTCTGGAGCTGCTGTTCGTGGCGAGCTACCTGATGCGGATGCTTGAGCTGTCCAAGCCGTAGCCCAACACACCGTTCGTTTCGTTTCGTGGTCAGGCAGGTTCGACAGGATGCCGTCGTCAAGCGCCCATGGATTCTGCCGCTGGGCGGGAAATGCGCGCAAAGACCTGGTCGAGCTGGGAGGCGTCTCCTACGTTGAGCAAAATTGCCTCCAGTCCGCCCGAGCGATTACCCGTTTCGGATCCGCTCAGGTAAACATCGATGCGGACGACTGTGATTGTCGGGCTGTACTTTTCGGTCGAGCAATGCACGGCGGATGGCACTTTCGGATCGTCGCTCATAAAAATCCAATGAAAGTGCAGTGGTAGCGGGTGGCCACGCCGCTCGAGCTCTGGATCATAACCGTGTTGATAGATCTGAAACTCGGTTGGCCGGATGCCGCAGTGCTCGGGGAAACCGTCGTAAATTTCCTTAGCGATGACGAAGGTCGGCTGCTTCCCGCCATTCAGGCCGCGCGGATAGATCTCGACCCCATCGTCGACAAAGAACTGATATGCCGCGCCAGTTGGCATGTACCACTTTCGACTCCTCGCCGCCCGCGTAAATCGCAACCTTGGCGCGCCCGGCCGGATCGGCGCAGAGCAGCGACAATTCGGCAATGTGGGTCTTGGAGCGAGCGATCCAGACCGGCTCCGGTTCACCCAGCCGGACCGTGCCTGCGATGCTAATCCCGGGATCAGCCATTGACTGCGCCTTTCGCCGCAACGTTTCCGAGTTTGCCTCGTGCGCGCAAGCCAGCAGGCTTTGCAATTCCTGCGACGCTAACCATACTTCCTCCGGCCTTTTTAAAGCTGGGGCGGCCACGCAGATTAACAGCCGCCCCTCATGACCCATTTACAGCAATGCGTCGGAGTCGTCGACCGCATTCGGGCTCACGGAAACCTCGTCAGCGCCCTTGCAAGCTCGCGAAGTAGGGCATGGGCGCTACGGCGCAACGCGCCTCTCGATACACGCCCGGCTGCTTCCGAACCGGCAGATAGACGCGCTCTCCGAGAATGATCGCTTCGGGATCGGCAACCTTGAGCATGACTTCTTCAAACAAAACGTTATTGGAATCGAGCAGCCTAAATTTATAGCCGGTCATTTGCGCGTCCTCCCTCTCGTCAACTGTGGCATGCCAGCGTCTTCATCGGCGCGTCGCTGTTGCTCCCCTGAAGCAGCAGGGAATCCGCCCTCCAGTACGCTTGGATCGCCTTTTGGTGATTGACCATGTACTTTTCGTCGTAGCGGAAGCTGGAGAACGAGTCAGTCACGGCGCGAATCGCATGGCGACTCAGATCGCCGAAGATGATCGGGACTTTGGATGCTCCGATTGGATCCATGTTCGGGCAGAAGAACACCTTCTTGCCCAGAAGGGCGGGCGATCCATCGGGCATCGTGTACGGCGCCAGCTGACCGCCAACCGTCGCGGCAGCCCGAATCGTCAAATACGTCGTCCCATTCATAAGAAACCCGGCGCTGGGGCTCATGGCGTAGGCGGTATCGACACTTCCCATCAATGCGAAGAGTTCAGGCACCGTGATGGCCGTAGGAGACGCCGTGGTCTCGCCGGCGGAAAGATTCGATAGCAGCGTCGCCAGGAAGTTTTTGCCCATGCCGCGGGCGAAACTCTTGGCGAAAAGTTCCGCGAAGTACATCGCCAGAATCGGGGCGTCTTGCTCGAGTTGCAGACGTGTACAGAAATTGCGGAGTCACCCACGTCGTGGCCTGAGGGAATTGAAGATTGCTGAAGCTTGGATTCGGGCCTTGTGTGATCGGCCCCAACTCTGCCAGCGTGACCGCGTCGATGCCGGTGGCCAGTGTCGTCGACGGCTGGGAAATTTAAGGTCCCTCCGCCAGGGGTAAAGATCCAGCGCGACGCCTCAAGCAATTGATCGTGCTGCTTCATCTGCTGCAGCACTTCGGCCACGAAGCCGATAGGGATGGTGTAGCCAGCCGCATCGCCCGACGTGGCGGTGTTCAGCCCGACGTAGGAACGCAATTCTGTAACCGATCCGTTCCGGCCATTCGTATCGGTGCGCGTCTCGAGCACTGATCCGCTTTCGCTCGTCACTGCCTCGCGCACTTTCCGGCCGGAGAAGAATTGCAGAGTGGCGGGATCGAAGTTCATGGCGAAATCCCGCCGTTGGCGCGCGCTGTTGTAGGCCTCGCGATCAAACCAAGACTGGCGCGACGCCGTATGCAGCGCCATGTACGCTTCGAATTTGGCTGAATCTTCCTTGGTGAAGCTGGCGCCGCGCGTCAACTCTTGCGCTTTGGCGAGCCACTGCTCGGAAGTTAGGGCGGTTGGGGGATTGGTTAGATAGGTCGGTTGCTGCTCTCTGGTGCTCACTGTTGAACTCCTTCTCTCTCGTGGAGTCACTGCAATGGCTTTCGCGAATTGTGTGGTCTCAGTTCAGCGATTGCTGTGCTAGTGCTGTCCGCGCGCGCGCTGCTTCGATGCTGATCGGTTCCGATGGGTCGTGGTCGACGTCGACATGTGCGCGGTGCTCCGGCTTTGCACGGCGCTCCGTTGAGCATAGCTTGCACCGGAGGACCGTCGGCGCACCATTCAGCGCGACATCGACCTCGGTAGCATTCTGGATCGCATGATCGCTTCCGCAATTCGTGCAGCGCATGAAGAGTCTCCCGTCCCGGTCGTAAATCGACGCGCATCGATGTTCGGAGCATACATCGACGGGCATCGATCTGCAATCAGCGCAACAGGACTGCCAGGTTACCTTCGTGGAGCCTGCCGCTGCTCCTCCGGCAAAACAACTCCATAGAACGCGCGCTCCTCCGCCGTGTAGAACCGTCGAAAATAATCATCCCATCGCCGCACCTCTTCTGCCTTGGCCGCCAGCTCCGCCGGGCTCTTCGCGCGCTCACCGATGCCCAAACGCTTGAGCAGTCGGCCCGGATTGCGATCGTAGCCGCCAGTTACCTTGAGTTGGGCGAGCGTGTTGCGCGGACGGCCGCGTTTCTTGGTGGCTTTCCGGGGTTTCCGTGTGGCTTTCTTCGGCCTTTCGTTCGCTTTCCCGGTGGCTTTCTTCGTCTTCTTTTTTGGCTTTTTCATGGTGATTTTTTCAGCAAAGGCATTTAATCAGACGCGCGCGCGGGCCCGGCAGGCGGTCCTCATTGGCGCGACGTTTGATATCACACCCCCATACCCCCCGGCCCCCCTGAAAATTGGAGTACCTTTTAAACAAAGCCGCACTCCTTCGCTGTCCTTGCATCGTGCGCGTTATGACACGGCCTCGCAGGTTCCACACGTCGTCGTTCCGTCCTTCTCTCGGTAGATCGCAAATGACCCACAGGCGGGACAAGTTGGCAGCGTTTTACCCTCATTGATGCTCTCATCCCCTTTTTGAACCGTAACATGCGTAACAATGCAGTGTTTATGCGGGTCAGAAGAACTTTTTGAAAGCGTAACATCTGGGTTCGTGTTACGGTCTGAAAAGTGAGTTTCAGTCAATAAAGACGCGGGTTGTGACGTTGTTACGCTTTGGAAGGGGGGTACGAGGGGCTTGGACGGTTCGAGACGAGGCAAATATCTTCCCCAAGCATCCGTGAACAGGTCGCGAAGATAGCCTTTCGCAGTTCTGTCGTCTACCGGATCGTGCGCGGACCAATGCTGAAAGGCTTTAGAAGTTTGGAGAGACCATTCACGGTGAGACCCTTCCCCTTGGACCAATCACACCACGGTGATGTTTCGATCTGCTTCAACTTCTCGATCAGGTCGGCAGAACTTATCTTGTCGTCGTTTACGTCGTCGAAGGTGGCGCGCACGTCCCTCAAGAGTTGAATGTTGACGCCCTGATCCTCGGCCGCCTCGGAGTTGAAGATCTCCACGCATGCGCTACGAACGGCATCGGGCCATTCTTGGCCAGCTGCGTCTGCGATCGCCAGCAATGGCTCCATTCCGTCTTGTTGCCGGTCGGATAGCTGCTCTGGCAGACTAGGGTCGACGTCCCTGAGACGATCGATGACGGAACCGATCCAGTCCGAAACCTGCATCTTGATTCCTGCCGCTTCATCTTTTGCCTTGCGTCGTCGGAAACGCGCAACCGGGTCGCTTTGTTTCTTTCGATAGAGGCGGATAGGTATGCTGCGATCGGCGACGGTGTCGGGTAAGCTGTTGCCGATGCCGGCAAAGGCCTTCGCGCAATACGTCTTGAAGTCTTTGTAACTGACGTTTGCGCCTTGACCGACACAGCACGACGCCACGCCCTCGCTATAAAAACCCGTGTTCAGAATTCCTCGCAGCGCTTCGGAATATTCTTGATCGCCCGAGAAGGCGGCGTCGCTTTCATCTAACAACAACGTCGGGCGTACTTGGTCGACCTTCCGCACCAAGCATGCTGCGCTGACTCTCCCGGTCATCCACGGTTTCGACACTAGCAAGTTCAGCACTTCTAGCAGCCGCGTCTTTCCGCTCTGTTTCGTGGCGCTATTAATATTGAGATAAAGTGTAGTCGTCGCCGCGGAGACGGCATGCGTGTGCGCAATCCAAGCCGCAACGATCCGCGCTTGCGTGTCTGATAGGTGAACGAATCTCCTGATGAATTCGGATACGCGGTCTAAGATTTGCGAGCCATCGTAGGATTTTTCCATCTGTGCCTGGTGGCGCGCTTCGATTGCCGCTGTGGGGTATTGCCCGAAGTCCAGAACGACGCCGTGATTTCCGTTGCCGTTGTTTTCGCTCATCGTCGGCCTTCTTCGAGTTCGAGTAGTTCCCACGCTAGCTGCATAACCGCCCAATTCGTCTCCGACTCCCCCTCTCTTTCTGGATCCCCTTCGCGAATTTCGTGAAGTCGATCGCGCGCGTCACAGAAGTACCGGCGCAATGCCTGGCGCAGGTCCTTGGGCTCGTCTGGAATCGAAACCGAGTGCTTAACGCTGTCGATCACCAAGTCAGCGACAAGGTGCGCGGTCGAAACCATCCCACGACGACGTGGAAGTCTGCCGCCGTCGCGCCAGCAGCCGAGAGTCCGACACGCGGTTGCGAAGTCGACCCCATCGCGCAAGCGAATGAACGCAATGAGATCGCCGCCCTTGGCTCCGCAAGAGAAGCAATAGAACCCCCCGGAGATCAAATTCAGACCCAGGCTTGTTTTTGAGTTGCCCTGGTGAAAGATGCATTTCACTTGTGCCCAACCGCGGCGCTGACGGAGTGCGCCGAATTGAGGCTCGTAGACGGTTCGCGGGGACGGGAGAAGACTCCGATCTAGCATGGCGGCTACTCCTCCGCCTCTGCGCCGTCGGGAACGACGCGGTTGCGGCTGAGCCATCGCAAAAGATCTTCTTCTGAGTATCTGACCCCATGCCCGACTTTGAAAAAGGCCGGGCCAACACCGCGAATCCTCCAATTGGACATGGTCCCAACCGGCGTCTTTAAGAACTCGGACGCCGCCTTGCTGTCGAGCAAATTCTGTTTTGCCATTGTCTGACCTCGCGTGAAATTGTGTGGCGAGGTCAGAATTATGCGAGGGGGCTGTGAATGTCACTTGCGGCAAGCTTGCGGCAAGCTTGCGCACTTTCAAGTACTACCTTGAGGGGTTACCGTTATCTTTCTCTTTTTTCTGGCGATAGTTCTCCCAAAGCGAGCGCCCGTCAACAATTCGCTTATCGCCATCTTTATCGGCGATAGTAAAGTGGGGAGCCATCAGGATGAGCGCCTGGCGCTCACTAGTTGCCTCGATCGCGCCTCTTTTGAAGGCGTCAGCGAGCCAAACGGCAAGTTCGCGTTGGTCTTTTTTCCACAGGATGGGCCCGGGGTTCTCATTGTCCAAGGCAAGATCATCCATCTGGCTTGTCTGTGTCGGGTGCTGATCGCCTTCCAGTTCGTAACGCCTGAGCCCGGTCTCTAGAATGCGAGATCTGGCGTCGAGTTCTACTTCGTGAGACCTGATCTCGAGCTCCAGTAAGCGCCGCTCATCCTGCTCCGCTCGGGACGGTGCCAGCATTGCCTCGAAGAACGCCCGAATCTCCTCCCTTATAGTCATTTGTCACCGTCCAAAGTGAGCGGCTGGCCGCCGGCCAGCAACATGGCCTGCTGGGCACGGTTCACACTCTCGCGCACGGGATCGAGATTCAGTTGCGCGTAAACTCGCGTGGCTTCTAAACTTTCGTGTCCAAGGCTCTTCCCGATGATCGGCAGACTCGCTCCGGTCGCGGCCTGCCAGCTTCCGAGAGTCCGGCGCAGATCGTGCAAACGGAGATTAGTGAGCCCGGCCCGTTGCAGAATTCGTTTCCAGCAACTCTTCGGTTCGACGAGATGACCCGTCTTACCGCCCCCCGGAAAAACCCACGGGCTCAAAGAACTCGCCCTGCGGTATTCCAGGATGTTGATAACGACAGGCGTGAGGACCACGGTGAGGTCTTCGTCAGATTTTGCTTTTGCGGCGGGAATCGTCCATACCGCCGTGCGCCAATTGATTTCACCCCAGCACATCGCTTCGACATTCGAACGGCGTGCGCCGGTCAACAGAGAAATCAAGACGTAATCCCTGATGGTGACGTTCGATTCCTCCGCCAGGGCCTTGAAGAATGCAGGGAGCTCGCTGCCTTCAATGAACCGCTTTCGCTTGCGCTCTTTGAACGCGATCCCGGTTGCTGGATTGTTTCCTTCGTACTCCCAATCTTTTCGCGCTCGATTGAACATTGCGCACAGCAACTCGACAACACGGTTCGCTTGCACCTTGCCGGACGTGTTCCCAAGATGCGCGTGCAGGGTCAAAACGTCCGTGCGCCGAATGCTGGAAATTTTCCGCAGTTCCCAGCTGTGCAGGTAACCGAAGAGAGACTCGTAATTGCGCCACGTTTTTTCCCGCAAGTTCGGCTTGGCGTATTCCGTGAGGAACTTTCGGAACAGTTCGCCAATCGTTGACTCGTCGCGCAGGGCGCGTCTTTCGGCGGCCGGATTTTTGCCTTGAACAATGGCCGTATTCATCGCCATCGCGCGGGCCCGGGCTTTTTGCACTGACAGGTCGCCGCATGGCGCGATCGTGATTCTTTCCGGACGGCTGTTCACGAAGCGATAGAGCAGATAGACTTTCTTTCCGCCGCGGCTGACTGCAACCGTGAGCCCCCTTACTTCGTCGTCGTAGTAGTACGCCCGGGTCGAATTCTTCGGAGGCGCGAGAGCGGCAACGCGCCGTTCGGTGAAGTGAAAGCGATGAGGAGCGGAACGATGTTTGCTAGTCGATTTGCTAGTCTCAGCTGAACTTTGCTGTGTTTTAGCGTGTTCTTGTGTTGCTTTCATGGCAGACACAATACTCCGGAACTGACACGAAGTAAAGGATTAAGTGGCTTTCTGTGGCGTAGGGTGGAAGGGTGGGAGTCTGGCTACGAACCAGTAGGTCGGGAGTTCGAATCTCTCAGGGCGCACCATTTCTTTACTGAAAATAAACAAGTTAAAAGGGAGCCAACTTTCCGGCTCCCTTGCTTTTTGCCCAACTATCCGCAAACTATGCGGGTTCGCTACTGAACTGTGATTTTTTCTCTGCTTGGCTCCATGCCCGGTTCCGGTGCCGCCGCCGGGGTGATCTGCTGAGCACTGTACGCTTCCCGGGCAGTCAGGGCCGCGCGCTGATCGGCATCGGACGTAATGTTGTAACGGCGGAACATTGCATCCGTTTTCCAATCGCCAATGCTCATGATAACACTTTGACTCACGCCAGCCCCTACCAGGTCTCTCGCGCCACTGCGGCGCAGGTCATAGAGCAGCCTTTCAGGCACGCCCGCCAAACGGCAAGCGGTGCGCCAAGCTTTGCGGAAATCCCAATGGGCGCACCCTCATCGTTGCGGAAGACCAAATTCGTCTTGGTGGACATTTCCAGTCTGCGCCTTGCGATCAGCTCAGCCAGCTCGCCTACCAGGGGCACGGACCGCGCTACGCGTATCTTGGCGTTTTCTGCGCGCAGGCGGATGGTGTCACCGTCGACATCAAGCCAGGTCAGGCTGCGAATTTCCTTTGGACGCCATGCGACGAGCCAAGCAAACAGGCAAAAGTCCTTGAGGTATTCGGGCAGGTTGCTGAGCACGGAGCGAAACTGCATGGCTGAGAAAAAGCCTTGCCGGGCGTTGCCGATTTCCCTCAGGTGCCGGATGCGCGGTGCGGTGGTTAACTGGCCGGTCGCAATCGCCAGCCTGTACGCTTGCGAGAGCAGTTGCAGACTACGGTTGATAGAAGCGGGCTTGGCTGGTTTGCTCCTCGTTTTGCGCCGGCCGGTTTGCAACGCGCGCTCAACCCACTTGTCGATGTCGGCGCTGGTAAGTTCACGACATAAGGTACTCTCTTCAGGCAAGCGCCGTCAGCTATTAAGCGGCAGCGGTAAGAGACCTTGTGGTTCCTTCTCTCAGCACTTGTAACTCAGCTCGCGTTGCCGTAAACCACGAAGCGCCGCAATCCATGCACACTGAAATCTTCGGGAACGCCAAGAAGCCGGGTTCGTCTAAGTTCAGGAGTCCTCTGAAATGGATCATCATCTCAGTCGTGAATTCCGCCTCGTTCTGTGATGCACATGATGGGCAGGACATAAGGCGCACCCCCTGGTGCTCGCAGTGTACTCAAGCGCACCACGGCTGTCTGGTCAAAATTGCACACACGGGTCGGTTCGACTATTACGGACCAGATAGGAATGAGTCGCAGAAACGGAAATCCGGGTTGGGCTACTCTGAAACGCGCCGCCGTTCGGGCGCAGGCGATTGGGCAGACTCCAGCTTCTCCGGTGACCTCTGAATGGTCAGCAGTTCCTCTCGCACCTTTTCAATGTAATCAATGATGTCAGCGAGTCTCTTTGGCCCTTCTTGGGGTCAGCCATAATGCTACAGGGTAGCCGCTTGAAATAAGAACGTCGGTACGTTGGCGTACAGGGCGAGGTCACAGCACTTGGTGATCTGAGTCACGGTCCAAAGCTCGCAGTCAGGCGAGAATCCCATCAATTCAACGCAGTGAGCGTGCCGCATGTCCGACGCACGACTTGAGAACCTCGTAAGAAGGATCATGAAAGAAAAAGACCCAGTGGAGTTCGACAAGCTCTGCTCGGAACTCTGGCGGTTCTCGACGAACGTGACAGTCTCACAAGCATAGAAGAAAGAGTTGGCCGAGCAAGTACGACGACCGCGTGATTCCGATCAGGCTACTAACGCTGGAAATCGAGGTTTGTCATGGCTCAAGAAGGGACACATCATCAATACCGTGTGACCGCATGGTGGACTTCCGGTCGCACTGGACTCGCCAAGTCGGATACCGCACCGAACGCGATTCACTTCACTGCTCCTGCACAGTTTGGCGGCATTGAAGGCCGCTGGACTCCCGAAGAACTGCTGCTGGCGGCGGTTGCCGGTTGTTTCACCACCACCCTGCGAAGCATCTCCAGCGGCGCAAAGTTCGACTACACGGACCTGGAAGTGGAAGCCTCCGCCACGCTGCGCAAGACGGAGTCTGGTTATAACTTCTCCGAGATCGTGATTCGCCCCACTTTGAAGATCGCCGACGATGCGGAGCGAGCACTTGCTCTTGATCTTCTCAAGAAAGCGCAACGGCTATGCCTGGTCTCTCGCGCTTTTGCTATTCCTATGAGGTTCGAGCCGCAGCTCGAAGTGGCTGCCGCTCCGGCCTCAGTGCAATAAGCAAACTACCGTCCGTGCCCATGCAAGAACTCGTCTGAAAGGCGAGAACATGCGATCCCGACACATTAGTCATGACTGCCTTAGGTGTCCTGTTCGAGGAGAGCAGTCTTTCTGTGATCTGTCTCTCAGTGCGCGGGAGGACCTGAATAAGGTCACATGTCGAGCCAGCTATCCCGAGGGAGCCAAACTCTTTCACGAGGGGCAGCCACGACTGGGAGTTTTCATACTTTGCGCAGGCTCAGCGAAGCTCTGGACTTCCTCCTCTAACGGCAGGACGATCATCACACGGATTGCGCGCCCTGGAGAAGTTCTGGGTCTGAACGCCGCTATATCCGGCCGTCCCTATGGGGTCTCGGCTGAGATGACGGAGCCGGGGCAGGCTAACTTCATTCCTTGCGAGTCTTTGCTGGATTTGATGAGAGACCACAGCGAGGTTGCGGTGAGGGTTGCCGAACAACTGAGCGCGGTCTACTACACTGCGCATGATGAAGTCCGTACCTTGGGTCTTACAGCCCATCCGGCTGAAAGGCTTGCCAAGCTCCTGCTGTCATGGACATCCAATGCCCGACAAAGCGACGGAGGCGACGATTCGCTGCCGGTGAGACTGACTCTGAACCACGAAGAGATCGGACAGACCATCGGGACCACTCGCCAAACAGTAACTCGTGTTCTCTCCGAGTTCAGGAAGCGACAGATGTTGGAATTAAGAAAGTCGGTTCTTTGCATCCAAGACCGACCGGCTCTGGAAAAGGTTAGCGGTCTGACGTTTGAAGCTCTTCTCTGAGGTGTTCTGAACCGAACGAACTGGTCCACGACTGGGCGCTACGGATTGCAGGTTGCGCTTTATGGAGCACAAAGCAACATTTCGGTTACGCAACAGCCCAACAACAAACTGGGTGGCGTCGGAGGATAAATTGCCACTCTCGTTGTGTGGGGTGTTGCAGTCGCCATGTCTCTTGCGGTCGTGTGCGTCTTGCTCAGTCCGGCTGAGTAGAGGTTCTCAGGCGCGGCGCACAATTATAGGAAGCCCGGCGCAGCGATGGGGAGTTGGACGTGACCGATTCTGAGCTTCTGCGCAATGGCTGTGACTCGGCAAGCGGTGATTAATCACCCCAGTCGGCGGCGTAACCGAAGCACCAGGGTCGCATCTTTTCAGCGAGAAGCCGCTTGCCTTCCCAGGTGAACAAGTGCATAATCCGCATCCTTGGGCCCTGGCTTAAACGAGGAAAGGGATGGGGTTTCGATGTACCTCGAAACGGTTCAGACGGTTCGCCGCAAGGTTTGGGAGTGGTTGAAAAGTCAGATCGCGCAGGACGTACCGGAGGCGGACGGCTTGTGCGAATATGACTGTCGTAAGCAGCAGTGCACCGCAGAAGAGTGGGCGACATGCGAGCGGCGAATCCAAAAAGCAGCGGGAGAATTGTGGCCTGAGTCCAGCCCCGCGCCACACGTCGAAGCAACCCCATATGAAAATGCCTCGCGGACTTCCCCACAATCCGCAGCGGCCGGGGGCGTAAGTTATCGCCCTATCCCCCTCTCACAATCTACCGCCTCAAACCATGCCTCCACCAATGGAGATGACATCGACGATGCTGCACTCCACAATGAAATCAAGTGCCGTGCTTATGAACTCTACCAGCGGCAGGGCGATGATACAGCTGGCCACGATTTAAAGGACAAGCTACAGGCCGAACTACCCCGTGTGGCCTATGCCGTAGCCCAGGTGCAGAGGCGCAACAATAGCGACACAGAGGACACTAGAACCATGAGGGCAGCTCGGGTTTACCTGCGCGCCCTAAGCTCCTTTATCAGCGATCGTCGACACGGATTGAGCAATCAACGCAGGGAACCTCGGATTAGATAACTGTCCTAACATCCATTACGCTCAAGATGCCCAGAAGTGGCGACGGGACGGTCTCGCGCCTTGGTAGGAATGTCACGGTCCGTCAGTTGCGACTCGACGCGGGTCGTCAAGAGTAGGCACGTCCCGTCGTGGCGAGTCCTGACAGGAGGTAGCCTGATCGGGGCCGGACAAGACCGATACAGGAAGGCGACGACGGGTTGCGATCCTTCGTCGCTTTCTTCTCTCCGCAAGTCGCCAGCGCCTGGTTCTGAGCTTTCATTGATGCTCTTTCACAGCATGTCGTCCTCTGAGACCACGGGAAAATGTTCGGCTGCCCCTACCGAGTGCTTCTCCAAACACTCTGGCCTTCAACTTGGGACAAAAGTTTCGGCATTCCCTTCATCCTCACACTCCGATTCTGGTGAGGTGTGCGTTTTCGAGGCTTGATTACGGTTCGCTTTCGTTACGACCTGCTGTTTTGCTTGCCCTCCTGTCGGAGCTGACCAGACCTGCATCCAGCCATCGAGGACGTTTACATCCGGGCTTCCGACGGTTTGGTCACCCGCCCCGTCGCGGGGTATCACTACAGTGCAAACTGGGTAACCTGCACTGGCAGGACTTTCACCTGCTAGACCATCAATTAGCTTCACTGCACTATCCCGGCGCACTAACATCCCCATTTCGCATTGACCGGAGATCACCGGGGTCGTGAGCACAACGTCCGCAGGACAGTCGGGCTTGTGGGGCTGACTGGCTAGGGGTTAATGCTTCTCAGCAGCCTCTTCGACTTTCCGCACGGCGGCTTGGTTGAAGTCCTCGCGTGGTTTTTTTCCTTGATTCTGTGGTGGACGGTGGGACGACTTCTTGTCGAGTAGATCAGCTTCCCGCTGCGCTTTATCGGCTTTTGTTCGTTTCTCTGACATACGCACATTATGCGCTCGCGAATCGAAATTTGCGCAGAGGAGGGCGCGTCGGAGAGGGCTGGTTGGTTGATGGCGTAAATCGCGATTTCGCTCCTTGACGGCGAGCGGCACCCTGCGCGGCGCCTGCTACCATTGCAGCATGTTTAATTTTGGGAAACCGAAAACGGTTGGCGACTGGATCGTTCACATCGTGGGGGCCATCATCGCGATATTCCTTGTCTGGTGGATGCTGCGGATGTACGTACTTTAACTGCGCTCAAAACCACTCGCGGTCAGGGGCCTTAAACGCATAGGTCAGCCGGCAAATGGCTTTTCAT
Source organism: uncultured Acidobacteriaceae bacterium (assembly GCA_963832015.1). Classification (GTDB taxonomy): domain Bacteria; phylum Acidobacteriota; class Terriglobia; order Terriglobales; family Acidobacteriaceae; genus Sulfotelmatobacter. Next base: position 14,372 of record CAWHSR010000009.1, read on the forward strand.
TTTTGTTCTGCTCAGTCCGTCGCCTGTAGAAGCACCCAACCCTGCTTCGTGCGTATCACATCAGAAACTTCACCGACCTTCATCCGAAGAACCAACTTTTCAAGCGACCTGGCTAGCTGCCCCCGCTTGAAGCAGCCAATGGCACCTCCTTGCGCGGCAGACGGCCCTTGAGAGTTAGCGGCAGCCAGATCAGCGAACGCGCCACCCAACCGAACAGCTTCGCGCACTTGCTCGGCTTTGTGTTTCGCTTCCGCGATCTGTGCCGACCTAGCCGACTCTGGTGCAGCGATTAGCACCTCGCTCAGGCAGACTCGTTCGGAGTCACGGACCGCGACCGAATCCTCAGTCGAAGAATGAGGAACCGCCGTTTGTGCGAAGAGAGGTGTAGCAAAGAGAAGAAGAACGAGAATGCAGCTGCCTGATTTTGTGCGCATAAGCAGTTCCCCTCAGGAACGGGCTCTGACCACTAAGAATCTGACATACCTGCGGAAAGTTGCTCCATTCTGCAACAAAAGGCACTCAAATTCGAGACCCTTCTTGGCGGAGTTGTTCATTCCCGGCCTAACAGGCGAGGCCTTAGCACAAGTTTGGGCCGTCTCTTCATACCAAGCGGGCATTTTGAGGTCGCGGTGGGGACAACGATTGCTGATTGCCCCCCGCAGGGATCCGTACGAGCGCTCGTTAGCGCATGCGGCTCTTATCGCAGACGAATAACGGCCAAGCATGCTGCTTGTCCGCACACCCCTTCGGCTGTTGGCAAGTGCGGTCGCTCTCCCCGCCAATAGTCGAGCATTATCCGCATCTCTCTTAAGTCACTTAACCGGAATGGGTATTGCTGCGATTCTCCGGCGCCCTAAACTAACGAATGCCTCATGCTGCCGACATCCGGCCCGATGAGCAGTGTGCCCCATCCGCGTTTGTTCTTGCGCTGGAGGTAGACGGGCGTTGGAGTTGTTTCGAGATGGTCGGCGTCCCGGTCTTCGACGCAGAAATACACATCCTTGGTGCTGGTGTTTGCGATGACAACGTTAACATTGTCGTGCTGTTTGTAGCGTTCGTGAGGGATGCGGATTTCAAGCGGCCCAAAACGCAGAGATGCAGAGCAGAGCAACACAGTCACGGATAGACTCACTATCACGCAAACAATTTACGCCAAAAGCGGGACTGGATTTCGGATAACTGTTGAGAACAGGCGTTGCACTCTTATGTTGCACTCTATGAGGTGAGGACAGATTTTGAGACGAGAGAGATTTCTCGCGCTAAATTCATTGCAGTCGGCGCAGAGTTGGAGCCAGATAGCGAGACTAACGAATGAGACTGGCGTTAATGGGATTGTATGCTGGCTACGTACCAGTACGTCGGGAGTTCGAATCTCCAGGGCGCACCATTTCCCTAGCTTCTTTCGGGCGACGCACTTAACTCGGAAGGTTCGGCGCGCGGGCGTTGTCGCGGCCTTTCTGCTAATCTCGTTTCAGCCCTGTTGCTTCTTTTATTTATTGCTACACATCTGTGTCAGTCAAAATACCCCCGGGGCGGGTCTCTCCGGAAATCGGGTTAGCGCGCCATGACGAAAGCCATTCAGCAGCAAGATGTTTCCATGCTATCGAGCACCAAGAACGGATTGGTGTATCTGACGCCCAACGACTGGGCGCTGATCGCGGATAAGGCAGTCCGCAGAGAGTTCAAAGCGGGCGAAGCGATTGTGTCGAAAGGCAAGCGCACGTATGGAGTGTTCGTGCTTCTCAAGGGTACCGCCGCGGTACAGATTCCGACGCAAGGGACCGCGCTGGGAGTGAATCCAGGGGAGCCGTGCGGGGAGATCTCTTTTCTGGACGAATTGCCGGCTTCGGCGAACGTGGTGGCCAAAGAGGATGTCGAGACTTACTACCTGGACCGTCCGACCCTGCAATCGATGTTCGAGCTCTATCCTCATCTGGGTTCCCGGTTCTACCGATCGTTGGCGGCGATTCTGTCGCGGCGACTGCGGGAACTGATCGGTCCGGGAGAGACGGTCAAGGGAACGGCAGCGAAACCGGGATCGAGCGGACAGTAAGCTAGTCTTGGCCACTTTGGAAGGCTGACTGGTAATGCTTCGCTGGCATCACGCCGGGTCCTCCGTCTAGAGTGTGCTAGCCTACAGGACCAGCGTGGCCGGCGGATTTGATTCGCGAATTTGCCACGCGGAATTCTTCTTTGGTGGATCCCGTCAATCTACGACTAGCCCTGGTTTCGGCCGCCATGCTGGGATTCCGGCACGGGCTGGACTATGACCACATTGCGGCGATTACCGATATCAGCAGCGTGCAGTCGAAAGCACGCGACGCGATGCGATACGGGCTGTTGTATGTGGCGGGGCACGCAACCACGGTGGCGATTTTAGGATCGGCGGCCGTTACGTTTCGCATCGCACTGCCTGCGTCCAGCGATCGCTGGGCGGAACGACTGGTGGGTATCACATTGTTAGTCCTGGGACTCTACGTGCTGGGGACATTCTTTCATCCTTCGACGCATAGCCACGCCCGCCCGCGAACCAGAATCACGCTGCTGATCAACGGAATTTTATGGATCTACTGGCGGTTGAGCCGGATTTTTGGCGGAACGCGGGTGGAAGCTCCGCAAGTGTTTAAGGACGGATATGGGAGCAGTTCGACGTTCCTGGTGGGCGTGATTCATGGACTGGGGGCGGAAACTCCGACGCAGATTCTTCTGTTCCTGATGACGGCGAATCTGGGTGGTACGGGTGCTGGGATGCTGGGTTTGCTGATGTTCATTGTCGGCCTACTGGTCATGAATACGCTGATGTGCGGAGTAGCAGCGGGATTGTTCTCCGCTGACAAAGTGCTTTTATGGCTGTCTCCGGGTAGAGAGTCTAAGGGCTTCCTGTCGAGCACTCTCAATTCGGTGATGACCGTGATCAGTGCGAACGCGGTGCCGGGTTTGACCTTGCTCACGTCGGCTTACAGCATTGTGGTGGGAACCATATTTCTACTGGGATCGGCGTGGAAGTTGCCTTCGCTGACGGGATAGTGGGCACCGCATCGAATTCTGCTCAAAAGCTTAAGAAGCGTCCTGCGGTTCGTTTGAGCCGCAGGACGCCCGAACAGCCCTCCCCCAGAACTGCTCACCGCACAGGCTACCTGCTCCGTCCGAGCTTGAAAATGACACTTTCGGGCTAGGGGAGGCACAAATGGGCCTCTTGAAATCGGACGGGCAACGAGGTTACTTTGGTGTAGTTCGAGGACGGGTACGAGTCCCCCTTAGTAGCAAAAGGATGTTTCAAGTGTGCATGCGTTTGCACTTGGGGATTTTGGAGTTCGCGCCAAGTTTGGAGTAACTTGTTTATTTGCAATGTATTGGAAAAGTGTCGACTTTGGTACTGCGAGTGCACTAGGTTCATGGGGATTCTATCTGTCTGTGGGTAGTTTGCCCCGAGTGAGATTCAGGAGGAGACATTTCTATGAAGCGCATTTTGTGGACGGTTCTACTCGCCCTAGCCTTGCCAATGGCTGCATTTGCCACTAGCTCAATTGATTTCACCAATAGCGGTGGCACTTTGTCGGGCAGCAGTGCCGGTTTGAGTCTGAGTGGCTCGGAATTGATTGCCGTGAATGGCCTGAACGGGATGGGTCTGGTTACGGGCAACAGCCTGGGCACCATCACCTTTGCGACTGGGGCGTTGACGTCTGGAGATCTCCAGCAAGGTGGAACCTTTGCCGCTGGCGGGTCGTTCATCATTATGGGTAACGGGACGAATGGCGTTCCGAACGGGACGATGTTCAACGGAAGCTTCTCTGGGCCGGTGACTTGGACTCTCGTAACCCTCGCCAATGGAACTCATAACTACACGCTGACGGGTTCGATTTGGGGAAGCTGGATGGGCGGCGGCACGGTGAACGGCGCGAGCGTACAGCTCACGATCAATACCGGCAAGGGCTTTTTCACTGGCACGACGACGATCAGCAGCGGCGACACGAATCTTGTGGTTCCCGAGCCGGGGAGCCTGACGCTTCTGGGCACGGGCCTGGTTGGTCTTGCCGGAATACTGCGAAAGAAGCTGAAAGCCTAGAGCATCTTAACAATCTCCTGAATCAAAAGGCCCCGCCGGGCGATGGCGGGGCTTTTTCTTGTCCCAATAGCATGCCGGTCGCGGCTTCCATTACCCCGGTAATCTGAGCGGGGGGATTACCGTTGACCCGTCGGGCGTGGGCTCCTTAGATTGCCAACAGGGGGTTGTATGAAAGATATTCATGAGGTCCTGCGGCAGAAGCAGGCGAAATACGCCCAACTTGGCAAACAGATCGAGATGCTCCAGCAGGCAGCGGAAAAGCTGCGAGAAGTAGCGCCCTTGCTGGCCGAGAACGATGATGACGACAACGGAGTGCTGGCAGAAGTAGACGACGCCACCGTTCAGGGAGATTCGATGGCAGCAAAGGCGGGCGCGAGTTCGAGCAGCGCTTCGTCTTCCAAGGCAGCCCGTCCAACCGCTCCTCGCTGGCCGTAGATCAGGCTGGCGCTGAGACCAAGTACTTATGACTCTTCAGGCATTATTGGTTTCGACCGACGACTCCGCGTCTGATGTGCTGGGCAGAGTGTTGCCCACCTTCGGCCTCGCGATGGACCGCTCCAGCGATCCGGAGACCACTCTTGCCCGAATTCAGCAGCAGAAGTTCGACGCGCTCATTGTGGATTTTGACAACCCGGAACTGGCGGAAAGCGTACTGAGGCAGGCGCAGCAATTGGGCACGAGCCCGTTAAGCGTCGCCTTGGTGGCCGACACAGCGAAGGTGCGAGGCATTCTGAGCGGCGGGGCGCACTTTGTGCTGTACAAACCGATCTCTGAGGATGCGGCGAAAGCCGGACTGCGCGCAGCGGCGGCTCTATTGAGTCGGGAGCGGCGCCGGGCGGTCCGGATTCCGGTGCAGGCGCCGGTGGAGATCACGTTGCCGGACACGCGCAAGACGGATGGAATTCTTCTGGATCTGTCTGAGACGGGTATGGAAGTACTGACGGCGGAGTCTCAGGTGTCGGGCTCGTTGCTGGCATTCCGCTTCCAGTTGCCCGACACGACTGCGGAAATCGAAGCGCATGGGCAGGTGGCTTGGGCGAACTCCAATGGGCAGACGGGCGTTCACTTTCTGGATGTTTCAGAAGCCGCCAAGGCAGAACTGAAGGGGTGGCTGCAAGCCGCGGCTGCGGCAGTGGGCGCGGAGGTCGATGAAACCGTACCGCATTGCAAGTTGACCGACTTAAGTTTGGGCGGGTGCTACGTGCAAACCGATGCGCCCTTCCCAGAGCGCGCGTTAGTCGATCTGTGTCTTAAGGCGCAGGAGCATGAAGTTCATACCGAAGGCATGGTCCGAGTGGCGCACCCTGGGCAAGGCATGGGAGTTGAGTTCCCTTCCCGCACGCCGGAGCAGCGCGCGCAGGTTGCCAATCTGATCGATTTCCTGCGCAACTGTCCCGCAACCATGTTGGAATTGATTATTTCTCCGCGAGCACTGGTCGCGGATCTCACTCAGTTTGAGCCGGGAGAGCAGACGACGGAAGAGCCCGGCGAAGAGCTAGAGGATCCGCTACTCGAATTGCTGCGGCGAGGCGCATCGCTGCAGCAGGATGATTTCCTGTCTGAACTGCAGCTTCAGCGCGGTTAAGAAGAAACTCCCTCCTGAGCCTTTCCTTCGATTCCTTTCTATTCCTCGCTTAGTAGAGCGCGCTCACGTGCGTATTTCTGCGCGGGTGTTCGGCTACGCGTAAAAGGCTTCCCGTGGCAGGTCAGTGGCAGATGATCTATGATCTTTCGCGAGAGATTTCAGGTGAGCGGTGCGGCAGGCGAGAGTGCGTGGGATTGGGAGGCTTCAGCGGTGGCGGCCTATCGGAGAACTGAGGGACCTGGGCCCCGTCTTTGGCGCGGGCCCCTCAACTCTCAGTGGTCTGCTCTACCCCGTTGCGAATACGGTAGCGGACGCGTGTTGCGAGATGATTTCAGCCATGTTAAATCTCCGTTAAAGTAGACTGTGCTTTTCCGTTTGAGCGCATTCAAGTTTTGGCGTCGAGGGGAATGAGTCTGGGAAAGACCAGAGGGGCGGAAGCTCAGTTGAGACGACGCGACGGCGCGGGGCTGCTGTGGGCTCCGTTGCTGGCGATGGCCAGCGCGGCGTTCGCCGTGGAAATTCCCTTCTTCTTTCTTGGAACGCCATCGGGTCACGATGTGGAGTTTCATTTGTATTCGTGGCTCGAAGTGCTGGCGCAGTGGAAGCACGGGATTGTTTATCCGCGGTGGGCGGCGCTCGCGCATTTCGCTTATGGGGAGCCGCGGTTCGTGTTTTATCCCCCGGCGTCGTGGACGCTCGGCGCTCTGTTGAGCGCGATCTTTCCGTGGACTGTGGCATCCTGCATTTACCTGTGGATCGTATTGGTGGCCGCGGGCGTCGCAATGTTCGTTCTAGCGCGGCGATGGCTGGATCCTCTGAAGTTCGACCGGCGCGATGCCATCTTCGTGGCCGTGCTGTATGCGGTGAATCCCTATCATTTGGTGATTGTTTACTGGCGCAGCGCCTTTGCCGAATTGCTCGCAAGTTGCCTGGTACCGCTGTTGCTGCTGTGCGTACTCAAGGTAGTGGACGAGGGCCGGCATGCCATCGTGCCGCTGGCTTTCGTACTGGCGGCGGCGTGGCTGACGAATGCGCCGGCGGCGGTGATGATTCATTATTCGCTGGCGCTGCTGCTGGTGTGGTTTGCGTGGCAGCGGCGAGCCCCACGATTACTTCTTGTGGGAACGGGGGCGGTGGCGCTGGGGGCGTGCCTGGCGGCATTCTATCTGCTGCCCGCGATTTACGAACAGCGCTGGATTGATATTGCGCAGGCGGTGTCGGCGGGATCGCGCCCGGCGGATAACTTCTTGTTTATCCACACGAGCGATGGGGATCATGACGCGTTTAACCGCATCGTCACTTGGTTGGCGGTTTGGGAGATGGTGGTGATTGTCGTGGCAGCGTGGGCTGCACGGCGGTGGCGGGAGACACAGCGCGAACTTTGGGGTGTACTGGTCGCGTGGGCGGTGGCCTGCAGCGTGCTGATGTTTCCGGTGGCGGCGGTGCTGTGGAAGGTTTTGCCGAAGATGCAGTTCATGCAGTTTCCGTGGCGCTGGTTGTTGTGTATGAGCATGATCTTTTCTCTGCTGGCGATGGTGGGGTTGCGGCGGTGGTGGTGGCGGGCTGCAATTGTTGCCGTTTCGATTCTGGTGATTGTTGGGGCGTGGCGCTATGCGCAGGCCCCGTGGTGGGACACAGCCGCTGATCTGCGCGAGATGCAGGACAACATGGCGACTGGCGCGGGATACGAAGGGACGGATGAATATACGCCACTGGGGGCGGAACCTGGATCGATCGACAAAGAGGCGCGCAACGTGACTGTGGATGGTCCCGCGCACGCGGCGATTCATGTGCAGCAGTGGGATGCCGAATCGAGGATGTTTACGGCGGAGATGTCGGCGGCGGATCAGGTGGCGCTGCGGTTGTTTCGGTATCCGGCGTGGCGGGTGGAAGTGAACGGACGGGTGGTGGAGACGGCTGCGGGGGCGGAGACGGGGCAGATGCTGGTTCCGGTAGGCGCAGGAATAAATCGGGTGGAGATTCGATTTGTAAGGACATGGGATCGGGCAGTGGGGGGATGGATTTCTCTGGTGACAGGGGTGGGAGTGGCGGGTTGGGGATTGTGGAGGCGGAAGCGGGCGCGGCAAGCGGTAGTCTGACCGGCGCGCTGTTCCGAAAGAAGAAAGTACCTCAGTGGCTGAAGCCCTGACACACAAGAAAGCTCTACCGCAGCGCTCAAAGCGCTGCGCCACCCAAAGGCGCTTCTTGAAGATAAGTCTTTGAACATATGCGACGAATATTGATTGCCACTTCGAATCCGGGGAAGGTGCGGGATTTCGCGGGGGCGGCAGCACCGCATGGGATCGAGATTGGGAGCATCCCGGGGTTTGCTTCCCTGCCTGCTGTGGTTGAGGACGGGGTCACGTTTGAGGAGAACGCGCGGAAGAAGGCGGAGGAATATTCGCTTCATGCGGCGGGGGAGATTGTGGTGGCGGATGACTCGGGGCTGGAGGTGGACGCGCTGGGTGGGGCTCCGGGGGTGCACTCGGCGCGGTATGCCGCCGATCAGCCGCACTTGGCCGACGAGAATACCGATGATGAGGCGAACAATGCGCGCGTCTTGCGGGAACTGCGGCACGTTCCTGCGGAGAAGCGGACCGGACGATTCGTGTGCGTGCTGGCGGCGGCGCGCGATGGGCACACGCTGGCTACTTTTCGCGGAACGGCCGAGGGAGTGATTCTGGATTCGCCACGCGGAGCCGGCGGGTTTGGGTATGATCCACTGTTTTATTTTCCGCAGATTCAGAAGACGTTTGCCGAGCTTAGCGCGGAAGAGAAGGCGCGGTATAGCCATCGTGGAGGAGCTTTCCGGCAGTTTCTGGAATGGTGCGACGCGAGGTCGCGGGAGCCGGAGAAAGCGTGAGGTCTCCAAACCTCAAGGCGCCATCTGCACTTATCTTCGACATGGACGGAGTTCTGGTCGATTCCGAACCACTGCACAAACGGGCGAAGGAACTGGCGTTCCGGCAGTTGGGGATCGAGTTGTCAGAAGCGGTGTACGACAGTTACAAGGGGCGTCCGGATGAGACGATGCTGCCGGAGATTTTGCGCGAGCACGGTGGCATGGAAAGGCTAGCTGAGTTGTCGCGGTTGAAGCGGGAATTCTACGAGAGCATCGAGCATGAGCAGGCGGCGGTCCCGGGAGCTGTTGAGTTTGTGATGTGGGCGAAATCGCGGTACCGGATTGCGTTGGCTACGTCGGCCACGCCGCGGAATCGTATGGCTGCTCTGGAAAGGCTCGGCATCGGCGATGCTTTTGAGGTGATTGTCGATCATGGGCGGAGGCCGCGTCCGAAACCGGATCCGGAAGTGTTTCTGATGGCGATGCGTGAGCTTGGCGTGAAGGCCGGGGAGTGCTGGATCGTTGAGGATTCGCTGAATGGAATTGTGGCTGGGAAGTCTGCGGGGTGCGTTGCGGTTGGAATTACGACAACCTTTGAGGCGGATAGGCTGTCGGCGGCGGGAGTGGATGTGGTGGTGGAGTCATTTGTAGAACTGCGGGGAATGCTGGAGTTGCTGTGAAGGGCGCGGCTAATTTCATCACTGGATTGTCCACGTGAGATCCTTCGCTCTGCCTGAAGAACGGCGACGCTCAAGATGACGCCACAGAAGATCGCCCACTCTGTCTGCAAACTTCGTCACCATGCCTGCCCCCTTCCTTGACTTCACTTCTTCCGGCACCGGATAATAAAAAGTTCTTTTCTCTGTGGCGGACAAATAAGCGGAATTCATAAGGAGCGATTCGTGGCGTCAGCCAGTTCTACTGCTCCCGTGGTAGCGCATGGAGTGGCTCCGTTGCGCGCTGGTCAGGGGTATTCATTCTTGTTGCGCCGGCTGCATTCCCTTTCGGGGATCGTTCCGGTGGGCGCTTTCCTGTTTGAACATATTTTGATTTCGAACTCGACGGCCATCACCGGGCCGGATGCGTATGCGCGCCAAGTGAGCTTTCTGGCGAACCTGCCGCTGGTGTTTTTCCTGGAGCTGTTCGGGATCTGGTTGCCGATTTTGTTCCACGCGCTTTATGGGTTCTACATCTGGTATCGCGGAGACGGGAATACGGTGGCGTATCCCTGGAGTGGCAACTGGATGTATACGGCGCAGCGCTGGACGGGCGGGATCGCTTTTGTCTACATCCTGTGGCACACGTACACGATGCGGTTTACTGGAGTGGATTTGCATGCACGGCCCGATCTTTCGTTCGGCAAAGTGCAGATGGAAGTGATGCACACTGGAATGTTTCTGTTCTACGTGGTGGGTCTGGTAGCGGCTTCATGGCACTTCGCGTATGGCATCTGGCTGTTCTGTGCGAAGTGGGGGATTGTGTCGGGGGATAAGGCGCAAAAGAGGTTGTTGCGCGTATGCCTGGCTTTGTTCCTGGTGCTTTGCGCGGCGGGGTTTGCGAGTTTGTATTCGTTCCGCTCGCGGCCGGTGGCGGACGACGACCAGAACCGCACGATGATTCATTCCAGTCCTAAAGCGGGCGCGCAGACCGCCAGCAACGGAAAGCCGGTGCAATAAGATGGCGACTCCCAAAATCATTGTGATCGGCGGCGGGCTCGCCGGGCTGTCGGCGGTGATCAAGATCGCGGAGATGGGCGCGAACGTCGACCTGTTCTCGATTGTTCCGGTGAAGCGGTCGCACTCGGTGTGCGCGCAGGGTGGCATCAACGCGGCGAAGAACCTGAAGGGCGAGGGCGACTCGACCTGGAATCATTTTGACGACACGATTTACGGCGGCGATTTCCTGGCCAATCAGCCGCCGGTGAAGGACATGTGCGAGGCGGCGCCCGGCATCATCGACCTGCTCGATCGCATGGGCGTGCCGTTTAACCGGACACCTGAAGGACTGCTCGATTTCCGCCGATTTGGCGGGACTTTGTTCAACCGCACTGCGTTTGCCGGGGCAACTACTGGCCAGCAACTGCTGTACGCGCTCGACGAGCAGGTGCGGCGGTACGAGTCCGAAGGTAAGGTGAAGAAGTTCGAGCACTGGGAATTTTTGTCGGCGGTGCTCGATGATAACCGGGTGTGCCGTGGCATCTGCGCAATGGATTTGCGGTCGATGGAAGTGCGGACGTTCCCTGCGGACGCGATCATCATCTGCACCGGGGGGAACGGGGCGATTTTTGGCAAGTCCACGAATTCCGTGGTGTGTACTGGATCGGCGCAGTCGGCGCTTTACCAGCAGGGCTGCTATTACGCGAACGGCGAATTCATTCAAGTACATCCCACCTGCATTCCGGGCGAAGATAAATTGCGTTTGATGTCGGAGTCGGCGCGCGGTGAGGGCGGGCGCGTGTGGGTTCCGAAGAAGCCGGGCGACAATCGGGATCCGAAATCCATTCCGCAGAATGAGCGGTGGTACTTCCTCGAAGAGTGGTATCCGAAGTACGGGAACCTGGTGCCGCGCGATGTGGCGACCCGGGCGATCTTTAAGGTCGTATACGAATACAACCTGGGGATCGACGGCAAGCCGATGGTGTATCTCGACCTGACACACATCGACCGAAAGATTCTCGACCGCAAGCTGGAAGGGATTCTCGAGATTTACGAGAAGTTTGTCGGAGACGATCCGCGCGACACGCCGATGAAGATTTTCCCCGGCATGCATTACACCATGGGCGGGCTGTGGGTGGACTTCAAGCAGGCCACGAACATCGCCGGAATTTATGCGGCGGGCGAGTGCGAATACCAATATCACGGGGCGAACCGGCTGGGCGCGAATTCGCTCATGTCGTGTATCTACGGTGGCGGGATCGCCGGGCCCAATGCGGTGAAGTATGCGCGCGGGCTGCAGGCCGCGTCTGACGGGAATGGATGCTTTGCGGCGGAGCGGAAGCGGCAGGAAGACATCAATACTCATCTGATGAAGGCGGATGGGGCGGAGAATCCTTTCAAGTTGTGGCGCGAACTGGGCGAGCTGATGACGAAGGATTGCACGGTCATCCGCTACAACAAGGCGTTGAAGCAGACCGACGCCACGCTTGTCGAGATGCTAGAGCGTTACGGCAAGATCAACTTGAGCGATCGCACGCAGTGGGCGAATACGACGGTGGTGTTTGCGCGGCAGCTTTACAACATGCTGCAGTTGGCGCGGGTAATTGCGCAGGGCGCGGGCATGCGCGATGAATCGCGCGGGGCGCACTACAAGCCGGACTTCCCGGAGCGCGACGACAAGAACTGGCTGAAGACGACGAAGGCGTATTTTGCGCCGGATGCGGATGAGCCGAAGTTTGAGTTTGAGGCGGTGGATACGTCGTTGATTCCGCCGCGGGCGAGGAAATACTAAGGGTTCCTATTTCGTGTTGTCATCCTGAGCGCAGCGAAGGACCTATCGGAGTTTGCTGGCTTCAGTAGAGTGCATAGATCCTCGCTTCGCTCCGGATGACAGTGGGTATCAAGAAGGCTAAGAGCTAATGGCTGATAAATCCGTCATCATCAAGATCAAGCGGCAAGCAACTCCCACGTCCAAGGCCTACTGGGAGGAGTTCTCAGTTCCCTACCGGCCGAACATGAATGTGATTTCGGCGCTGATGGACATTGCGGCCGAACCGTCCACCCGCGACGGCAAGGCGACCACGCCCATCACCTACGATTCGAATTGTCTCGAGGAAGTGTGCGGGTCGTGCGCCATGCTGATCAACGGGAAGGCGCGCATGGCGTGCTCGGCGCTGATTGACAATCTGGAACAGCCGATCCGCCTGGAGCCGTTTTCGAAGTTCCCGGTGGTGCGTGATCTGGCGGTGGACCGCAGCGTGATTTTTGAGAATTTGAAGGCTGTCAAAGCGTGGGTGCCGATCGACGGCACCTACGACCTGGGAGCCGGGCCGCGCATGTCAGCCGAGGAGCAGGAAGCCGCGTATCCCATTTCGCGGTGCATTTCGTGTTGCTGCTGTATGGAGGCTTGTCCGCAGTTCAATGAGGACACGGGCTTCGTGGGGGCGGCGACCATCGCCCAGGTGCGGTTGTTCAATACGCATCCCACGGGCAAGGCGCTCGAACGGGAGCGACTGGCGGCGCTGATGGGCGATGGCGGTATACAGGAATGCGGCTATGCGCAGAACTGCGTCGAGGTATGCCCCAAGGATATTCCGCTGACCAAGTCCATCTCTGAGGTGGGCGGGCAGGTCATGAAACAGGCGCTGGGTGACCTTTTGCGGCGCTGAAATTTGTCACTTTGTTCCGAAAAACCGCCCAACCGGGCGGGACACCGAATCATCCAACTCGCGCCAAGTCGCGGCTTACCGGGGACATACGCGCGATTGTGCGAGAGTCTCAAGAATGGCCCGTAATTTGCCGACAGAACAGTAGGGCATTTCTTTCGTGGAAGGTAAGTAACCACGGCAAGGTGGTGTTTTGGGTACTCAAGTAACGGTCCGGCGGCAGTTCGGGCTGGGCCCCTTGACAGCATGGCTTAGAATAGCCGCACTCACAGAGAAGAGTCGTGAGGCGGTATTGGCGGTTCGGCGGGCAGAATGCCCGCCCCACACGGAAACCTTGAGAAAGTTTATTCGATTCCAGTTCGCGGCGGTTGTCCTCCTAGCGATGGTATGCGGGGGAATGTCAGGCAGCGCCTTTGCGGTGCACCGCGCGAACGTGCATCACCGGCGTTTCCGGTGGCTGCGGTGGAATCCGATGTTCCGGCCTTCGCATGAGTCGTTGCTGATCCAGAATGCGGAGATCAATCGTCTCGACCTGCCGCGCATTCAGAATGAAACAGAACTGGAAGCTTTGAAGGCAGACGGTTCCCTGCTGGAGATTCGCGCGGGGGAGACATTGAGGTTCGATCCACGGCTGGATCCTTCGCGGCGGTATTGCCGGCCGTGGACACTCGATTTTGTGAATGATCTGAGCCAGGCCTACTACAACCGCTTTCACGATCAGATTCAGGTGAACTCGGCGGTTCGAACGGTGAAGGTGCAGAAGAAACTGCGGCGGCATAACCGCAATGCGGCTCCGGCGGATGGGGATACGGCTTCATCGCATCTGGCGGGCGTGACGGTGGACCTGCAACGCCGCGGCATGAGCAAGGAACAAGTGAAGTGGATGGAGCACTACCTGTTCTACATGAAGGCGCTCGGCCTGGTGGAACCGGAAGAAGAACGGCACCAGTGGGTGTTCCACATTATGGTGAGCGGCCTGTACTCCGACTGGCGCTTGACGCAGACGATTATTCCGGTGGAGCGGCCAGAGACCGAGAAACCGGAAACGCAGGTGGCGCTGGGCAGCGGGACGAAATAGGAAAAAGCAGGTTTCAGGGTTTCAGAGCTCTTCCCTTCTGAGTGGCAACTTCCGCGGGACTTCCTTTACGATTCTATTCTTATGATTGTGTTGATGGCTGGACTTCCCGGCAGTGGGAAGAGCACGCTAGCCCGGGAACTGGCTGCGCGCACGGCGGGACGCGTCTTGAGTAAAGATGAAATCCGGCATGCGATTTTTTCGCCATCGGAGATTGAATATTCTTCGCGGCAGGATGACTACTGTTTACAGATCATGACGGAGACTGCGGGGTATTTGCTGGGGCGCGATTGGGCACGGATGATTTTTCTGGATGGACGTCCGTTTTCGCGGCGGTATCAGATCGAAAATGTAGTCGGCGCGGCGGAGTCACTGGGGCAGCCTTGGCGGATTCTGGAGTGTGTTTGTTCGGAGGAGACGACGCGGCGGAGGCTGGCTGCGGATGCGGACGTGCATCCTGCGGGGAATCGGGACTTCCCGCTCTATCTTGAGGTGAAGGGGCGATTCGAGGCGATCGTGCATCCTAAAGCTGTGATCGATACGGAGCGGCCGCTGGAGACTTGTGTGGAGCGGGCGATGGCTGCTTTGCGGTCGAGTGCTGTTGGCCACGAAACGCCTCCTCGTGCTTGAAGAACGACTCCGGTGGGATGACGCCTGTTCGTCTCTCGTTTTTTCTTTCGCCCCTTTGGGGCTTCTGATTTTTTCATTCCCGCCACCCACAGCTTGCGCTGTGGGCTGCATTCTTGCGCCGCTCCGCGGCTTGAGGGACTCCCCTCTTTACCACATGGAATGGTTCCCTTGGCTGAAGGTTTTGTCGTGCGGCAGATGTCCCTATACAATCGGGGACTGCCCTGCGACCTTAGGATCGCGGGCTTCCCTTATGACGAACAGGTTCCTTCTCACCTTTGCTTTGATCTCTTCTCTTGCTCTCGCGCAGGCGCCGGACAAAGCATCTTCTGGTGCTTCGGACGTTGTGGTCAGTGCGCGCGCCCAGAAACTTCACGATTCGGCTTTGGTTGTCGATACGCACGCGGATACGCCGCAGCGGTTTCTGGATGAGGGGTTCGATATCGGGTCGACCGATCCCAAAGACGCTGGCCACATCAGCCTCGACAAGGTGCGGCGCGGGAATCTGGGAGCGGAGTTTTTTTCGATCTGGGTGGATCCGGGGACCAATCAGGGCCAGTTTGCGCGGCATACATTCGACTTGATTGATTCGGTGTATTTACAGGCGGCGCGGCATCCGGATCAGATGATGATGGCGTACTCGCCCAACGACATTGACCGGGCACACAAAGAACACAAACTCGCCGCGCTGATGGGGATTGAGGGCGGGCACTCCATTGAGAACGACATCCACCTGCTGCGCGACTACTACCGGCTGGGTGTACGCTACATGACGCTGTCGTGGTCGAACACGAACGAGTGGGCGGACTCTTCGGGGGATATTGACGATCCGAAGGTGCAGCATCACAACGGGCTGACGGATTTTGGCAAGCAGGTGGTGCTGGAGATGAACCGACTGGGGATGATGGTCGACATTTCGCACGTGGCCGACAAGACATTCTGGGATGCAATTGCGACGACCAAGGCGCCGGTGATCGCGTCGCACTCGTCAGCGCGGGCGCTGACAGATGCTCCACGCAACATGACGGACGAGATGCTGCGGGCGGTGGCGAAGAATGACGGTGTGGTGCAGGTGAATTTCTACAACGGCTTTATCGATGAACAGTTTCGCAAGGCCATGATCGCCCAGCAAAAAGATACTGCTGCCGCGGTTCAGAAGTACACGGACCAACTCAAAGCTGAGGGCAAGCCCGTGAACTATACGGACATCGACCGGATCGAGCGGGAGTGGATGGCGAAGATTCCGCGGCCGCCGCTGAAGTCATTGATTGATCATATCGATCACATCGCGAAGGTGGCGGGAATTGACCACGTGGGGCTGGGATCTGATTTTGACGGAGTGAGCGGAGCGACGCCGCAGGGGATCGACTCGGCCGCCGATTTGCCGAAGATTACGCAGGCGCTGCTTGACCGCGGCTACAGTGCGGAGGACATCAAGAAGATTTTGGGCAGGAATCTGATGCGGGTGTTTCGGGAGGTGGAGGGCGTGAGCCACGAGATGCAGGCGGCGGCAGCCAAGTAGCTTCATTCCGTCTGGGTGGGTTCCGATTGAGATCCTTTACTTCGCCTGAAAGGCGACGCCGCTCAGGATGACAAGGCATGGATTGTCGATACTGGGTTGCCTCTCCCCCTGAGGAAACGGTAGACGCGGCTGTCGTACAATGCAACGTTGCGCTGGTTGCGGCAACACCTTCAATTCGCAAGGAGCTCTATGCGTAAGATATTCGCGATTTCAGTGATCACGGTGGCGGCATCAATGGCATGGGGGCAGGCGAGTTCTGCCGCACAGGCCCCCCCTGTGGCCAAAACCGGCACTGCTGCCCAGTCGAGCAGTGCGGCGAAACCTGCGGCATCGACCAAGCCCACGGCAATCATCAATACGACGGCGGGGAAAATGACCTGCACGCTGTTTCCGGACAAGGCGCCCATCGGCGTAGAGAACTTTATTGGGCTGGCGAGCGGGACCAAGGACTGGAAGAATCCGGTAAGCGGGGCGACCAAGCATGGGGTGCCCCTGTATGACGGGACAATTTTTCACCGGGTGATTCCTGACTTTATGATTCAGGGCGGCGATCCCGCGGGAAATGGCACGGGCTCGCCAGGATACGAATTCAAGAACGAAGTGTCGGGTGACTTGCTCTTCGACAAGCCGGGCCGTCTCGCTTACGCCAACTCCGGACCGGGAACCAACGGCTCGCAGTTTTTCATCACCGAAGTGGCCGTGCCGCATTTGAATGGCGGCTACACGATCTTTGGGCAGTGCGATGAGGCTTCTGTGGAGTTGGTGAAGCAGATCGCGCATATGGCTCGGGATCCCTCGAATGACAAACCGTTTCGTCCGGTGAAGATTGTTCACATCACGATTGTGCGAGGTACGGGGACGGGGCCGAAGCCGGGGGCGGGGACGACTGTGAAGAAGCCTGCGGCGACGACCTCTCCAAAGCCACCGGCGAGTTCCAACTAGGACCGACGGCTTCGCCGAGGCGGACACCCGAGGCGGCTGTCTCCCCATCATCCTACTCACGAACAGCGATCAATCTCGAAAGGAATTTTATGACTCGACAACCTGGACTTTATGCGACGTTTGAAACTTCGGAAGGAACGATTGTCTGCCGGCTGTTTGAAAAAGATGCGCCGAAGACGGTTGCTAACTTTGTAGAACTCGCGGAAGGCAAGCGGGACTGGACGCATCCCTCGACGCGCAAGAAATCGAAAGATCGGCTGTACGATGGAACGATTTTTCACCGCGTGATTCCCGACTTCATGATTCAGGGTGGAGATCCGCAGGGCACGGGCATGGGCGGGCCAGGGTATCAGTTCGAGGATGAGACCAAGGGCTCGCCGCACAAGTTCGACAAGCCGGGCAAACTGGCCATGGCGAATGCCGGACCGAACACGAATGGATCGCAGTTCTTTATTACAACGGTGCCAACCGATTGGCTAACGGGCAAGCACACGATTTTCGGCGAGGTTGTGGAGGGACAGGACATTGCGGTGAAGATCACGGGAGTTCCCCAGAACCGGCAGAATCGCCCGAACAAGGATGTGGTGCTCAAGAAGGTAACGATCGATCGCGTATGATCGAGGCCCATTCGGCCGTTTCGTTGACTTGCCCAACCTGCCCACGTAGGATTTTGCTCCAGTGATCGGGCAAACTATCTCTCACTACCGTCTGGTCGAGAAGTTGGGCGGCGGCGGCATGGGCGTAGTGTACAAGGCGGAGGACCTCAAACTCCGCCGCTTTGTGGCGCTCAAATTCCTTCCTGACGATGTAGCCAAAGATCCGCAGGCGCTGGCCCGCTTCCAACGCGAGGCTCAGGCGGCGTCTGCCTTGAACCATCCCAACATCTGCACGATTTACGAGATTGATGAGTACCAGGGACAGGCATTTATTGCCATGGAGTTTCTGGATGGCATCACGCTCAAGCATGCCATCGGATCGAAGCCCATGGACAACGAGAAGCTTGTTGCCCTGGCGATCGAGATCGCCGATGCGCTTGATGCCGCTCACGCGGAAGGTATTGTGCACCGTGACATCAAGCCGGCGAATATTTTCATAACCAAGCGCGGGCATGCGAAGATTCTCGACTTTGGGCTGGCGAAGGTGGCTGCGGGGCGAGGCGCGGAAAAGTCGCTCGACAAGACGCAAACGCTGGAGGAGGCGCACCTGACCAGTCCGGGCACGATGGTGGGCACGGTGGCGTACATGTCGCCAGAGCAGGTGCGCGGGCGCGAGCTGGATGCGCGCAGCGACCTGTTTTCGTTTGGCGCCGTGCTGTATGAAATGGCAACGGGCGATGTTCCCTTCCATGGCGAAAGCTCGGCGGTAATTTGCGAAGCGATCATGAATCGCGCACCGGTGCCTGCGGTGCGGATCAATCATGAGGTGCCGGCGCGTCTGGAAGACATCATCAACAAGGCGCTGGAGAAAGATATCAACCTGCGCTACCAGCATGCCTCGGAGATGCGCAGCGATCTGCAGCGTCTGAAAAGGGATACCGAGTCGGGACGGAGTCAGCCGCTGGAACCGTCGGCGAGAACGGAAAGCGGCTCCGGGCCAGCGAGTTCGGTGCAGCACAGCACGGTCGCCGAAAGCGGTGCGGCACCGGCTACGACGGCGAAGGTTTCTTACGGGAAGATCGCGCTCGGGGTGGCGGCGGTGGCGGCGATTGTGTTGGCCGCTTTTTATTGGCAGGGTCGGAAGCCGACAAAGCCCGTCGCGAGTTCTGCCAATCCGCGAACGGTTGCCGTCCTTCCGCTGCAGAACATGGGAGCGGAGAAAGACCTGGATTTTCTTCGGCTTGGGCTGGCCGACGAGATTGCCACCTCGCTGAGCTATGTGCGTTCGCTGTCGATTCGTCCGTTTTCGACGACCAGCAAGTACGACTCGCCGACGCTCGATGTGCAGGAGGCTGGTCGCGCGATGCATGTGACCGACGTGGTGACTGGACACTTTCTGAAGGAAGGCTCGCAGCTGCAGATTACGCTGGAGGCGGTTGACGTGGAGAACAATCGCACCGAGTGGCGCGACACGATGACCGTGGCTGCGCCAGACATGATTGCGATGCGAGGGCAGATTACGGCGAAGGTGCGTCAGGGACTACTTCCGGCGCTGGGTGCAGGAACGGATTCTTCGGAAGGGGCGACGCGTCCAAAGAACGAAGAGGCTTACGATTTATATCTGCGCAGCATCGCGGTACCGCATGATCCGGCTCCCAATAAGGATGCCATTGCCATGTTGGAGCGTGCGGTGGGACTGGACCCTGCCTATGCGCCGGCATGGAATGCCCTGGGGCGGCGATACCACTACGATTCGGCGTATTCCAACGGCGGGCCAGCTGCGTTTCAACGGGCGAACGCAGCGTTTGAACGAGCGCTGGCACTCGATCCGAACTTCATCGATCCGGCGGGAGAGCTGACTGGGGCTGAGGTGGAACGAGGGCAATTCATAAGGGCCTACCAGGAGGCGAAAGAGCTGGTGGATCGCCATCCCGAGAAGGCTAGCGCCCACTTTGCCTTATCGTATGTCCTTCGCTATGGCGGGGCCATTGAGGAATCGGCACGCGAGTGTGACACCGCGCTGACGCTGGATCCCGGGAACTATGCGTTTCGATCGTGCGTGTTCTCGTTCGAGCAATTGGGCAACTACGCCAGGGCGAAGGAGTTTCTCGATTTGGATTCGGGGTCAGCGTGGGCAGCGAGCAATATGATCCGGCTTTACATTCGCGACGGAAACTTGGGGCCGATCCGGGAGCTTGCCGAAAAATTCAGGGATCAGCTGTGGAGCCCCGAGATGTTGGCGTGCGTCGATCATCCAGGCTCGGAGAATGCAGCGAAGCTCGCGCAGCAACAGGCAGACCAAGTTTTTGCCGACCCTGACCCCGAAGTGCATTATGTCGTAGCGAGTGACGCGCTGTTCTGCGGACAGAAAGCACTCGCACTGCGGATGATCAAGACTTCGATCGAAGGGCACTACTGTCCATTTGAGGGGCTGCGGAACGATTCCCTCTGGGCCGAACTCAGGAGCGCGCCCGAGTTTCCCGAACTGCTCGCCGGGGCGAAGAAGTGCCAGGAGGACTTTCTGGCGCAGCGGGGGCAACCGGTACGCTGAAGAACCGCCGATCGGGTGGATGGAGCGTTCAACGATTCCGCAGCACGTCAATGTCCGGCAACTTAAAAAGTTGTTCGTCGGCGGTCACCAGAGTTAAACCAAACACCTTTGCAGTCGCAGCGATGAAACCGTCCGCCGCGTCGTTGTGAGGTAAGTTTAACGACGATATCGCGAGCGCCACTTCAAAGGTCAGCGGCGCTTCGCGAATATTCAACCGAGAGAGGTTGTCTTGGATCCAGCTGACAGCGTCCGGCATCAGTTTCAAGCGCCCTTTGTCGTGGAGAAGGCGTAGTTCCCAAACGCTCACCGCCGACAGCCAAATCTCATTCTCTGGATTGACTAGCTGTCTTGCCACCCGTGCTGAGAGGCGCCCGGGGTCCAAAACGCTCCAGACCCAGATGTGAGTGTCGAGAAGCAGCTTCAATCGCGACCAACTTCCCAATCCTCCAGGCTGCCGGTAGGACCAACGATGTCGCCCAGAATCTCGCCGGTACCCACCATGCAACCTAGCCAGCGTTTGGGGCGCGCCTCCGGCGTGGGCGGGACGACCTCGGCGACGGGCTTACCGAAGCGGGTTACGCGAATCGGCTTGCGCGTCTTGCGAACCTCTTCCAGGATGCCGAGGCACTTGGCTTTGAACACGGAGATGGCGACTTCTTTCATGGTCTTTATCTATACCATGGTCAATGACCATGGTCAATCTTAGGTCGGAATCCACGGTAAACTTGCTTGATCGTGAAATCCCCTGCAAGAATCGAGCGAGGTCGGAGCAGGAGAAGCGGCTCGATGAGATCAATGCGCAGCCGTTGGATCTCTGGACTGTCGGGATTCGTCTTCACGGGTGACGATGCTAGGCTTTGGGCAGGCCGCGCCCGATCCGTGGCTGGTCATGCCGAACGGTGATGCCGGGCCGATCAACTACCGGGATACTCGAGCGGACCTGGTGCAGCGGTTGGGGCCTGCCAATGTTGTAGATCAGGAAATGGGCTTAGGCGAGGGCGACACGGATACCGCAACGGTGTTGTTTCCGAAGGATCCGGAACGCAGGATCGAGATTCTTTGGCAGGATCACGACAAGGAAGCAAACCCCAGCAGTGTAACCATTTCCGGCAAAGCAAGTCGTTGGCATGCCATGCACGGTATCTCGTTAGGAATGTCGTACTGTGAGTTGGCGCAAATCAACGGCAAACCTTTCCCAATTAGTTGGGGAACGGACATGGGTAGCGTGGTCCCCTCGTGGACGGGCGGGTTGCTCGACACGGATCTGAAGAACGTCTCGGTTTGGTTCGACGACAACATGCCGAGCAACACCACTAAGAAGGAAGCTTCCAGCGTAGGCGGCCGCGCGCACCTGCGTGAATCAGATAACCTGGGGTTTTCCTGCCCAGGCTCCATAGCGAAGTACGAGGTGGAAAGCTACACAGCGATCACTCCGCACAACTCCTTCACTGCGGCCGCGCTCTTGTCGAGTCCCGCTTTCTCCTCTGGGGTCAGCTTGATTTCGATGATCTGCTCGATTCCCTTGGAGCCGAGCTTCACGGGAACGCCGACGTAAAGGCCGTTGATGCCGTATTCGCCTTGCAGGTAGGCGGCGCAGGGGAGGATTTTCTTCTTGTCTTTTAGGATCGCTTCGACCATCTCGGTGGCTGCGGCGGAGGGGGCGTAGTAGGCGGAGCCGGTTTTGAGATGTTTGACGATTTCGGCGCCGCCGTCACGGGTGCGCTGGACGAGAGCCTCGAGTCTTGCCTTTTCTATCAATTCAGTGATCGGGATTCCAGCGACTGTGGAGTAGCGCGGCAGGGGGACCATGGTGTCGCCGTGGCCGCCGAGGACGAAGGCCGTCACGTTCTCGACGCTGACTTTCAGTTCGTCGGCGATGAAGGCGCGGAAGCGGGCGGAGTCGAGGACGCCGGCCATGCCGATGACTCGCTCGCGGGGGAATCCGCTGAGTTTGTAGGCAGCTTGCGCCATGGCATCGAGCGGGTTGGAGACGATGATCAGAATGCAGTTGGGCGAATGCTTGACCACCTCGCCGACGACTGCTTTCATGATGTTGTAGTTCGTGTTGAGCAAGTCATCGCGGCTCATGCCGGGCTTGCGGGGGATGCCGGCGGTGATGACTACGATGTCGGAGTTCGCGGTGTCTTTGTAGTCGTTGGTGCCGGTGACGTAGGAGTCGCGCTTCTCGATGGGCATGGCTTCGAGGAGATCGAGTCCTTTGCCTTGCGGGACGCCTTCGATGATGTCGATGAGTACGACGTCGGCAAGTTCCTTGGAGGCGATCCAGTGGGCGGCCGTTGCGCCTACGTTGCCTGAGCCTACGATGGTGACTTTCTTGCGCATATAAGATTCCTTTCTATGAAAAACTTCCGGGGCTAAAGCCCAGCGTTGTTAGGCTTTGAACGCGGCGCTAAAGCGCCGCTCTTCCACAAAAATCGGACGGCTACACCAGCACGACTGCGTCCATGTTCTCGATCATGTGTCCGGCGAACTCGCTGGTTTTCACTTTGGTGGAGCCGGGCATGAGGCGCTCGAAGTCGTAGGTGACCTTCTTCTGCTCGATGGTGCGCTCCATGCTCTGCTCGATCAGGTCGGCGGCTTCGTTCCAGCCGAGATGGCGAAACATCATGACGCCGGAGAGGATCACCGAGCCGGGATTGATGACGTCTTTGTCGGCGTACTTCGGAGCGGTGCCGTGGGTGGCTTCGAAGATGGCGTAGCCATCGCCGATGTTGGCGCCGGGGGCGATGCCAAGGCCGCCGACCTGCGCGGCGCACGCGTCGGAGATGTAGTCGCCGTTCAGGTTCGGGCAAGCCAGGACCGAGTATTCGTCGGCTCGAGTCACGACTTGCTGGAAGATCGAATCGGCGATGCGATCGTTGATCATGATCTTCTTCTTCCACGCGCCGTTGCCGTGAGTTGGGTAGATGGCGTCGAGGACGGCTTTCACCTCTTTCTCGACGGTCTGGCGGAAGGCAGGAGGAGCGAACTCCATGCCGGGCTCAACGGCTTCGGCATTTTGCGCGACGGACATGTTGGGATCTTTGTCCTTGTTGCCGACGATCCAGCTTTCGCGCTCGGTGATGACCTTATCGCGGAACTCCTGGGTGGCGACTTCGTATCCCCAGAGGCGGAAGGCGCCCTCGGTGAATTTCTGGATGTTGCCCTTGTGCACCAGCGTAACGCTCTTGAGGCCATTCGTAATCGCGTGCTGGATGGCCATGCGCACCAGGCGCTTGGTTCCCGTGATTGAGATGGGCTTTATGCCGATGCCGGAGTCGAGACGGATCTGCTTCTTGCCGCCTTTGAGCATGTCCTTGTTGAGGAACTCGATGAGGCGGGCGCAGTCAGCAGTTCCCTGCTCCCACTCGACACCGGCGTAGACGTCTTCGGTGTTCTCGCGGAAGATAACGACGTCCATGCGCTCGGGATGCTTCACCGGCGAGGGCACGCCCTTGTAATACTTCACGGGGCGCACGCAGCAGTAGAGGTCGAGGATCTGGCGCAGGGCGACATTGAGGGAGCGGATCCCGCCGCCTACAGGCGTGGTCAACGGTCCTTTGATGGCAACGCGAAATTCGCGGGCGGCTTCGACGGTATCATCGGGCAGCCATGTATCGAACTTGGCCTTGGCTTTTTCTCCGGCGAAGACTTCGTACCAGGCGACGCGGCGCTTGCCTTTGTAGGCTTTTTCGACTGCGGCGTTGAACACGCGGAGAGAGGCTTTCCAGATGTCACGGCCGGTGCCGTCGCCTTCGATGAAGGGGATGATGGGGTTGGCGGGAACCTCATACTTCCCGTTTGCATAACCGATTTTCTTGCCGTCTGCGGGTACAGCTACGCCGTTATAAGAGCCAGCCATGCACAACCTCCGCTATGAGTGTTTTGAGCCCCGATTTTAGGAAACTGACAATTATAAAGAACTGGCGCGGAAAGGGCAGATTATTCTTGCTTTCGTCGTCCTTGTGCCATAATTCCCTACTAAGTCCGCAGTCTGCGCAGTGTGGGGGTTCTATGAGAACTGCTTTTCGTCTCGCATCCGTGATATTTGCCTGCTTCCTTTTTGCCGTTGCGCTTTCGAGCAGCGCGTTCGCTGACGGCGCTCGCGATCGCACCCAGTTCGGGCGGAGCATCACCATCGCGCCTGGGGACGAGGCGTCCGATGTTACCTGTTTTGGCTGCAGCATTCGGGTGCGCGGACATGTGATGGGAGATGTGACCACCTTCGGGGGGAGCATTGTGGTTGAGGACGAAGGGCAGATCGCCGGCGACACCACTTCGTTTGGCGGTGATGTCCGCCTGGACAAAGGTGTGAAGCTGGCAGGCGATGTGGCCGTCTTTGGAGGCCACCTTCGCCGCGATGCCGCGGCCACGATCGGCGGGGACGTCACCAGTTTCAGTGGGACGGGCTGGATGCTTCTGGTGTTCGGGCTTCCGCTGGTGATGCTGGGTGCTTTTGTTGCCTTCGTGTTCTGGCTGGTGCGGCGGTTGACGCGACGGCCAGCGATGCCGGTTGCAGCATGAAGTTAAGCACTTCGGGAGCTAAAGCCCTCAGCGGCCTTATCGCAGCGCTGAAAGCGCTGCGCCACCCAAGGCACTGGACCGAGCGTCGGCCGCCTTGCGACTCCGTGAGCGCGACTCCCACGGGACAGCCGTCGGGGCGCCGGCGCTACAGACCTACCAGCGGCGCGTGCCGAAGGTCTTGCGGACGCCCAACGTCACGAAGCGGCCCCAGGGGCCGTTCGTCCCAAGATCGGCGGGACCGAGGTAGGTGTCGCGCGCGCCCAGACGGTCGAAGAGGAAGTGCTGGGTCACGCGGAATTCGAATCCCTTGTTCATGTAGATACCGACTCCCCAGGAGTGTTCGACTCCAATCGCGTCGGGCGACCAGGTGTAGAGCGTCTTGGGAATGGTCTTGCCGAACAGGAATGTAGGCGCTCCGTAGACCATGAAGCGACGCAGCGGGCCGCGGCCGAAGGGACGCACTTCGAGGATCCCCCCAATGATGTAGCGGGCGAACAGACTGCAAGGGGCATTGACTCCGCCATACTGGCCGGCGTTGCCGGCGCATTGGTTGGGATCGACCTCGTTGTGTGGCGGCGCAATATCGACCTGCACCCATCCCCAAAGCATGTCCTTGGGGAAGAACATACGGTCGCTGCTGGTTGCGTCGTGCCATGTGCCCTGCGAGCTGGTGGTCTGGGGAGGGTTCGTCTGGGAATTGAGCGACGATGTAACCTGAGCTCCTGCAAGTGATATCAATACTGGAACAGCCAACAGCCACGCCCATCGCTTCATTTCGCCTCCGAGACGAGTTCAGTTTGTGATGGAGATGCCGGATTGTGGTTCGGCCTATGTCCACGATTCGGAAAGTCAGGACTCGACGAACATCCGGTTGAGTAGAGCGCCACATTGTATCAAGCGAGTGGAAATCGGCACGGCGTGCAAACTCCCATCGAAGTTATGATCGCGACAACCGGTTTTGGTGAGATACTATCCCGCAAAATGAGCCTAGCCACAGACATCGTCGTAATACTTCTGTTGATTGTCATTGTGTGCAGGCCTAAAACCAGGCTCCTGCTTAGCGCTGCCAAGATGTCCGCATTGTTGGTTCCCGCGGTCCTGTGCCTCCTCATCGTCGCAATCTTCGGACTGCTCGCCGCTTCGCAGCTACGGTACATGCTGGGCCAGGCTGTGAGGACGCTTCTGATACTGGCGATCTTTGCCGGGGTTGGATTGTGGACCAGACGGTCACGCGCTTAAGACGGCATGGCACATGGTGTCCACTTCGATCGAACTTGAATCAGCGACCTCGCCCGGAATTCCACCCGCCGTCGAGTGAAAAGATCTGCATTTGCCTGCCGGGGAGACCGACTGAAGACGGATTCCTTCCAGAATTCATATCCGGGAGCGGATTTATTCCATTCGTAGTACGTTCATGTTAGTGCAAATCACTGTAAACCACGCCAAAACAGGGGATTAGGGGTTTGGTGTGCGGATTGCACTATACGGAAGTACAGCACAACTCAGGAACCCTATGCCCCAAGAGATTTCCGTCTCGTACCAAGCGATAAAGAGCAAGGTTTACCGATTGATCGATTCCCTCGTGGTGGGTGAAAAGAGCGAGGCAGAGGTGCAGGAGTCGGTTCGGCGATGGTGGGCTCTGATCCATCCAGCCGACCGTCCGATCGCCCAGAAATATCTGTTAATGGTGCTGGGGCGCTCGGCGTCCGCGCTCGACAACATGGGAGACGCATTCCTGTCGGTCAGCAGTTGTGAAGTTGCAAGGCCACAGATGACGGACATTCCGCTTCCGGGCAAGCGGGTGCGACTACTGGAGCGGATGGTCAAGGAGAGCTCCGTTCGGACCGCAGTCTAGTCGACGATCCAACCGCAAGACACAGAATTTACATTTCTTCCGTTGCATTTCGCATCACTCTGCCCGTATCGTCAATCACGTTCCTCACGGGATACCATCGTAAATCGAAATCCGCGACATAGGAGACTGGAATGACATCGTCGTCTTCACGCCGATCCGCCACGTCAGGCAAACTGGGAATGATTCTTTCTTTCGGAGCATTGCTGATTATGGCCACATCGCTATTTGCAGGCTCAGGTGTCTACACCTTCACGCTCAATTCGATCGACGGCAAGCCAGCGCCGCTGGCTGAGTACAAGGGCAAGGTCGTGTTGCTGGTGAACGTGGCGAGCCAGTGCGGTTACACTCCGCAGTACAGCGCGCTGGAGAGCATCTACGAAAAATACAAAGAGCAGGGATTCGTGATTCTGGGCTTCCCTGCCAACAATTTTGGCGCGCAGGAACCGGGGACGAACGAGGAGATCAGAACGTTCTGCACGCGCAAGTACAGTGTAACGTTTCCAATGTACGCGAAGATTTCGGTGAAGGGCGCGGACCAGGCACCGCTGTATGGGTATCTGACCAAAGAGACGGGCGCGGGGATCGCGGGAGACATCAAGTGGAACTTTACCAAATTCCTGGTGGATCGTGACGGAAAAGTCGTGCAGCGCTTTGAGCCGGCGGTTACACCGGATTCGAAAGAGATGACTGCGGCGATTGAGAAGCTGTTGAAGTAGGGGTGCAAGCACGCAATAACCAAGATCCAGACCAGCGGTCGATAAGCGCGACGGCGAGTAGAGTCGAGAAGGCGCAGTGGCTTTAGTCTCCCGGTGGCTGTTGACGAAGCTTTCGCGTCGCCGCCTCAGTCCGGTTTGACCCGGTCCTGGTTCCTGTTCCCGCGCATCGAACCGGGCTGGCAGATTTCCCGCATCCGGCTCTCGGAAAAGACTCACGCGCTCGCCCACGGAAGACTTGCGGTACGGTGTGGTAACTGCGCCAAACCATACAGGGCATGAAGAGACGCTTCCGGAAAACCGGTGATAGCCCGGCCGCTTGCCAGAACATCCTTCCGATACACCTTGTCGTACAGCGCGTGGAAACGAATCTTGGGCGATTCCTTCGCTTTTGCGTGCAACGCCGTCTGCAACTTCTGAACGCTTGGTGGAGTTGTTAGGCTCATCGCCAATCCCTCGGCCCTGCGTTGCTTCCTGCGTTCGTCTCTAACTGAGGTCCCTTCCCTCCACCGGGGTTATCCGGTTTCACAGGTACTGCGAACCCCTCCGCCACCCCTCACGGCCCGGCCTGTCTCTCACGAGTTACCGGTTGATCCCGACTGCAATCACCGCTGGGGCTTACCGTGTTGCCTCTGGTCTCCTATGCGTACCTGCCATCGCCATTTCCCCGGCAGGTCCGATGGAGCTTGTTCGCTCGTCTTTCTCCATCGCCCACGGCCTTCCCTGTGAAACAGTCAGGTCGGCTCCTGCAATTATTGTTTCGGGGCCTGCTCAGCGTTCACTCCCGTTATGGCCTGCACGCTCACCGAGTCGCCTAGCGACCCTCTACATCGAAGGCTCCGACAGCTTCGTTACCTCCGCCGCCGCTTCGATTGTTACCTGGGTGGAACGAACCAGTTTCCGGGCGGGAGTTGCACCCGCTGAAGTCCAGCGCCTTTCACGGCGCACTGTCTCGCCAAATTAGGGCCCTTCACCTCTCTTTGATTCGGGTGGCCGTCAGTTCAATGGTGAGGCCGCTGTTGCCGTCGGCATCGTCGATCATGCTGATGACCGTTGGCTTATCGAGTTGAACTGTGACATGCGCTCTGGTTCGGAATACCGGGGGAGAACCGCTGTCCGGCTCGTGCGGAGCATCGCTGGAAAATTCCGTCTCGACACTGAGTTCAAGCGTGCGCTCGTTCTCGCCGAGAATGCGGCATTCGACACTACGGGCGTTACTGGAATCGGGCGGATGCTTGGTTTCAGATGCAGATTCGTTTTGAACCTGTGGAGGCGCTTGTCTTCCTATGCTGACTCTGGCGGTCTGGCGCGCCTCAGTCACGACAGAATAGAGACGGGAATGCAATTTCTTGTCGCCCCCCGACTCTTGGAATTTGAGGTCGATGCGATACCCCAGGCCACCGAATCTCCTTTTGTCCTTATCGATCTCAGCGGCCAGTTTTTCGGCCAGCGCTACTTGCTCGGCCGTGCCTTCGATGATGATGATTTGCGCTCCGGGAATCGGTTGCGCCCTTTGAATCTCGGCAATAACACGCACCGCATTCACGACATCCTGCAGGTCGACAGGTTGGGAGATATTTGAAAAATACAGGACCTTCTGAACGCACGAGGGGAAGTCACAGTGCGTTCTGGACAATCTGGCGTTGCTTTCTGTAGCCGTCTGCTCAGGCGCAGAGCTTTCGGTTGGTTTTTTCGCGTTGGCTTCCTGCGGGAGAAGCCATTCCGAGGGAAGAATCGCGAAGATCAGCAGCAAGGCTGCAAATCGAGCCCGAGTTGTCATCGTTTTTACCTCCTCATATGTCGTGCGAGCCGGATCCCGACGGGAGACATCGTTCTCTGTATGACAGTCGAACGCGGCAGTCGAACTGTCTTGCGAATAATAACTGGCGCGCCCAGGCCATAGCCCGCATTGAGAAGCCCTAACTGGGTCCTTAAATGTCGTAGTACAGCGCGAACTCGTAGGGATGCGGGCGCTGGCGGATGGCATCGACCTCCTTCGAGCGCTTGTATTCGACATAGGTGCGCAGCAGCTCCTCGGTGAAGACATCGCCTTTCAGCAGGAAGGCGTGGTCGCGCTCCAGGGCGTCGAGGGCATCTTCGAGCGAGCCAGGCATCGAGGGAATGTTTGACAACTGCTCGGGATCGAGTTCGTAGATGTCTTTGTCGAGGGGCTGGCCGGGGTCCATCTTGTTCTCGATGCCGTCGAGGCCGGCCATGAGCATGGCGGCGAAGGCAAGGTAGGGATTGCAGCTCGGATCCGGCGGGCGGAACTCGACTCGCTTCGCTTTGGGCGCGATGGAATACATGGGAATGCGGCAAGCTGCCGAGCGGTTGCGGCGCGAGTAGGCGAGATTCACCGGGGCTTCAAATCCTGGGATGAGGCGCTTGTAGGAGTTGGTGGTGGGGGCGATGATCGCCGAGAGCGCGGGGCCGTGCTTGATGAGGCCACCAACGTACCAGAGGGCGATTTGGGACAGGCCCGCGTATCCGTCGCCGGCGAAGAGCGGAGCGTCTCCCTTCCATAGCGACTGGTGCGTGTGCATGCCGCTTCCGTTGTCGCCGAAGATCGGCTTGGGCATGAAGGTGACAGTTTTACCCTGGAGATTCGCCACATTCTTCACAATGTATTTGTAGAGGAGCATCTTGTCGGCGGAGCGCACCAGGGAGTCGAACTTCAGATCGATTTCCGTCTGACCGCCCGAGGCCACTTCGTGATGGTGGCATTCCACGTCGATGCCGCAGCTTTGCATGGTGAGGACCATCTCGCTGCGCAGGTCCTGATAGTGGTCCGTGGGCGCCACAGGAAAGTAGCCTTCTCGATAGCGCGGGCGGTAGCCGAGATTGTTCTCTTCCCTGCCCGAGTTCCAGCGGCCTTCTTCGGCGTCGATGAAATAAAAGCCATATTGCTCGCGCTGGTCGAAGCGCACGTTGTCGAAGATAAAGAACTCGGCCTCGGCGCCGAAGTAGGCGCTGTCGGCAATTCCGGTGGAGGCCAGATACAGTTCGGCTTTGCGGGCGATGTAGCGGGGATCGCGGTCGTAGCGCTGCTTGGTGACAGGATCGACCACATCGCAGACGAGCACCAGCGTGGGCACCTCAGTGAAGGGATCGAGCAAGTGGAAGTTCGCATCAGGCTTGAGCAGCATGTCGCTTTCGTGGATGCCGGCCCAGCCGCGTATGGACGAACCATCGATGCCGAAGCCGTCTTCAAATGACGATTCCGTCAGTTGAGCGATGGGATAGGAGACGTGATGCCACAGCCCGGGAATGTCGGTGAAGCGCAGATCGAGGATCTTCGCATCGTGGTGCCGGGCGAACTCGAGAACTTTCTTAGCGTCAGCCATCAAAAACTCCTTGCCGGGATGGAGAACTCAACAGAGATCGGGCGAACAGTGCGGAGAGCTTGCAAGACACCCACCCTAGCCGCAAAGAACGCGGCTAGGATGGGGCACCCGGCTGCTACAATCGGTCGCGTTGTGCGGGACCGAGAGAGTCTAAAGGCAGTCGCGGGCTCTGGCAATTCGATTGTTTTTATGGCGGGGATAACGCGACTTTATACTGGAGTTGTCAGCTCTCAGCTACAGGGAACGATTAGGTTGTCGGAACCGGTTTCAAAGAATACTGTGGGCGATGTAAGAACAGCGACCCTCAGGGGCTAAAGTCCGACGGCAGCGCGACTGTTAGCGGCACGGCTAAAGCCGTGCCCTTCCCAAGGCCCAGGCGTGAAAACGGTTCCCCTGGCAATCGGCGAATGACAACTGGCAATTGCTTATATGGACTTTGATCAGCTCGAAACGTTTCTCGAAGTGGCTCGGCACGCCTCGTTTTCACGGGCGGCGGAGAAGCGTTTTCGGACGCAGCCCGCGATTTCATCGCAGATCCGCGGGCTGGAGGAAGAAGTCGGAGCCAAACTGTTCGACCGGTCGGGCGGCAAAGTGTCTCTGACAGCTGCTGGGAAGGCTTTTCAAAAATACGTGGAAGAAACGCTGGACGCGCGTAAGGCGATGCTGGTGGCGATCGCCGAGATGGAACGTGTGCCGCGCGGCGAACTGATTGTGGGGGCGAACGAAGGAACCTGCCTGCACATCCTGCCCTATGTGTTTGCGGACTTCAAAAAGCAGTATCCCGATGTGTCGGTGAACATCAAGCGCGCTGACTATGGGAAGATTCTGGAATCGATCGTCGACAACTCAGTTGATTTCGGTGTCATCTCTCTTCCGGTGACCGACGCACGGCTGACAGTGGTGCTAATTCATCGGGATGAGTTGATCCTGATTGCACCGCCGCAGCATCCGCTGGGAAAACTGAAGTCGGCGACCATCGCCGAGGTGGCGAAGTTTCCGCTCGTTGTCCCGAAGGCCGGACATACGCGGGATGCGATTGAACAACTATTCCACGAGCGGCGGCTGAAGCCGAATTTCAGCATGGAGCTGGATTCCAGCGAATTGCTGAAGCGATTTGTGGCTGCCGATGTGGGCGTCGGGTTTATTGCGCGCTCAAATGTGGAGGAAGACGTTCGGGCCAAAGTGCTGGCGGCGATTCCCCTCGCTGACGCGCAGGTGCGGCGCGATCTGGCGCTGGTCTTCCGCAAAGACAAGGCGCTCAGCCGGGCTGCGCTGGCGTTCATTGATATTGCGGTGAAGCACAAACCCGCGGACGAGTTAGCGCAGATTCCAAGCCGATGATGAAGGCGATTCCCAGACTTCTACTCATGTTTTTCATTCTTCCGGCTGGGCTCTGCCTTCCGGGCATGGGGCAAGGAACAACTTCCCAGAAGGCGCTGGCGCAAATGCCGGCCTCTGCGCGACAGCTGATTGCCATCAAGGTTACGGGCAGCAAGCGCTTTTCCGAAGCCGCAGTCGCCGCCGCGACTGGATTGCAAATGGGCGCGCCTGTCAATGACGACGACTTCAAGAAAGCCGCGCGGCGGTTGGGCGACATGGGCGTCTTCACCGACATCGGCTACAACTTTTCGTTTTCTTCAGCCGGAACGAAGCTCGAACTGCATGTGACCGACGCCGACAAATTCATTCCCGCGCGCTTCGAGGATTTCGTCTGGTTCCCGGATGATGTGCTCATGAAGCGGATCAAGGAGCACTCTCCGCTGTTCGATGGCGAACTGCCCCTGTTCGGCCGCCTGGCCGACGAAGTCTCCGATGTGCTCCAGGCCATGCTGGTGGAGAACGCGATCCCCGGGCACGTTGAGTATGTGCGCACTGGCAAGCCGGACGGCCCGGTCGAATCGATCAATTACCACGTAAACGACGTGCTGATTCAGGTTCGCCACATCGAATTTTCGGGCGCCGCCGAAGCCGACGTGCCAGCGCTGGAAGCTGCAGGCGAAAGACTGCCCAATCACGAGTACTCCCGCAGCCGTCTGAATCAGCTCGTGCAGCGCCAGCTTCTTCCCGTCTATTACGCGCGCGGGTACTTGAAAGCGCAGTTCGGCGAGCCGCAGCCGAAAGTCGTAAAGCAGCCTTCCGCTGAAAACGAGGACGGACCACGCAATCAGACGGTCGTCGATGTAACGTTCGCGGTGACGCCGGGTCATCAGTACAAGCTGACGAGTCTGGAGTGGTCGGGAAACAAGGAGTTCCCTACCGAGACGTTGCAGAAGATGGTGCGGGCCGAGACGGGCCAGCCAGCCAACACGGTCCGCTTGGGGGATAACCTTAAGGACGTTCAGAAGCTTTACGGTTCCCGCGGATTTATTACGGCCGCGATCACGCCTGAAGCGGTGTTTGACGAGGGAGCGGGGACCGCGGTTATCCGCCTCGAAGTGAAAGAAGGCCCCGTCTATCACATGGGTGAACTCGAATTCCGCGGTTTGGATAACAGCCTGATGGCAAAGCTGCGCGCTGCCTGGAAGATTCGACAGGGAGAGGTGTACGACGGGACTTACGTGAGCGAGTATCTGCCCGCGGCGCAAAAGCTGCTCCCGTCGAACCTGGATTGGGACGTCACCCCGCATGTGACCGCCAATATCCGGGACAAGTCGGTGGATGTCGATCTGATCTACTCGGTGAAGGCGCCGAAATAGGCGCGGAACGCCCCGTCGCGGCTTGTTCGGTTTTCGGAACAAAACACGCGGCACTTTCTGATCCGTTCTCCGAGCGAGTACTCTGGCTCCACTTCTGGAAGAGCCGAAGCATTTTTTGCGACCAGAGAAACATTTCTGAAATCAAGACAAGTTGGTAGACTGGCCCGCGAGTCGTGGCGCGGTTCACGACCGCAAGCAGCTTCGGATCTGAAGGAGAAACAGAATGAAGGGTGGTTGGCAACGCTCGATCTTGATTCCAGTATTGGCAGGGACGGCGATGTTGTGCATACACGACGCGGCAATGGCGGCCGGAAAGCAAACGCTGACGGGCGAAGTAGGCGATGCCATGTGCGGCACAAAGCACATGGAGGGCACGCCAGCAGAGTGCACGCGCACCTGCGTCTCGCACGGTTCGAAGTACGCTCTGGTCGTGGGTGACAAGATTTACGCTTTGAATACCAGTGACAAGACGGTGCTGGCGCTGCTCGATCAGCAAGCCGGGAAGAAAGCAACAGTGACCGGCGCGATCAATGGCACCGAGATTGACGTGAGCAAAGCAGTCGCCGCCAAGTGAGTTAGGACGTGCAACGTTTTGCCCGGGCCCTCCCCCTACACAATCCGGGCATTAAAGCGGGGACGCGCTCCTGCGCTCCCCGCGTTTTTTTGCGCCTCGGCTGTAAATTCACATTTCCTTTACAAAGCGATGTGTTAGATTGTGCATTCTCGACACTCAAATATTTTTTGGGAGGATCACGGAATTGGGCAAAGACATGGTTCCGAAGCGGATTTTCTTTACGAAGGGCGTGGGAAAACACCGCGAGCGGCTAACTTCATTCGAATTGGCGTTGCGTGACGCCGGTATTGCTGCCCAGAACCTAGTGCGGGTTTCGTCGATCTTTCCGCCCAACTGCAAACTGCTGGCCCGTAAGGAAGGTGTGAAGTATCTACATCCGGGAGAAGTCGTTTTCGCCGTGGTGGCGGAGAACTCCACGCGTGAGCCGCACCGGTTGCTGGCATCGTCGATCGGCGTGGCTATTCCCGCCGACCGAAACACCTACGGTTATCTTAGCGAGCACCACTCCTTTGGCGAGACGGAAGACGCCGCCGGGGAGTATGCCGAGGAACTCGCCGCCGAAATGCTCGCGACCACGCTCAACGTGGAATTCGATCCCGACCGGTCGTGGGACGAGAAAAAGCAGATCTACCGGCTGTCGAACAAGATCGTGCGCACGGCGAACGTGACGCAGTCGGCGGTGGGCGATAAGCGAGCCCTCTGGACCACCGTGATCGCCTCGGCGGTGTTGATCTTCGACTAGGCCGCCGGCTCTACCCTCCCCTAACTTAATCGAATCGGTAATGCTCGATGGCCTCTACGTGTGCCATCTTTGCCTTTCGTATTGCCCTGAACTCCGCCTTTGAGCGGGCGATGAGGCGGGCAAGCGGTGTGACTCCGGGTTTCCTATTTCGATCCTAAGTTATTGAAAATAGATAAACTAAATGAATCTTTCAGGCTCGAGAAACCATCTCAAGGGAGTAGAACTTTGGTAACCTGCTAACCTTACCGGATGTAACACTCGGTTAACAGGAATCAGTTATGATTGAAGTGCTGGAAAAAGACAAAAGATCGAGGACGAACAGACCGTGGATATCGAAACACGCAGAAAGAAGCAACAGACCCTAATGGTGCAGTTGGTCGAGCGGAAAGTGCGCTCACGAGCGAAGCAATTGTACGAAACACGTGGACAAGAGGAAGGCCAAGCCTTGCAGGATTGGTTTCAGGCTGAGTCAGAAGTGCTTGAAAATAGTATCCTTGCTCCACTTTATCGAAAGCTGCGAACCGGAAAGCATGATCCCCAAGAGAGCGAGTCCAGCCCGGAGTTTGCGGCTCAGGATCCAGCTGCCTGCGAGAGTAACGCGTAGCACCTTCGTCGAACCTCTACCCGACTATTGTGTGGTGTCAGCAGGAAAGCTGCTCTCCCGTTCCACAATCACGTAAATCGGCAGAGCTGTCGCCTTCACCCACTTTGCTTGCGCCCAATCCTAACTCCTTACTTCCGCTTCGCGAGTTCCTTTTTTCCTTTTTTCGCGCCCTTGTGATTCTTGCCCAGACGTTCCAGCACCGCGGCCACGATAATTGGCAGGCCAACTGTAGCGTCGACGAACACCTCGCCGAATTTTCCTCCTTCCGAGGGAGGCACGAACTTGCCCCAGGAAATTGCCTCGCTGTAGGGACTGCCCGACAATCCACCCCAGTGCACCGGTTCTGGGCAAATCCTGAGGCCATAGTGGTAGCGCTTTAGCGGCACGTTCTCGCCCAGGCGCCGGTGGCGGAGTTCGATGAAGGGTCCGAATTGCTGCGACCAGTTACGCGGAACGCCACCGCCGATGGTGAAGATTCCGAGTTTCTTCTGGCGCAGCAGCGTTGCTGCAAAGTGCTCCAGATCTTCGAAGGGATCGAAGCGGATCTTATGACGACCAGTCGACTCTCTCAAGCGGTTGTTTAGCGCCGTGTCCAGACCGAGCTCAGAGTCACTGAAAGCGGGCACGAATACGGGCACGCCTTGTTCGTATGCTGATTTCAGGATTCCGCGCTGGTTCTGATCTCGCTTCGCGAGATAGGCACCGATGGCGTGATTCAGCTTGTAGGAGCACATGACCTCGTTGTGGTCCCAAGCCTCAAGCACGGCCGCCATGACTTCCTCGACGTCGTCGAGGTTCTGCTCGGGCTCGAGGGTGTCGTAGACGCGGTTGTAACCCTGTTCGTAGAGCTCCTCGTCCGAGACCTCTGGATTGGCGCGGAAGTGGGCTCGGCCGGTGGCCTCGACGAGTCCGTGGGCCATGAGCGCGCCGGTGGAGACGATCGCGTTGACGATACCGCGGTCGATTAACTCGGTGACGATCAGGCCCTGCTTGGCGACAGTCATGGCGCCAGCGAGCGTCATGACGATGAAAGCGTCTTCATCGAGCGCCATCGCTTCGAGGACGTCGGCGGCCTCTCCCAGTTGGCGTCCCGTGAAGGCGGTCTTGGACATCGCGCGCACCAGGCCGTCGATCGAATGAATCTTCCCCAGGTCGAGAGGCTCGAGCGGAATCAGGCGGTCTTCGATGGGGTTGTGCAGATTTCGGTCTTTACCCTCACCGCCCGCGGCGTGTCCCTGGCCCTGATGAGAGTGGTCCTTCGAGTTTCCGTGATTGTTGTGCTTCACTGCGAGCCTCCAAGCCGATTGTGTTCTACCCGACAGGATACTCTACAGGAACAGCGCGAGCGGGTGCCACGTCGTGCTAGGCCCGGTATTGATCTGTTTTGAATCTATTGCTTGAGTTTCGAGCACAGACGCCATTGCACTTGAAAACAAAGGAGCCCACTGATCTTCACTTGAGGTCCTTTCTGCTTTTCTGAACTTTCTCTGAACTCTCATTGATGGCCAGAAAAAGGCCGGACCGCGAAGGTCCGGGCTTTTGCATGCTCCTTTGCCGAGGCACTGAGCCAGACTTTTCGTTATCCCTACCGGAGGACATTGAGAGTGACAGTAGTCGTATGCTGTGCGCCTCCTCCTTTGCCCGTAATCGTGATGGTGTGGTTCCCAAGTGTGGCACTCTTGCCCACATTGACGGTCATGGTTGACTTTCCGGAGCCCGGCGCCGCCATGGAACTGGGGCTGAAGGTCACGGTCTGGGCTGCTCCCTGTCCCGAAGCAGACAGGCTAATCGCCGAGTTGAAACCGCCAGAAATCGTTGTGGTAATGGTAGCGGTGCCGGAGCTGCTCCGGGCCACACTGATCGATGTAGGCGAGGCGCTGATGGTGAAGTTCGGATTGCTTCTGGTGACCGTCAGGGAGACCGTTGTGGTTTCGACGGTGCTGCCGGAGGTTCCCCTGACGGTGATGTGATACGTGCCGGTAGCGGTCGATGAGGCCACGGTCAGCGTCATGGTCGAGCTTCCCGCCCCGGTGATCGAGGTTGGACTGAAGCCTACGGTCACGCCAGCGGGCTGGCCAGTCGCGGACAAGGAAATGGGGGACTCAAAACCGCCCGTTACCGTGCTGGTAATGGTGGAAGTACGCTTGGCGCCTTGCGCGACCGTAACCGAAGCCGGCGAGGCGGAAAGGCTAAAGCCAGAACCCGATGAGCTTCCGGCCAGTGCGCTGATCAAACCGCTTCTGTTGGGACTGCCCCAGCCGGTGGCCAAATCATAGCCTGTGATCGCCGAATAGCCATTGCCGCCGCTGGTGATGTCGTGGAAGTCGCTGTCATAGGTGGAGCCCGCACCGATCGTGTAGAGACTCGGATTGATGAAGCCCACCGTGTGATTGCCGTTAGCGACTGCCTGTTCGTTGACGAGAGCTAGGTAGCCAGCCCACATGGGTGCAGCGAAGCTAGTGCCGCCGTACTCATTGGCAGTGCAAGTTGTCTGGTCGGCACAGACGTAGAAAGTGAAATTCGCATTGGCCGAAACGTCGGGACCATTTCGATATGTTTTCGAACAGGAAGAGCAGCCGCTGGCCGCCGCGGTTTGCCAGGAAGGAATCGCATATTTGTCGGGCGAAATACCGCCCCCACCGTCGACCCATGTGGTTTCCGAACTCCAGGGACCGCCTGCGCCGCTGGTATCCAAGTCCGTCCCGCCGACTGAGGTAACGTACACATCATCCGCCGGGAAGATCTCGGAGGCCGTACCAGACGCGGTCCACTTTCCACTGTCCCCGGCGGCTTGAAACAGATTCTGACCTTGCGCCGCGAACTCCTGGAAGTACGGGTTATCCGTGCTGGGGTCCGCCGGGAACCACGTCCACGAAGAACTCAATTGAGCGTTGAGCGGACTAGCTGTAGCCATCGCGTTGAAGATGGCGGCATCGCTAGATCCCACGTACACTACCAGGCTGGACAAGCCTGGAGCCATGCCGATCGCCTGCGTCATATCCAAGGTCTGTTCGGTGTCGTCACAACTCGGATAGACGCAGCTTGTGCTGGTCCCATCGGTGGACTTGAGCGTGACCGGGACATTGTTGGTCTGACCCGCGTTCTTGAAGTAGGTAGTCAGGTCAGCCAGATCAGTGCCGTAATACTCGAGCAGCCCCAGCGACTGGCCGCTGCCTGTCAGACTTCCACCATAGTATGCCGCCCGCATATCGCTGCCCAAGAACGAAGCACTTGGGCCGGAGCCCGTGGTGGCGTTGGATCGCGCATTCTGACTTCGATGTACGGCGGGACGCGGGATCGAATAGTTGTCCAGGCCGGAGATATGCCACAGCTGAATCGTCAAATCGGGCGTAGGTTCCCGGTCCGGAGCGTAGAAGATCCGGTTGTCTGAGGGATGTTGGTAGAGGCCCATGGTCAAATGAAAGGCCTCCTCAATGCTTGCGACCGATCCGCGGACATCGATATTCACGCGATTCCGTGATGTGCCGACCAGGGTCAGGCCATGCGCTTCCGCAAATGCAACGACGGCGTCGTAGTCCTGCTGGCTGGGTCCAAACTTCTCCGTGAATTCTTCCACGGTCAGGAACTGGCGGTAAGACGGGCTGGAAGGATTGTAGAGATCTTTCAATAGGCTATCCAAGGCATCCTGGTTGCGAAGGGGCAAAACCAAGACCAAACGCATGGACTGCGTAGTGGGAACGCGCCCGACCAAAGGTGCACGCCCACTGAGAACAGCTTCACGTGCATGAGCCGTCAACGGGCGCCGGGACTGAGCCTGGCAAACGATATTCATGACCGACACGACCGTGAGAACAGTTATAAGGAACGTAGCGAATCTTCGAATCATGGTCTCTCCTTGGTTATCTGCTCTCTGAAACTTCCGTTTTCAGTGTCGAACCCGTTGCTCAGGAAGTGGCTGGTTGGCGCAGCGATTCTAGCTCATCTTGCTTGCTCCTGATTGAGAAAAGATTCTTGTCACGATCCACGAACAACAATGAGAATGCCCGCCCATGGCGCTAAATCGGTGCATTCCTAGTGTCATTCGTAGGGCACCTACCGTAGACACGAGGCGGTGTGCAACCCCATGTTTGAGAACCGAAGTCGGAGGATCGGGTCCGAGCCTGTGCGAATGCTATATTGTTCGCGGAGGTCGGAAACGCGTGCCCCCTGAGAAATTTCGTGTGGCCCTGATACAGATGTCGTGCGGCCCGGAGCCAGAGCAGAACCTTGAAAAGGCCATCAGCCGCCTTGCGGACGCTGCCGGGCGTGGGGCTCAGGTCGTCTGCCTGCCCGAACTTTTCCAGACACAATACTTCTGCCAACGCGAAGATCATGCGCTGTTCGATTTGGCCGAACCCATTCCTGGTCCGACTTCCGAGAGATTGGCGGCGACAGCGCGGAACTATAGGGTGGTTCTGATTGCATCGCTGTTCGAGAAACGAGCGGCTGGCGTCTATCACAACACGGCAGCGATCTTCGACAGCGACGGTTCGCTGCGCGGACT
Source organism: uncultured Acidobacteriaceae bacterium (assembly GCA_963832015.1). Taxonomy (GTDB): domain Bacteria; phylum Acidobacteriota; class Terriglobia; order Terriglobales; family Acidobacteriaceae; genus Sulfotelmatobacter. The sequence goes on from CAWHSR010000009.1 coordinate 54,055, forward strand.
CTACCGCAAGATGCACATTCCGGACGATCCACTGTATTACGAGAAGTTCTACTTTACCCCCGGAGACTTGGGATTCCGTGCGCTCGACACCAGCGCTGGACGACTCGGTACGCTCGTGTGCTGGGATCAGTGGTATCCAGAGGGTGCGCGGCTGACGGCGCTCCAGGGAGCGCAGATATTGTTTTATCCGACGGCAATCGGATGGCATCCGGCAGAGAAGGCGGAGTTTGGTGTGGCGCAGCACGATGCCTGGCGAACGATCCAGAGAGCGCACGCCATCGCGAACGGAGTTTATGTGGCGGTCGTGAACCGCGTCGGCTTCGAAACTGGAAATATTCGTGGGAAGGCGGCGCCGGGTCAGGGACTCGAGTTCTGGGGCGGATCATTCTTCTGCGATCCCTTCGGACGCGTGCTGGCAGAAGCATCGCACGACCGGGAGGAGATTCTGGTCGGCGATGTGGACCTGAAGGCTCTGGAAGACATTCGGCGCAATTGGCCTTTCCTGCGCGACCGGCGCATTGACGCGTACGCTCCGATCACAAGCCGGCTGATTGACTGAGATACTTAATCGTTGCCGGACGGTCAGCTCACGCGCGGACAAATGGGGGTGGTCGGTATGAAGCCGCGGGTAAGGTTTCTGTTGCTTCTTGTATTCTCGCTCGTAAGCATGGTGATAGTGGCACCGTCGCAGTCCCTAAAAAAGAGGCAACCCCGGGGCTCGACGCAAACCGACCCTCCGCCGGTCACTTTTTCGATTGAGCTTGATGCTCCGTCGACAGCCGCTGGAGTGGGGGAAAATCTGAAGGTTGAAGTCACAATCGAAAACACCGGCGATAAAGACATCTGCCACGTGAGTGGTGCCGACCGGGATTTTTACTTGGTAGTCCGCGACAGCTCGGGAAATGAGGTTGCAAGAACGCCCTGTCACCTTGGAAATGGCAGTTCTTTTTGCGCGCTCCTGCACCCTGGGGACTCGATACAAGGTTCGGCTTTGCTGAATAAGGAATTTCAGTTGGACAAACCGGGGGACTATACAGTACAGGCGATTCGCCAAAACTCCACAACAAGTTTCATAAAGTCGAATATCGTCGCGATTACAATCACACCGTGAGCAAAAGTAAGGGTGTGAAGCCTCGGCCTTCTGGTTCCAAACAGATCACATGTCCCGCGCCGTTTCCGATGGGCTATCGCATGCCCGCCGAATGGGAACCGCACGCCGCCACGTGGCTCGCTTGGCCGCATTATCAGGGAGACTGGCCTGGGAAGTTTGAGCCGATTCCCTGGGTGTATGCCGAGATTATCCGGAACCTGGCGAAGCATGAGCGCGTGGAGTTGATCGTTAGCAATGCAGCCGCTGCGAGACAGGCGCGCAGAGTTCTGGAACGTGGCGATGCGCTTTCGTCGAACATCCGCTTCCACCGCTGGGCTACGAATCGCATCTGGCTGCGGGATTCCGGATGCATCTTCCTCACTCCCCCGCCGGGCGTTGCCCGGCCTGACAGCCGAGGGCGGCTGTCCCCGCATGAACCCGGTCAACTTGCGCTGAAGTTTCGCTTTAATGCGTGGGCCAAGTACCCGAACTGGCGGCACGACGAAAAGATCGGCAGCCTGATGGCGAAAGCCGCGCACGCCGACGAGGTTCGAGCAATGTCCAAGGGCGAACGGATTGTGCTCGAAGGCGGATCGATCGACGTGAATGGAGCCGGAACGATTCTCACCACGGAAGAATGTCTGCTCAGCAAGGTGCAGGAGCGCAATCCGCACATGGCGCGGGTAAACTACGAGAAGGCATTCGCCGACTATCTGGGCACTCCCAATACCATCTGGCTGGGACGTGGGATTTTCGGCGACGACACGCACGGCCATGTCGACGACCTGACTCGTTTCGTATCGAAGAATACGGTCGTCACCATGGTTGAGCGCGACTCGAAGGACATCAACCACGCTCCCCTGCTCACGAACTTGCATCGTTTGCAGGCTGCCCGGGACCAGGACGGCAGGCAATTGACGGTGGTCGAAATGCCCATGCCGCAGCCGGTGATTTTCGAAGGCCGGCGACTCCCTGCGAGCTACGCCAACTTCTACATCGCGAACGGAGTCGTCCTGGCTCCGGTGTTCAACCGCCCCAACGACCGGATCGCTCTCAATACGCTGGCTGAGCTGTTCCCTACGCATGAGATCGTGCCCATCTATTCCGGAGATTTCATTTGGGGGCTGGGAGCGATGCACTGCATGACGCAGCAGCAGCCGGCTTGAATCCGTTCACCACGAAGACTCGGAGGCAGGGAAAAAAAGAGAGAGCTGCTTTCGATGGTGTCCTTATCGCTTTGCGATGTCAGGTGCTTGTAATTTCAGTTTGCTCCGTGTCTCCGTGGTAAATTCTCCGCATGCCTCACAGCGAAATGACAACGGGCCGTCTGGAAGCTTTCAGCGACGGCGTGATCGCCATTATTGTGACGATCATGGTGCTGGAGTTACATGCGCCGTCGCAGCCCACGCTTGCGGGATTGTGGAAGGTCGCTCCGGTATTCCTGAGCTACGGACTCAGCTTTCTGGTGGTGGCCATCATGTGGGTGAACCACCATCACCTGATCCACGCGGTGCACGGAGTCACCGCGCGGTTGCTATGGTCGAATCTATACCTGCTGTTTTGGATGTCGCTGGTGCCGTTTGTCACCGACTATCTGGGCAAGAACTATCACGAACCGCTGGCGGTGGCGCTGTACGGCTTGGATCTGGTGCTGTGCTCTTCGGCGTTTTGCCTGCTGCGAATGATTTTGATCGAGCAGGATCACCGCGATGGCACGCTCGCCGACTATCACCGTTCCATCCAGAGAAAGAACGCCTTCTCAGGGGCGCTCTATCTTACGTCCGTGCCCCTGGCCTATGTGTCGGTCTACGCTTCGTTCTTCATCTTCGCGCTGATTCCCGCAATGTACTTCCTGCCGGAGAAGAAGCTGGCGGGCGATAAAGTAGAGTGAGCCCACACAAATGCGGCCGGTTCCTCACCGCGCTTGGCGCACAATTCGAAACGACAAAAACGTAAGTTGGAAGCTACTTCTTATACTGCGTGGGCTGCGGGCCTTTTTCCAGGGTCTTGCGGTCCCAGATCCAGCCTTCGCGCGTGTAGCTGGCCAGTTCGAAATCCTGCGTGAGTTCGAGGGCGTCGACCGGACAAGCGTCTTCGCACAGTCCGCAGAACATGCAGCGGCTTAGATCGTAGGTGAACTCGGTGAGTTCCTTGCGGCGGGTCTGCTCGTTGCGTGCACTGGAGACCACGATCAGATTCTCGGGACACGCCAGCGCGCACAGGTCGCAGGCGATGCACATGGTCTCGTCCGTGTCTGGATTGACGTTCAGCCGCGGCGCCCCGCGGTAGCGCTCGGCCACCTGTGGCCGCTCCAGCGGATACTGCTCGGTATAGATTTCCTTGGGATCCTGGTAGCGGAACGTGACCTTCAGTCCCTGCAGCAGGTCGACCAGGAAGACTTTGCGGAGCAAGCTCGGCATGCCCATATGGCCGTTAGCATACCATTATCCGGCGAATCGCCCAAACCAGGCACTTCCCTGTTGTTCCTCCGAAATATGTTCCAGACCCTTCTTTTTCCCGAACGTCTAACCCCATAACCTGGCCTTAGTCGTTGAAGGGGGCGGACTTCGGTGAGCAGTTGGCCGCCGGGAACTTTTTTCGTGGCCAGTCCGTACTTGAAGGTAGAGGATGTTATGAAGGCCTATTTCACAAACCTGCCGACCAGGACCTGGATGTTGGTGGTGCTGCCGGCAGTCATGCTGGCGTACCCGGTGGGGCGGATCGTGGTGCCCGCTGTGCTGCGCGCGGTAGTGCCGGAAGTCGTGCGTTCCGTGCTGAGCATGATCTGAGTTCGGCGCGGTTCGATCGTCTGCGCAGGGTGTGCATTGACCTCCCGGTTGCTCCCTGAAATCCTGCGCTAAACCGGCTAGAATACTTCGGAGCATCGACCCCTCGTGCCTCCTCACAAAACAACATCCAACAGGAGTTCCAAAAGTAGAAACCTGACACCTGAGACGGCGTCGGGTGAATCTCGTCGGGAGGAGCCCAAGGACGAACCACAGGCGGACGAGCTATGGATGGAAGAGGCATTGCGCTGTGCCCAGCGCGCGCTCGAAGCGGGAGAAGTTCCGGTGGGCGCAGTCGTCGTATGCGACGGAAGGATCGTGAGGCGCGGCTGGAATCGCAACATCACCAGCTCTGATCCGACAGCGCACGCGGAAGTGATCGCTCTGCGCGAGGCGGGTGCTGCCCTTGGTAACCATCGTCTGGAAGACTGCGAACTGTTTGTCACAATTGAACCGTGCGCCATGTGCGCCGGAGCGATGGTGCACGCCCGGATTCGGCGACTGGTCTATGGCGCGGATGACTCCAAGGCAGGGGCCGTGCACTCGGTGATGCAAGTCCTGAATCATCCGCAACTGAACCATAAGATCGAGGTTCGCAGCGGAGTGTTGGCCGGGCGCTGCGCGGAAGTGCTGCAATCGTTCTTTCGAAACCGTCGTTAGTCGAGGCGGAAACTCTCAGCTCTGCCGACCGAGGCGTTCCGAATGAAGTTGTAGAAAGTTTTACTGCCGCGCCTGGGAAAGATCCCGGCGCAGCGGGGTTGTGTGCGTTGGTCAGGCGGCACTTTTGGCAGCTTTACCACCAGAGGCGGCAGCGGCCATCTTATCCAGCGCATCGTCCAACGTGAAGGATGCCGCCTTCTGGCGCGGCGGGAACTCCTTGAACGTTCCCAGAAACGGGGCGACAAGGGCCTGTGCCGCCATGATCATGTAGCCTTTGGACATATACCAGTCGTAGTAGGTGTTCGACGTGATGTCGGCACGCTCAAATGGATCGGTCCGAAGGTTGAACAATTTCGGGCACCGCAACGGCGTAAAGGGGTCCATCCAGAGCCTCAGAGTTCCTTCACAGCGTTGTTCCATGAAGACAGTTTTCCAGTTTCCGAAGCGCAAGGCGACGAGGTTGCCATCGTCATCGAAGTAGATCATTCCTTTGCGTGGACTGGTTTTCTCTTTGCCCGTGAGATATGGCAAAAGGTTGTAACCGTCAATGTGTACCTTGAAGGTTTTGTCGCCTGCCTTGTGACCCTTCTTGAGTTTCTCAACGATGTCTGGCTCGCCTGCCAGGGCCAGGAACGTCGGCAGCCAATCGTGGTGTTGGATGATCTCGTTGGAAACCACCCCGGCCGGAATCTTTCCGGTCCAGCGGACTAATTCTGGAATACGGAAGGCGCCCTCCCAATTCGTGTCCTTCTCGCTGCGGAACGGGGTCATGCCACCGTCAGGCCAACTGTTCATGTGCGGCCCGTTGTCGGTGCTGTACACGACGAGGGTATTCTCGGCGATACCCAATTTGTCGACAAGATCCAGTATCTGACCTACGTTTTTGTCGTGGTCGATCATGGTGTCATGGTAGGGTGACTGACTCTCGCCGGCCTGTCCGAGGCTCGATGGTTTCGTGTGGGTTCGGAGATGCATATGGGTAAAGTTGACCCAGCAGAAAAATGGGATGCCGGCCTTGTGTTGCCGCGTAATGAAGTCGCTGGCGGCGGCAGCGAAGTCGTCATCGCAGGTCTCCATTCGTTTTCGGGTCAGGGGACCAGTGTCCTTGATCGTCTGCTTGCCCACCCTACCCCAACGTGGCTGTTCGGTCGGGTCGTCCTTGCCGGTCGCGAAGCAGTGCAGCACTCCGCGCGGTCCAAATTGTTCCTTGAACCTTGGGTCCTTGGGATAGTCGGGATCTTCTGGATCCTCTTCTGCGTTGAGGTGATACAAGTTGCCCAAGAATTCGTCGAAACCGTGGACCGTCGGGAGACGCTTGTTCTGGTCGCCCAGGTGATTCTTGCCGAACTGACCAGTCGCGTAGCCGAGGGGTTTGAGCAACTCGGCGACGGTCGGGTCTGCGGCGTCTAGTCCTACATCCGCTCCGGAAGGCCAACTTTAGTGAGTCCGGTGCGGTAGCCGCTCTGGCCGGTAATAAATGACGCGCGGCCTGCCGTGCAACTTTGTTCGCCGTAGGAGTCGGTGAACATCGTGCCTTCCTTGGCAAGCCGATCAATGTTGGGTGTGCGGTATCCCATCACTCCGTGGCTGTAGCAGCTGAGGTTGTTGATGCCGATGTCGTCTCCCCAAATGACGAGGACGTTCGGCTTCTTTGGCATTTCCTGAACTTTTTGCGGCATTGAGCGTGGCCTCCGTGATTTGATTTTGCTTTTTGAATTCATGCTCGACTCCTGGCTATGCGCCTGCCCTCATCCGATCCCTGGTCTGCGTGATTTCCAGCGGCGTCGTGATTGCCTCTCCAAACACGGCGCGGTATATGGAGCCGCCGACAATTCCGCCAAGGAGGGGCGCGACCCAGAAAAGCCATAGCTGCGTCAGTGCCCATCCGCGTACGAACAGCGCGGGCCCCGTGCTGCGTGCGGGGTTCACAGAAAGATTGGTCACTGGAATACCGATCAGATGAATGAGCGTCAGTCCCAGGCCAATCGCGATGGGAGCAAATCCCTGGGGAGCGCGTTTATCGGTGGCGCCCATGATGATGAAGAGGAAGAACAGGGTGAGTAGAACCTCCGCTACAAAGCAGGAGAGCAGCGAATACTCTCCGGGAGAATGTGCGCCATAGCCGTTCGCGGCAAAACCGTTACTCACATCGAAGCCTGCCTTTCCGCTGGCGATGACATACAAGAATGCTGAGCCCATGATGCCACCCGCGACCTGGGCAGCCATATAAGCGATGCATTCCGTCACAGGAAACCGCCCACCCGCCACCAAGCCGGCGGTAACCGCGGGATTCAGGTGGCAACCGGAGATATGCCCAATCGCATACGCCATGGTGAGAACCGTGAGTCCAAATGCCAGGGCAACTCCCACAAAGCCGATGCCGAAATTGGGGAACGCTGCGGCGAGTACGGCGCTGCCGCAGCCGCCAAATACCAACCAAAATGTTCCAAAGAATTCTGCTGTTGTACGGCGACCGAGGTTCATTGTCTTCCTCCTGAAATCGAGCTGGTCGATTAGTCTTTTGTTCTTGCAGGGCCATGACATACATGCTCTTCCGCATCGGGCTTTACCCTGACGATCAACCGAAGCCCAACGTGGCATGCAGAGGTATCGATCGGAAGTCTCCGATCAACCTGAAGGCAAGGGTCCTGCATGACTAGGCATTAGACAAACCCGTAAATCATGCGGCAACTGTCAACACTGATAGGGTGAAAGACTTCGGGGTCGGCCGCTGGTGGCTGGTGGCAACGCTCCGAGATACACACCGGGACTGGTGCCAGGCGGATTCGAATTGCGCTGAGCTTCACTGCAGAGCGGGCACTAGTCCTCAGTCGTGTGCTGCGTGCCGTGCCTTCGGGAGTGACTGAATCCGAAATTCTATTAGATCTTCTAGTTTACAGTTCGAACCCATCACCTTGAACCTGAAGGCTATCGTGGAAGATCGCGGACTCCGTTCGGCCTTGTGAAGAAGAATCAACGATTACTCCCCAAAGTCTCACCACGCGTAGAACCAGCGCGGCGGCCTGAACAGAGACATAGTGCATCGCCCGGACCGTCTACCACTTGGACAACGTGGCTCCGCGTGGCTCTGCAATCCCTCTTCGGCCTAATCTTTTTTGTCATCCTCAACGCCACCACTGCAGTCTTTTTCCGAACGAGGTCGATTTTGCAACCCGGAGTTAAAAAAATGCCTCATCTTACTGGCTGCACTCCAGTCGCTCGATTGTTTCTTTTGGCAGGCCTCATGGTTCTTGCCTGCTTTCGCGTCTCGGCTGAGGAAACGCGCCACGATGTCATCATTATGAAAAATGGCGACCACATGACGAGCGAGGTGAAGAAGCTGGAGATCGGTATGCTCAACATTGCGACGGATTATTTTTCTGGATCGATAGGTCTCGATCGGTTGCAAGTGGCGAAGGTAGAGAGCACCGCTGGGTTTCAAATCGTACTGAAAGATGGAAAGCGTACGGCTGGCACCAGCCAGAAAGTATCGGAGGAAGAACGCCTGGAAAGAATTTTGAAATCCGCACCCCCAGCGGGTGAGGTGCATGCATCTTCCCCGGATGTGGTCTGTATCGAATCACAGAAGAAGAATGCCCAGGTCAGCCAAATACAAGGTGTTCGCGCACAGCACATTGAACAATTTCGGCATCATTTTGAAGATTCAAGCAGTTCATAATCCGGTACTTGTGAAAAGCCACCGTCTCAGTTTTAAGATTGAGAACAGCCCCAACCTCCTTCATCGATCGTCCCTCAGCGAGGAGTTGCAGGACTTCCAGTTGTCTATCGGTGAGCTTGTTACGTGTCGACGGCGCCCCGCCCAGCATTACGAGTAGTTCCGGTAACAAGGCAGCGAGGGCCAGTGCCAAGTATGTTTTTCCTTTCAACGCCTGCCCAATCGCAGCTACCAGTTCGGAAGCGGCTGAAGTCTTCAACAGGTAGGCTGACGCACGGTGCCGGAAGGCCTCTGCAATCAGACTGGGCTCGCGATGGAGAGTTACAAACACTAACTTCACGTCGGGCAAAGATCGTTTGATGCGGTCTGCGGCGTCCAATCCGTTGAGCAGTGGCATGGCAATATCGGCGACAATGACGTCCGGCCGGAGAGCCATTGCGGATGCGATGAGGCTACGTCCGTCATGCACGGTTCCAATCACGTCGAAATCTGTCGCGAGAAACGTTTTGAATGCTTCGGCTACAAGGATGTGATCGTCCGCGATGAGAATGCGGGGGCGGCTGGCTGCAAGCATAGACACCTCACAACAACTGAAAATGATGATGCTGCTTGACCGTGTCTGGGGTGAGCGGGAACCCTCCGCTCTTTGGCAGTTATTCTACTGCGGTCGATCAGGCGGTCGCACTGGTAGTTTTACTAGTCCGCTTCTGAAAGTCCTGAGCCGTGAAGAAGTCCCCGTCGCGCTGGCCTGCTGCCTATCAGATCTGACAGTTTCCACCACTCCTGACCCGGACCAGAATCTAGCGATCGTGAGGCGGCTCCCGGCGCACTGGGGAATCAAGAGTGCGGAGATCACGGAGTTGGTGGGCTCTCGGCCGTGTGTAGGTCTTTAATCCTGGGGCCGGCAAACCGCATTGCTACATGGTTGGAAGTTGCTGCATACGATTGACAAGGTGGATCATGAGAGAAACGGCCCGTCTGAGTGAAGTATCTCCACGGCAGGAGTCGACCCCGCCTCCTCACGATGCCGTAGCACCACTGGCCTCCTCCAAGTCGCAAACAATCCGCATCGCGGTCATCGCCGTTGCAGTTGCATGGATTCCGACAGCAATCCTAGCCGCTTTGCATGGATTCGGTGCCTTGCGAAGTTTCTTAACTGATTGCGCTGCACAGTCGCGACTTTTGGTTGTAATTCCTCTCCTCATCATTACCGAACCGCCTCTCGCGGCGAGACTCCTGACCATAGCCCGCAAGTTTCGAGAGGAGAGGATTGGTCAAGGAAGACGACTGGCCACCCTTCGACCAGGCGATCCGCTCGTTTGAGCGAGGGGGAAATACGCTGATCGTTCAGATCGTGATGGTGGTTCTGGTGTGCTTATTCGTGAGTTCCACGATTTCCATTATCGCTGCGAGCCAACTCATGCCCTGGTGCTTTGGGCCGCATGGCGTTCTCACCCTTTCTCCGGCCGGTTCATGGTATGCCTTGGTCAGCCTTCCCATAATCCTCTTCGTCTTACTTCAGTGGGCTTGGCGGCAGATGCTTTGGTTTTGGTTCTTGTGCGTCGCTTCTCGCATGGATCTGCAACTGATCCCAGCTCATCCCGACCGTGCAGGTGGGATGATTTTCGTAGAGCAGTGCATGTGGCTATACATGCCCTTCAGCTTTGCCGTTGGTACCATTGTCGGCGGTGGGGTGGCTAACCGAGTGCTGTATTTACGTCAATCTGTGGCATCTTTCCGATACACTCCGCTCGCTGTGATCACGATCGTTGTGATCTTCTGTGCAGGTCCGTTATGCGTTTTTTGGCACACTTTGCGGCGAACTCGGCGTCGCGGCATCTTTCAATATGGCGCCTTGGCGACCAGCATGGGCCGTCAATTTGAGCAACAGTGGTTAACGACCCTGAGTAATCCGCGCGATGATGCCCTAAAAATGTCGGATTTCTCCGTGACAATCGACCTGTATTCTATTGTGGCCAACGTACAGCAAACAAAAACCGTTCCGATTGGAATGCGCAGCATAGCTCGTTTGGCAGGCGCAGCGCTTGCCCCCGCAATACCTCTTGCTCTGGTCGTGTTGCCTTTCGATCTCATCGTCAAGGAAGTGCTTAAATTCCTGCTGTAGCGAGCGTGCCGCGCAGAACTGGAACTGGAACTGGAACACACAATGGCGACTTTGTTGGGGGGCGAATTCACCCGGTAATTACTGTGACTCTTAGCAGTTTTCAAGGCGACGAAAGGATCGTAGTCTGTTGGGATTGAAGCGGAAACGCCCAGGCCCCGGCTTCGGTGCTCGGCTTCGACATTCGCACGTAGACGTTGATTCTGAAAAGCAGCAAGACCCTCGTGGAGGCGTCAAGAAAAATGGGGCGGCCCCGTATCCTGTTGGCTGACGACCACACGATGGTTGTGGAAGCTTTCAGAAAGCTCCTGGAACCTGAGTTCGAGATTGTGGGCACAGTGTCCGATGGCCAAGCACTGGTAAGAGTCGCACCCGAGTTGAAGCCAGACGTCATTATCGTGGACATTGGAATGCCATTCCTGAGCGGGATGGATGCGGGACGTAAGTTGAAAGAGCTTATACCGCGCACCAAGCTCATCGTTCTTACGATGAACGAAGATACTGAGCTTGCGGCCGAGGCTCTTCGATCTTGGGCATCCGGATATCTGCTGAAGAAATCCGCGGCATCGGAATTGGTAAAGGCAGTCTGGGGAGCGTTGAAGGGCAGATCCTACGTAACTCCCAAGATTGCTCAACAACTGCTCGATCGGTTTGTTCGTGATCCAAGAGACGATAGTGAAAAGGGGTTGACGCCGCGCCAGCGCCAGGTCCTGCAGTTGCTCGCCGAGGGCCGCACCATGACGGAGACGGCCGAGGTTCTCCATCTTTCTCCCAGAACCGTTGCCTTCCACAAGTACAAGATCATGGAAGAGTTCGGACTCAAAACCAACTCCGACTTAGTGAGATTTGCCATCCGCGAGCGGGTGATTGCACCACCGTAGAAGGCTGCAGCCCTCACAGTCGTTCACGCTGGCGATTCCAACACCCAGCTCGCCGGAGTGAGCCTCAATTATCTGTTAGTTTTCGACCTTTTTCTTCTCCGCCGCGAATTCCAGTCCACCTTCCTTGTTCGGGCCGTTTCGGTCGATCAGTCTCGCGAAGTCGCTCGTATTGAAGGGATACACGCGATCCGACTGTTGACCCGCAGGACTCAACGTAAGGTCCACGCGGCGGTTGTATGCGAAAACAATGGTGGGTAAGTTCTGAAGAGCTTTCTGGCGGTCCTCATCCGTAAGGCTGGCATCCTGCTGCAACAGTTCTTTGACCTGCTCCGCAGTGAGGTTCTGCTCTTCCCCGTAGGCTTGAGTCTCGATGTTTGCTTCGGGAACTCCCTGTTCGATCAGGTAACTCTTGGCCAGCTCCGCTCGTCGCTCCGACAGAGGTTTGTTGTATGCCTCGGGCCCGCGGCGATCCGCGTGCCCGGAGAGAACAAGGTGAGCATCCGGTTTAACGGCAAGGTATTTCGTGAACGTGTCAGCAATACTCTTCAGCGTGTCCCTTTCGCTGGGGAGCAGGGCCGCTTCCGACTTCGTTGATCTTGGACGATCGGTTGGGAAGTAAACACTGCGCATCGAAAGTTTAATTTCGGGTTGCTCAATCGAGCCCACAATGTGCAGCGCAACCGTCTTGGTTTCGGCTCCGCCACAGTCATTCGTTGCCTTCAGCGTGTAGTTGACCGTCTCGTCCACAGGTCCTGGATCGGTCTTTTGCGGTGCAATCTGCAACGTGCGGCTGCCGCTGGGATCAACGGTACCGAGAGGTTCAAGCGTGACAGCAGACGCATTAGTTGCGGTCCAATTCAGCGCCGTACTGCTGTCTTCGACGACCTTGTCTCCGACCTTCTTATACCTGACCTCGGGCGACGAAAGCCCCAGATTCGCTTGGACCGCACTGTTCAGATTGACCGTCACGCTGGAAGTCGCCGTGCCACCAGGCCCCAGCGCCGTCAGGCTATAGGTCGTAGTCTGCTTGGGTTGGATTGTCTGTTCCCCGGAGGTCGCAACCGGACCAACCGGGCTGACTTCAACCTGAGGTGCGTCAGAGGTCGTCCACTTGAGTTGCGACGCATCCCCACAATTGAGTTGCGCCACAGTAGCCGACAGATCTGCAGTCGGCTTGGCAACGGCCACGGTTGCACTGGCGTCTCCGACTTTGAAGCGCGGGATCGCGCTCAATTTTTCGCCCCTTGGCCAGGGCACAGTCTTGCGGATGCCCTTTGGATAACTAATGACCACGCGCTGGTTGGCGGGAACATTGACAGAGCCCGACCAGACAGTTTGGTCGCCGCCCAGAATTGCCACTTGGTAGGTTCCGGGGGGCACGACAAGTTCTTGCTTCCACCACAATTCGTGGTCGAATTCGTCGCCATGACCAACGAAAAACTCGGGCGTCTTGCCGTTCAGTAATACGGCCTCTCGCGGCAATCCCTCGATCGTCATGGCGCCGAAAGGTCCTGACACGTTCGCGCCGACCGGCTCCAGGGTCACCTCGAGCTCGGTGGTCTTTCCGGCCGTGACGGTGACATTACGGGTGGCCGGTCGATAGCCATAGTTGACCAATTCGATTTTGTGGTCGCCGGCGTTGAGTTTCAGAATGTGGTGTTTGCTGGCTTCGTTGAGCGCTTTGTCGTCAACAAAGATATACGCCTGTTTAGGGGTCACATGAATGTCAAGTTTTCCATCCTGTGCGGACGCTGAGGCTCCACCTAACAGGCCGAGCAAAATGGCAGAAGCAGTCAGGCAGGACAAGTGGCTTTTCGATTTCATATCGATCCCCTTTCTGAAATGGTCGAAGCGGCAGTTTCGCCGACAAGACCTTCCCAGTCTTCATGCAGTAGCCCTTCCTTTGAACAAGCGGTAAATCCCGAGAATCAACACAGCGCCGACGACGGACATGATGAATCCGGCAGACTCTCCCGGCTTGTACCAGCCGATCAGCTGTCCTAGAAAGGTGGCTCCGATTGACCCCGCGATACCGATGATGATGGTTAGCAGAATACCGCCAGGATCTTTGCCTGGCATAACCAGCTTCGCTAACGCTCCAACGACGAGCCCGATCAGTATTTCCCATATCAGCGCAAACATAGACTGTTCTCCTTCCGTCATTTCGATGCAGGGTGAAATCCGGGGCGCCGGTGAATCCCCCCGATTCGGCGCCCTCGGAGTCGCGCCGTAGTTGCGCGCATCACGCAGCTTTCTGCCGCTCCGCCACCTTGGCCAATGCGATGGACAAAGCAGCGCCGCCCAGAGTCTTCACGAGCGTCGTGTGTTGGGCATAGAATGCGCTCGCCTTGTCGACAATCGAGGGATCTGCCTTCTCAGCGTGGGTAGCGACCTGCTGCACCAGCTCCGGAGAAATGTTCTGAGCTTGCTGGGGAGTAACTTGTGTAGCTCCCGCTCCTAGTAGACTCGCTAATGCTCCGCCGCCGGCTAACTGCGCCAGGGTGCTCGGGCCGACGGCAGCAATCAGCTGATTCAGGATTCCGGCCTTCTGTTCGCCACTGGACTGGCTGAAGAAGGTACTGACTAAATTACCGAAAGCTGGCGTCTGGTCGGAGTGGAACGCAGCCGAGAGGCCTTCTGCAATCGCACTTTGCGGAGCGGATTGCGCGACTTGATCGAAGTGCTCGGTCGCGTTGGTGGGGTTTGGGGTCGCGTTGCCTGCGTACTGCTTCAGAACATTGCTGACCTGATCGATTAAGCTCATTGTGACCTCCGAAAGGCAGGTTCTCTGCCAGCTAGTTTCGCTTGAGGTTGGATTTCTCGACGCGGACTCGGACCTGTCGTCGGTGCCGCTCCTGAATACGATGCCTGCAACAACAGATCAGTAGAGTGGGCCTTCGTCCGGAATCTGTCTAGGCCGCCGGAATTACGAGTTGTTGCCCCACTTTGATTTTGTCTGGATCCTCGATGTTGTTTGCCTTGACGATCTGAAGATACTTATTCGCGTCTCCGTAGAAGCGCTTGCTGATCTTGGACAGGTTATCGCCAGGCTGAACCGTGTAGGTTTGGTTATCTTGACGGAACTCAATGTCGTGCTTCAGGTCCGTAAAGTTGGGATCGACTGCCTTGATGGCATCCCAGATCCGATTCTTGCTTGCCTCTGAGACAGCCGTCACTTTCAAGAAAAGCTGGTTGCCATCAAGGTTTAAGTTTTGCAGTTGGGCGCCTTCTTTTTGTATCGTGTCCAAAACAGGTTGGTATTTCTGTTTCAGTTGTTCGAAAAGATCTGGCATGGTGACCTCCTTCGTGATTTCACTTGTCCGCAACTCGCAGGCGAGTCGGTGGAGTTTATTTCGAAGCTCGTTCCTGGGGCGGCTGCCGAATTGCGATTCGCGTACGTCCGCGCGCGAGCACGTGCGCTAAATAGGGCAGAGAGGCCGCCGCCCAGATCGTGAAATTGACTTTCCAACTCCACGCTAGTTCGCTTTGGCGCGTGGCCCAACCGGCGCCGAACGCTCCCGTGATTCCCAGCACAACATCGGCCGCGCGCCCGTACCCGTGATCTCCGATGATATGCCGCACGACCAAACCCACGACAATTCCGGTTATCACCAACGACGTAAAGGCAAGCATCTCATCCCCCATTTCACGATGAGTGCAACCGGTTTAGCCACGCCCCCCGATCGCCGACAACCCGTATAACTCGCAGAAAGTCCGAGCCAGATGCGGCGTTTCTCCCAAGAAGCTGTCGAAACTAGGGATCCCCACGGCGGAAACGCCAGTTCCCCACGCCTGTTTCTGAGATGCTAGACTCTGCGCTTTCCCCAGGGTACTAGTAAAACTAATAGCACGGCCTGGGAAGAACTACCGCTCGGCCATGCCACTCGATTGCTTGCTGCCCAGTCATCTCACCTTCAACTGGCGCGCGGCTTCGAGCGCCCGCAGTTCACGGCTCATTTCGGATAACACCTCGTGGAGTCGCACTTTCGACTCAGCTGTGACCTCGGAGCAATTCACCCATCGCTCAACTACTTCCCGCTGCCATCGCAGTTCCACCAACTTGCTGACAACTGTGTCAGATTGGTCGGGACCTTCCGGACCCTGACGCTCTTCGACGATTCCGGTCGAACGTGGCGGACGAGGTGTAACGAGGTGCTTTTGCATACATATCTGGGAGCGCACTGGGTGGGCCCGTCCCGGGGTGAGCTTACTCATTATTTGGGAGCATAGCGGGTCAGCCTCGGACGAGATACTCGTAGAACTAATCGAGACACTCGCAGAACTACGAGGGTGTAACCACCGCTTGGTTTTAACTACCGGAGGGTGCCTGAATGAGGCTAGTCGCTCTAAGACTTGCGCGGGCGGATCGAAATGTCCTCTGTTACCTTCAATCGATTGAATCGAAGCGGTCCGCCTTCGGCCCCTGCAAGTTCTGACAGGGTAGAGACTCGTCCTTTTGCTAGTAGCAAGGTTTGGTGAAATGGAATCAGATCGTAGGATGCCAGCTATACCGTTCGTAGAGACGAGGTCCACCGCCGCCATGGCATCTTCCATGCGCAAACCAACCGTCGTACTAGCCGATGATCACGGGAGAGTTTTGTCTGAGGTCACCATGCTGCTACGCGAAGAGTTCGAGATTGTCGCGACCGTCGGTGACGGTGCGAAGGCGGTCCAGGCCGTCACCGAACTGAAGCCGGACGTCGTGGTTCTCGACATCGGAATGCCAGGTACGGATGGAATTCAGGCCGCGCTCCGACTCAGGGCTCTCGGGTTTACTCCAAAGCTGGTGTTTCTTACGGTACAACTGGATGCCGACACTGTCGAAGCTGCTTGTGCCATGGGCGCGTGCTACGTTTTGAAGGCTCGGATGTACTCAGACCTGTCGACGGCTATCGCAGAAGCTCTGGCGGGACGGCTATTCTTCTCCAAGCCGCTCCATTCACGCGGATCTTCAAAGTCGATTTGAAGTGCCCCGAGTCCCCCGTTAGCTGCTCAGCAGGACATTTTCCCCAACGCGCTGAATTCATCGCTGGAAACCGGTACGCAGTAGTTGTACACTGTGGCGCAAGGCGGTTGGGACAGGCTGACCAATATTCTTCTCCGAGGCGGTCAGTATCAAGGGTCGCTGAGCAGTAGATTTCAATTCAGGTCATGAGTATTCTGCTGTGTGCTGCAGCTGTTGTGTCTCCTGTGCTTTCCTTAAGCGCGATGGCCTCGCATGTTTCGCAGCACCTCTCTACGCAACTCTCCTGGGCGCAGGTTTTACCAGAGATCGAGCGTGACGCCCGCGCCTTCCGATTACAAGCTGGAAACATCGCCTTATTTCTCGAACCATCCGTCTGGAAGCTTCATCCGTACTACACGATCGCGGCAGTCCTGTTTTTTCTGACGGAGGCGGCGCTAATCGGTGTGCTGCTGGCCGAAAGGAAGAGAAGAAAACTGGCGCAGGCGTCGATTACACGACGCTTCGAGCTTGAGCGTGTGGTATCTGCTCTTTCGACCACCCTCGCAGACTGCCCACCTGAAAACATTGATGGCGAGCTCGAAACAGGACTGAACCTGATCCTGGAAGCGGAAGCGGCGGATCGTGTTTGCTGGTTTGCGATTCCCGAGGGCGGATCGACCGTTGAAAAGATCGGTTCCGCTCATCGACCCGATGTCCCGCCAGGGCCGGCGCGATTCCAAGTGCAGGATGTGCCCTGGATTGCCGAGCGCCTGTCGCGCCCAGTACCGGTTGCCATTAGCGACACGCACGATCTTCCCCCCGAGGCCGCTGTGGACCGGGAATATATGGACCGACTCGGTGTCAAATCCATTGCGTTAGTACCCTCAAGCTCAGGCACCGCTGCGAAAGGGTTGCTCATCCTTGTTCACCTTTCTCGGAAGCGGGAGTGGCCAGGCGCTGTGATCAGTAGGTTAGGTGTATTGGGTAATCTCTTCGGCACGGCCTGGTCTCGCAAGCGTGCTCAGGACGCCAAACAGGCAAGCGAACAGCGCTTCAAAGCTATCTTTGACCAAGCTTCTTTGGGGATCGCGCTGGAGGACATGGATGGTCGCATTTTATTCGCTAATCCGGCCCTTTGCGCCATGTTGGGTTATGAACAAGGGGAAATGCAGAGGATGACCTGCGACCAGTTTGCCAGGGACGAAGACTCGCGCGAGGATTGGAGTCTCTTTCAAAAACTGCGCGCGGGGTTGATTGACGGTTATCGAATCGAGAAACGTTACGTGAGACCGAATGGGGAAGAAATTTGGGGCAATCTTCATGTCTCGAAGCTGCGGGCGCTACCCGGCGAGCCCTCCCGCGTGATTGCGATGGTCGAGGATATCACCGAACGCAAAACGGCCAATGGCCGATTACAAAATATCCAGCTTGAACTACAGCAACTCACAGCGCGCTTAATGCAAGCACAGGAAGAAGAACGGCAGCGTATCAGCGGTGAATTGCATGATGACATTGGCCAACGTCTCTCGCTGCTAGTGTTTGGTCTCGAGCGCCTCAGAGACCGCCTGCCGGGCTCCAATACCCAGCAGTCCGAACTGACGGAACTGCGGGATCAGGCAGAGGAAATCACCAACGACATTCACGAACTCTCTCATGAACTCCATTCCACCAAGCTCCAGCACCTCGGGTTAAAGTCGGCATTGCATGAATTGTGTCACAAGATTTCGGCGCAACGATCGATCGCTATCGATTTGGAGGCGCGTGAGCCTGTTCTGCTGGATCCTGACGTTCAATTGTGTCTCTATCGAGTTGCGCAAGAGGCATTGAGCAACGTCTTGAAGCACAGCGGCAGCGGTCGGGTGACGGTACGCTTGGGTCAAGATGACCGTCTTGTCCGGCTTCAAATTAGAGACTCTGGAGTCGGGTTCGATGCGTCCCTAGCGACCACTGGAGTGGGGTTGGCTAGCATGCGTGAAAGACTCCGTATTGTCGGAGGAGTCCTTCTGGTTAATTCCCTTCCCGGACACGGTGCAGAAATTATAGCCGAGATACCTTTGATGGAAAACGTCAACGTTGCCAAAGCGGGCTGACCCCGTCCAACCGTCCAACCTGACCCTTCTCAACAATCAGATTTGACAGTTTGCGTATGGCTACTAGACACCCAGCCTGAGGCAGTCGGGAGACTTCTGTGGCTCGCGGTCGCCTCCTCACCTGCTCTTCGGGGCGATGCTCGGGTGGCGGCGGGAAGCGGGATAGTAATATCCGATTCA
>CAWHSR010000010.1:0-31415 GCA_963832015.1 uncultured Acidobacteriaceae bacterium
CAAGTACATTTATTCTCTCTATCTTCCCGCCTGGTGTCGTACCGGAGACGGCTCCAGAGTTGCCATTTCAGCGTCACCGAAATCTGTGTAGCTATGGATCGCCAGTGTTCCCGAGGACTTAAGCTCTAAAAATCCGCTGCGTCTGCCCTAGCGCAATTATATTGTTTATTTACTTATACTTATAAGAAAAGTAGCATCCGCTTTTGAGTCCGCTGCGCCTGCCAGTTCCGCCATCCCGGCTCAGGAAGGCCTTTCCATTGTACGGCAGCAGTTGGAAATTTTGAATACGATCACGCGGGCTGCGGGTTCTGCACGGGCGCAGCGGTCATGGGTAATTCCACGCGGAAAGTGGAGCCTTGTCCGGGCTGGCTCTCGACCTGAATCGAGCCGCCGTGTTGCGTGACGATCCACCGCGCGATGGCCAAGCCGAGGCCCGCGCCACCCTGGGCGCGGCTGCGCGCTTTATCAACGCGATAGAAACGTTCGAAAATCTTTCCCTGCTCTTCTTCGACGATGCCCACACCTGAGTCTTGCACCTTGATCACTGCGCTCTCGCCTTGCCCTTCGAGCGACAGGTGGACCGATCCCGGCGAGGGCGTGTATTTGAACGCATTGTCGAGCAGGATATCGGCCAGTCTTCGCAATAACGTCTCGTCGCCCATGACGGAAAAATCCGGCGCGTCAAGGCTCGCGGAAAACTGCAGGTTGCGAATGGTCGCCACCTGTTGCCAGCCGTCGACCACGCGGCGCAGGGTCTGACGCAAGTCCACGGGCTCGAAATGGAGCGTCTCGCGGCCCGAGTCGGCGCGGGCCATCGACAACAATTGTTCAATCAGGGCGGTGGTGCGTTCGGCTTCGAGCAGAATGTGGCGCAGCGACTCCTTGTATTCGGCTTCGCCCCGGGAACGTCGCAGCGCTAGTTCAGCCTCGGTGCGGATCAGCGAGACCGGCGTTCTCAGTTCATGGGAGGCGTCGGCGGTGAACTGTGTGATCCGCTGAAACGCGGCTTCGATGCGGTCGAGCATTTCGTTCAACGTGTCCGACAGACGCTGCAGTTCATCCCCAGTCTCCAGTTTCTGCAGGCGCCTGCTGAGATTCGTTCCGCTGACCTCACGCGCGGTACGCACCAAGGCATCGACCGGAGACAGGGCTCGCCGGCTGAGCCAGTAGCCTCCGCCGGCAGCCACGAGCAACAGCAAGGGAGCGAACATCAGCAGATACGAACGGAAATCATGAAGCGTCTCAACCGCATCGTCGGCGGGGGCGCCCATCTCCACGGTATAGACGTGGCCGTTAACTTCCAACTTCTGAAAGAGAAAGCGGAAGGGCCGGTGGTCGATCCTGCGGCTCCTGACGATGGGCCGCTTGACTTGATCCGGTGGCACGAGCGCCGACTGATGGGCCTGCAGGAAGGCGGAGCGATAAATCAGCTGGTTGTCATCTGCGTAGACCGCAAGATAATCGCCGGGATGTTCAATGGTGTACGTCTCGTTGACCTCCTCCTGCACCTTGGCGATGGGGCGATCCTTGGGCTGGGACTGCAGAAAGTTCTTCAAGTCGTCGACCTGCGCTTCAAGTCCATCGTCGACCAGGTCAAACAGATTGTTCCGCAGGATGAGCCACATGCCTGCGCCGAACAGGACTTGGGCGAGAGCGAAAATCGCCAGGTACCAGAGCGTGAGGCGCACGCCGATGGAGAGTCTTTTCATGCTGTCGAGTTAAACCTGTTCAGTCAAATCTGTTCACTAAAGCTTGTCTTCTCAACTTTGCTCTTCCGGACGAATCATATAGCCCACACCCCGCACCGTATGAATGAGCCGGGGGCGGCCGGGCGAATCGATCTTGCCGCGCAACAAGTGCATGAAAGCATCCAGAGTATTTTCTTCGATGTCGCGGTCAAATCCCCAGACGGATTCGATCAGGGAGCGGCGCGACACGACTTTGCCGGCGCGGTACATGAGGCGTTCGAGCAGATTGTATTCCGTACGAGTCAGAGAGACGCGCTCGTCGCCGCGCAACACTTCCCGGCTGGCGGGATCAAGCACCAGGTCGGAGACCTGCAGGTGGTTGTCCTGCGCCACCAGGGCGCGGCGCTTGACTGCACGCAACCGTGCGATCAGTTCGTCGAACGAAAACGGCTTGGTCATGTAGTCGTCGGCACCCAAGTCGAGCCCGCGAACAATGTCGGGCACCGAGTCGCGGGCGGTGAGCATCAAGATCGGCGTCTGAACCTTCTCTGCACGCAGGCGCTTGGCCAGTTCGTATCCGCTGAGCTTGGGCATCATGACGTCAAGAATGATGACGTCGAACTCGTAGGACTTTGCCATCGCCAAGCCCTCGGCGCCGTCAGACGCGCAAGTCGCGATGTGGCCTTCCTCCGTCAATCCCTTGCGGAGAAGGTCTGCCATGCGGGCTTCGTCTTCCACGATCAGCAGCTTCATTCGGGTTCGTCGCCGGAATTTCTGACAACCTCAACAGTTTAGAACCGAAGCCGGAACGGCGCTCAGCAACCTGAAGAAATATTAACTTGGCGTTCATTCCTGCGTCACACGTCGACTCTAGGATTCCGGGTCATCAAGTCCACTGCGTCGTCAGGCGCGTACGGAGGGAAACCTAATCTGTCCTCGTGTGCGGCCTTTTCTTGACCCCCAAGGAGCTGAATCATGAACCTGCACCGCCGCCTTCCCGCCAATTCTCTTTTCCTGAGGTTCGCGCCAGCGCTGATTCTAACGACCTTGTTTCTGCTGGCCGGAACGCCAACCGCATACGCCCAAGTCGATCGCGCCGAACTCGAGGGTACGGTCAGTGATACCTCCGGAAGCGTAATTGTTGGAGCTGGTGTGAAGGTGGTGGCGGTCGAAACTGGCCTGAGCGTGGAACAGTCTACAAATTCCAAGGGCTATTACCGCTTCCCGGGTTTGGCGGTGGGTGCTTACACAGTGACAGTCACTCAGAGTGGGTTCAAGACGAAGGCGATTCAGGAGGTCGTCCTTCGTGTCGGCCAGACACGCACTTTGGACGTTGCGCTTGCAGTGGGAGCCATTGAGGAGAAGATCGATGTCAAGGCGACGACTGAAGCCGACCGAGTTTCGGCCGAGGCTGCGACGGTCATTGACACCGAGCAGATCGCCAACCTGCCGAATAACGGACGCGACTGGGCAAGCTTCACGCTTCTCGCTCCGTTCGCTCAGGATGACGGCGGCGGCGATCAACGTACCATCCGTTTTGCGGGCCGCGCCCGCGACGACAACAACTTCTCCTTCGATGGCGTAGATGCCGGCGGCATTCAAGAGCAGGCGCAGAAATCGCAGACCCGGCTGCAAATCTCGCAGGACGCGATCGAAGAGTACCGCGTCGCCAGCGCCTTGTACGATGTGGAGTATGGAACCCAGGCAGGTGGCCAGATCGACGTGGTTACAAAGTCCGGCACCAATAACTGGCACGGAACCGCTTTCGGCTATCTCAGAAATTCCGTGTTCGATGCCCGGAACTTCAATGACTACAACTTGCAGGGCCTTCCCGCAGTTCCTCCCTTTCGCATGGGCCAGTATGGAATGACCGTGGGTGGGCCAATCAAGAAGGACAAACTGTTCTTCTTCATCGACTACGAGGGACTTCGGCAGCTACAGCAGAATACACAGCAATTCGCAGTTCCGTCCGGGATCTGTTGTGGCCAGCTTGCGTCGGGCAATCTCACGGTTCCCTACCAGCAATACGTCCTGGCGACCTCTCCGCAAATGTGCACAATTATGCAGGCGTATCCATGGCGTGCTTCGGTTGGGACGATCGGAAGCTGTGCTCCGCGTTTCACCTATCCTGATACCGCGTTCACGGCAACTTCCGATCCTAATGCCGACCTGATCACAGCCCCGACCCCTACCACCATCCACGAAGACACCTGGCTGGTGCGAGTCGACTACAAGATCAACTCCAGCACTCTGCTCTACGGCCGCGCCCAGCGCGACATCAGCCTGGTGGACGCCCCAAATGGCAGCAGTCTTCCGGCGGACAAACTGCAAACCATCAACCATCCGGCGAACTACCTGTTGGCGCTGGAGCACACTTTCACGCCGCAAATCTTCAATGAGACCAAGGGATATATCAATCGTGCGCCTTTTCACAATCCGCAGTCCAGCGCGCTTCCTTTTGCGGTGAGCACCACTAACTTCGTCGGCCTCAACGACAACACGGCCGATATCGAAATCGGCACAACCTTTGGAGTCGTGGATAACATGACATGGACCCATAGCCGGCACACCTTCAAAGCCGGCATGGAAATCAGGAGGGTTCGGCTCAATCAGGGGCAGACTGACGACAACGTGCTGAGTTTCGCCAGCCCTGACGACATGGCGAATGCCCTGCTCTCCAACATCACTTACATCGCGCCTTGGTGCTGCCATGGCCTGCGCCGCATGTTTTACATGCCCTACTTTCAGGATGAATGGAAAGCAACTCCAACGCTTACTCTGACGGCAGGGATCCGCTGGGAGTACTACGGCGTAGCCCATGAGGCCACGAATCGGACGACGGTCTTTGATTTGAACCAGTTTCATGGAGTTTGCCTGGGAACCGGCTCCTTTAACACATACCCCGTGCCCCAAGGCTCAGGGCCAATCAACACTCCGCCATGCCCCGCGAATCCAGCGTTGTACAACCCGGATTACACGAACTTCGATCCTCGTATCGCGCTGGCTTGGGCGCCGAGCGCGCTTCACGGAAAGACGGTTTTTCGCGCAGGCTTTGGCATCTACCACGGGGCGGCTCAGAACGACGACTTGAATGCGGGACTGGAGAGCGACACGTATCGCGTAAAGGTGAACCAGCAGATTCCTTTGAGTCCGGCCTTCGAGCAAACGGCTCCGGATCTATCTGGTGTGACCACTCAAAAACAGGCTTCGCACCCGCGTGCGCTACAACGTCAAGATCGCAAGGACTTGTACGCCGAGACCTGGGGGCTAACAGTTGAGCACGAATTACCGTCGAATTTCATGGCCTCGGCCCAATATCTTGGGAGCCACGGTGTGCGGTTGTTCTCTCGTGGAGCAGTCAATCTGTGCACCACGCCCGTGACGTTCAATCCCATTGATGGCGACTGCGTGCGGCCACTGGATCAGTACTATCCGGACCCCAATAATCCCGATCCGTTTGGGTCGGTGGACTACAAGCATGACGAGGGAGCCAGCACCTACAATGCGCTCGGGCTAGCGCTGGAGCGCCGCTTCAGCCAAGGGCTCGCCTTCCAGTCGCGTTACACCTGGTCGCATTCCATCAACGACGGTTCGGTGGGCGGGGGTGAGTCCAATGGGCCGCAGAACGTGAACTGCCTGCCCTGCGATAAGGGGCCCAGCATTTTCGATGTCCGCCAGAATTTCACCTTGAACGCTGTCTATGATCTGCCGTTTGGTCCCGGTAAGTCTTATCTGAACAGTGCTGGGATACTTGGAAAGTTCGTGGGCGGCTGGAGTTTGAGCAGCATCGGGCTCTGGCACACGGGGCATCCGCTCACGGTGCAGATGGATCTCAGCGGCAGCATCAGCGGAGGGCCTTTCGACGGACTTCCGTACACGTACCTCTTGCCCGACGGCAACGACCAGACCAGCCAGCGCCCAGACATCATTCCGGGAGTACCGTTGACCCTGCCCAACCCCCGCCCTGCGACGCCGTTTGCCGCAGGGGCTCCGCTGATCAACGCGGCCGCTTTTCAGGCCCCGCCGTTGGACGCGAATGGGAACTTCGTCCGCTATGGCGATGCCTCAAACGGTCTGGTTCGCGCGCTTAATAGCTGGCAAGTAGACTTCGCGCTGACGAAGGAAACAAAGCTCACCGAGCGGTTGGCCATGGAGTTCGCAGTACAGGCTTTCAATATCTTCAACCATGTGCAACTGGGCGATCCCGGCAACTTCACTCTGGTGTACACCCCCGGACTCACCGCGAGTAACTTGTCGGCCGACTCAACTTTTGGAGTCATCAGTTCCACGGTGAATTTCAACAACAATAACGACAACGCGGCGTCGCCCAACACGGGCACCGGCTTGCCGCGGCAACTGCAGTTCATGCTTCGCTTCAAATTTTGATTTTCAAGACCACGGCCCTGGATCCGAAGCCTCGCCGGCTGTTCTTCTCCACGGCAGGAAACAGGCAGTTCGAAGTCTTGGTCGTGGGACAATAGAGCTATGAATGCGAAGCGGAGCTTTCATCTATGAAGTCGAGACCTACACTCGTCGGGCAAACGGGGCTAATTTTGTTCCAGTCGGTAATGCTTCTGGCGTTGGGCTGCTGCGCATTAGTTGGGTGCACTGGTGAGTCCAATGCGCAGACGTCCACCGTGGATTTGCATCTCGATGTGAAGACTCCGTTTCGTTTTGTAGCCTACGGTGACACGCGTTTCCACGACCCCAAAGACACGGAAGCGGCCAATCCTGCAGTGCGAGTAGCGCTGGTGCAGGCCATTACCGACGTCAACCCGGCATTCATCTGTTTCACAGGCGATATCGTCTACAACGGATTCGACGTGAACGACTGGAAAGTCTGGGACGGAGAAACCAAGGCCTTCCGCGACAAGAAGATTCCGGTTTATCCGGCACTGGGCAACCATGATCTGCATGGGAAAGAGGAAGTCGCGCTGGGAAACTACTTTCAGCGCTTCCCCGATCTGAAGAACAGCCGGTACTACTCGGTGCGCGCAGCCAACACGCTGGTTCTCGTGCTTGACAGCTCGTTAGCAGAAGCCGCCGGACCGCAGGGCCAATGGCTCACCGACAAACTGGATCATGTTCCCGCCGACGTGGACTTTGTGTTTCTGATGTTCCACCATCCGCCGTACACCAGTTCCTCCGACGACAAGAAATATGGCGGCGGGCATTCGGCCCGCCTGCCCGAACAAGCCTTAGCAAAGGAACTGGAGGCGCGGCAGCCTCACGTTCCTTACCGCATCGTGGTGTTTTCCGGACACGTGCACAACTATGAGCGCCATGAGCATGGCGGCGTGACTTATTTTGTTTCCGGGGGAGGCGCGGCCCACGCGTATCCCATTGAGCGCGCGGCGGACGATCCGTTTCAGAGCAAGGAAATAAATTACCACTACCTGCTGGTTGAGGTGGACCAGAAGCAACTGAAGGTCACGATGAACCGCCTCGATCTGAGGACTGGCAAGGCCGTGTGGACTCAGCCCGACTCGGTGAAAATTGCCGTACCTGCAACGCTCGCGGCACAGGTGGCCGGACACTAGGCTAGTCAGTCGAGCAAAGTCCCTGGCAGCGATTGGCCGCCCACGATACTCCCAGCGCGTGCAGGATCAGTCGGTCGCGAAGCGTCAACTTCCCGGCATTGAGTACAACTCCATAGGCGTACTGAACGAGCGGGTCGCAGGTGATACACCAGCGCTCGTGGCGAATGATTCCGCCGCAATGCTCCACTCGGATTGCGCGCTGTACCGGTTGCCGTGATGCCAGGTGGCTGCGGGATGGGCGAACCTCTGAAGCCTCCAGTGCTTTTCGACAAATTCCCCGAAGCCAGCAGTACAGCCCGGCGGAACTGCATGAGTGGAGCTGATTTCGAGCTGGAGGGAGATCCCTATTTGGACGGTCACGTTTGCGTGTGATTAGGATCACATTACTGTGCCAAAATGGGCATCGGATAGGCTGGAATAGCCGGTCCACTATTGCTCCCCAGAGCGTTTGGGCAATTTCCGCCTTATCGTTTATCCTCAAAGGTTGTCTGACGCTGGCTGAAAGCTCCGTCAAACCCGTCCTTAATTCAACGACACCAGCTAATAGCTAAGAGCCCTTTATGAAAACCGGCATTATTGGCCTGCCGCAGGTAGGCAAGACATCGCTGTTCCGCATCCTGACCAAGGCACATCTTTCCGCGCAGGCCAGCAACCCGCGCGAGGCGCATATTGGCGTGGCCAAGGTTCCCGACGACCGCCTCGACCGCCTGGCCGCGCTCTACAACCCTAAGAAGCTGACGCACACGTCGGTCGAATACGTAGACGTCGGCGCGATCGGGCAGGACGCGCTGAAGGAAACGGCCTACATCGGGCACCTGCGCCAGGTGGACGCACTCGCCCATGTGGTACGGGTGTTTGAAGACTCTGCCGTCCCGCTCGTGGCGGAGATCGATCCCTTGCGCGACATTAAGAATGTCGAGTTCGATCTGATGGTTAGCGATCTGGGACAGATTGAGAAGCGTCTCGAGCGTCTGGAAAAAGATCTGAAGAAGATGAAGACTCCGGAACTCGAGAAAGAATTCGAGTTGCTCAAGCGCGCCAACGCGCATCTGGGAGCCGAAAAGCCGCTGCGCGAAATGGAGATGACACCGGAGGACAAGAAACGTCTTCGCGGTTTCATGTTCCTGAGCGAGAAGCCGATTTTCTACGTGCTCAACATCGGTGAGTCGACCGAACTGGGCAAGGAACTCGACGAAGCAGTGAGCAAGTACAACCTTACGGAGATTGCCGCCCGTCCTAACGCGGCGGCAACCGCGATTTGTGGAAAAGTAGAGGCCGAACTCGCTGAGATGAGCGACGCCGATGCCGCGGAGTTTCTCTCCAGCTATGGCCTGAAGGAGAGTGGCTTGGTCCGCCTCATTCGAACCACTTACAAACTGCTGGGATTGATCTCGTTCTTCACAGCTGGAGAAGACGAGTGCCGCGCCTGGCAGGTTCCCGCAAAGAGCCGCGCCCAGGAAGCAGCTGGCGCTATCCATTCTGATTTGGAAAAACATTTCATCCGCGCCGAGACGATCCGCTGGGATCAACTGCTCGAAGCTGGCTCGGAAGCCAACGCCCGTGCAAAGGGAACGCTGCGGCTGGAAGGCAAGGATTACGTCGTGCAGGATGGCGACGTGATGCACATCCGGCACAGCGGATAGTTGCATCGTACCGCCGTATACTCTTCCCCATATGCTGAAACTCCTGATCTTGATGACGGCGGGCTTGACGCTGGCTACCGCCCTGTTCGCGCAAGTGAATCCCGCGCCGGCTAGCGCCGCACCTACTTCCGCAGCACCTGGCTCCCCAGAATGGAGTGCGCCCTTCCCTGCGCATCGGATGATTGGCAACATCTACTATGTGGGCAGCCGCGGTCTGGCCTCCTACCTGATTACGACACCCGGCGGACACATTCTGATCAACAGCAATCTGAAGACTTCCGTTCCGCTGATCCGGCAGAGCATTGAGAAATTGGGATTCCACTTCAGTGACGTGAAAATCCTGTTGATCAGCCATGCGCATTTCGACCACGACGCCGGCAGCGCCGAGATCAAGAAACTGACCGACGCAAAATACATGGTCATGGATGGAGATGTGGGCGTGGTCGAATCGGGCGGTCAGACCGACTTTCAATATGGTGACGATGCGACGCTCCGGTATCCGACCACCAAGGTGGACCGGGTGCTGCATGATGGCGACGAGGTGAGACTGGGAGACACCGTCCTGACAGCCCACAAGACCGCCGGCCACACGCGTGGGTGCACCACCTGGAGTTTACGAGTCAGCGAGGCGGGCAAGTCTTACGACGTCGTGATCGTGGGCAGCCCCAACGTCAATACCGGATACAAGCTGGTGAACAATGCGCGGTATCCCGCGATCGCCGATGATTATGCGCGCGGCTTTCAGGTACTCAAGTCGCTTCCATGCGATGTTTTCCTGGGCGCTCACGGAAGCTACTTCGGGATGGAAGCGAAGTACGCGAGACTGAACGCCGGCGGCCCGAATCCGTACTTTGATTCCGCGGGCTATAAGAATTACGTTGCGGACCGGGAACAGGCCTTCCTCGCTGAATTGCAGAAGCAAACAGCGGCTGCGAAGAAGCAGTAGTCAGTACCCCGAACGATCACAACATGGGTGCCATTGCCACCAGCGTGCTTCTCGGATTAACCGCAGCCGCGGCTAACGTCTTTGGCGGCGCGATCATTGTGCAGCGGCACTGGGAGCGGCGCTATCTCCGCTACTTTGTCGCCCTGGGCGCGGGATTCATGCTGGCCACCGCTCTGGTGGAGATGGTTCCGGAAAGCCTGGAACTGCGTGGCAAACCGGCGGCATTTCTGGTTCTGCTCGGCTATCTGATCATCCACTTTTTTGAGCACACGGTGACGCCGCACTTTCACTTCGGCGAAGAAACACATCGCGACGAGTTCATCCACTCGCACAAGGGGTACTCGGTCCTGCTCGGACTCATCATCCACACGTTCTTCGACGGCATCGCGATCGCGTCCGGTTTCCTGGTGTCGAACTGGCTGGGCTGGCTGATTTTTCTCGCGATTTTTCTGCACAAGATTCCCGAGGGATTTACGGTGAGTTCCGTCATGTTGGCCAGCGGCCGCAGCCGGCGCACGGCTTGGGGCGCCTCGGTCGTGCTGGGCGCATCTACTCTGGCGGGTGTGCTGACGATGGCGCTGTTCCGCCATCATGTGGGCGCCGGACTGCCGCTGGCCGCCGGAGTCACGATCTACGTCGCGGCCTCCGACCTGATTCCCGAAGTCAACAAAGAACCTGCGATGAAGATGGCCCTACTGGTCTTCGTGGGCGCCGCGGTGTTCTTCCTGCTCGATCACTTGTTCCGCATGCACTAGCCCCCAAAGACGGCCTAGTCCTCTCGCTAATCCACCGTGTGTTTCGCGGTGTAACCGTCACGGGCAACAACGTCGATTTTCACGTCCTTGCCTTTTTGATCTTTCACCTTGAGCGGTCCGCCATCGGGCCCAACCACCTGAACCTTGAGCTTGCGATAGGTTCCGTCGAGCTTTGAGTTCGTGGGGGCATAGGACAGAGTGTACTGGCGGCGAATGTCCTCTCCGATCTGCTGGAAGTCCTCGCCAAACTCCGCCTGGAACCGAGGGAAGTAGGCACGACCGCCGGTGATCGAGGCGAACGTTTTCATCTCATTGTCGGCCTGCAGATAGTCGATGGTCTGGATGTGCGGGCTGGCGATTCCGTGGGACACACCGGTACAGTGGTGAACTTCACAATATTCCCGCAGGTACCAACCAATGCTGATCGGAAAGATGGTTACGTCCTTCGTGTCTTTGATCTTTTTCGTAATCTTATCGAGTGTGAGCTTGCTGAAGGTGTCGACTCCGGTCGAGATCAAGATGACGTATTTCTTGCCTTCGACGCGCTCCAAGCGGTCAAGCGTGTCGTACAGCGCGTCAAACTCGTTTGTTTCGGCGAAGCCGGGAATGCGCAACTGGTTCAGCGCCCCGTAGACAGCGCGCTTGTCCTGCGTGAAGTCCACGAGAATGTGCGGCTGCATGTCATAATAGGCAACTGCCACCCAGTCATTCTTTTTCAGGCTGTTCGCGAAAGCGTAGGATGCATTGAGACTCTCGACCAGGAGCGGCCAGGTGGTCGACGCAAACTCCACCAGGAGGACGGCGGTGATCGGTGCCTCCGAGACTGCGAAGTGCGTGACCTGCTGCGGCACTCCATCTTCGAGAACCCGGAAGTTGCCCTGCTTCAGGCCGGGGATGAACTGCCCATCTTTGGTCGTGACCATGACGTCGACGTTGACCAGGGGCACGTTCACCTTCAACGAATAGTCGGGCATGTCCTCGACTTTTTTCGGCGTAACCGGACGTGGTGGCGGCGGAGCGTCTTCCGCCTTCTTCTTTGGAATCGCATAAGGACCGACGTTGTCGGTTGGACCACCTGCTTCGGGCGGGACGTCCTGCTTGGGCTTGCCATTGTCTGGCGTTTGGGCCGGCGTCTGAGCGGGCGTCTGGGAGGACGACTGCCCCTGCTGGTCCTGTGCAACGACTGGGACCGAAGCGACAGTGAGAGCCGCCAGAATGATCAAGGAGATGCCCATCCGGCACCCCGAAGTACCATCTAAGGTCGTGTGTTTATAACGATTAAACATGGTGAACCCCGAAAAGTCTCTGTGCTAGTATAGACGCAAGGATTCGCAATTGGGATGTTTTGCCCGGTCCCAGATCTTTCCCCTCCGTGCAACGAGTCGCAGTTGGTCTGAGTCTAATCAGTAGTATGGACCTTTAGTTGGCGGGTCCTGTCGGGGCTTTACATGAAAAGAGTTGTATTCACGCTTCTCGTCCTAGGTCTATCCCTACCCACAATTTACCTGTCTGCTCAAATCTCGCAACCCACCATTGGTGTGGAGCAGATCCATCCCGGCATGCGCGGCTATGCCCTTACAGTATTTCAGGGCGTAAAACCGGAATCCATGGACGTGGAAGTGCTTGGCGTTCTGCACAATGTGAACGGGCCCAAGGGCGACATTATCCTGATTCGCCTGCACGGGGAGAAGGCTGAATATACGGGCGTCGTCGCGGGCATGAGCGGCAGCCCGGTGTATCTCGATGGCAAACTGGCGGGTGCCCTTGCGTTCCGCATCGGTGAATTCTCGAAGGAACCGATTGCCGGAGTCACGCCGATCGCCGACATGCTCGAGATCAATGCACTCGACAAGTCGCCCGCCGAAGAGACCGCAGCGACCAAGCCCGCCGTGACCAACGCCGCCGGAAAAACCGCGACGCCCGGTGATGCCGGCGCGTTTCCCGGTTCTACACAGGATTACGCCAGCTATCTGAAGCCCATCGACACTCCCTTGGTCTTCAACGGATTCTCGGAAGATACGGTGCGCCGTTTTGCCGGACAGTTCGCTTCTGCCGGAGTTGTCCCGGTAATGGGCGCTGGCTCGGTCAGCGGAGAAAAACAACCGGAACCGCTCGAAGCCGGTTCTGCCGTGAGCGCGATTCTGGTGCGCGGCGACATGGACATTGCTGCGACCTGCACCGTGACCTACATCGATCCCCAGCGTTTGCTGGCCTGCGGACATCCTCTGCTGCAGTTCGGCTCCGTCGATCTACCGATGAATAAGGCGAATGTGCTGGCCACGCTGCCCTCGCCGCTGAACGCATTCAAGATCGTAAATACCACCGAGCAGGCGGGCGTCTTTGTGCAGGATCGCCACACCGGCATCATGGGCGTGTTCAATAAACAGCCCGACATGATTCCAGTGACGCTGACCATTCGTGGCAGCAACGGCGCGACGCAAAAAGAATTCCACTACGAAGTGCTGAACAACGCGCGCCTCAGTCCCGTGGCGATCATGGCCACCGTCTTCAACGCGCTGCATGGCGTGAACGAATACGGCGAAGAGATCACTTATCGGCTCAACGGCAGCATCAATGTGAAAGGCTTTCCCGAAGTCGGACTCAAGAACATGTTCGTCCCCGCGGAGAATGGCCAACCCGCCGCCATGGCCGCTGCGCTTTCGCTGGGCGAACGCTTCGGACGCATCTATGACAATCCTTACAACGCGCCGGCAGTACAGGGCGTGAAGCTCGATTTCGACCTGGTCCGCGAACGCCGCTGGGCGCGATTGGAGAGCGCCCGCACCGACGTAAGCGAAGCGCGTCCCGGCGATCAGATTATTGTCGAGACCGTGCTCGCTCCGTATCGTGGCGAGCGCGTCGTGCGCCAGATTCCAGTGAAGATTCCCACCTCGGCCAGTAAAGGAACGCTGCGGATCCTGGTGAGTGACGGCGACACACTCGACCGCGTCGGCCGCACGAATCCGGCCTTCGGCCGCAAACTTGATCTGGCGTCCACGATTGCGCTGCTCAACAAAGAGCACGCCAACAATCGCCTGTATGTTTCGCTGCTGGAGGCTGACCCGGAAGCACGCGTCGCCGACAAAGTGATGCCCACGTTGCCCATCTCGGTCATGAATGTGATGGACGGCATGCGCGGGAACCAGGAGATGATCGTTAGCGGAGAGTCCAACGTCGACGAAACCGCCACGCCCCCGCTGGACTACGTCGTGAGCGGCGCACAGTTGCTCACGGTGACCGTGAAGTAAAGCTCGGAGCTTGAGCTTTTGAAATTACGGTTTGTGGAAGGGCATGTGCGTCAAAGCGTAGGTTTGTGGAAGGGCACGGCTTCAGGCGTGCCTTTCGCAGCTAGATCAGTGTTGGGCTTTAGCCCCTGAGGGCAAAACCGGGTGCCCGACTTCTCGAACCTTGCGCGAACTGGGGCCATCCAATTCGACGCTACTCTTCCTCGTTCTCGCCCATCTGCATCGTCAAATAACGCTCGTAGCCGAGTTCCTTGATCAGGTGGACCTGCGCTTCAAGGAAATCCACGTGACTTTCTTCATCTTTCAGCAATTGCACGAGCAGATCGCGCGATCCGTTGTCGCCTTCTTTCGTCGCGATGGCAACGGCGTCGTTGTACTGCTTCACTGCTCCGATCTCCAGTGCCAGGTCGCTTTCGATCATCGCGCTGACCGTACCACCGACCGTCAACTCGAGGGGTTGCATCGACGGACTGCCATCCAGAAACAAAATCCTCTCAATCAGCACTTCGGCGTGCTTCATTTCGCCGATGGATTGTTTCTTGATGAAATCGGAGAGCTTCTTGTATCCCCAGTTCTCGCACATTTCCGCGTGCAGAAAATACTGGTTGATCGCGGTCAGCTCTTCTCGCAGTGCCTTGTTCAGCTCAGCAATAACCTTCGGATTACCTTTCATCGCGCCCCGAGTATTGCAGACTCGATGTCGAAGGGCAATCAGAAATGGCATACCGCACAGATAGGAGTACGATCGCGAATAGTAGTCGGGCTACCGAGCGGTCGGGCGAGACGAGCAAAAGCTCCGCGACCGTTTTGGGATGATCTCAGGCGTCCCTGACGGGGCGCGGCTGCCATCCGCGCGGCTCACCCGGCGTTGAAACGCTCGGCTATTCTCAGGCCTCCTGCCGATGCGCCACACCAGCTACCCCAGCACCTGATGAATGGTCCTCAGCAGGTCGGAGCGCGTGAACGGTTTTTCTAGCAACCGAATCCCACTCTCTAACCCGTGATTTGCCACCAGCTCTCCGGTGTACCCGGACATGTACACAACTTTCATCTTGGGCTGCGATTCCATGAGGCGAAGAACGAGTTCAGGGCCGTTCATGCCCTTCATCACCACATCGGTGAGGATCAGTGCAATCGATCCGGCGTGCGAACTGATCACCTGCAGAGCGGACTTGCCGTCTTCGGCTTCCAGCACTCGATAACCGTGCGCCTCGAGCATCTTCCGAGTCAGGCGGCGCATGATGGGATCATCTTCAGCCAGCAGGAGCGTTACGCCTTCCCGCCTAGGGGGCAGAGCCTCCGTCTCGGGCTCTGGCGCGCCCCCTACCTTGTGCTCGGCGCTCGGGAGATAGATCTTGAACGTGGTTCCATGGCCCGGTTCGCTGTAGACCCACACATGCCCTCCGAATTGCTTGACGATGCCGTACACGGTCGCCAGGCCCAATCCGCTTCCTTTGCCAATTTCCTTTGTCGTGAAGAAGGGTTCAAAGATGTGAGTTCGCGTCGCCTCGTCCATGCCGGTTCCGTTATCGCTGACGGACATCATCACGTAGCGCCCCACCAGGATCGAAGGATGCTCCCGGGCAAACGATTCATCGAAATCGAATACCGCGGTTTCGATCACCAGCTTTCCGCCGTGCGGCATGGCGTCGCGCGCGTTCACTGCCAGATTCACGACAACCTGATCCAGCTGCCCGGGGTCAGCTTCCACAACAGCGGTCGCCAGCCGGGGAAGAAGCACGATCTCGACATCATCGCCCATCAAGGGCCGCAAGAGCTTCATCACGTCCTGGAGCCGGTCGTTCAGATCGAGCAGTTGGGTCTGCACCGGCTGACGGCGGCTGAACGCAAGCAACTGGCGGGTTAAGGACGCGCCGCGCTTCGACGCTTCGCGAATGTTGTCGATGTACTCCAAGCTCTCCTGGTCGACGCGGCTCCGCAAGAGCTCGGAACACGCGGTGACAATTCCCAGCAAGTTATTGAAGTCGTGCGCGACACCACCGGCCAAACGCCCTACAGCCTCCATTTTTTGCGACTGCCGCAGCTGATCTTCGGCCTTTTTCTGCGCGGTAATATCGCGGGCAATGGTCGACGCCCCCACCACTTGGCCCTCGGAATCGTAGATGGGAGATACAGAGATGGAGACGTTCAAGCTCCGCTTATCTTTGGTGACGCGCACCGACTCAAAGTACTCGACCCGGCGTCCGCTGCGGATCTTCTCGAGGATCGCGGGAATCTCGTCCTCTCGTTCCTTGGGAGCCAGCACCGAGATCGGCCGGCCGATCATCTCCAGCGCAGCGTAGCCGTAGATTTGTTCCGCACCCTTATTCCAGTGAGTCACAATGCCATCCAGGTTTTTGCCGATGATCGCGTCCTGCGAGGAATCGACGATCAGCGCCAGGCGGTTCTGCGAATCGCGCAGCTCGCGGCTTTTCCTTCGGTCTAGCTCTTCGTTGGCACGGCGCAGCTCTTCCTCAATGCGCTTGCGATCGCTGATGTCCCGGATCACGCTCAGGACCATTGTTCCATCGGGGGTGGCGACGGGGCTGAGGCTAATCTCGACAGGAAATTCGGACCCATCGCGGCGCCTGCCGTAAAGATCGAGTCCTGATCCCATGCGCCGAATCTTGGGCTTGGAGTGAAACTGCTCCCGATGACGGTCGTGCTCGGGGCGCTGCCGCTCCGGAACCAGAATCTCGATCTTCTGACCGATCAGTTCGTCGCGCGTGTAGGCGAACAGAGTCTCCGTTTGGGAGTTCGCCTGAATAATGACACCCTGCCGGTTCACCGCAATTACAGCATCGGGAACGGCTTCCAGAATGCTGGGAGATAGCAGCGTTTCAGCGACGGATTTCGACGACGATGATTCCTGGTTTGGCTCGGGAACTCCGGATTGCCTCATGCCACATCCAAACTCTTGGGGGTCTCGATACTATACGTGAAACTAAGGAGGTGTGTGGTCGCGAGAGATAAATTCACAAACTCCGGAGCTTCAACGCAGACAGGACTCAACGATCGCTGCCTTTTCCATGTGCCGGAATCCGTCAGTGGCAACGGCCGCCAGCGCCATCAGGGTCCCGTTATATCCAACATGCACCAGGAAGCTTGCTGCCACCGATTTGGTCACCGCCCGCACGGTCCCCAACACAACCCCTACGAGGGTTATTAGCAGTACTGCCCCCCACGATCTGTACTGAACATAGTGGAGCAGTCCAAAGGGTACCGCCGTAAGCACGACGGCCCAGGCCACCGAGGTTTTACGGACGACCACGGGATAGAAAAAACCACGAAAGAACAACTCCTCCATCAGGGGCCCGACCGTCACCGCGAAGATCGCGATCAGGTACGCATCTCTGGGGCGACTGAAGAATTCATCGAACGGCGAGGTCTTCGGCATGGGTAAAAAGCGGCCTAACACGTCGATCAGAATCGTGAGCATGCCGACGCCCAGCATCCACCACCTCGCGCTGCCCCAATTCCATCGGATCGCTGGCCAGAAACGTTGGCGATACTTCCCTTCGACCAGCATGATCATGTAGACCGCGACCACGATGTAGGACAGAAACTCGGAAAGCAGTGCCAACGCAGGCTTCCGGGCGACTTCGATCCAGCTCTCATGCGGATAGGCTACGACCTGCGCTGCCAGAACAATGAGAAGTGGCATGATGAACAAAGAGAGTGCCAGAGTCAGCACCGCAATCAGCAGCACGTCCCAGCCGGTCCAGAGGGGATTCTCCACGGGCGGCGGCGCGGTGGAAACGGGAGCCCCAATCACAACCGCATCGGGATTCAGAGCGAAGGAATCGGGTGCGCCGGGCGCGGGCGCCTGCGGCTCGTCACTTGTCAGCGGTTGCGGATCAAACTGCGGATTGTCGGAAGAAGACAGAGGATTCCCTTTTCAGTTACGACCAGTCTACCGAATAGACCGCGAATATTCGGCACGGGCCGGGTTCAGCGTTTTTAAATGGCAGGAGTCATATCCAGTTCGCCGCTCGAAACTGCATCCGGAGCGAAGCGGAGGACCTATACAATCCGCCGCCACCTGCACAGATCCTTCGTGGCGGAGAACCCCGCTCAGGATGACAGCTTTTTCTTGATGCCTGCCGACGTGCCTTACGAAAGCGTCAAGCACCGCGCTTTCCATTCGCAAAGTACGTGCCCAGCGCCTGCCCCGTGTACGACTTCTTTACTTTAGCAACCTGTTCCGGTGTGCCCTGCGCCACGATTCGTCCGCCTTCCTCGCCCCCTTCAGGGCCTAGATCAATGATCCAATCGGCGTTGCGGATCACATCCAGATTGTGCTCGATGATGATGATCGAGTTCCCCAGATCGGTCAACCGGTGCAGCACGTCGAGCAGTTTCTTCACGTCATCGAAGTGCAGCCCGGTGGTGGGTTCGTCGAGCAGGTATAAAGTCTTGCCCGTTTGCCGCTTGCTCAACTCGCGCGCCAGCTTGATGCGCTGCGCCTCGCCGCCGGAAAGCGTCACCGCCGACTGCCCCAAATGAATGTATCCCAGCCCGACATCGACCAGAGTCTGCAGCTTCTGTTTCACCTGCGGAATGTTTTCCAGAATCGGCAGTGCGTCGGAGACTGGCATTTCGAGCAAGTCTGCAATCGAATTCCCGTTGTATTTCACCGCCAGCGTTTCGTGGTTGTAGCGCCGTCCGCCGCAGACCTCGCACAGCACGTAGACATCGGGCAGAAAATTCATCTCGATGCGCCGCTGCCCCTCGCCCTGGCACGCCTCGCAGCGTCCGCCGGAAACGTTGAACGAAAAACGTCCTGCCTTGTAGCCGCGCTCGCGCGACTCCGGCAGCATGGCATAGAAGTCGCGGATCTGCGTGAACACTCCGGTATACGTCGCGGGATTCGAACGCGGCGTCCGCCCAATCGGCGACTGGTCGATGCGGATGACCTTATCTATATTCTCGGCGCCCGAAATCGCCTTGTGCTCG
The DNA here is from genome assembly GCA_963832015.1 of uncultured Acidobacteriaceae bacterium. Taxonomy (GTDB): domain Bacteria; phylum Acidobacteriota; class Terriglobia; order Terriglobales; family Acidobacteriaceae; genus Sulfotelmatobacter. The sequence continues at coordinate 18,774 of CAWHSR010000010.1, forward strand.
CCCGACTTCTCGCGCGACCTGTAAAGCTGCCGCGCCAGCGCCCGGTACAGAATGTCATTCACCAGAGTTGACTTGCCCGACCCGGAGACTCCCGTCACCACGGTCATCACGCCCAGGGGAAACGTCACATCCAGATTCTTGAGATTGTTTTCCTTCGCGCCCAGAATCGTCAGGGCCGCGCCATTAGCATGCCGCCGTTCCGGCCGCATCGCAATCGACGTACGTCCCGAAATGTAGGCCCCGGTCAGCGAGTCCGGATCACTCATGATCTCGGCCGGAGTTCCATGCGCCACCAGGTTCCCACCATGACGCCCCGCACCCGGCCCCAGATCGACAACATAATCCGCGCGCCGGATCGTCTCCTCATCGTGCTCCACGACCAGCACCGTGTTGCCGAGATCGCGCAAGTTCTCGAGCGCGGTCAACAACCGGCCATTATCCCGGTGGTGCAATCCGATCGAAGGCTCATCCAGCACATACAACACGCCGCGCAGCTTCGACCCAATCTGCGTCGCCAGACGAATGCGCTGGCCCTCGCCGCCCGACAACGTCGCCGCCGAGCGATCGAGCGAGATATATCCCAATCCCACGGCATCTAAGAATTGCAGCCGCTCCACGACTTCATGCATGACGCGCCCGGCAATCGCCGCCTCGCGCCCGGCCAGTTTGATGCCCTGTGCCACCGCCAGCGATCGGGCTACCGGCATGGCGGTGAAGTCGGCAATCGACATCCCATTCACTTTGACCGCCAAACTCTCCGGCCGCAGCCGCTTCCCGTGGCACGCCGGACACTCGGTCGCCGACATGTGATCCATCAGCCAGTCGCGATAACCTTCCGAAGTCGACTCCTCCAGATTTTGTTTCAGATATCCGAAGATGCCATGAAACCCCGTTCGCCCTCCGCGCCCGGGTTCGCCGTTCAAAAGAAAGTCCTGTGTCTTCTCGGGCAGTTTTTCAAATGGCGTATTCAAGTCGATGCCATAAGCCGCCGCCACAATTTGCAGCTGGTGAATCAAATTCTGCGAAGCCGATCCCGGGCCCAGCCCGCCATCGAGCAGCGGCTTCGACCAATCGCTGATGACCTTCGACGGATCGAAATCGTACTTGCTGCCCAGCCCGTGACACTCCGGACAGGCCCCATACAGGCTGTTAAACGAGAAGGACCGCGGCTCCAGTTGCGGCACGTTGATGCCGCAATCCGGACACGCCAGCTTCTCGGAATAAAGCTGTTCCTCGCCGCCCACCACGGCAACTTGCACTAGGCCGCCCGCCAGCTTCATCGCCAGCCCGACCGACATTTCCAGGCGATGCTCAATCCCCGGCTTCACCAGCAGGCGATCGATCACGACTTCAATAGTGTGATTCTTCCGTTTGTCGAGATTGATCAACGCCTCATCATCCAGGCTGACCAACTCGCCGTCGATGCGCGCCCGGGTGTAGCCATGCTTGACGAGCGTTTCCATTTCTTTCTTGAATTCGCCCTTTCGTCCCCGGACGATCGGCGCCATGACCATGACGCGATCTTCCGGACTCAGCGCCATGACGCGCTGGACGATCTGGTCGGCGGACTGACGGCTGATCGCACGCCCGCACTTAGGGCAATGCGGCACTCCGATGGAAGCGAACAATAAGCGAAGATAATCGTAAATCTCGGTGATGGTACCGACGGTCGAGCGCGGGCTCCGGCTGGTGGTTTTCTGCTCGATCGAGATGGACGGGCTAAGTCCATCAATTGCATCGACATCCGGCCGTTCCATCTGATCCAGAAACTGCCGCGCGTAGGCCGACAGAGTCTCGACGTATCGTCGCTGCCCCTCGGCATAAATCGTGTCGAAAGCGAGCGAGGACTTCCCCGACCCACTCAACCCGGTTACCACGGTCAGGGTGTTCCGTGGAATCTCAACGTCTATGTTCTTGAGATTGTGTTGCCGGGCGCCACGGACGGAAATCTTGGTAATCGCCATCATTCGCCGGGGTGCATACCCCTTCCGTAACGTCGACAGGGTTCCAGAATTGTTGGAAAGTGGAATTGCACAGCTCTACTCCGTATCTTAGTCGTCAACAGCGCGGAGCGTCAACGCAGGATAGATTGAAGATTCGCGCTCAGGCAATAAGAAGGTGGGAGAGGCGCAATAGACTCTTGAATTTCTAAGGTTGGTCGACCGTGATCTCGTTCATTATGCCCGTTCTCCTCTTCGTCACCGTAATCGCGTCCGTTAGCCTAGGCGTTCTGGCAGCGTATGTCGCGGTCATCTGCATCCTGAATGCGTTCGGCCGCAACGCGCAGCCGGAAACAACGCGTCCACGCCTGGTCTTGGTCCCCTCGCAGCACCACGCGAGCGGCGACTAAGTTCGTGTGTTGGGACAGTCGCTCCTTCGACTTTCGCTCAGGGCAGGCTTCGGCTGTCCATCGAGCGAAGCTCGACCCTGCCTCAACCGAACTCAAGTGATCGAAAGCTACTCCTGTTCCAATTTCCGAACATAGCAAACTGTGCCTCAGCCCAGCTGGCGAAGCTGAGTTACCATGCGTTGGGCCCTTCCTGAATCCTCCCTCATCTGTAAGGCTCTCCTGGAGGTGCGTTGTGCCAATCTCGCTGTTCGCCGCAGATTTCCAAGCCATCCTCGACCAAGCGGTCACTCCGCTCAATCCATCTGCTGCTCCCTTTCCTTCCCCGGAAGACTGGCGCGACCGCTGGATTTATTTCCTGATGCTCGACCGTTTCAACAATCCCTCCGCGCCTCCCGCTCACCAGCCATTCGATGATCCCAGCTACTTCGGCTTTCAGGGCGGAAAGTTCTCTGGCGTGCAGCAACAGCTTCCCTACTTCAAGCAACTCGGCGCTGGAGCCATCTGGCTCAGTCCGGTTCTCAAGAATTTTTCTTTCGATCCCGACACTTATCACGGTTACGGCATTCACAACTTCATCAGCGCGGAACCTCGGTTCGCCAGCAATCCCGCCACCGCCGACCTCGAACTGCGCCAACTCGTGGACGCGGCCCACCAGCAAGACTTGCTCGTCATCTTCGACATCGTGCTGAACCATACCGGCAACGCATTCGCCTATCGCTGCGATCCGGCGGACCAGTTCTGCATCGGCAATCAGGGAGCGCAGGCCAGTTTTCACGGTTTGCCGCAACCGGTTCAGTGGCGCGATCAAACTGGCGCCGCGCGCCCCGATTTTCCCGACGTAGCGACCATTCCCAATCCATCCCCGGATGCGGTGGTTTGGCCCTCGGAGCTGCAGCACAACCAATTCTTCCGCCGACAGGGCACGCCGGATGGCAACGGTGACGACACGATCGGAGATTTCAGCGTTCTGAAACAGCTGATGACGGCCGATCCCGATCTGCAGCGCTTCCTGATTCGTGCCTATCAATACGTGATCGCCCGCTTCGACATCGACGGCTTCCGCATCGATACCCTGCGCTATCTCAAAGGCGACCTTCCGCGCCTTTTCGGAAACTCTATGCGCGAATTTGCCCTGAGCATTGGCAAGAAGAATTTCTTCACCTTCGGAGAGGTCTTTGACGCCAACGCCGAGCAGGAGATCGCGACCTTCATCGGACGAAACACCAGCGACCAGAGTGACATGGTCGGAGTCGACGCAGCACTCGACTATCCGTTGTTCAATAGTCTCAAGCCCGTCGTGAAAGGATTCGCTCCGCCAAGCGCCCTCGTCGGCATGTATCAGAACCGCAAGAAGGTTGAAGCCAACGTGCTCAGTTCCCACGGCGACGCCACCCGCTACTTCGTCACGTTTCTCGACAATCACGACGTGAAGCAACGCATACGCTACGTCGATCCCGCGAACCCGACGAAATTTGACGACCAGGTAACGCTGGGACTCGCGTGCCTCTACTCCCTGCCCGGAATTCCCTGCCTCTACTATGGCACCGAGCAGGGACTGCACGGCTCAGGCAGCGATCCCGCGGTGCGCGAGGCGCTCTGGGGAGGCCCCGGCTTCGATGCGCGGAGCGACTTCTACCAGCACATCCAGCAAATGGCCGCGGTGCGTGCGCAACAACCGGCGCTGCGCTACGGGCGATTTTATTTTCGTCCGCTGTCGGGCGATGGAGTCACCTTTGGAGTGTCCGGATTCCCTCAAGGAGTGATCGCGTTCTCACGCATTCTGAATGATCAGGAGGTCGTGGTCGCCGCCAACACGAATCCCACGCAGCCGCAACAACTCGATGTCATCGTAGAAATTCTGCTCAGCTCCGAAGGCGACGGCTTTAACGTCTTATACAGCAATCAGGAGGGAGCGCTTGCACCACAGCCTGTCCGGGTCGTTTCGCAAGGAGCTGCAACCGTGCAGGAAGTCGACGGCTCAACGGGACATGGCCCCCTCCACGTAGCACGCGTGAACCTGCGCCCGATGGAGGTGCAGATTCTGCGCCGTGCAGGCGACCAATGACTTCGGTCCGTCCGGTTCGGAATGCGGAAGCCATCCTCCGCCACTCACTCCACTGGCCCGATCACCTTCATTTTGCTCTCCACGTGTGTGCGCTGGAAGCCTGTGTTCTCGAGCGAGACTGTCATTTCCCGGTTGATGAAGAACAGCGCGTGAATCCGGAACTCCGTCCCGAAGGTTGAAGGGAACCACACTCCATCCTCCTGCCGCTTGTACACGACGTTGAAACCAATCCCCGGCAGATCCGTTCCCAGGAAGGTACGCACCGCAAACGGAATGCGTCGCGATAGTTTGGTGAACACGCGCACCGGCTGAAACTCCGCCGCATCGATGTACGCTTCGCCCGCCCAGCTGATGTCGTTCCTATCCTTCGGGCGAAACTCGATGTGGTATACGCTTCGCCCTGCCTGCATCTCCTGCCCCAGAAGTTTGAAGTCGTAGTCTTTCTGCCCCTCGGTTGTCAGTGGAAACAGGTTTTTTCCCAACCCATCTTTGGACTTCTCGTTCGAGAGATCCTCGCGGAAGTTCTGGATCAGCCCACCATCGAGACTGCCGGACTCAGGAACGGGCTCACCCTCGAAGACCTCGTACTTCCCCTTATTCCAATAGCGGCCGGTGATCGTCTTGAGTTCTTTCTGGGTTCCATCGGCAGTCGGCACGACGTCATAGTCGGCCGTCTCTTCCCGAAGCAACCGGCCCTTGGGTTTACGGGAGAGGATGTGGGTGTGTTGAACGTAGACATATTGCTTACGGAGTTCTTCGCTGCGGTCCTGGTTGGCTGCCACGCGCGCCATAATTTCGTCAGCGGTCAGCTGCGTGTTCGCCTGCTCTGGCTTCTTCGCTTGCTCTGTCGGCGCGCTCTGCGCGAATGAAACCGCGGCCATCAACAAGAATCCGACAAACCGCAGGATCAGCATGGGCACACCTCCACTTCTATCACTACGGAACCCGCGTGCGGGAAGTTCCTCTCGCTGCGATCCGCGAACTTTGCTTGACATCGCGTGGTCGGGACCGCAGAATGCCCGGTCGGGGGAGATCATGAAACGCAGAGTTCTCAGCATTTTGTCTTTGGCTGTTATGTGTCCCGTATTCGCCGCCGCCCAAAACGCCGGCACAGCCATGGCCACAGCCCCAGCCACCCGCCAGGGCGACGTTCAAGAGACTTTGCATGGCGTAGTGGTGCCCGATCCCTACCGCTGGTTGGAAGATCAAGACTCCCTGGAGACCCGGGCATGGATCACCCAGCAGAACGACTACACGCACAAACTCCTCGACAGTTGGCCCGGACGCGAGCGACTGGAGGAGAGGCTGGCGGAGTTGAAGAAGGTGGAACGCATCGGCTCGCCTATGGAGCGCAACGGGCGGCTCTTCTACCGCAAACGCGCCGCCGACCAGGAGCAGTACGTCATCTACGCGCGTCTGGGCAACGCGGGGCAGGAAGAAGTCTTAATCGATCCCAACCCGATGAGCGCGGACCACTCGACCAACGTCGAGATCATGGATATCTCCAAGGACGGCGCCCTGCTGGCCTACGTGGTGCGCATCGGCGGCAAAGATGAAACCGAGGTGCACGTGCTCGACGTCGCCGCCAAGCGCGACTTGCCCGATGTGCTGCCGGCGAGGGTTTACTTCGATCTTTCGTTCTTGCCGGACAAGACTGGGTTCTACTACGCGACCATGCTCGACGACGGCCCGCGGCTTCGATTCCACAAGCTGGGAACGAAACCGGAAGCGGACACGGACAGCTTCGGCAAAGGCTACGCGAAAGAAGCCATCGTTGTCGGCGATACCTCCGAAGATGGCCGTCACCTCGTCATTCATGTGTTTCACGGCGCGGCCGGAGACAAGGTTGAAATCTGGGCTCAGGATCTGAAGAAAAATGGACCGATCCAGCCGCTAATCAAGGATTTGGACGCGCGCTCCTTTGGCTTCGCCGTCGGCGACGAAATGTTCTTGCAGACCAATTACAAAGCGCCGAAGGGCAAGGTCATGATGCTGGACATGGCAAAGCCCTCACCCGAGAACTGGCGGGAAGTGGTTGCTGAAGCCGAGGACGCGATCGACAATGTGACCCTGGCCGGGGGCAAAATTTGGATCACCTACGTTAAGAATGCGGCTTCATTGCTGAAAGTGTTTCAGCCCGATGGCAAGCTGGCCTTCGAGCCCAACCTGCCGGCACTGGGAGCGATTTATGACGTGCAGGGACGGTGGGAGAACCCCGCTGCATATTTCACTTATGCGTCCTACGCGATTCCGGCAACGGTTTATCGCAGCGACATTGCCACCGGGAAGCAGTCGGTATGGGCGCAGGTGAAGGTTCCGGTCGACGGCTCTAAGTTTGAGGTCAAGCAGATTTGGTACGCGTCGAAAGACGGAACCAAGGTGCCGATGTTTCTACTGTACGCCAAGGGCATGAAGCTAGACGGTTCGAATCCCGCGTTGCTCGAGGGATACGGCGGGTTCGCCGTGAACAACACTCCGTTCTTCAACGCCGATGCGATCGTGTGGGCGGAACGAGGTGGGGTGTATGCGCTCGCCAACATTCGAGGTGGCGGCGAATTCGGCGAAGCCTGGCACAAAGCGGGCATGCTCGATAAAAAGCAAAACGTCTTCGACGATTTTATTGGCGCATCCGAATGGCTGATCCAGAACCACTACACAAGTCCGCCGAAGCTGGCCATCCTCGGCGGCAGCAACGGAGGACTGCTGGTTGGCGCCGCTCTGACGCAGCGACCCGAACTCTACCAGGCGGTGATTTGCTGGCATCCCCTGCTCGACATGCTGCGCTATGACCAGTTCATGGAGGCGCAGTTCTGGGTCGCCGAATACGGCGCGGCCAAGGATCCCGAGCAATTCAAGTGGCTGTACGCGTATTCGCCCTACCAGCACGTAAAGAAGGGAGTGAAGTACCCGGCGGTGCTCTTCATGTCCGGAGACGGCGATACGCGCGTAGCGCCGCTGCACGCGCGCAAGATGGCGGCACTCCTGCAAGCCGACACCGCGTCCGACCGGCCGATCCTGCTGCGCTACGAACTGAAAGCGGGACACTCCGGCGGGCGTTCGCTCACCCAGGACATTGGCGACTCAGTGGATCAGTTGAGCTTTCTGTTCTGGCAGCTGGGAGTGGCACCGTAGAAGCTGTATACGATTTCGTTCCTGAGATGTGAGGAGAACGCGCGGCCTTTCCGTGTTGGCTGGAAGCCATTCCCTGGCTACGCCAATTCACCCACCATCTCGCCCGACGGAAAGCAGGTGTATTACTTATTACGGAACGGTTCGTTGAGGGCATTCGTAGCGGGTGAGTTTTTTGTGGCGGACCTGGCGACAGGCCACAGCGAGAAACCCTTCCCAGGTTGCGCGGTCACACGCTATGACGTTTCAACTGATGGCAAGCGTGTTGTGTTCGCAGCGCTGGATGCAGAAGAAAGATCTGCTATCTGGCTCGCCTCGCTCACACACAGCTTCGCGCCGAAACGGCTCACTCAGAGTGAAGCGTACCGGCCGTTCTTCGGTTCGGAAGGAACGATTTTTTATCCGAGCCAAGTAGGCGCAGAAGATTTTGTGTACAGCATGAATGAAGACGGAACAGGCCAGAAAAGAGTTGTTCCCGGTCCAGTGATCTACCTAATTGCTGCGTCGCCTGACGGCCAGCTGTTGGTGGCCTGGATTGAGCGGAAGGAGGGGGATTCACCGAGCGCAGTCGCCATCTACTCGGTTTCGGGCGGCAGGCCCGTACTGCTCAGTAAGCGTTGCTCAGCAACAGGTCCGGCCTACAACGGGGCAGGAATCGTGAATTGGTCGCCTGACGGGAAATTCTTCTTCATCCGCATGGAACTTCCGGGGATGCATTCCAGCGGCACACTTGTGATTCCTTTGACGCCGGGACACCTTCTGCCCAATCTACCGCCGAACGGATTTGACTCTGTGGAGCAAGTGAAAGCGATACCTGGCACATGGGAAATACCGGAGCGGGATGTGTTTCCAGGCCGGGATCCCTCTACCTATGCGATTTTGCGTGCCAACACGCAGCGTAATCTCTTCCGTGTGCGGCTACCTGAACACTGACAAAGGATCGGAGAAAACCCTTGCGGCGTGTTGGGCTGTGCATCTGGCTTTTCAGCCAGATTTCAGAATAGTAGCCTGGGTTGCCGCCCGACGAATTGAGCAAGACGCCGTTTCACGATGCTCCAGAAGCAGCGAGGGCTGCCAGAGATGCCAACAGGATTGTCGACAGAAACAGGGCCTGGAACCGACTTCTGGGGGAGTTCGACATGAACCCAGGAATTGTACCGGCACGTGCCATCGGCCTCCGCTCCGGTGCTAAACTTTCGCTAGGTGACGCTTCGTGTACGCTTCACAACACCGATGACAGGCCCTTCTCACAAGCTCGCTTTATCCCTTTGCGCTGCTGTTCTGGGCCTGCTGCTGTGCCCTCGCTCGTTTTCCGCCGAGCCCCCGTGGCTCGAGGTTCACTCCACCCATTTCACCGTGATCACCGATGCTGGCGAAAAGAAGGGCCGTGAAGTTGCCCTCCGTTTCGAGCAGATGCGCGCCGTCTTCGCCCTGCTGCTGGGCAAAGAACACCTCAACCAGTCCGTGCCCCTAACCATTCTCGCCTTCAAGAACGACAAGTCCTATTACCAACTCGCGCCCCTGCGCCAGGGCCAGCCCATCGACGTCCCCGGATTCTTTCTCCCCGGCGACGATCAGGACTTCATCGTCCTCAACCTCTTCGAAGACGAGCCGTGGCGCGCCGCCGCGCATGACTTCGCCGGAATGCTGCTGAACTTCAATTATCCGCCCGCACAGGGATGGTTCGACGAAGGTCTCGCCGAATATTTCAGCTCGATTCGCGTTGACAACAAAACGGTCGAGATCGGCGGCGATCCCGAGCTCAGTCCGTCTCTCAAAGAGGATTTGCTTGGCAACCAGCGCGAGACGAATCCGCCCAAGTCGCTCACTGAATTACTCGGAGCCCAGGTCTGGCTGCCCCTACCGGACCTCTTCGCGATGAAGCATGACACTTCGACGCGCAACCAGGGCACGCACCACACGCTGTACTATGCCGAGTCGTGGATCGTGATGCACTACCTGCTTCACGAGAAAAAACTGCCCGAAACCGGGGCGTTCTTCAACCTCGTCCTCAATCAGCATGTCCCCGTGGAAGACGCCATTCAGCAAGCCTTCGGTATGAGCTCCGCGCAACTGGAACAGGCGGTGAAGGATTATTTCCACGCGCAGACCACGCTGATCACTGCCCTCGCTGCTGCGCGACAAACCAATTCCAACACCGCCAGCTTCGCTGATTCCTCTCAGATGTACCGATTTCCGGCTCCCGTGGGGCCGGATGACGCGACCATCACGACTCAGCCTCTGCCCGAAGCCGATGAACGCGCTCTCTATGCCGAAGTGGAAATCCGGATTCCCGAACGCCGCGACGTCGGCTTGCAAGCTTTGCACGCGCTGGCTACAGCACCGACAGCGTCCGACAAGAAGTTCGAATCCAAAAAAGAAGAGAGGAGACCGGGGGAGGACCCCGATCTCCTTCCCACCAACGCGATCGGTAGTCCGCTCGCCCACCGCATCCTCGCATGGGACCACATCCAGCGCGGTGAATTCGACGAAGCCACCGCCGAACTCGCCGACGCGGGCGCGCTCAACCAGCGCGACATGTGGCTACGCTATTACATGTCGGTGCTGAAATACCGCGTTGCGCAGGCGAAGCACGCCGACATTCAGGGCTTGCCCAACATGATGCTCGAACTGCGCGCCGTGCTGGAGTGGTATCCGGAAATGGCCGACGCCTACGACCTGCTGGCGGTCGCCCGCAACGAGGGCGGCAGCACACCCGCCGCCATGCAGGCGGAGCACGCCGCCATCAATCTGAGTCCGCGCAATGAACTGTACACATACCATCTGGCGCAGATTTATGTGGCCAGTAAAAAGTGGGACGCCGCCCAGGTCCTGCTCGACCGCCTGAACGCCAGCAGTAATCCGCAGATCGTGACACTGGCCCACGACCTCACGGAGCGGGCCAGCGGCGAACGCAAATACGGCATCCCGCTCGGAGGCACGCCACAATCCAAACTTGCGCCCCAGAAGTCGCCATTCGATGTGCTCGAGGAAGACGCCGCCAAGCGGGCTGCCGGCGAAAATTCCGCTACCGCGCCCGGCGACCATCGTCCCGCAAAATTCGTCAAAGGCCGCCTCGACTCGGTGGACTGCACTCAGGCCCCCGCAGCAATCTTGACGGTCACCGCCAACGGTACCGTGATGAGGTTGCGCGCACCCGATTTCAAATCGCTGGTCCTGATCGGCGCCGACGATTTCTCCTGCGACTGGCATGACCGCCAGGTCACGGTGAATTACAAGCCCGGCGGCTCGACGAACGGCGACGTGGTCTCGCTGGAAATGCGCTGAAGACTGTCCGCCGGATCGGCGAGATACAGCAGATGAACTGAACGGTCAGCGAGGTTCTTCTATCGACAAGATGCGAGTCTTTGCCCGGAACTTGTGCCAATTCCTGAACCGCACCACGTTGTGTGCACACTCAGACCCTTCCGCTCTTTCGCAGATTTCAATTTCGGACTTGCCCGGCAACACAAAGCTGCTCCCATCGCCCAATGGCACGTCGGCATAATCGATCACGGTTTTGGCACGCGTGATGGGAAACCATTTCGGCATGTCGGCAGTCTCTTTCTCCATCCGCATCAATTGGAAGTTGGACTGGTTCAGCCAGACCTTCCCGCGGTAAGCCGGAAACAGTGTCGTGCCCGATCCGTTCGGGTAAAACGCCTGCAAGTAGTACATCTGGTTATTCGTTTGCTCGACCCGAAACTCAAAAAGCAGCGCCGGGATCGAGTTCAGCTTCACTTCCCCGCTGAAGTGGAACTCCACATCGCTCGTGGGTGAGAAGACCATTTGTAGAATCGAGGCAAACTCGCCCATGGACCAACTACTGTTCAAGGCATCAGAGGAAGCATCCGCGGGACTCCCGTTAATCTTGATCCTGTCGTAATGCTCCAGGCCGTCCGCGTAAGTCACTGTCGCCGTCACAACGTCTTTGTGCGCGGTGTTGTACGCGCGCCAGTTGCGCTTGGTCTCCAGATCGCTAAAGACGTTGGGCATCTTCCGCGGCAAGGACAGCGTAAACCGGCAAAGCTCAGCCAGCGCCTGGGAATGTGCGACTCCATTCGTGACGGCCGCGCAGTAAGGGTTGATCTCGGAGTCTGGCTCATCAGGCGGACGATCCACCTCGGCGCTGGTTGAGCCAGAAGCCCCCGCCTGTTGTGGAACGGTGCTCTGTTCCGTGGAAGCACTGGAAGGCTCGGGGGAAGCGGGATGATCCGTCTTCCCACCGTCTTCGGCGGTGTCGGCGGCAGCATTGACAGGCAGCGCCTGATAGGGCAGATCGACCGAACCCAATCGGCCGCTCAGCGAATCACGCACCACCCAGCGCACAAGCTTGGTTCCTTCGGCCGGCTGAAACTCGAGCAGGCGCCGGACTCCGCTGCGCTGGACGTTTTTGAACTCCTGAGCGCTCATCTCCTGCTGCGTGGGGTATTGCACATGGCGCAGCGGTCTTCCCTGCTCATCGATGGCACACACGCCGAATTCAAGATGCAAACGAAGTCTCGCTCGATTGTCTTCCAACGCATCTGCTGTCAGCAGCTTTCCGTCTACCGCCAGAGCAAACTTCGCAGGCTCGAGTGGAGTGGCCTGAAGCTGGGCGGTCAACTTGAGTGAAGTCGCGGTCATCAGGTCGTCACAAGCTGCCTGTTTCAGCCCCATGTCCGGACCAGAACGCCGTTCGCCGCGCACATAGTAGTACCGCCGGTACGACAGACTCACATCGCGTCTTGGCGTCCTGATCTCGATGCGATGAAACCCTTCACTCCGATTCTCAGAAGGAGGAGAGTACGTGATTTCGTAATCGACCAGCCCATCGTGTAAGACCCGGTCGAAACAGGTAGCGAGATACGTGTCGTCGAGACAAGCCACCCCCCCGTCTGTCCCGCGAATCCTGCATAGGCACGGTCGCGTAGTCCGTGCTGGCCTGTACCGGCATGACCGCAATGGCAGGTCGGCCGTCGGTCCGCCGGGTGTGGGCACCGTCTTGTTGAATCGAAATGAGCCCGGGCTGCGCCGGATACAGCGACACCCGCGCGTTCGCCAGCGCATTCATCACCGTCGCAGCCTGGCCGCGATAGCTCCACGGATCGTCGAAAGG
>CAWHSR010000011.1:0-24039 GCA_963832015.1 uncultured Acidobacteriaceae bacterium
CTGTGTCCTCCGTGTCCTCTGTGGTTAATTTCTTGAATTCGTGCAAAGATCGTAACGGCACGTGATCTCAGCTCACCACTACTTCCCTTGTTAAAACGCGTCGCGACTGCGGATGATCCTCGTTGAGATTGTGCTGGCGCTGATTCTGCGCGCGCCCGTGCCTGTGCTGGCCGTCGTGGCAGCCGTGGTGGCGCTGCTGACTATTTTTGAATTCCTGAAGCTCACGGAATCTTACGGCGTGCAACCGTTAAGGCAGCCGACCTATCTCTTTACGGGACTTTTCTTCCTGGTTCTAGCAATCAGCGCGAGCGGCGAGACTCCACTGCTCTCGACCGGAAAGTTCCTGGTTGCTCTGGCGTTTGCCGCGGCCATTGCGCCGTTTCTCTTTGTAACCATCGTGATGCAACGTGGCGAACTGCGCAGCGGGTATCCGGCGGCCGCGGCTTCCGTCTTCGCGTTCACGTACATCGCCCTGCCGATGGGAATGCTAGTCCAACTTCGCGAACTGCCGGCGGGAGCAATCTATCTGCTCTATCTGCTGCTGGTGGTTTGGGCGGGAGACATCTTCGCTTATTTCGTCGGGAAGTCGATCGGGCGGCATTTGATGTCATGGCGCATCATTGCAAAAAGACGTGGGAAGGCGCAGCGGCCTCGCTCGCAGCAAGTGTCGGCGTGGGATGGCTGTTGATTCGTCATGCCGAACAGATCAGTTCAGCCCTGCTGCACTATGGGCTGATCACGCGACCCGGCGGCATGTACGGGCTGGAAATCCCCGACACGGGCCCCGTCATCGTGCTGACCATTGCGCTGAATATCGCGGCCCAACTCGGGGATCTGGTGGAGTCGCTGATCAAACGCGGCGCCGGAGTGAAAGATTCTGGAGCGATTCTGCCCGGCCACGGGGGCATGTTCGATCGCATCGACGCGCTGCTCTTTGCGGCTCCGGTATTATGGTTTTATACGGCTTGGCGCGTGATGCAGTAACCTCCCCGCATCCTCCCCAAACAGCGCAGGCCAGAAACGCGTAAAATAAGGAGTCTGTGCCAACTCTGCACTAAATCATGAAACGTATCGCCATCCTCGGCTCGACGGGCTCGATTGGGCGCAGCACTCTCAGTGTGGCCGAGTCGTATCCAGACCGCTTTCAGATTGTGACGCTGGCCGCCCGGTCGAATCTCGAGGCGGCGTTTGAGCAGGCGAAGCGATGGCGTCCGCAGGTGATCTCAATGGCGGTGGAAGCCGATGCGAACGCCTCCGCCCCCGATTGAAGCTAGCGGAACTCGGCGAGATTGAAGTTGTCCACGGTGCTGCGGGGACGGTCGAGTCGCGACGCATGCGGATGTCGACTTCGTGGTTAGCGCCATGGTGGATATGGCCGGCCTCGAGGCCACGTACGAAGCGGTGCGCGCGGGAAAGGTCTGGGCTGGCTAATAAAGAATGTCTGGTCGCTGCCGGCGAGCTGATCGCAGCCGAGGCCCGGCGCCAAGGCAAGTCGCTGCTCCCCATCGACAGCGAGCATAACGCGGTCCATCAGTGCCTGCGCGGCGGGCGAATGGATGAGGTCGAGCGAGTCTGGCTGACAGCTTCCGGCGGTCCGTTTCTCAACACGCCGCAATCGGAGTTTGCGTCGATCTCGGTGGAGCAGGCGTTGAACCATCCCACGTGGAAGATGGGACGGCGGATCACGATCGACTCGGCCACGCTGATGAACAAAGGGTTTGAGGTGATCGAGGCGTGCAGATTGTTTCACATCCCTCCGGGAAAAGTGGAAGTAATTGTCCACCCGCAGTCAACCATTCATTCGATGGTGGAGTTGTCGATGGCAGCATACTTGCTCAGATTTCAGTGACCGACATGCGGCTGCCCATCCTGTACGCCCTAACGTATCCCGATCGTATCCAGTCGGATATGCGCTTTGCAGTGAGTGACTTGCGTCATCTGGACTTCTGCCCACCGGACCTGAAAAAATTCCCTTGTCTCCGTTTGGCGTACGAAGCGGCAGAGGCCGGCGGCGCGAAAACAGTCGCCCTCAACGCGGCGGACGAAGTCGCGGTGGCAGCGTTTCTGGAAGGCAGCATCGGCTTCAACGATATTCCCAGAATCCTTGAAGACGTTCTGGCGGCAACAAGCTCTGGAAAAATGGAATCGATCGGGAAAGTGCTGGAAGCCGACGCCGACGCCCGCCGGTTAGCGCATCAGCGGGTAGCGGCCGGAAAGAAAATTGAACAGCCCCGGGCAACTTCTTTTGCATAATTTTGGAATCTAACCAGTTGGAGAATACGTACCTCGATTATGTTTGACCTCTCGAATCTCTACTATCTCTACATTATCCCGGTGCTGGGCTTCATGATCCTGATCCACGAGTTTGGCCATTATGCCGTGGCCAAATGGCTGGGCGTGAGGGTGGAGCAGTTCGCGATTGGCTTCGGGAAGCGGCTGATCGGCTTCCGCAAGGGCGAAACCGACTACCGCATCAACGCGATCCCGCTGGGCGGCTACGTCAAGATGAGCGGTGAGAACCCAATGGACGAGCGCTCGGATGATCCGCGCGAGTTCATGAATCACTCGCGCTGGCATCGCTTCCTGATCGCGATAGCCGGGCCGACCATGAATATTCTGCTGGCGATCGTGCTACTCACGACGATTTACATGGTCCACTACGAGTATCCGGCTTTTTACGACGACGCGCCGGTGATCGGATGGGTGGCGAAGGACACTCCGGCCGCCAAGGCTGGAATCAGGATCGGCGACCGAATTACGCGCATCGGCGATGTGCAGGATCCTAACTGGGAGCAGGTCGATCAAGAGCAGGCTCTCAGCCCTGGGCAGGAGCTTGTCGTCGGCATTGAACGAAACGGCGAGAAGCTGGAAAAGAAAGTGACTCCGGAGTCGATGGGGGTCGATGGAATCGGATACGCGGGCTGGACGCCGAAAGAAGAGTCGGTCACGATCACTGACCTGCAGGAGAAAATGCCAGCCGAGAAGGCGGGCCTGAAGGAAGGCGACAAGATTCTCGCGCTCGACGGCAAACCGGTACCTGCTTTGGGCGAGATGATCGAGAGCCTGGAAGTCACGAAGGACAAGCCGATCACACTGACCGTGCTGCGGAATAACGAAGAGAAGACATTTACGCTACAGCCCGTGCTCTCGGAGAAGCGTTATCGCATCGGCATCGGGACCGTACAGATGAAGGTCAAGACCCTGCCATTCGGAGCTGCCTTCGACAAGTCGCTGGAAGAGAACCGGAAAAATGCGCTGCTCATCCTGAAGCTAGTCAAGAAGATGGTGCAACACAAGATGCCGCTGAAATCGATTGAAGGGCCGATCCGGATTGGCCAGGCGGCCGGCGAAGCGGCGCGCAGCAAAGGCTGGACCCCGCTCATGGGCCTGACTGCTGCCATCAGCCTGAACTTGGGCATCTTCAACCTGCTACCAATTCCGATTCTCGATGGCGGAGTGATTCTGTTTCTGCTGATTGAGGGATTGATGCGCCGTGACATCAGCATGAACATTAAGGAACGCGTCTATCAGGCCGCGTTCGTTTTTCTGGTTCTGTTTGCGGTCATGGTGATCTTCAACGACTTGACGAAGACGATCCCAGGGCTGGCAGATCGACTGCCCTAGCCCGCATCTGCAACCTGCTCGTTACATCCGTTAAGGGAGCCGATCTGGCTCCCTTAACTGTTTTTGGACAACGACGCCAGCGGCGCTACCGATACGGCCTTCACTGTGAAGTCGGGGTCGCACTTCTTCGTGGTGAAAGCCTGGAACTGCGAACGGGAACTCTTATTCTCAGTCGAGGGAATAACGGCGCAGTGCGAATACGAGCGAATACCGGCGGCTGTTGACCCAGCCGCCGGTTTTTTCTGCCGACGGGTTCATGCCATCTTGGTGGTACGACGGTGTTCCCCGGTTGCGGCCGCGCCCTTGGACGGCGGTAGCAACCGCTTCGACTTGGGCGCACACACCGTGGGGGCTTTCGCATTGGAAACGGGGAGCATGGCAGCGCGCACGCTAGCCATCATCTGTTCGGGCTGCCGCCCGGCGGCGAGATCAGAGACCATGGCTGCGAAAATCCTGCCCACTAGTTCTGCCGTCTGCGGAGCCAGATGCGCCATCTGCAATGGATTGGCTAATCCGCCGAAGGGATCATCGCTGGTGACACCGTTCGGCAAGTTTTGGATCGCGTTCTGGAAGTTCGGAAACGCGTTGGAGGCCGAGTCCGACGTCAGGGTGGCATAGAGTTGCGCCAGAGTTCCGGAGTCGCCCAGACTCACCATCACGGGCGCGATCTTCTCCAGGCCGAAGCCCTGACTGATCAGCCATGAGAGGAACGCCATGCCGCAACCGATACTGTCCCCGTCCTGGTCGGTGGGATCCGTCTTGTCCACAAAGTCCGGCTCGCCGTCCTGCGCCCACTGCGGCGCGGTCGCGAAATCGGCGAGGGCGTTATTACCGATAACCGCGGCGCACCAGCGCGAAAGAGCTTCTCCGGTGCTGAGGCCGCAGAGGTTTCCATTCATCGAGCACTCGCTCAATTCGGCTTCAAACAGGGCGGAGACGCGGGCCGAGTTGCCGAAAGAAGCGTCGACCTCGATCGCAGCCCCTGTGGTGTAATCGCAGCCCATATGGTCGGCGCCGCCAGTCCCGTCGGTGGCACCGCCGAGGGCAAAGACAATCGCGCTGACCGGTCCTCCGGTAGTACCGAAGATGCCGTCGTTGGCGGTGACGACCCGATCGGCATCGTTGACCAGATCCTGAGCGTTTTGCAGCGCGGGCTGGCCGAGCGAGGGGTCGACATATACAGTCACTCGGCCACTGGGACTGGTTCCGACAAATTGAGAGGTTCCTTTGTAACTGGGCCAGGCAGGTGCGACAGGATTGCCGCCTTGGATTTTGACAGCTTTCTTTCCGATGGGAGTTGCCTTGATGCGGTGATTCATACGGAGAACCTCCATTGCGGACAAGATATAGTGAGGAATTGGGGGTCCGCGTTACACCCCGGCTTTCGGCCCGAGGTTAGTTCGGTCGTCTCCCCACTGACAGGTTTGATGCTAGAGCTTCCAATAGAGCATAGTGCCGGTAGGGCAATCTGTTACAAAATCCGAGTTCATGCGCACTTCCGGCGCTTGCGGTCGAGGTAAGCGCCGTTGAAATAATGAGTTCTGGGAGCGAGGTTTGGCGGTAGCGAGATTTTGGGTGGCGCAGCGCTTTCAGCGCTGCGAGAGAGCGGCAGTAAAAAATGACGGCTTTAGCCGCTAAGGTACCTCGGTGGCTAAAGCCAAACTGTCTTTCGGTTGAATCGCTGAAAGCGCTCGCCACCCAAAAGCCTCCGGAAGCCTGATTCTACGTGATAAAATAGAGATTCCCTTATGGCCAACATTCAACGCAGAAAGACCGTTACCGCCCTAGTTGGCGGTGTGCGCGTGGGATCGGATGCACCAATCGTGGTGCAGTCCATGACCAATACCGACACGGCCGATATCGCTTCGACAGTGCAGCAGGTGGCGGCCCTCGCCCGCGCCGGGTCGGAACTGGTGCGCGTCACGGTGAACAATGACGAGGCGGCAGCGGCCGTGCCGCATATTGTCGAGCAACTCGACAAGCAGGGCATCCGCGTACCCATCATCGGCGACTTCCACTACAACGGACACGTTCTGTTGACCAAGTACCCCGAGTGCGCGCGCGATCTGGCCAAGTACCGCATCAATCCCGGCAACGCCAGCATTGGCAAGACGGGCGACTCGAATTTCCGCACCATGATCGAAGTGGCGGTGAAATATGAGAAGCCAGTGCGCATCGGAGTGAACTGGGGATCGCTCGACCAGGTGCTGCTGACTCGCATGATGGACGAAAATTCCAAGCTCGACGAACCGAAAGATGCGCGCGAAGTGACGATGGAAGCGATGGTGGTAAGTGCACTGAATTCGGCAAAACTGGCCGAGCAATTTGGCTTGCGCCCTGACCAAATCATTTTGAGCGCGAAGGTGAGCGGCGTACAGGATCTGATCGACGTGTACCGCGCGCTGGCGGCACGCTGCAGCTATCCGCTGCACCTTGGACTCACTGAAGCCGGCATGGGAGCGAAGGGCGTGGTTGCATCGAGCGCTGCGATGGGCGTGGTGCTGCAAGAGGGCATCGGTGACACCATTCGAGTTTCGCTGACCCCGGCACCGGGCGGCGATCGCACAGAAGAAGTCCGGGTAGCGCAGCAGATTCTGCAATCGATGGGCATTCGAAGTTTCACTCCTCAGGTGACGGCGTGCCCGGGCTGCGGGCGCACCACCAGCACGTTCTTCCAGGAAATGGCGGAGCAGATTCAGACTTACCTGCGCGAGCAGATGCCGGGATGGAAGGGACGGTACATCGGCGTCGAAGAGATGAAACTTGCCGTGATGGGATGCGTGGTCAACGGTCCGGGCGAGTCGAAGCACGCCAACATCGGCATTTCGCTGCCGGGCACATTCGAGGAACCCAAGGCTCCCGTTTACGTTGACGGACGGCTGTTCACGACGCTGAAGGGCGACCGCATTGTTGCGGAGTTCATTGAGATTCTCGACGACTACGTCGATTCGCACTACGCGGCCAGAGAGGCCGTAAAGGAAGAAGTTCCCGCCAAGGTCTAAGACCGGTCCGGACAGATGCCGGCCTTCTACATCGTGCCGCAGGAGAAGATTCCCGGTGCGGACGCGATCGGGCTCGAAGGCCGCGCTTTATCCAAACATACCGACAAGCTTGAGGTGCTGGCCACGCAGGCTGGCGTCATTTCTCTGATGAATCTCTTCAGCGCCGGCGAAGAAGAGATGGCTGGATTTCTCGTAGAAGGCGGAGCCGATGTCAACCTTCCCGAGGAGAAGTGGTTCCCTGCCGAAGAAGGGCTGAAGACCATCGCTGCCCTGTTGAAGGCTTTGGCAGACGCTCCGTCGATCGAGGGGCCGGTCCTATCCGCAGAGCTAAGACAGTTTCAGCAGGTCCTTGAGGTCGCCGAGTCGCGGAAGGTGCGCTGGCATCTCGGAATCGACTACTGAGCCGAACCCCGGCGCAGTCCACCCAGCTATTGTCCGATAAACAGGAAAACAGGATTCTGCGGCGGGGGTTCCAGACCCGACTGCGCCGGCGCCGCGCTGAACGGAGCGAGAAGATCGGTCACCAGCGTGTCGGGGGTATTGGTCCCGCCCCTAGTAAGGGAACTCGTGGTGGTGTTGACGATGGCTACCGTACCTCCATCACAGACGCTGGCGTAAACGCGACTGCTGTCGGGAGCGGCGACCGTGGACATCCGGAACCGTGCTGAGGCTGGAGTGTAGGACGTAACGGGTGCGCAGTAGGTGGCCGGTGCAAACGCAAATGGGTTGACCGTCGCGCCGCTGGAAGTGGTTACCGGGGGCAGCATCGGGAATATCGTTGTCTTCACCGTTAAGGATGCGGCATCGAATACAGTCACTTGCGGAATCACACAACCCGCAGCGTTCAGGAGAGGGTCAGGACACGCGGAGGTCGCGATCGCATAGCTCGCGACGTAGAACCGACTGCCATCGGGCAAGGCCGTCACGGACACAGGCACTGCGGCAGAGCAAGTCGTGCTCGAACACGCTGGTGGCAAAGGGATGCTGATGCCTGCCGGATTTCCCACGGGAGTCGGTGGATCCGTATTCGCGTTAAACACATACACCAACCCCGCGTTCGGGTTGGTCACATACAAGCGATTCCGGCTCTTGTCATAGAGGACGAAGTTCGCGCCCGCGACGCCAACGGACTGCGGAGATTGCGGAATCACCGCGTCCGAGGCCGTGTTGATCGTGTAGAGCTGCGACGGCTGCGACGCATCCCCCTGGGTCACGACGTACACCCGCTGGCTATCCGGGCGCGAAACTGCCCACTCCGGGGAGGAGGCTACCGGTATCGTCGCGATTGTCGTCAAGTCGATGGGGGAAAGATCGGCGACCGTATTGTTGCCCTGATTGAGGACGTAGAGATCGGACCCGACGGGAGTCTCTACCATCGCGACGGGATGCGCCCCGGCGGGAAGGTAGGCAAGGTTGGTGACTGTGTTCGACACCGAACTGAGCACCATGACCGAATCTGTGCTCGGGAGATTGCAATTCGGATCGCTTTCGGCTCCGTAGTTAGCGACGTACGCGGCATTACTTTGTGTGGTTGCTACGAAGTCAGGAAGATAGGGGCAAAACGTGGGAACTGTCGCAACTCCACCGGTAGCCGGCCCCAGGCCCGCATAGCTGGGATTCACGTACTGGATGGTTGTGCCGGTGGCCGAGACAATGGGAAAGCAGCCGTCGTAGGCTGCAGGGTTTGCGCCCTGGAGCGAAACCCCGGAGATCACGATCTTCGCTCCCACGATGGCAGTCGTGATCGGGGAACTGAGCGCGATAGTGACCAGATTGCCGGCTTCGCTAATGGCACTGATCGAGGAAGACTGAGAACTACCCACATTGAGCACGGGGAAGGTAGTCGTGGTACCCAGTCCGGTCGAAGTCGAGGTATCACCGGCTGGAAAGAACGCCGTGACCGAGTCCGCTCCTCCGGCACAGAGGCTGGCCCCGGCATTGGCCACGAACGCGCGCGAATTGTTGGAGAGAATGGCGCCATGCGTCGGATTCACACCCATGGCGGCTTGGCCGATGTCGGTATCCCCGGAGACATCAATCTGCAAGGCAGAACCCGGGTTCGAGGGAACATTGGCGCTGATGCCAAAAACCGCGTGGAAATTCGCCGGATTGGGTGGAGTCGTGCCGGTAGGAATGACTACGGGGCGATAGACCTGACCACACGAAATCTCCAGCAACGTCGCCAGCGCGATCGCTGCCACCCAGCCCACACGTCGGAAACTCATCGGCACCCCGAAGAAAAAGTTCTGATTCGAAGGATTACGTTCGAATGATTTTAAGACAGAAGCGATTATTGTAACGATTGTGAGGCGTCCGCGCTAGGCCGGGCGTCGGCTTCCGGCCTTCGGCTTCGGCACTCAGCACTCAGCACTCAGCACTCAGCAGAGGGATGCGGAGTAAACAGCGCGGGATGCCCGGATGGGTTGCCCTCTTGGACGTAAGGGAACACGTTTCGACGCGAGAGATGCAAAAGCCGAGAGGCGATTGCGCTATCGTCGGCGAGACTTTGCCGCGGCCGCAGCCGGTTCCTCCGACTTGATGGCGGCAGCGGGCTTCTTTTTGCCTTCCATTTGAGCCAGACTCTGTTTCAACGCCGCCATGAGGTCGACCACCGGGGCCAGTTTTTTGGGCTTCTCGACGGCGGCCACTTCCCCGCCTTCGAGCTTGGTCTCGATCAACTGCTTCAAGTTTTCCTGGAAGTTGTCTTTGTATTTCTCGGGATCCCAATCATCGGCCAAGGCCTCAATCAACTGATGGGCGACTTTCACTTCGGCATCCTTCAACTCCACATCGGGAGCGCCGAAGCCTTCGACCTTGCGAACTTCTTCCGCGTAGTACATGGTGTGGAGCATGAGTCCGCCTTCATGCGGGCGCAGGAACACCGTGTATTCGCGGTTGTGCATGGTGATCTTGGCGATAGCAACGTATTCGCTCTCTTCGAGCGCCTTGGTGAGCAGAGCATACGGACGACGCCCTGCTTCCTCGGGCATCATGTAGTACGACGATTCGAAATAAACGGGATCGACGTCGCCGGATTTCACGAACTCGAGGATCTCCATGGTCTTGGCGGTCTGCGGCTCGATCTTCTTGATCTCATCGGGCTCGATGATGATGTATTCATCCTTGCGAAACTCGTAGCCCTTGACGATGTCGGCGCGATCGACAACTTGGCCGTCCGCCTGACAAACGTATTGCTGCTTGAGCCGCGACTTGTCAGTACGATGCAGCATGTTGAAGGAAATGCCGCTGCTGCGCGCGCCCGAGAACAGACGCACGGGCATGGAGATGAGTCCGAAGGTTAAGTGGCCAGACCAGACCGACGATGGCATAGTTCCCTCTCGCAGGCAATTCCCGAAGGCAGCGGCGCTCGGGCCGGCTCCCGGAAACGAGTAGCTAAACTCAACCGCTCAGAGAGTTTAGCCTAGAAAGCACCTTGGATGCACCAATCGAGTGGCATATTGCGGGGCAGGAGGAACCGAAATTCGAAGCTCGAGGGGATGGGGTTGGCGAGGGGTGGGTACTAGGGATTGTAGTTAGATGGCGGGTGCAGTTTGAGCAGCCAAGGAGGGGCGCCATTGACAGGGCATCTGCTAACGAGTTGTCGTGGCCAAGCATCTATAAGTCTGTACAGGAAAATCGAACTGCGAGGAGCCTCGCATGCTTCTAGCACGCCTGGCCACGCTGACACTACTGACGTTCGCTGCGGCATCGGCCGCCGCCCAGACGAAGGAGATGGCAGCAACCGTGTCCGACGCACCTCCCGCAAGCTGCCACGCTACGTTGCCATCCGACGGGCGCTTCATTCCGCCCTCGCCTGTCGGCGCAGACCCTCGAACGAATATGGGAGGGCTTGGGGAACACCAGTTTTGGTTTGGCAGCTCGAAGCTATGGACCATGCTGCCCATTGATGGAATCTGGAGGCCGTGGCGGTCTTCCGGCGGCCGTCCCGGTGATTTTGCCTATGACAACAAGCTCCCGTGGTTCCGCATGCATCCGGGGTTTTCGACGGAGGACGGCCCCCTCACTGTCACGGGAAGAAAACGGGACGGTCCGGCCCCCGCATTCACGGAAACCTATGAGGGCGGTGGACGCTCGCACATCATGATCATGGGGGGCATCAGCATTCCGGTATCCGGGTGTTGGAATGTCACGGGACACTACGAGGATCAGGAACTGAGCTTTACCGTCTGGGTTCCTCCGATCGCAGAGCAGAAACAAAATCAATCCGCCGTCACCCACGAGCAAGGAGTGTCGCCGGAATGGTCTGCGCAGATGGCAACACATCGCATTTACCTCGATGCTAGAACCCAGGCGAAGCGGCTCGTCTATAAAGTGACACCGGAGATTCCGCCGGGAGTCGATGTGGCTGGAACTGTGCTACTGCACGCAATTATCGGACCCGATGGCAGAGCCCATGATCTCCAGTACGTCTCGGGCCCACAAGAGTTGGCGCGAGCGGCGACCAACGCAGTCATATGGTGGCAATACAGGGTTGACGACGAAGCAGCGGAAGTTGATACCACGATTGAGGTCGCATTCTCGCCACATAACGAATGATCTCGTCCGACGGCTGGAGCCCTTTTTCGTGAGCCGTTACCCCGGTTGGTCTCATCCAACACTCGCCAGCATAGGCACGATCAGGGGAATACAATGACCGACCTTCGCTATCCCATTGGCAAATTCCACTTCGACGGCCCTCTGACTGCACATCAGAAGCACGCAGCGTTCGACGACATTGCCACGGCACCGGCGAACCTGCGCGACGCCATCAAAGGCCTGTCCGAGGCTCAACTCGATACGCCGTATCGCCCCGGCGGATGGACCGTGCGGCAGGTCGTCCATCACTTGCCGGACAGCCATCTGAATTCCTACATACGCTTCAAGCTGGCACTCACCGAAGACGAGCCGACCATCAAGCCTTATGCGGAAGACCGATGGGCAGAGCTGGCGGACACGAAGGCAACTCCGGTTGAAGTCTCTCTGACGATGCTGGACGCTCTGCATGATCGCTGGGTACGCCTGCTGCGGTCGCTGTCGCCTGAAGAGTGGGAGCGCACGTTCCGCCATCCCGAACTGGGAGCAATGACCCTGGAAAAGACGCTGGCGCTTTATGCTTGGCATGGCCGGCATCATGTGAGCCACATCACAAGCCTCCGTGATCGCGAGGGTTGGTAGCTTTCGGAGATCACTTTCGTACGAGCAGCGGTAAACTTAGGTCATCTTTCCGGGGTCCAGTTGCCCCGATAGGCTAGCAAGGAATGGAAAACTCTCTTCATCAGCGCCGCCTTCTTGGGATCAGCTTGCTCGTCGGCTGTTCCGCGCTGGCTCTCGCACAAAGCCAAGCGGCACCCGCGCCTCCTCCGGCACAGGGTTCGGCGACGGCCAGTCCTCTCGCCGCAGCTGCTAGCAACGCCAAGGCGCAGAAAACCGGGCGCGCCAAAAAGATCTTCACGGATGACGACATGGAAGCGAACGCGGGACCTCTACCGCGGATGAAGATGGACGGGCCAGAGAACGGCGACGAAATTGTGGCGGCAATCACCAAATATAAGGAAACCCATACACCAGAGCAAACCGAACAAGCCATCCGCACGTGGTATGACCGATATGATGAGATGCTGGTTGCCACCATTCAGGAAAACCGCGACATGCAGACAATTGGCAGTGTGAACATGAGCAATGGGAACGAACTCTGCCAGCAGAGCCAGGACTGGGAGCACTGCCAGAGTCGCCAAATGGCAGATCAGCGTGGGA
This sequence comes from uncultured Acidobacteriaceae bacterium, assembly GCA_963832015.1. Classification (GTDB taxonomy): domain Bacteria; phylum Acidobacteriota; class Terriglobia; order Terriglobales; family Acidobacteriaceae; genus Sulfotelmatobacter. The sequence continues at coordinate 12,381 of CAWHSR010000011.1, forward strand.
GTCGAACCGACCAGACTCAGATGATCAAGAACAGCGCACTAATGATGAGGATTCAGCGCGTGTTCCAGAAAGTCAGAGGCGCTCTGATGATGAACAACCTGCATTACTCGTGGTTCAGAATTCAGAGCAACAGTTATAACGGCGACGAATTATGACAGCCTGCGTTTCTGCCTGGAGGCTTAGCATTGGGCGGGACCGGCAGCTTTCGGGCTCGGACTGAACTCCTCTAGCAGCACTCTCTTAGGTAATCCCTAGCTTCCACAAAAAATAGCTGGCCGTTTCACGAAGTACGGCGACGGAGCGTTGCCACGCGCTGTGGGGCCGCGAGTCTGGGCGCGGCGCTACATAGACCGGCGCAATGCCTTCGTGCTCCAGGAGTTTGCGGATACGGAAGACGTGATAGGCGTCGCTGACCGCGATGCAACTGCGCAGGCCATTCGCGCGCATGATCACGCCCACGCGCACCGCTGATTCAGAAGTGTCGTGGCCCTGCGTTTCAGCGATCAGGCTGCGCTCGGGAACGCCGTGGCGCATCAAATAGTCGCGGCCAACGCCCCCTTCGCTGAAGGTGGGATCGGCGGCGGCGCCGCCGGTTGTGATCACTACAGGCGCCATGTCATGGTGAAAGACCTCGAGCGCATGATCGAGACGCGCGCGCAGCACGGGAGACGGCCGCCCAGAATATTCGGCAGCTCCAAAGACGACAATCGCGTCGGCTTTGTGGATTTCCTGAAGCGAGGCGGTATGCACCACCTGAAAGGCGGTGATGATCAGGAACACTACAACGGCGGCGACCAACAAAAGCAACAGACGAAGCCACCATCGGGGTTGCGGATGCTGGTTGGCGGCTTCATCGGTCATTCCTTAGACGGTCATCCTATGGGCGAGCATCGTGAGACATTCATCCTTGCGCGAAGAACTTGGAGATGTCGTCGGCGGGGATGGCGCCTTCGCGGATGATGCGCCAGCGCGTGGCCTCGTCCGTCAGATCGATGATGGTGGAAGCTACATCGCGGGGAGAAGAGCCACCGTCGACGATGATGTTGATGCGTCCTTCGAGTTGTTCGCGAACCTGTTCAGCGCTGGTACACTCCGAGGCACCGCTGAGGTTTGCCGAAGTCGCCGTGATCGGGATGGCCGCGGCCGTTACCACTGCCAGCGGAATCTGCGCATTCGGCACACGCAAGGCTACGTTGCCGGTATTAGCCGTCACCTTCAGCGGCAAGCGCGATCCCGCCTTCACGATGATGGTCAGTGGGCCTGGCCAGAACTTCCGCGCCAGAGCATAGAATTCTTCGGGCAGCGGCTTGGCGAGTTCCTCCGCCTGGTCGGTGCTGGCGATGAGCAGCGACAGCGGCTTGTGGCGCGAGCGCGTCTTGATGTCATAGACCTTATCCACCGCGCGCAGGTTGAAGGGGTCGGCAGCCAGTCCATAGAACGTGTCGGTCGGCATGCCCAGCACTTCCCCGGAACGGATCTGGTCGGCAGCGTATTTCACCAGCGACGATTCAGGAGTATCGCTATTAATTTTTAGGATCTCGGCGCGCACGGGCGCTCCCTTCTATATGCAACAGACTGGAGTTTAATTAGACCGCGAAACCTACAATAATACGGCAAAACGCGGCAAGAGGAAGCGGCAGCGTATGATTGCAGTTGCGCACCCTGAATCCTAGATGACCCGAACCGCAGAATCCGCGCCCAACGCCCAACACCGACTTCGCCGCATTGAGGGCCGCCACAATACCCTGGTGAAAGAATTGCGCCAAGCTTTCGCGCATGCCGAGCGCACAGAGGACGGAAGCTGCGCCATCGAAGGCTTGCGCATTGTCGAAGAGGCGATCCGCAGCGGGCTGCGCTTTCGGGCCCTGTTCTTTAAGGAATCGGCGCAGAACCTGGCGGAACGCCTGCTACCGCAGATCGGCGCGAACGTCGACACGTTGCTGCTTCCCGACAAACTCTTCGACGCCACCGTTCCAACCGAGACGCCGCAGGGAGTGGCGGCACTGGTTCGTCTGAAGGAATTCTCTTTGGCGGATGCGCTGGAACGCTTGCAGGTCGGCCCAATGATCGTTCTCGCAGGACTGCAGGATCCAGGAAACTTGGGAACGATTCTGCGCTCCGCTGAGGCTTTTGGCAGCGCGGGCGTAGTGCTTGGCGAGGGGACTGTCAGTCTATTCAATTCGAAGGTGATTCGGGCATCGGCCGGATCGGTGTTCCGGCTTCCGGTGATTGTTGGGAAGACCGCAGGCGGTCTGGAAGGGATTTCCGCGAAGCTCCGCGCGCAGGGTGTGCGGCTGATTGCGACCTCCTCCCACAAGGGGGCGCCGCTCGATCAGGCAAATCTTACGGGGCCCGCCGCAGTTTTCGTGGGGAGCGAGGGATCGGGACTGCCGCGCGCGGTGTTGGCGCAGGCGGATGAATTGATTGCGATTCCGCACACGGCGCAGGTCGAATCACTGAATGCGGGCGTTGCGGGAAGCATCGTCCTGTACGAGGCGGCGCGGCAGAGACGCGGGCAGTAATCTCGATCGTAGAGCGCGCCGCGAGAGGGCGGGGCGGGAGAGCATGCGGCGGAGGGGCGCCGGTGGGAAAGGCGCGGGCGGGACGGGTCCCGGTGGAAGAGCGGCCCTTCAGGGCCGCGTTAGGCGTGCTGAACCTATGCGGGCTTTAGCCCCTGCGGCCCTCAGTTCACGCTAATCCGCCGCCATCCACCACCAGGGCGGCTCCCGTAATCCAACTCGACATCGGACTCGCTAGAAACAAAACTGCATTCGCGATGTCGTCGGGTGTGCCAACTCTCGCCAGCGGACGATTCGCGGCTTCCCGCATGAACGTTTCCCTGTCCTCGCCAAGCTGGGCGCATTCGCTGAGGAGCATGGGAGTTTCGACGTCTCCCGGGCATACACAGTTCACGCGGATGTTGTGCTTGCCGTGGTCAATGGCCATGGCACGCGTCAGGTTCACGGCGCCGCCTTTGGCAGCGCAGTAGGACGCGGCGCGAGGGCCTCCCTTGAGCGACCATCCTGAACCGATGTTGATGATGCTGCCTCCGCCGTTGCGAATCATGTGGGGCACAACCTCACGCGAGAGCAGATAAATTCCCTTGAGCGTCACATCGAGGGCGAGGTCCCATTCGTCCTCGGTGAGATCGACGATATCTTTGCGGATGGCGATGCCAGCACAGTTGCAGAGGATGTCGATCTTGTGGGAACGCTTGATGATGGTATCGACGGCACGGCGGCAATCTGCAGCGCTACGGACGTCGCACTTCAGGAAGGCAGCTTCGCCTCCATAAGCTTCGATTTCGGTGGCAGTCTCGCATCCCTTCGTCTCGTCGATGTCGAGGACAGCGACGAAAGCTCCCATCTCAGCCAAACGAATCGAGATGCCGCGCCCGATCCCCGAGGCGGCACCCGTGACCATCGCCACCTTGCCCTCCAGCGATAGGAACTGGGCAGCGCGTTGCGGGATCATCGATGCTCCGGAGCTCATCGCGCTGCTCCGACGGCGGCATCCAAGGCTTTGCCAGCTGCCTCGATCGTAAGGGCGACGTCCTGGTCAGTATGCGCCAACGTCACGATCGAATGCAGCGCGGCTGAGGGCGAAGCGTAGACGCCGAACGGAAACAGCGACAGTACGAACTTCTGGAACGCGGCGCGGTCCACGAACTGGCAGAAGTCGCGATAGTCGCGGATCGCGGGCTGATCGGTGAACATCAACTGAAACATCGGACCGACGTTCTGCACGAGCACTGCTCGGCCTTTCTTCTTGAACAAATCCCTGTATCCCTCGCACAGGCGTTCTGCGATGCGCCAGGTGTGGCGAAAGGACGCGTTATTGTCGCGGGTGAGCACGCGCAGGTTGGCTCGCGCGGCGTGCATTCCGATACGCGATCCATTGTGCGTGCCGTAGTGCAGTACGCCTCCCCACTGCAGCGCGTCCATCACTTCGGCTCGACCTACTAACGCCGCTACTGGCAAGCCGCAGCCCAGTGCTTTGCCGAAGGTCACAAGGTCAGGAGACAGTTTGTAATATTCCTGGCAACCGCCGGGAGCAATGCGGAAGCCGGTCACAGTCTCGTCAAGGATGAAGAGAATGCCGTTCGCTCGCGCGAGTTCCTGGAGGCCGCGCAGATATCCGTCCGCCGGGGGGATCACGCCCATGTTGGCCATGATGCCTTCGGCGATGATCGCCGCGATCTGGCCGGGATGACTTTCAATCGCACGTTGCAGCGCGGGTAGATCGTTCCAAGGCACAACAGTCGTATCGTCGAGTGCGCTTCGATTCAAGCCGGAACTGTCGGGAACCTTAATGGGATCGGTGCGCAATCCTAGTGCGGCCGGCGGCAGAACGTTGGAACTGACCAGCAGATCGTCATGCCAACCGTGGTAGTGGCCCTCGAATTTCAGAAGCTTGGGCCGGCCTGTCACGCCGCGCGCTAGCCGAATCGCCGCCATCATAGCTTCCGTACCTGTGTTGGCGAAGCGTACGCGCTCGGCGTTCGGAACGATGCGCTGCAGCATTTCGGCCACTTCCAGTTCAACGGGCGTAGCTGTAGCGAAGTGCGCTCCGGTGGTCGCGGCTTCGGTGATGGCTTCCACGATCTCAGGATGCGCGTGGCCCAGAGGCAGGGCGCCGAAAGCCATCATCCAGTCGATGTACTCGTTGCCGTCAACGTCGTGGATACGTGAGCCACGGCCGCGCTCCATAAAGATGGGATACTTGCCGAAATTCGCTGGACCGCGGGAAGACGAACTGCTGGCCTCGATCAGCACGCCCAGAGTGCGCTCGTAAATCTTCTTTGACTTCTCCGTGCTGAAAGGCAATCGGACCTCCAGGTCCTGGGAGCGCCGACATCTTGCGGCCTGTCGCGAGGGCGCTACGACTTGCTATGGTACAGCAGAGTCGCCGTCTGACACGCCCTCCGCACTGCCCATCCGGTAACCCTTACCTAATTTGCCCTGCAATTTCTGGCTGCCCGACCATTCTTAATCTGCATGGCCGCTACCGCTGAAACATCCCCTAGAGACAGAGACGCATCCCCAGATTCCATGGAGTGAGGCTTGAACCATGAAAAAGTCAATTCACGCCGTGTTTCCGCAACTCAGACGATTTGTTCTGAGACCGTTTTTTCCCTGCATCGTGGCTGCTTCGGTGTGTTGGGGAGCCGCTGCGCAAGCCGTACCTCGATCCGACGAGAAGGCTGCTGAACCTTCGCACATCGCGGGATGGGTCGTGATCCCCGTCGATGAATACCGTGTGCTGCGTGCGAAGGCTTACCCGGTCGAGCACGATCCGGAACCGCCTCCCACCGATGCCACGCTGACGCGCGTGGACTATGACCTGCACGTGAACGGGGACTTGGCTGCAGGACGGGCCAGCCTCACCGTCGACGTATTGAAAGACGGCTGGGTGCGCGTTCCGGTGCCCGCTGGCCTGCTGGTGCGGGAAGCGCGCCTTGATGGCAAGCCCGTATCACTGGTGCCGGGAGCACAGAGTCAAGGTAAAGGCGGGACGCATCTTTCCGCGCTGCTCTCCCATGCGGGGCGCTTCGAACTATTGCTGGATGTGGACGTGCCGGTCACAACCTCGGCGGGCGATGAGAGCATTTCTTTGCCGTCCACGGAATCGGGAGTCACGCGGGCAACGGTTCTGCTCCCGCGCCAGGGAGTCGATCTGAGAATCGGTGGCGGATTGCTCTCCGAGAAATCGGAAACCGCGGGCGAAACCAAGTGGCTGGCATACGCACGCGGCAATGAGGCGCTGACGTTCACTTGGCGGCGGAAGACGGAAGATCATCATGTCGAGTTGCCTCTACGCCTGCGCGGCTCGCTGACGCAACTCACCAGCCTGGCGGAGGACGCGACCTCCATCTATGCGGAAGCGAGTCTCGAAGTCATGCAGGGCGCGGCCCGCGAGGTACGCATCCAACTGCCGGACAAAATAACCATTAATCAGGTTTCCGGCGCGATGGTGGCCGATTGGGAGATGAAGAACGGCGAACTGGCCGTAACCTTCCTGGAGCCCGTCGAGCACAGCGCGCGCTTCGTGATCAGCGGCGAGGCACGGTTGCCAAAAGACGGAATCATCGACATTCCCCTGCTGCGTCTTCTCAACATGGAGCGCGACACCGGGGGCGTGGCCGTCGAAATTCTTGGCGCCGGCGAAATCAAAGACCAGAAAGCGCAGGGTCTTGAAGATGCAGACGCCACCGATCTCGGCGAGATGGTGGCGAACCGGCAGTCCCCAGCGCTGGTTGCGTTTCGCGCGCGATCGGGCGAGGCGGGCATGAAGCGGTCTTTGAGCGTGAACGTTGCCCGCTACGACCTGCAGGCGGTTCTGATGGCGAACATTGAAGAGGCTCGCTATCAGGTGTTGATGAGCGCGGACGGCAAGGAACTGGTGCAGGCACGCTACGCCGTGCGCAACAACCAGCGCAACTTTGTGAAGGTAACGCTGCCCGCGGGAGCGACCGTCTGGAGCGTGACGCTGGCAGGAAGGCCGGTCCGTCCAGGCCAATCGCCGGACGGAAGCTTGCTGCTGCCACTCGAGAAAGCGCGAGGCGGAGACGATGCGCCTGCGTTCGCCGTTGAAATCCTATATCTCGCGAAAGCAGCGGCTTGGAACGACAAAGGTCAGCAGAAGGTAACTCTTCCGGCGCTGGATCTTCCGATCTCCCGCACCGGATTGTTGCTTTACTACCCGCCTCTATTCAAGGTTTCGGCAGAACCGGGAACGTTTCGCACGCAGGAGTATGTGAATCCGGTTTCTGCGGTGCTGGAACCACCGAGTGGCACCGCGGCGATCCGGGCTTCGGTGGCCGCGCCTGCCGCAACGCCCAAAGACTACGATCGGTTGGACCAATTCGCGAAACTGCAGGGCGCCGATGACAAGGAGAAGAAAGACGCGACTCAGGCTCTGCTCGATTCGTTCAAAGCAAAATCGTCGTCCGGAAAGGTGACGGGAATCCTGCCGATCGACGTGGCATTTCCGGCATTCGGGCCATCCATATTCCTGGTTTCCGAACTCACAAGTGAGAATCAGTTTCCGGCGGCAGCATTCAACTTCCAGCGTGACAAAAAGGCAGGTGTGCGATGAAAAACATATTGGTGATGTTGGTGCTTTGCTCGATGTGCATGGCGCAGGTGCCTCCGGGGGAAGAGAAGACCACGCTGCCGTTGCCCGATTCCGGCAATGTCACCCTGTCCCTGGACGAATACAACAAGCTGGTGGAACTGGCAGCGAAGCCGCCGAAGAAATCCGATGTCGCACCGCTTCCCTACTCCGTTAAGCATGCGGATCTGAAGTTGCACGTTGAGAGCGATGCGGTGTGCGGCACGGTGCGCTTGGACGGAGAAGTCTTCCGCAAGGGCTTGAGCAAAGTTCCGCTGACCAGTGGGATGACCGTGCTCGACGCGCATCAGAACGGCAAGGGCGTTCCCCTGCTGCAGGAGAATGGCACGCACATGGCCCTGCTGCCGGGGCCAGGCGAATTTTCCGTGGCGCTCGACACCGGCCTGCCTCTGCGAATCGAAGCGGGACGAGCGTCCTTCAGCCTGCCCGCGCCCGCGGCTGGCAGCGTACAACTCTCGCTTGCGATCCCCGGTGATCACACCTTCGCCAACATCAGTCCTGGCATCATCACCAGCCGAAAATCGGAGAACGGACATACCGCGATCGAAGCCACGCTGGTGCCCGGACAGCCAGCGAACATCTGGTGGGCGACGCGAGAGGCCGTGACTCCGACGGTACCTCGTGAAGTGCGGTTCCTCTCCGACACAAAATCACTGATCTCGGTCAGCGAGGCCGAGATGCGCGTAGCGGTGCTGGCCGACATTGCCGTCGTGCAGGGCGAGCCTTCGCAATTCCACGTGGACGTTCCAGAGGGATTTGAGGTCACCGGGGCAACCGGCGCCACGCTCGATTCCGCGGAAACCAACTCGGGAGTCTTAACTCTGAAGGTGAATGCTCCCAGCCAACGCAGTCACCAGTTCCTGATTTCTTTGGAGCGCTCGATCAGCGGGGAGCAAGCCGAAGCCCCGTTCCTGAGTTTCAAGCGAGCCCAACGCGAGACCGGCGAAGTGCTGGTCGAGGGCTCGGGCACGATGGAGCTGACCGCGACGGAAGGCGGTGGACTGAAGCGCATGGACGTGAAGGAAGCGAATCCTTATCTGCGGTCGCTGGCGCATTTCCCCGCGCAGGCGGCGTTCCGCTATCACAAACAAGCCAGCGAGACACCGACCCTGGCGCTGCAATGGGTGCGCTTCCCCGACGGCAGCGTGCTCGCCGCGGTTGCCGAAAGCGCAGAGGTCACAACCATGGTCACGTCGGAGGGCAAGTCGCTCACTGAAGTGAAGCTGATCGTCAAGAACCAGGCGCAGCCGTTCCTGAAAGTCGCGCTGCCCGCGGGCGTCAGCATTCTCTCGGCAGAGGTCGGGGGCGAACGCGTGAAACCGGTGCAAGGTCCAGATGGAAGCCGCGTCCCGTTGCTGCGGCCGGGATTTCGCCCGACTGGTTCGTACGAGGTAACGTTCGTATTCATGCACTCCGGCGCTCCATTTGCCAAGAAAGGCGGGGCCGATCTCAGCCTTCCGAGCATGGACATCCCCATCAGCCTGCTGAGTTGGGAAGTTTTTCTGCCGGAACAATACAAAGTGAAGGATTTCGGCGGTGACGTAATTGCTGCCAACCGTGTGCCTACACCCTTCCGCGAAGAGGACGCTATCAACGCCGAAAATCGCGACTCGGACGTCTACAGCAACGCGAGAATGGAAGCCCCTCCCGGACAAATGGGTGGTTATGTAACAGATCCAAGCGGCGCAGTCGTTCCGAACGCGCGTGTGACAATCACTGCGAGCAATGGAGGGAGCCGAACCGCGACGACCGATGGCCAGGGCCGTTGGGCCATCGCGGGACTGGAATCAGGAACGTTCAAAGCCAAGACGGAGATGCTGGGCTTCCGGACGAGCGCGTTCAATCTCAACTACGACGCCAGTAAGCCGTCAAACTACAATTTTCCGTTGAGCGTTGCGAGCGTGGCCGAAACCGTGGAAGTTTCGAGCACGATGGCTCAAACAACGAAAAGCGGAACGAATGCGTTCCACGGAGAGGCCTTCGGCGGCCCGATCAACGGCCAAAACCTCAACTCATTGATGATGTTGGCTCCCGGGTTCGCAAAGCAAAATGCGGCCTCCGAGAATGTCGTGAACCTGCAACGCAAGGTGGCCGGCGTGTTGCCAGTGCCAGTCGATGTTCCGCGGACAGGAACGTCATTCAGCTTCGTCCGGCCGCTGGTTCTGGATGAGGAAACGAAGGTGACCTTCAGCTACAAGAGCAGGTGAGCTGATTTATCGGCCACGAGCGGCTTCGCGAGAACCAGTGTGTTTACCGCTTTCTTGCCAATGGCTTAGAATGACGGTTCGCGGGGAGCCGCTCATGAGTAGTCCTGAGGAATGGAAAAAGTGGGAAGGCCGCGTCGACGGGAAATTTCCGCTTCGGCACTGGCTCGGCGGTTCGGAGCACAGCGCGGTTTTTCTTACTGAGCGTCCGGGACACGCCGATCAGAAGGTCGCGATCAAACTGATCGCGGCCGACGCGGACGCGGATCGCCAGCTTACGCGCTGGCGCGCCGCGGCCCAGTTCTCGCATCCTCACCTGATGCGTATCTATGAAGCCGGACGTTGCCGACTGGATGGTACGCCCCTCCTTTATTTCGTCATGGAGTATGCGGAGGAGGATCTCTCGCAGATCCTTCCCCAGCGGCCGCTGGCGGCCGGTGAAGTGACGGAGTTGCTCCCTCCGCTTCTGGACTCGCTGTCGTACCTGCATAGCAAAGGATTTGTCCACGGACGCATCAAGCCGTCGAATGTACACGCGACGGGCGATCAGTTGAAGCTCTCGGCGGATCAGATCGTTTCTGCTGCGGAGCTGAATCCCACGCCGAATCGGCGCGACGTGTACGACGCGCCCGAAACTGCGGCTGGAGTTGTTTCGCCTGCGGGCGATGTGTGGTCCATCGGTGTGACGCTCGTCGCAGCGTTGACGCAGAACGTAGCGTTTGAGGGCGAGACGTTGCGCGGCGATCCCGACCCGCCCGACACCGTTCCCCCGCCGTTCCGTGGAATTGCTCGTGAGTGCTTGCATCTCGATCCCAGGCGCCGCTGCTCCATCACAGAAATTCAAGCGCGCTTGCAGCCCGCGGCACGATCGGTCCCGGCGGAACCTGAAGCCCCTTTGCCTCCGAGACGCCCGAGCAAACGTGGGCCCATTGTGGCCGCCTCGCTTGCCGCTGTGGTCCTGGTGGGATTGATCATCTATTTCTCTCGCGGGAAAAACGCACCTTCGCAGGACTCCGCCACTACCGAGCAGCATGCAGGCCAAACTGCCCCGCAATCTTCGTCTCAGGCCGCACCTCAAACTGTCGCACCACAGGCAGCGCCTCAAACCGCGCCGGCAGCAGCATCCAAGCCGCCGACTACGCAGCCAAGCGCGGCACCGAAGAAGTTGTCTGCATCCGGCGGCGAGGTCTTGCACCAGGTACTACCCGATGTTTCTAAGAGCGCGCAGAACACGATCTCGGGAACGGTGAAAGTTGGAGTAAGGATTGAGGTAGATCCTTCAGGCAAGGTGACCACCGCGAAGCTGACATCGCCCGGGCCCAGCAAGTATTTCGCGGGTCTGGCTTTGAAGGCCGCGCAACGCTGGGAGTTTTCTCCTCCCGTGGCTGACGGAAAGCCCACGCCCAGCACTTGGACGATTCAGTTCCGCTTCAAGCGAACCTCAACCCAGGCAGTGCCTCAACGAGTAACAAACTAGGCTTTGCTCGACTGGCGCAACTTCCACACAATCTGCCTCACCATCCCCAGCAGCAACTTCGCGTCGTAGGCTTCCAACCCGAAGCGCAGAACCAACCAGCGGGCTTTCTTCTCAAACATGGCGTCCGTCCCAGGCTTCACGTAGCCACTGATGCGAAGCGCTTCGAGCAATCCCTCGGTAATTTGTTCTGTTTGCCCCGCCGATGCCAGCTCGATCTCTTCTTTCGCCGGTGGAAGCGGCGCACTCCGGGCCAGTTCGTAGAGACAGACCGCGACGGCCTGTCCCAGATTCATGGAGATGTTCCGTTGCTTCGTCGGAATATTCAGCAGCCAGTGGCAGTGGCTGAAATCTTTGTTCGTCAGACCGATTTTCTCGGAGCCGAACAGGACAGCAACGCGCCCGCTCTGAAGCTGCTGGCGAATCGAGGCGCCAGCCGGTTCGTCGAGGGGACGCACAGGCTGCTGCAATGCCCGATTGCGTACGGCGGTCGTCCCAACAACCAAAGCGCAATCGGCGACGGCCTCGGCCACAGTCTTGAATTCTTCCGCCGTCTGGAGCAAGTCGGAGGCGCCGACAGCTGAACGGGCCTCGCGAAATCCTTCCGCGAAGGCGTTCACCAAGCGCAAGCGGTGCGCGCCGAAATTGCTCATGGCACGCGCGGCTGCGCCAATATTCAAGGGATTGCGCGGACGGACCAGCACGACTACGAGGCCGTCGAGTTCAAGAGGAGCAGGCAAGCGCTCGATTTTACGAGCGCGGAGGGTCTCTGCGATGAGGGGATGGTTAGGCCGTTCAGCGAGACGGCGCCGCAGCAGCCTGGGCTAGTTGTTTGCGTTCAGCGGCA
>CAWHSR010000012.1:0-55000 GCA_963832015.1 uncultured Acidobacteriaceae bacterium
CTAAGAATCGACCGAGATTCTTGAGAAATGCTCTTGACAGAGATGTCAAGCGTGCTTTACATTTCAGGATGTCAAGGATGCTTGACTTGGAGATACCCGATGGACGCCAACAACAAGCGCTATCTGAAAGAATTCCTCGGCTCAATGGCTGGCTACTCGATAATGGTGCCGCTTTCCGTATGGATGCTGCGGGGCCACGAGCACAAGCCTCTGGGATACGTTATTGCGTTCCTGCCGATCATCCCCTCGGCCTTCGCGATGTGGGCATTCATGCGATATTTCCGCGGGCTCGACGAACTGCAGCGGCGCATCCAGCTCGAAGCCGTCGCATTTAGCTTCCTGGCCACGTGCCTCATCACCCTCACTTGGGCGTTTCAGCAAAATGCCGGACTTCCCCGCTTTGATGTGAGTTGGGTTGCACCTCTCCTGATCCTGCTGTGGAGTCTTGGCCTCGCTATCGCCAAGCGGAGGTACGAGTGAAAAACAGCGTGCGCGACCTGCGCGGACAACTGAACTGGACCCAAGCCGACCTTGCCGAGAAACTCGGCGTCTCCCGCCAGACCATCAACGCGATTGAAACAGAGAAGTACGATCCCAGCCTGCCTCTGGCCTTCAAGATCGCAAAAATATTCCGCAAGCCCGTAGAGGAAATATTTAAAGCGTAAAGGAATCTTAAAGATTATGGGTTTATGTGGGGACAGCCGCCTTCGGCTGTCCGTCGAGCGCAGCTCGACAGCGACTTACTTCGGATACCAATCCAGCAACCGCACCTCAATCCCAGTCCCTTCCAACCCCTTCTGAAACAGAGCGAGATCCGACCCACGGTAGTGATAAGGAATCACAATCTTCGGATGGAACGCCTTTACCGCGTCCGCAGCCTCATCGGGCGGCATCGTGTAGGGCAGATTCATGCACACGAAAGCCACGTCGATGTTCTTGAGCGCTCGCATCTCCGGCACGCCTTCAGTATCGCCAGAGAAATAAAACCGCTTCCCGCCATAAGTGAGGACGTACCCATTCCCGCGTCCCTTGTCGTGAAAAAGTTTTCCCGGCGCCGGACCGCGCTTCAGGTTGTATGCAGGAATCGCCTCGATGGTCCAGCCCTGCCAGGTCTTAGTTTCTCCGTTCGCAATGGGCTTCCCAGAAGTCACTGTCTGCACGACCGCGGGCGCAGCGAAAATCTCGGTATCCGCCTTGCTGATCTCTTTGATCGAATCGGGGTCCATGTGGTCCCCGTGAATGTCGGTGATCAGAATGAGGTCTGCCTTGGGAAGTCCGGCAAGCTTTGCAGGCTTGGCGGGATCAAGATAGATTGTCTTGCCCCCAGCCTCAATCAGCGTGCTGGCATGGTTCAGCGGAGTAATCTTGACCGGCCCGGCCGAAGTCGGAAACACCTGCGGCTCAGCGGCTGCATGCGAAAGCGGCGCCAGCATCGAAAAACAGAAAACAGAGCAAACTACGGTCAGAATTATTTTCATCACAGACATTTCTCCTTGTCATCCCGAACGCAGTCGAAGGATCCCTGTCAAGCATTCCGCCTCGTAAGGCGCTACGAGGCGTTCTTCCCGAGCGACAACCTACTCTTCCTCTTCCTTCACCTCACCCCGCTCCGCCTTGGCCTTCTCGATAATCTTCTCCTGCAGCTGCCCCGGCACCACGTCATAGTGATGCATTTCCATGTTGAAGCTGCCGCGCCCTTGCGTCATCGACGTCAACTCCACGCCATAGGTCAGCATTTCTGACATGGGCACTTCGGCCTTCACCACCGTGTTTCCGCCCTTGTTGTCCATGCCCTGGATGCGGCCGCGCCGGCTGTTCAAGTCGCCCATGATCGATCCCGCGAAATCGTCCGGTACGGTGATTTCAACCGCCATGATCGGCTCCAGCAGCGTCGGCTTCGCCACTTCCATCGCTTTCTTAAACGCGATGCGGCCCGCCATCTGGAACGACAAGTCGTTCGAGTCCACATCGTGATACGAACCGTCATACAGCACAACGCGAAAGTCGACCACTGGGAATCCCGCGAGATATCCGCGCGCCGCAGCGTCGCGAATACCTTTCTCTACCGGCGGAATATAGTTCTTCGGAATCGCGCCGCCGAAAATATCGTTCACAAACTCGAACTCACCTCCGCGCGGCAGCGGTTCCATGCGGATCTTGCAGTCGCCGTACTGCCCGTGCCCGCCAGTCTGCTTCTTGTGGCGCCCCTGCACGTCGGCCTTGCCGCGAATCGTCTCGCGGTACGGAACCTTCGGCGCCTTCAAAACAACCTCCGTGTGATACCGCTTCTTCAGCTTCGAGACCGTCACTTCGATGTGCTGCTGCCCCGTGCCCGCGATCAGAAATTCCTTCGTCTGCGGATCGCGGAAGAATCGCAGCATGCCGTCTTCTTCCATCAGCTTGTGGATCCCCGGCCCCAGCTTGTCTTCATCAGCGCGACTCTTGGGTTCAATGGCGAACGTAATCGCCGGCTCCGGCAACTTCACCCGCGGATATTGAATCGGCGCCGACTTATCCCCCAACGTGTCGCCGGTGAGGGTGTCTTTCAGTTTCGCCACTGCGCCAATGTCGCCGGCATGCAATTCAGGCACTGGGACCGGTGTCTTCCCCTGCATCACCTGAATGTGCGCGAATTTCTCTTGCCCGGCGCGGCTGTAGTTCACCAGCGTCGCGTCGTTCTTCAATACGCCCGAGAAAACTTTGAAGTACGAAATCCGGCCCGCGAACGCGTCTGACACCGTGCGGAACACATACAACGACACCGGCTCTTCGTCCGACTCATGCCGCTTCGGAGCATCGCCATTACCGGCCGCTTCTCCTTGCACCCACTCATGCTCGGACGGCGCGGGCGTGTAGTCGACTATGAAATCCATGACGCGATCGGCGCCAATGTTCCCCAGCCCTGAACTGAATATAACCGGGAAGATTTTGTCTTCGCGAATCGCGTTGTGCAGCGCCGGGATCAAATCCTCTTCGCCCAGCGTCCCCGCCTCGAAGAACTTCTCCATCAGCTTGTCGTCGCCCTCGGCCACCAGCTCAACCAGCATCTCGTGCGCTTCCTGCACCTGCGCCCGCATGTTGTCGGGAATCTCCGTCTCTTTCCCCTTGCCGTTTCCACCCAACTCGTAGGTGTAGGCCTTCATGCGCACCAGATCGACGACGCCGGTCAAACTCTTCTCGGCGCCAATGGGCAGTTCAATCGGAATCACATCGCGCCCAAACGAGTTGGTCAGCGATTCCAGCACGCGCTCAGCGTTGGCACGGTCGCGGTCCATGCGGTTCACCACGATCAGCCGCGGCGTCTTGTACTCTTCGCAATAATTCCACACCCGCTGCGTGACGACCTCCACACCGGCCACGCCATCGACCACGACAATCGCCGCGTCCACCACGGGCAGCACCATCTTCGCTTCGTGGACGAACATGCTGAACCCCGGCGTATCGAGGATATTGATCTTGGTCGTGCCCAACGACGTTCCCCACTCGACTACGGCCGCGCCGGTCGAAATCGACATCTTGCGCGCGATTTCTTCTTCGTCGTGGTCAGTTGTGGCCGACCCGTCGTCAACCCGCCCCAGGCGCTGGGTTGCGCCCGCCGTGTACAACATGGCCGATACGAGCGTGGTTTTGCCCGCATGGCCGTGTCCCACCATCGCGACATTCCTGATGTTTGCTCCAGAATAGACCTTCAAGTTGGGCTCCCTTCGGCAGGCGTGGGAAGGAAACGGCCATTAAGAAAGAGGAGTGATAAGGACAGGACGTGGCCAACCCAGCATCCCCTGCCAAAACTAAGGATGCTACCACGTGCGAACGGAAGCCTCAACCGCAGGAGGGCCGATGGGCGGGCGACATGGAAGGGGCAGCTAGCGGTTTCCCTTTTTTTGTGGCATGATTCTGAGCGTCTATATACGTACAGACTGGTTGCGCTATAGAAAGGAAACCCTTATGTCTGATGCCCTCGCCACTTTGGAAACCCAACGATCCGAGCTCATGGAAGAGTTCCTCCGCTTGGGTGATCTGCGACCCGGCTCCATCACTGCGGTGACCCGACGTTGCGGCAAGCCTTCCTGCCACTGCGCTAAACACAACGACCCGGGACACGATCCACAATTTCGCCTCACCCGCCGCGTGTCCGGCAAGACGGTGACGGAGACCTTTCCCAATCCGACCGCGCTCCGCAAAGCGCAGCAACAGGTCGCCGAGTTTCACCGCTTCCAGAAGCTCAGTCAGGACCTAGTCGCTCTCAACGACAGGATCTGTCGACTGCGCCCGGTGGCGCAGGAACGTGGGGGCTGGACGGAGCAGGAAAAAAAACGGCTGCTGCGATCCATCAGGAAGTGGCCCGGGAAGTAAACCAACTGCTCGGCCGTATCTTTGCACAACGCCGGAAGGACCGCCGGACCGATCTGGAAGCGGTCGAGTCGGCCTTGCGAACGGCTCTCCACCAAGCCGGCGCCGCCGCCTTAAGCGAACTGCTGCAATTCGAAATCCCGGAGGCGGATCAGCGTCAGTTGCCGTGCCCATGCGGCCATTCCGCCCAATACCAGGAAATCCGCTTCAAAGCCATCCTGACCATCGTCGGTCCGGCGCGCATGGCCCGCCCCTACTATTTGTGCTCCCGGTGTCACGTGGGCCAGTTTCCGGTGGATGTCGAACTGGACATCGAAAATACGGAGTTTTCTCCCGGAGTGCGCCGCATGCATGCTCTGGTGGGCCAAGCGGCTCCCTTCGATCAGGGTCGGGAGCAGATGCAGCGACTGGCTGGTTTGGAGGTGACCACCAAATCCGTGGAGCGTATCGCCGAGGCCATCGGAGGCGATATCGCCCAGCGCGAGCAAGCCGAGATCCAGAAAGCTCTGCAGTTGGATCTGCCGGTCATCGCCGGTGAACCGATTCCCATCTTGTATGTGCAAATGGACGGGACTGGAGTCCCGGTGGTGAAGAAAGAGACTTTGGGTCGGCAAGGCAAGGCCGACGGTCAACCCGCGCATACTCGGGAGGTCAAGTTAGGATGTGTGTTCACGCAAACCACCTGGGACGAGGAAGGCTTCGCTCTCCGCGATCCGGATTCCACCACCTACACCGGGGCCATCGAAACCGCAGAAGAGTTTGGCCAGCGCATTTATCGGGAAGCGCTAACCCGAGGTTGGAACCGAGCGAAAAAGAAGGTGGTTATCGGTGACGGCGCGGAATGGATATGGAATCTAGTCGCCGAACACTTTCCCGAGGCCATCCAGATTGTCGATCTCTACCATGCTCGCCAGCATCTGTGGGCGGTGGCGCGCCAACTCTATCCTCAGGAGGAAGCCCAGCAGAAAGCTTGGATGAAGGTCCACCAGAAGCGCCTGCTGGACAAGGGGAAAATCGAAAAACTGGTGGGCGCCCTGCGGGCCATCTACTCCGGCAATCCCGCCATGGACGAGAAGATTCGCACCGAGGCCCATTACTTCGCGAGGAATGCGGAGCGGATGCGTTATCCCAAATTTCGCCGTCAACACTTGTTTGTGGGCTCGGGAGTGATTGAAGCTGGATGCAAGGCGGTGATCGGCTCTCGTCTCAAACAATCGGGAATGTTCTGGACCGTCCGGGGGGCCAACGCCATCCTGGCGCTGCGCTGCTCCCATCTCAATGGCCGCTTTGAGGACTATTGGGAGGAGCGCCGCGAGGCTCAGGCGGCATGATATCCACTTCTATGTCGCCCGCCCAGGGCCGATGCCATACGAAACGGGTGGGGATTTTGACTTCAGACTTTGACTTCCCCACCTCACCGCCAACCGTAGTATGATCCCCACGGCATGCTAGGCAACCGCACCAACGAGCAGTGGATCGCCCAATACTCGACCAGCCACCAGCACCCGGTCAACCGCCTCTGTCACACGTTAGGCATTCCGACGATCCTTCTGTCGGTGGCGGTCTTCCTTGCCGGCTTCTTCCTGCATCGCCTCTGGTTCTTCGCCCTGGCACTCTTCGTAATCGGATGGATTCTCCAATTCATCGGCCACGCCTTCGAAGGCAAGCCCCCCGAATTTTTCAGCGACTGGCGATTCCTGTTCGTCGGCGTCCGCTGGTGGTGGGCCAAAATCAACGGCAAAGCCTAACCACACGGGAAGCGGCCAATCCGTTTTCGCCACCCTGCCCGTACACATAAACGGACAAACCAGGGGGCTGGGAGAACATCGAGCGTTTCCTTGCACTCACTCAGCTTTCTGTTCTATCCTTGCCCCAACCTGGGGTTCTGATTCGCATAACAAAACATGCAGCGCCTGACCGCCAGATTTCTGCTCGTGTTCGCGCTCGTCGGAACGTTTGTTCCGCTGGCGCTCGCGGTCACCGCTGCGCCACCGCATGCTTGCTGTCTAAGAAAGTCAGTTCACCAGTGCCACGGCTCCGACCCGGATGAGCGCGCCATCCGCAGCAACAGCTGCTGCAAGCAGAACTATAGTCGAGCCGTAACCACATCGCAGTGGGCGCACCCGCAATCGTCGCTCACATCCTTCTCTGCGCAGACGATCGAATCCCGCCAAGCCGAATCGCGCGTGGAAGCTCCGGCCAACGAACTCCTCTCATCCCAATCCACCCGCGCTCCACCTCAACTCTGCCTCGCCTGATCGAAGTCGCAGTCTGCCCGCGCGCAGCTCGTGTGGGACCGGGTCTTTGACCTGGTCGCCGAGCGCAACTCGGCTTTTTGCGCCGTGCACAGCCCAACCGGTCCTCGGAGACTCTATTGCGTTCCATTCGCATCCCGCTGCTCGCAGCCTGCCTGACCCTCGCCGCCTTCGCCGCGGTGGTCGGCTCCGTGCGCGGCGTCATTCACGATCCCCAGCATCGCCCTGTGCAGGACGCCATGGTCATGCTCAAAGCCAAGTCCTCCGACTGGTCGACCACTGCCAATTCCGACGCCAACGGAAACTTCACATTCAACGCGGTCCCTCTGGGAGAATACGTCGTCACCGTAGTGGGCGTCGGCTTCGAACAGACGCAGCAGGATGTCGCGGTCACGTCCAGCGCGCAGCCCGTGCTGCATTTCGCGCTCAACGTCGCCGGAGCCAAGGAGATGATCAACGTCTCGGCCACTCCTGATGCCGCCCCTACTGATTCCTCGACACCGACCACGGTCGTCGACCGTCTCGAGATCGCCCGCACGCCCGGCGCCGCCCGCTCCAACAGCCTGGCGATGATCACCGACTTCGTGCCCGGCGCCTACATCACGCACGATCAGCTGCACATTCGCGGCGGACATCAAACTAGTTGGATGGTCGACGGCGTCCCCGTGCCGAACACCAACATCGCCACCAACCTCGGACCACAATTCGATCCCAAAGACATTGACTATCTCGAAGTCAGCCGCGGCAGCTACGGCGCCGAGTTTGGCGACCGCACCTATGGCGTGTTCAATGTCGTGCCACGCACCGGATTCGAGCGCAACCGCCAAGCCGAACTCGTTCTGAGCGCCGGGAGTTTCTACCAGACCAACGACCAGTTCAGCATCGGAAGCCACACCGAGCGCTTCGCCTACTACGCTAGCGTCAACGCCAATCGCAGCAATCTCGGCATCGAACCGCCGATCCCGCAGGTCGTCCACGATGCTGCCAACGGCTACGGCGGCTTCGGTTCGCTGATATTCAACGTCGACCCATCCAACCAATTCCGTCTCGTTGCTCAGCTGCGCAAGGATTTCTACCAGATTCCCTACGACCCGAACTTCAACGATTCAGAAAGTTCGCAATACGACAGCAGCGGCCTTCGCGATGCCGACCACGAATCCGACGCAATCGTTAATTTCTCCTGGGTGCACACGTTCAACTCCAAACTCTTGCTGACCGTTTCGCCCTTCTACCACTACACCGGCGCCAATTATGAAAGCTCGCCCTACGACTATCCCACAGCCAGCACCAGTGATCACGTCTCAACTTATGGTGGCGGCCAGGTGAGCTTCAGCGCGAACCTTCCCAAGAACAATTTGCAGGCAGGATTCTACGGATTTGGCCAGGGTGACGATTCCCACGTCAGCGTGCTCTTCAATTGTCCGTCCAACGGAGACCCGAATTTCCCGGTCTGCGGCGGCTCGCCGGTTGCCGACATTGAACATCCCTCAGGCAGCGTCACCGCTTTCTTCGTCGATGACAAATTCAAACCCTTCTCCTGGCTTACGCTGTCGGCCGGCATGCGCCCCACCCTCTTTTCCGGAAACATCGTAGAAACTGCGATCAGCCCGCGCTTCGGCGTCGCGCTCAATATCCCCCGGCTCAACTGGACCTTCCGCGCGTTCTACGGCCACTACTACCAACCGCCCCCGCTGGTCACGGCGTCGGGCCCGCTGCTCGAGTTCGTCGACCGCAGCAATTTGACATTCATCGCGCTGCACGGCGAGCGCGACGAAGAAGCACAATTCGGTGTGACCATCCCGTGGCACGGCTGGGTGTTCGACGCCGACGCGTTCCGCACCAATGCCGCTAACTTCTTCGACCACAACAACGTCGGCGAGTCGAATCTCTTTTTCCCGCTCACCATCCAGAACGCGATCATCCGCGGCTGGGAGGTCACACTACGCTCTCCCCGCATCGCGCACCGCGGACAGCTTCACCTCGCGTATTCGAATCAGGTCGCTTGGGCCGGGGGGTTGATCAACGGCGGACTAACCGATCTTTCCTATCTGCCGTGGGGTCCGCTCGATCACGACCAGCGCAACACGCTGAACGTCGGCGGCGACGTGACGCTGCCCTGGCGCGCCTACGCCTCGACCAACATCTACTACGGTTCGGGTTTTACGAACGCGTTTCCCGGCCATCCGTATCCCGGAAACTATCTGCCCCCACACACCACCTTCGATCTGACTCTAGGCAAGGATTTCGGAGAGCGCTTCTCCGCCTCCGTCAGCGCGATAAACGTGGCCAACCGCCGCGTTGAACTCGACAACAGTGTCACTTTCGGCGGATTCCACTGGAACAACCCCCGCGAATTCTTCGTCGAACTTCGCTACCGCTTCCATTACTAAGTTCTTTGGGCGGTTCTAATACCTAATTTCGACCCTGGGGCCGCGAGGGGAATTCGCACGCGGCTTACGGCGCAGTGGAGTCCACGCGGAACCCCATCGAGCCGCGGATAACTTGCCTCGCAACCCCTCACCACACCGCGGAATCCAATACGCAATTCAAATGGGTAAACGCGGAGGGAGCATGGACCAGCACCAGATCGCAATCCTAGTTGGAGTAGTCGCGGCAGTTGCAATTGTTGCCGTCGTCAGTTACATGCTCGCGCGAAAGCGCCGCAGCCAACAGCTACGAGAGCGCTTTGGCCCGGAATATGACCGCGTCCTCAAGAAAGAAGGCGAGATTCGCCGCGCCGAAGGCGTTCTTGAAATTCGCGCCAAGCGCCGCGAGAAGTTTGTGCTACGCCCGCTCACCGAGGGCACCCGCGCCGATTTCGCCGAGCGCTGGCGAGTCGTGCAGTCGACCTTCGTCGACGATCCCAAGGGTTCCGTTTCACAAGCCGACCGCTTGGTGAACGAGCTCATGGAAACCCGCGGCTATCCGATGGCTGATTTCGAGCAGCGCGCCGCCGATATCTCCGTCGATCATCCTGTAGTCGTCGAAAACTATCGCGCGGCTCACGACATTGCCCTCCGCCACAGTCGCGGCCAAGCCACCACCGAAGACTTGCGGAAAGCGATGGTTCACTATCGCTCGCTGTTCGAAGAATTGCTCGGAGATGCATATCCCCAACGAAAGGAGGCACGAGCATGAGCGTGCCCATGAGAAAAGACGAACCGGAATTCGAGCAAGACCTAACCACGGCAGACTTGGCACAGGGCAAGCGTCCAATGTCAGAAGATCGGCTTAGAGATCTGCCCACAGAAGATCGGCCCAAACCAGTGCTCACCGGGCATCCCTCCGGCGAAATTGGACAACCGAACGCGTCCACCGTTTCCAGCGATCTTCGCAATACAAACGTTCGCGATACAGATGCTCGTAACGCAACCGATGCGACGCCGCTATTCCCCAACAACGAATTGAACGACTTGCGGAAGCGCTGGAGTAGCGTTCAAACCGCGTTTGTCGACGAGCCCCGCAGCGCCGTCGAGCAGGCAGATGGTCTGGTCGCAGCGGCCATGAAACGCCTGGCGGAAGTTTTCGCCGAAGAACGCTCCAGACTTGAGCAGCAGTGGGACCGCGGCGACAACGTCTCCACCGAAGACCTGCGCATCGCTCTCCAACGCTATCGTTCTTTCTTCCAACGCTTGTTATCGGTTTAAGAATTCCGGGCGGACAAGGCATCGTCCGCCCGTATCTTTCCAGCGATCCCACCTCGCATGCCCACGGCTACACGTAGTCGAACAGGGTCATAAAACCGAAGTCCATGTGCAGCTGCTGGTGGCAGTGGAACAGGGTCAGGCCGGGATTGTCGGCGACAAAGTCGATCTCGACTTCCTGGTACCCGCCCACCATCACAACATCTTTCATGACCCCCGACGTGGGCTGCCCCGCGACCCGCGTCAGTACAAAGGTGTGCCGGTGTAGATGAATCGGGTGGATGTCGTCGCTGGCATTCCGCATGCGAATCCGATAGCGCTTGCCCTCGTGCAGATGGAATGCGGGCGTTGCGGCCATCTGCTCCCGCGCATACGCCACGCCGTTGATCGTCCACTGATTGAACCCGTCGAGTGCCGCATTCTGCTTTTCGAACAGCATGTCGATCACTTCGTCAGGCTGAGCGGAAAGTGCGCTGGAATTCCCGAAGTGCGCGTAATTCCACTTGAAGGGCTTTGGCGGCAGCCACTGGGGCTTTCCCTTATAGCCCGCGTACTCGACCACAATGCCCATGCCGTGGTGACGATCGTCGTCCGCCAGGTCTCCCATCACCCACACTCCGGGATGGTTCATCTCCACGATCGCTGAAATTCGTTCCGCAGTTCCTAGCCACAGAACCGGGACTTGCACCGGCTTGGGCAACGGATTCCCATCCATCGCAACCACGGTGAAGCTGTGGCCGGGAAGCGCCAGGCTCCGAATCTCAGTCGCGCTCCCATTCAAAATGTGAAACAGAACGCGCTCACCTTGCTTGACGCGGACCGGCTCGCCATGCCCAAGCATGCGCCCATTGATGGTGAAGGAATCGTAGCCAACTTCGAATCCATGCGGCATGCCCTTGGCGAGAGACGCTCTCATCTTGCTCTCGCCGGAGTCCTTGAGCGCGGGAACGGTCTGCGCTGGCGAGAGGAAGTTCATATCCATGTCCCCGCCGCGACTCAACGTGGGCTGAAACTCTTTGAGCATGAGGAAAACTTCCCGGTCGTAGTCTCCGGGGCGCTGCTTCGGTTCAATGTAAACCGGCCCAACCAGCCCGCTATACTGGCCCTCCGCGAGGTTCGCGCCCGCGCGCAGGTGTGTGTGGTAAAAGCGCAAACCTGCGGGCTTCGGAACAAACGAAATTCTCCGGCTGCCGTGCGGAGGGATAGACGGCGTGCCCTCTTCCGCCGCCCCATCCACCTCGCTCGAAACGGACTGCCCGTGCCAGTGCAATTGCTCCGGCGTATCGGTGTCGTTGCGAACATCGATGGTGACGCGCTCGCCCTCTTTCAAACGAAGAAGCGGCCCGGGAAACTGCCCGTTGTAATTCGTAACCGAAATGATCCGCTTCGGCGCCAGCTCGATCGGCGTGGTCGCGATTGTGAGCGTGTAGTCCGCCGGTCCGTCATTCTGCGGATTGGCTAGCCCAGCAACGATCGCCCGGCTCCAAAGTCTTGGCGAAGGCAGCAGAGCAGCGCCCGCAGTGGCTCCAACTGCATGCAGGAAAGTCCGGCGATTGATGTGGAAGCGAGACATAAATCTTCAATCTTCGGGATTCGATGCCCAACGAGGGCTTTCTGATCAGAAATATATTTAATTTCGACAGACTCCTAAAACTCTCACTCCCGCGCCAACTTTTCCCGCAGCATCTCCTCCACATCACCCATCTTTTCTCCCAGCACATTCAGCTTGCGCGCCAGTCCTTGAATCTCCACTTCGGCTCTCCGGTTGACGTCATAATCCAGTTCGCCGCGCAGCCGGTCCTTCGTGTCCTGACGGTTCTGACTCATCATGATGATCGGCGCCTGCACCGACGCCAGCATCGACAAAAACAGATTCAGCAGAATATACGGATACGGGTCCCACGCCTTCTTCCCCATCGCCGCGTCGATGGCCATATAAATCGTGAGCGCCAAACCGAACGCGATGATGAACGTCCACGACCCGCCAAAGCCCGCGACCACGTCGGCGATCCGCTCCCCAAACGTCGCATCTTTTTCAATTACCTCATTGGGATGCCGGTTCGCCCTTAACCGCACCAATTGCTGCGACGCGTGAAATTGCCGCCCCAGCACCCGCAGCATATCCATCCCGGCGAGCGGCTTGCGCTGCAACAGCACGGCAATATCTTTCTGGTCGACTTCCAGGCACACCGCCTCGTCGATGGCCATTGCTTCGGTCTGATGCGGCGTCTGCTCCAGCATCGATGCAAACCCGAAGAACTCTCCATGCGATGGCTCGTCAACCACGACTTCCTGCTGGTCTTGGTCGACGGTCGCAACCCGCACCCGGCCCGACACCACTACATAGGCCTGCCCGCCGGAGTCGCCGATCTTGTAAATGCGCTGCCGCGGCGCGAAGGTCTTCAGCCGCACTTGCCCGGCCAGCACCGCCGTTTCTTCCTCATCGAGCAGCGCAAACAGTGGAACGTGTTTCAATACCTCAGGATTGCATGCCATCGCAGGCCTCGCCGTGTGAATTCTGGAGCGCGTCCGACCGCCCTGAGGATTTCACAAAAGCCACCCCGCAAACAACGTGATGTCTGCGCCGTGGAAAACCCATGTGGAGACAGCCGCCCTCGGCTGTCCGTCGCGCGAAGCTCGACGGCCATAGCACCAGCGTCTCCCTCCGAGTTAAATTGGATACAACGTGAACAACCATACTCGCCGAATTGTTCTGCTCGTTCTCATCCTTGCCGCCCCCGTCTCTGTTTCTTCGTGCCATTCCGCGAAAACGTCGGTCGCGAAACGTTATCCCTTCACAGGCCGCGTCGTTTCTGTAGACACGCAGGCGCAATCCGCCATCATCGACGGCGACGCGATCCCCGGCTTCATGGAAGCCATGGCCATGCCCTACAAGGTCAAGCCTGATGCCACCTTGAATCACCTGCATGTCGGCGATTCGATTTCAGCCGAAGTGGTAGTAGTTCAGCCCGACCCCAGGAACGAAGACGCCGCTCCCGACTACTGGCTCGAGAACGTCCGAACGACAACCCACATCGACTCCGTCCCTGCAGTCGGGGCCAACTCGCTACACATGCCATCGCCCGGCGAAGAGGTTCCGGATTTTTCCTTCATCAATCAGGCCGGCAAGCGAATTTCTCTCCAGCAGTTCCGCGGGAACGTTCTGTTCCTCACCTTCATCTATACGCGTTGTCCTTTCCCCGACTTCTGCCCGCGCATGAGCAGTAACTTCGCGGAAATCTACAAACAGATCGGCACCAATCCAGCGCTAGCCGGCGCTCACCTTCTGAGCATCAGCTTCGATCCCGAGCGCGACACCGCCAAGGTTCTGCGCGACTACGGCTTCTCCGTCGCTCACACGCACGATCCCGCGCTCTTTAATCACTGGGAGTTCGTCGCGGCCAGCTCAGCTGATCTACCCAAGGTCGCTGACTTCTTCGCCTTGACCGTGAAGCCCGAGAACGGCCTGATCACCCACAACCTCAGCACCGCCGTCATCGGACCCGACGGCAAGATCGTTAAGTGGTATCACGGCAGCGATTGGCAGCCTTCTGATTTAATAAAGGACGCGGCCGCGCCGCCCGCACACTAGAATCCCAGCCGCGACCGGATGCAGCCCGATGGTGCGCAAGGTGTCGCGCAAGATCTGCAGCCAGATAGTGCGGCAAAGAAATTTGCGCCAAAATATTGCGTTTACCGGAGTTTTTGCAGTGGCCTGAGCTTGGGTCGTACGAGATCTGGCACGGCGTAGTGCAAAATTGTGGAGAGGCAGTACGAAACCTTGCAGGGCGCAGTACGAGATTGCGGGCAGGCAGCACGAGAGTTCGCGTGGCGCCGTGCGGGATTTTGGGTGGCGAGCACGAAGTTTTGGATAGGCGGCGCGGGATTTTGGGTGGCGCAGCGCTTTGAGCGCTGCGATAAGCCGCCCCCTTGCTGTGAGTCAGGCTTTAGCCTCTGAGGTAGTGAAAGCAACGGAATTCATCATCATCCACTAGCACGAGGAACTTCATGAAATATCTGCTTCTGATTCTCGCCGTGCTGGGCATCATTGTCTCTTCTCTCGCCTTGCGCGAGCACTACCGCGAAGCGGGCGATGCCCCCTGCGACATTAACGCCCACTGGGACTGCGGCATCGTTAACCACAGTCCTTACGCCATGATCCCGCATCACGCTGACGACTGGCCTCTGCACTTGCAAGTTCCCGTGGCCGTCTTCGGCATCGCCGGATACATCCTCATGGGAGCACTCGCCTTCCTGCGCCGCTACCGCCTGTTGCTCATCCCAGCCTTCGCAGGCCTCACCTTTTCCCTCTACCTAGCGAACGTTGAGGCCAACATCCTCGGCGTGTGGTGTATCTACTGCGTCATCTCCCTGGGGATCATTTCGCTGATGTCACTCCTCACCCTCGGGGTTGTGGTAGCGCAGTTCGTCCGCAAGCCGTCACCTGCCTAACATCTGTGTGGGTAAATAGGAACGTGGTAAGTAAAAAGGGGCAGGTGCAATCGGGCGTGGATGCCAAAGCGCGAGGGGGCGATCCCCATGCCTCGGTTCCACCCGAGACCTGCCCCGTATAGTTGAATCATGAATCAACTTTGCCCGCTATCGGGAACATACCCGATGCAGAACCCGGGATAACTCCCATCAAACGGGTAGGGAATTCTCTACCTGCTCTTAGCCCCAATCTTGCGGTTGATATCCGTCGAAAACTCGATGAAGAAGTTCAACAGCACACCGTAGCCCGCCTGCCCCAGCATGGCGCGCCCACCTTCGGCAAACGCGTTGCGCGGATGCGGTTTCCATGCCGTCGAAATCATTCCTCCGCCGAACGAGCCTCCGTACAACGCCCACTGCGGACGCAACTCCTGCTCGCTTTCGTTGTAAGTAAGAAAGTTCCGCACGATGGCATGCCGCGTCCTCGCCCAGAAGCCGCTGCACTGGCACTGGTCGTAGCGCGGCTCGTATTTCAGCTTCGCATTTCCCAGCGCTGCCAGGCTGTTGGCCGCAATGAACTGCCCTTCCCGCGAGGCGAACCGCTCCACATATCCATCCCAACCGTCATCCCATTGCGACGGCACCCCGCGCGCCTGGTCGATGCCCGCCGCAAACATGCGCTTCAGATACGCGCCCGGCGTCGTCAGTGTCTGTTGCAGGTAGATCTCGCGCCGCTGGTCCACGCTCATCGGAACCAGCGCCCGCCCCTTTTCCACGAACACGCCGGTGAGCCAGCCACTCTCCCAATCCCGCGCTTTAAGCAGCGCCGCCGTTCCCGCATTCTTAGTAGCGGCTACGGCCTGCATCGTCACTTGCTTGGTTTTCTCCGCCGCGGCCTGCGCCGGATTCGAACTCTCCTCCTGCTGAGGCTTTTCCTCCTCAATGCTGGGCGCAGGCTGCGAGTTTCCCTGTTGTGGGGGAGGCCGCGAACTCGATTCGTCCTGCGCCAGCGCCTTCCCGCAAAGGATGGCAAAACAAATCACCAGTAGCGCACTTGCGCAAAATCCGCTCCCCGCAAATGGCACGGCCCTCACGTCTCACCCTTCCCCAAACTCCGCGACCGTCGCCGCAGCCAGCATCCCAAGGTTGTTGCCCCGCCGCTTTTGCCCGCTTCCCGGCGACCCGCTAAACTCCTTTCGATGCACTTTCTCTACAACCGCGTTGCCGGACAAAGCGTCCTTTCGTCGCCATCAGAATTCATCAAGAGCTTGGGAATACTAAACGCGCAAGAGCGGCGCTTCAAAGCTAGGGCCGCACGTGGAAGAGCGGCGCTTCAGCGCCGCGAAATGCGGAATACAACGACGGGCTTTAGCCCTCGAGGAATGCCCGGGGCCACGGATCTGGAACCTCACCGGGAGTACCATGCTCGTATCCCGCAACCATGAACCCCCGCGCCATTTTCCTCCCGATTGCTCTTCTCGCATCGCTCGCAATTTCTCTGCTCGCGCAAGAACCCCCGAAACCAACCGTCCAAGAACGCGCCGAAGTGCTTCTCAACCGGGCCCGCCGCCTCTCCGACATCCGCGCCAATGACGCGCCTGCCTTCCACCTGAGAGCAACGTTCTCGTTTACCGGAGACAATCTCGATCCCGTCGAAGGAACCTACACTGAGACCTGGGTCTCCGATACGCAATGGCGCCGCGAAACGGTCATCGGAAACCTGCGGCAGATTGACGTCGCTGGACCTGGCAAGCACTGGCTCCTCTATCCCGAAGGATTTCCCGAGCAGGCGGGCGCCCTCCCGGGTCTCATGGCTTACCTTCCTAGCGCTTCGCTGAAGCCTGAATTTGCTTTCATCCGAGAACGCACGGGCACTGACGTGACCGCCGAGTGCGCCTACAGTCGGCCCGTCATCCAAACTCTCCAATTTGTATTCTGCTTCGAAAAAAGGACCGGAGCCCTGCTCGAAAGAGCCTACCCCGAAAAACGCCCGCGCAATGTTGTCCTGGCCTCTTGCGATTATGGGACGTTTCGCAAGTTCGGTGATTACGCGTTTCCGCGCGAAGTGATCTGCTACGAAGATCGTCACAAGAAGATCGCTGCGAGCGTTGTCGAACTCTCCCTTGAGCCCCCCATGGATCCCGCATTATTCGACCCACCAGCCGGCTCCATCGAGTTGGGTCTCTGCTCTGGAAAGAGCGAACGTCCTAGCCTGTCCATCAACGAATTCATGCTCCCGGGGGTTGACCCGGAACGCATCGCCTGGCTTAGGATCTGGTTCGTCGTTGATGCCAAGGGCAAAGCGCAAGACGTCAGAGTTCTGCGATCCGCCGATAAGGAATCAAATGCAAAAACCCTCACGACCGTTCGCAGTTGGCACTTCAAACCGGGCACCTGCGACGGCAAGCCCATGCCGATGCCGATGACCCTCGAAATCCCCTCGACTCCCCGCTAGCTCGCAATCGTTCCCGTTCCGCGCGGAGTACCATGTTCGCAGCGTCTCACCTATGAACCTCGCCACTCTTCTCCCGGTCGCGCTTCTCGGATTGTTCGCAGTGGCCTTGTTTGCGCAGGAACCTCCGAAGCCAGTCGTCGACAAACCGGACGCCCAGATACACGCCGAAGCGCTCATCTCGAAAGCGCGTGACCTTTCCGACATCCGTGCGAAAAACGCGCCCGCTTTCCGGCTTAAGGCAATATTCACTTTCACCGGAAAAAATCTCGAGAATGCGCAAGGCACCTACACCGAAGACTGGGCCTCCGATTCGCAGTGGCGCCGGGAAATCGTCGTGCAAGATTCCCACCGCATCGAAGTCGGCACCCTAAATCGAATTTGGACCCTCGACAGCGCTGCGGATCTTCCCGAAGTAGCGACCCATCTCCCCGACCTGATGAACATGTTTCACTCCTTATCCGCTACGCTTGAATTCGAATCCATCACCGCCAACCCGGACCAGAAGCCCGCCGAACAATGCGCCACCACCAAGCGCGGTTCCCAACAGGAGCAGTACAAATTCTGTTTCGATCAGAAAAGTGGAGCATTGCTTGCAACGCTCTCACCCGACATCCGTCCCAAGAACATGTCGGATCTCTCCTGCTTCTACGGCATCTTTCGCAAGTTTGGCGATTCCTGGTTTCCGCGCGAAATGGCCTGCCTCGAAGACAAGCATCGCCAACTCCAAGCCAAAGTCGAGGAACTCTCCGCCGAACCCTCCCCAGATCCCTCGCTGTTCAAACCGCCACCCGGAGCAATTGAACTCGGCAGGTGCTCGGGAATCTCAACGCAGCCCGTTGGGACACTCAATCCCGAGCCGAGATTTCCCACGGGAGTTCGCGGTAATACCGCTTCTGTTGCCCTGTCGTTGATCGTGGATACAAAAGGTAAGCCGCAGCACATAAGGGTCAGCCAATCTGGAGGCCAGGGATTCGATGAAGCGGCAGTAGCGACAGTTGAGCAGCAGTGGCGCTTCAAGCCCGCCACCTGCGACGGAGAACCCATGCCCAAGGAGATCGGAGTGATCCTTAAGTTCACGTCGGGTATCGTGGTGCGCTAGCCTGCCCGCATTCAGCGTCCTGCAGTGCAGCTACCGAACGCTTCCCGCCACAACTCCCAATGCACTCGTCTTCGCGATCTCACCTTGCTTCGGGTCGATGGCATGCTCCGCGACCATTGCATCGATGATTTCATTCCGCCGCCGCAAGGCTCGATCTGGATGCTTAAACGGAGAAAGATAGGCCGGCCTTTGGATCAAGCCGGCGAGGAGAGCGGCTTCTTCCAGTCGAAGTTGATCCGGCTCCTTCTGAAAAAAGTGTTGCGATGCCGCCTCAACTCCGACCTGACCATCTCCGAACCAGGCCCGGTTGGCGAAAATGGTGAACAACTCCCGCCGCGAAAATCGCCGCTCCAACTGCGCAGCCATGCGCAATTCTCCGACTTCGCGGTTCAGTGTATTGGATGGGGCACAGGCCATGCTGCGAGAAATCTGCAATGACAGAGGCAGTTTGTACGAAGTCTTCCGATCAGCAATCCCTCGATACTCTTGATAAAGCACACCCGGGTCGCCTTCGCCGGGCGCAACCGCCCGCAGCGCCGCCTGCAAATTGTCTCCCATGGACTCGTAAGGAATGGCGACCGACGCCGCCGAAAGACATGTATCCGAAACATGTACCGTCTGAGTAGGCGCAAATACCGTCAGAGTGTTGATGTCAGGAAGATCGCGGGAATCAACGAAAATCCACGGAGCCCACCGACGACCGAAAGAGCAACGGCAGCCAGCCCGAGCCCGAAGACTCTCGTCATCAATTGCATAGCGGCCGGCTCCCGGTGCCGAGCTACTGAGTACAGAGTACCGGGTACCGGGTAGCGAGTACTGATACTGCCTACCCTCTCTCGAACGCGTGCTTCTTATCCAACTCTTCTATCGCCCGCCGCCTCGCGCCCTCGAATCGTTCCGCCTGACCCATCAAGCCGGGAGTCGCCTCGGCGAACTCGCCCTCGATCCGAAGCAGCCCCTGCGCCGCAACCAGCCGCGCCGCAATCTCGATCAGGTGCGCAGGTGTCGTCTGCAGATACTGCGCTTCTGTCGGATCGCCAATCCAAACTCGCTTTTCCGAGCCCAGCTTCGTCTGCCAGTACACCTTGCGCTCAACAAACTCTGCCATCACATCGTCCGTAGCTTTACCAAATATCCACTGCTGCCGCTTGAAGTCGTAGTGCCGGCTGGAAAACGGTACCGGCAGCAGCTTCCCCGACTTTACGAACTCAATCTGCCGCCGGTCGACTTCCTTGCGCAGCGCATTGATCACGGGAGCTTCCGCATCCTTCGGATCCAGCGACGGCATCACCTCGCGCACCGTCTGCGAAAGATTCACCGCCACGGGCGCGTGCAATCCTTCAGACCCCTCTAGCCGAATGTCCCCATGCAGCACGAAAAAATCCGCACCCGACGTCGACTGATGAAACGGCCACTCCAGCTGCAGTGTCAGCGGTAGCCCTTTCAGCGTGGCCCAGATTTTCTTCCCCGCCCCACCCGCTTCGTTCGTGGTCAAGTGATTCTCCTACACCTTAGCGATAAGTTCATATTCTGTTCCCCAGCATAAATCCTCCGCGTCCTCTGTGTCCTTTGTGGTGAAAGTCCTTAGCAGAATCCGCACGCGGGAAAATCAATTCGCAATCTCAAATCCACAATCTGAAATTTTACTGGCTAAGTCTACTTCCCATCCAGCGTGGATCGCACCTTCAACGCCAGGTCAATCCTATTGAAGGGTTTTTGCAGAAGATTGACCCCGGGTTCCAGCACTTTGTGCTGCACCACCATATCGTCGGTGTACCCGGTCATGTATACAATCCTGGTTTGCGGACGCTTGCTCAAAATATTCTCCGCCAACTGCGCCCCGCTCATGCCTGGCATGATCACATCGGTCAGCAACAGATCGATCGACCCCTTAAAGGTTTCTGCGATCTGAATCGCCTGCTCTGCGCTTTCCGCTTCCAGCACTCTGTACCCGTAGCCCTCCAGAAAAATGCGCGCCAGGTCCCGCAGATCGGGTTCATCCTCTGCGATCAGAATGGTCTCGCTCCCTCCCGCCACCATTTCTGCCCCAATCGTCGCCTGCTGTTTGCGCGTGCCACCCGCTGTCGCCGGCAAATAAATCCGGAACGTGCTCCCGCGTCCCACTCCGCTCTCGACCTGGATGCTCCCGCCGCTCTGCTTCACGATTCCGTAGACGGTCGCCAATCCCAGCCCGGTGCCCTTGCCCATCGGCTTCGTTGTAAAAAATGGTTCAAAGACGTGCGAGAGCGTCACCGCATCCATCCCATGACCGGTATCGGTCACCTTCAGCATGGCATAACGCCCAAGCGGAAGGTCCAGAGCGCGGGCCAACTCCCCGCCCGCCTCCACATTCGACGTCTCCATCACGAGTTTCCCGCCGTGCGGCATCGCATCCCGCGCGTTGACCGCCAGGTTCATCAGCACCTGCTCCACTTGTCCCGGATCTGCCTTCACCGACGCTAGCGACGGATGCAGGCTTGCCACCAATTCAATATCCTCGCCAATCACTCGCGACAACATCTTCTGCACGTCGGCCACGGCTTCATTCAAGTCCAGAACTTTCGGCTGCAGCACTTGCTTCCGGCTGAACGCGAGCAATTGCTGCGTCAACGAAGCCGCCCGGTCCGCCGCGCGCCGGATCTGCTCCAACCCGTTTCGCGCGCGCTCGTCCGCTCCCACCGCACCCAGCAGCAACTCACCGTGCCCCATGATGATGCTCAAAATATTGTTGAAGTCATGCGCCACACCACCTGCCAGCCGGCCGATGGCCTCCAGCTGTTGCGCGTTCCTAAGTTGCTCTTCCAGATGCATCCGCACGGTTACGTCGCGCTGAATGCCCCATGTCCGCACCAGGCAGCCCTTGTCCACGATCCCCACCATCGTGTTGCGGAAAATCTTCGTTCGTCCCTGCGCATCCCGCTCGTGCGATTCCCAGTCCGTGATCCGGTATCCCGATCGCAGAAACGTCTCCATAAACTCCTTCGTCACCGGATCATCCGCAATCAACATTTCCGACAGCCGCTTGCCGATAATATCTTCAGCTTTATTGAACCCGTACATCCTCGCCATGGCATCGTTGCACTCGGCAATGTACCCGCTCGCCAGGCTGAGCGCGATCTGCTCTTCCACCGTCGCGTCCACCGGAACCGGCGGATCATGTTCCGTGCGGTAGATGCCTTCCGACGTCTGCGCCACAAATACCCGGTAGCGCTCTTCGCTCTCGCGACGCGCTTCCTCCGCTCGATGCCGCGCCTCTTCTGCTTTCAGCCTTTCCGTAATGTCTCGCTGAATTCCCCAGGTCCGCAACAGCTTCCCGTTCTCCACGATGCCGAACATGCTGTTCAGGAATATTTTCGGATTGCCGTTCACGTCCTGCTCGTGCGACTCCCGCTCCAGCACCCGAAATCCATTCCGCACATACTCGCGCGCCAATTCAATGTTGTGCGGATCATCCACTACCAGCAAATCCGCCAGCCGCTTTCCCATAAAATCCTCTGGAGCTTCGAGCCCGTACATCTGCGCCATCGCCTGGTTGCACTCCGCCATGTACGAATCATGAAGAATATGGTGAATCAATTCTTCTTCCGGAAGGTCAATCGCCACCGGCGCATCCAGGTCCTGCCGGAAAATTCCTTCCGAGCTTTGCGCCACGAACATGCGGTAGTTTTCTTCACTCCGCCGCAGCGCGTCGTCGGCGCGTTTCCGCTCCGTAATGTCGATCAACATGCCGCGCGTCAGCCGCTTCCCGGTTTGTGGGTCGCGGACAATCACCGCCTCATCGCGCAGCCACACCTCCTTTCCATCCTGCCTACGCATCCGGTATTCGACTTGAAACGGAGGCCCTTCTTCCCACGTGTCTTCCAGCAGCGCAGTCGGGTGGTCGTTCGGATTCAAGTGACTCCACCAAAAATGGGGATCCTCCAGGCAATCCTCAGGACGGTACCCGAGAATCGTTTTCACCTGCGGACTCAGATACAGAAACCGCCCTTGCGCTCCTGCCTCCGCCACGTACGAGATCGCGGGAACCTGCTCGACCAGTTGCCGGTATTTTGCCTCCGCCTCCCGCAGAGCGGCCGTCGCCCGCCGGGTCTCCTCCTGCGAACGCATCGCCGTAATGCCATAGGCCAGGTTGTTCGCCATCTCGGTGAGCAGTTCGACCTCCGAACTCTCAAAGGATCCAGCCTGTTCCGAGTAGATGGCCAGCACACCGAATGCCGAGCCCGCTACTCGAAGCGGCAGCGCAATCACGGCGGCGAATCCTCTCTCCAATGCCGCTTCCCGCCACGGACTAAACATCGGGTCTCTCGCGGTGTCCGGGACAATGCAAATCCGATTCTCACGGATCGCCGTTCCCGCCGGCCCTCGTCCCGCCGGAGTATCCGCCCAGCTGAGCGCAATCTTGTCCAGATATCCGCTGCCAAACCCCGCGTGGGCCATCGGCCTCACGGTCTTCTCTTCGTCCTGCTCCGCGTAAGCAATCCCTGCCATCCGGTATCCGCCCAGGGTCACAATGATGTCGCAGATCTGTTGCAGCAATTCCTGCTCGCTGCCCGCCTGCGCCAGCGCCTGGTTGCACGCGCTCAGCGCGTGCAGGGCGCGGTTCAGCCGCCGTAGTTCTTTATTGATGGCACCCTCGCGTGCGGACTCCGAAGGAATGGGCGACGAAAAGCCGCTGGAGGTAGGGAATGACGGATCGTCGGAAGATGACGAAGGCGGGTACAAATTCTCGCGCCCGGGCGCCGCGCCTGGGCCGTTCGTGCCGGAGTTCTTGGGGGCCTTCTCAGCTCCCGTTGGATCGTGCCTTTGAGATTTTTCCTGCGTCATGAAAACTTGCCGGCATTGCTCCGGCATGTTTGTTCTGGGTTCTTGTTAGTGTACAGGTTCCCCCTCAACCTCCGTCTGAAAACTATGCTCATCGGTTACCGCCGTGTGGGTATGCTTCTCCACCAGCCATCCCAACAATCCCGCAAGACAGAATCCAACTGCGTTCAGAATGCCGTGAGTCCTCGCCATCTCCGGGATCGTCAGAGCATCGCTCCCCAGGTAGTCTGCGACGGCGTATGCTCCCGACAGCACCATCCCCATAAAAATCGCACCCGCCGCGACTTGCAAAAAGATCCGTGCCGTGGCATCGTGCGCTTTCCTGCCATAGGCGCGCACCTCAATCGCCAGGCCCGCCACGCTCGCAGAAAACAACACCGCCGCCCCCAACTTCACCACCGGAGAAATCACAAACCCTGCCGCCACCACCACGGGAAGCACCGCCACCATCAACACCAGTCGACGCAACCACTTGTGTTGCGCGCCGCCCCTCTCGGCAAACCGCACTGTCGCAGCCCCGATCATCGTCGTGGCAAATCCTGCAAAATGAAAGTGCACGGCCGTCAGCAACCCGATCGGTTCCTGAATCCCTATGGGCCGCATTCCCCACCGCGACGCCACCAGCCACGCTCCACCCACCACCAGATCGAATCGTGCAATATCCACCACGATTCGCGTGGCGCGGACACGGCTGTCCGAGTCTAGCCAGGGACCGCGAACCAATCCCACCATTCCGGAAGCGGCCATCAAACCACAGACCATGAACCACCCAATCGCAAACAATCCGGCTCTGCGCCCCGGAGGAAGCCAGATCGCCACCGCCGCAAGCGCTGCCCCTAAGGGTTGTAACCGTCGGGCGAGCTCGTGCAGCGCGTTCGTTTCTGCGATCACCCCCGACAACTCCATCCCCAACGGCACAATCACCAGCGGAGCAAACAAGAACAGCAACTCAATCCCATCCACCCGCGCAATCCCCATCCGTGCCAGCACCGCCATCCCCCCCCAAACCGCTGCCCCCGCGATCGCGCAAATAGGTGCCCATAAATCTGCCTTGTCATTCCGACCAGAGGGAGGAATCTGCTTTTCCCCGCGTCGCTGCAATGTCGTCTTCATCGACTCACCTCCAGGGGTGGGGATTTTGACTTCCCTCACACCGGCCTAACCGCCGCGACTCCAAACACAACCACCAACACAATCAACGACCCCAGGTACATCGAGTCCAGCACCCGGTTCTCCCGCCGCATCTCCCGGTCGTAATAGAAAATCTGGAGCACAATCCGCAGCAGCCAGAACCCCGCCATGAATCCGCTCAGGAACCGTCCCAACGCACTCCCCCCCGCCAAATCCCCCGCAAATCCGAAGCACAGCGCCGCAAACAGCCCCAGCACGATCACGATGTACACCCAATGCACATAAAAAATCTGCCGCACAAATCGCGGGACTCCCGCCAGCCGTTCCCGTACCTTCAGCCGTCCCGGCAAAGGCACATTCGCCGCCATAATCCCCAAATGCACACACCCCGCACCCCAGATGATTTCCTTCATCAGAGTCCCATTCATAAAATCCTCCGTGTCCTCCGTGGTTAATGCGGGGTTTGACGCTGCCGACCAACCTCCTGCAACAGATCGTTCTGAAATGACAGAAACACTTGGTTAAAAAAGGGGCGCTACCCCGTTTTCTTTCGCACCTTCGTTCCCATCCGCAGCAGTTTACGAACCGTCCCTGTCGGCAGCCGCTTCATCTGGTCATACAGTTCCGTCACCGCTTCAAAGAATCCCGCCATCGCCGCCAGCCGTTCCCGCGTATAATCTGCGCCCGGTTCCTTCGGATCCAGATCGGCCAGGCACTGCCGCAAAATCTCTCGCGTCGGATCGATCTCCCGCCGCTTCCTCTGCTCAATCACTAGCCGGAACATCTCCCACACGTCTTTCATCGATTCATAGTGCTCGCGCCGGTCGCCCAGCACGTGCACCGCGCGCACGATTCCCCAGGTTTCCAACTCCCGGATCGACGTGCTCACATTCGATCGCGCCACGCTCAGCGTTTCGGCAATCTCTTCGGCAGGCACCGCCTTGGGCGACAAGTACAGCAGCGCATGAATCTGCGCCACCGTCCGATTGATCCCCCACCGCGTCCCCATCTCGCCCCAGTGAAGGATGTACTGTTTCTGCACTCGAGTTAATTCCGCCATATCGTTTCTTTCAGTACAGACTGAATATACAGAATAATAAACCCGCTGTCAACTTAGAACGTGAATTCACGTTTTGACTTGAACTCATGTTTGGTTTGAATTCATGTGGGGACAGCCGCCCTCGGCTGCCCGTCGTGCGCAGCTCGATCATTGGACACGAGAGAAATGCTCTATCGTCGCGGGGGCCCCACCCTTCTCGCGTTTTTCGCCAGGGTTTCCCTCGCTATAATCCCCCCATCGTCCCCACACTCCATCTCGCAACCACCTTCCCCTTCTACATCCACCTCGGCCGCTACAGCCTCCACCCGCACTTCTTCTTCGAGGCCCTCTCCTACGTCATCGCGTTCGCCGTCTACCTCGCCCTTCGCCGCCGCTTCGGAGATCCCCTCATCACCCCACTCCGCTGGGCGGTCGTAGCCGCCACTGTCGCCGGGGGCGCGCTCGGTGCCAAACTTCTCTTCTGGCTGGAAGAACCGCAACTCACCTGGCAGCATCTCCACGATCCCGCGCACTTTCTTGGCGGCAAAACCATCGTCGGGGCTCTCGCCTTCGGCCTTGTCTCCGTGGAGCTCTTTAAGCGCCACATCGGACTCCGCGGTTCCACTGGCGACCTCTACGCCATTCCGCTCGCGCTCGGCATCGCCATCGGCCGCATCGGATGCTTCCTCACCGGCCTCTCCGACAACACCTACGGAACTCCCACCACTCTCCCCTGGGCCGTCAACTTCGGCGACGGCATCCCCCGCCATCCCACGCAACTCTACGAAATCGCGTTCCTCCTGCTCTTAATCCCGATCCTCTACCGCGTCCTAAATAGAATTGCGCGTCAAAACAGAATTGTCATCGTGAACGAAGCCGGGACAAAGCGAAGCAAAGTCCCGGCGCAGTCGAAGGATCCCTGCCGGCGCGACGAACCTGAGAAAACCTCCTTTCTCCCCGGCGACGCCTTCAAACTCTTCATGGTCGCCTACATGTCCTTCCGCCTTCTCTGCGACTTCATCAAGCCTTACCCCCGCATCTTCCTCGGCCTCGGAGGAATTCAGTGGGCCTGCGTCCTGATCCTGCTGTACTATTCCCGCGACCTCGCCCGCTGGCTCCGTGCCGCCCCGCGCGTCGCCAACGTCCATTCATGAACGTGCTTGTCACCATCTTCTTCTCTCTGATCGCCATCTTGGCGTCGCTCGTCTTTCTGCTTTCCACCCTCTGCGCTTTCAGCGCCGGCGCCCAAGATCGACAGCCCTTCGTGCTTGTCGCCTTGGGCGCCCTCGTCATCGTCATCGCATCCCAGCGGAAGATTGCCATACTGAACCGCAAGCCCCGCCGCGTTCCAGGACCAGATCCGCTGCTCCCACCATATTCGACTGTGTCGCCCAGTTCTGCACCGCCCGCGCCGCCCCAACCCGCCGCGATGCAATCCCGTTCGGTCCCGTCCAGCGACGTGGCGCGCGTCTCGCAGCCCAGCGTCGCTCCATCTTGCATTCCACCCGCAGCAAGTCAGCCACGAGTCACCCGCGACGTCGTCGGCCATCTCTCCCTCGCGAGCCAAGCCGCTATTCAGCAACTGGTTCTCGCTCTCGCTGCCAAGATCGCCGCCGAAGTTGTCCTCGGACTCATCGGATGGTATGGCGCCCTCGGCTCACCGCGCCCTCCCTTCGCCCTGTTCAAGTTCGGATTTCTCGCTTGGGGCCTGGCCGCCATCCTGCCTGATCTGGTTCTTCTTTACAGTCTCACCCGCCGCCCCGGACCCACCACCTTCGCCTACTCTCTGGTAATTCCCACTCTCCACCTGCTCTTTGGCCTCTCCGGTCACTCCGCCCTTCTCGTTCTGATCCCTCGTTCCGGCCAGGCCGCCATTCCGTTGCTTTCCATCATTCCTTGGATTCTCGACATTCTCGTTCCCTACCTCGCCTGGAAAGCCATCCGCCTCACTGGAATTCGTCCCGACCCCACCCGCCTGATCACCGCCTTCGTTGTCATCCTCGTTTATCGCATCCTGCTGCCGGCCCTCTTCGTGTTCCTGAATTAATTCGCGCCTGGTCGCGGCTCAAGGAATTCAATGGGCGTACATCCGGAATTGCTTTACTATTCCCGCAATACCTCGCACAACTCATGGAACGCTGGGCCGCCAACACGCTCCGCACTCTCGGCATCATTCTCACCGCCGGATTTGTGCTGGTCACCAGTTTGCTGGTTATTCTCTTGGTGATCTGTTCCGGTGCGTCCAGCGGTGCCAACGGTCCATTCGTCGCGTTCATCGCCATCGGCGTCATCTTTATCGTCTCGGGCGTCATCTTCATCGCCTGGCTCTCTCGCCGCCTCTACCTGTCGTTGGCGTATCTCGACCCTCTCCCGCAAGGCGCTTTGTCCGGCAACGTCTTACCTCAACTCGAGACTCCTGCCACGGTCCCCCTCCATCTTTCCCCGCTCGGCCGCCAATCCATCGACCGCCTCGTCCTCGCCCTCGGCGCGCAGATCTTCCTCAGCGCTGTCGCCTTGACCTTCAATCAACTTCACTTCTGGTCGGGACCGCGCATCTTCGCCCCGTTTCCCCTCCGCAACTGGGGCCTCGTATTGTTCGGCCCATTTGTGCTTTACCATCTCCCTTACGCCGTGCTGATCTACGTCCTTCTCAAGCGCCCCGACCGCCGCGCTTTCACCTATTCCCTGGCGGTCCCCGCCATCCTCATCATGCAATCGCTCCTCAGCCTTGGATACTTCAGCCTTTTCGCCACTCAGCATCCCATTGCCATGATCGTGCTCTTCGTCCCGTGGGCCATTCACATCGTCATCCTCGTCCTCGCCTACCATGCCATTCAGCAAGTCGGACTCCACCCCGAGCCTTCGTCCGTCATGGTCGCCGCCGTCGTCACCTTCGCCTTCTTCTCCCTGATCCACGTCCTCACCCCGCTCCTCTACCGCTTCACCTGGAGATAACTCACGTAGGGGACGCAGCCTTCGTCCGTCCTCCGATGCGAAGCGAGGCCCCATTTCTCGCGCCGGATGCCAAACTCCGGCGAGATAATCTTGCTCCTCTGTGTCCTCAGTGTCCTCTGTGGTTTTTTGGGTCCGCCTGCACCACCCGCAGGACACTCCGCAAACTGCCACAGATCGTCCTCCGCGGATCCGCTTCCGCTGCTAATATTCCCCTCGTTGGAATTCGCGGCAGGTCACTCTGCCCGAGGCTGACGTCATGTCCCACAAAACCCGCCCCTACCTCTTCTACGACGTAGCCATCTCCATCTGCTCCACCTGCTTCCGTAAAGTCGAAGCCAAAACCGTCTTCCAGGACGCCAACGTCTATCTCCTCAAACGCTGCCCCCAGCACGGCGCCGAAAAAATTCTCATCGCCGACGACGTCGACTACTACCGCCGCTGCCGAGAGATCTTCATCAAGCCTCCGGAGATGCCCCTCGTTTACAACACTCCCGTCAAGTGGGGATGCCCCTACGATTGCGGCCTCTGCACCGATCACGAGCAGCACTCCTGCCTCACGCTCGTCGAGATCTGCGACTACTGCAACCTGCGCTGCCCCGTCTGCTACGCCGCCAGCGGCCCCGAGCGCCAGCAATTCCGTACGCTGCAGCAAGTCGAAAAAATGCTAGACGCCGTCGTCCGCAACGAAGGCCATCCCGACGTAGTCCAGCTCTCCGGCGGAGAGCCCACCGTCCACTCGGATTTTTTCAAGATCGTAGAGATGGCCAAGGCCCGCCCCATCCGTCATCTGATGGTGAATACGAACGGCGTCCGCATCGCGCAGGAAGAAGACTTCGTCA
The DNA here is from genome assembly GCA_963832015.1 of uncultured Acidobacteriaceae bacterium. Classification (GTDB taxonomy): domain Bacteria; phylum Acidobacteriota; class Terriglobia; order Terriglobales; family Acidobacteriaceae; genus Sulfotelmatobacter. Next base: position 29,020 of record CAWHSR010000012.1, read on the forward strand.
AACGCCTCGCGGACTATAGAGAAGACTTCGAGGTCTATCTCCAGTTCGATTCCTTCGAGCGGGAACCGCTGATGCAACTCCGCGGCGCCGACCTCCGCCGCATCCGCGAAGACGCCCTGGAAAGACTGAACCGCTACAACATCGCCACGAACTTAGTGGTGACGCTGAAGAAAGGTCTGAACGACCACGAAATAGGAAAGACCATCGACTACGCCCTAACGCAGCCATGCGTAAGAGGCGTAACCTTCCAGCCAATCCAGGACGCCGGCCGCCTAGAGACGTGGGTCGACGAGGGTGGGGATTTTGAAGTTTCTTCGGTCGCCCAAAATGATGGCAGCGCAGTGACCGCGAAGCCCGGCAAGTTCGTCCGCAACTTCAACCCCGCCACCGACCGCCTCACCCTCACCGAAGTTCGCCGCAAAATTCTCGAGCAGACCAACGTCTTCCGCCCCGAAGACATCATCCCCGTCCCCTGCCACCCCGACTCGCTCGCGATGGCCTATGCGTTAAAACTAAATGGCAAAGTAACTCCCCTCACCAGCATGATCCCGCCCGAAGTCCTGATCAACGGCGCCGCCAATACAATTTTGTACGAACAAGAACCCGCCGTCCGCGACAACCTCTTCAAGCTCTTCGCGACCAATCACTCACCAGCCAGCAGCGCCGGCACTCTCCGCGAACTCCTCTGCTGCCTCCCGAAAGTCTGGATCCCGAATGACGCCACCACGAACCGTTCTGAGGCGCACCCTGTGGCGACGGGCGCCTCGCCCGTCCCGCCAGCGCGAAGCGCGGCGGAATCTTCCCCATCCCTCTCCTACGAAAATATTTTCCGCATCATCATCATGCAATTCATCGACGCTCACTCCTTCGACGTCCGCAGCGTCAAAAAAACCTGTGTCCACATCGTCCACCCCGACGGCCGCCTGATCCCCTTCGACACCTACAACCTTTTCTACAGAGATGACCTGGAGCAAACCCGCCTGGACCCGCTAAGAAGAAGAGCGGAAATAGCTCTAGCAGAATCCTGACACTTCTCGCTCGCAACGTTGCGACGCCGGAGCTTTACTCGGGTAACCCCACGCGGCGCACCAGTTGTTGAAACCGTGGATCGTGACGCAGCGGCTCGAATCTACGTCCCGGCACTTTGAGATACGTAAGTTGAGGGTCGCGTTCCTCGTACGCCTTCTCCAGCCAGGCGAATGCCTCATCCAAATCCCCCAATGCGCCATAGAGAATCGCAATGGAAGCAGATGACACAACCTGCCGCTCGTGCAGGGCTTTTAATTTCGTGAGTATCTTTTGTGCCTCCGCTCGATTGCCCGCCCTGGCATAAGCAAATCCGAGATCCAGGTCGAGTTCCGTGTCGTCGGTTCCGGAGAGCTTAAGCGCTTGTTGAAACTCTTGAATCGCTTCCGTTTGCTTTCCTCGATTCAGGTACGCCCAGCCCAGCGTCTGGTGGGCCGGCGCAAAATGCGGATCCAATTCCAGAGTCTTCTGCACTTGCTCCAGCGCCTCGTCGTAATGCCCCGCAACCAGCAATCTTCCCGCCAGGGCATTGTTGACCGGCAACGACAGCGGGTCGAGCTCCCGAGCGCGTCTGGCCTCTGCAATCCCTTCGTCGAATCGCCCAACATACATGAGATAGCCGGCGTACCAGTGATGTGCCCGGGCATCGCCCGGATTGAGCTCCAGAGCGCGCTTATATTCACGCTCCGCCGCCGCCCAATCCCATTCGTAGGTCTCGGCGATGAATGCGAGAGATGCGTGGGGCTCGGCGATCGTCTCATCGAGTGCTATCGCCTTCATCGCTGCAGCCTTCGCCTGCGACAGCGCATCTTTCGCAGGATAGCCCCAGCGAAATCCGAGCAGCGCGTAAGCATCTGCCAAGCCGCAGTAAGCTAGGGCATAGCTTTGATCTTTCGCGATGGCCCGTTGAAAGTAGGTGACGCTCTTGTTCAGAGCGTCCTCTGTTCGTTGGTTGAAGTAGTAGCGGCCCTTCAGATAATCCTCGTAAGCTTCGGGGGCCACGGGATGCGCAGGCGCCAGGCTCATCCGTTCCTGCGGCGTGAGGCTGCTTTCAATTCGCTGGGCGATACTCTGCGCGACCTCATCCTGGACCGCCAGCAGGCTTCCATATTGCCGCTGGTATTCTTCTGACCAAATGTGCTCGTCCGTCGCGCCGCGAATCAATTGCGCATGCACTCGAATCTGATCGCCCTCTCGGATGACCGACCCTTCCACAACGGCATCCACGCCGACGCTTGTGGCAATCTGCGGCACCGAAAGCTGAGTATTCTTGAAATGCATGGCCGAAGTGCGCGAGATGACCCGCAGGCCGTGAATATTCGAAAGCCGGCCGATGAGCTCTTCGGTCATTCCGTCGGCAAGGAAGTCCTGCGATGGATCTCCACTCAGATTTTGCAGCGGCAGCACCACCAGCGAACGAATCACGGGCAGCGGCGGAACACCCTTGGGATGTCGCCATTGCCGCCAGCCCCAGACGCCAACCGCAAGCACGCACACTGCCGCCGCAATCATCCAGTACTCTCGGCCCCCGCGCGCCGGTTCGGTGTGCACGACGCCGGTTGATGTTGGAACGTCCACAGGCGCTGCAACATCCATTTCGACGCCCGCCGGGTTCACCGAGGCGATGAAGCGGTACCCTCGGCGCGACAATGTCTCAATGTAGCGCGGCTGATCGGCGGAGTCGTTCAGTGCGGCCCGCAAGCGTTTGATGGCCGCGTTCAGACTGTTGTCGAAATCGACAAATCGGTCCGTGGCCCAAAGCTTGTTCTGTAGTTCCTCGCGAGTTACTAGTTCGCCCGGCCGCTCCAGCAACATCTTCAGGATGGCGACCGGCTGGCCCTCGAGCCGAATGCGCATTCCCTCTTTTCGCAACTCCTCCGTGTGGGGCTCGAAATCGTATACCCCGAAACTCACGACGTTGGTCTTGGCTGGGCGAGGCAACTGGTGGGACTCCAGGTCCCGGGAAGTATATCCCGGATTTCTACAACCGTGGGCGCATGTCACCACGACCCGGAAGCCTCGGTGAATCAATGGCTTCCGGTGTCACTCACGTTTCACCCGGGTTTTATTGACGGGCTGGCCGCTTTGCCCCATTCTCGGCGCCAGTTCTGTTTCTGGAGGAGACATGACCAACCCGCTCGCACCACAGTTCCGTCCCACACTTCGCAGCTGCGCTCTGCTGTTTGCCATCCTTCTTCCCCTCTCGGCGCTGGCCCAGAACTGGCAACTCCAAGTCGGCGCCCAGAACCACAGCATGGCGCATCAAGCTCTGGCGTTCCTGCCGAACGAAATTTGGATTCACCAAAACGACACCATTACCTGGACGTTCCCAGCCAACGAGGTGCATACCGTCACTTTCTTGCAGCCGACCCAGATCCGCCCGTCCCGCCTCGCTGGATGTCCCGGCGTCCCCAACGGGACGACGCCCGATTTCTCCGTGTATGACGGCTCCACGACTTGCGTCAATAGTGGCCTGCTGTTGAATAGCAGCTCGTTACCCAGTCCGCCCACCTACTCGGTGGTTTTCCCGGTGATTGGCAATTTCAAATTGGTTTGCCTGGCTCACCCTAATATGACCGCCAGCATCCACGTGATGGATCCGTCTACGCCCTTGCCGCACGATCAGGCGTTCTACGACCGGCAGGGCGATCGGCAGCGTGAAGAGCTTCTCTCCGACCCCATAATGGAAGTCCACCACCATCACTCAGACCATATCACCGCCGGCGTAGGGCATATTGTGGGCAATGCGGGCGGAAATCAAACCGTCTCGGTCGACCGCTTTATGGAGGACACAAAAGTCATCCATGTTGGCGAGACCGTGGAATGGACGACCGACGAAGCGGTGACGAGCCATACCATCACGTTCGGCGCAGAGCCCCCGCTTTCGACGCAGACTTCGCCCTCCGCCAACGTCACCACCGATGCGGATGGCGCCCGTCATGCCGTCATCAGTTCACCTTCCGACAATGTGCATTCCGGATTCATTACGCAGCTTCCGCAGGATCGTATCGGCCTGCCCCAGGTGCCGTTGAGCGGCTCCGCGACCCGCTTCCGCGTCACCTTCACCGCCCCCGGCGTTTACCCGTACAAATGCGTGCTCCACGATGACTTCGGAATGGTGGGACAAATCATCGTCCTGAAGTAGCCAGAACTGTAAAATGCGGCTGCCGCTCTGCTCGCGCCAAGCAACCAGACGCGGCAGCCCGCATCTCCACTAAGACACCCCTCGTTTCGGCGAAACTAAGTGTTGTTTGTATCCCGGCATAGCGCAATTGAGGGGTTTGAGTGTAACGGGGATTTGTACGAAGCCGCTGGCGCGGCGGACGCTACCGCGTGCTCGAGGATCGGCAGTTGTTGAGGGATTGAAGAAAGAAGTAAGTTGGGTCACAGAAATAAAGGAGGTCCCTGTGACACAACTACGGCCCCTCCTCGAGGTGGCCGATATCGTTCGCGCGCAAGGCGATCGCTTCATCCACAGCAACTTCCGCTGGTTCCATGGGGCCCATCGGAAAGTACTGCGCGCGATTGCTCGCTGCCGTACCGCGGTTCTCGGCGGGCATCGCGACCAATGCCCGCGCTGTGGGTATCGCACCACCTCCTATAACAGTTGCCGTGATCGCCATTGCCCAAAGTGTCAGAGCGGCGCTCGCGACAAGTGGATTATGGCTCGGCAGAGTGAACTGCTGCCCGTCGCCTATGTCCACGTTGTCTTTACTCTGCCTCACCAACTCTCCCCACTGGCGCTGCAGAACAAGAAGGTCCTCTATGACCTCTTGTTCCGCGCCAGTACCGAGACCTTACAAGAGGTCGCCCGCGATCCTCGTCACCTGGGGGCAGACATTGGCTTCCTTTCTGTCTTGCATACCTGGGGACAGAATCTACTGGCTCATCCCCATGTCCACTGCGTCATTCCCGCCGGCGGTCTCTCGCCCGACCGCACCCGCTGGATCCATCCCCGCTACCCATTCTTCCTGCCCGTTCACGTACTCAGTCGCGTCTTCCGCGGCAAGTTCGTCGCCGGTCTAAAACGCCGATTCCAGCAACACCAACTCACTTTCGCCGGATCTCTCAAGCCGCTGGAAAACGAACAGGCCTTCCGCTCCTTCTTGCGTCCATTGTTCCGTCAAGACTGGGTCGTCTACGCCAAGCCACCTTTCGGCGGTCCTCATCATGTGCTCGGCTATCTCGCCCGCTACACCCATCGCGTGGCCATCACCAACCACCGCCTCGTGGCCTTCGAGCATGACCAGGTTACTTTCCGCTGGAAAGATTATGCCCACGGAAATAAGAACAGAACCATGCCGCTCGATTCGCAAGAGTTCCTACGCCGCTTCTTGCTCCACGTCCTGCCTCGCGGCTTTGTTCGCATTCGCTCTTTCGGCTTCCTCGCCACTCGCCGCCGTGCCAGACTCTTGCCGCTCTGTCAGCGCCTGCTCGCCGACTATCCCACGGCGCACACACCCGCAGCCGTCACTTCTTCCCCCACTCAGCCCACTTGTTTCCGCTGCCCAAAATGTTCCACTCCCATGCTTATCGTCGAAAGATTCTCTGTCCTTCCTGCTTGGCAACTCTCGACCAGGAGCGCGTACCTTGACTCTTCTTAATCATCCAACCATGCTGCTCTCCACAGCGCGAGCTTCTGCTCCGACCGCCGTAGTGTCTGTACTCACCGAAATCCACTTCAATCCACCACTTACTTTCGTAAATTACCCGCAGCGGATCGCCTCCTCGGACCTACCAACACTCTCGCCGATATCTTTTACCAGTTCGCTCAACCCAACCCTGCGACGAACAAATCGCGAATCGCGCATGCAAAACCCATAGCTCCCCCGCGTTCGCCGCGCCAGCGGCTTCGTACAAATCCCCCTATCGCAAGTGCCCCGGCGGGACGCACTTGGGTCCACGCGGAAGCTCACCGCCGGCGCACTTGCGATAGGGGCCTAAGATTTTTGCGATAGGGGCCTAAGATTTTTCGCCAGTTGAGCTGGCAGGTGTATTTTCGGACTGTTGCGTTGAGGTCCTTCACATGCGCCAATTTGCCCTCAGCCTGCAAGTCCTTCTTCTTTTGTCACCCTTCTCGCATGCGCAATCCATTCCCGACCCGTTGATACGGTTTCTTCAAGACTACGTCGGCTCTAGCGGAGGAAGTAAGACCACGGAATACTCCGCTGTTCTCGTTGACTTGAAGGATGACGGAACCAAGGAAGCGATCGTCTATTTCTCATCCAACGGCTGGTGCGGAACTGGGGGCTGCACCATGCTGATCTTGGTTCCCGAGGTACCTCTTATGGAGTGGTCTCCAAAATCCCAACCGTGCGGCTCCCGATCCGGGTTCTTGGCACGAAAGCAAACGGATGGCACGATATTGGCGTGCTTGGGCGGAGAAGGGGTACTGAGCCTCTGCGTGAGACCATCCTTTCCTTCAATGGCGAGTCCTAATCCATACGTGTCTGATTGAACTGAGTTGCATGGAAAGGTTGGGGGCAAGGTTGTCAGGCCAACAACGACGCAGCCCATCCGTCTGTACCACTAGGGCAAGTCAACTGACCTATTGGGCCATTTCACAAGTGAGCCAAAAGAAAACGATTTCACTCACGGTAGATGAGCGTAATCGGGATTTTTCGTCAATTGATCGCTGAGATTGACACCTCAAAGGTAACAAAAGGTCGTCCTCATGGAAACACGCGCTAGGATGGGGCAGGATGGGGCACCCAGCCCATTGATACTCCGGGGGCACCAGGCCAGCCCTTGGCAGATTCGTCGTGTCTAGGTCTGGAGAAGCGTATAATCGCTGGCCAGAAGTCCAAATCGGAAATTCTGGGTTTAATCTCAATCTCAGCTAAAACGAGGAAAAGCCATGTCCCACCATTATTCCGGCCCCGACTTTGGATTCCCCCACGGTGATGCCCGCCTGGACTTCACCGATCTGTATGCTTTCCCGAAGCCTGGGGATGCTCACAAATCGATCCTGATTATGAACGTGCATCCGTCCGCCGGCGTGAACCCGCCAGGGCCCACCACCGACGTCGCCTTCTCGCCCGAGGCGATTTATGAACTTAGGATTGATACTAACGGCGATAACGTAGCCGATATCGCGTACCGGGTGCGCTTCACGTCTTCCGAGGACGGGGCGCAGACCGCGACGCTTCGCCGCGCTGAGGGCGCGCAGGCCGCTGGGATGGGCGATGAAGGGCAAGTCATCGTCGAGAGAGTGCCGGTCTCGACGGGGGCGGAGACACGGGTGGCGGACGCCGGTGACTACCGCTTCTTCGCCGGCTGGCGCGGAGATCCTTTTTTCTTCGACGTCCAGGGAGCTCTGAACAACCTGCAATTCACCGGTGACGATTACTTCGCCGACAAGGACGTGTGCAGTATCGTGCTGGAAGTGCCCAACTCTGCCCTCGGGAGTGGAAAGATGGGCCTGTGGGCTCGCACACTGGACGGCACAAGCGGGAAATGGGTTCAGGCGGATCGCGGTGCGCGGTCGAATCAAACCCCCTTCCTCGCCGGCGAACAGAACGCCGCCTATCTCGCTGCGGAGCCGGCGGGCGACGCCCGTTTTGTCCCCGTTTTCGCGCACGCGCTGGAGCACGCCGGTGGATATACGCCAGCGGAAGCAACGCGGGTCGCAGGGACCTTGCTGCCGGACGTCCTCCACTATAACCCCACAGGGCCGGCAGTCTACCCGAACAATGGCCGGACACTCACTGACGACGTCGTGGATTTCTTCCTTCCTCTCCTTACAAATGGAAAGGTGACGCAAGATAAGGTCGGGCCCCACAAAGACCTGCTCGCGCAATTCCCCTACGTGGGCGCGCCGCACCAGGCCCGGGCTACGGAACGAGTTGCCGCTTAACCCATTGGGGCGGGTGGCCCAGGTTTCGCCATCGCAACCAGACCGCGCGGGCGGCTTTTCTTTTGCCTTACGCGGAAGGGTTGCAGTAGTTGTCGTTAATAGGCATTTCGCTCATCCTATGAAAAGGGATGTCAAGGAAAAAAGATTCTCCCCGCCCCTCTGAGAGATGCGGGTGTGGTGACTTGCATCCAGCCCCACCTCATTCCTCACCTCATTCTTAGAGGGGTTATTGGTTTGGTCGCTTTGGCTCGCCGCACTTTTCCGCGGCGATGCCAACCCCAGTTGCTTGTCCCAACTCGACGGTTTCATGAAGTCAGTGGCGCACGACGCCGTTCGGTTCCGAAGCTACGCAAGCTAATCGTTGGCTTAAGTGCCAACCATGATCCTATGTGAGGCTCGAGGCCTATAGCTTTTTTCGGTTATCCGAGGGGGCATAGGATTGACCCGGAGACTCGGTGCTGGACTACCGCACACAGAGTGCCTGAATGAGCGAATGGATACTCTCCCTCGAACCGGAGCATCGCAAGAACCGATGGGCTACCACCGAGGCATGAAAACCTTGGGAGATCACCTGGGTTCTATTCGATGCTCAAGCTGCTTGCGTCTTCAGTTGTTCGACGTCGAAACGTTCCTCCTTCTTCCAAAGTGTTAAGGTAATGGCCGCAATCTTGCGCGCCAGGGTCAGACGCGCCATCTCCGGCTTCATCCCCTTGGCTAGCAAACTCGTGTAGAAATCGTGGAACGGTCCCTTGCCACAGCTGGCCCGGGTGGCCGCACTCTTGAAGATCTCTTTCATCTCATGGTTATGGTTTCGATTCAGCCCACGAACCTGCTGGGGTTTCTTGGAGCGTTGCACTTGTCCGCTCACAAAGCGGTATTGCGCACTGTCGTGGGTCTCAATGCCCAGGCCGCTGTAGGTCCAGAGTTGCCGCTTGCTGCGGAACCGGTGCGGGGTTTGCATCAGCCCGATCAAACGGGCGGCTCGAATCGGACCGATGCAGGGAATCTGGCGCAGCAGTTTCGCGGCCTTGTGTTTCCGGCTTTCCGCCAAAAACTCGGGTCGCACCTCGCGCCGCAAGGCCTGCAATCCATCCAGCTGTTGATAGAGCAGCTCGGCACGGCGGCGCACCCCGGCTTGTGGGAGCTTGTTTAACCATTCCTCCCGAGCGCGCGCAGCATAGACCTGGGTGCCGCCACAAGGAATGCCCCAGCCGCGATACAGTGCCTTCAGTCGATTCATCACGCGCGTCAAATCTTTGCTGATGGTCTGATAACTGCGCCCCAACTCGCGTAGCGTCCGTAGTCCGTTTTCCCCGTGGTAGACCGGTCGCAGCATCCCGGTGCGTAACAAGTTGGCCAGCTTCTGCGCATCCACCTTGTCGCTCTTGCTGCCCTCCTTTAACAAGGCATTGCGCCGCGGATTGCACACCACAATGTGCGGTACATGCGGCTGCAGCAGATCATACAGCCAGGCGGCCCAGGTGCCTTCTTCCCAGGTCACATGCAGCTCGCCCCGTAGACCGTGGAGAAACTGCAGAATGCTGCTGGCTTTGGTCTCGATCACGGACTCCATCACCAGTTTCCCGCTCTCATTCAGGACCGCGATCACAATCGCTTCCTTGTGCACGTCCATTCCGATATATTTGACGTCGTGACTCATTTGAGTTGCCTCCTTGGGGGGGAGAGGATTCGTGCTAACGCGTATCTTTCCCCTCAAGGTTAAAATGCCATTCTCCAGCCGATTTGCCTATGTCCTTCTGCAGTTCTTCCCACCGCGTACACCACAGCAGTTACTCCCCAAGCGCCGCCGTAGCGGAGCGAAGCCCTGCACAGCGCAGCGCAGCGCAGGCGGCGCCACATCCGGCCTCGACTTTCTGCAGGGGGGCGCTTTTTCATAATGCATTGAGGGGTTTTGAGCGTAATGGAGATTTTGCGCCAACTATCTTGGGACTTGGACTTCCTTCTTCGTTCGCTCTTCAAGTAGGGAGTGAAACAGCTCTCGATCAGAATGATTTACTGTGCGCGTGATCGTCGTTACCGCCGCCCCTACAACGAACGTCGTTTGCCTCTTCGGTTCATACTTGATGTACTCAACCTCGCTATACGGAATTGTCCGGCGAATCCCAAACAATGAACGTTGACTAATTCCGACTTCGTCCAGCGTGATGCCTCGCGGCCAACGAAAGAAAGCCAGCAACCCAAGGGAGAGGCTCAGCATTAGGAACAAAATGGGGTCGCGCTGGTCCCCAAAGCCACCCAGCCCCCAAAACAGTAGTACAGACGGCGCTGCGCACGCCGAAAAAACCCGAATAGAAACCGTTGCCCCAAACGACCGAACAGATGTCTCTTTGCGGTAATCAGATGTTCGCAGACCAAGGAAGGTGGAGACGAACGTAGCTGCGAATGTCACGCAGCTAAGGGTTCCGGCTAGTCCAATAGACGTGCGCCAAGACGCTCTCAATTTTTGGTCGAGAACCCAGCGGGGTAGGTCCCAGAGAACCAAGCATGCTAAGAAAAAAATGGACGAAAAAAGCCCAGCTTTTATGGCGCTCAACTTGACCTGCTCCGTCACATTGTTCGTGGACATGCGTTGCCCCATTCATCGCGAAGAAGTTTCGCTTCTAGGTGGCTTCAGTATTGGCAATTATCGATGAGCATCGACATCCAGCGCAGATAACTGTCGTAATCAGGCCTCTCTGACAATGTCGGCGGTGTCAAGCACTTTTCGAGCGTACTGCTCCGTGCACTCCGAAGAGCGCGCCATTTCGCTCTAGTTGAACGTTCTGCCATACCAACCAAAGGCTCGCTCGTAATCGTTTCGGGTCAGAAACTCAGTTCGACCCATGCATCTCTTCGGTCACAACCTTGATCATGATTACTACTTCGAACTCCTCCGTGAAGAAGGAGCGGGCTGCCCAATCAATTACTCGATGTTCTACTGCACACCACGGCCTGTTCCGAGCGTGCCCGCGTGCGAACCGAACTTTTTCACTTGCTCGTAATCCCATCCCTTGCGCCCCATCCAGTACAAACGAATCGCGAGTCTCCGCGCCATCGCAACCTTGGCGATCTTCCGTCCCCGGCGCATCATCAGATGAAAATACTTGCTGCGCCATTCCGGAAGGCTGCGAACTGTGACCTGAGCCGCTTCCACCAGCAAGAAGCGCAACATCGAACTCCCCTGTTTGGTGATATGCCCCAGTCGCCGCCGATTCCCACTCGAGTCCTCTAACGGCACGAACCCCAAGTAAGCGGCGATCTGCTCGCCACACTGAAATCGCTCTGCTCTCCCGATGATCAATACGAAGGCCAGCGCAGTTAACGGGCCCACTCCGGGATGGGTCATCAAACATGGTGCTTCGGGAAACTTCTCGGCCTCTTGCTCAATCGCCTGACTCAGTTCCGCGATCGTCGGGTTCAGCCCGATCCAGCAACTCCAGCAGATCCTGGCGTCGCCGGCTTGCCCATGGAGCTAGCCGAAACGACTCCAGTTGCTGCCGTCCGTGTTCCCGCCACAGCCTCTTTTTACAGCGCAGTCCTTCGTTGAGTGCCACCGCTTGCAGTTGATTCATGATGCGCGTGCGCGCCTGCACCATGCGGTGCCGGTGCCACAACAGTTGCTGCACATCGCGATTCTCCCAATCCGGCACCCAGATCTTGGGAAAGTCATCCTTCAGCAGGAGCTTCAAAATATGCTGTACATCCTGGCGATCGGTCTTCTGCTTGCGTTCGCGCTTCCTAGCGATCTCGGTGGCGTCCCCGATCCATAACTCGAAGCTCAATTCCGCCAGTAATCGTTCAAACCAGCGTGCGTGTCCACTGGCTTCCATCCCCACGTGCACCTCGATTCCCCGGACCGCGAGATCACGGTGGAACTTTTCTGCTCCCTCGCGGTGCTCAAGGCGTCGTTCCTGTAATTCCTCTGTGTCGGTATCGGCAAACGCAATTTGCTGAAAGCTCGGGTGGTAATCGCATCCTACTAATCAACATATCGGCTCCTTTTCTCCCGAGCCTTTTGGTTGGTTAGCACCACCAGTTTACTCGGGGCGTGGGAGCCGACATTGTCATGGAATCAGTTACACTCAGAATCCCTGTTCCGGCCATTTTGAGTGTATGGGGTCGTAACGCCTGACTGTAACCGCGATTTCTAGCCCGGCACGACACCGGCACGACCCACCTTGCCAAGACAGCCATTGCTGCCCTATGCTACCTGCCTTATGTGGGCGTGAGGAGGTTGCTTACGACGCGAAAAAGCGCTCCCCAAATCCCACTATGACGCGTTAGGAGTCGCTATGGCTGCGAGACATACGCCGTTGGATGATCCCTCGCCTCGTATAGCAGTCGTCGAAGAACACGTGCGCCACGAAAACGCACACAATCTTGAAGGTGTCATTCAGACCTTCGGCGAGTCGGCATGCTACGACGATGAACCGTGGAATCAACATTATGAAGGTCGCGAGCAGGTGCGCCAATTCTACAAACAGCTTATGGCTGCTTTGCCTGACCTCAGCATTGAAATAGTGCGCCGACACGTCGCCGCCGAGACCGTCATTCTCGAAGTTATTATCCGCGGTACCCAGTTAGGCCCGTGGCGAGGTCTTCCTGCCACGGGTAGGCGTGTAGAGGTTCCTCTTTGCGGCGTGTACACTTTCGGCGCCGATAACCGTCTGGCGGGAGAGAGGATCTATTACGACCGAGCGCTGGTTCTGAGGCAACTGGGAGTTTTCCGTGAGCCGCAGACCGCTCTCGGAGGCATCACCATCCTGCTCACGCATCCGTTGACTATATTGCAAGCTGTCGCGAGACGGTTTCGTAGAAACTAGCGAGGTTTTACGCTACATCTTGCTGCGTGTTGCTCCTGTGCATTGAACGCAGTGCCTTCATGGGGAGCGTCGCATAAACCTTCGTACCGGAACCATTGGATTCGATTACCAAATCGCCACCAAAATGGCGCACGCGCTCGCGCATTCCTCTGATTCCCACTCCAGTGCCTTGGGACTGAATCGCGGCCAGTCGTTCCGGGGTCATTCCCCTTCCCTGGTCTTCAACCTTTACGCGGACAGTATTTTCTTCGCGCTCAAGTCGAATCAGCGCAGTCTTGCTTCCCGAGTGGCGATGAATGTTCGTCAAGCTTTCCTGCACAAGGCGGAATATGACGAGTTCCATTTCCGGTGGGACTCTTCCGAAATTATCAGGAACCTGCAAATCAATCTCCAGACCACTGCGCTCCGCAAGACCTTGCACGTACCAACTCAGTGCCGACGAAATGCCGGTTTCATCCAACAGCGGTGGATATAGAAGATACGAGGTTGTGCGCAGCTCTCGCGCCAAGTGCTGGACCAACTCTTCCGCGTTCTGCACCTCTTGGGCAAGAGCAGGAGCTTTCTTTGCCTCTTCGCCGATTCGAGTAAGCTGCAAGTCGAGCGCGGTCAGTGTCTGTCCAGCGCTATCGTGCAGTTCCCGTGCTATGTGCCGCCGCTCCGCATCTTGCGATTCCAAGAGAAGCCCCGAAAGTTCACGCAGTTCCAAGTTTCTTCTCTCCAGTTCCTGAGTACGGAACTGCACTTGGGTGTCGAGCGCATCCGCCAACGTTCGATAACGTCCTTCGCTCTCCCGCAACGCTCGTTCAATTCGTTTGCGTTCCGAGATGTCCCGAGCAATTTTCGACGCTCCGATAATCTTCCCGATGGCGTCGCGAACCGGAGAAACCGTCAGCGAAATATCGACCTGTGTCTTGTCCTTACGCACACGAACGGTGTCGAAGTGTTCCATTCGTTCGCCGCGCTTGATTCGTCCGATGATGACCGTTTCTTCGTTCCTGCGGTCGAGCGGGATGATCAACGAAATATGCTGGCCGACGGCCTCGCTTGCGGTATAACCAAACAGCCGCTCCGCCCCTGCGTTCCAACTCGTGATAATGCCGTCCAGCGTCTTGCTGACGATGGCATCGTCAGATGAGTCCACGATGGCGGCGAGTAAGCCAATCGCCTTATCCGCTTTGAGGCGCAAGGCTGGCAACTCATTCAAGAGGGCATCGGTGACGTTGTTCCTGGACTCCGGGTCATTGAGGATGCAATCCGCCAGTGCTTCATGCGTCGCGAAAAGTTTGTCGATGTCCTCTTCAAACGCGATCTCAGGATGTGTTTCAGTCCAATAGTGCGCCGACCTGACGAACGCGAGGAGCAGCAGCAAGTATTGCAGGCGAGCCGGACCAAGTAACCGCGACAGTGCATCTAGACACAGCAAATAGTCAGAAGTCTTCAAGAACACATGCGCTGCCAACACAAAGATGGCATCTTCCATCTGCGTGTTGGCGGTCGGCATTTCAGTAATCGGTGCGGCGCAGGCTGCGCACTGTGCTAGGCGAGATTCAAGTTCCTGTCCGCGTGGAAAAGGCCGTCGAAGAAGTTTCACCACATCCGTAACGCTTTGCGTACGCACAGTCGCATCGCCAGCGGGATGGCCCAGCCCCATCAGGAAACCAACATGACGAGCTATGCAGTAGCGGACGGCACAAAAACGCGACAGGTGGACGAAAAGACGCTCCTTAAAAACGGATGGTAGAGGATTGTCGAGGTACGCAGCTTGTGCGAATCCCCACAGTTTCTCAATTATCTCGGGAGTCTCGGGTGCAAGCCGGAAGAAATTTGGAAGAACCCCGAATCGCTCCTCGACGCGACTCTCAAGGTCTGACGTTGGATTTACCACTGTTTTCGCAACCTTTTGACGACACAGCGATTATGCCTCCACGCTGCTGACCGGCGAAATCAGCCATCCCGCCGACCGCCAGTCGTGAGCGTTAAATATTCCTGAATTTCCGTGCAGCCGATTCAGGTGAATCACCTAGTACAAATTCAACGAATAAAACTCGCTCTCGACCTTGACTCTTATGGCGAGCGTTTTATCATGGATAAAACGCTCCTCCCTAGGAAGGGGACAACCCAACCTCAACCGCAGTATGAAATGGAGGAAGTCCCCATGAAACTGAATGACAGCATTTCAACCTACGATGTTGCCGAGGCTCTGCAGGGCGAGACCGGCAAATTTGAAGTAACCAGCCCCAACGGAGAGCGCTATTTCGTTACGTGCCAGCCCGGACATTCCATCGTTAGCTTGGAGTGGGCCGGTTCTGAGCCGAACCTGCAACCCTTCCTCGTGCGCAAAGTAGCTCAACCGATCGCGACGGAGGGTCGTTCCAAGAGATCAGTGGCTGCCTAATCCTTTAGGGCAACCCAAGCAGCAGCCCGGCTCCGATCAAGCCGGGCTTTTAATTTTCCCACCGCCGCCCTGGCCCCCGAACTAACGATACCCTTCTTATTCCCGGCGAAACAAAATCGCTCAACGAAGAGTGCGGATGGAAGGGTGGCGACAGTGGGCACCTCGGCGGGATGAATAAATCTTGTCCATCGACAAAAACAAAAGAACCCACTTGACTCCGACCGGCCTTCTCATGGAAGGCCATTACACTCAAATCTCGACTGCTTTCGGTTCGGGTCGCATCCGGTCCATCCGTCAGTAATCGAAAGATGAGTGTAATGGAGACGCTACAACAGTGAGCACGATTTACCGGAGTGTGTGGCAACTGCACTCGTTAACCGCAGCCTCTGCGCAAAACTCGTATCGTCAACCGCAGTAGCCAGCCCCGCGCCTACTCGCCCCCGATTCGAAACCTCACCCCTGCGCGGAAATTGATTGGCAGCGCCGGATATCCCACCACCTCGTTGTACCGCCTGTCCAACCCGTTCTCCACATTTGCATACAGCGTCAGTCGCGGTCGTACCGCGTACCATCCCCCGAAATCGACGCGCACATATCCCGCTGCATGATCAATCCCAAAGCCCAGGAAGTCCGAGTCCGGCCGCTGCCCCACAAAACTGCCGGCAAGGCTCCCTCCCCACCGCGTCCCCAAATACGACAGCAACGCCGTCGCCGAATTTTTCGGCCTCCGCAGCAGCGGCTGTCCGACGTCGTACAGAGAATTGATGGGCGCCGGATTCTCCAGAATCTGCGTCGAAGTGTACGTATAGGCCGCGTTCAACAGCAGTCGCGGCATCAGCTTCGCCTGCACTCCCACTTCGGCCCCGTGTGCCAGCGCCGAATTCACATTGACGTATTCCCCAACAAAGTTGACCGGATCCACCGTCACATAGTTGATCTGGTCATGGAACAGATTGTTAAAGTAAGTCGCCGTGAAAACATATTTTCCCCGCTGCAGATCCTGCTGGATCCCAGCCTCAAACGCCCTCGTATGCTCGGGCCGCAGACCCAGGTTTGGAATGTTGAACGGGTCCGGCGGAATTCCATTGAACGTCTCTTCCAGCCGCGGCTCTTTAAACGCCGTAGCGTAAGAAAACCGCAGCCGCGTTCCGGAAAAAATCTCGCCTCCCCGCAAAGCTTGCCACGTCAGCGCCACCCGCGGCACTCCAATGTTCCCAAACTCGCTGTTGTGAACGAATCGTCCTCCCACAATTGCTGACAGCGTCTTCCACGTCACCGCTTGTTGTGCGTAGATCTCATTGCTCAACCGCTGGCCGTGATTCTGCGCTCCGTAGGCAAGATTCCCCACAAAGCCGTTCTCGTTCTCCACGCGATATCCGAATGTCGTGTGCGCCCAGCTTCGCTCTGAGTAGTCGCCTTGATACTCAAATCCCGCGCGATTGATGTGGTCGACCTCATTCGAAGCAAAATCGAACTGCCCGAAAGTCGGACTCACGCGATTCGGGTCTCCCGGGTTCAGCTCGTAATACCGGTACAGATAATCGAATCCCGTGAGCCGGTGCTGCCATTGATTCCGCGCTACCGTCAGTTCGGCGCTGCCCAGCAGGTTATTGAGTTGCGACCAGTCATACGGGTTCGGTGGCAGAGGATACGAAGGTCCCGTCCCCGACGACACTAGGGGATCGTATCCGTTGAAATTCCACTCTCCCGAAACCCCCGTGTGACTGTTTGCATGCCGAACCCGCACGCGCAGGGAAGCGACGTCATTGAACGCCACTCCCACATTCGCGCCCTCCAGCGAATCCGAGTAAGCATTATTGACGCCCGCGCCTTCGGTATTGAGCTGGCTGCCGAACAGGTTGTAATCGAAGCGCCCGCGCGCCCCTGCCAGCGCCGCGTACCCTCTTGCCGTCCCAAAATTCCCGCCATCCGCACCAAACGACAACTCCGGAACCCGCGTGCTCCCCGCCTGGGTCCAAACCTGGACGACGCTTGTCATCGCGTCCGACCCGTACAGTGTGCTCTGCGCTCCGCGCACAAACTCCATTCGGTCGGCCTGATCCAGCCGCAGCGTGCCGAAGTCAAACGTCCCCCCCGGCTCGTTGATCGTGACTCCATCCACAATCACCTTGTTGTAGCGGGACTCTCCCCCGCGCACGAACAGCGACGTCAACCCGCCTCTCTGCCCCGCAGAGTTCACAATCGCGCCCGGCAGAAATCGGATCGCATCGCTCGCCGCAATCGGCTGGATCGTCGTCAACTGCGCCGCGCTCAGAGAGTCAACATCGGCTCCGGCGGCCTGCGCAAGTACAGGCGTGCGCATCCCGCTCACCACCACGGTTTCCGAAGCCGTTGCCAGCCGCAAATTCACCGTGATCTCCGTCTGCGATGAAACCTGTAGCGTTTCAGCCGCGAACCCAGGTGCCAAAACCTGAATCAGAAATGATCCCTCGCTCGGCACGCGAAATACGGCCGCGCCTTCCGCCGACGTGTTCTGCGTCGCCACAACTCTGCCGTCATTCCCGAGCAGCGACACTTGTGCCCCGCCCACCGCCGCCGACTGCGGATCCACCACTTTTACTTTGAGATCGGCCGCACCAGCGGCCAGAGAAAATGAGAGAACCACTCCAAGAAGAACGAATACGCGCATACTTGCCTCCTTTGCTCGCGAAAGAGGTTGCAGTAGACGGATCGCGCCGGTCTCCTGGCTTCGCGAGTAAGGATCGTCAGATCCGGTCACGCCCCCGGCCTTCCCGGAATTTCTCCCAGTGGCCGATGGCAGTTTCCTCGCTTACAGTTGCGCGGCAGCGCGGGATTCTCACCCGCTTCCCTGTCTTCACCGAGCGGCAAAGACGCGCGTTCCGAACGACATCACGGATCAAAGAGCTGAGATCAACGATCAGAAACAACCGTCGCCAAGAATCTAACGGCTGAAGATGCCTAAGTCAAATGCGTACGATTGTGAGTGAAATCCGAGGTCCCGCTAGGGACCACCGAAAATAGTCCGCCAGTTCACTGGCGGTAAGCGAAACGAAACAGGAACCGCGTCCCGGGAGGACGCCCAAAACGTCAACAACCAACTTACCGATTGCACGCCTCACTTCCGCAATCTCCCCACCACATACATCACAATCGTCAATACCGCACTTACCACCACCGACGTCGCCAACGGAAAATAAAACGTCGTATGCTTCCCCCGATAAACGATATCTCCCGGCAGTCGCCCCAAAGGCAGGTTCGTCCGCCCCAGCAACATCACCACACCGCCTGCCACCATCAAAACCAAGCCTAGCCCGATCAGCAGCTTACCTAGTTCCGACATGGCTTAAGACTCCTGTGCGAAAGAAGTAGAAACACCCATCCCATTTTCGCCACTTTCCCTGTACCCTGTACCAACCACGGTCACCCCCTGACCGGGACCCTAGGAGGCCTGCACCATGACGCCACACCAGCCCCCCCTCGTCCGTTCCCTGTTCCGAAGTTTACCAGCGCTCCTGCTCTCCGCCGTGTGCGCGCTCTCCGCTCATTCCCAGGACGTCCTCACCTACCACAACAACAATGCCCGCACCGGCTTCGATAGCAAAGAGACGGCTCTGACTCTGGCCAACGTGAATTCCACGACGTTCGGCAAACTCTTCGTCGTTCCCGCCGACGGCCTCGTCGACGCCGAACCGCTCTACCTCTCGAAGGTCTCCATCTCCGGCGTGACCCACAACTTGTTGATTGTCGCCACTGAGCACGGCATCGTCTACGCCTATGACGCCGATACGGGCACGAACCTCTGGCATATCACCACTCTCTTGCCCGGCGAATCCACTTCCGACAATCGCAGTTGTTCGCAAGTCGCGCCCGAGATCGGAATCACCTCCACTCCCGTCATCTTTCGCCCCGCGAAAGGAAACCCGGTCATTTACGTCGTTGCCATGTCGAAAGACGGATCCGGCGACTATCACCAGCGCTTGCACGCTCTCGACGCCACCAACGGTGCCGAACGCTTCCACGGTCCCGTCGAAATCTCCGCCAGGTATCCCGGCACCGGCGACAACAGTTCCGGCGGATACGTGATCTTTGACCCCGCACAATACAAGGAGCGCGCCGGCCTGCTCCTCATTAACAGTACGGTCTACCTCGCATGGGCGTCTCATTGCGACTTCCGTCCTTACACCGGATGGATCATGGGCTACAACACCACCACCCTCGCCCAGACCACCGTTCTCAACGTAACTCCGAACGGCAACGAAGGCGCAATCTGGAATTCCGGCGCCGGCATGGCCGCCGACAGCACCGGCAACATCTTCCTCCTCGACGCTAACGGAGTCTTCGACACCACCCTGAATTCTTCCGGCTTCCCCGAAAATGGCGACTACGGCAACGCCTTCCTCCACCTCACCACCAAAGGCGGACTCGCCGTCGCCGACTACTTTGAGATGTTTAACCAGTCCTCCGAAAACGGCTCCGACACTGATCTCGGCTCCGGCGGAACCCTGCTGCTCACTTCGAGAGATTCCACTGGCAAGACCTGGCAACTCGCCGTCGGCGCCGGCAAAGATAGCAACCTCTACGTCGTCGACCGCACTAATATGGGCAAATTCAATTCGAAGACCAACAACGTCTACCAGGAATTGCAGGGCGTCTTGAAGAACGGCGTCTGGTCCATGCCCGCTGCCATGTACACCAATATTTACTACGGCCCCGTAAACAGCCCCATCTCCCTATACCAGTTCAGCAACGCGAAACTCCGCACCACTGCAGTCGCCAAGACCGCCAACTCCTTCGGGTATCCCGGAGCCACTCCCAGCATCTCGGCCAACGGCAGCCTGAACGGCATCGTCTGGGCCACCGAGAACACTAACCCCGCCATCCTCCACGCCTACAACGCCAAAACTCTCGTCGAAATCTACAACTCCGGCCAGGCCGCCAACGGCCGAGACCATTTCGGCGCTGGTAACAAATACATCACACCGATGATTGCCAACGGCAAAGTCTACGTCGGCACAACGAACGGCGTCGGCGTCTTCGGCCTCCTCGCCGGCAAGTAAGAAAATTTGGAGCAGGGAACCGTCCTGAGCGGAGTCCACAAGCGAAGCGGCGTCCACAAGCGAACACTGTTTCGCGCAAGTGGACGGCAGATCCTCCGAACTAGAATGGACCGTCTCCGCCTATTTCAATGCTGGCAAGCCAGTTGAGAGCTTTCCCCGTCTTCAAGTTTTTTGGCACGCGAATTGCCCACCGCCATAGCTAAAGCACCACCCACGGAGGCTTGTCATGGCGCACTTCGAACGCATTCGCGATGTGATCTCCGGCCCCTTTAGTCCCGAGGTCATCCGACAACGCACGGCGGCAGGTTGGCAATTGGTATCGATCGAATGGCGGCGCGAGTTGCCGGATTCGGAAGCTCCATCCCAGGGCGCATTTGCCGAAGAGATCCCCTACGGGCTGCGCATCTCCGAGGATTGCCAGCGCCTCGAGATTGATCCCATCGAGAATCGGACGCTCATGCTGATGATGGAGTTGCTGGTCCAGGATTTCCCTTATTCCAGCATCGTCAGCGACCTGAACGAAAAGGGACTGCGCATGCGCGACGGCCGCCCGTGGACCCGGGTTGCGGTCTTCAATATGACGCCACGCCTCATTGAAGTGGGGCCGCGCTTGTTCTCAACCGACGAGTGGAACAGAATTCGACAACGCTTCTCTTCGCCAAGACAGCAAGAGATTTTCTAGACGGAAGCTGAAAGCAGAAGTTGATCGCGGTGGTCGAATCGGCGGGTGCGGTGATATTCGCCGCCCCTACTCGTGCCGCAACGCTTCGATCGGATCGAGCCGCGAAGCCCGGAACGCCGGAATCATTCCGCTGATCAATCCCACCGCTCCCAGAATCAGCGTCGACGCAATCAGCGTCCCCGGAGCAATGATCAGCCGGATGTCCCCCGCCTCTCCGTTCTTGGCGAACGCGCTGTACAGTGTCAGCCTTCCCACGGAAAGTGCGACTGCATACGCCAGGATCACTCCCAGCACGCCACCAATAAACGTTATCGTCAGCGCCTCCGCCAGGAACTGCCAAAGAATATACTTCCGCGGCGCGCCCAGCGCCTTCTGCACGCCAATCTCCCGCGTCCGCTGCGTCACCGAAACCAGCATAATGTTCATCAGCCCCACGCCGCCGATCCCCAGCGTCAGCGTGCCAATGAATCCCATCAGCACCTTCAACCCAATCGTAATGATTTCGAACTGGTGTACCTGCGTCATCAGGTTGAACACGAACACAGCCTGCCGGTCCGTCTGGTTGAATTTGTGCTCCGTCGCCATGATCGACCGCACGGTTTGTTCCAGGCTCTCGTACTCCGGAGTCTGGTAGGTAAACCAGATCGTATCCAGGTAATGCGTGCTCTTCAGATCGCTCATCGTGGTGAAGGGAACGTAGATCACGCGATTGATATCGTCATTACCCTCCTGCATTTTCCCCTTCAGCACGCCAATGACTTCGAAGCTCAGGCCGTCCAGCCGGATGTGTTCCCCCACTGCATTGCGACCCGAAAAAAGCTTCTCCTTTGCTTCGGATCCGATCACCGCAACCCTGGCCCGCTCGATTTCGTCTTCCGGGTTGTAGAACCTTCCCTGAGCAACTTTGAGCGATCGAACGTCCAGCACATTGGGATAATTCCCGCTGACCGCCCACGTGAAGACCCGCGTGTCGTACTGCACGCTCGATTGCTTCGTCACTTCCGGCGTGATGTGCGTGATCTGAGGAAGGTTCGTGGTGAGCGTATCTACATCGTCCACGGTAAAGCGCACCAGGACTCCGGCCTTCTGCCCGCCGGCTTGCATCGAAGTGCGGTTCGGAACCACAATGACCAGCTTATTGCCAAAATTCGCAAAAATATTCGCGCACGCCTGACCAAAGCCGTCGCCATACGACAGCAGCATCACCACCGTGGCGATGCCCCAGGCCATGCCCAGCATGGTCAGCGCCGTCCGGCGGCGATTGTGCCGCATCGCTCCGTAGGCTTCGTTGAACAAATCACGAAACATGCATTACCTTTTTTAGAATCCTTCTTGCCGCAGTGCTTCCACCGGCTGCAGCATCGCAGCCTTCCGCGCTGGATAAAGCCCGGCCACCACCCCCGCCAGCGTCAAACTCCCAATCGCCAGAACCGCCGACATCGGCACCAGTTTCGGCGGATCAAATCCCCCGGGTCCCTGGATTCCTCCCATGAGCCCCATCAATCCCGCCGCCAGCATCATGCCGATCATTCCGCTCCCCAACGTCAGCAGCAATCCTTCCAGGAAGAAGTGAAACAGAATATTCCGGTTCGTAGCGCCCAGCGCCTTGCGCAATCCGATCTCGTGCGTTCTTTCGCTGACCGCCACCAGCATGATGTTGATTACGCCGATCGCTCCCAGCGCCAGCGTCACCATCCCCACGGCTCCCAGGAACATGTTCATCACATCGAAAATCGTTCCCACCATCTTCGATTCCTGGATCGAATCCCACCCGTCGAACGCGTTCTCGTCGTTGGCATCAAAGCCATGATTGCGTGCAATGATCTTGTGCACATCATCCTGCGCCAGCTTGTGCTCCGCCGTCGTGTAAGGCTGGTATTCAACAAATGAAATCGAATTCAGGTGGTTCTCCCCCTTCAGCGGGAAGTTCGTGGCCATCACCGTAAACGGGATGTAGCCCCGCATGTTCAGCCATGTATTCTCTCCGCGGCCAAGGTGCGGCATGCTGCCGATTACCTCGAAGCGAATTCCGTTCAGCAGAATGAATGCTCCCAGCGAAGGCCGCCCCGGGAAAAGCGTCTTCAGCAGTTCGTTCCCCAATACGATCACGTTCCGCTGTTGCTTCAAATCCATTTCATTCAGCCACCGTCCCTCTTTGAGCGGAAGATAACTGATCTCGTTCAGCTGCGGCTCCGCTCCCAAAATCTCCACGCTTGCACTGGCGAACTCGCTCACCTGATGCATGTCTGAACGCGAAAGCACGGGCGCGGCATTGCCTACGTGCGGAGCTTGCGTTCGGATATCTACATAATCCTGATAGGTGAGCAAATACGGCCGCGCGGAATTCATGCTGCCCGCTACCGCTGGCGCGCGCCCGGGAAAAATGAACATGATGTTCCGGCCAAACTCGGCCAACTCGCGTTTATTGCCCGACCGGAATCCTTCCCCCACGCCTACGAGCAGTAGCAGCGATCCCACGCCCCAGGCAATCCCGAACATGGTCAGGAATGAGCGCAACTTGTGGGCCCACAGATTGCGGAAGATTTGCGCGAAGATATCCCAGATTGTGCGCATATGAATAAAGACGGTCGGAACCTTCAATTGTTACAAGCCGGCCAAGCTGAATTTCCGGACGATTGAAGGATGCCGGTTGCCGTCCTTGGCGAGCTATCCTGTGGTCAACCTTGAAGTTAGATGCCGCCGCCTTGCAGCGCGAGGTGGTATGTCCCAAGGCGGTGGAACTCGCCCACTTCTATCGCTCCAGCCGGCCCTGCAATTCCCGCATGGCGGCAATCCAGTCGTTCAGCCCATCGGCCTCCATCCACAGGTCCTTCAACTCCGAGTTTTTCCGAACCCTGTCCAAGGTACGCATAGCCAGAGCTTTAAGTTCCGGAGTGAATGCCTTCGGATGCTTCTTCGCCCAGTCGGCGATCGCCGAAGGTGCTCCTTCCGCCGGAGAACCATTCAGAGCCGCGACCACCTCCCCCGCCGCAACCGCGGCGCTGGCGGCCGGCGCTTCCAAATAAGCCGGATCGTCCGCCGCCTGCACCAGAACCTTCGTCAGATCGTCAGGCGTGATCGTGCCCAGCTTCCTCACCCAATCCGCCGCATCGTCATTCTCAAAACTTCCCGTACCCCAAGCCCCCACAAACCCTCCTCCACGCACCTTGGATGTGTCGATTATAGAAGGGTGCCCCAACGTTCTCGCGTCTTGTGCGAGAGGTTGGGGATTTTGATTCTTGTCGCCCCGAGCGAACTTGAGGGTGCCCCATCCTAGCCGCGTCTTTTGCGGCTAGGGTGGGGATTTTGCACGTCAGCTCTTCGACCTCCGTCCGGGTTTTGTTCTCGCAAAACCGATTTATTCTTTGCATCACAAAGTACTTGACAGCCTTCGCCCACGGAGTTAATCTATCCTCATGTTCGACCCGCGGCCCCATCGTCTCCGGCGCTTCCACCGATCGTCCGAGCGCAATTCCTCCGAGCGAAGTTCCGCGCCGGCGCGCACCGCCCCCGAAGTCTTCGAAGACCTCCGCTTCATCCGCGACACCATGGAGCGCTCCGCCGCCTTCACCGCCGTTTCCGGCTGGGGACAAGTCCTTCTGGGCTTTACGGCCTTGGCTGCCGCATGGCTCGCCGCCCAGCAAGTTTCGCCGTTTGCATGGCTCCGCGTCTGGCTCGCCGAAGGCCTTCTCGCCGTCGCCATCGGCTTACTCGCCTGCACCTGGAAAGCGAACCGCCGTGGCTTGCCCCTGTTTTCCGGCCCGGCCCGCAAAGTCGCTCTCAGCCTCGCTCCGCCCCTGGTTGCCGGAGCCTTCCTCACATTCCTGTTATTCCGCGCGGGCCTGCAGTCGGCTCTGGCCGCGACGTGGCTCTTGCTCTACGGCGCCGGCATCATTACCGGAGGCGCCTTCTCCGTCCAGATCGTCCCCGTCATGGGCCTCTGCTTCATGCTTCTCGGCGGACTCACCGTCCTCGGCCCCGCCGCCTGGGGCAACTGGTTCCTGGCCGCTGGCTTCGGCGGCCTCCACATCCTCTTCGGACTCTTCATTGCTAGGAGGCACGGTGGCTAGACCTCTTCCATCTCACGGCAAGCACTCCAAGCAAGAGTCGGTCGCTCATGCCAAGGTTCGCGAGAAGACTCGTGCACGCTCTCATGACGAAGTTCGCGAGCACGCTCCGGTCGCCCCCGAACTCCCCGAACTAGATCGCCTGATTCACGAGCGCATCCGCCTCGGCATCGTCAGCGCGCTCGCCACCAACGATTCGCTCAGCTTCAACGACCTCAAGCGGGTGCTCAAGACCACCGACGGCAACCTGAGCGTGCATGCCCGCAAGCTCGAAGAAGCCCAGTACATTTCCTGCGTGAAATTTTTCGAAGGACGCGTCCCCCGCACCGAATATCGCCTGACCCCGACCGGCCGCCGCGCCCTTGCCGAATATCTCGACCAGATGGAGGAATGGATCCGCGTCACCCGCGAAGAATAGCTCGCGCACATTTTTTTTCCCCAAAGCTTTGCATTGTAAAGTACATTGTACTAAGGAGAAGCAGTTATGTGGAACGCGCACATCGCCAGCAACATGAATTTCCCCGCTCCGCTCGCCGTCCTCGGATTCCTCGCTGCAATCGGAGGCCTCTTCCTCGCCGTTGCCTCGGCTCTAATCTTCTGGTTTGCCCGCAAGCCAAAGTTCGCGCGCATCACCGCCATCGTTGCCGGAGTCGCCGCCGTTGTCTATATCACTCTCTTGCTCTCTTTCTCCGCTGCCAGCCACGAAACCGCCCTGGCGCATGGACAGGAGAAATATTTCTGCGAGATCGACTGCCACCTCGCCTACTCCGTCCTCGACGCCCACACTCAACCCGACGGCCATCTCGTCGTCACCCTCCGCACCCGCTTCGACGAAACCACCACCTCACCCACCCGCCCCAAAGACGCCCCGTTGACTCCGTCCCCGCGCGAAGCCCGCCTCATCGACAGCACGGGCCACGAGTACATCCCCGTCGCAACGGCAGGCACCCCGCTCCTAACGCCGCTGACGCCCGCCGACTCCTACACCACGCAACTCGAATTCAATCTCCCCAAAGACGCCACCCGCCTGCGCCTCCTGATCAATACCATCCCGCAGTGGCCCGACCGCATCGTCATCGGCGACGAAAACAGC
>CAWHSR010000012.1:60000-289748 GCA_963832015.1 uncultured Acidobacteriaceae bacterium
CCGAGTGCGGGGTTTGCTGGGGCTTCAATAAGTTGAAGCGGGCCAGCGAGGACGATATTTGACAACTGAATAGATTGGGCAAATTACAAGGCGTTGTAAATTTTTATGAGTGCCTGAATTTTAGCCTGCTGGGGCGCGACAACACTGATAGGCGTTGAGCGCGCGATGAGCAGGCAACTAGGCCCATAGGGTTGAAGCGGCGTGTTCGATTTGCTTTTAGCGGAAGGCGAAAGCCTGAAGCCGGGAGCCGATTGAGTGTGTCGAGTTAATTTTATGGTCAAGCTACTAAGGGCGCATGGTGGATGCCTTGGCAGAAGCAGGCGATGAAGGACGTGGCAAGCTGCGATAAGCCTCGGGGAGCCGCAAGCAGGCTTTGATCCGGGGATTTCCGAATGGGGAAACCCACGGGGGTAAAACCCCCGTACGGCGTGATGAATCCATAGTCACGCACGAGCGAACCCTGGGAAGTGAACCATCTCAGTACCAGGAGGAAAAGAAAGAAACCTCGATTCCGAGAGTAGTGGCGAGCGAAATCGGAACAGCCTAAACCGGTAAGACCTTCGGGTTCTACCGGGGTTGTAGGGTCGACAACAGTAGAGTTACCAATCTGGTCGTTAACCGAAGCCCTCTGGAAAGAGGGGCCATAGAGTGTGATAGCCACGTAGGTGAAAACGAGCCAGACTCGAAGTCGATACCTGAGTACCGCGGAGCACGAGAAACTTTGCGGGAAGCTACGGAGACCATTCCGTAAGGCTAAATACTAGCTTCTGACCGATAGTGAACCAGTACCGTGAGGGAAAGGCGAAAAGAACCGCTGTGAGCGGAGTGAAATAGTACCTGAAACCGTGTGCCTACAAACGGTGGGAGGACAATGCGGCGCAAGCCGAAAGTCTGACCGCGTGCCTATTGCATAATGAGCCGGCTAGTTATTCTTGTCAGCAAGGTTAAGCGAAAGCGAGCCGTAGCGAAAGCGAGTCCGAATAGGGCGATCCAGTTGGCAGGAATAGACGCGAAGCGGGATGATCTACCCTTGGCCAGGCTGAAAGTGGGGTAACACCCACTGGAGGGCCGAACGGGTGTTTGTTGAAAAAAGCTCCGATGAGCTGAGGGTAGGGGTGAAAGGCTAATCAAATTCCGTGATAGCTCGTTCTCTCCGAAATAGCTTTAGGGCTAGCCTCGGATGATTTGTCGTGGTGGTAGAGAACTGAATGGACTATGGGGCTTTCCAGCTTACAGAATCCAATCAAACTTCGAATGCCATAGAACAACCAATCCGGGAGTCAGACGGCGGGGGCTAAGCTTCGTCGTCGAGAGGAAAACAGTCCAGATCGCCTGCTAAGGTCCCAAAATACAAGCTAAGTGGGAAAGGAAGTCGGAACGCCCAGACAGCCAGGAGGTTGGCTTAGAAGCAGCCATCCTTTAAAGAAAGCGTAATAGCTCACTGGTCAAGCGGTCCGGTGCCGACAATTTAACGGGGCTTAAGCTTGTTACCGAAGCAGCGAATGCATGGTGTAACAGCCATGCGTGGTAGGAGAGCATTCCCAACAGTTTGAAGGTAGACCGAGAGGACTACTGGACGGTTGAGAAGAGACCCTGCCGGCATAAGTAGCGATAACGGAGGTGGGAACCCTCCGCGCCGAAAGTCTAAGGTTTCCTGAGAAAGGTTAATCCGCTCAGGGTCAGGCGGTCCCTAAGGCGAGGCCGAAAGGCGTAGCCGATGGACATCCGGTTAATATTCCGGACCTCCCTTGTTTTCGTTATACGATGGGGTGACGCAGTAGGATAAGCAGGCCGTTCTATGGCTATAACGGTCGATGCGTGTAAGGTGTTTCTCGTAGGCAAATCCGCGAGGAAGTTATCACTGAGACGCAAAGCAGTACTCCGTATGGAGGAAAGCTGCCGATTCCACACTGCCAAGAAAAACCTCTAAGGAGAAAGTAAGGGAACCGTACCTCAAACCGACACAGGTAGACGAGGAGAATATCCAAAGGCGCTCGTGAGAACAGTTGGTAAGGAACTCGGCAATATAACCCCGTAACTTCGGGAGAAGGGGTGCCCCGGTAGAGTTCATAGCTCGAGGGGGCCGCAGCGAAATGCGCACTGCGACTGTTTAACAAAAACACAGGTCTCTGCAAAGTCGAAAACGACGTATAGGGGCTGACGCCTGCCCGGTGCTGGAAGGTTAAAGGGAGAGGTCAGCCGCAAGGCGAAGCTTCGAACTGAAGCCCCAGTGAACGGCGGCCGTAACTATAACGGTCCTAAGGTAGCGAAATTCCTTGTCGGGTAAGTTCCGACCTGCACGAATGGCGTAACGAAAGTGCGACTGTCTTGCCGACTGACACGGCGAACTTGTAGTGCCGGTGAAGATGCCGGTTGCCCGCAACTAGACGGAAAGACCCCGTGCACCTTTACTATACCTTTACCATGAACTATGGCCCTTGCTGCGCAGGATAGGTGGGAGGCTTTGATTCCAGGCTCTCGGGCTTGGAGGAGCCAACGGTGAGATACCACCCTGCGAGATCTGTGGTTCTAACTTACTCCCGTGAACCGGGAGAGGGACATGGTAAGGCGGGTAGTTTGACTGGGGCGGTCGCCTCCTAAACGGTAACGGAGGCGCGCGAAGCTACGCTCAGGCTGTTTGGAAATCAGCCGACGAGTGCAAAAGCATAAGCGTGGTTGACTGCGAGTCCTACAAGACGAGCAGGTACGAAAGTAGGCTTTAGTGATCCGGTGGTTCTGCATGGAAGGGCCATCGCTCAACGGATAAAAGGTACGCCGGGGATAACAGGCTGATCGGAGCCAAGAGTTCATATCGACGCTCCGGTTTGGCACCTCGATGTCGGCTCATCGCATCCTGGAGCTGTAGAAGGTTCCAAGGGTTAGGCTGTTCGCCTATTAAAGCGGTACGTGAGCTGGGTTCAGAACGTCGCGAGACAGTTCGGTCCCTATCTGTTGTGGGCGCAGGAGATTTGAGAGGACCTGTCCTTAGTACGAGAGGACCGGGATGGACGAACCTCTTGTGTTCGAGCTGTCATGCCAATGGCACCGCTCGGTAGCGAAGTTCGGTTGTGATAACCGCTGAATGCATATAAGCGGGAAGCACTCCTCAAGATGAGATCTCCCAACCCGTAAGGGATAAGAAGGGCCCAGGAAGACTACCTGGTTGATAGGCTGGAGGTGGAAGCGCAGTGATGCGTGTAGCTTACCAGTACTAATCGCCCGTTCGGCTTGACCATAAAATTTACTCGGTGCAGAAAACAGTTGTCAGTTTTCAGTTGGGTAGGGCGCGGCTTTGGCCGTGCCTCAGTTAGAACCTGAACTGTAACTCAGCAAGTTGTTAGTAAGTCGTTAGAACCTGAATGACTGAGAAGCAATAACTGATAACTGTGCGCCGATGAGCTTTTATAAAGCTAGCCGATGTAATGAAGTGGCAGAAATCGGAAGTAAACCAATAAGAGAGTAAGCCACACACCCAATCTATTCAGTTGTGAGGTATCGAACCTCACGATCTTTGAAAGTTTGCAGCGATGATCTTCCCACGGGAGATCTTAGCTCGAGGCTCATAGCTCGAAGTTCGCTGCTACGACTTGTCGGTAATCATACCGCGGGGGATCCACCCGTTCCCATCCCGAACACGGAAGTTAAGCGCCGCTGGGCTGATTGTTTGAAAGTTTGCAGCGATGATCTTCCCACGGGAGATCTTAGCTCGAGGCTCATAGCTCGAAGTTCGCTGCTACGACTTGTCGGTAATCATACCGCGGGGGATCCACCCGTTCCCATCCCGAACACGGAAGTTAAGCCCCGCTGGGCCGATTGTACTGCACGCGAAAGTGTGTGGGAGAGTAGGTAGTTGCCGGCATTAATAAAGGCCATTCAGAGAAATCTGGATGGCCTTTTCCTTTTGGGTGCGCTACTCCGGTTACTTTCGGTACTCGCAATCCCGCAGAAGCGCCCCTTAGCATAGTATTGCCGTGTCCTTTGAGAATTATAGTGACGGTCAGTCCCTCCACGCGCGCCTGGCGCTTTTGACCTTGTCGCGATCTATTAGATCTTTAAAACCTGAAGGTGTTGTCCAGTCCACCTCTTTAACTACCAGTCGACGAGGAGAGACGTTTTGTGGGGGGAGCGCATATAGATAAAATGTCCCTTAGTCGTTTATGCACCTCGAAACGAGAATTTTGTTCTCGTTGGATTGGTCAAGCAGCGGCCTTGAGGCCGACGGCGGATAAAAGAGCGTCGAGATCGTCGGTGACTCGTTGATAGAGGCGGTCCAGTTGACAACGTTTGTCCGGGGCGAGGTTGGCGATGCCAAAGAGTATTGGGACTGGGGAAGTCCGAGAGCGTCCAACACCGGCGGGTAGAGATCGGCGGTGGTAAAAGTGGAGCCGGCGGCGATGTTGGCATAGCGGACCAGAGCATGCATGACCGCCAGTTGCCGAGGGTGATCGAGCTTAAGGCCTGGGATCCGCTTTCCGTTGGTCAGGGTGGTGGGCTCAGCCAGTTTTTGGAGCTGGCCGCGATCGATGAAAGTTTCCAGGATGTCTTGCTGCGCATCGTGGTAGTGGTCAATGATCTCGGACATGCGCTGCCGCAGCTGGGGAAGGTTCTCGACGTTCTTATTGACCCCATAATCGGTGACGTCATTAGTGGCCGGCTCGGTTCGTAGCAAGCGGTCATCGCGGACGTATTGCTTGGCGAATCCATGGGCGTAGTGACTGCGAATGACGGGATTGGGAAGATCGAGGTCTTCGAGTTCGGTCTGCAGCTTGCCCTTGTATTGCCGAGTGACTTTGCGGCCAAAGATGAGAGTGATCTTTTTGGGTTGTCCGATGGTTCGGTTCATGTCGAGCAAGCGCTCGGCGAACTGGTCGACGGCGGCGCGGCGGAAGAAGATCAGGTTGTCGCAAAGCTCGACCTGAGAGAAGAAGAGCCGGTGCTGGCAGCCGGCCTGTCGCCGCTCCTGGGAGGAGAAGAAGGGAGTAAAGGCGGTCAGCCACTTCTGCCCGCAGCGCAATAAATCTTGGGCGGTCAAAGAGTCGGCGAGTTGTTGTAACCGTTCGGGGTGGGAGCATTGCAGGAAGGCGTTTTTGCATTGCCGAAAGGAGATGCCCTCCTGCTGCATGCGAAGAGCCAGCCAATGATGCTGATTCAGGCATACTCGGGCGGAGAAAGGAAAGTAAGGACACATGCGGACAAACATGGGCCCCCAGTGTTGGTCGTTGAGATAGAAATTGTATTGATTCACCCAGCGCTGCTTCAGTTCCAGATGCGGGCATTGGTTCTGCTTTCCGCCAATGGCAACGAGGATGCGAGCGGGTTCCCGAGCTTTCAGAATGACGGCCACATGATCGGCGTCGGTCTTTTGCAAGTACGGCAGCACGAAATCGTCGCGCCGCTCCTGCTGCGGAGCTTCGACGATGGGTGCCCCCCATCTCTCCGCACGATTGATAACCCAATGGTGGAACTGGTCGGCAATCTCGGTGAGGGTCCGACGGATTACCCGTTTCCCATCCCGATAGGTATTGAAGAACCCGATTACCCGTTCGGGTTGTTGGAAGGGTTGAATCAGTCCATTCAGTAGGATCCGATCGAAACATCGATATCCGAACTCGATGCTACTCTTGTGGTGCTCGTAGAAAGCGTTCATGGCGATCTCCTGTGTAGTCGAATACCCAGAAGACTACCGCCATGAACGCTTCTACGGCATCACTCCGGGAAAGCCATAGCACTCGATGGGATATCAAGGGCGATAGCCCTTGGCTAGTTAGGGACCGACTCTTACCGACATTGTTCGGGCCCACAAACACCACCAGATTTCCGGGCGATAGCGACGTCCCATCGTTGATTGAATTCTCGTTATCCTGTATCGGTATTCTGCCGTTTGTGTCGTCACAGGGTCGTTCATCCGACTCCCTTCCTGCCTGCACCTCGTACCTAGCGTTCCGATATCCGGAAAACTACGGATATCGGCGTTTCCACGTTCGATTTTGTGGCGGGTGGCCCAGGCTTCCGCCGTGTTTGCCAGTAACTGGCACAACAGAGGGTGGCCCACCCTTGCGCATTTTGCAAGGGCGGGTGGCGATGCTGTCGACACAAGGTTTGTTTCCTTTTGATCCGAGCGTTCTGAATGCCCACCCTTCGCAAAGTGCGCGAAGGATGGGCCCGCCCACGGGATTGCTGGTGTGAGGGAGATCAAGAGCGTGCGCTCACCCTACGTTCGCTTCGCGTTGCGGCCCCTCCGGCGTTGCTCAGGGCAAGCTGCGTCCGCCGCTACGTGGGCTATCGCGAGGGAGGCACGCGAAGGTTTCGAGGCGAAATCAAAATTTCCATCCTAACGTCGCAAAACGCGCGACGTTAGGATGGGGCACGCGGCGCGAGCAAAGGAGCATCCTGCATCTGCCGCTACACGGGGTCAGGCTGCGGCTTGCTGGCGGTAGGCCGGGAGGAAATACTCGGCTACGAAGGTTTCGTAATTCGTGGCCGTGGTGTTCTGGGGAGTGCGAGGTTCGAGGGCGCGCATATATCCGGAGTTGAGTGCGCCGATCATCTCCAGCAGCAGCTTGGCGAATTGCTCGGACATTCCCATTTGAACCAGGACACTGCGGAACTGATCGTCGGGTGCCTGGACGTACTTGAGGTCAGGCTTGCCGATGGCCTGGCCGATCGTCGCGGCGACTTCGGTGTAGGTTAGATCGCGCTGTCCCAGCAGTTCGCGGGTTTGCTTGCTGGGGAAGGGGTTCAGGAGAGCTTCGGTGGCTGCGGCTCCGATGTCGCGGGTGGCGATCATGGAAACCTTCAGATCGGGGCGGAGCGGCGTGGCGACGGAGTTCATCTGGCGGATCGCGTTCACTTGGGGAAGTGTGTTTTCCATGAAATAGCCCGCGCGCAGATGGAGCACATTGACGCCGGCGATCTGGTTGAGTTTCTGCTCGAGATTGTGAAGGCCAACGACGGGGCCGGTTCCGCTGGCTTTGTCGGCTCCGATGCTGCTGAGTGCAACAATGTTTTTGGTGCCTGCTTTTTGCACTGCGGCGGCGATCGCGTCGCTTACCCGATTCGCATAACCAAGCGCGTCGGTGCTGGCGGGATTGGGTGGAATCATGACGTAGGCGGAGTCAGCCTTTTGAAAGGCCTGGGTGAGAGTGCCGGAGTCGGTGAGATCGGCGATGAAGGTCTCCCCACCTTTCGCCGCGAGAGTCTGCAGATGGGCTGCGTTTCTTCCGACGACACGAACTTTCTGACCGCGGGACAGAAGGTTATTCGCCACTACACGTCCGGTATTCCCACTTGCTCCCAATACAACATACATATGCTTACCTCCATGGCCGGTTGGATGCGGAAGTCGGCGGTTAGGACTCGACATGGAAGGGCAAGGTTTCAGAGTTTCAAGGTTCCAAAGTTTCACAGGAGCGGCGGATCGGATTCGACGAATTCCACAGGCAACGACTTTGATATTTTGAAACTCTGAAACCTTGAAACTGAACCGGGAGTCCTATGAGCAAAGTTAGAGTTGCGGCATTTTCGATTTCGATTGACGGGTTTGGGGCTGGGCTTCGGCAGGATTTGCAGAATCCGCTGGGAGTGCGCGGGACCGACCTGCATGGGTGGTTTTTTCACACTGATATTTTCAAGAAGATGCAGGGTCAGAGCGGCGGGAGCAAGGGCGTCGACAACGAGATGGCTGCGCAGTCGTTCGAGAATGTGGGCGCGTGGATCCTGGGACGGAATATGTTTGGGCCCGTGCGGGGTGCGTGGAAGGACGATTCGTGGAAAGGATGGTGGGGGGCGAATCCTCCGTACCATACGCCGGTGTTTGTGCTGACGCATCACGCGCGTGCACCGCTGGAGATGGAGGGCGGGACGACGTTTTACTTTGTCACCGAGGGAGCGGAGTCGGCGCTGAAGCAGGCGAAAAAGGCGGCCCGCGGCAAGGACGTGCGCATTGGCGGCGGCGTGTCGGTGCTGCGGCAGTATCTGGCCGCGGAGCAGATCGATGAGATGCATTTGGCGGTGTCTCCGGTTCTGCTGGGCGAGGGGGAGAACCTGTTTGCGGGGATCAATCTGCACCAGCTTGGATTTGCGGTCGCGCGGAGTGTTACGGGAGAGAATGCGACTCACGTGTTCATCAGCAAGAGATAAGAAGAAGTACAAGGGAAGTCAAAATCCCCACCCTCTTTTCGCCAAAGGCGCGAAAAGAAGAGTGGGGCACCCCGGCTCCGCGTTCGTCTTTTCCATAGCGATCTATGTTCATCCAACCTTGACTGAGATTCTGGCCGAGACGAATCTTGAGGCGGGTTCAGAGATTCCTTCCGCAAAACTAGCCTAGGACTTTTAAGACTACGGCGGTGATGTCGTCGTGAGGGGCGGTGCCATCTGAAAAAACCTGAAGGCCAGTGTAGAGGTATTCGAGGGATTGCGCGACAGACTTCGACTGACTTTCGGCCCATAGTTCGGGGAGGCGGGTGTTGGAGAATTCGATGCCTTCGGGGTTGAGCGCTTCCTGCAGACCATCGGTGGCGAACAGGACGGAGTCTCCGGGGGAAAGTTGGACGATGTGCTGGTTGTAGCTGGCGGTGGGCCGAAGGCCGGAGGGGAGTCCGACTTCGCCGACTAGTTGGCAGGTGGCGGCAGAGGCGTGGAGGGGCAAGGGCAGACCGGCGTTGGAGAAGGCCAAAGTGCGGGTCGTGGGATCGAAGACGGCGTAGAGCGTGGAGCAGAAACGGCCGGGCAGAGGGCGCTGCAGCAGACGCTGGTTCAGCAGGGAGAGGATGGTCCTGGTATCGACGCCGGTTTTGTGAATGCCGCGCAGCGTACCCATGACGAGAGCGCCGTACACGGTGGCGGGAAGTCCCTTGCCGACGACGTCGCCAAGGAAGAGTCCGATGAGTCCGTCGGGGAGGAGGAAGAAATCAAGGAAGTCTCCGCCGACGTCGAAGAAGGGCGTGAAGCGGAAATCGATTTCGACGGAGTAGTCGCGGAGGGACGCGGTGGGGATGAGCGAAGACTGGATGAGGCGGGCCTCGCGTATGTAATCCTCACAGATGCGGCCGTCAGGATGGAGGTTCGCTGTGCGAAATCGGGTCGGCTTCGGTTCCGGGGAGGATGGCTAGCGAGTTCAAGACGTGGGTATCCTCATGAAAGTTGATCGGCGGGAAGCGAGGGAGGCTTGACTCTATGCGGGTCGATTCGGGTCAATGCTCATTCGGGAATTCTGGGAATCGATGGTGCGGATTGGCGGCGCGGGATGCGGATGGCGACGGCGAGGATTGCGAGAAGGACGGTGACGGCTCCGAGGGCGGTAAGGGTGAGGAAGTCGATGAGGGCGTGATCGAGGCCGAGGAAGAGCAGGAGGGAGCGGGTCAGGGGCTCGAGGTAGGTTGCTAGGCACGGGCGTGTTGTGGGCATTGCGGGAGCTCGGGTTTCTCTTCTCGATCGAAATCTGTTTCAGACAAAACATCAAAATCCCCACCCTAGCCGCAAAAGGCGCGGCTAGGATGGAGCACCCTCGAGCGTTTACTGGGCTGGGGTGGCGGCTGGCGTTGGTGCTGGGGTTTCGGCGGCGACTTCTGGGGCCTGGACCGGATTGATCTTCACGGTCGCCAGGATCTGTTCCAGGCGGTTGAAGACTTTGTCGCGGTCGACGTGCTTGGTCAGGCCATCTTCAGACGCTACCGTGGTGACGTTCAGCGCGAACTCGTAGCAGGATCCATTTTGGAAGACATGGAAGTACTTGGAGTCGCTCTGGCGAGTGCCCTCTCCGGAAACCGCTTCGGTGGCGCGGAGTTCGAGGTCCCCGAGCATCAGCTTGGAGTTCGACATCGAGTCGGTTGACGGCGCGGACGAAGATTTCGCGAGGCTCGGCGAGTCCGAAGTCGAAACGGCTGGTGCGGAAGCCGACGGAGAATCCGTCTTCGGAGCGGACGTGGTGTCCTGTTTCGCAACGTCGGTTGAAGACGTCGGCGTTACGGGCGCGGGCTCCGTCTGCGCTACCTGCTTGGGCTGCGGCACGGCGAACTCGGTGCATTGATCGGCGGTGAGGTTCTTGTTGACGCTCACGTTGAAGAATGCGGACGAGAAGTCCGTGTTGGCGTAGCTAGTCTCGGGAAGTTCGACGGCGGCGAGTGCGACTCCGCCGGGCTGCACGAAGTTCATCGCGATCGGATTCTCAGCGAGCAGTTCGGTGGCGGCATTGCCGGTTTCAATGGCGTAGCGGCGTGGATATTCGAAGGTCACGCCGTAGGTCTTGTCCGCATAGTTCACGGTCGCGGGCTTCTTGTGTACGACTTTTTTAGGAGCCGGAGTGGTCGTAGCCTGCACGATGGGTGCGGGCATGGGCTGGATCAGGCTCGGGGACTGCGTCACCGGGATCTGGTTGTTGGAGCTGACGGGTTTCGGTTTGTCGCTGGAACAGCCGACGGTTACGGAGCAGATGATCAGGATGGCGCCGAAAACGAGCGCGCTGGTCCTTGTGCCCCAAGCTACGGAATGGGTTTCTGCGGTGGTGCGAATAGCGTTGATGCGGGTCATTGTGGTTGCCTCCTGCCGACTAGCGGCGCTATGGAGAAATGCACGGCGGGAGCCAAGTGGGAGGGCGTTGATTTGGCGGGAGTTAGAGTTGTGAACGCCCGAAAGCCGCGTGGGGCGCGAGACACGATGTGGGCGGGGGAACACGGGCGGGAGGCGAGGTTTCAAAGTTTCGGGTTTCAAGGTTTCAAAGACCGCGAAACTCTTCGATTGATCGTCATCGGGGACCCTTCTCGTGTGAGGTGAGCTAGTATCTGTATGCGGTGAACGGCCCACTGACAACGCTCTACAGACCGGTTGGGTAGATTGAGATGGATCTTGTTCGAGCCCGCGGGTTTCGCGAATTTCCTCCGCGATTGCCGGAGCAGCCGATTTTCTATCCGGTGTTGACGGAGGAATATGCGACGCAGATTGCGCGCGACTGGAACACGAAGGATGAGCGGTCGGGATTTGTGGGATATGTGCTGCGATTCCAGGTGCGGAGTGAGTTTCTACAGAAATACGGCGTGCACGTCGTGGGAAGCGCGGGCCATCGCGAATATTGGATTCCTGCAAATTCGTTGGCGGAAATTGAACGCGAATATTGTTGGGAAAATTGAGATTGTGTCGGAGTTTCATCAGGTCATCAGGTAGGGTCGAAAATCCCCACCCTAACGTCGCAAAGTGCGCGACGTTAGGATGGGTCACCCTACAGGGCGGAGGAGATGCGATGAGTCGAGCCAGTCGAGGATGTATCTCTTGTTTGGTCTTGATACTGGCTTGGTGCACTGGATGGGCGCAGGGGACGCGGCATGCACCCGAGAAGGTCATTATTGATACCGATATTGGCGATGACGTGGATGATGCGTTTGCGTTGGCGCTGGCGGTGAAGAGTCCGGAGTTGCAGGTGCTGGGTGTGATGACTACGTTTGGAGACACTGAGGCGCGGGCGAAGATTACGGACCGGTTTCTGGGCGAGGTGGGGCGCGGGGATATTCCGGTGCTGGCGGGGAAGGCGACGGGGACGAAGAATCCGATGTCGCAGCGGAAGTATGGGGACGGACGCTTTGCGAAGAGCTCGCATGGCGATGCGGTCGAATTTTTGCTGGAGCAGATAAGGAAGTATCCGGGGGAGATCACGCTGGTGGCGATTGGTCCGCTGATGAATGTGGGAGCGGCGATCGATCAGGATGCGGCGACGTTTCGGAAATTGAAGCGCGTGGTGCTGATGGGCGGGTCGGTGCGGCGCGGGTATGGGGATTTGGGATATACGGCGCCGGTGCCTGCGATGCCGGAGTGGAACATTTTGAATGATGTGGCGTCGGCGCAGAAATTGTTTGCGGCGGGAGTGCCGCTGTATGTGATGCCGCTGGATTCTACGCAGTTGAAGCTGGATGAGGTGAAGCGGGCGTTTTTGTTCAGTCAGGGAACGGTGGTGACGGATCAGCTGGCGGTGCTGTATCACTTGTGGGGGCAGGAGACGCCGACGTTGTTTGATCCGATGACGCTTGTGTTTGTGTTGCGTCCGGAATTGTGTCCGGTGACGGGGATGCATATTCAGATAGATGACAAGGGGTTCACGCGAGAGGAGCCGGGGGCGGTGAATGCGCAGGTTTGTTTGGATTCGAATGCGGAGGATTTCTTTAAGTTTTATTTGAAGTGGATCGCGGCGAGATAACAGAGTCAAAATCCCCACCCTAACGTCGCAAAAGACGCGACGTTAGGATGGGGCACCCTGATGATGCGGGAGAGAGCATGCGAATGGACGGAGGGGGGAGACGGGGATTCTTGAAGAGCGCGGGGCTCGTGGTGCCGGGACTGGCGCTGGCGGGGGAACTCCCCACCCTTCGACAAGCTCAGGGCAGGCTTTCTGCCGCAGAGGGGGCGGCAGAAATGGGGCACCCGGAGCAAAGTTTTGCTACAGCGTTTTATGACGTGCGCGCGCTTGGTGCTGCGGGGGACGGGAAGACGATTGACAGTCTTGCGATTAATCAGGCGATCGGCGCGGCTGCTGCTGGCGGCGGGGGAACGGTTTACTTTCGGGCTGGAAATTATTTGTGCTATTCGATCCATCTGAAGAGCAAAGTTGCGATCTATCTCGATGCGGGAGCGACGATTGTGGCGGCGGATCCGGCCGCGGATTCTTCGCACAGTTATGATCTCGCAGAGTCGAACAAGCCCTGGGAGGACTTTCAGGATTACGGGCACAATCACTGGCATAACAGTTTGATTTGGGGCGAGGGGCTGGAGGGCATTTCGATTTGCGGGCCTGGGTTGATTTGGGGAAAGGGCTTGAGCCGCGGGTGGGGCGCTGGGCCTGTCGCGGAGCACGCGGGGGTGGCGAACAAAGCGATCGCTCTGAAGAATTGCCGCAACGTGATTTTGCGAGATTTTTCCATTCTGCATGGCGGGCATTTTGGGATTCTGGCCACGGGCGTCGATAACCTGACGATCGACAATCTGAAAATTGATACGAATCGCGATGGCATGGATGTTGATTGCTGCCGGAATGTGCGGATTTCAAATTGCAGCGTGAATTCGCCCTGGGATGACGGGATCTGTTTGAAGAGTTCGTTTGCGTTGGGGTATGCGCGGGCGACCGAGATGGTGACGATCAGCAATTGCATGGTCTCGGGCAGTTACGAAGAAGGGGCGCTGCTTGATGGGACATTCAAACGATTTGCCGAGGACGAGAAGGTGCCGCGCAGGGGGCGGATCAAGCTTGGGACGGAGTCGAACGGCGGATTCAAGAACATCACCGTTTCGAATTGCGTATTTGATGGATGCTGCGGGCTGGCGATTGAGTCGGTGGATGGAGCGGTAATTGAAGATGTGAGCGTGACGAACATTACCATGCGGGATTTGTACGGAGCGCCAATTTTCATTCGGCTTGGGGCGAGGATGCGCGGGCCAGAAGGCGTTTCGGCGGGGAAGATTCGTCGAGTCATTCTTAGCAATATTACGTGCGCGAACGCTCGTGGTTCGGAACCGATCTGTTCGATCTTGTCGGGGGTTCCGGGACATCCGATTGAGTGTGTGAAGGTCAGCGACATTATGATCGCCCATATGGGAGGCGGGTCGAAGGATGATGCGGCGCGGCAGCTGCCGGAGAAGGAAAAAGATTATCCGGAGCCGACCATGTTTGGCGTGACTCCATCGCATGGATTCTTCGTCCGGCATGTGAACTTTCTGGAGATGAATGGAATCGAGATCTCCCACTACAACCTCGATGCGCGGCCGTCATTTGTGCTGGAAGATGTGGAGGGGGCGGATTTTGGCAGGATCAAATCGGGGACGATGGCGGGCGCCCCGACATTCGTTTTGAACAACGTGAAGTACTTCAGTGTGTTTCGCAGCCGGCCTGTGCCGGATTCGGAGTTGGATCGTGTGGAGAAGAAGGAGATTTAGTGCGGGTGAAGAAGTCAAAATCCCCCACCCGGCAACGCTCGAGAATTATGGGAGGCCGACCAATCAGATGAGAACGATGAGAGTGCTCGCGATGTTCGTTGTGATTGTGGTTGCACTGTGCGCAGTGATGTTGGGGCAGGCGAAGCAGGATGTCGACATGATCGTCAGCGGCGGGATGGTGGTGACGATGGATTCCGGGCGGGCGATTGTTCACGACGGGAGTGTTGCGGTCAAGGGCGATTCCATTGTGGCGGTGGGGCCTAGGGCTGAGGTCGAGGGGCGATACACGTCTGGGCAGGTCATTGATGCGCGGGGGCGGTTGGTGCTGCCGGGATTTATCAATGGGCATACGCATGTGCCGATGACTTTGTTTCGCGGGCTGCATGATGACGTCACGCTGAACGACTGGTTGTACAAGTACATTTTTCCGGCGGAAGCCAAGAATGTGAATGAGGAGTTCGTGCGCTGGGGGACGAAGCTGGCGGCGGCAGAGCAGATCCGGGCGGGCGTGACTACGTTTGCCGACATGTATTACTTCGAGGACGCCATTGCCGAGGAGACCAAGAAGGCGGGAATGCGCGGAGTGCTGGGGGAGACGTTCATCGATTTTCCGGCGCCGGATAACAAGTCGAATGCGGAGATGATGGGGTACACGGAAAAGTTTCTGAAGAAGTGGCAGGGGGATCCGCTGATTCATGCGGCCCCGGCTCCGCATTCGATCTATACGTGCTCGAAGAAGACGATTCAGGATGCGGCGGCGCTGGCGAAGAAATATCATGCGCCGCTGTTAATGCACGTTTCGGAGATGAAGAAAGAGTGGGAGGACAGCGAGAAGGCGAACGGGATGTCTCCGGTCGCTTACCTCGAGAAGATTGGAGTGTTGGGGCCGGACCTGGTGGCGGCGCACTGCATTTTTGTGGACGCGGCGGACTGGAAGCTGCTGGCGGAGCGGCAAGTGGGATGCGTGCATAATCCGTCGAGCAACATGATGATTGCGAGCGGAGTGTCTCCGGTGGCGGAGATGCGGGCGGCGGGTGTGGCGGTGGGGCTCGGGACCGATGGTCCGGCGGGAAGCAATAACGATCTGGATTTGATGGAGGAGATTGACCTGGCGGCGAAGCTGGCGAAGATCTCGAAGATGAATCCGCTGGCGCTGAATGCGAAGGCCGTCGTGGAGATGGCGACGATTGATGGAGCCCGGGCGCTCCACATGGAGAAAGAGATTGGGTCGCTGGAGGCGGGGAAGAAGGCGGATTTGATTCTGATCAGTTTGGATGAGCCGAATGCGGTGCCGATGTATGACGTGTACGCGCAGATTGCTTATTCACTGAAGGGGAGCGATGTCGAGACTGTCGTGATTGGGGGGCGCGTTGTCATGCGGGACCGGAAGTTGCTTACTGTGGACGAGGCGGCGGTGTTGGAGAAGGCGCGGGAGTATGGGAAGTCGGTGAAGGCTTCGTTGGGGATGGAGTAATAAGTCCAAAAGTCTGAAGTCAAAAGTCTGAAAGTCAAAATCCCCATCCTAACGTCGCAAAAGGCGCGACGTTAGGATGGGGCACCCGAGGTTTCTTATGGTCCTGCAGCATGTGTTGGTGTTTTTCTTGATCGTGGTGACGCCGTTGTGGGATAGGTATGAGATTCCGCGGCTGAAGGCGAGTACGGATCCGGGGAAGAAGATCAAATTCTACGGGAAGATTGTGGCGGCTTCGTGGGTGTGCGCGATCGTGGCGGTGCTGGCGGTTGGCCTTGCGGCGGTGTCTACGATTCACAAGGCGCCGGGGGAGGGAGCATGGCTCGATACGGGGTCGCGGGCAGGCCTGTTTCTGGCGGGGCTTACGGCGGGGTTGTTGATTGTGATCCTGGTGCCGGCGGTGCTGGCGCTGGGCAGCGAAAAGATTCGCGCGAAGGCGGGGAAGGCGGCGAAAAAGCTAGCGTTTCTGCTGCCTTCGAGTCCGGAGGAGAGGCAGTGGTGGTGGGTGGTATGCATTACGGCGGGGATTTGTGAGGAGGTCGTTTATCGGGGGTTTCTGATGCAATATTTCCATACGCTGCCGTTTCACTTGAGTTTGGCGTGGGCGATGGTGGCGTCGTCGGTGATTTTTGGGATTGCGCATTTGTATCAGGGGGTGGCGGGAGGGGTGCAGTCGGCGGTGGTCGGTTTCGTGTTCGCCGCAATGTTTGTGATGACGGGGAGTCTTGTGGTTCCGATCGTGGTGCATGCGGTGATGGATTTGCGCGTGCTGGCGATGCTGCCGGTGGGGTTTGAGAGTGAGAGGGCATGACGTTTTCTTCGGTTAGAAAGTCAAAATCCCCACCTTGTCTCGCCAAACAGCGGCGAGACAAGGGTGGGGCACCCTCGCGCGTTTCCCTTCTCTTCTTTTTCCTAGTTCTTGGTTGCGGTGTGGGTGCGGCGCAGAAGATGGCGATTACGTTTGATGATCTGCCGCTGAATGGGGATCTGCCAGCTGGAGTGACGCGGGTGGAGATTACGCGGGACACGCTGGCGGTGTTGAAGAAGCGCCAGGTGCCGGCAACGTATGGATTCGTCAATGCGCGCAAGCTCGAAGGGAATGCTGACGCGGCAGAGGCTCTGAAGTTGTGGGCGGCTGCGGAGCCGGTAGGGAATCATACGTATGGGCATTTGGATTTGAACGAGAATCCCGCGGAGGCGTTTGAACGCGAGATTGAACAGAATGAGCCGGCGCTGGAGTTGGCGGCAAAGGATGGGAACTGGCATTGGTTACGGTATCCGTATTTGCGCGAGGGTGAGACTGTGGAGAAGCGGCGCGCGGTGCGGGCTTATCTGCAGGCGCATCAGTACCGCGTGGCGCAAGTCACGCTCGATTGGGAGGACTATTTGTGGAACAGCGCTTATGCGCGGTGTGAAGAGAAGAAGGATGCGGCGTCGATTGCATGGTTGCGGTCGAGCTATTTGGACATTGCGGCGCAGTATCTGGATCTAGGGCGAGAGATGGCGAAGCTGGTATATGGGCACGACATCAATCATGTGCTGTTGCTGCACCTGGGGGCGTTCAGCAGCACGATCTTGCCGGATGCACTGGATCTTCTGCAGAAGAAGGGATTCACGCTGGTGACGCT
The DNA here is from genome assembly GCA_963832015.1 of uncultured Acidobacteriaceae bacterium. Taxonomy (GTDB): domain Bacteria; phylum Acidobacteriota; class Terriglobia; order Terriglobales; family Acidobacteriaceae; genus Sulfotelmatobacter. The sequence goes on from CAWHSR010000012.1 coordinate 77,011, forward strand.
GGAGGAAGCAGAGAGCGATCCGGCGTATGAAGGGGATCCGGATGCGGGGTCGAAGTATGGAGGGACTCTGCTGGAGGAGTGGATGGATGTGAGGAAGATTGCGTATCCTCCAGTGGCGAAGAAACCGTATAAGGAGTTGGCGGACATTTGTAAGTGATGGCAAAACCCCACTTCTCACGCAAAGGGCGCGCGCGAGAAGGGCACCTGGCTGAGTGGAAGTCACGTCACCGAACACCCTCAAGAAGGGTGGTTATTCTCTCAGTCCCTTATAATCGAAAGATTCTTTATGGCTGCCATTCTTGAGCGAATCGTTGCGGCTACGCGGGCGCGGGTGGCGGAATCGCGGCGCGGCGCGGACTTGCGTTTGCTCGAGCAGAAGGCGGAACGGCATGTGCCGCGCGGGTTTCGGGCGGCACTGAAGGCGAGGAGCCGCGAGGGTGTGGCGGTGATTGCGGAGTTGAAGAAGGCTTCGCCGTCGAAGGGATTGATTCGGGAGGATTTTCGTCCGGCGGAGTTGGCGCGGGAGTTGGCGGCGGCGGGGGCGACGGCGCTTTCGGTGCTGACCGATGAGGAATTCTTTCAAGGGTCGTTGGGAAATTTGCGGGAAGCTTCTGCGGCGGTGGCGATTCCCTGCTTGCGCAAAGATTTCATCGTCGATGAGTTTCAGTTGGTGGAGGCGCGGGCGAATTGCGCGGACGCGGTGTTGCTGATTGTGGCGGCGCTGTCTGCGATGGAGTTGAGTGCGCTGGGGGCGGGGGCGCGGCGGCACGGGCTCGATGTCTTATGTGAAGTACATGATGATGACGAACTGCAGCGGACGCTGGATGCCGGGTTTGATTTGATTGGAGTGAATACGCGGGATCTGCGGACATTCAAAGTGGATCTCGAGACGGCCTTTGCTTTGGCGGGCCGGTTCCCTGCCAATGTGGTGCGGGTGGCGGAGAGCGGGATTCATTCGGCGGAAGATGTAGCGCGGTTGCGAGGGGCAGGGTATGACGCGTTTCTGGTGGGGGAGTCGCTGATGCGGGCGTCGTCTCCGGGAGAGGCGCTGCGGGAGTTGTTCGGACCCAGTACTCGGTACTCAGTACCCAGTACCCAGTGACGGTAGGGATCCCTTCGGCAAGCTCAGGGCAAGCTCTTCGACTGCGTGGCGGCTGCGCTTCGCTTGCCGCCACTTCGCTCAGGATGACAATTGAATTTTACGGGTGAGTGACAACTGATCAACGGCAACTGCGTTATGACTTGGGTGAAGATTTGCGGGATGACGAATTTGGAGGATGCACTCGTGGCGGTGGACGCGGGAGCGGATGCGGTGGGGTTTGTGTTTTATGAGAAGAGTCCACGGTGCGTGACGGTGGAGGTGGTGCGGGAGATTGTGGAGAAGCTGCCGGAGGAAGTGGAGAAGATCGGGGTGTTTGTCGGGCCCAATGAGGACCCGATCAACGTCTTACGGCAAACCGGTCTGACGGGCACCCAGTGTTATATCTCCGCAGAACGAGTCGCGGGAAGTAACGCCCACAAGGCGATTGGCAGGGATTGCCTGCCTCCGCACTTCCGAAGTCTGATGGCGTTCCCAATGAGTCTTTTTAGTGGCGATGTGAGCGCAGTTGAGCGCGTGCTGACCGGCTTTGCGGGATCGAGGAAGAGGATGCCGGAGGGTGTTTCGATTCCGGATGGTTTCCTGGATACGTTCTTGCTGGATTCGGGGAATTTGCGCCAGCCAGGTGGAACAGGAGATACCTTTGATTGGAAGAAAGCGCGAGGTCTTGCGGAAGGAATGCGCAAGGGTGGTTCGAAATTGGTCGTCGCTGGCGGCTTGACGCCCGAGAATGTCAGCGTGGCGATCAGCATTCTTCAGCCGTGGGGAGTCGATGTAGTATCCGGCGTCGAGACGCGGCCGGGGAAGAAGGACCCGAAAAAGGTACGTGCGTTTGTGAACGCAGTGCGTGAGATGGATCGGAAGGTTGGTTAGGGATGGCTACAGTTCCGCGGAGTTCGAAAGTCAAAATCCCCCCCCTAGCCGCAAACGGCGCGGCTAGGATGGGGCACCCTCGGGTCTCGGTTTCTGCCAGCGAGCCGGGGCGGTTTGGGGTTTATGGGGGGCGATATGTGCCGGAGACGCTCATGGCTGCGCTTGAGGAACTCCAGCGCGAATATGAGCGGGCCAAGCGCGACCCGAAGTTTCAGGCGCGGCTCACTGAATTGTTGCGAACTTATGCGGGGCGTCCCACTCCTCTGTTTTTCGCGCGGCGGCTGACCGAGAAGCTCGGTGGCGCGAAAATTTATTTAAAGCGCGAGGATTTGCTACATACGGGGGCGCACAAGATTAACAACTGCCTGGGGCAGGGACTGCTTGTAGAGCGAATGGGGAAGCATCGCGTGATCGCGGAGACAGGGGCGGGGCAGCATGGGGTCGCGACTGCGACCGTTTGTGCTTTGATGGGATTTGAGTGCGTCGTGTACATGGGGACCGAAGACATGCGGAGGCAGGAGTTGAATGTGTTCCGCATGCGGCTGCTGGGGGCGGAAGTGCGCGGTGTGTCGTCGGGATCGCGGACGCTGAAGGACGCGATCAACGAGGCGATGCGAGACTGGGTCACGAATGTGCGGACCACCCATTATTTGTTGGGGAGTGTGCTGGGAGCGCATCCGTATCCGACAATGGTGCGGGATTTTCATCGCGTGATTGGGCGTGAGGCGCGGGCACAGATTCTGAAGGCGGAGGGGAAGTTGCCGGCGGCGATTATTGCGTGCGTGGGTGGGGGCTCGAATTCGATTGGGATTTTCTACGATTTTCTGAACGACAAGAAAGTCCAGCTGATTGGAGTGGAGGCTGGGGGCCGCGGCGAGAAGCTGGGCGATCATGCGGCGCGGTTTCGGGGAGGATCTCCGGGTGTGCTGCAGGGGACATATTCTTACGTGCTGCAGGATTCGGGTGGGCAGATTGCGCTGACGCATTCGGTATCGGCGGGGCTGGACTATCCGTCGATTGGGCCGGAGCACGCGGCGTTGCGGGATGCGGGGCGGGCGGAGTATGTGCCGGCTTCGGATGCCGAGGCGCTGGCGGCTACTACGCTTTTGGCACGGACTGAAGGGATTATTCCGGCACTGGAGTCGGCGCACGCTGTTGCTGAGGTCGTGAAACGCGCACCTAGGATGAAGAAATCGGAGATTGTGATTGTGAATGTTTCCGGACGCGGGGATAAAGATATTGGGATTATGCGAGAAAACCTGTCGCTCGAATCAAGGTGAAGAAGCTTTAACCACAGAGGACACAAAGGACGTAGAGAAACTGTGGGTTAAGTGAAATTCAATTATGCCTTTAACCTTCCATAAGAAGCCGGCGCTCGTCGCGTACGTAACTTGCGGGGATCCGGATCTTGCGAGTACGCGGGAGATTGTTCTCGCGGCCATTGAGGCTGGGGCCGATGTGATTGAACTGGGGGTGCCGTTCAGCGATCCGGTGGCGGATGGGCCGGTGATCCAGCGGGCCAGCGAGCGGGCGCTGAAGCATGGGACATCGCTGGCGCAGGTGCTGACGCTGGCAGCGGAGGTGCGGGAGCATGCGCAGTCGACCGGGGTCATCATTTTTTCTTATTTGAATCCGATTTTGAGGATGGGGATGGACAAGTTTTGCAAGGTGGCACGGGCGGCGGGTGTGGATGGGGCGCTGGTTACCGATCTTCCGGTGGAAGAAGCGGGGGAATATTTGCAGGCGATGCGGGAGCATGATTTGTCTCCGGTGTTTTTGGCGGCGCCGACGAGTCCGGATGACCGGTTGAAGCGGATTGCAGAGGCTTCGCGAGGATTCGTGTATGCGGTGTCGCGAACCGGAGTGACGGGAGCGCGCCAGGAATTGGCGGCGGACGCGCGGAAGTTGGTGAAGCGGTTGCGGCGGGTGACGAAGCTTCCCGTAGCGTTGGGTTTTGGGATTTCTAGTGCGGAACAGTTTGCGGAAGTCGGAGAGTTTGCGGATGCGGTGGTGGTTGGCAGCGCGATTGTGGAGACGATCGAGCGGAATCGGGGGCGGGAGGCGGCGGCCGTGGGTGAGTTTGTGAGGAAGCTGAGCGCTGGTAGCCTTCAGGATTTGTCTGCGACGCGGTGATATCGATTTGTTGGGGGTCGGAATTCCCACCCTAGGCGCAAAGGGCGCGGCTAGGATGGGCACCCACCGTTGGGAAGAATCCCCACTTCTCGCGTACAGAACGCAGGAGAAATGGAGCATCTGGCTGCCTCACGCTGAGATCGATACGAAGTCAAAATCCCCACCCTAACGTCGCAAAGAGCGCGACGTTAGGATGGGCACCCAGTGCAGAGATGGTGCTAGGCCTTTATGGACATCGAAGGTTGGCGTAAGAAAATCGATGAGCTGGACCGGAAGCTGGTGGAGTTGATCAGCGAGCGGGCTCGGGCTGCGGTGGAGATTGGAAAGCTCAAGCGCGATACCTCGATGCCGATTTATGAGCCGGATCGGGAACGGATCGTTTTTGAGAACGTGCAGGCGGTGAATCGAGGGCCGCTGGCGGGACGGGACCTGGTGCGGATTTATGAGCGCATCATCGACGTGATGCGGAACGTGCAGAAGGAAGAGATTTCGCCGAAGACCGAGTCGGCGAAAGCGGGGACAGAGTTGGATGCCGAAGTGAATGATTGAGGCAGCTTTTAGCCATTAGCCTTTAGCTAACCCGCACTTGCGTGACCGACGCACGGGTAGTGGCTGCAAAAGCGGATTCCTCGCTCTGCTCGGAATGACAAAATCCGTAGTGAGGCAGGAAGAGATTCAGGAGCTAAGAGCTAATAGCCAGGAGCTGGTTCTTATGATTGTGGCGATGCAGGAAGGCGCGGATGAGGGGCTGATTCAGCAGGTCATTGAGCACCTGGTGAAGATGGGGTTTGAAGTGCACCGGTCGACGGGCGCGCGGATGACTGTGCTGGGGGCCGTCGGGTCGGGCATTGATTTTGATATCCGCATCCTGGAGTTGCTGCCGGGGGTGCAGGAAGTCCATCGAATAAGCTCGCCTTACAAGCTGGCGGGGCGGAGCTTCCGTCCGGAGGGGACGATCGTCAAGCTCGCCAACGGAATTGATGTGGGCGGGAACGAAGTTGTGGTGATGGCAGGGCCGTGTTCGGTGGAGACACGGGAGCAGATCTTTTCTACGGCGGAAGCAATTGCGAAGGCTGGAGCGAAAGTATTGCGGGGCGGGGCGTTTAAGCCGCGGAGTTCTCCGTATTCGTTTCAGGGGCATGGGGAAGATGCGCTGAAATTGCTGCGGGAGGCGGGCGAGAAGTTCAACCTGCTGGTTATCAGCGAAGTGATGGAGATTTCGCAGATCCCGATGATGTTGCCATACGTGGACATCCTGCAAGTGGGCGCGCGCAATATGCAGAACTTTAATCTGCTGCGCGAACTGGGGAAGGTGCGCAAGCCGGTGCTGCTAAAGCGCGGGATCGCGGCGACGTTGGAAGAGTTGCTGCTGTCGGCTGAATACATTATGGCTGGCGGGAATTACGATGTAATTCTGTGCGAGCGGGGGATCCGGACATTTGAGACTTATACGCGGAATACGATGGATATTTCGGCAATCCCGATTATTCACAAGCTATCGCATTTGCCGATGACGGCGGATCCGTCTCACGGGACGGGGCGGCGGGATAAGGTGGCTCCGATGGCGCGGGCGTCGGTGGCTGCGGGGGCGGATGCTCTGCTGATTGAGGTGCATTGTGATCCGAACACGGCTTGGTCGGACGGAGCGCAGTCGCTGTTTCCGGAGCAGTTCTCGAAGCTGATGGATGAGTTGCGGATTATTGCGCCGGCGGTGGGACGGAAGATCGGGTAACGAGGCGGAATTTACAACCACGGAGGACACAGAGAACTCGGAGGAGATAAAACGGAAATCCAATCGATGTGCGACTGTCATCTTGTGGCATGACTTTAGTCTCCAATTTCTGTTCCATCCTCCGTGTCCTCGGTGTCCTCTGTGGTTTCATTTTCTTATGGCGATTCGGCAAATCACGATTATTGGGACGGGGCTGATTGGCGGGTCGCTGGGGCTCGCGCTGCGGAAGAAGAAGTTTGCGGGGCGGATTGTCGGTTGCGATCGCGAGGGAACGCTGGAACGCGCGCGTATGCGCGGGGCGATCGACGTCGGGATTGTGAATCCGGGGGATGCGGTACATGGGAGCCAGGTCGTTGTGCTGGCGACTCCGGTGCTGGCGATTGTCGATCTGATTGAGCGCATCGGGCCTTCCCTTCCTGCGAAGGCTTTGCTTACCGATGTGGGGAGCACGAAGACTGCGGTGGTGGACCGCGCGGTGAAGGTGTTTGGGAAGGCTGCGGGGAAGCGGTTTCTGGCGGGGCATCCGATGGCGGGAAAAGAAATGAGCGGCGTGGATTACGCGGATGCGGATTTGTTTCACAAGGCGGTGTGGTTTCTGACGCCGCTGCCGGGGCAGAACTTGAATGAAGGAGTGTTCGCGGAGTTTGCGGGATGGATTGATGCGATCGGGTCACGGATTGCGATGCTTCCAGCGGAGGAGCACGACCGGTTGTGCGCGTGGATCAGCCATGTTCCGCAGATGATTTCGACGGCGCTGGCGGCGGCGCTGGTGGAGGAGTTTGGGGATGAGGCTCCGTTGCTTCCGGCGGGTGGGCGTGCGTTGCAAGAGATGACGCGGATTTCGGCGAGCCCGTATTCGATGTGGCGGGATATTGCGATCAGCAACAAGGGGAATCTGGAGAAGGCGCTGTGGAAGGTGGAGCAGCGGCTGGCGCATATCCGGGAGAACCTGGCGACGCGGCAGTTGGCGGAGGAGTTTGAGCAGGCACACCAATTGAGAAAGAGTCCCCTGAAAAAACGATAAATTCACCACGGAGGCACGGAGAACGCAAATCTTGATTGCTGATATTGCATGCTGTTTACCTACTTCAGACGAAACCCTTTTCTTCTTCTCCGTGTGTCTGTGCCTCCGTGATGAAATTCATTTAGAATCCTTTGCGCTATGAATAAAGTTGTGGCCAATGCGGATGAGGCGATCCGCGACGTGTTTGATGGGGCGACCATCATGATCGGGGGCTTCGGCTTGTGCGGGATGCCGGAGAACCTGATTCGGGCGCTGGTGCGCAAGGGCACGAAGAATCTGCGCACCATCAGCAATAACGTTGGCGTCGACGGCGTGGGGAATGGATTGTTGCTGGCGGCGGGACAGATCGTGCATCACATTGGGACGTATGTAGGTGAGAACCGGTTGCTGGAAGAGATGGTGCTGAAGGGAACGATCCGGCTCGATCTGTTGCCGCAGGGGACATTTTCGGAGCGGATTCGCGCGGGGGGCGCAGGGATTCCGGCGTTTTATACGCCGACGGGTGTGGGAACGATTGTTGCCGACGGCAAGGAGACGCGTGAGTTTGACGGGCGCACTTACGTGATGGAACGCGGGCTGAAGGCCGACTTTGCGTTTGTGAAAGCTTGGAAGGGCGACCGCGAGGGGAATTTGATTTATCGAAAGACGGCGCGGAATTTTAATCCCATGATGGCGACGGCGGCGAAGATCACGATTGCCGAGGTGGAGCAGCTGGTTGAGGTGGGGGAGTTGGACGGGGATGCGATTCATACGCCTTCGATTTATGTGAAAAGGATTTTTCAGGGAGAGTTGTACGAGCGGCGGATTGAGCGTAGGACGGTGAGGAAGGTCTAGTACTCAGTTGGGACGCGGTCGTGAATTGGGCAGGGATCCTTCGACTACGGTTTTGCTTCGCTATCGCGAAGCAAAACCTTCGCTCAGGATGACAGGGTTGGGAACGGATCGAGGAGAATGAACAAGCCTGGCAAGGATGTCGATAAGCGGGAGCGGATTGTGAAGCGGATTGCGCGCGAGTTGCGTGATGGGTTCTATGTGAACTTGGGGATTGGGATGCCGACTCTCATTGCGAATTATGTGCCGGAGGGGATGGAAGTCACGCTGCAGTCGGAAAATGGGATGCTGGGGATTGGGCCTTATCCGATGGAGGGGACGGAGGATCCGGATCTGATCAATGCTGGCAAGGAGACCGTCAGCGAGATGCCGGGGACGTCCTATTTTTCCAGTGCCGATTCGTTTGCGATGATTCGCGGCGGGCATATTGATTTGAGCGTGCTGGGCGCGATGGAAGTGGATGAGACCGGGAGCATTGCGAATTGGATGATTCCGGGGAAGATGGTGAAGGGGATGGGCGGGGCGATGGATCTGGTGGCCGGAGCGCGACGCGTGGTGGTGGCGATGGAGCATACTACGCGCGAGGGGGCTCCGAAGATTTTGAAGAAGTGCACGCTGCCGCTGACCGGAGTGAATGTCGTCGATACGATTGCGACCGAGATGGCGTATATTCGCGTGACTAAGGGTGGGTTGGTGCTGGAGGAAGTGGCGCCGGGGTTGACGGCGGAGGATGTGCAGCGGGCGACCGAGGCGCGGCTGATTGTGAGTCCTGTGTTGAAGATGATGGAGAGTTAGACTGTAGCCCCCTTGCCTTCGTGCGTTTCTTTCGCCCCTCCGGGGCTCATTCCCTAAGTTAGGCACCTGCCCACGAATTGCGTCGTGGGCTGCATTCTTTCGCCGCTTCGCGGCTGGACAGCCGAGGGCGGCTGTCGCCACAAAAATCTATGCGGCGGCGATGCGGCGGATCAGGTCGTTCTGTTCTTGCTTGCTTTCCGCGCCGATGGTGAAGGCGTCGAGGATGCCAAGCGACAGGGCGAACTTGATGGCTTCGTCCTGGCGGTTGCGGAGCTTGCCCTGGCCGAGAATTTTCATTCCTACGATCGCTTTTCCGGCGGTCTTCATTTCTTTCAGAACACCGACGACGGTTGCGGGATCGGCGTCCATGAATGCGCCGACCGGATTGATGCGGGCGAGATCGATTTCCACCCAGGGTGATTTGGCGGCGGCGCGTAGGGCTTCAATGGTGTGGCAGGAGCAGCCGTGAGTGCGGATGATTCCCTTCTGTTTCGCTTCGCTGAGGACGTCCATGACGCCGCGGTAGCGGTCGGTCCAGTCGGCTTCGGTGACGCAGTGCATCAGGCAGATGTCGAGATAGTCGGTGCCGAGTTCGCGGCGGAAGCGGTCGAGATCGGCACGGGCACTGGCGGGATCGCGGGAGAACGTTTTGGTGAGAACGGTGACTTTGTCGCGGGGCACGTGCTTGAGGGCTTCGGCGACGTGGGGATGGCTTCCGTAGGAGTCGGCGGCGTCGAAGAAGCGGAGGCCCTGATCGTATCCGTTGAGCAGGAGATCGGAGAGGCCTTTCACGCCAAGGGCGGTTTGGTCGGAGTGATGTCCGGAGCCGACCGTGCCGGTGCCCATGGCGAGGCGACTGGTCTGGATGCCGGTGCTGCCGAGAGTGACGGCGTCGAAGGCAGAGAATTTTGCGGGGAGCGTTTGTTCGGCGATGGCTTGGAAGATTGCTTGCGATGAGAGCCAGGCCGCGCCTGCGGTGGTGGCGGAGCGAATGAGGAATTCGCGGCGACGCATGAGATCCTCCCATGAATTCAACCACAGAGGACACTGAGGACGCAGAGGAAGTCTGGACCTCAGCGGGTTCTGGGTGATGGCATTGTTATGAGGCTACACCAAGGGCCAGGGCGCCGGGAAGGTCTGGAATCAGGGTAGGGATCCTTCGACTGCGGTTAGTCTTTGCGCGCAGGGCGCCAAGACCAATCCTTGCTCAGGATGACAGATCGATTAAACCCGGAACGGGGCGGCCAACAGGCGGAAGGGGAGCGTGATGGCCAGATAGATCACCTCAAGGACCCCGTGAACGGCGACGCCGACGATGCGGAACGGTAGCAGCAGAAGCCAGACCAACGGATACGCAATCAGCGCCAACAGGGCGAGAGGCCAGCATAGTACAAACAGAAGGCACCAAAGCAGGAATGTAAACATCGCGGGGACTCCTTCTAACTCATGGTACGCGTGGCGCGCGGAGAATGTTCCGTGTTTTCGAGGTCTGCGCGCCGAAGGATCTCCTGTATAAAGTCGGTTTTAGCGTGCGTGTAGGTCTCGCGATCAACGGAGAATTTCCCGGCGAGGCTGCGTTTCAGTCGGGCGTAGTCTTCGGCATCTGCGGGGTGCGCGCGCAGGTAGTTGCGAAAGGCGATGTGGCGGAAAGACTCGGTATCAGGGGTTGAGCAGACGTAGAGATGGTGTTGGATATCGTGTCCCGGTGCCTTGAAGGCGTCTCGGCCGGGAACGCCGAGGGTTCCCTCATGCTCATAGCCGACGGCTTTTAATTTTGCGATGACGTTGGGAAGATCTTTTGGAGACTTCAGGAGAACGTCGATGTCGATGATGGGCTTGGCGGCGAGTCCGGGGACCGCGGTGCTGCCGACGTGTTCGATCGCGCTCGCGAAAGTGCCCAGGACTGGGGCGATTCGCGAGCGAATCGCGTCAAATTGCAGGGGCCACTGGGGGTCGTATTCTTCGATCATGATGGGGGTAGTCATTCGAATTGTCTCCGGAACGTGTTGAGTTGTTGCTGGACTTCGGAGAGTTCGCGGCGCAGGCGGGAGACTTCTTCTTCCAGTGCCGTTAGACGATCCGCTGTCGAGTTAGTGCCGGCAGTCGCGGGCGAGGGTGCCCGCGCCACACTCAGATCTGCATCTTCTGCGGCAGCCGACATTGGCGGTTCGCCCGAGAAGAGGTGCGTGTAGCGGGATTCCTTCGTCCCCGGTTGGCGAGGGAGAACTCGCGCCAGCGACGGTTCGCGCTGGGCCAGGCGGTCCAGCGTTGAGACGACATCTTCCAGCGCTTCGAAGTGGTACATGCGGTCGGTGCGGCTGCGGAGTTCGCCGGGGGTTTGGGGGCCGCGGAGGAGGAGCACGCAGACGACGGCGATTTCGCGGCGGTCGAAGTTGAAGACTTCCTGCAGGCGGTGTTCGAACTTTGTGACCCGGCTGTCGGCGCCGCTGGCGGGGCCTGCCAGGCGCTTTTCCTGCAGCGTGGCGAGGGCGTCACGAACCGCGGCTTCGTCTAGCGTCATCACTGGGTCGCGATTATTTTTCTGGTTGCAGGCGTTGACCAGGGCGTTGAGGGAGAGCGGGTAGTAGTCGGGTGTGGTGATGTCTTTTTCGACCAGGGAGCCGAGGACGCGGGTTTCAATATCGGTCAGGAGCACTGGGGATGTCCAAGTTGTGATTTTAATTCATGGGCACTTCGAGCGAGTGGAGATTGATCGAAAGAAAATAACCACGAGGACACGGAGGAATTCAGGAGCGTCACCACAGAGGACACGGAGGACACTGAGGACGCGGAAGTCAAAATCCCCACTCTGTCGCACAAAACGCGACAAGGGTGGGGCACCCCGGACTTCTTATCCTCGAGATTCTTTTTAGAACAATGCTGTGGACCGGCGCTTCCAGGGTTTTCCCTTCTCTTTGGCGATGTTCTCCATGTCGTTCACGTAAGCTCCGGCTTGGGTGAGGACATGGTGGAGGTCGTTGCCGATGCTGATGAAGGTGAATCCTTTTTCGAGGAATTCGCCGACTCGAGCGGTGCCGAAGAGGAATAGGCCAAGGATGACGTTATTCTTGCGGGCGTGCTCGATCAGGCTTTTGGTGGCGGCGTCGAGTTCGGGTGAGGTGTACATGTGGGGGAATTCGTATTTGTTGTAGAGGCCCATCGACATGCAGAGGTCGTTCTGGCCGAGGAAGAGGATGTCGACGCCGGGGACGGCTGCAATCTCGGCGATGTTCTCGATGCACGACGCGGTTTCGACTTGCAGGGCGACGATGCCTTCGTTGTTCCAGCTGCCGGCGTAGCCGAGCAGTCCGCCTTTGTTCATGCTGCGCTGCGGGAAGTAGACGGAGCGCGTGCCGACCGTGGGATACTTGGCGCAACTGATGGCTTCGCGAGCTTCGGCGGCGGTGTTGATGTAGGGGATGAGGACGCCATCAGCCCCCATGTCGAGGGCCTGTTGGATACCGGGACGGTCGGCGTATCCGCCCACGCGGACTAGCGATTTCGCGCCGCCGTTGGAGATGCCGCTGAGCATGGCCGAAAGTTTTTCGTAGCCCATGGGGCCGTGCTGGGTGTCGACCAGGAGCCAGTCGTATCCGCTGTGCGCGAGTTGCTCGGCGACCGTCGGGCTATGGGCGTTGAGGAACAGGCCCATCTTGGGCTGTCCGGCGCGCAGTTGCTTTTTGAATTCGGATCCGCTGAGTGCGGGGTCGGGCATGGGAAATCCTCCTTGAAGTCGAATTGATGAGTGTACCGTATGGGGCGTTGGGAGCGGCGAATGGCAGATTAATTTTCCGAGAAGGGTGTGACCCGGGGACAGGAAGTCAAAATCCCACCCTCTCGCCCAAGATGCGAGAAGGGAGGGGCACCCTCGTGTGTCATCCTCGTGTTGCCATTATGGGAACGGAGCGCCTATAGTTTTGGTCACATCAAGGAGAATGGTATGCGCATGCTTTTGAATTGGGTGTTGAGCGCGGTGGCGGTATGGATTGTGGCGCAGTTGGGGATTGGGATTTCAGTTCGAGGCTTGGCGTCGGCGATGATCGCGGCGCTGGTTATAGGATTCATTAACGCGACGATCGGGCTCGTGCTGAAGGTTATTACGTTTCCTCTCACTCTAGTGACCCTGGGGCTGTTCTGGTTCGTAATCAATGCGCTGATGTTGGAACTTGCCTCTGCGCTTCTGTCGCCGGGATTCAGGGTCAATGGTTTTCTGGCGGCGTTTGTGGGCGCAATTGTCCTGAGCCTCGTCAACCTTCTACTGAAGGCGATCGTGATGCCGTCGAAGGAGAATCGCTAGGCGCGAGATTAACCACAGAGGACACGGAGTACACAGAGGAATATTCTCTGGCCACGCTACTCATTTCTCGGGGCTGGCTTTTTCGGCTTGATTACTTGCCAGTCTTCTTCTTTTAGGACCCTTCCCAGGCTGCTAAATTCGCCAGCGCCTTGCAGGAATTCTCCACCGTCCATGCGGATGACTTCGCCGTTGATGTAGCCGGAGCCGTCGCTGACCAGAAAAGCCGCGAGGTTGGCGAGTTCTTCGACTGTGCCGAAGCGGTGTTGCGGATTGCGATCGAGCGCAATCTTTTCGAGGCCGGGATGGGGAAGGACGCGGGAGAAGGCACCTTGCGTGGGGATGGGGCCGGGGGCGATGGCGTTCATGCGGATGCCGCGGTTGCCCCATTCCACGGCGAGGCTGCGGGTGAGGGCTTCGACGCCGGCCTTCGCGACGGCTGACGGAACGACATAGGCCGAGCCCACGGGCGCGTAGGTGGCGGAAATGCTGAGGACGGTGCCTGGGTGGGAGGATTGCAGCCAGCGGCGTCCGCAGGCCATGGTGCAGTTGAGTGTGCCCATCAGAACGATGCCGATGACGGAATTCCACGCCCCGGGAGAAAGTTCCTCGGTGCGGGCGATGAAGTTTCCCGCAGCGTTGTTGACGAGGATGTCGAGGGGAGCTTCGCTCCAGATGGAGTCGATCATGGCTTCGACGGCGTCGAGGCTGCGCACGTCGCACGGGATGGCGTGGATTGGGCCCTTTGGGGAGAGTTCGGCTGCGGTTTGTTCTAAGACCTCTTCGCGGCGGCCGCAGATGTGGACCGTGGCTCCGAGTTCGAGGAAGCGATGGGCCATGCCTTTGCCGAGGCCGGTGCCTCCGCCGGTGATGAGGACGCGTCTGTCTTTTAGGAGGTCGGTGCGGAACATAGGATCCTCTCTCACTCTTACCCGAGCCGCCTTGGTAACAGTTGGCCAACTTTTGTTACTGCAAAATAAACTAGCCACATCAATGCGAACCAGAAGACCCAATCGACAAACATTTGCATTCTCAGCCCATCGCCCACTGCCCCAAATGCATGCGGGAAAGGCCTGGGGGGAACCAGAACCTCGGACGCGAGAGTGCCGGGCGTCCTGATGCCGAGGTTATCTTCGACGGACGAACCGCCTATGGCGAGGAAAAGCGATACCGCTAGCCCGGCCACTACCAGGATTGCCTTTGGTACCGTGCCCTTTTTCATCGACGATGTCCTCGTGCTAGGCCACTTCGTTCCGAACGACAGATTATATGAGTTTGAGCGCGGTGGTGCCCGGAAGGCGAGGGCGGGACACCGGCGCTACGAGTTGCAGGCTACGCGGAAGCCGTAGTCGGAGTATTGGAATTCGGGAGGGATGCTGGAGCGCGCGCTGCAGCGGGCGACTTTGATGTGGTGGCGCCAGGAGCCTCCGCGGGAGGACTTGCGTGGCGGCTTCATCGAGCTTTCTTCAGGACCGGTCGGATTGCGATCGGGTGAGACGGCGTAGTAGTTGGGGTCGTACCAGTCACTGCACCATTCGTGGACGTTGTCGCTCATATCGTAAAGACCGAAGGCGTTGGGGGCGTAGCGGGCGACTGGCTCCGGTCCGGTTTGCCAGCGGGTGACGTAGTCGGGGATGGACTGGGGCGGATCGTCGCCCCAGGGGAAATTCTTCTGCTCCGAGCCGGCGCGGGCTGCGTGCTCCCATTCGGCTTCTGTTGGCAAGCGGTAGGCCCGGGCAGTTTGCGCACTCAGCCATTCGCAGTAGCGGACGGCTTCGTGCCAAGAGACGGCGGTCACGGGCTGCTGGGGATGGTTGAAGTTTGGGTCTCGCCAGAACGGCGGCGGTGAGGCGCTGGTCGCTGCGAGGAAGTGTGCGTATTCTGCGTTGGTGACTTGGGTGGCGGCCAGCAGGAAATCGTCGACCCAGACTCGGTGGATGGGGCGCTCGCAGTCCTGGCCGGAGTCGGAGCCCATCAGGAACCACGCGGCGGGGATCGGGATCAGCGACGGTTCGACTGCTTGCACCGGAGTCTCTGATTGAGTTGGAGTAACGGGCATAGGGTTGCCGCTGGTTCTCTACAGGGGTAAAGTTTACCAGCGTTGGAGGATTGAGATGGCGGAGAAGAAGCTGCGGTTTCAGGCGAAGATTGCGGGGAAAGAGGCGGGGGTGGTAGCTGCGATCACTCCACCAGTGGATGTGATCGAGTGGTTCGGAACGCGGGCGCGTGTGCCCATTCGCGGGACGATCAACGGGTTTCCGTTTCGCTCGTCCCTTATGCCCTGCGGCAGGGGCCGCATGATGCCGGTGAACAAGACTCTGTGCCAGGGGGCTGGCGTGCAGCCGGGAGATATAGTCGACGTGGTGATGGAGCGTGACGTCGAGGAGCGAACCGTGGAGGCTCCGAAGGAATTGAAGAAGGAACTGGCCAAGAGTAAGGTCGCGCGGGAACGGTGGGAGGGGCTGGCGTTTACGCATAAGAAAGAGATGGCGAATTCGATCTCCGGCGCGAAACAGGAAGAGACGAAGATGCGGCGGCTTGAGAAGGTGATGAACGTTTTGAAAACGGGGGCGAAGTGGATGGGGTAGTGAGATTTCGCTTTGCCCGGTCGCAGGGAGAAAGTCAAAAGTTAAAATCCCCACCCTGTCGCGAAAACCGCGACAAGGATGGGGCACTCATCCCACCGACATCAGAGATTCGGGCGAAGTTGTTTTACGACTTCGGCAATGTTGTTGTCTTGGAAGAGGCGGATGGCAGCGATGCCGGCTGCGCCGGCTTCAAGGCAGGACGGAGCACTCGTTAAAGTGATTCCGCCTAGAGCTAGGACTGGGATGTTTGCGACGCAGGCTTCGTGGAGGATGGATAGACCGGCTGGCTTGGAGCCTTTCTTTTCGAAGACTGGGGCGAAGACGGCGAAGGTTACGGCGCTGGCTGCGGCTTGGAGTACTTCTGCTGGGGAGTGACAGGAGACAGCGATCACGGGATCTCGTGGTGAGTTTGCGCAGGCGGGGGCGCCCGCGCCGCATTCGTGGTGGCCCTGCCACACTGTTCTCACTTCTTGTGGGTACACGTCGTCGGAGCGGAGGTGGACGCCGTCTGCTCCGACCGCCAGGGCGACGTCAGTGCGGGAGTTGATCAGGAGGGAAGTTCTCAGTTCTCGGTTCTCTGTTCTCAGTTCGGCCATGATTTTGACTGCTTCTCGGGCCAGGGATTCCAGGTCGCGGGTGGAGAGATCTTTTTCGCGGAGCTGGATGTAGTCGATGCCGGCGACGGCGACTTCACGGATTTTTTCGAGGAGGAGGCGGCGACGGGTGGGTTCGTCGCCGGAGAAGGCGGTTCGGTCGGTGATGTAGTAGAGGAGGCAGCGATCAGCCATCAGCTCTCAGCTATTCGGAATGACCCGATGAACCCTTGTAGTTTGGACGTCGTAGATAGATTCCCTTATTGAGACGTCTGAGCCTTGCTGCTTCTTGTTCGGTCCAATTGATCCGACTGTAGCGCTGTGCTCCACGCGGCGCAGCATATTGTTCACGGCCTTGTCTTGGCGATTTCCGGGAGGACTTCCCCTGTTTTCTTGGGCGCGCCGCCTAAGTGATATTTCGTGAGGCCGTCGCGCAGATATTCGAAGGCGTCTTCGGGGGTGTCGACAATTTTGAATTGGTTGACATCGTCGGGGGAGATCGTGCCCGCGTCGGCGAAGGCCTGAAAGTTAAGAATGCGGTTCCAGTATTCACTGCCGTAGATGACGACCAGGATCTTCTTGGCCAGCTTGTCGGTTTGCGCGAGCGTGAGGATCTCGAAGAGTTCGTCCATGGTGCCGAAGCCGCCGGGGAAAATCACCAAGGCCTTGGCGAGATAGGCGAACCAGAATTTGCGCATGAAGAAGTAGTGGAACTGAAAGTTCAGAGCCGGAGTGATGTACTGGTTGGGGCTCTGTTCGAACGGCAGCTGGATGTTGAGGCCGACGGTCTTGCCTCCGGCTTCGTGGGCGCCGAGGTTGGCGGCTTCCATGATGCCGGGACCTCCGCCAGTGGTGACGACGAAGCGGCGGCGGCGGGCGGGAATCTGGATCGACCACTTGGTCAGCATGTGCGCGAGGCGGCGTGCTTCTTCGTAGTAGCGGGCCATGTCGACTCCGGCTTGAGCGCGCTTCAGATCTTTTTCCAGCTGCGCGGCAGTCGTCGAGGCGCGATTCTTCTCAATGGCAGCGAGTGCACTCGTGGCGTCCTTGTGTCCCTGAAATCGGGCTGAGCCGAAGAAGACGACGGTGTCCTGAATCTGTTCGCGGCGGAAGCGGGCGAGGGGCTCCTGATATTCGGCCAGGATGCGGAGGATGCGGCCATCCGGGCTGTTGAGGAAAGCTTCGTTCTGGTAGGCAACTGGCGCGGACTTGAGGTGGTCATTCATAGATTGGTGTCGCGTTCAAGATTCAGGGTCCGAATCGCAGGTTATCAGGCTGAAGCCGAGCCCTTCCAAAGCGTGATTCGGCGCTATTGTTGCTCGTGGTAGTGGAGCGCCTCCCAGAAACCGATCCAGATATCGAGCAGGCCCAGGCCGCTGCAAATGCCGCGGAAGAAGCCATTGGAAACTACCGAGCGCAGGGAGGGGAAGGAAAGCAACAGATAGTTGTCGGTCCACTCGGGCGTCCACGGCAGGATGATGAGCAGTACGCCCGCGACGGCGCTGATTAAGACAAATAGAAAGACAGAAATGCGGTGCATCCAGACTTGTAGAGGGCCGTGGGGCTGGCGAGTCTCGGCTTCGAGAGGCGGATTGAGAAGCGCGGTGCTCGACTCAGCCTGCTGCGGAGTTGATTTGGGTGCGTTCCCGGGAGCGCTGGAGAGCGGAGTCGGCTCGCTCATGCGGGGCAGCTCCGGCGCCGCGAAGAAACAGCACGGCGTGCGCTGCAGCCCGGGTAAGAAAAAATGGGGAAGAAAGCCATCGGGCTATTCTACGACTTCAGGGCCTTAATGCGCTCGGCCACATCGCGATAATCGATGTTGCTGCCGTAGACGTCCATGAAATGCTTGAGGGCAGAAGCTTTGTCGCCGGCGGTCTCGAAGGCGGCAGCGAGTTCGTAATGGAGCGCGACACGGGTTTCGCCGTCGATGGTTGGAACGGCGAGAGCCTTTTCATACCAGCGGACCGCGGCTTCGGGCACGCCTTTTTCCAGGAAGCACTGCGCCAGCCAAGTGTAAGTTTGCATGATCTGCGGGAACGGACGTCCGTGGTCAAACGACTGGCAGGCTTTTTGCAGCTCCCCGATGGCCTCGTCGAGCAGGCCCATTTCGCGGAAGGCGATGCCGAGGTTGTAATGCGTTTCGGGATCCTCGTCGGTGGAGGCGACGTCGGCTTCGAGATCCTGCTTGAGTTCGCCAAACATTTCCGCGAGATCGATACCAGCTTCTTCAGCAAACGGAGAGGCTTTTGCGACTGGAGCGGCAGGCGTGTGAGAAACCGGGATTGCAGGCGGCTGTGGCCGCGGAGCTTCGACGGGCGCGTGCCAGGCGACTGAAGCTTGCGTGGGCGGCGCGGCCATTACACTCTGCGGCGCAGGCGCAACATGATTTGTCGTCGAGGCCGACGCGGCAGCGCTGGCAGCCATGGGCGGAACTACTCTTGGGGCGATGACAGAAGGAGCAACCAACGGCGCAGGCTTAGCGGCCGCAACCGGAGCGGGCGCCTGCGGCGTGGCGACCGGCGCTGCTTTCAGGAAGTCTTCGCCGAGGGACGCTTCGATATCGGCAACGAACTCGCCTAGAACCGGGGCGGTGGGCGCAGTGGCGAATACTGCTTCAGTGTGCGCGGCCGGGGCCATCGCAGGCTTGGCCGGCTGCGTGGCAATTCGCGGCGCGGCTGGCTGAGCCACTGTGCCGGGCAGGAAGCTGTCGCCCAACGAGGTTTCGAGATCGGAAACGAATTCGTTCAGAACGCCCGGTTGCGGCGCTGGCTCTGGTGCGGGCGGAGGCACAGGCGCCGGTTTCGGCGAGGGCTTCGCGGGGCGAATGTGAACCGCGGGCTCCGGCTTGGCGTGCACCGGCGCTTCAGCAACCACTGGAATTTCTTCGACAGCTGGCGGTTCCGGCTCGATGACTTCGGGCTCGACCACCGCTGCTTCAACTTCAATTTCTGGTTCAACGACTACCGGTTTAACGATTGCCGGTTTAGCGGGAGCCGGAGTTTCGTCGACCGGCGTCTCATCGACCTCGACTTCGATGGTCGGAATGTCGTCGGCGGTGAGCTCTTCCATCACGGGCTCGGCGGCAACGGCAGCCTCTTCTTCGGCGTGCTGCGTAGCAGCTTCGACTTCGGCGCGGAGCTCAGCAATCTTGGCCTGATCGCCGGTCAGAGTCTGAAGTTTCGCCAAGGCTGCCATGGCCTGCTCGGGCATGCTATGGGCGAGATAGAAACGAATCTCTTCGATGGTTTCGGTGGTTTTGCTGGATTCTCCAGGATCGCCACTGGCAATGGCGACCTCGACTTCGGCTTCCGGCGCCGCGACCGCGGGGGCATCGGTCTCAACGGTCAAGGAGTCATCCCACTCGGACGAGAGATCGATTTCGGCGGTTCCAGCAGCTGCCTCGTCGGACGCCGCGACGGATTCATCGACGACCGCGAACTCGGGTGCGGCACCAGCTGGCCAAGCCTGCGCAACGGGGGCTTCTTCTGCTTCGGGCGCTGCTGCTTCCTCGACGGCTGCTTCTTCCGCAGGAGCTTCGTCGACAGAAAATTCCGGTACGTCGCTCTCGGGCTGTTGAAATTTGGGGGGTGCCGCGGGAGCGTCCAAGAAAATATGTGGCTCTTCCGCTGACGCGCCCGCCGTCGGCAGCGAAGAGCGCTCTTCATAACGCTCGGCAAGCTCGCCGTAGCGGGTTGCTTCGTCGGGATGCTCGGCGTCGGAGTAGAGGGTCTGCAACGTGCGGCAGCAAATGGCAGCCTCAGCGAAACGGCCCGCGCGAGTGTGCAGGGCGGCGAGGCGCTGATTGAGGCGCAGATCGTTCGGCGCCAGCGGTAAGACTCCGACCAGAGGTCCGAGGGCCTTGGCGGGCATGTTGTAAGAAATAAACAGTTCTGCGTCGGTGAGGGCAGAGCGGACCGCCAATGAAATCTCGTCGGTGTAGTGCTGGTGAACTGAAGGCGCCGTGGCTTCCAGATCGTCGATGAGGACGACGGCCTCTTCCGGCGTGATCAGCTTGCCGCCGGAGGTGCCGCCGATCTGCCCGACCACCTGCTGGTAATTCTGCATGTGCAGGGGGTTCTGCGGCTCGACGGTAGCCAGCTTCTGATAAAGATCGCGCGCGCGCGGCAGGTCACCCGCCTGGACGCTGGCGTGGGCCAACAGTTCGATGACTTCGCTGACGTGCGTGTTCTCTCCGGCCTTGTGGAACAAGTCGAGCAGTTTCTGCAGAGAGTCGGGATTATCGCGGACGTGCCCGATGATGGTGTGCAGGCTCTCGAGAACCTTGTCGGAGTTCTCCGCGAGCAAGCGCTCGGCGTGCTGGTCGAAGACCTGGAGTGCAGTCTCGTACTGACCGGCTTGCATGAGAGCGTCGGCGAAGCTAGAGATGGCTGCCAGATCGTTGTGCACGGTCAGCAGTTTGTTGGCGGCGGTGCCGGCTTCCGAGAGTTGCCCGGCCTGCAGGTACGCCTTGAGCAGATCCCTGAGACCGTCAGGATTGGAATCGATGTCGGGAACTTTTTGCAGCGTGGCCACGGCCCCGGCAGCGTCGCCGGACTCAAGCATGTTCTTGCCCTGCATCAGCAAGGCATACGCATTGCCCGGATCGAGGGTCAGCATGCGCTGCAAAATCTCTTCGGCGCCGCTGAGCGAGCCCTTGGAGCGCAGGCTCTCGGCGGCCGCGGAGAAAATCTGCCAGGCATCGTTTTTCTTGCCCAGGCGGATATAGACTTCCGCCAGGCGAACCCGCATGCTGCTGTTTTCCGGGTCCATCTCCACAATCTTCTGGAAGATGCGGACTGCGTTGTCGAGCTGACCGGCTTTCAGAAATTCTTCTGCGACTTGCAGATACTGCGCGCGGGCGTCGTTGAACAGACCCTGCTGGCTGTAGAGTTCCGCGAGTTTCAACAAGCTCTCGAGCGAAGGCTGGAGCTTGCAAATTTTCTTGTACATCGCGATGGCCTTGACCGTGAAACCCTGGCTGGCATAGGCATCGCCCACAGTCTTGAAACATACGGTGGCTTTATCGGTTTCGCCGAGGCGGGAGTAAAGATCGCCGACGGTATTGGTGACGGTCAGATCCTTGGGATCGTTCTTGAGAACTTTTTCGTACTCGGCAATGGCATTCTGCAGTTTGCCCTGCTGGACATACTTCTCCGCACTGGCCAAAACCTTTTGCTTGTTGAAACCAAACAATGCCATATGAGTACGAACTCCAGAACCTGTTGTTCAAGACAAAGTCTTGATGCAGAGCCCGTCGAACGTTCGGGGAAACTGTTCCCGGGTGCCGCCCGAGGGTCATGTCACATATCGGCAGATGGACCGACCCAACAAGGCCAATTGTACGTCGGGGAGTCATGAACCGCATGGTTACCAAGGGTTACCAAAAGGGAGTGTACGAACGGGTTACGAAGGGAATCAGGGGAGGGTGACTTCTACGATTCCGGTCAGCAATCACGGTTTGGGGTGCCTCTAGGGCTGCGAGAGCATCGTTCGGATGTTAGCTTCCACGTCATCTTTATCCACTTCACCGGTGTAAGCGGCGGCGATGCGTCCCTGACGATCGATGAGAAAAGTGTCTGGCATATTCTCGATGCCATAGGTCTTTGCCATCGCATCGTTACCCAGCACGACTTGGTACGGAACCTTCGCCGTCTTGAGGAACGGCATGACTACTTTCCAACCATCCGAATCCAACGAAACGCCGACCACGGCTAGACCTTGCCCTGCGTACTTACGATGGAAGTCCGAGAACCACGGAATTTCTTCCTGGCATCCATGGCACCAGGTGGCCCAGAAATCGAGCAGAACCACTTTGCCACGGTAGTCGTTCAGGCTTACCGTCTTGCCGGAACTGTCTTTCAGAAGAAACTCGGGCGCGGCCTTGCGCTCGTGTGCGGGCTGCACGGCGGCGCGGACATTATTCTGAGCAACCGCGATTCCGATGCCAGCCATCGCGATGAACAGCGTTGCAGCTAGGACATAAATTCGAGTGAGGGTGACGTGCATACGTTTCTCCTTGTGACCGCGACTAAACCGGGAGGGCCCGGGTGGGGCGGTGGCGCCCGATCACATTCGAAGCTAAATACAGAACCGGCCAGAACACTACAAGCTGTAACAGCCGCAGTACCCGACCCATGCCAGGACCTGGATGGAAGTAAGCGTTCGCGATGTCTCTGTTCACGAAAAGCCAAAGTCGCCTCTCCTGAAGCAACATCGCAGCCAGAGTTGCGACTGCGGCGAACCATAACACCGCGCGAAAAGATAATCGGACGCTCCCGACTCCGGTCCCCTGACGCATTCCCCACAGTGCGGGGAGTGCGACCAAGAAGGCCTGCACGATTAGCGGAAACATCGCCCGATAAAACGTCAGTTCAAAAACCGCGGCGTTATAGTCCGGCAGAGCGGGAACCCCGAGGGCGCGGTGCAGATACTCCTGACAGTAGGCAAAATACCGCGGAGCCCCGACGAGTTCTCCGAACATGAGCATCAGAAACAGCAGGAAGCCATTGATCTGCAGCATGCCGCGCGAAAATGCGCCGAGGACAAAGCCGGCATTCCACGAGAAGCAGACCAGGGTGAGGAACCACAGAGAGAGAAGGGCGATCGTCTCGGCAAACAAGCGCCAGAACCCGGGATTCGTCATCAGGGCCCAGTCCCAGTTGTTGGCGTAGAGCCAAACATAGATGGCACTCATCGCGGATGTGCTCCTCGCCACAATGGAGAGCAGCATGCCGAGTGGGAGGATCAGGGCTATTAACGTCAGCCAGGGCCGCCAACCAGCCCACAAAATGGCCTGCCTGCGGATGACTAAGCCAAGCACGTCGCGCAGGGCCCGGCTGCTGGTCACCCTGGACTCGGTGACGTCTCCGAGAACGACCTCGCGTTCGTCGGGCTCGAGCATTCTGGAAACAGCGTCGATCAGCCCCCAGAGCATTTGCGTCATGATCGGACCGTAGTGCGACTTGCCTCCCACGAGACACCTCGGCTTACCCGCTTCACTGCTTCATAGAAATGGCTCGCCGCCTGAACGCCTCTCCCGGTGACGCGAACCATACGCTTGCGTCGGCCACCTCGTTGGGGGGTCGCTTCTCCCATCCGCGTTTTGATGAGGCCCTTTGTCTCCAGGCGGTCCAGGGTCGTGTAGAGTGCTCCGATGGAGCAGTGCCGCCCAGTTGCTTCTTCGATCTCTTGCCGCATCGCGGCACCGTAGGCTTCATCGCCGAGACGTGTGGCCGCGGTCAGAATCAGGTATTCAAATTCACCAAGCATAATTAGTAGCACATTGTGATTCTAATCGACGGTTGTGTCAAGACCTTCATTCAGACCTCATTCAGCCTTTTTCCGGAGGGGAGCGGAGGGGCGCTAGTATGAATGTGCTATTTGGCTAGGGCCGGGCGGCAGTGTATTTTTTCGAGATCGAGATTTTAGGGAGTACGACTCAGCACGGATAAGGACAAACATGACCTGGATTCGAACCGTCTCACTGACCGAGGCCGACGAGAAATTGCGGCAGGCGATTGAGGGCGAGAAGCTGTTTTATCCGAAGGAGTATGCCGAGCCGGTGCATCCGGATCCTTCGGGGGCGTCGTCGATTGTGGGGTCGCATACGCTGATTCCCGAGGCGCTGTATCACGCCTTCAGCACGTTTGGGGCGCTGATGTCGCCGGAGTTGCCGCTGGAGCGGCGGCAGCACGAGATGATCGCCACCATGGTCTCGGTGACCAACCGGTGCGTGTATTGAATCGAGTCACACGCAGAGTTTCTGCGTAGGGTGACGTTGGATAAGGAATTGGTGGAGGCGCTGGCGAAGGACTACACGACGGCGCCCGTCTCGGCGCAGGACCGCGTGATGCTCGATTACGTGGTCAAGCTCACCAAGGATGCTACGAAGGTTTGGAAAGATGATATCGAGGCACTGCGCGCAGCGGGGTTTGATGATCGCGGGATATTACAGATTACGTTGATTGCTTCGTGGTTCAACTACATTAATCGCGTGGCGGACGCGTTGGGGGTGGGAAGAGAGTAGTTCCCGACGACCTCAGAAGATAAAGCCGACGGAATCGTCCCCAACCGTCTTTAGAGGGATTGAAACCCATCTGCCAGGCGCAGCTGCTGCGATTGAACGGCCATTCCCTGGTTGGCTCACTAGACGGACAAATGAACAATCAATGGCCTCTGGGGAGCGTCAGGATTTCGTGCCCGGCCGCATCGCCATCGCCACGAGCGCGGCGATGAGCGTCGCGGGAAAGAGCTGGCCGACGATGGCCTCAGCGATGGTGAGGGAGCGAGCGAAGGGATCGACCGGGGCGATTGTGCTGCCGACCGTGGTCAGAGTGGCGAAACTGAAATAAGTAAGTTTCGACGTGAGTTGGTCAAGGTCCATCGGCGCAGAAGCAAAGTAAAAGGATCCCGGGCGTAGCTGCTCCAGGAACTGAAAGGCCGATGCCCAACCCATCCCAATCAGCAGATACACGCAGACGCCACCCTGGATGCGGCTCCACGTCAAGGGGCCTTTGAACATCACGAGCAAGACAATACGGACGTAAAGAAGCAAAGTGACAATCACGAAGGCGCTGCCCAACAGATGAAGAAATGGCGTCGGATGGAGGCGACCCGTAGCCAGCACCGTTGCGGAGGCCAGGACAATGGCGATCGCGCAGGCTTTGGCCATGCGGCTTTGGTCGATGACCAGAGCGCCGGAAATCATCAGCGTGACCACGACAATGTCGAAGAAAAGCCGACTGGGGAGGCCCGCTTCGCGGAGCGGCGTTACCACGAAGACGATAACGGCCAATGAGACTGTAACGAGGGTAAGGCCAAGGTGAGAGGACCAGAACTGGTTCAGATCGATATGAGAATTTGGGTTGTGAGGTCGATCCGTATGATTCGTCATGATAAGCGTCCTCCGAAAGATTCCGTCGTTGCGGATGCGACGAGTTTGGACGCGACGCTGGCAACTCGTCCACAGTTATTTCCGCGAGGCGGGGTTCGGCTGAGAGGTCAAGGTTGGTCCCGCACAGAGCGGGCCGGCCAGGGCTGCTTTGCACGTTGATTTTCGTGATTCAGAACTCAGGGGCTGAAGCCCAATTTAATGAGGGCGACTTGCGCGGCCCTGAAGGGCCGCTCTTCCACGGTTGCGCGGGCGGTTGTCGTCTTTTTGCAGCGAATATGTGCGTTCTCGAGACCGTCAGCTTAAAGCAATCTTTTTTCTGGGTTTTGTGGAGTGCGAAGGCGGGGTATCACTGTCTGGAAGGAACGCTGTACTGCGACGCCACGACTTGCCATTTGCCGCCGACTTTCATCCAGATATCGGTCAGGCGGTCACGATACTCGTAGGGCTTTCCGTTGGATTCACCTTTCTCGTGATAGGCGCCGGTCACAACGGCGGTGTCGCCGTGCATCCGCACTTTGAGATCCGATAGTTCGGCTATCTGTACCTTGGTCGCTGGGTCGGCACTGTGGCTGATGTATCCCGCCTTGCTGTAGATGCTGCCGTCTTCGATCGTGATGACGAAATCCTCGGCCAGCAGGGACGACAGAATGTCGATGTTGTGCTGCTTGTAGGATTCGGTCCATTTCAGTTCCAGGGCGCGGATGGCCGCAGCGTCCGATTTGTCCTGCGCCAAAGAGATGGCTGAGGCGGCCAGCAGACATAGAGTCACGATGCCGATGCGGTCAAAGTGCATGCTTCTATGTCGCACAATCGGTATGGATAGGGCAAGTTCCTTGTGTAACCCATCCCCGGTACGGCCGGGTGGGGCAGTTGGAAGACTGTACTATCCCTCGTTCGGCACTCGCACGGTTCCTCTAGACTTGAGATGGGAGAGGTACAGACTCGAACGTCACTCGTTTGCCAGCCATGGCCGAATCGATCGCAGAATTCTTCACGGAGCATTTTCAGGCGCACCGGCATGAGACCGCCTATCGGCAGCGGCGCGGGTACCGGACGGAATCGTTCACTTATGGCGAGGTTCTGGACATGGCGTTCGGCTTTGCCTGCAAGCTGGAGGCGCGGGGGATTGCGAAGGGCGATCGCGTGATGGTGTGGGGCGAGAACTGCGCCGAATGGGTTGCGGTGTTTTTTGGATGCGCGCTGCGCGGCGTGATCGTGGTGCCGATGGACGACGGATCCACGGCTGAATTTGCGCTGCGGGTCTTTCAGCAGGTCGAGGCGAAGCTGCTGGTGGGGTCACGGAGGCATGTGCATGAGTGCGCGGCCGCGGGACATTCGATTGCGACGCTGGACTTAGAGGATCTGGCGCAGGTGCATGCGCGGCGAGAACGCCCCGCCGCCCAAGGTCGCGCTGGGAGGCGCTGACACGCTGCAAATTGTCTTCACTTCGGGCACGACGGCGGAGCCCAAGGGCGTGGTGATCACCCACGGAAATGTTCTCGCCAACATTGCTCCCGTGGAGCGCGAGATGCGCGGCTACATGAAGTATGAGCGGCTGGTGCATCCGCTGCGATTCTTGAACCTGCTGCCGCTGAGCCACGTGTTCGGGCAGTTTCTGGGAATGTTCCTGCCCCCGCTGCTCGGGGCGACGGTGATTTTTCAGGACGAGCTGAAGCCCTCGGAGGTGATCAGCACGATCCGGCGCGAGCGGGTGTCGGTGCTGGTGAGCGTGCCGCGCGTGCTGCAGTCGCTGAAGCAGAAGATCGAGCGCGATCTGGAAGACCGCGGCGAGGGAGAGGCGTTCCGGCGGCGGTTTCGGTTGTCGGAGAAGCAGCACTTCTTGCGGCGGTGGTGGACGTTTCGCGCGATTCGCCGGCAGTTCGGCTGGAAGTTCTGGGCATTTATTTCCGGCGGCGCGGCGCTCGACAGCGAGACGGAGGAATTCTGGGGACGGTTGGGCTATGCGGCGATCCAGGGATATGGGCTGACGGAGACGACCTCGCTGATCAGCGTGAACCATCCGTTCCGGTTGGGCAAAGGATCGATTGGCAAAGTGCTGCCGGGACGCGAGGTGAAGCTGGCGGAAGATGGAGAGATTCTCGTGCGGGGCGGTGGGGTGGCTTCTGGATACTGGGACTCGGGGGGCGCGCAAAGCGTCTCTAACGAGGAAGGGTGGTATCGCACGGGCGACATTGGCGCGCTCGATGAGGCTGGCAATCTTTATTTCAAGGGCCGGAAGAAGGAAGTGATCGTGACGCCGGGCGGAACGAATGTGTATCCCGAGGATCTGGAGGCGGCGCTGCGAAGGCAACCGGAAGTGAAGGATTGCGTGGTTGTCGGGATGGAGCGCGGCGGGAACGCGGAGCCGTGCGCGGTAGTGATTCTGCGTGGCGACGCGAAGCTGGCGGAAGTGGTGCAGCGCGCAAATCAATCGCTGGCGGAATATCAGCGCATGCGCATGTGGGTGGAGTGGCCGGAGGAGGATTTTCCGCGAACGAACACGCAGAAGCCGCGGCGAAACTTGATTCGCGAGGTGGCGCAGGCGCAGTTGCTCGACAAGCAGGCGAGTGGTCGATGCGAAGCAGTCCGCTGGCGGAATTGATTGCGCGAGTGACTGGACGTTCTGCGGGCGCGTTGCGCGAAGATGCGAATCTCGATTCCGATCTTGGGCTGAGTTCGCTGGATCGTGTGGAATTGCTGAGCACGCTGGAGGACCGCTATCAGGTCGATCTCAGCGAAACTCGATTCAGCGCGGTGCGCACCGTGGGCGATCTGGAACGCATGCTGCGCGGGGAGGCGGCGCCGGGCGCGGCTTATCACTATCCGAGCTGGACCCTGCGTTGGCCGGTGAACTGGCTGCGGGTTGCGGTGCATTATCTGTTGATGCGTCCGGCGATTGTGTTGTTGGGATGGCCGCGCATCGTTGGGCGCGAACATCTGCACGGCGTGAAGGGACCGCTGCTGGTGGTTTCGAATCACGTGGGAGACGTGGATGGCGGATTTATTTTGACGGCGTTGCCCGCGCGCTTTCGTCACCGACTGGCGACGGCGACGGGCGGAGAGGCGCTTGGAGGCGCTGCGAACGCCTGCGGCAGAGCGCGGATTCTTTGGACGGATGTACGATCGCGTGCAGTGGATGTTGGGAGTATCGCTGCTGAATCTGTTTCCGCTGCCGCGCGAGGCTGGCTTCCGCCGGAGTTTCGCGTATGCGGGCGAGGCCGTGGATCGCGGCTACAGCGTGCTGGTCTTTCCCGAGGGGCGGCACACGACGGATGGGAAGATGAATCCGTTTCGCGCCGGGATCGGGCTGCTGGCGGGGAATCTCGGCATTCCAGTTTTGCCGATGCGGATTGATGGACTGTTTGAAGTGAAGAATGCGGGCCGGAGGTTTGCGGCTCCGTGGAAGATCAGCGTGCGGATTGGGGAGCCGATGAGATTTGCGCCGGGGACGGATCCGCAGGAGATCGCGGCCGAGTTGCAGAGAGCCGTGGAACAGCTCTAGCGCCTGCTCGTGAGGTTTACTCCGCGGACAGACTTTCGCGGTCGTCGCCTTCACGCAACCGACGGAATGCTAGCAACGTCGAAGACTCGCGCCGGTTCTGCAAGGTGCGCAGGATTATTCTTCGTCCACCTGAGGTTCGTCCTGGTGAAGGTCAGCCTCTAACTGGACTTCGGGAACTTTGGATTCGCGCAGCAGGCGGTTGAGCGCGGGCAAGTCCGTGCTCTTGAATTCGCTCCAGCGTTTCAGGACATCGGCGCTGTCATGCTCCGTCGCCGACAAAGCTGCCAGTTGAGCGGCGGTCGGTTCGGCGTCGGCCTGGCCATATTTGCTGGTAGAGCGTGCCGGCTTGTCCGTTGACGCGGCTGAGCGATGCTTCCTGCGAAGGCGGAGCGAAGAATCCGCCAGGAGCGCCGAGCAGTGCGGTGAGCTTCTTGTCGATCGCCGCGATCGCGTCTTTCGCCGGGTTGTTCGCCTGCGCGTTCAGCTTCTCGAGTTGGGCGCGAATCGAGCCACCCTGCAGAAGCGCCTGCGCCGATTCGGTCATGATGGACGCAATCCGCATCTCCGCCTGGAATTTTTTCTCGAGTCCGGCCGTGGAAGTTTTGACGCGCGGGTCCATCTTTATCGTCAATGGAGCGCTGGAAGACTTTCCGTCAACGGTGAGCCGAACCGTGTAGGTGCCGGGCAGAACCGTCGGGCCCAGAGGCAAACGCGGCGTGTCGTGCGGAATCGCAGAGATTGGATAGTCATGGCGCGTCGAGGCCGGCGCGGGATAGTGCAGATCCCAGACCCAGCGGTGCATTCCGGCGGCGGTGGAGAGTTGGCGAGGCATGCGGACCCAGTACAGCGGGATCAACTGCTTTTGCAATTCTTCCTCGGTAATGTCGGGTTTATCGGTGTTGGAGAAGCGGCGGACGAGATGGCCCTGGGCATCCAGGATTTCGAGCGTGACGTTGGAGGCAGCAGCGGGCAGGTAGTAATCGAGAGATGGCGCCGTCGGGCGGATTGGCCCCGACGGGCTCGTCGGGCGGAAGCGGCGTGTCGGTGTAGGTGTCGCGCTGCATGCGGTAAGCGGGCGCGGGAGCAAAGAGGTGCACCGAGTTCGCAATCGCGGCCGAGGCCTCGCGCAGCGGCGCGATGTCGTCGAGAATCCAGAACGAGCGGCCATGCGTGGCCACGATCAGATCGTCTTCGTGAATCCACAGATCGCGCATGGAAGTGTGCGGCAGATTCAGTTGCAGCGACTGCCAGTGGTCGCCATCATCGAACGAAACCCAGACGGCGTTTTCGGTACCCGCGAATAGCAGGCCTTTGCGCACGGGATCTTCGCGCACCGTGTCGACGGGGCCGAAGTCGGGTAGGCCGGCGGTGATCAGCTTCCAGCTCTTGCCGCCATCGTGCGTGCGATAGATGTAAGGATGAATGTCGTTGATGCGGAAGCGGCTCACCGAGGCGTAGGCGGTCTGCTCGTCGAAGTGCGAGGCCGAGATCTGCGTGACCTTGCTCCACGGGGTCAGTTCCTTGGGCGTGATGTTGGACCAGTTCTTGCCGCCGTCGCGAGTGATCCAGATCTGGCCGTCGTCGGTGCCGGCCCACAGAGTGTTCACGGTCTTGAAGGACGGCGCGAGCGCGTAGATCACGCCGCGCTGTTTCTCGGCGCCCTTGGGGACGAGCGTGCCCACGCTCGCAGGCACGCCGGGATTCTCGCGCGTCAAGTCGGGGCTGATCGTCTGCCAGGAATTTCCGCCGTCGGTGGTCTTGAACAGCACATTGGTCGCGAAATAAAGGACGTGCGGATCGACGGGAGAGAACATCAGCGGCTCGGTGCGGTTGGTGCGGTACTTGGGGTTGCGCAGCGGAATCGGCGTGACGTTTTGCACCTGGCCGGTCGACCAATGGAATTTCGAGACCTCGGTTCGGCCGCCGCCATAGATGATGTCGGGATCGAGCGGGTCGGGCGCGACGTAGCCGTACTCGATCACGCCCACGGGATGCCAGTCGCGGAAGGTGATGGCGCCATCGTTGCCGCGGCTGGAGATGCAGACCGAGCCGCTCTCCTGCTGTCCCGCGCAGACCTGATAGGGGAACGATTGTCGGCGATCGCGTGATAGAGCTGCGCGGTGGGCTGGTTGTACCAGGAACTCCAGGTCGCGCCGCCATTCACGGTGATGATCGCGCCCTGATCGCTGACGATCAGAATAATGTTGCCGTTGTTGGGATTGATCCAGAGATTCTGGTAGTCGTCGCCGCCGGGTGCGCCGCGAAATCCGGACCAGGTTTTGCCGCCATCGCTCGAGCGCATGGTGACGGTGCTGACCACGTAGAGCAGGTCGGGATTTTTCGGATCAACCTTGGGGATGGGGAGATCGCCGCCGCCGATGCGGCCGGCGGGACGGGGATCGTCGGTGATCTGCGCCCAGGTGTCGCCGGCGTCGTCGGAGCGGTAGACGTTGAGCTTTCCCGAGGCTGTGGCGAGAGTGGCGTAGAGGCGGCGCGGATCGCTGGGCGCGATGGCGACATAGATTTGCGAGAGATCTTTCGGCAGGCCGTTGGTCAGCGGATGCCAGGTGCTGCCGCCGTCGGTGGACTTGAAGAGTCCGCCGCCGGTGCCGTTGAATTCGTTGTTGTCTTCCCACGGGCCTTCGCGGGCTTCCCACATCGAGGCGTAGACGACGTCGGGATTCGAGGGATCGATCTCGACGTCGGAGCCGCCGGTGTTTTCGTCCTTGGCGATGACTCTCTGCCAGTTCTGACCGCCGTCGGTCGAGCGATAGATGCCGCGTTCTTCACTGGGTCCGTAGGGATGGCCGAGCACGGCGGCGAACACCTTGTTGGGATCGCGCGGATCGACGGCGAGCGCGGGAATCTGCTGTCCGTCGACGCAGGCCGAGATGAGTCCAGGTCTTGCCGGCGTCGGTGGATTTGTAGATGCCGTTGCCGACGGAGAGATCGGGCCGATGCAGTCCCTCGCCGCTGCCCACATAAATGATGTTGGGATCGGAGGGCGCGACGGCGATCGCGCCGATCGACTGCGTCGGCTCGTGATCGAAGATGGGGTTCCAGGTGCGGCCGTAGTCGTCCGACTTCCAGACGCCGCCGTTCACCTGGCCGATGTAGAAGACGTTGGGCTGGCTGGGAACGCCGGCGGCGGCGCGCGTGCGGCCGCCGCGAAACGGGCCGACCATGCGCCAGTGCAGTTCCTGGTAAGTGCTTTCGGGAACCTGTGTCCAGCCGCGGTTGCGGATAGAAAAACGGCGAGAAAGACGCAACAGACGAAGGACTACGTGCGATCGGTTCACTTGGCCCCCTCAATGACCAAACGGCAAACTACATAGAATAAACCAAAAGCGCAGTGATCGGGTACTCGGTCCCAGCCCAAATTCGTTTGGTAGCTCCTTCCGCCGCAGTTATGATGGCGAAGCTTTCTCAAATCATGAGCATTCATCGCAGTCAGAAGCCTCGCGGCATTCTTGCCTTTGTGTTCTGCTCGTTTCTTTTGCCGCTCGTGATGTCCGCGGTGGCCGATGCTCAGCCGGCCGCAAGCCCAGCGGCCGCGCCCGCAGATCAGGGACTGAAGCCGATTCTCGAACTACATCTCTACGGCCTGGGACACGCTGACCCGCTCCATGACCGACTGCGCGAGCGTCGTCGATCCGAAGATCAAGGTGGCTCCGGTGCTGTATTTGCCCAAGGATTTGCCGAGCCGGCGGCGGTGCAGAAGCTGGCGGCGGATTGCAACGTGCGCGTCGAGCATCTTGCCGCTGGAGATCCATCGTCTGGGCGAGATCGATACGGCCAAGATTCAGCCGCACGGGCTGCTCTATCTCCGAGACAAATATGTGGTGCCGGGCGGGCGCTTCAACGAAATGTACGGCTGGGACAGCTACTTCATTATTCGCGGGCTGCTGCGGGCGGGACGCGTGGAACTGGCGCGCGGGATGGTCGACAACTTCTTTTTTGAGATTGAGCACTATGGCGCGATGCTCAACGCCAATCGCACGTATTATCTGACGCGGTCGCAGCCTCCGTTTTTGAGTTCGATGTTCGTCGATGTCTATCAGGCCACAGAGAAAGATGGCGCATTCCGACAAGGCCTGGCTGGAGCGGGCCTACGCCGATCTGAATAAAGACTACGAGATGTGGACGCGCGATCCGCATCTGGCGGGGCAGACCGGATTGTCGCGTTATTACGATTTTGGCGACGGGCCACCGGCCGAGGCGGTGCAGGATGAAAGCGGCTTCTACCGCAAGGTGGCGCAATATTTCTTTTTGCATCCGGCCGAGGCCGATGACTATGTCGTCGAGACGAAGGACGGGAGCGTCACAGCCGGTCGCGGGCTCGCCTTATTCGCTGCAGGTGTGCGACGTGCCGCTGACCATGGCGCGCGCGGAATGCGAGAAGGCGAAGCAGTTCAAGCTGAGCGCGGATTATTACAAGGGCGACCGCTCGATGCGGGAGTCCGGATTCGACGTGAGCTTTCGCTTCGGTCCGTTCGGCGCGGCCACGCATCACTATGCGCCGGTGTGCCTGAACAGCCTGCTGTACAAGACGGAAAAAGATCTGGAGCAGATCAGCCTGTGGCTCGGCCACGCGCGACGACGCGAAGAAATGGAACCAGCGAGCGGAGGAGCGCAAGAAACTCATCACACACTATCTGTGGAATGACGAGCAAGGCCTGTTTTTCGATTTCAACTTTCATGACGAAGCGGATGTCGAAGTATCAGTATGCCTCCACGTTTTATCCGCTGTGGGCGGGGCTGGCGACGCCGGAGCAGGCGAAGGCCGTGGTCGGCAATCTGAAAGTATTTGAGCGCCCCGGCGGGATTCCGATGAGCACGTTCGAGACGGGCGCGCAGTGGGACTTGCCCTACGGCTGGGGAAACATCGAGATGGTGGCGATCGATGGTCTGCGGCGCTATGGGTACAACGCGGACGCGGATCGCGTTTCGTACGAATTTCTGTCGACGGTCGCGGAGAATTTCCGGCGCGACGGCAACATCCGGGAAAAGTACAACGTGGTCACGCGGTCGTCGGAAGCGCACGTGGAACTTGGCTACGAAATGAACGTGGTCGGCTTCGGCTGGACCAATGCCGCGTTCCTCGAACTGCTGCACGGGCTGCCGAAAGACATGGTGGAGCGGTTGGAGAAAGAGCAGAATCAGCCGCTGCCGTCGGCGAAGTGAAGCCTGGCTTCTTCTCACTCAAGCCAGGTTGCGCGCGAATTCCATGTCCTTCCGCATGTCTTGGTTTACGTCACCTTCATTTTCGTACTCTACCGCGACGAGCCCCACAAAATTCTGACGCCGTAGTTCCTGCATGACTTCAGGGACCCTTGCGATTCCCTGCCCCAGCAACACGTTGACGTCTCCCTGCACGGCCTGAATGTCTTTCAGGTGCACGAGTTTAAGTCTCGGCTGTAATTTGCGGAGTGCTTCCACGGGATCATGGCCGCAGGATACGAAGTGTCCCACGTCAGCAGTGGCGCCCATCGTGTTCGATCTTCCTTTGAGGGCATTCAAGACGTCCTCCGGGAGTCTCGTAGGCAAACTTCTCGCCCTTGAAATAGTGATTGTGGATTCCGAAGGTCAAATGTTCCTGCGTGAAACTCTGATCGATACGATTCAAGATGTCGCCCGTAGCATCGCCAGTTACGTTGTGCGCACCGAGAATTTTCGCGAAGCGGACGGCGTTGTCGAGATCGGGGTCTTCCTTGATGGTCGCGGTGTAATAGGACACGCAGCGGATTCCGGCCTGATCAAACTTGATGCGCGCTGAACGAAACAAATCCTCGGTGGGATGGTTCATCAGCATGAACTCTCCGCGGGACATTTCGATTTCCTCGACCTTCAGAGCCTTCAACTGGACGATCATGTCGTCCATCGAGAGATTGTGGTAGCTGTAGGTGCCGATGCCGACGTTGAGTTTGGTCGAGGCCTGCGAGGGAAAGCGCCGTTGCGGCGAGGCCGGCGGTAAATGTTTTTACGAAGCCTCGTCTTGTCATCGAAGTATATGGGTTCATAGATCAACTAATTTCGTGGCAGCGGACGCGAAGTCACATCCGCTTCCTTTAAGCCTCATGGCCCATTCAATGGCCGCCGTGATCATCTGCTGAAATTCCGGCTTGTCCCAGTTCGCTTCCACGTGGCCCAGCGAAGTGTAATAGACACGCCCTTTGCCGTACATCTTTGCCCAAGTAACCGCGAAATCGCCGTCGGTGCGGTGGACATTCTTGTTCTTCAAGTCGAGCTTGCTCACGTCGAGGCGCATCAGGACGCGAACTTTGTCCCGCGAATAGTTTCTCATCTGATAGATCTCATCTCGGAGCACGAACGAGCGCGGGAACTGCTGCATGCCGGGGAAACTCGGGTCCTCCACGAGAATGGGTGCATCGAAAGTTAGCCACGGGTGCTCGTCATAGTAGCCGCCGATCATGTCCCCATATTCCGGCCAATCTACGAATGTGATGGCGGCACTGTGCACTCCGATGAATCCCTTGCCATCGTCGTGGATGAAGGAAATGAAATCGGTCTTCTGTTGGGCGTCCATTTCGAGGTCGCCCCCAGTAAAGAAGAGGACCGCGTCGAAATCATTCAGGTTCTTGGCGTTGTATTCCAATTTCTTCTTTGTCAGCGCTTCGGTGTCGGTCCGCAGCGTGGTGTCCCAGAGTCCGGTCTCTTTGCCTAAGCGCTCGATGGTTGCCATTGCGTGCGAGACCGCCTCGTGCCGGTATCCTTTTTCTTCTCCGATGACCAGCAGATGTTTCCTGGGGGCAGAAGATTGGGCAGCGGACGGAATGCACAAGCTGGTCAGGACCAAGAGCGCTCTGAAGGCACATTTCTTCATTTTTTAGAAGCATAACAGGAACACTCTGACGCGCTGCCGCGTTGACGGTCCCCGCGGTCCCACCTAAGATGGAATTCCGTTTTTTGTGCAAGGACTGAGGATGATCAACCAAACCATCTCGCACTATCGCATCACCGGCCAAGTGGGCAGCGGCGGGATGGGTGTGGTCTACGAGGCAGAAGATCTCAACCTGGGGCGCAAAGTTGCGCTGAAGTTTCTGCCGCCGCAACTGTCGCGCGACCAGAATGCGCTCGACCGGTTTCTGCTGGAGGCGCGCACTGCGTCGGCGCTGAATCATCCCAACATCTGCACGATCTACGCGGTCGAAAAGGCTGGCGAGGGCGCGGACGCGCAATCGTTCATTGCGATGGAGTTGCTCGAGGGCCAGAACCTCGACCATAAGGTGATGTCCGGTCCGATGGCGGTCGGCC
The DNA here is from genome assembly GCA_963832015.1 of uncultured Acidobacteriaceae bacterium. Classification (GTDB taxonomy): domain Bacteria; phylum Acidobacteriota; class Terriglobia; order Terriglobales; family Acidobacteriaceae; genus Sulfotelmatobacter. The sequence goes on from CAWHSR010000012.1 coordinate 112,643, forward strand.
CTTTGCTCGACATCGCGATTCAGCTGGCCGACGCGCTCGACGCCGCGCATGCCAAGGGCATCATCCATCGGGACATTAAGCCCGCCAACATTTTTCTGACGCCGCGTGGCCAGGTGAAGGTGCTGGACTTCGGCCTGGCGAAGCTCACTCGTCCCGACCTGGAGATGAGCACGATCGGCGCCACGCAAGATTCTCCCAGCCCGCATCTGACGAGTCCGGGTGCGACCGTCGGCACGATCTCGTATATGTCGCCGGAGCAGGCGCGCGGCGAAGAACTCGACACGCGCACCGATTTGTTCTCGCTGGGCACGGTGATCTACCAGATGGCGACGGGGAAGCTGCCCTTCGCGGGAGCGACGTCGGCGGTGGTGTTCCACGCGATTCTGGAGCTGGATCCGGTTTCTCCGCTGCAGTTGAATGCGGCGCTGCCACCCAAGCTGCACGAGATCATTGAGAAGTTGCTGGAGAAAGACCGCGACCTGCGCTACCAGTCGGCGGCGGATCTGCGCGGCGATCTGAAGCGGCTGAAGCGCGATGTGGAATCGGGGAGAAAGACGGCTGCGGCGTCAGGCTCGGCGCCGATTGCAGTTGCAGCCAGCTCTTCCCGGCCAAGCACGGGCAACGAGCCGACGCTCGCGGCCCGGCCGCCCTCAAGTTCCGCGGTGGTTGCGGCGGCGGGCCGGCACAAGCTGGGCACTGGAGTCAGCGTTCTCCTCGGAGTTGTTGTTCTCCTCGCCGCAGGATATGGCGTTTATTCGCTCCTGACGCGGCACCCAGCGCGGCCGTTCCGCAATTTCTCCGTGACCAAGTTGACGGAGGAAGGCAAGGCGGCATTGGTGGCGATGTCGCCCGATGGGAAGTACATTCTCAGCCTGATGGGTGAGAACAACGGCCAGGTCAGCTTATGGCTGCGCAACGTTCCCACTAACAGCAACACGCAGGTGCAGCCTCCGGCCGACGTTAACTACAACGGGCTGCGATTTTCTCCCGACGGAAACTATCTTTACTTCGTGCGCAGCGATCCGGGAAACGTGGAATTGAAATATTTGTACCGCGCACCGCTTCTTGGCGGCACGCCCGAGCGCCTGGCCGAAGATGTGGATTCCAACATTACGTTCTCACCCGACGGCCAGAGGATTGCGTTTATGCGCTACGACAATCCCGAACCGGGGAAGTACCGGCTGATGGTGAAGTCGCTCGGCAGCGGCGAAGAAACCGCGCTGACCGGCGGCGCGAATAGTCAGGCGCTCCTCAATCCGGCCTGGTCGCCGGATGGCAAGACGATTCTGTGTGTGGTGAATCAGCCCGGTGATGCGCTGGCTGGCCTCATGGCGGTAGACGCTCGCAGCGGCCAACAGCACCTGGTTCTGAGTTCGGATTCCGGCCTCGCCTCGCCGACATGGCTTCCGGACGGCAGCGGTTTGCTGGTGTTGGAGCGCACCCGGTCCTCGAATTTCACCCGGCAGCAGATCGTGTTTGTGGTCTATCCAGAAGGGAAAGTGGATCCGGTCACTCGGGACACGAACAACTATTCTGATCTGAGCGTGGCCGCCAACGGTCAAGTGTTGGCGACCGTGCTCAGTGAAGAAAGGTATAACCTCTACGTGATGTCGGCGGCATCTGGCGGCGCGGATGCGCGACCGGTCACGCCAGCGGCTGCGTTTACCAACATCTACTGGCTCCACGACGGACGCCTGATCGACGACAAGGACAACAAATTGAACTGGGTGAATCCAGATTCGGGTGCGAAAGGCTCTTTCGCCACGGAGGAGGGTTCGGCAGTGGGTGATCCCTGGGAGTGCGCCGATGGCCGCTACATCGTCTTTCTCCTCGGCCTGCGAGGTGGCAAGGGCAGCCAGAACATCTGGCGCGCGGACGCTTCAGGCGGGAATCTGAAGCAACTCACGCAGGGAAAGTTGGAGAATTTTCCAGTGTGCGCTCCGGATTCGCGCTCGGTCTATTACATGGACGGAAGCGGGATCGTGATGCAAGTGCCGATTGACGGAGGGGCGCCACGAAAAGTGTCAGATCTCGCGATCAATGCGGGATTCTTCGACATTTCCCCGGACGGCCGCACGCTGGCATTCGCCACCATCGATCACGCTGGGGGACATGAGGAGAAACTGGTGCTGGTTGCGACCGATACGGGCCAGGTGCAGAAGCAGATTGAATTTCAACGTCCAAGAAGAGGGATTGTTCGTTTCGCCCGCGATGGTAAGTCGGTGGTCTATCCCACTCGCGAGAATAATGTGGACAACTTGTGGCAACAGCCGCTCGATGGTTCCGCGGGTAAGCCATTGACGTCGTTTAAGGCCGAGCACATCTGGGACTATCACTGGTCCCCGGATGGCAGCAAACTCGCTGTGGTCCGCGGGCACACCGACTCCGACGTGGTGCTGATGCGCGACATGCAGCAGTAGGGACGCTTCATTGTTCGTTTGTCCGGCGCCGATTCGCGGATGCCGGTGCATCCGCGTCTCGGCGCTCTGAATCGCGCAGCCATCTGACCCTTGCCACAGACTCTTCCTAACTGGCGTGTCCTAACGCCTGGTGCGACTCGGGTGCAGATGCGGCTCTTGCAGTCGGCTTGGGACGAAGCAGCAATCCGGCAGTGATGCCGAGGGGCGCATTCTGCGTCAGGATCTCAAATACATGGATGATCCGCTGGGTTGTTCCCATGAATGCGTTGGGTACAAGCAGCGGGGCCAATCCACCGGCGACCCAGATGAGGACGCCAATCGCGATTGCAGTCTGCCAGCGGCTCATGCGCAAGGTGTAGATGGCGGGAATCACCGCCAAGGTCATCAAGGCGCCGCGCCCGATCTGGATCGCCCAGAACCATATGCCCATGGCCTGGGCGGTTTGCGCGGCCTCGGGATAGTAACCCTTGGTGAAGTACTGGTAAGTGATGGCTCCGAAGATCAGGTAATACACGGCGTAAGCGACTCCACAGACTGCGACTAGCGCGATCGTGCTGGCTACCGAGCGATGCTCCACCGTGCTTGTCGTGGCCTTGGGCAGTTTCAGCCCCCATGCCAACACGGCGAGCACAGCGCCGACGATGAAATACATCACCAGGGCTCCGATCAAATTGCGAGCTGCCTGCTCCTTGAATCCCGCAGCGAAGATCAGGGCCTCGGACCAGGTGCAGAGCACGGTAATGATCGCAAGCACCGGCGCGATCACGGCGAACTGCCCCAGAGCACTCCGTGGGCCAAACACTGCTACGGGCACAAAGGATGCGGCCAGAACGATGCCCGAAATCCACCACCAGGCGAAATGGCCCGCACCCATTGCGGCGATGAGCATCGGCAACCCGCCGAGAGCGCAGTAAAGAACAACGCGTGATTTCATAGTGTGCCTCCTTTTTTCTTTCCTTCTTTTTCGTACGTTGCAAGAGCGTAGTGAGTCCACTCGAGAAAACATTCCGTTCCGCGGATACCGCCCTCGAAAGCCAATCTGGCCGAGGCAGGCATCGCGGTTGTCATCTGGTGCAATTCTTCGTGCAGCGCAGCCACATAGGCCTGTAGCGCAGTTTCGAGAGATTGCAGAAGTGCGACGGCGGCCTCTGGGCCGGCGGCGATTTCGCAAAATGCAAAGCGCAACATGATTTCTTGCTGGCCCCAGACCAGGTCTTCGCGGGTGATAGGGCGCGTAATCCATTGCTTGAGTTCCGAGAGACCTTTCGGAGTGAGCCGGAAGACTTGCCGGCGGCGCAGGCCGGTGCCTTCTTCGATCGAGCCGCGGATCAGGCCTGCCTTCTCCAGTCGCGCCAACGCAGGATAGATTGCGCCCGGACTGTCGCTATAAGTCTTCATCGAGGTCGACGAGAAGACCTTGCGCAGGTCGTATCCCGAAGACGGCTTCTGCAGCAGGCCCAGCAGGGCGTAACCGAGCGATGGGATCTTGGCGGAACTCATCTAAGGCACCAGATTCGTCGGGAGAGGTTCATTGAGTCCTATGGTACGTAGCGTACTATAACGCATCGTATCATCAAAGTCAATCCCTATCGAGCTGTGCTCTACGGACAGTCGAGGCCGCTGTCCCCACATTTTTAGTCTCTTTGATCCCAGAAAAAACTAAGGGCGGCCATTGCTGGCCGCCCTCATTTCGAATTGTTGCTTGCGAAGCGGTGTTAGACGCCCTTGACGTTCTCAGCTTGCCAGCCCTTGGGGCCTTTGACCACGTCAAATTGCACTTGCTGACCTTCCTGCAGGCTGCGGAAGCCGCTGGCCTGAATGGCGGAGAAATGCACGAAGACATCCTCGCCGTTCTGGCGGCTGATGAAACCGTAGCCCTTGGCGTCGTTAAACCACTTCACTGTTCCTGTTTCCATGATGTTGCACTGTTCCTTTTTCTTTGATGTAGCGCTGAAACTTTCAGGGTCTTCTGCAGGCAGGTCACGCGCTGGGTTAAGCGGAGATGCTTGTACTGCGAAGAAACTCTAAAGTCAAACGCAATTAAATTGTAAAGGAAAGTGCCCAGAAATAGCTACATAATTTGCTGTAAGCTATGCGGCTAAACAACTGATGTGGAAGATGTTATGGTTGAGTCGCCGTGTGGAAAGATTCGGGCCCGAACTTGCGACCTTTTCGGAAAACCATTCATCATCTAAACATGCGTTTCAGGATACTGCTGGTTTCGGTTCTTGCTCACGGCTTCGGCGTGGGCTGGGATTGTCGACGACGTGCGCATCGCCTTGATGCAGAACAATTTCTCTTCCGCGGAGTCGGCGTTGAATTCGTATCGCAACCAGCAGGGAGTCACCGCGGAGTATCTCGAGGCCTATTCGTGGATGGGGCGGGCCGCGCTGGACCAGGGCCAGTACGATCAGGCGGCGGCCTATGCGAAGCAGACCAGACGCTGGCGCTGGAGCAGCTGAAGAAGCGTCCGCTCGACGCCGATCCGCATTTGCCGCATCGCGCTGGGGGCGGCGCTTGAAGTGCAGTCGCAGGTGCTGGCGGCGCGCGGGCAGCGGACGCAGGCGGTCGCACTGTTGCAGGTCTGCGCTGCGGACGTACGGGAATACTTCCATTCACGACCGGCTGCAGAAGAATCTGAACTTGCTGTCGTTCCAGGGGAAGGTGGCGCCCGCGCTGAAGTCGGATCAGTTCCTGGGTGCGAAGCTGCCGCTGCCGGCCGCAACTCAAGGGGTCGCCGGTGCTGCTGTTTTTCTGGGCGCACTGGTGCGGCGGACTGCAAGGCGGAAGCGCCCATCATCACGCAGTTGCGCTCGGAGTTTGCCGGCAAGGGATTGAAGGTGATCGGGCCGACGCGGCTCTATGGCTACACGGCGCAGATCGAGCACGCTTCGGCGAGCGATGAACTGCAATACATCGATGCGGTGCGGCATCGTTTCTATTCCGGATTGCTCGACATGCCGGTGCCGATCAGCAAGTACAACTTCGACATCTACGGTGCTTCGACCACGCCGACGCTGGTGCTGCTGGATCGCGACGGGGAAAGTGGCCTGGTACCATCCGGGGGCGGTGCCTTACAACGAGTTGCGGGCGGAGATTGAGAAGGTGGTGGCGCGGTGAACCTATTCCCGGGGGACGGGGCTGATGTCAGATTAGCGAAAGCCACGAGGAGGAGAGCCATAGAGGCGGCGCTTGCGTATTTCTCCAAATGGGTCAACCAAGTATTGGATTACCGCTAAACCTATCACCAGGATTGGGAACGTCATCTTAATTGTTTCGTCTAGCAGATACTCCGGCCTATTCATATAGGTGTAATGGGCGTGGCTGTTAAGTGGATAAATCCGGCCTTCGGCTGGTTTCGGTGTGGATGGGATGTCCGGCCACCAATACATTGAAATGTCAACCAAGCCTGAGATGAGGCCTGTCGCGAGTAATATGATCGACAACACTTTCCAAAAGGTCTACACGCTCTTTAGCCCCGCCTAGCTCGGCATCATAGCGGGGCGAACGAGAAGTCTGCTACTTACTTTGGTTCAACTTCCGTTAGCCTGCCGGTCTTCACATCGTAGACAAATCCTCGCACCGGAATGTGCTTCGGAATCCACGGGTGCGATTTCACGCGCTGCATCTGCAGGCGGACGTTTGCTTCGAGGTCGTCGAAGGCGTGGAAGTGCGAGGGTTCGTCCGCGGTGGTTCCCATCTTTTCGGTCAGGCGCGCTTTCAGTTCGTCTTCCCGCACTTTCAGCAGGCCGCAGTCGGTGTGGTTGATGATGATGAACTCCTGCGTGTCGAGCAGATGATGCGAGACGATCAGCGAGCGCAGGGCGTCGTCGGTGGCGATGCCGCCGGCGTTGCGGATCATGTGCGCGTCGCCGGGATGCAGGCCCAGGCAATGCTCGAACAGGATGCGGGAATCCATGCAGGCGAGCACGGCGACGTGCCGCTTGGGGCGGACGGAGAGATCTCCCAGCTTGAAATTGCGCGCAAAGTTTTCGTTGGCTTTTAAGAATTCGTCAGCTACGGACAAGTTGAGTGCTCCTGGATTTGAAAATCCCCACCCTTCGCGGTCGCAGGCTTCTCGCAGAACGCAGAATGGGCACCCGGACTCGGGTGCGTGATCGTTGATTGTGTCTAGTTTACCCGTTACAATCGGCGCGTGAATCTCGGTATGAATCTGGATGACACGATTGTCGCGATCGCCACGCCGCCCGGGCGCGGGGGGATTGGCGTGGTTCGGCTGGCCGGGCGCGAGGGCGCTGAGATGCGGCGCCGATGCTGCGGCTGAAGCATGAGCTGGAGCCGGGGCGGGCAGTGTTTGGGGAATTCGTCGAGCCATGTGGCGCGGCGCCCACGCCCGCAGAGCCGGAAGTCAAAATCCCCACCCGTAGCCGCAGAAGCCGAACGCGGCTAGGATGGCGGCACCCTGCGGGGATGTCCGCGCCACAGAGCTGCAACGCATCGACGAAGTGGTGGTCACTTACTTTGCCAAGCCGCACTCCTACACCACCGACGACATCATTGAAATTTCTGCGCACGGGTCGCCGGTGGTGCTGCGGCACATTGTGGAGCTTTGCGTGGCGGCGGGAGCGCGGCTGGCTGAGCCCGGCGAGTTCACCATGCGCGCGTTCCTCAACGGGCGCATCGACCTGACGCAGGCCGAGGCGGTGCGCGATCTGATCGACTCGCAGACGTTGTATCAGGCGAAAGTCGCGGCGCAGCAACTGGAGGGAGCGCTGTCGCGGCGCTTGCAGCCGATCAAGCAGAAGCTGGTGGAGCTGATTGCGGTGCTCGAAGCCGGGATTGATTTCGCGGAAGACGATGTTTCGGTGATGCCGGATGCGACGATTCTCGATCACATTGCTGCCGTCCGCGCGCCGCTCGAGCAACTCAGCGCGAGCTTTCGCTTACGGCAAGATCGTGCATGAAGGGCTTGACGCTGGCGATTGTGGGCCGGCCGAACGTGGGCAAGTCGAGCTTGTTCAACCGGCTGGTGGAGCGCGAGCGCGCGATCGTCACGGCGACTCCGGGCACGACGCGCGATCTGGTCAGCGAGACGGTGGCGATCGGCGGCATCCCGGTGAAGCTGGTCGATACTGCCGGCATTCGCCAGGCGCTCGACGAAGCGGAGTCGATCGGCATTCGCAAATCGATGGAGGCGCTGGCCGACGCGGACCTGGTGCTGGTCGTGCTCGATGCGTCGCAGGGAGAAACGGCGGAAGACGCGGAACTTCTGCGGCAGGCGGAGAACCGGCCGGTGATTGTGGTGGGGAACAAGAGCGACCTCGGGATCAGTGGTCAGTGGTCAGTGGTCGGTGGTCAGAGGGTTCTGCACTTCGGCGGTTACCGGAGAGGGCATTGCCGAACTGCGCGCGGAGATTCTGCGTCACATCGGCGGAGAGGCGCGGAATGCAGGCGGAGTCGGGTTTCCTGACCAACGTTCGGCATCAGGGATTGATCAAGGATTCGCTGGCTGCGCTGGAGGCGGCGAAGAATGCGGTGGCCGGGAAAGTTCCGCACGAGATGCTGCTGCTCGATCTCTACAACGCGCTGCGGCCGCTCGACGCGATCACCGGCGCGACGACGACCGACGACATTCTGAATTTGATTTTCAGCACGTTCTGCATTGGAAAGTAAGAGAGCTTGCGAGCGCAGTAAGAGATGAGGCAAGTAGTCGCGAGGAATCCGACAGACACGGATGACTCAGCGACCAGATAAACGGCAATCGTCTGCGAGCTGGACGTTCTCCCAGGTGCGCGCTTCTTCGACCGCCAGTGACGGCGATAGGTGGCCGAAGCTGCGACGCAAACACCGCTTTATCCCTCCAATAACCGTGTGACCGATATGATCATCAACACCAGCCACGAAGAGTGCGCACGAACCCCAGCGCCGAAAGATAGATGATCAGTAGTCAGTGGGTGGAATCTAGTGAGTACCTCGCCGCATCGTCAACCAGCTGCACGCGACGATAGTCATATCGAGCTCGCGAGGATATAGCCAAAAGTGGCTCAGCGCCAGTCTTCAAGGAATCCACGTGTTGGAGTTATGCGCAAGTCGCTAATCTCTTTCGCGCGTGTCGAACGGGCGCGGCTACTTCGAGACGCCGGCCCAGGCCTCCCGGAACATCGCGTCGAAGGATCCCCCTTGCCTTTCTTCGCGACGACTGCCAGCGCCTTTTCGGCGGCGGCCGCTGATATCCCAGATTCACAAGCGCCGAGAGCACGTCTTCTTCGGTCGCGCTCATCGCCGGAACGGCGGGGCCGAGGCTGGTCCGGCTTCTGGCAGCTTGTCTCGCAGCTCCAGCACCATGCGCTCGGCCGTTTTCTTTCCGATGCCGGGGATGCGGGTGAGCCGCGCCACATCGTTGCCGCGAATCGCTCCCACCATTTCGTCGGCGGCCATGCCGCTGAGGATCGTGATGGCCAGCTTGGGGCCGATGCCGCTCACCGTGATCAGCTTCTCGAACAGCAGCTTCTCCGAGGGACGCAGGAATCCGTAGAGCGCGATCAGGTCTTCGCGCACATGCGTGTGGATGTGCAGCGCGACCTCGGCGCCGAGCGCCGGCAGGTCGGAGAACGTCGGCACGCTGATCGTCACGTCATAGCCGACGCCGGCCGTCTCGACGATGGCCTGGTTGGGATGCTTGGCCAGCAGCTTTCCGCGCAGGTGGGCAATCATGCTTGGGCGAACATTGTCAGCGCCATGACAGCGAGCTGGCGAGCGCTGGCGCCACAGTGTTGCGCGGGATGGACACTCATCCGCGGACACTCTTAGAATCCGAGTGGTTCTGTCGCGCGCGATTCTATGTGTTGCGGCATGGACTCCGATTTCCGATCTGTCGATTGTCATCGCGCTGGTGTTCTGTCTGGCCTTGCGCAGCGCCCAGCAGACTGCCCTCGATCTCGACGGACACGCGGTGAATCCGCTGGCTGCGGATTCCGGCAAAGATTGTGGTGCTGGTTTTTCTGCGTCGCGATTGCCCGGTTTCCAGCCGCTACGCTCCTGTCATTCAGCAGATCAGCAAGCAGTATGCGGAACGCGCGAAATTCTGGCTGGTCTATCCGGACAAAAGCGATACGCCGCAGGCCATTCGAAAATATCTGCAGGACTACGGCTATCATTTGCCAGCGTTGCGGGATCCCGAGCACGTGCTGGTGAAGCTGAGGCACGTGCAGATCACTCCCGAAGTTGCGGTCTTCGACCGCGATCGTCAATTGGTCTACGACGGGCGAATCGACGACTGGTATATCGATCTCAGCCGGGCGCGGCCTGCGCCCACGACGCATGAGCTGGAAGATGCGATCCGCGCGGCGTTGGCGGGCAAGCCCGTGGCCAGCAGCGAAGTCAGGGGAGTGGGATGCTACATCTCGGATCTGGAATGAGCTGCTGGCTGCGTGGCGCGGGCTGGACGCTGATTCTGCTGGCCAGCGCGGCGCGGTGGGCAGCGCTCTCTGGCGGTCCGCGCCAGTCATCTCCGAGCGGGTGCCCGCGCAGGTTACATTCAATCGCGACATCGCTCCCATCGTGTTTCGTTCGTGCGCCACGTGTCACCGGCCGGGAGAGGCCGCACCGTTTTCTTTGCTGACTTATTCCGACGTGAAGAAACATGCGCGGCAGATCGCGGACGTGACGCGGTCGCGGGCCATGCCGCCGTGGCTGCCGGAGCCGCAGAAGTTGAAGTTTGCCGACGAGCTGCGCTTGTCGGATTCCGAAATCAATCTGATCCAGAAGCTGGGTCGAGCAGGGAGCGGTCGAGGGCGATCCGGCGGATCTGCCTCCGCAGCCGAAGTTCGTCGAAGGCTGGCGGCTGGGACAGCCTGATCTGGTTCTCACGGCGGACGAAGCCGCTGACTCTGCCGCCGTCACGGAACCGACACGTACTGGAATTTTATTTTTCCCGTGCCGATTCAAGAGACGCGATGGGTGAAGGCGGTGGAGATTCGTCCGGGCGACAAGCGCTACGTGCATCACGCCAACATTCTGGTGGACCGCGCCGGGTGTCGCGCAAGCGCGAAGCCGAGCCGGGCGCGGGTTTCGGCGGCATGGAGATTCGCATCGAGTCGCAGGTGTTCGATCCCGACAGCCATCTGCTGTTCTGGAAGCCGGGAACGATTCCTTACGTTGAGCCGGAGGGCATGGCGCTGCGCCTCGACAAGGGCACGGATCTGATTCTCAACACGCACCTGCAGCCATCGGGAAAGCCGGAGGTGATCCAGCCGAGCATCGGACTCTATTTCACGCCGCATGCGGCGACCAAGGTGCCGATGCTGCTGCAACTGGAAAACGATTTGAAGCTCGACATTCCGGCGGGGCAGAAAGATTTTCCGGTCACCGACGAGTTCACGCTTCCGGTCGATGTCGATCTGCTGGCGATTTATCCGCACGCCCACTATCTGGGAAAAGATATTCAGGCCTTTGCCACGCTGCCCGACGGCACGAAGAAGACCCTGATCCACATTCCGCACTGGAACCTGAACTGGCAGGCGGTGTATCGCTATGCGGAGCCGGTGCGGTTGCCGAAGGGCACGACGGTGAGCTTGCGCTATGTGTATGACAATTCGGAGGAGAATCCGCTGAACCCAAATCATCCGCCGGCGCGCGTGGTGGGCGGCAACCGTTCGAGCGACGAGATGTGCCACTTGTGGCTGCAGGTGCTGCCGGTGAACTTCGACGCGGCGCAGGGCGATCCGCGCATGGCGCTGCAGGAGGCGCTGGCGCGGCACAACGTGGAGAAGAATCCCGGCGACTTTGAAGCGCACTACAACCTGGCGGCGATGCTGCAGGCCAAAGACAAACTCGACGCGGCGATTGGCGAATACGAAGCTGGCGGTGCGCCTGCGTCCGGAGGATGCGGCCGGGAACAACGCGCTGGGAGCGGCATTGGTGGCGGCGGGACATCCCGAGCAGGGCGTCGGATATTTGCAGGCGGCGCTGAAGGCGCGTCCGGACTATTTCGAGGCTCACTACAATCTGGGATTGCGCTGGCGGCAGCAGAACGATTTTGAAGGGGCGTCGCAGCAATTTCGGCTGGCGCTGCAAGTTGCAGCCGGACGACGCCAACGTGGAGGCGAACCTGGGAGCGGCGCTGGCGGAGATGGGGCGGTTTCCGGAAGCGAAGTCGCACTTTGAGCGCGCTTTGCAGATCGATCCCAATCAGGCCGATCGCCAAAGAGAATCTGGAAGCGCTGCAGAAGGAAATGGGCGCGCATTAGAAGTCGCAATGCTCCATCTTCTCGCAAAGAGCGCGAGAAATGGGGCACCCGTGCGGCGCAAGTCTGATTTGTGCTTTAATCCTCGGTATGCGAGAATCGTCATGTCTTCTTTCTCCGTCTTGCATTCTGCGCGGTAGTTCTCTGGGCTCTTTTCTGCGATCGGACTGGCGCAGCAGGCTACGCCGCCTGAAGCGCCGCCTGCCGCCGCCAGCTCCGGCTGCGCCCTCTGAGTTTGCCGCAGGCGCGAAAGCTGATGCAGCAAGGGAAGGTCGACGAGGCGATCGCGGAGTTGCAGGCTCTCGAAGCCCGCGATCCCGCTGCCAAAGGGCTCGGCGCTGGAGACTGGGCACGGCGTACTACAAGAAAAGTGATTTCCCGAAGGCGATCGAGTATCTGAAGAAGGCGACCGCGGCAGATCCCGCGAACGGCGAGGCGACCCAATTGCTCGGGCTTTCGTATTACCTGGGCGGGCATCCGGCGGATGCGATTCCGCTGCTTGAAAAAGTGCAAGGCTGGTATCTCGCGGGCCAACGTGGATGCGGCCTACATTCTGGGCATCTGCTACATCCAGACCAAAGATTACGATCAGGCGCGCAAGGCGTTCGGGAAGATGTTCGACGTGCCGCCGGACTCGGCGGCGAGCTATTTGTTTACGGCGCGGATGCTGTTGCGGCAGGAGTACGATCCGGTGGCGGAAGAGTATGCGCAGAAGGCGGCGGCTCTCGATCCGAAGCTGCCGCTGGTGCACTACCTGCTCGGCGAGCTGTATATCTACAAATCGCGAATTCCGGAAGCGATCGCGGAATTTCAGAAGGAACTGGCGATCAATCCGGCGCACGCCGCGACTTACTACAAGCTGGCCGACGCGTATTCGCGAATGCAGAAGTACGAAGATGCCGAGCGGCTGCTGCAGCGCTCCATCTGGCTCGACGCGACCTCGACCGGGCCTTACATCCTGATGGGAAAAGTGCTGGAGAAAAAGGGCGAGTTCGATCTGGCGGTGCGCGCGTTGCAGCGGGCGGCGACGCATGGACCCGAACAATCCGACGACCCACCATCTGCTGGGGCAGGCTTACCGCGACATGGGGAAGAAAGAAGAAGCGGAGAGCGAACTCAAGCTGGCGGAAGAGCTGCAGAACCAAGACAGAATTCACGTAGCGCAGCTTGGAATCTCAGAGCGCGGCGGCCTGTTCGCGGCGGCGGGCCTGGATCTCGATATAGACATTCACCAGCGACACCGCTGCCGGCGTTACGCCGGGAATGCGCGACGCTTGGCCGATGGTGCGCGGACGCACGTGCGTGAGCTTTTCCTGCATCTCGCGCGAGAGGCCGCTGACCGAGCGATAGTCGAACCATTCGGGGATCGAGTGCTGCTCGGATTTCTTCAGGCGCTCCATGGCGCGCTGTTGCTGCAGCAGGTAGCCTTCGTACTTGATCTCGGTTTCGACCGACTTGAGTTCGTTGCGTACTTCGGAAGAAAGCTTCACCACAGAGGACACGAGGACACAGAGGAATTTCTTGCGAAAAACTCTGGCGTCAGTTCTCTCAGGATCGGGACGAGTTGCTCGACCTTGACTTCGGGACGCTTCAGAAACTGCGCGCAGGTTTGGCCGAGCTGAGTCGATGCGCGCTGAGCTGCCGGCGACAGCAGATTCCTCGTCGCTTCGCTCCTCGGAATGACAACGTGCTCCAGACATTTCTGCGCGTGATCCGCGTGCTCTCCAGCAGCTTCTTCATCTTTGCCAGCCGCTCTTGCTTCGCCTGAAAATCTGCCCAGGCTTCGTCCGAGATCAGGCCCACGCGGCGGCCGTGCGGCGTGAGGCGGCGGTCGGCGTTGTCGATGCGCAGGTGCAGGCGGAACTCGGCGCGCGACGTGAACATGCGGTAGGGCTCGTTCGTGCCCTTCGAGATCAGGTCGTCGATCAGGATCGCGGTGTAGGCTTCGGTGCGGTCGAGAATCAGCGGCGGCTCGCTGCTTCACCTGCAACGCGGCGTTGATGCCGGCCATCAGTCCCTGGCACGCGGCTTCTTCGTAGCCGGAAGTGCCGTTGATCTGGCCGCCGAGGAACAGGCCGGCAATCTTGCGGGTTTCGAGCGTGCGCTCCAGTTCCGTGGGATCGATGGAGTCGTACTCGATGGCGTAGCCGGGGCGCAGCATCTCGGCATTCTCGAGGCCCGGGAATCGACTTCAGAATCGCCAGCTGCACTTCTACCGGCAGCGACGTGCTCATGCCGTTGACGTAGATCTCGTGCGTGTTCAGTCCTTCCGGCTCGAGGAAGAGCTGGTGCATTTCCTTGTCGGGAAACTTGACGATCTTGTCTTCGATCGACGGGCAGTAGCGCGGGCCGATCGACTGGATCTGTCCGCTGTACATGGGCGAGCGGTGCACGTTTTCGCGGATGATGCGGTGCGTCTCCGCCGTGGTCCAGGCGATGTAGCAGGGCACCTGCGAGTCGTGGTGCGCGACGCGCTTGGTGCGGAAGCTGAACGGCGTAGGATCGACGTCGCCCGGCTGCGCCGGGAAGCGCGACCAGTCGATGCTGCGTCCATCGAGGCGCGGCGGAGTGCCGGTCTTGAGGCGGCATCCGCGCAGGCCGAGCTTCTTCAGGGCTTCGCCCAGCAGGACCGCGTTGGGCTCGCCCGAGCGTCCTGCGGGATATTGCTGCTCGCCGCAGTGGATCAGTCCGTTGAGGAACGTTCCGGTGGTGATGATGACGGCCTGCGCGCCGACGGTGCGGCCGTCGCGCAGGCTGAATGCCGAGGACGCGCCGGCGGTCGCGGCGTCGAGCTTCGGTCGACCGGACAGCCGAGGTCGGCTGTCTCACATGCGCATTGCGGTTCTCCGGCTGAGAGCTGAAAGCTGAGAGCTGAGAGCTCTTCCACAATCAGATCCGCAACTTCCGCCTGCTTGATCTTCAGATTCGGCTGCGACTCCAGCACCTCGCGCATCTTCAGGCGATAGGCCTGCTTGTCGCACTGCGCGCGCGGCGACCACACGGCCGGGCCGCGCGAAGTATTCAGCAGGCGGAACTGGATGCCGACCGCGTCGGTGATCTCGCCCATGATGCCGCCGAGCGCGTCGACTTCGCGGACCAGGTGTCCCTTGGCGATGCCGCCGACCGCCGGATTGCACGACATCTGCGCGATCAGGTCGACGTTGAGCGTGTAGAGGGCGGTCTTCAGGCCCATGCGCGCGGAGGCCATGGCGGCCTCGCATCCGGCATGGCCGGCGCCGACCACAACTACGTCGAATTGTTCGGTGAACTGCATGAAATCGGTCGGAGCGAACCCCAGAAAATCTTGCGCGGATTACTTCTTTCATTCTAGCAACTTGGCGCGTACTGTGATTTCCATCACTTGCCGACGCTGCCTTCTCGCCCGTATATTGGGCTGTCCTAACCGAACGCCAGAGGGGGCTTCATGAATACCGCGGAATTCTTCGAGCAACTGGACGCGCGCATCGCGAAAGTATGACCTGCTCTGCCATCCGTTTTACAAGGCATGGTCGGCGGGCCAGCTGACCCGCAACGATCTGCGGGAATATGCGCAGGATTACTACCACCACGTCGAAGCGTTTCCGTCGTACCTGGCGGCTCTTGGGATGCGCCTGGACGAAGGCGAACTGCGCCGGGCGGTGCTGGCCAACATGTGCGACGAGAAGGGCGTCGACGGGCGTCCGGGGCAGGATTCGGTTCCCCACTCGGACCTGTGGCTCGACTTCGCCGAGGGCATGGGATCGAGCCGCAATCTGGAGTGGCACAGTCCGGTGCCGGAGATTCGGCAGCTCATTCGGCACTTTCATCAGGTAGCCAGCGAAGGCACGCCCGAGGATGCGCTGGCGGCTTTCTATACCTACGAGTCGCAGGTGCCGCGGATTGCGCAAGGAAAAAGAACGCGGCCTGCGCGAGATGTACGGCGCCGACGACAAGACCTGCGGCTACTTCTCGCTGCACGCCACGGCCGATGTGTACCACTCGCAATGTCTGGCGCAAGCAGCTCGAGAAGCGGATCGCAGCCCATCCGGAGACTGCCGACGCGGCTCTGGACGCAGCCGAGAACGCGGCGCGCATGCTGTGGAAGGCGCTGGACGGGATCGAGGCGCGGCGGACGGCGATGGCGGCGGCATAGATCCAGATTGCGGAAGCCATGTTTGGGCCAATGATTCGATAGAATCGTTGGCTCATTTCTTTTTGGAGGGAGTGGTTTGGCGAAAGAAATCCCCATCGGAGCGCGCGGCGAGGCGGAAGAGACCGTCGAGTTCGAGCACACGCTCACGTCGCATCATCCCGAGTTGCCTCCGGTGTATTCGACGCCCGACATGATCCGGTTGATGGAGACCGCGGCGTTTCGCGCCCTGCAGCCTTACTGCGAAGGCGACGAGATCACCGTGGGAACATCGATCAACATTGAACATCGCGCCGCCAGCGGCATCGGCGCGCGCATCAAGGCCGAAGCCGTGCTCGAATCCTTCGACGGCCGCTTCTATACCCTGCGCGTGACGGCCCGCGACGACGTCGCGGGAGATCGGGCGCGGCACCGTGGGCCGCGCAGTAGTCAGCGTTTCCAAGTTCGTCGAAAAGATGAAGACGCTGGAGAACCAATTGCCCGCACCTGATCTCGAGCAGAAGAAAAAGGCCGAAGCATTTCGAGCCATGCACTATGGACCGGACCCGCTGCTCCTGGTCAATGTGTGGGACATCGCGAGCGCCCGCATCGTCGAAGAAGCGGGCTTTCCGGCGATCGCGACCACCTCTGCCGGAATTGCGTTTGCGCGCGGTTATCCCGACGGCCAGAAGATTCATCCCGATCGAATGTTGCGACGAATTGCACAGATCGCTGAGCGCAGTGAAAGTACCGGTCACCGGCGACGTCGAAGCCGGGTACGGAGACGACGCCTGAACACGCGGCCCGCACCGCCCGCAACATAATCTTCGGCGGTGCCGTCGGGATGAATTTCGAGGACGCGACGGGAGACTCAGAACACCCGCTCGCGGATTTGCCGCTGCAATTGGAAAAAATCCGGGCCATCCGGGAGGATGCCGAGAAGATGCGAAGTTGCCGCTGGTCCTCAATGCGCGCACCGATGTTTACCTTCTGCAGGTGGGAGACCCTGTGAAGCGCTACGACGAAGCCGTGCGGCGGCTCTCAGGCTTATCCGCGATGCGGGGCGGATTGCGTTTTTGTCCCCGGCATCCGTGATCCGTGAAACGATCGAGCGTTTGGTTGTCGACTTGAGGTGTCCCGTGAACATTCTGGCAGGACCTGGTTCGCCCTCAGTCCCGGAATTGGCGGCGCTTGGGAGTGAAACGAATCAGCCTAGGTTCGGGTCCGATGCGTGCGACGCTCGGACTACTGCGCCGTCTCGCGGACGAAGTGAAGTCGGCGGGTACCTACACAGCAATGGAGGGCGCGCCCTCGCATGCCGAGATCAATGCGCTGATGAATTCCACACGCAAGACGTAAGCTGAGAACTGAGGCTCCCATCCTCATCGGCGTCATCTCCGACACGCACGGCTTGCTTCGTCCCGAAGCCCTGGCAGCGTTGCGCGGTTCAGAACACATCATTCACGCCGGGGACGTGGGCGCTCCGGAGATTCTCGAGCAACTCGCAACCATCGCGCCCGTGACCGCCATCCGTGGCAACATCGACAAAGCAGCGTGGGCGCGCAGACTGCCGGAGACGGAAGTCGTCGAACTCGCCGGCATTTCCATTTATGTGCTGCACGATCTGGCGCAGCTGGATCTGAAGCCGGAGGCGGCAGGATTCAAAGTCGTGATCTCCGGCCACAGCCACGTTCCGAAGCAGGAGACGAAGCATGGGGTGCTATATCTCAATCCCGGCAGCGCAGGGCCGCGGCGGTTCAAATTGCCGGTGAGCGTGGCGCGCATCACGATCAGCGGGAAAAAGGTCGAGGCCGAGATTGTCCTGCTGGATGACGAATCTACGTAGCCCGGATGCATTCGTCCGGGGCAGTCGCTACGGCTCTTCCCACGTTCAGTTGGTGCTGCCGGGACGGACGAATGCGTCCGCCCCTACGCGAGCATGGCGGCCCGTCGAGTATTGCCGTTGCTACAATCGCAACGATGTCGTTGCGATTCCAGATAGAAAAGACCGCCGGTACCTCTCGCCTTGGGCGCGCTGCTGACGCCGCACGCTGAAATCGAGACGCCCGTCTTCATGCCGGTGGGAACGGTGGCCTCGGTCAAAGGCGTTCCCCAGGACATTCTCGAAGAACTGGGCGCGCAGATTATTCTCGGCAATACGTACCACCTTTACTTGCGTCCGGGCGTCGAGCACCGTGCGAAAGATGGGCGGGCTGCATGGATTCATGTCGTGGCGGCGGGCGATCCTGACCGATTCGGGCGGGTTTCAGGTCTTCAGCCTGAACGAACTGCGCAAAGTCACCGAGGAAGGCGTGACGTTCCGCTCGCACCTCGATGGTTCCTCGCACTTTTTCAGCCCGGAGAGCGCGATGGAGGCGCAGATCGGGCTGGGCGCCGACATCATCATGGCGTTCGATGAGTGCACGGAGTATCCGGCGGACGCGGCCCGCGCGCGGGCGTCGATGGAGATGACGGCGCGCTGGGCGGCGCGGAGCAAGAAATATTTTGAGGAGCATAAGCATGAAGTGCCGTGGAGCCAGGACTCAGTACCCGGTACTCAGCTACTCAGCGACCTGAAAGGGCGTGGCGCCGCGAGCTCGCTTCAGCAGAATGCCGGTAGCGCGACATCTGACAACCGAGTACTGAGTACCGAGTACTGCCCACGCAGTCTCTCTTCGGCATCGTGCAGGGCGGGATGGA
Organism: uncultured Acidobacteriaceae bacterium; assembly: GCA_963832015.1. Taxonomy (GTDB): domain Bacteria; phylum Acidobacteriota; class Terriglobia; order Terriglobales; family Acidobacteriaceae; genus Sulfotelmatobacter. The sequence goes on from CAWHSR010000012.1 coordinate 131,077, forward strand.
CCGCGCCCTCCGCAAAGAATCCGCCGAGCGGACGATCGAAATCGGCTTTCCGGGATACGCCATTGGCGGGCTCAGCGTGGGTGAGCCGCGCGAACTGACCCGCGAGATCGTCGAATCGACGCTGGAGCACCTTCCCAAGGACCAGCCGCGCTACCTGATGGGAGTGGGCACGCCTGAGGAGATTGTCGAGTACGCCAACCTGGGCGTGGACATGATGGATTGCGTCCTGCCGACGCGCGCCGCGCGCCATGGGCTGTTGTTTACCTCGGAGGGCAAGGTTTCGATCAAGCAGGCGCGCTATGCCCAGGATGCCGGCCCGCTCGACCCGAATTGCGCCTGCCGGGTGTGTTTTCGCTACTCGCGGGCCTATTTACGTCACCTTTATGCATCCAACGAAGTGCTGGCGCAGGTCTTGAATACGATCCACAACCTGAGTTTCTACCTTGACACTATGCGGCGGGTACGGCATTCTATTTCACTTGGGGAAGAGTCCCGTTTTCTTTCTAGTGTATGGTCACGACCGAAACCATGACCTCCACGGACGCTCTCCCCGGATTCAAGCCTGAAAGCTGAAGAACCCGGCCGAAGTCGATCCAAACCCCGTGGTGAAATAACAGCTCCCGCGGCGCTAATGGGCGCGGGCGGTTTTTCGCGAATACGTCCGCGCAGACCTCATATATGCAATCTTTACTGGCAGTGCAGCTCGGTGGCGGTGGCGGTATGGGATGGCTGGGTATGGCGCCCCTCATCTTCATTTTCGCCATTTTTTACTTTCTATTGATCATGCCCCAGCAGCGCCGCCAGAAAAAATGGCAGGCCATGCTGGATCAGCTCAAGACCGGCGACAAGGTCACCACCAGCGGCGGACTGCGGGGCACGATCATGGCGCTCAAGGATGACTGCGTCCATCTGCGCGTTCCCCCGAACAATATCGTGGTGGAAGTGACCAAGGCCTCGGTGCTGCAGGTGACGACTACCGAGGAAGAAGTGAAGACCAAATAGGTTAAGGTCAAGTTTCCAGCGTCGTGGATCTCGAAACTGGCCACTGAAACGAAACTCGAAACAGTATTTTATATGAACAAGAATTTTCTCTGGAAGCTTGCGATCATCGTCGGCATCACGCTCTTCTTCCTGTTCGGAATCTTCGGGATTCCGAAGAGCTTTTCCCGCGAGGGGCTGCTCTCGGCGGTGAGCGATCACATCCATCTGGGTCTCGATTTGAGCGGCGGAACGCACCTGATTCTGCAGGTTCAGGTCAACGATGCGGTCAACGTCGTGGCGCAGGATGCCATGGAAGTGCTGAAAGAGCAGCTGCGCAACCGCAAGATCGACTATTCCGACATAACGCAGCCTGACCAGCAGAACAATCCTGACCACCTGGTGCTGAAAGGCATGCAGCCGGCGGCGCGCTCTGATTTGCTGACCATCGTGCAGGAGAAGTTGCCCGAGTACGACGTGACTGGCGGCCCGGACAATTCCTGGAATCTCACGATGAAGCCCTCGTCCCTGGCCGACCTGAAGAGCAAAGCGGTTGACCAGGCGATCGACACCATCCGCAACCGGGTTGACGCTCTCGGCGTCAGCGAGCCCACAATCGAGCAGCATGGAGCCGGCGGGCAATATCAAATTCTGGTGCAGTTGCCCGGCGTGGATGATTTCGGGCGCGTGAAGGACATCATTCAGTCCACCGCCATGCTTGAGATCAAGCAGTCGCTCGGCGGGCCATATCCCAGCGAGCAGGCGGCCCTGCAGGACAAAGGCGGCGTGATCCCTGCCGATGCGGTTCTTCTTCCCGGACACAACATGCCCGGCGCGGAAGCAGAGGGACAGGCGTGGTACCTGGTATCGCGCATCTCGGCGGTAAGCGGCAAGGATCTGCGCGACGCGCAGCCCAGCCGCGATCCCAACGGCCAGCCCAGCGTGACTTTTTCGCTGACGGGCGATGGCGGGCAGCGCTTTTTCAGCTTCACTTCCGCTCACGTTGGCGACAGCCTCGCTGTTGTCCTCGACAATAAAGTGCAGGAAGTGGCGAACATCAAGGAGCCGATCCGCGACCAGGGCTCTATCAGCGGCGGCCGCATGAGCGAGCAGCAGGCGAAGGATCTTTCCATGATCCTGCGCTCCGGCGCTCTGCCGGCCAGCATCAAGTATCTGCAAGAGACCACCGTCGGCCCATCCTTGGGCGCGGATTCGATTCGTTCCGGCGTGCAGGCGACCGTCATCGGCATGGTGGCCGTGCTGATCTTCATGCTGGTCTACTATCGCGGCGCAGGCATCAATGCCGACCTGGCGCTGATCATGAACTTGATCATCTTGCTGGGTTTCCTGGGATGGTCGAGCATCGCGGGTGTCAATATCGCGCTTACCCTGCCCGGAATTGCCGGCGTGATTCTAACGGTCGGCATGGGCGTGGATTCCAATGTGCTGATTTTTGAGCGCATTCGCGAAGAGTTGCGCAATGGCAAGACCCCGCCCTCGGCGGTTGATCAGGGCTTCAGTCATGCCTGGATCACCATCGTCGATACTCACGTGACGACGATCGTTTCGGCCGCGATTCTGTTCATCTTCGGCACCGGTCCGGTGAAGGGTTTCGCTACGACGCTCACATTCGGTTTGCTGGCAAATCTGTTCACCGCCGTGTTCGTGTCGCGGTTCATTTTTGATTGGGTGCTGAGCCGCCATCAGCGCGGCGAAGCACTCAGCATTTAGGAATTGAGTCATTGAGTCATTGAGTCATTGAAAACTGCGGGCGCTGCGTTTTCAATCGCTCAATGACGAATCCAAATCACTCGATCTTGGCTAAGTCATAGATAGATAAGGGGCTAAGACAACCCGTGGAGTTCTTTCGCAATACCAACATAGATTTTCTGGGCAAGAAGTGGTATTTTCTCGCCTTTTCGCTGATCTTTAGCGTTGCAGGAATATTTTCGATGTTGTTCTGGCACCACATTCCGTGGGGCGTCGACTTCCGCGGCGGAACGCTGGTCTACGTGAAGTTCACGCACACGCCTGACGAGAACGCCATCCGCTCTCAGATCGATCGCGCGGGCTTGCACAATTTCAAGCTTCAACGCTATGGCGTGGCTTCAAATAACGAGGAGTTGATTGATCTCGATGTGCGCGAGACCAACGAACAGGAGCTCGACCAGGGCAAGTTGAAGATTATTAATGCGCTTCGCGCCGGTTCTCCTGCTCCCGCGGGCAAGATCGATCTGAATAACGCCAGCTTGCTCGACGTTAAAGGTTACCTGGTCGACAAAGACCCGCTGCACCTTGGCACCGATGCCGCCTCAGAAATACGGAGCCCAGGCGCAAGCCATCCTCGACTATCGCAAGTTCCAGAGCGGCGTGTTGAGTTCTCTGGACCAGCTAAACAGCGCCACTGGGGTCGACCCCGCCGTCGCAGCCTCAATCCGCGATGGTTTCTATCTCTCCGACTACGGCATCCGTGATGCCGAGATCATCGGGCCTCAGGTCGGCGGCCAGTTGCGCGCACAGGCTGGCTTAGCTACGCTCTACTCCCTGTTGGGGATGCTGGTGTACTTGGGCTTCCGGTTCGAGTGGATTTACGGCGTTGCCGCTGTAGTCACGGTATTCCACGATACGCTCATCACCGTAGGGGCATTTTCCCTTACCAATACCGACATCACCCTAACCGTGATCGCGGCCATCCTGACCCTGATTGGTTACTCTAATAACGACACGATCGTGGTATTTGACCGCATCCGGGAAAACATTAAACTCATGCGGCGGGAGAAACTGTCGGATATCGTCAACCGCAGCATTAATCAGACCCTTAGCAGAACGATCTTGACAGCGGGCCTTACCTTCCTTACCGTACTCGCACTCTTTTTATTCGGCGGCGAGGTGCTTCGCGGATTCAGCCTCGCGCTGGTAATTGGCATCTTAATCGGGACGTATTCATCGATTGCGATTGCCGCTCCCATCCTGGTGGCTTACCAGGATTGGCGGATTGAAAAAGGCAAGCGTCCGGTCGCCATGCCGGGTAGGGCTAGGTAAGTTACCCGATGGCGTCAGTGGCAGTGGTTGCGTTACGCCTTCTTATGTAGAGAGTTAGAAGGATTTGCTCGGTCTGCCGTTCGGGCTCAAAGAGGCCGTCGGGCGGGCCAAAGAAAGTGGGAGCAAAGTAGGAGCAGTCGGTGTCTAAGTGCTCGTAGGGGTCTGAAAGAAGTAGGGGAGAATTCCAATGTTTGAAGACAGCCTTATCGAATCCGGCGGCAAGCTGAAGACCAAGCGGGGCCGTACGTCGGCCGTCGCGTTTCTGTTGGAGGTCATGATCATCGGCGTGATGGTTCTGATTCCGCTGATTTTCACCGAAGCCTTGCCCAAGGGACAAATGATGTTCCTGCTGGTGGCCCCCCCGCCGCCTCCGCCACCTCCACCGCCCGCAGCCGCGCCCGTCCATGTTGTGAAACAGATTCAGAGCGACATCATTAACGGCGAGCTGCGCACGCCTACCAAGATTCCCAAGAAGGTTCTCGAGAATCTGAAAGAAGACGAAGCTCCGCCGCAGATGGCCGTTACCGGCGTGGTGGGCGGCGTCCCCGGCGGCGTTCCGGGTGGATCGATGGGCGGCGTAATTGGCAGCGTGCTCAGTTCGACGCCGGTTGCCGTTCCGAAGATCGCCACGCCAACGCGCGTGCGCGTGTCCTCGGGCGTGAGCACCGGTCTTCTGATCCGCAAGGTTCCTCCGACGTATCCTCCGCTGGCGCGTCAGGCGCGTATTCAGGGCGTGGTCATTCTCCAGGCCCAGATCAGCAAAGAGGGCAACATCCAGAACCTGCAGTTGATCAGCGGGCACCCGATGTTGGCGCCGGCCGCGATCGAAGCCGTGAAGCAGTGGAAGTACAAGCCGTACCTGCTGAACGGAGAGCCGGTCGAGGTCGACACGCAGGTGCAGGTAAACTTCACGCTCGCTGGGGGCTAGACTCCCCAGCGTGGCGCAGTTTGTATCGAATGGTAGCAGTGTGCGTATAGCCCTCCCCTTCCCACCTTGTTCCTGGGTGGCCGGGAGGGGCTTTTCAAAAGCCCGGACATGGCCGCCGTACCCTTCATCGACTCTAAGGATGGCCATCCGGGTTCGTGCGTGTGTGGCGAAAGCCGCATACCCGCCGGTAACCGAAATTCTTATCCGGCGGTTGGCACCAAAGAGCGCATCAAAGTGTCCAAGTAAAGTAGAGAGTTCCGAGGAGGGAAAAGCAACTCATGTTCGCAACTCACGTAGCAGCAGCACTTCTCAGTCACGTCTCCGTCGCAGCCACCTGGATCGTCCAGGAAGGCGGCGGCGCCATCGCGACCGACCCCTTGGGCTTGTGGAATGCAATGGGCTGGGTCGCCAAAACCGTCGTCATCATTCTCTTCATCATGTCCGGTTGGTCGATCGGCGTGATGATCGACCGCTGGATGGCCTATAGCGCCGCCCGCAAACAGTCTCGCGCCTTTGCCCCCGCCGTGGCCGGTGCTCTGCGCGACGGCCGTATCGATGAAGCCATCAAGGTTGCCGAGCGCAACAAGAAGAGCCATCTGGCCAAGGTTGTCACCGCTGGCCTGATGGAATTCAAGGCTCACCAGGATTCCCCGGGCGCAATCCCTGGAGAAACCATTGAAGCCTCCAAGCGCGCTCTGGAACGCACCGAAGCCATCGTCCACGCCGAACTCAAGCGCGGACTGGGTGGTCTCGCCACCATCGGCTCGACCGCTCCCTTCGTGGGACTGTTCGGAACGGTGATGGGCATTCTGAATGCCTTCATCGGCATCAATAACTCCAAGGCCACCGGTCTGGCTGCAGTCGCCGGCGGTATCGCGGAAGCGCTGGTTACGACGGCCATCGGGCTGCTCGTCGCCATCCCGGCCGTCATGATGTTCAACTATCTGACCGGTCGCGTGGAAGCGTTCGACGTCGAAATGGACAACTCGTCCAGCGAATTGATCGACTACTTCCTGAAGAAGCGCGGCGACGTGAGACGATAAGAACGGGCCCGGTCTGGTTTGCAGTGAGTTGCGGTCCGGCGCTGGAGCGATCCAGCGCCGGCCTTCCCGACTTAAGCGCGAAGAGCGCAACTGCGGACGTGACGGAAGCACGGGAGATATCAAGCTATGGCATTAGCGAAACGGAACGAAGGAGCGAAGGTCAGCTCAGACATCAACGTCACGCCCATGGTGGATGTGATGCTGGTTCTGCTGATCATCTTCATGGTGGTCACGCCCATGTTGCAGAAAGGCATCAGCGTGGACATGGCCCCGGTCAATAACCCGGAACAGATGCCGGACGCCGACAAGGAAGACGCGCTGCTGGTCTCGATTACGCGGGATGGCAAGGTGTACTTCGGCAGCGACCAGATCCAGGACGTGGATAATCTGACCGGAAAAGTGAAAGATCGTCTCGCCAACAAGCAGGACAAGCGCGTGTACGTGAAGGCGGACATGCGGGCCCGGTTTGGCAGTGTGGTGAAGGTAGTGGATAGCGTGCGCGCTGCCGGGGTGGATGATCTTGGCTTGCTCACCGATCAGAAGAAAACGGGTCCAAACGCCCCGCCAGCTCCGGCTGCGCCCGGCCAATAGAGGAGAACGACCATGGGAATGGCAGTTGGCCCGAGCGGAGGCCAAAATGCAAACATGAACGTCACGCCGCTCATTGACGTACTGCTGGTTCTGCTGATCATCTTCATGGTGATCTCACCCGTTACCCCCAAAGGCCTGGATGCGCTGGTTCCTCAGCCGCCCCCGCCCAACGCCCCCAAAAACAATACCCCCGACCGTACCATCGTCGTGCAGTTAATCGACCGTGGCGCTGGCTCGGAGCCGGGCGTCAAGATCAACAACGAAGACGCGACCTGGGACAATTTGCAGGGCCGTCTCACCGACATTTACAAGCAACGCGCGGAGAAGGTCATGTTCGTGAAGGGTGACGATTCGATCCCCTTCGCCAACGTCGCCAACGTGATTGATATTGCCCACGCCGCAGGTGTGGACAAGGTCGGCCTAATCACCGCGAAGATTGAAGCGGGCAACTAAAACGCCCGTCCGGCAAGCCTGGAGTTGCGTGTTTCGTATCGGCCCACCGCACGGAAGCGTGCCGCTTCCGTGCTTCCGCGGCCCGCGCTTGTCGCGCTTCGTCAAACCGCGCTTGTCAAATCGATGTCTCTGGGCCTAGGATGCTCTGTCGAGGGAGAACTTATACCGCAATGAATAAGAACTTAAAACTCATCACGCTGGCAGCCATCGCGCTGGCGCTTTTCTCCTCTGTGGGATGTGACAAGCTGAGGGCGCGCGACCAGCTCAACAAGGGCGTGGAATCTTACAAAAATAACCACTACGAGCAGGCCATTGAACATTTCCAGAAGGCCGTTCAATTGGATCCCAGCCTGATCAATGCCCGCATGTATCTGGCTACCGCGTTTGTGTCGCAATACATTCCCGGCGTGGACTCGCCTGATAACCTGCGCATCGCTCAGCAGGCTATTGACGAATATCAAAGGGTGATTGACGCCAATCCTTCTCGCGATCAGAAAGTGAACAGCGCCAAGGGCATCGCTTACCTGTATTTGAACGAGAAGAAATGGGACGACGCCAAGAAGTTCTACCGCATGGCGTCGGACCTGGACCCGAACGATCCCGAGCCTTACTACTCGGTCGGCGTCATCGACTGGACCGCCTGCTACCAGCCCCGCATGGAAGAGCGCGCCAAACTGGGCATGAAGCCGGAAGAGAATTTGAATCCGAAGAATAAAGACCAGGCGAAGGTCTGCTCCGAGTTGAAGGTGAAGAACGCCCCCGCTATTCAGGAAGGCATCGACAGCCTCAACAAAGCGATTCAAATCCGTCCCGACTATGACGACGCCATGGCCTACTTGAATCTTATGTACCGCGAAAAAGGCGACGTGGAATGCGACGATCTCGCCGCCCGCGCGGAAGATTTAAAGACGGCGGACCATTGGGTCGACGAAACCCTGCGCGTGAAGAAGGCGAAGGCCGAGAAAGCGGCGCAAAGCCAGACGGGCGGAATCACGATGGACAAGTAGCCGCAGTGCTTAATCTAGAGACTTGAGCCTCCTTCGCGTGAGTGAAGGAGGCTTTTCCATTTTGCGGCGCTAACATCTTTGTGTACTTAGACTTCATGTCTGATCGTCCTGTGCTCAGTTCGATCAGTGCGGCTGTGCGGTGGCGGATGTGTTTTCTTTAATCCGTGGCTGCAGGTGTCATAGGCTTCTTTCAGAGCTGGTCGTTGAGCCAATCGATTTCAGCTTTGCTTCGATGTGCTCTGAACAGCTTTGGAATCAGGGAAATCCTGCTCGGTCCAAAACCGGTCTTTGCGCTGGAAATAGCGGCCTCCTGCAGGAACCAAATTCCGTACCTGTAAGCGTCACCCTGCGTGTCATCCAAGTCGCTCACCTTGAAAGAGCCGTCCGGCTGGTACGATTTGGTCAGGCACCTCAGCATCCGGGAAATCTCCACGAATCTGTTGCCGGGTAGGTTCGTCGAGGGTCGGCCACGCGGAGCGGAAGATCTTTACCGCGTCCCAGTTCAGATGGTTCTCGTAGTGGCCGTCAAAACGGATACCGGCAGGAAAGTTGACGTCGCCGAGTTGCAGAACGCGCCGGGCGATCATGTCCTGATGCCGCACCTGACCTTAAGGTCAGAAATGACATGGAATGTCATCGCCATGTCATCCATTTTCCAACTCTTCCTTGTCGATCCACCAACCATTGCCCCCAGCACCCGGTTTCAGGATTCTGCCAACGCTCGACAAATGCAAGCAGAGCATCTTTGAGTTGAGGATGAAATGCGTAGCATCCTGTTCGTCGAGTCTCGAACAATAACCGGGCCATAGCGGAAAACGTTTCGTCTAATTCTTCGCGGTTGAATACTCCCGTTTTGGTGAAGTCGTTTTTCAGGTCCGAATCGAGTTGAGCGTCAAGTTTTTCCGGAGAATTCATCCGATCGAGAAAGGACAGCGGGTATCTTGGGGGCGGGCGGCACTCTTTGGCATCATCGACGGAATAGTAGAGCTTGAGGTGCCACGCATCAATCCCGAGTCCCCAACTTCCATCCGAGGCCTGCTGTTCATGAGCCAGTTTCTGTTCTACCGGTTGCGTAAGGCTCTGACGAAGATCGGAAATTCTGGCCCGGGTGGTCGCGATATCTGGCGTGAAGTTCAACAGCCAGCGGATTTCGCGATAGATATGCATGGAGTAGTGCATATCGTCGCCTGCAGCTTGCCGCCGATTGATCTCTTTCACGATCGGCGCAGAGTGGGGTTCAGCAGCTTCAAGCGTCTTTGTCTCGCGAAGCGGATCTCCGAGAAATCCCAGTAAAATTGGGCGGAATCTCGAAGCCGATCCCATCGGGACTCGCTGGCGATTGGTGACGGAGCAGTGAATATGTGAGCTGATAAATTGAGGCCGCGATCACAGCCCGTTCCAGTTGTGTGCGAATGGGGTATGCGGCGAACGCCAGAGCCACAACGACCATCAGAGAAATCAACCACCGCCTATACTTGCTCACGCTGAAAAGGATACATCGTTTGTTTGCAGCATTTGCTTTCGCAGCGGCGGCATGCCCAAACGGGCCGCGCAACTATTCTTTGCTATAGAGCAGGACTTCCACTTTCGCGAACTGCCAGCGTTGCATTCTGGGAAGCGACTCCGGGAGAGTCTTCGTCAGCATAACGGTCGTGGCATCGGGGTTCTCCGCAGGCCCGTGGTTCATCAGCATGACCCAAACTCGCGGATGGCTAGGCACGGCCGCGCGCAGAAAATCGGCTGTCGGCTTGCCCGTGAAGTCTCGGTAGTCGAGCCCGGCTCTGTGATAGGGGAAGAGAATCTCCGGGCCGACCTGAGCTGTGAAACCGGGGCTGGCCGTGTTTTCTCCGGTGCGCTGTGAGCGGACAAATTCGTAGGGAACGCGAGTCGCAGCAATGTGGAACACGACCGCATCTCCTGGCTGTGCCTGGTCGAGAATGAACGCTGCCGCTGCGCCAGAGGCATCCCGCTCGGCGTCGAAGTCGTTTGCGTAGACGAAGAATACTCCCTGCATGCTGAACAACAGGATGCCCGTTAGAGCCACCATCAGCAGCCAAGATTGCCGCAGCCGCGCCAGGCCTGCGGCGACCAGAATCAACAGCGCCGGCAGGCAGAAGATCATGTAACGCGCCAGAAAAACAGGACGCGCGAATGACAGGAGAACCGTCAGCACTACCGGGAATAACAGCCACAGAAGCAGAAACTGACAGCGCCACGTTTCCCAAGTCTGGCCGTGCGTCCAGAGCGACCTACCCAACGGAGCCACTGCCGCAATGCAGGCGACCGTGCTGACAGCCAGCAGAGGCCACCGGTTGCTCCCCGCCAGGTTCACGAAGAAACCGAAGATATCGTGGAAGCCGGGCCTCTGAATCCAGCGAATCGGCCCGGCACCGGTCTTGGCCACGAAGACGAGCAGAGGAAGCACGGCGACGCCAATCGTCGTCCAGACGCGCCGCAATTGAGCGGATAGCCGGTCTCCATCATTCCTCGACTCGCCGCTCCCCAGCCAGCGCAAGCTCAGCCATTGCGCTGCTGGTAACAGCAGCGCGTAAAAGTGCGCGTACACGGCCAGAATGCTGATCAGAACGTAGCCGACGCGATTGCGGCGCACTGGCTCACGTACGAGTGCAATTAGAAAGCCCGACGACAGCGTCGCCAGCAATAAGAAAAGCGCGTAGCTGCGCGCTTCCTGTGAATAGCGAATGCTGTACGCACTGAACGTGAAGAGCGCAGCCGCGATCAGCGCCACCCGACGGTCGTAGAGCAGACACGCCAGCCAGTAGATCGCCGGAATCGTCGCTGCCGCGATTACGACCGACAGGCTGCGAATGTAAAACTCGCTGTGCCCAAATTGCAGCCAGATCCGCAGCAGCAAGTAGTACAGCGACATATTAGCTTCGCGCCACCACAGCAGGCGCAGAAAGTTGCCCCAGCTAATCCGCGCGACTTCTACGCTGAAAAACTCATCAAACCAGAAGGGCTTGCGCGTGAGGTACAGGAATCGAATGATGGTTCCTGATGCGAGCAGAAGAATCAGCGTCAGCCAGGGGATCCAGCCTGCAGAGTCATGCGGGGACGGTGAAGCGCCTGTACTTTGGTATTGGTTCACTGCGGCTTCGGGTGGAGGCATGCTATGCGTAGGAGTCGGTTCGTTCCCAAAATGATACTATGCTAGAAAATCACTAAATTTGCGGCATTTTCGGCTTGAGGGAGTAGTGCGGTTCTTGTTTACTAAGGGCATCATCCTGACCGTAGCCGTTGTCGGGCGGAGGGAAGGATTTCGCGAGCAGACCTGTAGATGTTCTGGAGGATGACTTCCTTGGCAATCGCATCGTGGCCAACTCAAGAGACGGATCGAGAGATGGATCGACCGGTGGATCGACAAATCAATGACCGCTGGAAGGGCTCTGTGTCGGTGATCGTTCCCGTCTACAACGAGGCCGCCAACGTGAACGAACTGTTGCGCGCCATCCAAGCCTCGCCGGTGAAAAAGGAAATCATCATCGTTGATGATGGTTCGACAGACGGTACTCGCGAAAAGTTGAAAGCGCTCCCGCCCCTGGATGACGTGACCGTCGTATTCCACGAGAAGAACTGCGGTAAGGGAGCGGCCATTCGCACGGCACTCGCCTACACCCGCGGCGAGTACATCCTGATCCAGGACTCCGATCTGGAATACGATCCACAGGACTATCCCGCACTGCTGCGTCCGCTCGAAGAAGGCAAGGCAAATGTCGTTTACGGAGTGCGGCCCGACCGTCCCGAGCGCGGTTTACGTTTCTTTCTCGGGGCCAAGGTGTTGACTCACCTCACCAATCTTCTCTACGGTGCGGGCATTCACGACGAAGCCACCTGCTATAAGGTTGTTCGCCGCTCGCTGTTGTCGCGATTTCAGCTGTCGTGTCATCGCTTCGAGTTCTGCCCCGAAGTGACCGCGAAGCTTTGCCGGATGGGCGAGAAGATCGAAGAGGTTCCCATTCAGTACCATCCGCGCTCCGCTGTCGAAGGGAAAAAGATCCGCCACTCCGATGGGTGGCAAGCCATCTGGACCCTGATCCGCTACCGCTTCGTTCCTCGCCACCGCTGGCTGCGGCAGGGGGAAGACGAGCCCCAAGCGCCGTTTGCCGTGAGTTTTTCACGCCTCCCGGCGGAATAGAGTTTGTGCCTCCTTTCCGATTGCGTCATCGGGAGCACCCTTTTCATCGCTCGAGGCAAAACACTGCGTGAACCACGACTGTTCGGTAGAATATCCGGTTTGACCAAGGGCCCCGTCGGGTCGCGGCTCCGGTAGATTTCAATGTTCAAAAAGATTCTCATCGCGAATCGCGGAGAGATTGCCGTACGAGTCATCCGCGCCTGCCACGAGATGGGAATTGCCGCGGTTGCGGTTTACTCTGCTGTGGATCGTCCGGCGCTGCACGTTCGCAAAGCCGATGAAGCCTATCCCATCGGGGCGGCCGCCGCTTCCGAGTCATATCTCAACATACCTAAGATTCTCGACGTTGCGGCGCGCTCCGGCGCAGACGCCATCCATCCTGGCTACGGCTTCCTCTCGGAGAACGCAAAGTTCGCCCGAGCCTGCGCCGACGCAGGCGTGAAGTTTATCGGCCCTACGGCCGCCGCCATGGACGCCATGGGCTCGAAAACGCGAGCGCGACAGGCGATGGAGCGTGCGGGCGTTCCCTTTGTTCCCGGCACCTCGCGTGGCCTCGAATCCTGCGAACAGGCCGAAGAGGTCGCAGCCCGCATCGGCTATCCGGTGATGCTGAAAGCTGCGGCAGGGGGAGGCGGCAAAGGCATGCGTCTTGTGCACGCGCCCGAAGAACTCAAGTCGGCTCTCGAGGGCGCGCGCAGCGAAGCCGAGCGCTCGTTCGGCGACAGCGAAGTCTACATTGAAAAAGCCATCATCAATCCACGTCACATCGAGATGCAGGTGCTGGCCGACGAACACGGGAACACCGTCTATCTCGGCGAGCGCGAATGTTCACTGCAGCGCCGCCATCAGAAGGTCGTCGAGGAAGCGCCGTCCCCGATCGTCGATCCGGACATGCGGAAGCGAATGGGTGAGGTCGCCGTTCGCGTGGCCCAAGCCGCGGGATACACCAACGCCGGCACTGTTGAATTTCTCGTCGACCAGCAGAAGAATTTCTATTTTCTCGAAATGAACACGCGCCTGCAGGTGGAACATCCGGTGACCGAATTAATCACCGGCCTCGACCTTGTGCACCTGCAGATTCGCATTGCAGCCGGAGAGAAGTTGCCTTTTACGCAGGAAGAAGTAGTGATTCGCGGCCACGCCATCGAATGCCGTATCTACGCCGAAGACCCTGATAACAATTATTTTCCCAGTCCGGGCAAGATCACGCTGCTGCTACTGCCGTCAGGTCCGGGAATCCGGCGCGACAGCGGCATGTATGAAGGCTGGACCGTGCCCATGGACTACGATCCCCTGCTGGCCAAGCTGATCGGCTACGGGACGGACCGCGAGCAGGCGATCAGCCGCCTGACACGCGCCCTGAACGAATACTTTGTGGGCGGAATCAAAACGAACATTTCGCTGTTCCGGCGCATTCTGAGCGATCCCGATTTCCGCGCCGCGAAAATGGATACCGGCTTCCTCGATCGACTCCTGAAGCAGAAGAAGGCGGAAGCTCCGGCGGATCCAAAGGCGATCGAAGTCGCAGTGATTGCTGCCGGAATATTCGCCGCGCTAGGTTCTGCTGCTGCAGGAGCCGGAGAACGCCCGATCGCAACCGTTTCCGCGAGTAGTGAGCCGCACGCTGCCTCGACCTGGAAGATTGCGGCTCGCAAAGAGGCGACCAAGTGAAGCGCAACCGGACCGCCAGCAACTGGCTACAGGAAGCTGGTTGCTACATTTCATGACCTACGATATCGCCATCGACGGCAAGAGCTACCGGCTCGATCTCAATCGAGTAGATGGTCGATGGTCCTGTCGGGTCGATGGACGCGAAGTGGAAGTCGACGCCGTGCTGGCGCGGCCCGATGTGCTCTCGCTCCGCATCGGCAATCAGGCGTTCGAGGTGAAATGCGAACGCGTCGCGGGTGACATGCATCTTTGGGTGGGTAGTGCCCGCTTCGATGTCGAAGTCCGCGATCCTCGCTCGTTGCGCGGGCGCGTCCGAGCGGTAGATGACCACGGGCCGAAGAAGCTAACTGCACCGATGCCGGGCAAGATTGTTCGCGTGCTGGTGGAGCAGGGCGCTGAGGTGGAGGCGGGAAGCGGAGTGCTGGTGGTCGAGGCGATGAAGATGCAGAACGAAATCAAATCGCCGAAGAAGGGTACGATTCAGAAGATTCTGGTCAGCGAAGGCGCCGCCGTCAATGCGGGAGACGTGCTCGCGATTGTCGAGTAAGGCACGTCGAGTAGTCAGCGGCTCGGGCCCTACTTCTCCATCCCATTGCTGTCGAGCACTTTCTTCGCGTAGAAATTCTCAACTTTGGCAGTATCCCGCAAGACTTCGTAGTAAGCAGCCTTCAGCAATTGCTCGCGACGGTCGTGCAATTGAGAGCGGATAGCTTGCTGCACTCGCGGATCGGACAGTTCGCGCTGTCCCGCGGGTTCCTTCGACACCAACTTTACGATGCGGTATCCCACAGCCTGCTTGGTCGCCGGATTCACCACGGCGATGACGGCACTGTACTGCCCCGGCTTGAGCTTCATCACCGCATCGCGCGTCGCCGGATCCGTTCCTTTGAGGCCTGACTCCTGCACTGTGCCGAGATCGCCGCCGTTGCCCGAGGTTTCCGGATCTTCGGAGTACTTCATCGCCAGTGTGGCGAAGTCATCACCGCTGTCCAGACGATTCGCGATCATCTGGATTTTCTTTCGCGCCTCGGCTTCGTTTTGCGCCTTATCGTTTTGATTGTGGGCCTGCGGGTTAGGCGCCGGAGTCACCATAATCTGGGCCAAGTGGTACGTCGGTTCAATCAGGTTGAACTCACCCTTATGCTCGTTGTAGTAGTTGGTAATGTCCTGGTCGGTAACGTTGATCTTGGACGAGACTTCTTTGTTCATCACCTTTTCAACGGTAATGGAACGCCGGATATCGCGCTTGAAATCGGCAAGGCTGATCTTCTTGTCTTTAAGCCGCTTGTCGAATTCTTCCTGCGTAAAGGGAGACTTGTATTCGTTGTACTTGCGATCCACTTCTTCGTCGGTCGCCAGCAGGCCAAGTTTCTCGGCGCGGCGCATCAGGATCTCGTCGTCGATCATCTGGTGCAGAATGTTCAAGCGCAATGCAGTAGCCTGCTCGCCAGTGGGTGCCTGCTGCGCGGAGGCGACGTTGTTGTCGTAATACTTGTCGACATCGGTGCGGAAAATTTTCCGGCCATCCACAGTGGCCATGACGTCGCCGCCGGTCTGCGAGTTGCACGCGGCCAGGGCTGCCAACAGTACGGCGGCAGAGAGCGTTGCGGCCAACTGGGCAAAGAATGAGTTTTTTCTCAAAGAATTTCTCCGTTCCTGACTGCAAGCACAAACGAGGACAATTACCTGGATATGGACGCTGGGGCTGACGGCGCATGCGTCGGCACAGGCTCCCCAGCGTCCTTCAAAGCGGCGTCCAGTGCCGCGCGAACGTCCGCGATGGGAACCGCGCCGTCGATCTTTCGACCGTTGATGAACAAGGCCGGCGTTCCGTTCACACCCAACCCGTCGGCTTCTTTCATGGACGCTCTCACCGCATCGTCGTTCTGCGCCTTCATGCAGGCTTGGAGTTTCGACGCGTCCACGTCGTGTTTCTGGCCTTGCAGCGTAGTCATCTTGTCGATGGCTGCGAAACGCGCCTCGGGAGTCTTTTCCGCGTCCACTTCGTGCTTGTTGGCGTGGATGTAATCAGCAAAGTCCCAATAGGCATCGCCGTTTTGCGCTGCCAGGCAGTTCGCGTCCACAGCGGCATGAAGCGCCCAGGGATGAATCTCGGTCAGCGGGTCGTCCTTGTAAATGAAAGTGACCCGGTCGCCATACTCCTTGAGAATTTCGGGGAACAGAGTTTGGTGCATCCGCGAGCAGAACGGGCATTCGAAGTCATCAAAACTCACGACAACAACCTTGGCCGACTTGGCCCCGCGTGTTGGCCGGTCCTTGACGTCGATCTTGCTCATCAGCTCGGCAAACGGATCTTTGGTCAAGTCGAACTTGGTCACGCGCAGCATGGTCACGCGGTCCTTCGACAGCAGGAACTTGTAATCCTTCTGCTTGCCATCGCCGCCGTCGATGTTCACTGACACCGCGTCATAACCAGGCCAGTCGGTGCTGGGAGTGATCGCGCCGACGGTTACTTTCACCTCAGGGGGAATGGTGTAGAAAGCGCGGACCTGATGCTCGATTTTGCGAGCCACATCGGGCGGCGCGGACTGAGCAACACAACCCAGACAAACCAGAAGCAGAACGAGCATCAAACGTCGAATTAGGGTCACCAGAAACCGCCTCAGCATCACGTTTTATCGTATCGATTATCTCACAGCATATGCGAGCCAGCCGCGGCTGCAGCGGGTCTGCCGCGCGGTCTAGCCCGTGCGCCGGAGTTGTTCCGCGGGCAGCAGGGAGTTCATCGATCCGGAGCGGAATCCTTCCAGATCGAGAGTGACAAACTTGAAGCCAAGAGCTTTGAAGATCGCGGTGAACTGCGCCGCGGTCGCCGGATTCAAGGCGCGTTCCAGTTCCTCGCGGGCGATCTCAATGCGGACGATGTCGCCATGATGGCGCACGCGAAACTGTCGGAAGCCCAAGGCTCGAATCGCGTCTTCGCCCCGTTCGACAACATCGAGAGCCTCGCGCGTCACCGGACGACCATACTCGATGCGCGACGAGAGGCAGGCTGACGCCGGCTTGTCCCAGATGCGCAGGCCCGCTTGCCGAGCCAGATCGCGAATATCCTGCTTGCTTAGCCCTGCTTTCAGCAAAGGAGCGGCAACGTGGTGCTGCCTGGCGGCCTGCTGCCCTGGACGGAAGTCACCCTGATCGTCCAGGTTCACGCCGTAGGCAATCGCATCGAATCCGCGCGCGGCGCGCAGCTTTTCCATGACATCGAAGAGTTCGTCTTTGCACTGAAAGCATCGCTGGCCGTCGTTGCGCGCATACTCTGGCCGGTCGAGTTCCGAAGTGGAGATCACTTCGATCGGAATCCCTTGCTCGTTGGCGAAAGCGATGGCGTCGGCCAGGTGAGTCCGGGCGAGGCTGGGAGAGTCGGCGATCACTGCCAACATGTCGCTGCCCAAGGCGCGGTGGGCCGCCCAGGCCAGATAGGCGGAATCGACTCCGCCTGAATAGGCGACGAGAAGGCGGCCAAGCTGCCGCAGGTCGGCCTGCAGCTGAGAACTCTTCGTGCTGTCTGTTTCCGGGACCTGCATCCCTTCTATGTTATCAGCCTGACGTACTCGTTGGTCGAAAGTGACTCTGGGTGGCGCAGCGCTTTTAGCGCTGCGGGCATGGATTTAGAGATCAAAACGGCTTCAGCCGCCGAGGTACCTCCGAGGCTGAAGCCTCAGTCAGGCGCAGTGTCTTATCGCAGCGCTAAAAGCGCTGCGCCACCCAAAAACAAACCCCATTTCCGCCCAAGCCCGTCGGTCCTCTTCTGTTCCCACAGCTAGTAGAGTCGCTCCTGGCGCCGCAGGTTTCCGAAGGAGCCGATATTCGCCAGGCTGAAGGTGAAGCGAAACAGGTTCTCATTGCGGACGTTCGCGATGGCATAACGGCGGTATTCAATGGTCAAGCCGCAGCAGTCCCAGTTGTAGGTAGTCTGAGCAGTGGCAAACTGCAATTGCCGCGCTTCCGCATCGAAACCAAAGGCAGCCGCCGCGCTCAACCCCCGGCGCGCTAATCCCCCATAGCCCAGGGCCACTCGGAACTGCTGAAACTTGCAGGTGGGTTGCGCGGTGCCGTTCGAACTCGAGCACGTTCCTTCGGGAGGAACCGAGGTTGAAGTGGTCTGCGGAATCTGCAGGAACGCTTCTCCGCCCCCTAGCGTAAAAGCGCCGAGATTGTAGTTCAACAGCAGCGTGTTGGCGTTGATGCGTCCCAACTGGAAGTCGTAGTCGAGGTCCCACTCGGTGTCAGTGCGACTGCTGGTAGCAGCTCGCAGGCGCGAAACCAGGGGAGAAAGGTGCCGCGGTTCGGTGGCAAAGGCAATGCCCGTCAGTTCCTCGGTGGTGGTGAAGACGTTGCGTTGTCCGGGTACCAGTGCTCCCCCGAAGGTCGGATCGAGGAAATACTTTTGCCAGACCTCCCAGGTGGCGACCTCGCGGGTTGACGGACCGGGATTGCACGGCTGGTTTTCCAGATTGCTGACGCGTTGCCAGGGAACGGTTTGTTCCGGCGCCGCGGCGCCGACTGCGATGCTCGTCATGGGCGTATCGCACTCCTGAATTGCGGTCGACGACTTTTTCGCGTAGAGACGGGTTACGAACCCGTATTCAACCTCATTGGTGTTGCTCAGGATGTCCCGCTCGTCGAAGTGCAGCACCTGCGCGAAGTCGTTCACTCCGGTCACATAACGGTAGACGGCGCGGGGTTCGATGACGTGCTTCCACTTTTTCCCCAGATATTCTTTGGCGAAGATCTTCTCGAGGACCGGTGGCAGCAACTCCACCGAGGCATCCAGCGCCTGCCGGTTCGTAGGATCGTTGACGGCGACTCCATTCACAAACCGCTCGCTGTAGTAGGTTTCATGCAAAGCTAACGTGGGGCGCAGAGACCAGCCGCGGTATTGCAAGGGTAGGGAAATCTCGGGGTTCAAATCGAAGCGCCCCAGCAATCCTTCGGTATGAAATCCGGGCTCGCTGCGGGAGAGGCCCGCGAGCGAGGCATCGAATGACCATAAGAAAGGCGAATGCAGAAACGGCCGGTCGACGCTGGATGCGTCGACGCTCGGCGTGTGCAGGATCCGGATGGAATCAAAGGTCGGCGGATTCGATAGTGCGCCATTGGAGTCGGTGGTTTGAAAGAAGTTTTGGTAGCGCTCCACCATACCGCCCATCGAAAAGCCTTTGACGGTTTTCGATAGAAACACCTGCGATTTCACTTCCGAGTTGATGGCCTGGCTGTAGACTTCGTTGAAAGCCAACCGGAACAGAAATGAGCTCAGGTAGTCGATGTTGGAGATGGCGCGGAGGCCATAGAAATTGCCTTCGGCCGCCAGGCGAGCTTCTTGGCCTCCTTCTTTCAGTGGGGGATATCCGATGCCGCGGTCGATCACGCCGAAGAAATTCAAGTCGACGTAAGAAGTGTCGCTGGGGCGCGCCCGGAATTCTCCGCGTTGGGCCCAGCCTCGCTTCGACATATACTCCGCACCGACGGTGGCGTCCATGCTGCGATTGATGGCCCAATAAAAAGACTCACCGACTTCGTTGCCATTAGTGGAGGAGCGGCCGATGCTCGGGATGAGGAATCCGGTCTGGCGCGCCTCTCTTGCGACCGGATGTGTCGCGTAAGGAAAGTAAAACGCTGGGAATCCGTGGAGCCAGAACGTGCTGTGATAAATCTGGGCATTCCCGCCCACATCCACGATTATTTTGCGTGCGTTGAACTGCCACTTGGGATGCGGCAGTTCGCAGGTGGTAATGGTTCCGTCAAACACGAGGTAGTGCTCAGGGCTATCCTTTTCCACACGCTTTCCAGTAAAGGCAAAAGGAGCCGTCGACGTCAACATGGCGCGCGTTCCGTGAAAGCGGAACCCAGTGGTGGCCGTGACGTCGTAAAAGCGTCCGGTTTCTGCCGTCAGATTGTAGGTTCCGTGGCTCGCTTTGATGTGGTCGTCGTTCGGACCGCCGTCGAGCCGGAAGTGCCCCGAGGCGGTCGCCTCCCCGCTATCGGAATCGTAGGTGACTTCGTCCGCCTTGAGGATGTAGGTGCGATATTGAATTTCGGCATCGCTGTGCAGCTTGTAGACGTCGCCATCTTTTTCCTGAAGGTCGGCGCAGATAATCGTTCCGTCTTTGAGCGTCGTCATGGCACGATTTGCGCACGGCCGGGTCGGATCTGAGCTCGGCAGTTCTGCTTTCTGGTCGATCTGCGGAGACACAGCTTTGGGCGGGGCGGAATCTTCCGACGGCAACTGGCTGGTTACTAGCGCGGTGGCGAGAACTTGATGACAAAGAAACATCGCCGTGATAAGGAATCTAGTGCGGAGAGTCATCGGAAGAAAATCAACGGAAGAAGATCGTCCTTTGAAGACGAACCTTCCCTTTCGGCTGTTTTGCCGCGGCATCGTGAACTTAGCACGGCGCTGGGTGCGAGGCAAAGTGGCGAAAAAGGCTAGGATTCCCGTCGCATCCCTTCCGGTTGTACGTTGGTCGCAAACTGATACGATTTCAAAAGACTGGCTTTCATGAATTGTCCGCTGTGTGGAGAAGTTTGCCGTTGCCCATTGGAGCCCCTTCCCTCTGCGTTGCAGGGGAGAGACGACCTTGAGTCTGCAGGCTCGTCGTTCGTTGCCGCTTCAAGCTTGCCGGCCGACACCGTGCTTCAGGCAGCGGACGAGCCCGCCTGGCGCGACGAACTCTCCGACCGGCTGAACCGTTATCGGGCGCGCCGCAAGGTGCGTCCGCCGCGCTATCCGTCGCTCAGCCTGAAGTTTGACGCCCCCGCCGCCAGCGCTCCCGGGGGATCGCCGGTGCCGGAGTTCGAGCCCATCTCAAGCCATGCTCTCGCGCTCGACGGAATGAGGCATGAGCCACCGGCCGCCGTAGAGTCCAATTTGCAGTTACGGCAGGCGCCCGTGGCCGAGACTGCTGCTGCGCCCACGCATCAGCCGGTTATCCATGCCAGCGCGAAGATTATTGAGTTTCCGAGATTCGCTTGGGCCCCACCACCGCCTCCTCCAGATCAACTGGCCGAGCCAGTTGGGGGCGATCGGCCGCGAATCCTGGAGGTGCCCGAGGTTGCTCCTCCGCCACCGGCGCTGGGTGGAATCAGCATCGAAGCCGCCGAACAGGGGGAAGCCGAGAAGCGGCTAGGCATCGACATCCCTCTGCAAAGCGCGCCGTTGGGACTGCGTTGTGTGGCTTCCCTGGTTGACGGATTGATCATCGCGGTGGCCTCGGTTCTTTTCGGATACATCTTCTGGAAGGTAGCTGCGGTGCGTCCGCCGCTGGTTCAGATTTTGGCGCTCGCTGCCGGGATATCCTGCATTTTCTGGGCGGCGTATCAATACCTGATGGTCGTTTACGCCGCCAGCACTCCGGGACTGCGAGCGGCCGGTCTCGAACTGGCCCGCTTCGACGGTTCGTCCACCAATCGCTCTCTACGCCGCTGGCGAGTACTGGCCGCCTGCCTCTCGGCCGTTTCTGCTGGCATGGGATATCTCTGGGTGTTTCTGGATGAGGATGCACTGTGCTGGCACGACCGGATCACGCACACGTACCTGGCTCCGGGGAAGGCCAAGGCAAAACCCTAAAGAACATCGGGAGGATGGAAGCATGGCGGTTCACTCTGTTACGCTAATTTCCCTATGCGCACTGCCATCGCTTTTCTGCTCCTGATCGCCACTGCCGCTTTTGCCCAAGGGCCCAAACCCGTGGCCGAACGCCTCGCAGCGCAGAACGCCCTTTTCGACGAGCAGTACGAATCCGATCTGCGCAACTTCCCTGAGCGCGCGACCGCTTTCGGCGACTACCGCTACAACGACCGTCTGAGCGACTATTCACTCGATGCCATCCGGCGGCGTCATGAGGGCGATGCAGCCTTTCTGCAGCGTCTGGAGGCGATCCCCACCGACGGATTCTCTGATCAGGACCAGCTGTCGCATGATCTGTTGATTCGGGTGCTGCGGCAGCGCATTGCCGACTTCAACCTCAAAGAGTTTGAGATGCCCATCAATACGCAGAGTGGCATCCATACCAACCTAGCCGATCTCCCCTTGTCGGTGCCGCTCGATTCGGTCAAGCATTACGAGGACTACATTTCGCGGTTGCACCAGGTTCCGCTTGCCCTTAGCCAGGTAACTGAAGTCCTCCGCGCCGGCATGAAAGACAAACTCATGCCTGTGCGCTTCCTTGCGGAAAAGATTCCGGCGCAGTGTCAGGGCATCATCGATGCCGATCCCTTCCTCCAGCCGACCAAGAAATATCCGGCCAGCATTTCGCCGGAGGATCAGAAGCGCCTAACCCAGCAGATCACGGAGGCCGTCAACACCGACGTGTTGCCGGCGTATAAGGCATTTGCTGCCTTCATTCAGACGGAATACGCCCCGCAGGGCCGCACGACGCTTTCCATCACTTCGCTCGCGGACGGCCAGAAGCGCTACGAAAACGATATTTATGCACGGACCACGACGCACATGACCGCCGATGAGATTCACCAACTCGGACTGCGGGAGATCGACCGCATCGAGGCCGAAATGACGGCGATCGCCAAGAAAGAGGGATTTGCGGACCTGGCGTCGTTCCGCGCATCGCTGAAGAACAATCCCAAGTACATTCCCACCTCCGCCGAGCAGATTCTCGACCAGTACCGTCACTACATCGCGCAGATGGAGACGAAGCTTCCAGAGCTGTTCACGCTGCTTCCCAAGTCGCCGGTCACGGTGGAAGCCATCCCGGCTTTCAATGCGAGCGCCATGACCCACTACATGACCGGAACGCCCGACGGCAAGCGGCCGGGCCGGGTGGTCGTTGCCACGTCAAACTTCGCCGAGCGATCGCTTATCGACGACGAGGCGATTGCCTACCACGAAGGCGTCCCGGGACATCACATGCAGCTTTCGGTGCAGCAACAACTCGAGGGGCTGCCAAAATTCCGCCTGCATGGTCTTGGTTTCAATGCGTATATCGAAGGCTGGGCCCTCTATGCCGAGCAGCTTGGCAAAGAAGTCGGCTTCTATCAGGATCCCGTTTCTGACTACGGGCGCCTGTCCTCTGAACTGTTTCGTGCCGTGCGTTTAGTCGTGGACACCGGGATCCACGCCAAGGGATGGAGTCGCGACCAGGTAGTGGAGTTCTTCCGCAAGTCCGGCGCGGTGGATGAGCCTACGATTCAGTCCGAGACCGACCGCTATATCTCCTGGCCGGCGCAGGCACTTAGCTACAAGCTGGGGCAACTCAAGTTTCGCGAGCTGCGCGACCGCGCCCAGAAAGAGCTGGGGCCGAAGTTCGATCTCCGCAAATTCCACGACGAAATGCTCGACGGGGGCACTCTGCCTCTCGATCTGCTCGATGCCCGAACCGACAAATGGATCGCGCAACAGAAGGCAAAATAGCAAAGCAATAACCACGAAGGGCACGAGGGGTTCACGAAGGAATTCATTCGGCAAGGGTTTCCCTTCATGTTCCTTAGTGCCCTTGGTGGTTGAAGCTCTTACGGCGCCGCCAGAAGAGCGGCTGACCCATGGCTGTGCTATCTTCAATGGGTTCATCGAATTTGCTGTTTCTGCCATTCATCTGAAGCATGGCCACAACCCCTGAGGGTACAAAACCGGCAGTAAAGGTCTTCGTCGCCACCACGGTGATGCTGACCTTCATTTCGTTCTGGCGGGCCGCCGCGATTGTTCTGTCGGATTTGGCCTCCTCCGCCTATTACGCTGGCGGCGACGCTGAAAAGGTCATCGGCAAGAGCGCCCCCTGGTTCATCCTCGCGGTCATGCTGTTCAGCTATGCGGTGCGGGCGCTCTACATCGAGTCCAGCAGCATGTTCGTGCGCGGCGGCGTCTACCGCGTCGTCAAAGAGGCCATGGGCGGAACGCTTGCCAAGTTCTCGGTCTCGGCCTTGCTGTTCGACTACGTTCTGACGGGTCCGATCAGCGCGGTTTCGGCCGGACAATACCTTGCCGGTTTCATCAAGGACCTGGGGCTGCAATTTCTGCATCGTGATCTGAAGTTTTCCGACGACCATTTCGCCGCCGGATTGGCGATCATCATCATCGGCTACTTCTGGTGGAAGAACACGCAGGGCATCCACGAATCCAGTCAGAAGGCCTTGCAGATCATGGCCATCACCACCGTGATGGTGGTGATTTTGATCATCTGGTGCACGATCACGGTTTTGCGGGCCCCGCTGCAGTTGCCCCCGAACCCGCTGCACGCGGGCGTGATTCCGCTCAACAAGGAGTCTCTGGGCTGGCTGCCAACCTGGTTCGGCCACATTACGTGGATCATCCTGTTCGTCGGCTTCGGGCACTCCGTGCTGGCCATGAGCGGGGAAGAAACGCTGGCCCAGGTCAATCGCGAAATCGAGCATCCGAAGCTGAAAAATCTGGAGAAGACCGGGCTGGTGATTTTCATCTACAGCCTGCTGTTCACCTCGCTGGTGTCATTCTTCGCGGTGATGATCATTCCCGACAGCGTCCGCTCGGACTACTTCGCCAACCTCATCGGCGGCATCGCGATGTATCTGGTAGGACCGACCAGCTTGAAGCTGCTGTTCCACGGCTTCGTCGTGCTGGTGGGCGTGCTGATTCTGGCGGGGGCGCAGAACACTTCGATCGTGGGCGCGAATGGCGTCCTGAACCGCGTGGCGGAAGATGGTGTCCTCACGGACTGGTTTCAGAAGCCGCATCACCGCTACGGGACCAGCTACCGCATCATCAACCTGATCGTGTGCATGCAGTTGCTGACTGTCTTTCTGAGCCTGGGCAACGTGTATGTGTTGGCCGCGCTGTACGCCTTCGGAGTGATCTGGAGCTTCACCATGAAGTCCCTGGCGGTGCTCGTGTTGCGTTTCACCGAACCGGGCAACCGGGCGTGGAAGGTGCCCGGGAATCTGCACATCGGGAAGATTGAAATTCCAGTTGGCCTAATTCTCATCTCCGGCGTGCTGTTCATCACGGCAATCGTCAACCTGTTTACCAAGTACGAAGCCACCATTGCGGGATTAATTTTCAGCGGGGTCTTCTTCACGATCTTTACGATCTCCGAGCACCATGTCACCAAGGAACGCCACGGCAAGCCCGAGCAACTCGACCAGTTCCGGGTTTACGGCAACCAGGAACTGGGCAGCGGCGCCATGGGGGTGCGTCCCGGAAATGTCCTGGTCGCGGTGCGCGACCCACGGAATCTCTACTACCTGCGGCACATCATCAGCCATACGAATACCGGCAAGCAGGATGTCGTAGTCATGAGCGCGCGCTTGTATCATCGCGAGCATAGTTTCAGTGGTAGTTCGGTGTTTGAAGCGAGCCAGGTATTCGACCACTACGAGCAGGAGCTTTTCACCGCGGCCGTAGCTGTGGCCGAAAAGGAAGGGAAGCCCATCTCGCTGCTCGTGGTGCCCGCGACCGATGTGTTCGAAGCCATCATGGTGACGGCGCAGCGTCTCGAGTCCAGCCGCGTGGTCTGTGGGCTCTCCAACAAGCTCACCGCCGATGAGCAGGCCAAACTCACTGGCGACGCGTGGGAGCGCCTGCCGGAGCCGCGTCCTCGGCTGAATCTGGAAGTGTGCGCTCCGGACGGGACCATTCGCGAATTTGCTCTCGGACCCCATGCTCCACGCATGCGCCCGCAAGATGTCGAACTCATGCATCAGCTCTGGCTCAACATCACAGCCGATCCGAAGTTCGCCGGCGCTCACCACTATCACATCGTGGCCCTGGCCCTGGAGGAACTGCAGCGCGAGTTGAGCACCGAACAACGCGCCCAGCTCCTGAAGAAGTTGCACGACGAGATGAACGCCGCCACCCGCACCGATCTAGATTCGTAAGGAGGTCCCATGGCGCGCATTCCCGGCGCTCCCCGCCACCAGGGCGGCTTGCTCCGCCGGTTGTTTGTGGGAATCGTTTACTCCCTCACGCAGCGCAGACTTGGCCGGCTCATCATGCCTGTCCAGGTGACTGCGCATCATCCCAAAATCTTTTGGGGATACATTCAGATGGAGCAATCGCAGGCCAGCAGCAAGCTGATCGACCCCAAGCTTAAGGGACTCGCCGAGCTGCGCGTGGCCACCCTCGTCGGGTGTCCGTTCTGAATCGACATCGGCTCTGCCGTGGGCAGAGCAAGCGGCATTACGACCGAGCAAATCGCAAACCTCAACCACTACCGCATGGATTTCAATTTTTCGGAACTGGAAAGGCTCGTCCTCGAATACGCTGACGCGATGACCAGAACTCCGGTGGAGGTTTCTGACGCGCTGTTCGCGAAGTTGCGCGAAAGGTTCACCGAGCCCGAACTTGTCGAACTGACCTCCGGAATCGCTTGGGAAAACTACCGCGCCCGCTTCGATCACGCCTTTGGCATCGACGCAGAAAACTTCACCGAAGGCGCAGTCTGTGCGTTACCGGTTCGGGCGGCCGGCTAGAGCAGGCCCAGGTGGTCCGGATACTTGGCCTGCAAAGCGCTGATCAGAATTTCGAACTCGGAAAGGCTTCGCAAACTCGCGAGGCAGGGATCTTTCAGGAAGAAAGGCCAGCAGGCGAAACCGGTGCTCACGCTACGCTCGAGCCATTCAAAAGCTGTGTCGCGCCTCCCGGTCAACGCGAGCGTGCAGGCGATTTGATAGTAGGTATGGTGTGAGTGCCCAAACGATTTTGGACTCGAACAAGCTCTGGTGACGCAGTCGATGGCCGCGTCTCTATTCCCCATCAACGCGTGGAGCATGCCCTGTAAGCTGATGATGAGCGGGTCGTTCGGCACAAATTGCAGCGCTTCGTCCATCAGGCGGTTCGCTTCTTTCCAATCTCCTGTCATCATGGCTGGGTACGGAGCGAAGTAGGTGGGGTACTTGTTGCCGGGACTCTCTGCCCGCCAGATCTCGATCTGCTGGCGCGCCCGGTCGTAGTCCTGGCTCCAAACATAAACTTGCACGACACTCGGGCTTACCTGCTTGCGGGGTTGAAACGGCCGCCCCCTTTCAAACATCGCATGCGAGTGATCGAGCAGTCCGATATGCGCCAGGATGGTGCCTAGACGGTTGTAGGCATGCGGCAGGTTGTTCTGCAGGGAAAGAGCGCGCTTGAGATCGGAAATCGCCTCGAGATGCTGAAAGTTTTTCGACGGGCCCCACAGCAAAAAGGCGCGCGCGACATGTCCTTCGGGAAGGTTCCTTATCGATTTCGAGTGCGCGCTGGCAATGGAATTCCGCTTTCTCCAGCCACACGCTGGCCGGATCGAATTCGAAATGACGGGTCGCGCATGCGAACGAAAGAGTTGCATGAGCGAGGGCAAACCCGGGATCGCGAGTCACAGCATTGCTGAGATGATGGCTAGCTTGGTCCATCTGCGATGCCTCGCCGCTCGCAGTGATGCGATAGCCCCGCATGAATTCCGCATATGCCATTGGATCCCGGCTATAGCGCTGGCGCTGGTCGGTCTCCGCCGGTATCGTGGGCCGGTTCAGCGCGCGACTGATCCCTTGTGCAACGTCGCCTTCGACGCTGGACCGATGATTCAAGTCGAGGTCACACCTCTTCGTAAAGCAGGAGCGATGAAATTGTGCGTCAAACATCTCCAATGAGAGCCGCCACTGACTCTTCGATATCTGCAGCGCTCCGTGGACCACAAATCGGACGCCGAGGCGCGAGGCGATTTGTGAAGGAGTTACTTCGGTAGGCAGGTTCAAGACCGCCGAGGTGGGCAGCACGTCGACGCCCGGAAGATTTCCAAGACGCGCCACCAAGGCATCCGCAAACCCCAGACACAGGCCTTGATCATCCGCAGCCTTCTCCAACAGCAACAGCGGCAGCACCGCGATCGACGAGCGGTGACCCCATTCGTTGGCATCCGTCTTGTTGAAGTGTGCTGGCTTTCGCCCGGGCTCAGAAACTGGATATTGCGCATCGATCACACGAACCGGCCCGACAAATCGGTAGCCTTTTCCAACCACGGTTTCCAGAAAGCGTGGCTTGTCGGCGCTGTCACCTAGCGCGGTGCGAAGCTTTCGGACAACATTGTTGACGTTTTTTTCCGTGTCGATAAACAGATCAGAGCGCCAGAGTTTTTTGACGATGTCTTCGCGCGACACCATCTGTTCGCGCCGCCCCAGCAGGAAAATGAGCAACTCCATGGGCTTCTTCTCGATCTTGATCCGCTGCCCGAACCGTCGCAGTTCGTAGCGTCCCAAGTCGACTTCGACATCGCCCATGTTCCGCTTAGGGTGCCCCATAGAACCCCGATTGGAAGCATTATCCACTAAAAATCAACAACTTGCGACGATATCCAGAAGATATCCAAAGAGTATCCCGGCTGCGTTGTCCAACCGCCCACTTCACGGGAAGATGCCTCATCACGCTTCACCAAGGAGAAGTCCATGAAACGAAATCTGTTGCTCACCCTGTCAATCGCTGCGATGTTGTGCTTCGCAGGCCAGTTCTTCACCACCGCTGCACATCCTGGCGCTCACGAAAAGAACGCCTTCACCCCGGAAACAATTCCGTGGGGGCCGCCGCCGCCCTTCGTCGCCCCGGGCGCGCAACTCGCTGTGATCGAAGGCAACCCCGCCGCTTCCAGCGGTGACTACACCGTGCGTCTGAAAATGCCAGACGGTTATCGGATTGCGCCCCACTGGCATCCGCAGCGCGAAAACGTCACGGTCATCTCCGGCACGTTCAAGGTCGGCATGGGAGACACCTTCGACAAGGAAAAGATGGGTACATTCCCCGCTGGCAGTTTCGCTTTTCTCGATCCCGACATGCACCACTACGCCATGGCCTCCGGCGAAGTCATCGTGCAGGTCCACGGAAGAGCGCCTTTGCAATTTAACTATGTCAATCCCGACGACGACCCGAGCAAGAAGTAAGGTCGCGGCATTTTGAATCGATTTGGAGGAAACCATGACTGTGGATACGAAAAAGCTCGAGCAATTCTTAGGACAGTTCGTCAACGATCTGGGAGCCACGGTTCACGCCGGGATGGTCGTGATCGGAGAACGCCTTGGCCTCTATAAGGCTCTGGCGGCCAGCCCCCTCACACCCGCGGAACTGGCGGCTATTACGCGCACCGACGAACGCTACGTGCGGGAGTGGCTGGCTTCCCAGGCGGCGGGAGGCTACATCACTTACAACGCAAACACTCGGAAGTTCGGCATGACCGAAGAGCAGGCGCTCACCCTAGCGAACGAAGATGGTCCGGCGTACTTGCCCGGTGCATTTGAACTCGCTCTGGGATCCTTGGCTGCCGTCCCGCGCATCACCGAGGCATTTCGCTCTGGCGCCGGGATGGGCTGGGGCGAGCATGAAGATCGGGTGTTTCACGGATGCGAGAAGTTCTTTAGACCGGGGTACGCCGCGAATCTTGTTAGCTCGTGGATCCCCTCGCTCGACGGCGTTCACGACAAACTCGTGCGCGGTGCCAAGGTCGCTGATGTAGGGTGCGGGAAAGGAGCTTCCTCTATCCTAATGGCGAAAGCCTTCCCCAAGTCTCACATCTATGGATTCGACTATCACGACAAGTCGATTGAATTGGCGCGGGAGGCTGCCAAGCGTCAGGGCGTAGCGGACCGGGTAACCTTCGAGGTCGCGAAAGCCAAGGAATTTCCGGGGAAAGGCTACGATTTCGTGGCGGTATTCGACTGCCTCCACGACATGGGCGACCCGGTGGGCGCGGCCGCGCACGTTCGAGCCGCTCTGAGCGACGACGGTTCGTGGATGATCGTCGAGCCGTTTGCCAATGACGATCTTCAGGACAATCTCAATCCCGTGGGCCGCGTCTACTATTCCTTCTCGACGTTGCTGTGCACGCCCTGTTCCCGCTCGCAGGAAGTGGGGATGTGTCTCGGCGCGCAGGCGGGCGAGAAGCAAATGCAGAAAGTCGTCCATTCTGCCGGCTTTAGCCGATTCCGACGGGCAACGCAAACGCCGTTTAACCTGGTCTATGAGGCCAGGCCGTAACGAAAGCGTTCCACCGCTGGGATGCTCTCGCTGACGAGAATAAAAATGGCCCCGACCGAATGTGGCCGGGGCCAAATCGCAGACGCGGAGGATGTTCCCTAGCTGTGCATTTCTTTCGAGCAGCAATTCTTCGCGGTCTTCTCACTCTGCATCTTCGAGCAGCAGCCTTTCTCGTCTTTACCGCACTTGCCACCGCAGCACGCGGCTGCCGTCTTGTCTTTGCCGCAGCTGTCTTTGCTGCAGCCATCTTTGCAGCAAGAGGCTGCGGTCTTGTCCTTGTCGTTCTTCATGCAGGACATAACGTCCTTGCTGCCGGGCGTCGCGTCCTTGCTCGCGCAACACGAGGTGGTTGCCTTGTCGTCTTCGGCTTTCATGTCGCTCTTCATGGAATGACGTGTACAGCACGAGTGCGCGTCCTTCGAGTCACCGGCGGACTTCTTGTCACACATCGCTTTTTCCGCTGGAACGGAGCCTTGCTGCGGCGTGGAAGGCGCGGTTGGGGTTGAAGTCTGAGCCCAAGTCGCGACGGTCAGGGCCAGGATCAGGGCAAACATTTTGTATCGCATGATGAATCTCCTAATTTGTACGAATTCGTGTTTGGGGGTCACGCCCCGTCCGACAGCACGCAGACGTCAACGACCTGAACAGTCTGCTTCTGGAAGGGATTGCGCCTGTGGCGCGGAGGAGGGAATCAGATTCGAAGCACGGTACTACGACCGGAGTAAAACTCGAACGAGTTGCTCACCGTGGCGACGGCAGCGAAGCGCGTGCGCCAGTTGCAGTGTTGGTTAACGAGAGCTACGAGAACGCCTTGCGAGCCAGGCCGCGCACCGCTCACGACGGGCAGAGCTGGCGGATTGTGCGGTGCTCGTTTCGCGCAGCACGGGTGCTGGTCGCCGCAAGGCATCGACGCGGGGGCAGGCATCACGAATATCGTTGTTACAAGGTGTGAATGAACGCCCGGACAGCGCGAGCGCTCGTGCATGCTCGATGGTGTCTGAACCGGCTTCTGGGCATCGGAAGATGCGGGCTGCAGGGAAGAGCCAAGAACTGCAGGTACGCTCCACAGCGCCAGCGAGGCCAGCACAACCGCGGCGATGAATTTCTTCCTCATACCCAGCCACAGAGTGACACTGCGGCGACCGGGAGTCTGTGATTTGCATCACAGGCAGGCGTGAGCGTTAACTCTCGAGGATATTCTTCAACGATGCATTCAGGGTGCTGAAACGAAATGGGTATCCACTCATCACCAGCTGTGTCGGTTCAACGCGTTGGCTGCCCAACAGAACCGTTTCTCCCATTTCGCCAAAGGCCAATTTCACCACGAAGGCCGGCACAGGAATGATCGCAGGCCGCAAGAGGGCGCCAGCCAGCGTCTTGGTGAATTCCGCATTCGTGACCGGCTTCGGGGCGACCATGTTCACCGGCCCTTGCAGCAAATCGCTCTTCAGGATGTGATGAATCGCGCCCACCATGTCCTGCACATCAATCCAGCTCATCCACTGCTGCCCGTCGCCGATCCTTCCGCCGACCCCCATTTTGAACGGCATCAGCATCTTTCCCAAGGCGCCGCCCGTTGGGCTGAGCACTACGCCAGTGCGCATCTGAACGGTACGAATGCCTGCGTCAATGGCAGGCCAGGTTGCCGCCTCCCACTCACTGCACACGTCGGGAAGGAACCCAATGCCCGGCTCACTCTGCTCGTTCAAGACCTCGTTGCCACGGTCGCCGTAGTACCCGATTGCCGAACTGCAGACGAACACGTGCGGTTTCTGCTTCGCGTGGGCCAGAGCTTCGGTCAGGGCGGAAGTTCCGATGACCCGACTGTCCCGAATCTTGCGTTTCTTTTCATCCGTCCAACGTCCGACAATGCTCTCGCCCGCAAGGTGAACGACCGCATCGAAGCCGGAAACCGCCTCGGGAGCAATAGGCTTGCCGGGATCCCACGAGATCTCATCCTCGCCCTTGGCCATGCCGCGAACCAGGCGCGTGATGTCATACCCGCGAGTTTCTAGAGTAGGGAGAAGCGCGGTGCCGATTGGCCCGGAAACGCCGCTGACAAGAATTCGAGAAATCATGGCTGACAGTGTGTCACTGTATCAGCTTGCGGCGACATCAACCAAACCGGCGGCGGATTCGACCGATTCAAAACGATCGAAATGTCAATTCTCAGCTCGATGCCCCGTCTGCTCGATTCCGACCCTCTTCTCGGCTCTCTCAAGCGCTTCCTTTTCGATGACTGGCCACCGATCATGCCGCTTACCGTTCGGCCCGAGTTCCGCAGCGGTCAGCCCGGTCCCGGCGACGTCTTCGGCATAAATGATCATCATCTCTTTGCGCTTTGCGTCGAAGAGATGGACCAGACGCACATATGTCATACCCTGTGGCAGTACGAATCCCCTATTTCGAATGAGCGCGAAAATGTGCTCCAAAT
Source organism: uncultured Acidobacteriaceae bacterium (assembly GCA_963832015.1). Classification (GTDB taxonomy): domain Bacteria; phylum Acidobacteriota; class Terriglobia; order Terriglobales; family Acidobacteriaceae; genus Sulfotelmatobacter. The sequence continues at coordinate 163,323 of CAWHSR010000012.1, forward strand.
CAGATCCTGGTCGCACTTTTTCGTCTGTTGCAAGTACCCATGTGTCAACGTAAAAATCCATGCCACCGATATCCGCATGTGTTGGTGAATCGTACGTGTGTTGCAGCTCCGGCCGTGACGGCAGATAGCCTTCAAACTGCACCCAGTAGAGACGGTGAACATGTTTCCCCGCGTCCCCATCAACGAAGGCGTGAAGCTCGCAATCCGCCATACCATACAACACCCATCGGTCCACGCCAACGTATTGCGCGGATTTCGGCAAGTGGACCCGTACCTTCGGATCGCGTTCCGAATCCACCACATTGCCTTCTACCGTGCGCTCGGGACCCACCGTCTGGGCTGCAAGGAAAGCGCACGAGAGAACGATGGCCATGAGTTGTTTTGGCAAGTCTCACCTCGACGGAGTTGACTGGCTTATTCAGATGAGAGCGATGGATAGATAGATGGCGGAAATTCTGGTGCTTGCCACGCGGTTGCCCCGTTGCACCTGCTTTGCGGAGGGAAGCCCTCAGCCTCGCAAGGTATAATTGGGTTTGCGTCCCGTTGTGCCCTCTGCCCGGAGCCCCTCCTCTCGCGGGTATAATCCATCATGGCGAGCTTGCGCCAACAGATCGCTACCACTGCCCTCACGCTGACCAAGTTCCGCGACTTGATGAAGCGGATGCAGGAGAACCGTCCCCAGGACGATCTCACCATCATCAAGAAGGCTTACGATTACTCCCTGAAGAATCACGAAGGCCAGATGCGCGCCTCGGGTGAGCCCTATCTGGTGCATCCACTGGAAGTCGCCCTCGTCCTTGCTGAAATGAAAATGGACCCGGTTGCCGTCGCGGCCGGTCTTCTCCACGATTCGGTCGAAGATACGTCTGTCACCATCGTCGACATCCGCAAGGAATTTGGCGAGCAGGTAGCACATATCGTCGAAGGCGTCACCAAGATCAGCAAGATTGACTTCGCCACGCGAGAGGAGCAGCAAGCCGAAAATCTGCGCAAGATGATGCTCGCCATGGTCGACGACATCCGCGTGGTGCTCATCAAACTAGCCGACCGACTGCACAATATGCGCACGCTCGAGCACCTGCCGCTCGAGCGCCAGCACAAAATCGCCGAAGAGACGCTCGAAATCTATGCGCCCATCGCCCACCGCCTCGGCATGGGCAAGATTCGCGGGGAACTCGAAGACCTCGGCTTCCGCTTCCTCGATCCCCTGGGCTACGAGCAGGTGGAAAAATCCGTCAACGCGCGGCGCAAAGAAGGCGAAGCCTTCCTCGCGAAGATGCAGACGACAATCACCGACAAGCTCAAAGAAGCGGGCATTCAGGCGCGCGTCGAAAGCCGCATCAAACGCCTCTATAGCATTCACAAGAAACTGCAGCGCCAACGAATTTCTGTCGACCAGGTCTACGACCTTTGCGCGATGCGCGTCATTACGAGGTCATTGCAGGACTGCTACGCCGTGCTCGGCATTATTCACAACTTGTGGCGGCCGGTTCCGGGACGTATCAAGGATTTCATCGCCATGCCGCGGCCCAACTTTTACCAGTCGCTGCATACTTCGGTGATCACGGAAGACGGCACGCCGTTTGAAATCCAGATCCGCACCGAGGAAATGCACAAGATGGCGGAAGAAGGCATCGCCGCCCACTGGAAATACAAAGACGGCCCTGTCTCCGCGCAGGACGAGCAGCGGCTCGCTTGGCTGCGGCAGGTGGTCGAGTGGCAGCGCGATGTCAGCGATCCCAACGAATTCCTTTCTACGTTAAAGGTCGATCTCTATCCCGAAGAGGTCTACACCTTCACGCCCAAAGGCAAAGTCGTCGTCCTGCCGCGCGATGCCACGCCGGTCGACTTCGCCTACAGCGTGCACACCGAGGTAGGCCACACCTGCATTGGCGCCAAGGTCAACGGACGCATGGTGCCGCTGCGTCACAAGTTGCACTCCGGCGACATTGTTGAGATCCTCACCCAGCCCGGACACAAGCCCAGCCGAGACTGGCTCGGTCTCGTAAAATCGTCCCGATCGCGCAACAAGATCAAGCACTGGCTCAACGTTCACCAGCGCGAACGCGCCATTGAAATTGGCCGAAAGCTGATCGAAAAAGAAGCGCGCAAGTACCGAATCGCGCTCAAAGAACTGAAAGATGAAGAATTGCAGCGCGTCGCTTCCGGCTACGGCCTGGGCAAGGCCGACGACCTGATGTCGGGCATCGGCTATGGAAAATATTCCGCCCGGCAGGTCCTCGCGCGCTTGCTGCCCGCAGGCGCTACGCATTCCATTGCAGGCGACATCGAATCGGAAGGACTCACTTCGCAGCCTGGCGGCATCGCCAGTGTCGTGCGCCGCGTCTTCGGTGACCACAACGCCATCACGGTCCGCGGCCAGGGCGACATGATGGTGTACCGCGCCCGCTGCTGTAATCCGATTCGCGGAGAAAGCATCGTCGGCTACATCACCCGCGGCAAAGGCGTGGCCGTTCACTCCATCCACTGCCCCAACGTGACCAACCTGATGTACGAGCCGGAACGCAAGATCGAAGTTGAGTGGGCCCGCGACGAGAGCACGCCCACAGCTTACCCCGTGAAGCTGACAGTTTTCTGCGACGACCGTTTCGGCATGCTGAAGAGCATCACCGGAGTGATTGGCGACGCCAAAAGCAACATCCGCAACATTACCGCGCACACTTCGAACAGCCAGGCCAGTGTGGAGGTCGTGCTCGATATCGCCGACCTGAAGCACCTCGAGCAGATCATCGCGGGCCTACGTAAAATTCCCGGCGTGCATGAAGTGCAGCGGCTGCAGAAGATTTGAGAACTCTGAACTCCGCTCAGCTCAACCTCGATGGAAGACTCGTATGGCGGACGTATCCTCACGCCGTAATCGCTCGGCATGCGCTCAGGAGTCATTGTTAGAATTGCAGCCTCGAATTGGAAGCTGAACCACATGATTTCCAAGCTCGCCGAGCTTTGGGTTCGGCTATTCAAACTCGGAATTGTGAGCAGAGAGCAACTTACCGCGGATCATCTCGAAGGCCTTCTAACTAAACAGTCATAAATTCATTGCTCTGGATTTGTATAACCGCCTTGATGGTCTGCCAGAGGATGAAATTGATAAAATTCAGGAGCGGGCCTTAGGTTGGTTTCGAATTGAGAACGGAGTTCTCAAGAACTCCCGCGCACATCGGTTCGACTCCTTTGAGCGGCTGTCATTTTCCGTCATCGCGGCGAACTACTCCCCTCACCAAGAAGTTCGTGTCCACGACATCGGCGCATCGGATGGACGGGCGTCGTGTGTTCTCTACGATCTCCTGAACACCGTTTCGCCGAACGTCTCCATTTTTTGGCAACCGACTCTACGCCGTGCTTGTCTATTCTGAAACGAGCGCGTGGCCGCTGTCGTCTGATTGTTGACGATCAGCTAAACGTCTTGCACGTGATTATGCCCCCATTCGTATTGATCGTGATCCGCCGCCCAGGCGAGCAAGAGGCATTATTATCTGAATCCGATGATCCACCTCGCGACGTTCTTCTATGCAGCCGGTGCTGAAGAGCTACAGGTCGGGTACCCCAAACGTGCAGCAGACGAGGCTGGACCTTCTCTGTCCGCAGTGCCGCTCGCTTATCCGTCAAAGGCAAAATTTTCGCTTTGGCGCCTACGACGTCTTCTCAGGTCCGACCGAGCGCTTCGACATTGTGCGGGCAATGAATGGGTTGAACCGCAGTTACTCTTCCGAGGTCCAGCTTACGAAAGCACTGGAGAATATTTTCGAGTCGCTTACTGAGAGTGGCCGGTTCATCACGGGTTCGAATCATGACCAGGAGACAGCCGTGAATGGGGGATCCACAAGAAAGCCGGAAATCGTCTGGAAAAAATTGAAACATCAGGCGCGGGTTCGCAGGTGGATGCCCTGATCTCTAACCTGCGCGTGACCCCTGATTTAAAATCTTCGCAGATCCGATTTGACCTTTGAGGAAGCATCTGCGTTAATCAGCGGCGGAGAGTTTTTATGCGCGAAATTGTTTCTACCAAAGACGCCCCGCAAGCCATCGGCCCGTACTCGCAGGCCATCAAAGCCAACGGACTTATTTTTACTTCGGGACAAATCGCGATCGATCCCGCAAACCAGCAAGTGATCGCCGGTGATGTCGCCACGCAGACCGATCGCGTGCTCCGCAATCTGTCCGAGATTTTGGAAGCCGCCGGCAGCGGCTTGGGGAAGGTTGTGCGGTCGACCGTCTTCCTGAAAAACATGAGCGATTTTGCCGCCATGAACGCCGTCTACGGCAAGTACTTCAGCTCCGCGCCGCCGGCCCGCTCTACCGTCGAGGTTGCGCGCTTGCCGAAAGACGTGCTCGTAGAAATCGACGTCATCGCGCTGGCATAAAAGACCTTGAGCCACAGAGGTCTCAGAGGAGACAGAGAAAGAGGAGGCCTTCCGTGTTCCTGGAGGCCCACTGTGGTTATTAGTCATTGGAGGGGCAAACATGAAGAATAACGTGGCGGCGGTTATCGTTCTTGCGGTTGCAGGGGCCCTCGTAGCGCAAACGCCCACTCACAAACCCATTCAGGTGGTCCGCCCCAATACCAACGCTCCCACCAAGGTCACCGGTGAGGGCATCAAGACCGAATCCGGCTTGCAATACTGGGAGATCAAGGAAGGTCTCGGCACGCCCGCAAAAGCCGGCGACCATGTGAAGGTTCACTACACCGGATGGCTCACCACGGGCAAGAAGTTCGACAGCTCGGTCGGTACCAACCAGCCCTACGACTTTACGCTGGGGCAAGGCGAAGTCATCAAGGGATGGGACGAAGGTATCGTCGGGATGAAGGCGGGCGGCAAGCGTCAGCTGCGCATCCCGCCCGAACTGGCTTATGGCGAGGCGGGACACCCGCCGCAGATCCCGCAGAATGCCGCTTTGATCTTCGACGTGCAACTGGTTGCGATCCAGTAACGCCAGCCGCAGTCATCACAGAGGCGCACGAAGAGGAATGAAATCCTCAGTGAACCCTGTGCCCTTCTGTGGTGAAGTGACTTAGGCCTTGACGACTTTGCCGCTGCGCAGGCAGGACGTACAGACGCGCATACGCTTGGTGGCCGCGCCCACGCGGGCGTGCACCGGACGCAGGTTGATGTTCCAGCGCCGCTTGGTGACATTGTGCGCGTGGCTGATGCGGTTTCCCGCTTGCGGCTTCTTGCCGCAGATATCACATTGTTGTGCCATGACGACTCCCAGAAAATTCAATACTTGTAGGGCGGACTTAGATTTTACAGGAACTTGGCTGGATTCGGCAATGCCCGCGGCGCGCATTTCAGAAACCAGACGGGTGTTCCCGATCTGGCCCAGAGTTTCCGCCCGAGTGAGACGTCTCACAGGGTTCTATCGAAGGCTAACTTCGACAGAGGCCTGCGAAAACCGAGTGCCCGCCAGGTGTCGATGCTTCAGTGCTGTGCGATACTTATTCCATGCAGTCCCCGCTCCAAGCCGCCACTGTGGCCACCGATCCTAAGTCGGTGAAGGTGAACTTAACCACCGGCACCGGTGTCGACATCGAATGGAACGATGGCCACGTCTCGCACTATAACTTCGTCTACCTGCGCGACGCCTGCCCGTGCGCCATGTGCGAAGACGAACGCGGCAAAGCGGGGCGCCATCCGGGCGATCCGGTTGCCGCTGCCCCCGGCGCTCTGCTGATTTTCAAGCCCCACGCCAAGCCCCTGTCCGCGGAAGGTGTGGGCAAGTACGCCATCAAGTTCTCGTGGAACGACAATCATGATCTGGGCCTTTACTCGTGGAAGTTCTTGCGCGAAATCTGCCCGTGCGCCGAGTGCAAAGTGGCGCGGGCAAGGGGTTAACGACGGCTGCTACGTACTGCTCGACCAAGTATTGGTTCGATTAAACACGGTTCTGCAAAAGTGGTTCGACCAAACATGAGTCTGACCAAGCCAAACGCCACCGTGCAATCCGTCGTCAACGAACTGCTGGCGGACCTCCACGCCAATGGCGGCTGCGAAAAAATCGGACTCACCCGCGAATCCTTCTCCATAATCCTCTGTGAAGTTGGGTCGAAGCACGCGACTGCATCGACCTCTGAATCTGATATCCGGACGTTCTTCCTGAGCCTGCGAGTCGACGAACTCGCTCTGGCTCGCGCCTGCGCCGCCGGAAGCAACGCCGCTTGGGAAGTCTTTCTCACGCGTTTCCGCGAAAAGCTCTATCTCTCGGCCCTGCGCATCGCCCGCGAAGATTCCGCCGCGCGCGAACTGGCTGACACCCTCTACGCCGACCTCTACGGCACGCATACGCGTGAAGGCCAGCGCGTCTCCAAGCTCGCTTCCTATACCGGCCGCGGATCGCTTGAAGGCTGGCTCCGCACCGTTCTGGCTCAGGAATACGTCAACCGCTACCGCCGCACTAAGCGCTTGGTGAGCCTCGACGAGGAATCTGAAGAAGGCGTCCAGTTCCGCGCCCCGGAACCGGAGCCACTCTCGCCCGCTGCGGATCAGCGCTTGGCGCAGGCCACCGACGAGGCGCTGGCCGCGCTCTCGGCCGAAGAGCGCACCGTGCTCAGCGCTTACTATCTCGACGGCCGGACATTGGCCGAAATCGCCCGCATGCTCGGCGTCCACGAGTCGACCATCAGCCGCAAAATTGACAAGCTGGCTAGATCCCTGCGGAAGCAGATCGTTGCCGCCTTGGGGCGCCGGGGCATGTCCCGCCGCCAGGCCGATGAGGCCCTGGAGGTTGATGTTCGTGACCTGCAGCTGGATATTCGCCGCAGCCTGGCGCAAGAAACGGCTGCTCCGGCGTTCTCTGAGAAGAGAGTGGAAGCTCGGGTAAGGGAAGGTCCAGGATGACCGTTAACGATAAAGTAAACTCTTGGATTAAGTGGAATGAATTGAAGGCGTAGCCGCAAGCCGTAAAGCTAGAAGCTAGAAGCTGAAATGCAAAACGTTCCCAAAATCGTTCGCGATCGCCTGCAGGCGGCAACACCCGCAGTCAATCATCCCGACGCCGACCTGCTGACGGCCTTCGCCGAGCGTTCGCTACCCGACCGCGAGCGCACGGTAGTACTCGAGCACCTCGCCCGTTGCGGCGATTGCCGCGAGATCGTGGCCCTAGCCCTGCCTGCGATCGAGCCAGTGCAAACGACCATTCGCCCATCCCCGAGTGGGTGGTTTACCTGGCCCGCTCTTCGTTGGGGATTTGTCACGGCGGGGGTTGTCGCCGTTGCATCGCTTGCGATACTGCAATTTCAGCGGCGAGCCCAGCAGACAACTACGGCGATGGCCCTGAAGCAACAGGCGGTTGAAGTGGCGGCCAATGAACCCAAGAAGGAAGTGGAGCGGTTCGTGGCTCCGCCCCAGGTCGATAAGAAGGCGAAGGTCCAAGCGCCTGCCACCTTCGCCGATTCTGTCAACGGCACGGTTGCGTCTGACGTCGAGAAGAAAAATGAGTTTCACGGGGAGGCGGCACGCGTGCTCGCGCCGCAGGCAACCCCGGTTGTTGGCGGCAACGTAGGCGCCATGATTGGAGGCCCCCTATCTCACGGCCCAAGGCTTGCGAATCAGTACCAGCAGCAGAACAACGTCCAGAATCAGATTCCTGCTCCCGCGCCTCCGGCGTTCGGCAAGCAGCGTGCGAGCGATGCCTCCGCCAATGGGAGTGCCTCCGCGGCGCCTGAAACCGTGGAGGTAACGAGTGCAGCGCCCATGATCGACAATCGGGGCATCAGTCTCGACGCCCAGCAGGTCCAAAATCTTCCGAAGGCCCAGACGCCGTCCGGCGAAAATTATGTTCGCGCCAAGCCGCCGACTCCGAGCGCAAACGCAGACTCAAACACGAACAGCCAAGCCGCTCAGCAGCAGGCGCTTCTCCGGCTGCAAAGCCACGCCGCCCCTGGCCAGATCGGTGGGTATGTGGTCGATCCCAGTGGAGCTGCGGTCTCCAACGCGCGCGTTACGATCACTTCATCGAAGGCGGGAAAGCCAACTACGGCAGTGACGGACGCCCGAGGCGAATGGCTCATCGCCGGTCTCCCCACTGGAAGCTACAAGGCACAAGCGGCTGCCACGGGTTTCAAGACCACGGTTCTCGACCTCAATTACGACGCCAATCAGCCCTCGGCCTTCGCTTTCACATTGAGCCCCGGCAGCGTCTCAGAAACGGTCGAGGTTGCAGCGGCGCCAGCGCAGGTTCAGGCTGACACGGCCAAGATCGGAAACACGATCTCCAGCAACACGATCACCCAACTCCCGCTAAACGGCCGTAGCGTCGCTGACCTCTCTCCCGTGCTGCTGCCGCTCTGGTCTATCAGCGCTTCCGGCGCTCTGCAGCGTTCTCTCGACCACGGCGGCACCTGGCAGACGGTCGATGTCAACGCGAATCTCGCGCTGGACGCGGCCAGTCTGCAAGTCTCCGCCCAGACCTCACGGTCGAACGCGAAAGACTCCAACAAGGCAAGAAAACGCGACGCTGCTGCACTGACTTTCCGAGCAGTTTCTGCGGTAGGGACAGAGGTCTGGGCTGGCGGATCCGCTGGAGCTCTCTACCACTCGCCGGATGCCGGCAACCACTGGACCCGAGTCTTTCCCGCCTCGGGCGGTGCCGCGCTCACTGGCGACATTGTCACCCTGGAATTCACCGACTCCCAGCATGGCAAGCTCTCCACGTCAACCTCCGAAGCCTGGATCACCGCCGACGCTGGCCAAACCTGGCAGAAACAGTAGCGCCCGCTATTCCTCTTCAGTTACTTCGGTCAGCTCAAAATTAGCTCTCCGCTAATTAAGTTACCAAGGTGACGTTTACACAAAATAGGAGGGCTTCTAATATCCATCTCGTGGTTTGGCAGTTCTGGGGGAGGGCTGCTAATACCGAGGCGTCCTGGACTGAAAAGTCGAGGACGCTTTTTATTGGGCCTGCAACCGGAATGACCAAGACAAAGAGGATCGCCGCTACTGCGATCCCCGGCAAGCCGAGCAATATCCGCCCATTTCCAGCCGCGAAACTAGCACCCGGAAGCGGCAGTCTTTCTCCACTTGCTGCTTGAGCTTTTCAAAACTATCGCTCACAAACTCTGCGATCTTGCCGCAACGCAGGCAGGCCATGTGGATGTGGTCCCGGTCCAGTTTGCGCTCGTAGTAATGTCCCTCGCCATTGAGGTGCATCAGATCGAGTTCGTCGATCAATCCCTGCCGCTTCAGAAGTTGTAACGTGCGGTACACCGTGCTCCGGTCGACGCTGGCGTCGATTTTCTGTGCCTTTCGCAGAATCTGGCTCGCATCCAGATGCTTGCTCGCGGTTTCGATCACACTCAAAATCGCGCGCCGCTGCTGGGTCATGCGGATTCCACGCTCGGCAAAATGCGCCTGCAAGCGTCCCGGCATTTCTGTCTGGGGAAGCGGCATCGTAGTCCTCGTTGTCGCAACTGGTCGCAACCACGGTGCGACGAATTCTTCCGCTGGCGCTTGACCGTTCCGTCAGCCTTCCAGCACCATCATGAATGTAATCTAGATGCGACTGAGTTGCAACTACAAGTCCTAGTAGTAAAGGACGATGCAAAGCACGAATGGAAAGGAATCCATAACTCCGCTTGTTTCCCATCACGTTGCACATCCAATCTCTGTTCGGTCCGCGGCTCTCCGCTAAGGTCTCAGCCACCGTGAGGCCCAGGCAAGCCTTATGGTACGGGTTGCTCACTCTCATCTTGTTCTTCGCCGCTCTCCCGGCTCACGCTCAGGAGAGTCCCTACATCGTCACCTACGATCACTACCTCGAAGAGCCGGGCAGCCTCGAGGTCGAGTACTTCTCCACGTTCGGCACCCAGCGCGCCGGCAACCCCTGGCTTGCCTACTGGGCGGAATTCGAATACGGCGCCACCGCCTGGTGGACCACCGAGGTCTACCTCGACGCTCAAACTACTTTCAACGACAGCACCCTCTTCACTGGCTTTCGTTTCGAGAATCGTTTTCGCCTCTTGCAACGTGAGCACTTCATCAATCCCGTGCTCTACATCGAATACGAGCAGACCAACGGCGCCGACAAGATTCTGAAAGAAGTCGAAGGTCACGATGTGGAAGCCGATTATGCAGTCCCGAACTCGATTGCACGGCAGGACCACGATCACGAACTCGAGTTCAAGCTTCTGCTGTCGAAGAATTTCAAAGGCTGGAATTTTGCCCAAAACACCATCGCCACCAAGAACCTTACGGGCGGCAATCCCTGGGAGTTCGGCTACGCGATGGGCGCCAGCCGCCCCCTGGCTCTAAAGGCCTCTTCCCAGCACTGTAGCTTCTGCCCCGAGAACTTCGTCGCCGGAATTGAAATATACGGCGGCCTCGGCGACCGTTACAGTTTCGGTTTGAACGATACCTCGCAGTACCTGGCGCCGGTAATTGCCTGGAACCTGCCCTCGGATTGGACCCTGCGACTTTCGCCCGGCTTCGGCCTCAACGACCAGAGCCACCGCTTCCTGATACGGTGGGGCGTCTCCCGCGAATATTCCGGGTTCGGCGCCGCTATCGCTCGTCTTTTCGGAGGTCGCTAAGATTAACGGACGATGGCTCGGCCGGATCATCACTCGGATCAAGCGAAAAGGGAATCGCGACATGACAAAGCGTAAGGCTCACCAGAACCGCGTCTTCAAACTGCATGCCTTCGCCATGGTCTTCTTTTTGGCGGTCAGCGTGGTCGCGGCGCAGACCTCACCGCCCAAGAACGACTCCTCCCTCTACGCAGAACTGGCGAAGGCTTCGAAGAAAGATGCCGCTCGCCGCAATCCCCTGGCCAAGGATCCCGACGCCGTCGCGGCCGGCGGCAAACTCTTCGCTCAACATTGTGCCGAGTGTCACGGTGAAATGGCGGACGGCGGAAAAAAGGGCCCTAGCCTGCGCGCCGACGAAGTCCAACAGGCGACCCCCGGCACGCTGTTTTGGCTGTTGACCAACGGCGTGGTCCGCCGCGGCATGCCCGTATGGTCCAAGCTACCCGAACCCCAACGCTGGCAATTGGTCAGCTTCATCAAGTCCCTCGGAACGCCGGCCCAGCCGACGCCCCCGGACGTAAAACCGCCTCGCCCCTAAGGCCGCAGGTCTTGCGACCTTCCCACCTCCCCAGGCATCTAATTGCAGTGTTAGGATAGGACGTTCGGTTCCCCTAGGGGACGTACTGATAACGAGCACTGATACCGATCGCAGGCCCGGCAGCGCCGCCCGATGGAGCGTCTCGCCGACAGCGCGACGTTTACAACGAGGAGAAAGAAAATGGCAGGTAACGGAATCGTCGAAGTCACCGATGCAAACTTCGACCAGGATGTTTTGAAATCGGACAAGCCTGTTCTAGTTGACTTCTGGGCAACATGGTGTGGCCCTTGCCGCGCAATCGCTCCCATTGTGGAAGAGCTGGCCACTGAGTTTCAGGGCAAGATCAAAATCGGCAAAATGGATGTCGACTCCAACAGCGCCACACCCATGCGCTACAAAGTCACCGGCATCCCCACGCTGTTGGTGTTCAAGGGAGGCCAGGTTGTCGAGCAACTCGTCGGCTATCGCCCCAAGGACGCCATCGCCCAAGCCCTGAACAAGCACATCGGCTAAGTATCGGTCGGAAGATTTCAACAGCACCAATGCCGGGAAACCATTCCGGGCGTTTTTGTATTTACGCAGCAGGATGGCCAGCCTGCACGTATCGAGACGCGGTGAAAGAAGACTGCCACCTCTGATGAAAAGAGGGAACGCCGGGTCGGAATTTGAAACTGAGAACTGCTAGTACTTCCGCAACACACCAATCACCCGCCCCTGCACATCCACCGAGGCGGCCGGCACAATGATTGGCTTCATGGTCACGTTCGAAGGCTGCAGCCGAATGCTCTCCCCCTCGCGGTAAAACCGTTTCAAGGTCGCATCGCTTTGATCTACCAGTGCGACCACAATGTCTCCGTTGTGCGCCGTGCGCGCCTTCTCGACGAGTACATAATCGCCGTCGAGAATAGCTTCATCCTGCATCGAGTCGCCGCGCACTTCGAGTACAAACACTTCTTTCGACCGCACAAAGTCCGCCAGCGAAATCGTCTCCGGATTCTCCACCGCCTCGATCGGCTGCCCAGCGGCGATGCGCCCGAGCAGCGGCAGCACAAGGCCGGTGTTCACGCTCATCGCCTGCTTCAGCCGTCCCTTAGGAGGCAGCAAGTCGATCGACCGGCTACGGTTGTAGTCGCGCGTGAGGAGACCCTTCTTTTCCAGGTTCGTGACGTGCTTGTGCACGGTCGCCAGCGAGGTCAGGTCCAACCCTTTGCCAATCTCCTCAAACGAGGGAGAATACCCATGCTCTGCCACGAATCGCGAAATAAAGTCATACACTTCCCGCTGTCTGCGTGTAATGGCCATGCCGCCATTATTGGCGAACAGAAGGCGAAAAGCAAGTAGGAAGTGTGGATCGCCACGACTCATGTCGGGATGGGGTGCTCGTGTGGGGACGGGCGCCTTCGCCCGTCCAGGCGGCCCGGGTGTCTTGGGCCGCAGCTGCGATGCTCTCATCAGGTTCGCAACCGCAGTCGCCCTCACGAGCCCCGCGGTCCTGAAACTTTTCCCCCTCCTGCGACTCCAATCTGCCAGCCCAGCACCTTCGTACTAGAAGGGGGAACAAGATGCAATCATCCACAAGCCTAGCTCTGACGCTCTTAGCCGCGCTCTTTGCCACCACCGCCTGCAACGCCAAAGCCAGCCCCGCCGCTGGTCCAGTGCCCGCGCCCGTACAAGACGCTCCCCTCGCCGCCACACCGGACAAGCAAACCGCGGTTGTTTCTGGAGGATGTTTCTGGGGCATCCAGGCAGTCTTCCAGCACGTGAAGGGCGTCATCAGTGCGACCTCAGGCTACTCGGGGGGCTCCGCCAAAACTGCCGAATACGAGATCGTCAGCACCGGCGAAACCGGACACGCCGAGTCGGTACAGATCGTTTACGACCCCTCGCGGATCACGTACGGCGAACTACTGCGTGTCTTCTTCTCAGTCGCGCACGACCCAACGCAACTCAATCGGCAGGGCCCCGACGAGGGCACGCAATATCGCTCCTCGATTTTCTACAGTACCGACGAACAAAAGCGGATCGCCGAGGCCTACATCGCCCAACTCGAAAAATCAAAAGTATTTCCGCGCCCGATCGTGACCCAGGTCGTGCCGCTACAGGCCTTCTATCCGGCAGAGGCCTATCACCAGAACTACGCCACTCTGCATCCCAATCAGCCCTACATCGTGTTCAACGACGCTCCGAAGGTCGAGCACCTGCGCCAGGAATTCCCCGACCTTTACACCGGAAAGTAAGAGAGGAAAGGCCGATGTTCGATTCCGATTCCGACAGCAAAACGACTCATGTGGGGACAGCCGCCCCCGGCTGTCCGGCCGAGCAAAGCTCGGCAGGGCCGCCACCGAATATTCAGCGCCGCGCGTTTCTCGCAACGTCATTCGCCACGATTGCTGGCCTTGCCATCTGGCACTGGAAACGTCCCGCTGTTTTGAACGCCGCGGCCGCGATCCCTGAGCCCAAAGACGTCACCATCATCCTCTGCTCCGACTCCGGCCAGCGCCTGAAAAAAGTCGAGATCGCGAAGGTCATCAAGACTCCTGACCAATGGCGGCAACAACTCGGTCCTGGCGTCTTCGACATCACGCGCAACGCGGACACCGAAATCGCCTTCACCGGAAAATACTGGAACCTGCACGACAAAGGACTCTACCGCTGTATCTGCTGTGACAACGCGCTTTTCGATTCCGCCACAAAATTCGACTCCGGCACAGGATGGCCGAGCTTCTGGGCGCCCATCGCCCGCGAAAACGTAACCGAAATCCGCGATGCAGCCTTCGGCATGGTCCGCACCGCCGTTGCCTGCACCGAATGCGACGCGCACCTCGGCCATGTCTTCGACGACGGCCCCGCGCCCACCGGTCTGCGCTACTGCATGAACTCCGCGTCGCTCCGCTTCGTGAAGCAAATGTGATTTGTGCCCATGACCCTTCGCGCGCCTTGTCATCCTGAGCGAAGCGAAGGATCTCTGCCACTCTGCATGCAGCGCCACGCACATGGTGCACGATGAAAAAGCCGCAACTGCCCCGCTATAATCAAGCTATGACCGCGACGCTCCCCACCTTCCGCGAACCTACCGCCGTCGAGAAAATCTTCAATCGCACTTTCGGATTCCTCGTCGGCCTCGGTCTGAGCCCCGCTCATATCTATCTTCTCCAGGTTCGCGGCCGCAAATCCGGCAAGCTCTTCTCGACTCCGGTCGATGTGCTGGAACTGCAGGGCAAGCGCTATCTGGTCGCCCCACGCGGGCGAACGCAATGGGTCCGCAACGCCGAAGCCGCCGGAGAGATCACGCTCAAGAAGGGAAGGACGAGCCAGAAATTTCATCTGCGTCCAATTCCGGATGCCGAGAAACTTCAGATCCTGAAAGCCTATCTCGACAACTTCAAGCGCGAAGTGCAGCGTTACTTCACGGTTGCTGCAGGGTCGCCGCCAGAAGCATTCGCCACGGTGGCAGGAATGTATCCCGCGTTCGAACTGCTCTCCTCGAACGGATAACCCATCGCGTCAAGCTTCGCATCCGACACCATGAGAGTTTCATGAACGCCACCTGCAATTCCGGCCGTTTGCAGATTCTCCTCGTCCTGATTCTGCTGGCTAACCAAACCGCTCCGTCCTTCGCGCAATCACACGACGCAAGACAGAAGCCTGTCCTCAAAGCGGACGGAGGCCAGAGCACCTACGGCGCTTGGCTCGATCAAGACGTCCGCTGGATCATCACGGACGAAGAGCGTGCCGCGTACAAAATGCTCCAGAACGACGAGGAGCGCGACTATTTCATCGAAGCATTCTGGCAGCGCCGTAATTCAACGCCGAAGAGTCTCCAAAATCCGTACAAAGTCGAACACTACCAGCGCATTGCCTATGCCAACGAACAGTTTGGCACCGTCGGCATTCACGGATGGGAAACGGATCGCGGCCGGATCTACATCATGTATGGCCAACCGGATCAGATCGAATATTTTCCAAGCGGCAAACCCAAAGACGATGCGTCAGAGACGACAAACGACGTGGTCAAAGATTCCGTTCCTCGCGTTCACGATGGCAGGATTCCGCCCGGAGAAGACGTTAGCCTGCTGCCTCTGGAGGAGTGGCGCTACCGTCACCTGGAAGGAATCGGCCAGGACGTCGCCCTAGACTTCGTGGACGTGTGTAGATGCGGCGACTATCGAATCACCCTGGAGCCAGTCCTCAAAGGAACTATTCTGCAAGCTCGTTGGGCCTTGATGGAAGCCTCAAGCGTTCGCGAAGAGCCCGGCGGCTCGCGTGCGCCAATGGGACTTGTTCAGTATCCTCCCATCAAATTCGGCGATTTGCGCGCCTCTCTCCACGATCGCGTGCTTCTGAATCCTCTTCCCTTTGAGGTAAGAAGTGACGTTGCGAGAGCCACTGACATTACCTCTCTTGTTCCCATTACGATTGCGGTCCCACGTCGCGGTATTAAGTTCGTCGAAAAGCCAGGCTCGAGCCATGCAACGTTGAACATCTTCGGACGCTTGTCCACGCTGACTGGTCGCGTCACAGATGAATTCGAAGAGACTGTCGAGATTGATCAAAATGGAGATTTGGCCTCGCCATCAGAGGGCAAAGCACTCTACATCGTGACCCTAGCCTTACACATTGGTTGTTATCGTCTTGAGATAGCCGTAAAAGATGTGAACGCGGATCGAAAAGGAATTTGGTGTCGTACACTCGTGGTGCCTGCCTCTAGCCAATCGAATCACTCCACGTCGTAATTGGTGTTGGCCGAAAGCGTTGATCGCGGATCACCTGACGTAGACGTGAATGGCTTCTTCCGAATCGGCTCCTCTAACGTTCGTCCATACACGGGTATCATTCCCGGCGAAGTGCGCATCCACCACGGCGCACCGATTACCGCATGGATGCAAATCTACGGCCTGGCAACCAGCGCTACGAACCATAAACATTCGGTAACTATCGATTGTGACATCATCGACCTCGCCGTCAAAGCCGCAGTCTTTCACGATCATTCTCAAACGGATTCAGACGTGATGACGCTGAAGAAGTCTCTTCCCATCACGAACTTGAAACCCGATCCTTACCGGCTCGACATTCGAATTCAAGATGAAGCCTCGAAGGCAACCGTCATGCAATCTGCTGCATTTGTAATCGAGTGATTGCGAATAAAAAATCTTCTCGATAATCTTATTTTTCATTTTTCCTCTTGCACAAAACTTAAAGTTATGGCATCTTCAATCATCCTCTAAGGAAAGGACGCCCAAATTTGTCAGATCCTACGCACAAATCGCTAAGCGGGCTGTATCGGCCAATAACACGCCGAGTCAGCTTTAGGGCGTCGTCCGATCGCGCTAATTAATCCTCGGCGCCGTTTAACGCAAAGCTAACAAAACAAAAGCACGCTGGGTGGCGCAGGCTGCGGTTCCTTCGCCTTGACACGACACGTCCGCGGTCGCTCATTCCCCCAGCAAAGGACTCCACGCGCGGGGACGGAGCATTCGTCCGTCCCGTCGAGCATAGCTCGAAGCGTGGTCGTGTCGGTCAGTGGTGAAAGGTTACGGATACTTCTCTTGGTAGAACAGTCCTGGATTTCCAGGCTGTGAGGTTCGACCCCTCATGGGCGCAAGCCCTCTCCGTGGCCGAACGTTCCCTGACCTCGTATCGCGTGGTTGCAAAACGCGCGCGAAGAAAGATCGCGTGCAACAAAATCCAGTCAGTGGTGAAGTTCACGGCAACTTCGTGGCGTGCCTGTTGCTAGGCCGAGGTTCGAGCCCTCAACCGTGATTCCAGTTCCCTGGCTGTTGTCCGTCGTGCGGCGCAGGCAATAGTGCCTGCGCCTTAACCCGGGGTTTTTGGAATTGGCAGGGGAAGTTTCGCCGGTGGTGAAAGAGAAGAGTTACTCCGCTCCAAACGAGCGACGCGCGGGACTGCGAATCCCGCCGAGGTGCTGATTTGCGGCAACGCCGGGATCCGCGAGGATCTGGGGGCGTCGTCCCGAAGCTCAGGGTTGCCGCAGAGACCGGCCTCGAGTCGAATCTCTTCTCGCAGGTTCCCCGGCGATCTCCTACCGCGCATTGCGCGGACGTGGAAGAGGGGCCCTTCGAGGGCCGCGTAAGGCCTTTCGAATCGGTGCGGGCTTTAGCCCCTGAGGCCTCGCAGAGAAGACGTTAAGTCGGCCGGTGGTGAAGACGAGGGTTACTTCGCCTTAGAGCGGGAGATGCAGGTTCGAATCCTGTCACGGGAATTTGTGCCCGTGTAGCTAAACGGTAAAGCGCCTACGTACCTTTGTCGCTGATTCCCCGGCTGATTGATTCTACTTTTGTGGCTCCGGCGCAAGCGCCGGTTAGAAAGCACGTATGAGCGTCATTCGCAACGGAAAGCCGCAGATCAGCGAGTCGCTGTGTAACTCCTGCTACTGGGCACACATTCAACGAGGATTCGCCGAGAGCGAAGAGATCATCCTCTGCGCCTTCCTGCGTCCGGCGCGACTCGTGCCGTTCAAGGTCGGCATGTGCACCGACTACAACGACAAGCGAGTACCCAGCAAGGCCGACATGGAAGAGATCGCGTGGATCATTCGCACCAAAGATGTGAATCGCCAAGTCGGATTCACCAAGAAAGAAATGGACGACGGGACTGAGAACGAGGATGAGCTGGAAATTGTCCCCTCCGAATAGTTCGTAAATGCATATGCTCGAATTTCTAAAACACGTGCTGAGCGGCCAGAACCAGTTCGCCTCGGGCGGACTGCTGCTCATGATCGTTGGCGCCGTCGGTGCGTACCTGCGCGCGATTCCCAGCCGAATCTGGTACTGGATCGTCGGCCAGACCACGCTGTCGATCACCGTCAAGGACGAGGACGCAGCGTTTGCGTGGGTGAAGCAGTGGTTCGCGGAGCAGAGGTTTCTCAAGCGCATCCGCCGTGTCGATCTCGACACCACGGTGCGCAACGAGAACCTGGCGCTGATTCCGGCTCCGGGACGTCACTGGTTCTGGTATCGCGGCCGCCCATTTCGCGTCGACTTCTATCGCAGCGAAGACACCCGTGGATGGACGCCGAAGCGCAGCGAGTTGCTCGTGTTCCAGACTGTCGGACGCGATCAGAGTTTGTTGAAGTCGTTCGTCATCGAGATTGCTTCTTGCCACAAGAAGCATGAACGCGTGCGTTCGTCTCTGTACGTGTACTCGGAATATTGGGACAGTGTGGAAGGCTACAACGCGCGCTTGCTCGACTCGGTGATTCTGCAAACGGGAGAGCGCGAACGCCTGGTCGCCGACATCGAGAAGTTCAAGAGCGCGAAGGCGCGGTACCGCCATCTCGGCGTGCCGTATCACAGGGGATACCTGTTGTACGGTCCGCCCGGAACGGGGAAGACGTCGCTGGTGTCGGCGATTGCGGGGAGGTTTGCGATGTCGATCTACGCGATCAACCTCACCGACTTCAACGATCGTTCGTTGAGCAAGGCAATGAACGATGTTCCGCAGGGCTCGGTCGTACTGTTCGAAGACGTCGATTGCATGATGGCGAGCAACTCTCGCAGCCATGCAGAGAAGCCTTCGCCAGCCGATCCGAGGGAAAAGCCGGAAGCCAAGACGGTTGCTGACAAGTTCGGCGTGACGCTGTCGGGACTGTTGAACGTCCTCGACGGATTTCATGCTCCGGATGACGTGCTGTACATGATGACGACGAACAAGATCGAAACGCTCGATCCAGCCTTGCTGCGACCGGGACGCATCGATTACCGGCTGTACCTGGGCGTCGCGTCGGAGGCGCAAAAGCTGGAACTCTACTACCGCTTCTTTCCTCAAGCGGAAGAGTTCGAGGCCCGCGCATTCGTCGAAGCCCATCCGTGGGCCGAGACTATGGCGGACTTCCAGGGCCTGCTGCTGGAACTTGCGGAAAAGCCTGCGGGCTTGCGCCTCGTTGAAAGACTGGCGGAGCCGAGCCCGCAGCAGGAAGAAGAATCGGTGCCCGCGCTGCGTTAAGCAGCAAAGCACCGAACATTTCGCCGGTGGTGAAGGCGGCGGTTCCTTCGAAGGGTCGCAGGTTCGAGTCCTGCCATGTCCTTCACGGGACATGTAGCTCAGTTGGCAGAGCAATACCGTCGCCGCAAATTCCCCGGCGTGTTCTAGACAACAACCATCTTCGCCGGTGGTGAAGACGAGGGTTACTTCATAAACCGCAGGTTGCGGGTTCGAATCCCGCAGTGGCGCGAGCCACGTAGCTCAATGGGAGAGCATCGGGAAAATACCGTCGTCGCCTGATTCCCCGGCGATTGTTTTGATTGTCATGCATCACAGAGTGGAAGGATCCCTACATCAGCCGTGCTGTTCGGGTAGGGATGCTTCGACTGCGCAATGAGGATCGCTGTGCTCTCCTCATTTGCTTCGCTCAGCATGACAACACGTTTTAGCTAGTTGCTAGAAGCTAGCAGCTAGAAGCTAGAAGCTGTACGAGAGGAGGCCACATATGGCTCGACTGAATCTACTCAACCTGAACTTCCGACTGCTCACGCATGAAGGCGCGCCGGCGCGGAACATCTCGACGGAGCTCCAGCTGCGGCGCTCGGTGCTGGCTTGCCTGCTTTGGGAGAGCCAGTTCTACGAGGACGGAGTCGAGATCGCGGGCCGCATCGCGGAACTTGTTCCCAAGGTTGGAGCCGAGAAGGTGGCCGCGCTCGCCGTCGAGGCACGCGCACAGATGAAGCTGCGTCACACGCCGCTTCTGCTCGTGCGCGAGATGGCGCGTCATGCCACGCATCGCGGTTTTGTGGCTGAGACGCTCGCGCAGGTCATCCAGCGTGCCGACGAACTTGCTGAGTTCGTGGCTATCTACTGGAAGGACGGGCGTGTGCCGCTCTCTGCGCAGGTGAAGAAGGGGCTGGCTGCGGCTTTCCCTAAGTTCGATGCGTATGCGCTGGCGAAGTACGATCGCGGCGGACCCATCAAGCTGCGTGACGTTCTGTTTCTGGCTCACGCGAAGCCGCGTGACGACGCGCAAGCCGAAGTGTGGAAGCGCCTGATCGCGGGCGAACTCACTTCGCCTGACACGTGGGAGGTTGCATTCTCGTCTGGCGCTAACAAGCGTGAGGCGTGGGAGCGGCTGCTCCGCGAGCAGAAGCTGGGAGCGCTCGCACTGCTCCGCAACCTGCGCAACATGCGGGAGGTTGGAGTCGAGGAGTCGCTCGTGCTCGCCGCGCTCGGATCGATGAGCACGGCGCGTGTGCTTCCGTTCCGCTTCCTGGCTGCGGCGCGTTACGCTCCGCAGTGGGAAGAGGCGCTGGAGCAGGCCATGCTGAAGTGTGTTGCGGGGCAGGAGAAGCTGCGCGGAAAGACGATCGTGCTGGTCGACGTTTCCGGCTCGATGACCGCTCCGCTCTCTCACCGTTCCGAGATGCAGCGCACCGACGCGGCTTACGGACTCGCGGTGTTGCTGCGCGAGATCGGCGAGAAGGTGGCGGTGTTCAGCTTCTCGAACTCGCTGGTCGAAGTGCCGGCGCGCCGCGGCTTCGCTCTGCGCGACGCGATTGACAAGTCGCAGCCGCACAGCGCGACGTACCTGGGTCGGGCTGTGACGGAACTGAATGAGAAGCATGGCTACGATCGCCTGATCGTCATCACCGACGAGCAGGCGCACGACACGGTGCCTGCGCCTCGCGGCAAGGGCTACGTGATCAACGTAGCCAGCTACAAGAACGGCGTGGGCTACGGCAAGTGGACGCACATCGATGGCTGGAGCGAGTCGGTTGTCGAGTACATCCGCACGCTGGAGCAGACGGCCGAGTGAAGGGGACCGCGGAGGCGGTGATGCCTCTGCGGTTTCGTTTTGAGCGCGTTTACTCTTCGATAATCGTGGGTACGTCCTCTCCCGCCTCGGTCTATTGGAATTATCGGGTTAGGGGAAGACGGCGGACAAATCCTTGGGGCTCAATATTTTGCTGGCAAAATATTGACAACGCGGGGTTAGTGGGGGGCCGGCGCTCTCATTTTTTTCGCACCGAATCCCTAAAATATTGGTTTCAAACAACTTAAGATGCGATGATCGGCAAGAGCCCGCGCAAAATCTTGAGCCGCTTGGACACGAAAAAAAGCGCCTCCGCCTTTCGGCTGGAGAGATGATCGGACGCGGAGGCTGTGGAAGGCAAGGTCAGATGTCACAAGGCAGGAAAGAAAGCTGTGGAAACTCCGATTCGTTCCCGCTTTGGGAATGGGCAGCTGAAGTTGTTCAAAGGGCCGGAGCATTTGGTTTCACCACTGTGCTCGGACCCTTTTGCCGGATGTGGTTGAAAACTCGATGACGTTTCTTCCGCTGGTTACGGTTGCGGTGGCTGGTGGATCGTAGAGCTTTGCTGGGTTGACGGTGGAGACAGTACAAGGTGGATTCACAGCTGCAACAGGAAACGGGAGAAAGCGCACTGGATGCCAATCTCCGCAGTCAAAAACGGATCTGGTTGGTCCCAGGGATATGAGGTAGGTCTCGGGTCGCGAGTCGTCTGTTCTCGTCAACAAGAGGATCGTTTTTTGCGAGTTGGCGTGCAGGTATCCCGAAGTCTTGCGTGCGTTGACGACGACTTGGCCATCGACCCGGAAATACCAGCTGATAGATCCGCGCCAAGTGGAGTACGCGAGTGATCCGACCGCGAATAGGAGCCCGACAAAGAGGATGACTCCTAGCGCTCGAATGATTTTCTTCATGCTGTCTTTGTAGCAACGAAGGACACCATGAAGCCAGAAGAAGTTTCAGGCGAGGCGGACAAGCGGAAATGTAGCGCCGCCGTCCCGGCTGCTGTCGCGGGGGCGTACCGGCGGAGTTTCGGCGTGAGGGTCGGCCTTGGGTTCCGCGGGCGGCTGCGCGACTTGGTGGACGTCGGCCGGGTGAACGCTGTTGATTGGAGTGATCGTCGTCTGGTCCTCTAAGGGATAGGATCGGCAGGGGAGGAAGGATCTTTAGCGGATCGGAGATAGGTTGGAGATCTTTGGTAAGGGTTACCGGAAGGCAATCTAATTGGTAAGGGTGCTTATGTCGAACAAGAAGCCGAAAGGGAACGCGTTAGATGACGTTCCGGCTGTGACTAGGTTTATCAATGTGCTTGAGCACTATGTCAACGATGCGGACATCCGGCCGCGCCAGGGATATGCGACAGACTGGGTCCTGCTCGCGCTGGTTTTCGAAGAGCATCTGGGTCGCGAAAGTCGTATGCAAGCTTGTTAGTTCAGGATTCCCGAAGGAAGCTTTCGGTTTGACGAGAACGCTGACCGATATCTTCTTTACGTGCGCTACATCTGTAACGACGACTCAGACAGACGTGCGAGACGGTACGCCAACTTTTTTGCTAAAGAGCAGGAGGTATGGCTCCGGTTGAAGAATACGTATTTCCCGAAGAGAAAGATTCGCGCTCGCCCGGATCAAGCGACGCTCACGGTGCTGGCGAAGCAATTTACGAATCCGTATCGATGGTCTGGGCATGACACTCGCTACCTTGCGCAAGAACCGGACACGAATGAATTTGACTCATCTGGCAATCCCGCTACGCAAGTGTTTGACTACGAGGTGATTTATGGATGGACTTCGAGGTTCGTGCATCCGACCGTTGCCGCTGTGGACAGTCATTTGGGGTCCAGAGAGAGGGTCCATTTCGCATTGCTGGTCTTGAGGAGGCTGGGCTCGGCGACGGTGACACAGCCCTTTTTCAACGTGGTGTTGTTCTTGAGCAAGATATTCATCTATGTGTTCGAACCCTCGGATCAGGATTGCCTGATCGTATTGGAAAGCGAACTAAGTCCCTGATGGAAGCGCTCGTCGATTCGGGAGAGAAGCATCGTCGGGCACGACGCTTGCGGTCGCGGAAGCGTGCCAACAAAACGTGAATTCAGCGGTCAATTCATTTTGTTCTTTCTGATTTGGAGCGAGCGAGCTTTAACCACCTTGCCACTTGCCTCCTCCGGCACTTCGAAGCCGATGCGGGTGCGGGTGGGCTCTGGCGGCTCCATCAGTTCGCGGATGGCGTCCATCAGGGCCTGGATTTCGGAGTCGTGCGTTTCGAGGCGGCGTTCGAGCTCTGACAGCTTGCTCAGGATGTGGCGGTTGCCGGCGATGGCGCGGCGCATGCGCACAAAGGCGAGAACGACAAAAACGCTCATTTCAATGGCGCGTTCGGAGCTCAGCACGGTGGCGGCCATAATGGCGCCGTGTTCGGTGAAGGCGTAGGGGAGATAACGCGAGCCTCCGTGGGTTGCGGTTGAGATCACATTTTGTGATCTCAAGAGTTTCAGCTCGTGCTCGGAGAGTTGAAAGCGGAAGGCGGGAGGGAAGCGTTTGGAGTTGCGCTTGACCTGCTGGTTCAGGTGGCGGACTTGTACGCCGTAGAGTTCGGCGAGGTCGGTGTCGAGGATGACGCGCTGTCCGCGGAGATCGAAGATTTTGGAGTCGACTTTCTTTGCGACTACGATCGCTGATTTCGCCATAGGAAGAACTCGATAGCAGATCTCGCTTCAAGTTTGAGATCACAGTTTGTGATCTCAACTTTGTCGAAGAAGATAGCAGCAGAATAGCAGCTCGGCAGGAGGTTGGGCACCGCGGTAGTTCATGCGTCGGGCGCGCGCGTTTTGGCGCGAGGGCGTGAATCCCTGAATCAAAATCCCGGCTGGTCCAAAATTCCACAAAGTCAAAATCCCCACCCTGTCGCCAAGAACGCGACCAGGGCGGGGCACCCCGCTGCGCTGGCGAGAGATGGGAATGGGAGGCGCTCGCTTCGCTTGCTGGACGGGCGAAGGCGCCCGTTCCCACATGGTCCTTCTCCTCTCCATGGTTCCTCTTCTCCGCACGGTTCGGGTTTAGGCGCCGGTTACGAAGAAGCTCTCGTCTGGTTTGGTGTTGATTTTTTCTGGCGCGACTTCGGCGGTTACGTCTTGGACGAATTCGCGGCGGCGTTCGGGGCCTTTGCGCTCTACTACGCGCACGCGGCGGGCGGGCATGTTGCTGGGCTCGAGGCTGACGATGCGGCCGTCGCGCACCACGACTTGCGAGCGGAACCAGTCGGTGCGGAACATGCGTCCGGCGGCGTAGAAGGTCATCGAGGCGGCGATGGGGCCTTCGAATTCCGTGCCAGTGCAGGCCACGATGCGTTTGCCCATTTCCTGCGTCCAGGTCATCCCGCCGACAAGTGGATCGTTCAGGCGGCAGCGTTCGAAGGGCGTGGCGTGCGAAAGCTTGCGCAATTGCAGGAGCTGCAGAAGGACCGAAGTCTTCGCCAGATTCGTGACGATAACTTTAGCTTCGCTGCTCGAGATGCGTTCCATCTTGATGTGAAGGTCGGGCGACCACTCGCGTTCGAATTCCTCGCGGGCGAGGGCCAGGCCCTTGTCGGTGGCTTCCACGTAGCGCAGGGTGGCGCGGGCCAGAATCACGCTGAACAGAGTGGTGACGATCGTGGCGATGATCGGGATGTAGCTGATCAGCGTGGAGAACGGGATGCGGTACGAACTCACTAACTGCATGTGCATAGAGACGAGTGGCTCCTGCGGACGCGGTCTCGAGAACGGGTCGCGATCTCGAAGAGAATAGCGGGAGGGGGGCGGGGGCTCCAGATGCGCATGGTGCGGGGGCGGTAACGTGCGGGGGGCTTGGACTTTGGTAACTGCAGGCAGTTGGGAGTATGGCGAGGGAAACGCGGGCGGGGGCGCCCGCGCCACATAACCCGCTCCTTATTTAGCTATTCGAGAACGCTGTCGTCCAGCTTCTTTTTGCCCCAATCGTTGGCGGCTTGCACAAATGCCAGAACGATGGGGTGGGGCTTCTTTTCAGTGGACGACAGCTGTGGCTGGAAGAGCGTGGCCAGATAGAAGCGGTGGGTGGGCGATTCGATGGCGCGAATCTCGCCTTCGGCGCCGCGGGCGACTACGGGGAATCCGGCTTCCATGGCGGCCCATTCGAAGTCGGGATTGACTTCGAAGTTGCAGAAGAACTCTTCGGTCGCGGTCTCCTGGTCTTTGCCATAGAAGGTTTGCAGGTAGGAACCGGGACGGAGGCGAATCTCAGGCATCGAGCCAGAGAGTTTGGGGGCGTTGCCTTTGCGGTCGGGCATCGGGCATGCGACGGGATAGATGATGATGTTCTTTGAGCCGGAATTGTTTTCGGCGCTGTCGGCGTCTTTGATGTTCAGGACGTTGCGGGCGAATTCGATAAATGCGTATTGGAATCCGGCGCAAGTGCCGAGGAAGGGCCAATCACGCCGGCGGGCGAACTCGATGCCTTTGAGCATGCCCTCGAAGCTCTTGAAGGGGCTGCCGGGCGAGGCCCAGAGGCCGTCGAAACCCTCGAGCGTCTTTTCAGCGGTGGCGGAGGTGAGCGATGGAGTGGGGAGCCACTCGGATTCGACTTTCAGGTTGAGCTTGTGGGCGGCGTGCTGCAGGGCGTCATTGGTGGCGTGGTGCGAGCGGAAATCGGCATTGAAGTCGCCCAGGATTCCGATGCGGACGGCGTCGCTCACGGGTTGATTGTACTAGAGGGGGCGTCGCGGACTTAGGTACGAGTGGCCGAGGACCGGTTAGAAGAGTGGTGCGTCGCTTGGTGCAATGCCTTGCGATTCCAGGGAAGCACCTCAGGGGCTGAAGCCCTGACGCACGGGACAAGCTCTGGCGCAGCGCTAAAAGCGCTGCGCCATCCAAAGGGTCTTCTCTCGCCAAAGACTGTCTTCTCTCGCCAGAACCCCTCCTCTCTCAAAGCCAAATCTTCAGAACAGGTTCTTGATGCCGAGGAAGAAGTAGAGGCTAAGGAGCGCTAGTGCGGGGCCGCCCCAGATCATGAGCGTGCACTTCCAGCCGAGGGAGCGGGTGACTTCCTTCTGGCTGCGCCAGGAGATCAGGAACGTCTTGTTGTTGGTGCCCTTTCTCAACACGACTGGGGGATGCGGATCGAAACCGTTTGCCTGGCCGGAGGAGCTGACATTCGAGGGAGAGCTGTTGCCGTCCGCCGGGGCGAGCGGTGCGGTGAGAACCATGGCGCCGGGGCCGTCGCTTGCGGTGGGAACTCCGGCCGCGGACCAGGCAGCGGGATTCGAGATCCCAGCTTTCAGTAGAGCGGCGGCGATTTTTTGCTGCTGCGTCATATCGGCTGCCTTCGTCGAGTTGGGGTCGGGGGAGAGCTGAATGACTTCGTGGCGAACGTCGGATTGCGCCCCAAGGCGCTCTGCGAGAGAGCCGATGTTGAAGGCATCGTCGTTGCTGCGCGAGGAATATGAAATTGAATTCAGCGACAACGAGAATCCGTGGGATGAAATGGAGGTGGTTGCCTCCTCGTCGCGGATCGGTTGCGGGGTAACTTCGATGCCCGGGTTTTCCCCTAACGTGCCAAGGATAAAGAGCGAGTTCTTGGGCTTGATACAGAACTCTTCCACTTTGAGTTTGTTGTTGGTGAGAATGCCGTGGCGCGCCAGGAAGCTTCGCACGGTGTCGGGCACAGGATCTTTCGATAAAAAGAACGAGTCGCTGAATTCCTGTTCGAAGTCGCGATGCAGGTCGAGATCGGCGTCGCGGGGGTCGATCAACAGGCGTCCGGTATGGTCGTCAACGAAGAAAGGCAGGTGCATGCACTCGCCCGCGATCTTGACCCAGGTTTTGTCGCGACCGTCCTGCTTCCACTCCCATACCAGAGTGCGGTAGTAGTAGCAGGGGCGCGCCGTGATGGGCGCGACCATGGTGTAGGGACCGACCGCAAGGCCGCTGACTTCGACGATGCCCATGGAGGCGCTGCGAATTTTCGACAGCGGAGTGTCGAGAATCAGGCGGCGTCGTTGCAGCAGGCGGAATCCGTAGATAAAGAGGCCAATCCCAGCGCAGAAGCCGACGACGCACCAGAGCAGAAGTCCGCTGGGGCTCGACGAACGCAAGATTAACGAAGCAAGAGTCAACAGTGGAGTCCGCGGGTGGCTGGGCGCACACCTTCCCTGTGGTCAGGCTAGCGAATGGTATGGGGAGGCGCAGCTTACGTTGGTAATGGGGCGCCGGGCGAGGTTGGCGTTCGACCAGGTGGCTTTGGCGCTACTTTGTGGCGCTACAGACTTACCAGACCTCGCAGCGCTTTCCTTCTGGGCGGACCATTGGCGCGTCGGCTTTGCAACTCCAGGCTTGTTGGAATTCTGGGAGATTGGAGAGCGGGCCGATGACGCGGTACTTCGCGATGGGATGGGGGTCGCTTTGAACCATCAGGCGCTGGGCTTCGGGGCGAATTTCGTCGCCGCGGAATTGTCCCCAGGCGATGAAGAACTGCTGCTCCGGGCTGAAGCCGTCGATGTCTGCGGGGCGCGGCTTGCCCTCGAGTGATTTCTGGTAGGCGAGGTACGCGATCTTGGCGCCGCCGAGGTCGCCGATGCTTTCGCCGAGCACCAGTTTGCCATTGTGGTGGATGTCTTTCTCGATGTAGTAGTTGTCGAACTGATTGGCGACGCAGGCGGCGCGGGCCTGGAAATCTTTTAGATCGGTTTCCGTCCACCAGTTGCGCAGGCGGCCGAGGTAGTCGTATTGCGCGCCTTCGTCGTCGAAGCCGTGTGAAATCTCGTGACCGATCACGACGCCGATGGCGCCATAGTTCACCGCGTCGACCGCGTGCATGTCGAAGGCGGGCGGCTGCAGGATTCCGGCGGGGAAGACAATTTCGTTGAGCAGCGGGTTGTAGTACGCGTCGGAGGTGGGCGGGGTCATGCCCCAGCGGCCGCGGTCGACGGTCTTGCCGATTTGTGCGCGGTCGTCCTGTTCGACGAATTTTCTTCCGGCGATCATGTTTTCGAAGTAAGTGTCACGGCTGATCTCCACGTGGCTATAGTCCTTCCACTTGTCGGGATATCCGATCTTGGGATTGAAGGTGGCGATCTTGGCCATCGCTTTTTCTTTGGTGTCGTCACTCATCCAGGGGCGGCTGAGGATGTCGTCGCGCATGGCGAGGAGAAGATTGCGTACCATCTCTTGCATGCGGGCCTTGGCTTCGGGCGGGAAATATTTTTCGACGTATTTCTTGCCAAGCGCCTCGCCGAATAACTGGTCGGTGGATTCGACGCAGCGCTTCCAGCGTGGCTTCATTTCAGTGGTGCCGGCAAGATATTTTCCGTTGAAGGCGAAGTTCTCTTCGACGAAGGGCGTGGAAAGAGAGCTGGCGACGGAGTCGAGCAGTTGCCACTTCAGATAAAGTTTCCAGTCGGCTAGTGCCGTCTGCTGCATCTGGCGGTCGACTTCTTGCATGAACTTGGGCTGGTCAACATTCATGTCGACGTCGGTGGGGATTTGCTTGTTTTTGAAATAAGCGGTCCAGTCCACATGGGGAGCCATTGCCTGCAGTTGGGCGAAGGTAGTGTTGTGATCGGTGGCGGCGGGATCGCGCAGTGCAACATTGTCGAGCGAAGCTTCGGCGAGCTTCGTCTCCATTCCCACGATGGTCTGAGCCGCGGCTGCGGCGGATTTCTGATCCCAGCCGGCGAGTTTGAACATGGCGGTGACGTGCTCGACGTATTTCTCGCGGGCTTCTTTGAAGCGTGGTTCGGTTTTCAGGTAGTAGTCGCGATCGGGCAGGCCGAGACCGCTGGCACCCAGATCGGCGAGCACCCATGAGGGTTTGTGGGGATCCTGCTGGCTGCCCAGCGCAAAGGGGACCTGCACGAGAACGTCGTGCATCTCAGCCATGACTTGTTGCAGGGCAGCGATGTTGCTGGCGGCATCGATTTTCGCGAACCACGGTTTGATCGGTTCCATGCCGCGGGCGTTGACTTTCGACTCGTCCATGCAGGCGCCGTAGTAGTCGCCGATGATTTGTTCGACGCTGCCCTTGGGGGCGTTCTTGTCAGCGGACGCCGTTTCCAGAATGTCGTGCAGCCGATCCTTGGCGGATTCTCCGGCCTGCCAGCGTTTGCTCCAGCGGGCCATGGACGCAGGAATCGGATTGTTGGCGCGCCAGGTGCCATTCGCGAATTCGTAGAAGTCATCGCAGGGGGCGGCCTTGCGGTCGAGGTCGGTGACGTCGATGCCGTGCAGAGACGAACTCTGGCATAGGGCGAAGGGCGCGGATGAAATCAGTAGGACGAGGGCGCAGAGGGAATCTCGCAGCTTGCGCATGTGTGTCTCCAGATTAGGGCGGAATTGGCGGACAGCCATTGTAGAACAGGGATGGGGCCCGTGGTTGAGGCGGAGTTTTTGGAGTTTTGGGAGCGAGGCAATCGGCTCGGGATGGAAATCCCCACTTCTCGCGTAAAGAACGCGCGAGAAATGGGGCACCCGGCAGTGTATGACAAGCGAGTTTGGGGCCGGAAATCCGGCATTGATGAAACCCCGGTTCCGCGCGGTCCTTGCTCCGGTTAAGATACATTGAAATGCCCATCACCTCCGCCCAAGCGCAAGAAGCACGGCGAAACATTTCATCCGTTGCACTGCATACGCCGCTGATCCGGTGCAACGCGGACACGCCTGCGAGCTTGTATCTGAAATTGGAAAACCTGCAACCGATCGGCTCGTTCAAAATTCGGGGAGCCGCTAACGTCATGGCGCGGACCCCGCGCGAGCGGCTTGCTCGCGGAGTTTTGACTGCCTCCGCCGGCAACATGGCGCAAGGCGTGGCATTCTGCGCCCAGCGAATCGGGGTTTGCGCGACGATTATCGCCCCTGATACCGCTCCTGCCACCAAGATTCGCGCCGTCGAACGCATGGGCGGGCGTGTCATCAAGGTACCTTTTGCCGAGTGGTGGCGAACTTTCGAGACTCGTTCCTACCCGGGCATCGACGCTACGTTCATCCACGCTTTCGATGATCCAGATGTCATGGCGGGCAATGGCACAATCGCGCTGGAACTGTTAGAAGATCTGCCCGAGTTGGACGCCGTGGTAATTCCCTGGGGCGGTGGAGGATTGTCATGCGGCATCGCGGGCGTATTGCGAGAGCTTGCTCCCCGAGTGCGCATTTACGCCGCCGAGATTGAAACTGCAGCCCCGCTGGCTGCTTCCCTTGCTGCCGGCGAACCGCGGCCCGTCGAATATCAGCCCTCGTTTGTCGACGGTATCGGCAGCAAGATGGTATTCCCCGGAATGTTCGAGTCCGCGCGCAAGCTACTGGATGGATCGCTGGTGGTCACTCTGACAGAAGCGGCGCAGGCTATGAAAGTGGTGGCAGAGCGGAACCGGATTATCATCGAGGGGGCCGCAGCTTGTGCGGTTGCGGCGAGTCTGTCGGGCCGAGCCGGCTCCGGCAAGATCGTAGCCATCGTGTCTGGCGGCAACATCGACCTGGACAAGTTCGCTCAACTTGTCGACTAACACCCGTCTTGCACACAGAGGAGTTTGACGAGGCGCTAATGGTGTAAATCAAGACCAGCACCGATGAAAAACCAACCCGCGACGCCCCATGCACTTACCGCAAACACGGTCGAAGCGATTCTCCAACGCAGTTTCAGGTTTGTTCTGGCGAACACCAAAGTAGCGCCGATAGAAATCATGACGCACAGCAATGCTCCAGACAGAACTTTGTCGGAAAACGCCGAGTATTTGTAGTCAGCTTTTACCCACCCGCCAATCCAGCAAATCAGGAGACCGGCGCACCAACACGCAATGGCAACCGGAGTGGTCACTTTCTCTTCTTGCAGCAAGTCCTCTGCCGTGAGTCTGAGTGGGTTCGATAAGAACTGCCGAATCGACTCCTCAAAGGGTTTTGGGCGACCCATTGCGGCGTACCTTGCGTCATAGCACTTTGAACAGAGTGTTTCAACGCCGGGAAGGTCGCAGTGGCAATCTGAGCACTTGGGCATGCAGACACTCGGAGCAATCTGTAACGAAATTAGAGCATCTCTGCTCAGAGTCCGCCGCTTACGAGGGTAACTGGCGACACTAGGTCATCTCCCGTGCTCGCCGCGTTGGCTGGGTAGTTTAGCCGCCGGCTTTTAGTTCGGTGAGGACTTGCTTGGCGATTTCTTTCAGGGTTTCGAAGACGCCGACGCCCTGAAAGGCGACGGCTTCGACAATGGGTTCATTCTTCTTGCGCAGTTCGGTGGCGAGGAGATCGACGGGCAGAATGTTAGGCAGGTCGCGCTTGTTCAACTGCAGCACGTAGGGAATCTTGTTGAAGTCGTAGCCGTGCTCTTTCAGGTTGGACATCAGGTTTTCGAGCGCTTCGACGTTGGCGTCCATGCGCTGTTCCTGGGAGTCGGCGACGAAGACGATGCCGTCGACGCCGCGCAGGATCAGCTTGCGGCTAGCGTCGTAAAAGACCTGTCCGGGGACGGTGTAGAGGTGGATGCGCGTCTTGAAGCCGCGTACATTGCCGAGGTCGAGCGGGAGAAAATCGAAGAACAACGTACGCTCGGTTTCGGTGGCCAGCGAGATCATCTTGCCCTTCTGCTGGTCCGCAGTTTTCTGGTAGATCACCTGCAGGTTCGTGGTCTTGCCGCCGAGTCCGGCACCGTAGTACACGATCTTGCAGTTGATCTCACGTGCTGCGAAGTTGATGAAACTCAAGGCTTTCCTCAAATACGGGCATCCCATTGAGGGCTGCCACGCACACCAATGTCCTAATGGAGGCTCGCGGTCTTTATATCATACGGGAGGTGCCGGACGCAGGTTACTCACGTGACCCCCCGTGGCCCGAAGGAGCCATCGAGGCTTTTTCCGGGCGGTCGCGGACGATCAGTGGGCGGTCGGAATTGCGAAATACCCATCTTTGGCGGCGACCTTCAGACCTTTTTTGTGCACGATGACTTCGACCGTGCGGTAAGCCGAGCTACCGGTTGTGGCCGCGGGGCTATAGCCTAGAGTGTATTGATTCCGCGCCTCGTTAGTGATTTGCGCGTAGGCGTCTTCGATCGCGTTGCGTGAGAGTTCGGTATAGGGTTCCGCACCGCAAGTGGCCCGAACGTATCTTGTGAGGAGGTTGGTGCGGCCTTGGTCGGGGATATGGAACTTGTCGAGTTGCTTGTAAAGGGGCAAGGCGCCGCTGTCGATGACGACCGCCCTCACCTGAATGTCGCGGGTTTGAAGCAAGTGCAGCACACCGCTGTAACTGGCCTTGCTACCCAGTTCGCGTCCATCGCTGATGACGAAGATGACTTTGCGGCGCGTGCGCTCGCGCTTGCTGAGGTCCAGCGCGGCGCGAAGGATGGCATCATTCAGAACGTGCGCTTCGCGGGGCGGAGTGTTGACTGGCGCGACGGGCGGTCCCCCTGCGGGAAGCCCGTTGATCGTGGGTCCCTGAGAGCTGAGTGGGCCGCTCATCACCGGTGGACCGTTATTGCGACCGCGCACCAGTTTCATTTCGTCGAGCGCGGCGGTGAGCCGCGCGGGCTTGCCGCTAAAGTCCGTGACTTGGCTGACGGTACTGCTGTAGGTATAGAGAGCAACCTCATCGTAGGGGCTGAAGGCGCCGGCGAGCGCGGAATACGTCTGATTGATTTTCTGCAGGGCGACGTCGGCGACGCCGATGTCGAGCACGATCGCGACCGAGAGTTCAAAGGGATCGCTGGTGAAATAGGTCAGAGTCTGCGGCTTTCCGTTTTCTTTGACGGTGAAGTCCCGCGCCAGCAGGCCTTCGACCGGACGCCCGTCGGAAGATCTCACCATTACGGGAAGAGCCACGAAGTTGACGGTGGTCGAAATTGTGTAGAGATCTTGTTTGGGATTGAGCTGGTTTCTGGGGACGGAGCCCGGGGGGACCGTCTGAACCGGAGGCATGGGTGGCGGAGCGGTCTTGTCCGCATCGGACGCGCCTTGGGTCGCCTCGTTCGCCGGCTTCGGCTCGTCGCCGGGGAACGGGATCGGCTCGTTGGGCCGGTTCGTGCCAGGCGGAGGGACCGGAATCGCCGGCTTTGGAGCAGGCGGTTGTACGGTTGAGGGCGCGTCGGGGATATCCTGGGATGGTTGGGAAGTGGCAGGGGCCTGAGACTGATTCTGACCGGATTGCGCTTGCAAGGCCGGGACCGCTAAGGCTCCCACGATCACCAGGGCTACTCGCTTGCCCCAAGTGCTTTTCCATGTTGACCTAACGTTGACCGGCGTCATACTGTCCTCGTCGCGCACAATTTTCTGTCTGTTAAGATGCCAAACCTGCCTCGTTTGGTGCATCTAACCGTACAGGTTTAGACTAACACCAACCACGAATCGAGAAATTCTGAATGCCTAAGCTTCCTCTTTTTCCGCGGCGCGTGCTGGCTGCATTGGTGCTGGCGGGCCTGTGCCTGGCCCCGTACTTGATGGCGCAGCAGTCGACCGGCCAGCAGCCCAGTTCCCCCGACCAGAAATCCGACGATTCGCAGCAGCCCACCGAGACCCTGAAGGTGAACGTCAATGTGGTGCAGCTTTTCTTCAATGTCAAAGACAAGCATGGCGCGCTGATCCCGAACCTGACTAAGGATGACTTTGACATTTTCGAAGACGGCCAGAAGCAGACCGTAAAGTATTTCACTCCAGAGACAAATCTGCCCCTAACGCTCGGGATCCTGATTGACTCCAGCGGAAGCCAGTTGCACGTCCTCGACATGGAGAAAGAAGTCGGCGGGGCGTTTCTGAAGCAGGTTTTGACCGACAAAGATCTGGCTTTTGTCCTGGATTTCGATGTCGACGCCAGTCTGATTCAGGACTACACGCGCGACGTGCAACGTCTGCAGAAAGCGCTGAATTCTGTGAAGATCAATTCCGGCGTTACCATGCCGACGCTGCCGGGCGCCGGTGGTGGGCCGGTCCCGACGGCGGCGTCTCCGGGTACGGTGCTGTATGACGCGGTGTATCTGTCAGCTCACGACATGCTGGCGAAGGAAGTAGGGCGGAAGGCGATGATACTGCTCACCGACGGCCAGGACGAGGGCAGCAAGTTGAAGATCAAAGACGCGATTGAGGCGGCGCAGAAGGCGGATTCGATTGTCTACGTGCTGCTGTGCGCGGACCGCGGATTCTATGGAGGTATGAGTGTCGGCTACGGCGGCGAAGGCGACATGAAGAAACTCACGGAGCAGACCGGGGGGCGCGTCATCAACGTGGGGAACAAGTTCGATAAGCTGCGGGAAGCTTTCGACCAGGTCGCTGCCGAACTGCGCAGCCAATACAACATTGGCTATACGCCGACCAATACCAAACTCGACGGCGCCTACCGCAAGCTGGAGATCAAGAATAAACAGAGCTATAAGATCCAGGCGCGGGCAGGGTATTACGCGGGACGGAAGCAGGATTAAGATTAGGTTCGAGTGGAGCGAGGCCCCCTTCGACTCAGTTCAGGGCGGGTCCGACGCCACATCACGTGCAAATTCCTGATACACTCCCCTTCCTGGAGGATTCCCATGGCCCGTTTCTCGCGGCGTTCGTTTCTGCATTTGTCGGCGGCTGCTTCGGCGGCGGCTGCATTTCACGGGATGACCGAGCCCATGCTGGCGGCTGCGTCGCGGCGCCGTCCGCACTCGAGCGACGCAGTGCTGATCGATTCGAATGAGAATCCGCTGGGGCCTTGCCAGGCTGCGCGTGATGCGGTTGCTGGCATCATTCCGCTAGGCGGACGCTACTCCGACAATCTCACCGACGAACTGGTAAGCACTTTCGCGCAGCAGGAAGGGCTGAATCCCGAGTGGATCTACTGCACCGCAGGATCGACTCCGCCGCTGGGTCTCACGGTGCTGGCGTTCACCTCTCCGAAGAAGAGTTACGTGACCGCGGACCCGTGCTTCGAGACGGGCATGATGATGGCGGGGGTGGCGGGAGCGCGCGTGGTCAAAGTTCCGCTGACGAAGACGTATGCCCACGACGTCAAAGCCATGCTGGCGGCGGGTCCCGACGCAGGGGTCTATTACATTTGTAATCCGAATAACCCCACTGGCACGATGACTCCGCACACGGACATCGAGTATCTCGCCGCGAACAAGCCTAAGGATTCGGTCATTCTGGTCGACGAGGCGTATATCCATTTGACGGAAGCGCCATCCGCGCTCGATCTGGCGAAGGGCGGGAAAGATGTGATCGTGCTGCGGACATTTTCGAAGGTTTATGGGATGGCCGGATTGCGCTGTGGATTCGTGATTGCGCGCCCTGACCTTTTGGAAAAAGTCGTCGCGCGCGGTGGGCAGAATTTTATGCCGGTTACCGCCGTCGTGGCAGCGACGGCAAGTCTGAAGGACTCCGCGCTGGTGGCAGAGCGACGACGGATCAATGCCACAATTCGTCAGCAGACATTTCAGTGGCTGGATCACAACGGGTACGCGTACATTCCCTCCGAGTCGAACTGTTTTATGCTCGACACCAAGCGGCCGGGAAAGGAAGTGCGCGACGCCATGGCGACGGAGAATGTGTTGATCGGTCGGGTGTGGCCGATTATGCCGACGTGGGTGCGCATTACCGTGGGCACGCAGGAGGAGATGGAACGCTTTCAGGTGGCGTTTCAGAAAGTGATGAAAAGTTAGCGGTGCTCCGGTGACCTCAGCGATTGAAACTATCCGCAGTCTCAAACGAGGCGCCTACTCGGGAGCTTCGGTCCAGTGGACTCGGCGGCCTTCGCGGCTGCTCTTGTGCGAAAGCAAGAGAGCGCGCATGGTGCGGAGCGCCTGCTCCGGTGTGACGTCCAGCGGAGCTTTTTTCTCGATCGCATCCCTTACGTTCGCGTAGTAGCCGCGATAGTCGCCGCGAGCAGTCTTTATTTTGCGAGTTCCGCCATTCACCAGGCTCAGAGTGCCCCAGCGATCCTCTGATTCAACGCCCCAATTCGGGCCCCAGTCCGGCCCATCGGGGCAGTTGGGGCTGCGCAAAATTTCTTCCTGGGGATCCATGCCGTATTTGATGAAACTTCCTTCTGTCCCGTGAATCAGCAGATGAGCGCCGGGGACGTATGCGATGATGCGCGCGCGCAGCGTGGTGTGCAGGTGCGGATATTCCATGTGCACGTCGAAAGCATCATCGACCTGCGAGGTCGGGCGTTGGCAGAATGCTGAGGCCCAAATCGTCTCGGGTGTGCCAAACAAGACCAGCGCCTGATCGATCAGATGTGGGCCCAGATCCCAGAGAACGCCGGCCGCGGGATGGTCCGGCTTCTCACGCCAGGCACCGGGTTTGGACTCGAGACGGAAGCGGTCGAAGCGCGCTTCGTACTCGGCGACTGTGCCCAGAGTGCCCGCTTTCAGGAGTTGTTTTACGGTGTGAAACTCGCCGTCCCAGCGGCGATCCTGATACACGGTGACGAGGCGGCCGCGATCGGCGGCGATACGTACCAGTTGTTCGGCCTCAGCCATGGTGGGCGTGAAAGGCTTGTCAACAACTACGTCGCGGTCGGCTTCGAGGCACGCTTTTGTGTAGGAGTAGTGCGAATCGTTGGGAGTGGCTACCACGCACAGATTGATCGTTTTGTCAGAGAGCATTTCGTCGAGGGTGCGGGCCACGCGGACTTCGGGATACTTCTGCTTGGCGTTGGAGGTGTGGCGCTCGAGGATGCAAACGAGCTCCATGCCCGGTACGCCGCGAATGACGGGCGCGTGAAACGCTTGACCAGCAAGACCAAATCCGATTAAGCCGACTCGTACCATTCTTTTTTCCTTGCGAGCGCTCTTTAACAGTCCTTCTTCAGCCTTCAGCGATCTTTCAAGCGGCGCACAAATTTTAAGCCGGACCAGACCTCGGTCACCGCGCATACTTTCACGTCGACCAAACCAGCGGCCAATCCGATTTCGCGGACGATGTTCTCATTCAAGTCGGTCGCGACACCGGAACTCTTCTTCGGCCAACTCACCCAAAACATTCCGGCGGGCGCAAGCAACTTAGTGATGCGCTGGAATTCCTTCGTCAGGGCCGTTTTCGATTTTACAAACGCCATCGCGAAGTCGGGGACGGCCTTGGCGTCGCCAATCATCTCGCATTCGGCGAGCTCAGCGCTCAACTGCTCCCGCACTTCGCGTGGTGGATCCAGCAGGCTCACGCGGAATCCGGGCTTGATTCCCAGCTTCTTCGGAAGTGGTGTGCCTGAGTATCCCGGCATGCAGTTTGATCGTCCCCCTGTGGGTCGGAAGCCGAAAGCCCGAAGCCGGCATTACTGCGTCGGTGCGTACCAGCCGCGGCGCGAACGTACCCGGAAATTCTTGCGGTCGTTGGCTTCGATGTCGATGGAACGGTAGTGCCCGTCGGTTTTGAAGTCCGCCGGCTTGTAGGAAATCGCATACTGGCTGCGGAGTTCGTCCTGAATTTCAGCAAAGGCGTTGGCCACATCGCGAATCTGGAACGGATGGAACGGGCGCCCTCCGGTGGCATCGGCAATGCGATCGAGCACTTTGTCGCCGGGCCCGGGGGTGCCGCTGACGTTGGTGCTGATGGTGTAGACGACAGCCTCGGCGCGCTGCGCCATCTCGATCGCCTCTTCGCGGGTGACGTGGCTCTGGTTGTCGTCGCCGTCGCTGAGCAGAATGATGGCGCGCCGCACGGTGATCGACTTGGGAGCCTTGAGAAGCTTGTCGCGGCAGGCATAATACAACGCGTCGTAGAGCGCCGTGCCGCCGCCGGGGCGCAGTGCGTGCACACCGTGCGCCAGCAATTCGCTGTTGTCGGTGAAATCCTGAGTGACTTCGGGAGTCACGTCAAAACCGATCACGAATGCCTGATCTTTGCGGGGTTGAATCGTCTGGTTTAGAAACTCAATGGCCGATTCCTGCTCGAACTTGAACCGATCGCGCACGGAGTTGCTGGCATCGATGAGCAGGCCGACTTGGAGTGGAAGGTTGGATTCGGCGTGGAAGCTGCGAATTTCGTCCGGCGGCTTGTTGTCGTCGAGGACACGGAAATCGTTTTGTTTGAGATCCGTGATGCGCCGCCCGTGTTTGTCGGTCACCGTGAACACGACGTTCACTTCGTTCGGGCGTACTTTGATTACGGCAACGGCCTCGGTGTCACCTGCAGCGGCAGCATCGGCAGGTTTCTGCTCTTGCCCCGGCGTGGTGCCGGTGGCCGGCGGCGTTTGTTGCGGCGCGGACCCGGGTGGCGAAACCGGAGCAGCGGATGTTGAAGCGGCTGCAGCGGGAGCCCCGGAAGGTTGTGCGGCGACAGTTGGAGCCACCGACTGTGAAGTTGCGCTTCCTGCCAACAGCAGGAGAGCTATGCCGTAAGTCGCAATGAATCGGAACCCCAGGAATTTCATTGGTATCGATATTATAATCCGCCAGCCCCTCGGGGCCTCAACCCGGGCGCCAACCAGCTTACAGCCTCGTCGGCGAAGCGCCGTCGACCCCGTCTTTCTCGATGGTTGCCAGGAACGCCTGCAGTTCCGCCGGAAGGGGGCTCTGGAGCGTAATCTGCTTCCCGGTTCGCGGGTGTGTCAATTCCAACTGCGCCGCATGCAGGAAATTGCGCGGCAACGAAATCGCAGCGCCCTCGTCGGTTGCGCGGCCGCGTCTCGCACGCATCTCGCGCGGTGCTCCGTAGAGAGCATCGCCCACGACGGCATGTCCGAGCGAGGCCATGTGGACGCGAATCTGGTGGGTACGGCCCGTATCGATCTTCACTTCGACCAGCGCGAACTTGCCGAAAGACGTGTCTAACCGCCGGACTACGGTGTAATGCGAGACCGCATCTCGTCCCCCCAAACCACGGGTGGTCATGCGGATGCGGCGGATCCGGTCGCGGCTGATGCTGGCCAAGATCGTTCCACGATCTTTCTTCGGCCAGCCGTGAACCAGCGCAATGTACGTCTTCTTCACCTCGCGCCGGGCAAACTGCTCGGCCAATTTGCGATGCGCGTCGTCGTTTTTCGCCACGACGATGAGGCCGCTCGTCTCTTTGTCGAGGCGATGGACAATGCCCGGCCGCATCTCCCCGCCGACCGCCGACAGGGTCGCGAAATGATGCAAGAGCGCGTTCACCAGCGTGCCGCGATTGCGCTGGTCCTCAGTGGCTCCGGCGCCCGCATGCACCATCATTCCGGCAGCCTTATTGATGATGGCCAAATCGTCGTCTTCGTAGACGATGTCGAGAGGAATCTCCTCGGCCATGGCGCGCAGCGGAGGACGCTCGGCGGAGCCGAGCACGGTGATGCGCTCGCTGCCCCGCAGCTTCAGTGAAGCCTTCGCAGGAGAATCACTCACGAGAACTTTTTGTTCTGAGATCAGTTGCTGCACCCGCGCGCGGCTTACGTCGAGATGGGCGGCCAGGAGTTGATCGAGGCGCTTGCCGGCGTCCTCCGGCGCAACGGAAATATGGATGGGAAAGGCTTCGGCCATTCGCAGGAAACCATATTACAAGGTATCTCACGGATCGCCCCGTGACACGCCACGGAGGCGGACTAGCGCAACCTTCTTCGATTCCGCGGCTGCTGTAAGTTTTGCCAGTTTCCGACAACCCAGACTCTCTCTACGCTAACTTGTTCCCTTAGCACCTCGAGGACACGCTCATGTCAAAAGCTAGAGCAACGATTGGAGTCGACGGCCGTCCGCTGCCCATTCTGCCGCCGGAACGCGACGAACGCGTTTGGGCAAAACTCGTGCGCATCATGTTCTACACCCCGGGCTTCCTGGCCATGCTGCTGCTGAAAGCGGGCGAACCGGAGGCATTTGGCATCACAGTCGAACTGCTGATGCTATCTAGCGCGGCCGCGATTGTGGGCGGACTGTACGTCGGAACTCAATCGTCGAAAGAGGGCGCCGATGAAG
Organism: uncultured Acidobacteriaceae bacterium; assembly: GCA_963832015.1. Classification (GTDB taxonomy): domain Bacteria; phylum Acidobacteriota; class Terriglobia; order Terriglobales; family Acidobacteriaceae; genus Sulfotelmatobacter. The sequence continues at coordinate 202,995 of CAWHSR010000012.1, forward strand.
CGTCCAAGGTCGGTACCTGGAGCGGGTCGCTGGTGTTGGAGTTGCTCGCCGTGGTGCCGTTGTTGTGCTCGCTCCCCTCGTTATTTCATGAACTGGCGCATAGCAGGTTGCTGCACGCAGTGGCGCCGGGTACGGTCGACATTTCGCTGGGCGCTTCCGAGCTGCTGCCAATGGTGGCGATTCTGCCGTTCATGATCTACCAGCTCGCAGGGTTTGGCACCCTGGACTATATCGTATCGAAGCCGGTGAATTGGGCGATTAACCTCGCCATTCTCACCCTGATTATTGCCAGCTATGTGGCCAACCGCGAAGGCCAATACGGTGTGGAAAAGATGTTCGCGTCACTGCTGGTCGTGACCATGGCGTTTACGGTGTTGTATGGCGTGCTCAAGCTGAAGCAGATGCAGACGATTTACGACGCGCAGTGCCCGCCGAAAGCTGCGAAGTAGCTGGTCGTCGAGCCTGGCGGTCGTTGAGAAGAATCGTCTCCCCTTGCGATGCGATAATATCCGCGGTCCAGGGGAATGAAGAGAATCTTTTCGTCGCTGATCGTTGGGTTTCTCTTGTTAGGGAGCTGTCCCTGGCTCGCTGGACAGGCCTCTCATGATGTTTCGGTTAGCGCGCCTTCCGAGTACACCTTCACCGTCGTCCGAGTGTTTCCCCATGACACATCTGCATATACCCAGGGCCTCGCCTATCGCGACGGCTTCCTATATGAAGGCACGGGGCGCAACGGCCAGTCCTCGCTGCGCAAGGTGCGTCTGGAAACGGGCGAGGTTGTTCAGCGGGTCAACCTTGCGTCTGAGTTCTTCGGCGAAGGAATCACCATTGTCAAAGACGAGGTCTTCCAACTCACGTGGAAGTCAGGCGTGGGCTTCGTATATGACGTGAACGACTTCCAGGTCTTGCGGAAATTTTCATACGCAGGAGAGGGCTGGGGGCTTGCGACCAATGGACGCGAACTTTTCCTGAGCGACGGAACGTCGGAGATTCGCGTTCTGGATCCGGAGACATTTCGGGAGAAACGCCGTCTCAAGGTCCACGATGGATCGAAAGCAGTCGATCAACTGAACGAATTGGAGTTCGTGGAAGGACAGATCTTCGCCAATGTGTGGCACGCGAATCGCATTGCGCGGATTTCTCCTGAGACCGGAGAGATCGTCGGGTGGATTGACCTCGCCGGACTTCTCAGCTCCGTCTATCGTCTTGAACCCGAGGCCGTGCTAAACGGCATCGCGTACGATCCTGTGGGGAGACGGCTGTTTGTTACGGGGAAACTGTGGCCCAGCGTGTTTGAGATCAGGCTCTCGCTGAAGGCTCACGCGTCATTACGTTCGGCTTCAGTTTGCTGGCCGCCGATGTCGCGCAGAGATCTCTTTGACGGCGCTGTCATAAATTACAGTTCACAAAGCTCCCTACGCCCGTGACTATTGAGCATCGGGTCGTAAAAGAGGGGCACATGAAATCAGAGGCCAAGCAAAACAAAGAGTTCGCTCAGTGGCTAGGCGAGTGGATCACCAGAACGCAGCAAAGCCCTAACAGGATTGAACAACTGCCGTACCATCCCGGAGGCGCCGAGGGGCAATCCGCTCTGTCGGGTGCGGACGGCGATCAATGAATTGCCCACCTCAGTTGCCCTCGGGAATGGTTGGCACGGTGCCGCGATTATCCACGTTTCGGACAAACTTGATGCCGGCCCCAAACGGACAACCTCCGCTGTGGAATGCGATTCCAAATAGGGGTAGGATTGACATAGGCGGTCTACCATCCCGGGCAGCGATCCGCCGTTTCGGTGGAGGGTACGGACATGCGGCGTTCCACCTTGCTTGAGTCTCTTTTCGCAAGTGTCGCTTCCTTCTTACTCGTTTGTCTGCCTGTCCCTGCCTTCGCCCAACATGGCGGCGGTCACGGTGGCGGAGGTGGTGGTGGTTTCCACGGCGGCGGGGGAGGTGGCTTTCACGGAGGAGGCGGCTATGGTGGGGGCGGTTTCCACGGCGGTGGGTACGGTGGAGGAGGCTTCCATGGCGGGTCCTCCTATGGCGGATATCATGGCGGGAGCTATCGCGGCGGAATGTATGGCGGCGGTCGCTATGGGAGTTCTGGCGCAGGAAGGGCCTGGTCGTCCCAAGGTCACGGAGTGCGGGACACTTCACCGGGATTCCATTCATTTGCGAGATCAGGAAACAGCGCGGGCATGTCAGCCTCTCGCGGTGCGGGAATGGCTGCGAACCGCGGCGCTGGCGTGACCTCGGCGCACGTCTCACGCATCGCTGATGGGAACTTTCATTCTTTCGGTGGCGTTCACACCGCTGGATTCTCGCACGCATCCATCAACCATGCTTCCTTCGTAGGAGCCGGTAGCCTGCACTATCACGGCGCAGGCTGGTACGGCGGCCGTTATGGTTGGGGTGGTTACGGCTGGCGCGGCGGTTGGGGCTGGGGATGTTGGGGCTGCGGATGGGGATGGGGTTGGGGCTTCGGCTGGACCCCGTTCTGGGCTTGGCCACAGTACTATTACACCCCGTGGTGGTACTACAACCCTGATTACCTCTACTCGTACTAAGACAGCGAACGCGAAGCCGTTGTGGCGCGGGCGCTCAAGCAGACAGAAGAATGTTGTCGATCAGGCGAGTGCTGCCTACATGCGCGGCGACGGCCACGAGCGCGCCTTCCGCAACACCTTCGACCGGATCGAGCGTGTCCGGATCGACGATCTCGAAGTAGTCCAGACGTACGGAATTCTCACGGGCAATTTCATCGCGCCCCGCTTTCAGTAAGTTGAACGCGTTCCGCTCTCCCGCCTCCACCAACTTCTTCACTCGGAGGAGCGAACGGTGCAGTACGAGGGCATGTTTTCGCTGTTCAGCGTCCAGATAGGCGTTGCGCGAACTCATCGCCAGTCCATCGGCTTCGCGCACGATCGGACAAACCACAATCTCCACCTCCAGATTCAGATCGCGCACCATGCGCCGGATGACTGCGACCTGCGCCGCGTCTTTCTGCCCGAAGAACGCCGCGTCCGGTTCGACGGCATGAAACAACTTTGCCACAACGGTTGCGACCCCGCGAAAGTGCCCGGGCCGCGAGCCGCCGTCCAGCTTCTCACTCAGGCCTTCCACCGTTACCCAGGTCACTGCGCCCCCCGGATACATTTCTTCCACTGAGGGCGCGAACAATAGTTGGACGCCTTCGTGCTTCAGCATTTCGCAATCACGCTCGAAGGATCGCGGATACTTCGCCAGGTCCTCGTTGGGTCCAAACTGCGTCGGGTTGACGAAGATTGATGCGGCCACTACTTCGGACGACGCGCGCGCCGCCCGCACCAGCGAGAGGTGGCCCTCATGCAGCGCCCCCATGGTCGGAACAAATCCAAGGCTATTACCCGCGCGGCGTGCGGCGCGAGACGTGGCCCTCATTTCGTGAATGGTGGTGCAGATCTTCAAGAGTGGATGGATCGGCAATGACTGCGCTTCATGACGAGGGGACCCATTTGATGGCGATGTGCGCATCCTGCAGCATTCCGCCTACGATGCCCCGGTTGCGGCGGATTTCCACTTGTTCCTGCTCGGAAGCCTTATCGTTCTCGGTCGCTGCTACGACTCGTCCATAAGGCCAATTGGATGCGGGCAGAGCGGCCAGCGCCGGCAGCAACTCGCCAGGCTTGAGGCGGATCTCAGCACTGTCAACGACATCCAGCAACGCCACACCGTCAGGGCGAACGATGAGGTAGGGGTTGCGCCAATTCTTCATGTCGTGAATGCTCTCGACTTGAGCCTTGTCCGCCGCAGGAATGGCCTGCAACACGGCTTCGGGCGCGGGAGGCTTCGCGGCATCCTCGTGGGAAGAACAAGCCACCAGAGAGATCCCCGCCAGTACCACTGCCGACACCCCGATGCGAAGAGACTTGCCCATCACGACCCGAACTACCTCACCATCGCGGGGACGTCGTTTTTCGCCGCCCAGACCAGCGCGACGATCCATCCTATGATGCTCCATCCGAGGAACAAGTTGAGCAGGAAGATCGCCAGGAGGTCCCGCTTGCTCCTGGCCAGCGCAATGATCGATGGCAAGAAATACATTAGGAACGGCAAGCCGAAGAAGAAATGGAAGAATATTGTCGAGAGAACCATGGAACCTCCTCCTTTTCCTTAGCCTAGCACCATCCTGGCAAACCGGCACACAACCCTAGGGGCGCTACGACTTCTGTATGAAGGTACGCGGTATGTACACGGTTTGTTCCGCCGCTACCGCCCCATCGCTCGCTTCCGTGCGAGGACCGTATCCAGTCCTGCCTTGGTTTCCTTTGGGAGGTGATACGACTCCTCGTCCTTTGGATATTGGTGCGAGCGCACGTCGGCGCGAAAGGCCTGGACTGCATTGGTGATCAGCGCAGCAGCATCGCCGTAGCGCCGCACAAATTTTGCCGGGGGCCCAAATGTCAGGTTCAGAATGTCGTGGAACACCAGCACCTGCCCGTCGCACTCGGGGCCGGCGCCAATGCCGATCGTTGGCGCGCTGATCTCTGCGGTGATCATGGCCGCCACTTCCCGTGGGATGCCCTCGAGATAAAGACAGGCCACGCCAGCGCGGTCGAGAGCCACGGCATCACGCATGAGTTGTTCGATACCGCTCAGACTCTTGCCCTGCACCTTGTATCCGCCCATCACATTGACCGACTGCGGAGTCAATCCGATGTGACCCGCGACCGGGATCTCGGCGTCAATGATTTGACGAATCAAGTCTGCGCGCTTTTCGCCACCTTCAATCTTCACGACCTCGGCGCCACCTTCCTTCACAAAGCGGGCCGCATTGCTGACCGCAGTTTTGGCGTCGAGTTGATACGAGCCGTAAGGCATATCGGCGACCAGCAGCGCGTTCTTCACGGCGCGCCGGACGGCTTTTACGTGGTGCAGCATCTCGTCCATGGTGACGGAGAGCGTGTTCTCGTAGCCAAGCATGGTTTGGGCCAACGAATCGCCGACCAGCACCATGTCGATGCCGGCCTCGTCGACCAGACGCGCGGAGGCGTAGTCGTAGGCGGTGAGGCAAGTGATGGGCTCGTGGTGGAGTTTCTGATCCCGGAGAGTTGCGGTCGTAACCTTATGGCGAGGCTCGCCGATAGGGGTCAAGCTCATGATGTCCTCCAGTGCCCCTCCGCCGTGGCGGATAGAGCCTGTGCACGCATCGTGGCGTCTACACCTTGGATGACGCTGGAAGTATTGTAGCTTGAAAAAAGGGAACGGACCATGGCAAAGAGTCGCCCGACACCTAATACGCTAAGCGATGTCTTTCCCAGCATTTGCCGGTATTGTCCGGGAAGGGTTCCGCAAGGTAAGACGATGACAATAGATCTTACCTTATGATTATGGTAGGATTATATGTATGGTGACTTACCGCACCACCATCAGTTCGAAGGGCCAAGTCGTAGTTCCGGCGGAGCTTCGCGAACAGCTCGGCTTAAAGAAGGGCACCCGAGCCACTTGGACGGAAGACAGAGGACGGCTGATTCTGATGCCTCTCACCGAGCGCATCCTGGACGAAATCCAAGGTTTTCTCAAACCGCGGCCGGGCGAGCCTTCCGTATTTGAAGCCTCTCTCGAGGAGCGCGAACGCGAACGCCGTCGCGAAAGAGAGCGCGAGTAAGTGCCTTCTCGTGGGGGCATGCGCCGGTATGTCCTCGACGCGAATGCCCTGATCGGTTTTTTCGAAAGCCGTGACACAGCCTCGGGAAAAGTAAGACATCTGCTCGGCGAAGCGTTTCGGCTGGAACTCCCTTTATTGATGTCGGCGGTGAACTGGGGGGAAGTCTTTTACATGGAGTGGCGCTATCACGGCGAGGCCAAAGCTCGCGAAGTGGAGTCGAATCTGCATTCCCTGCCGGTCGCGGTGATCGCGGTCGACGTCGAACGTGCCACCCGCGCCGCTGCTCTCAAACAAAAGCACAACCTAGGCTATGCCGACTCCTTCGCCGCGGAACTCGCCTTGGAGCGCGGCGCCTGGCTGGTCACCGCCGACCCAGAGTTCACAAAGTTGGGCAAAGTACTGTCTGTGTACGCGCTCCCGCGCCCCGAAAAGTAAACGAACTGATGTTCCCAAGTTAATACGGGTCTTCCTCGAAAACCCAGGGGACCTCTGCGGAAAACTCGATCGCGGCGACACTCTCGCCGAAGCAGACCTGAGGTCGAGGAAAAGAAGATTGAAACCAATACTGGAAATCCCCAGCCTGTATTGACTTCTCACCCGCCTCGATAAGCTGACCCACGAAGTAGAACCATCCTCCAGTGGGCCGGAGGCGCAGGTCGATGGGCCCCGCTTTGTCGTAGACTTGGCCTTCCTTGCTCGGATCAATTCCAAGCAGAGTCAGCAGCACTCGGAATTCATGCGGGTAAACCGTATCTCGTTGCGCCGCGAAATTGCGACAGTGGACGCACCCGCCACGGTCAGCGTCGCCGAATGGCATAAGAGCATATGCGGCCGCCGTGGCATCCCTGTCGTAACGAACGGTTTGGTCCCCCAGGCGAAGCTCTTCCCTCGCGTTCCTCCGGCAGGGTATGCGGCCAACCACCAACGACCGCCCTACGCGCCCACCGCGTCCTGACCGCCCAGCGGCAGGAAGTACTGCGTGCCCTTGATTGGCTCTGTTACCTTGCGGAGGAGTTCCTGCAAGTCTTCGTTGCGATCGACGAAATCGATCTCCGACGTGTTGACGATCAGCAGGTCCGACGATGTGTAGTGAAAAAAGAAGTGCTCGTAGGCTTTGATTACTTCTTCCAGATACTCGTCGCTCACGGCGCGCTCGCTGGGAGCGTTTTTCTTCTTGAGCCGCTTTTTCAGCACTTCCGGTGTGGCCTGCAGATAAATCACCAGGTCGGGCGTGGGTAGCAGTTCGCGGAAGTGGTTGTAGTAGCGGTTATAGGTGTCAAGTTCGTGGTCGGTGAGATTGAGGCAGGCGAAGAGCTTGTCTTTTTCGAAAATAAAATCCGAGACCACAACTCTCTGCGATTGCGGACCCAGATCGAGTGCCTGCAATTGCTCGAAGCGCCGTACCAGAAACGTGAACTGCGCCTGAAACGCGGCCCCGCGGTCTCCTTCGTAGAAGGAATCCAGAAACGGATTCGTATCCGGTTCCATCACGCGCTGGGCATTCAAGCGCTCGGCCAGAATGCGCGCCAGCGTGCTTTTGCCTACGCGGATGGGTCCTTCCACAGCAATGTACCGGGGCAGTTCGAAAAGATTGGCCATGAGTTCGTGCGATGTCTCGGAATTGAGAGGATATCTCGGATAAGGCTGAGTGGCAATTGCGGGAAGAGTTAACAGTACATGGGTGATTTTCCATTGCTCATTGATGATTGCTGATTTCTGATTGAAAGGCGTCCTGGCCAATCAGCAATCAAAAATCATCCATCAACAATTACAATCCCTGCATGCTCGGAACCGTGCTCGCTGGAGCTGTGACTGCATCCGCAGTCGCTGCGGGGTATCAGTCCATGGCGCCCACCGGGCAGTGGTACGGGCGAACATTCACGGGCCTCGCTCGCGGAACTAGACAACTTGCGCTCACCTATGACGACGGGCCTAATGATCCTCACACCCTGCGACTGCTGGAAGTTCTGGCCAGGCACGACGTGCGTGCGACTTTTTTTCTGATCGGACGCTACGTGCGCCAGCGTCCTGAGATTGCACGCGAGGTCGTCAAGGCGGGACATGTTGTGGGCAACCACACCTTTACGCATCCGCTGCTGACTTTGAAGAGCGCTGCCGAAGTTCACCTGGAACTCTCGGAGTGCCGGTCGGCCCTGCAGGATGCAATTGGAGAACATTCGAATCTCTTCCGCCCTCCGTTCGGAGGACGCCGGCCCGCAGTCTTGCGGGTGGTCCGCGAGCTGGGACTCGAACCAGTGATGTGGAATGTGACCGGCTACGATTGGAACGCGCCACCGTCGGCCGTGATCGAGCGGAAGGTGAGCAGGCAGATTCGCGGTGGCGACGTTATTCTGCTTCACGACGGTGGGCATAAGCGGATGGGTGCCGACCGCTCGCAGACGGTTGCCGCCACCGATCACTTGATTTCGCGCTACAAGTCTGAAGGCTATGAGTTCGTCACGATTGCTCAGATGCTCGCTGCGGGCACTTCTGGTTGAACTAGCGAAATCGTATCGTCATGGACCAGTTCAGCAGAAAGGGGGAGGGGAGGCGAGTACCCAGGCCGGAATACAAGGAGAGACGAGTTATGAATGAAGCGCAGCGTCCGCGAAGTCTGGGCCGCAGCATCGGCGCGTTGCTTGCGGGTTTCGTCGTGGTAGTTATTCTCTCGATTGGTACCGATGTTGCGCTGCACGCCGCGAGTGTTTTTCCACCGCTAGGGAGGCCGATGTCGGACGCGCTGCTCCTGCTGGCAACCGTCTATCGCAGCGTCTATGCCGTGGTGGGGAGTTACATCACGGCGCGCGTCGCGCCTGATCGACCGATGGAGCACGCTTTGGCGGGCGGGGTCATCGGCCTCGTCTTGAGCATCGTGGGCGCGATGATGGCGTGGAATAAGGTTGCTACGCTGGGGCCACACTGGTATCCGCTAGCGCTCGTGGCGACGGCACTGCCCTGCGCGTGGATTGGTGGGAAGCTTCGGGTTATGCAGTTGGGCACGGATGTTCGGGCATGAGTGCCCGCAGGCCGGGATGGCCATGGTTGCGAGGGCAAGATGTCCTCGCTAAAGCGGCAGGTGCCGGCACTTGTCGGAGTTCGTCTCAAACTTTAGAAGCCGTACTTGGCAACGACCTTCTTTTCTTTTTTCCCAATCACCGCAATGGCTGCGTGTTCGGCAGGCAGCGTGAATGCCAGCGGTACGTCAGTGGCCTGATCGCGCAGGCTGATGTTTGCATCGTTCGCGGAATCGGAGACCATGACGTAGAGCACGGAGTCAGCGAGCACAGTCGGAAATACAAGAACTCCCGGCGGAACGGGCAATTGTGGGGTGAACATCTGGGGGATGTTCAGGCGAGTTGTAACGTAAGCGTAGAGGTCGGCCGTCGCGTGAGGGCCTTCGGAGAGTTCGACTGGGTAGGACGTCCAGAAGATGCGTCCTTTGCCGCGAGGTGTCTCTTTCAAAGTGGAACCATCGTCGAAACGCAAGGAGTCAAGCCAGTTCTGTTGCGGTTGCCCGAATGCGAGAGCAAGGGAACGCGTCCCAAGGCTGATCGGGGCGTTGTGATAGGTGAGAGGTTCGACGTGGGAGGCGAGTCCGAGGTCGGCGGCGCGATGGACGATTTGCCAGTGTTCATCGCGATCGACGGGACCGGTAACGAGGAGGTTTCCACCGGCGTCGACATAGGTCAGTAGGGCCTGCCACGCTTTTTCGCCCAGCGCTTGCGGAGAGGGCAGGATCGCGAGCATCGGTGCACCTAGTTTATCGATTTGATTTTCGGCGATCACGTACGCAGGCAGGTGGACGTCATAAGCCAGGGCGCGGACGGCGTTCTGTTGTGCGGCCAGTTGAAACTCCGCGAGTGCGGAGTACTGCGCGGCTTGCGAGGTGACGATTGCGATGGAGGGAAGCTGCGGGTCGCGAAGATGCTCTTGTAGAGACGGGGCGAATTGAGCGAAGGCGTGGAGGAGCGTGGCTTCGGGCTTCTCGGTGTAGTCGGTGCGGATGGCGCCGATGGGAGTCTCGTTGCTCTCCGTCATGTCGGAGTTCGTGTTCCAGAGCCACTCGATCGCACCGGAACCTTGGATGAACGAAGTAGCGATCTTGCGCTCGAGGAGGGCGGCTTCGCTTTCCGTGCTGCGGCGAGCTATTTCATCCAGGTTCAACTCGCGCTGCAGGCCGGTTTCCTGAATCAGCATGGCTTTGCCGGGCTGCTTGGCGGCTAGGCAATCCCACAGAATTTGATCGTTGAGCCACCAGGAGTGGTTGGTGGTGAAGTCGACGGACGCGCCCCAAAAGGCGGGCGAGAGGCGGTCCTGAATGCCGCCCTCGTCCTGGCCGATGGTGACGAGCTGCTGCGAGCCGGCGGCGCGGATGGTGTCGTGCATCGTGCTCGCCCAGTGGGCGAAAGACTCCTGCGCGAAGAGGAAGTAGTCGTTAAGCCGGAGTGAATTCGTTCCGGTGTACATACCGCGCGGGGAAAACTCTTCTTCACGAGGAAGCGAGATCATGCCGGCCACGGAGTCGGGAGGAACATTCCAGAGCGCGGCTAGTCTTGCACGATCGGGATACCGCTCGCTCAACCACTGATTCCAGGCGGCGATTTCGATGGGGTCGCCATTGGGGCGCGTCCGCCAGAGGTGCTGCGAGAAACTGGGCTCGTTGATCAGATCCCAAGCGAGATACGGCACGTCGTGGAAGCGCGCTACGACGGAAGAAATCAGAGTCTGCTGGCGGCGGACCGCTTGCGGATCGAGGAACGCATTGACGCCTCCGAGAACGTCGGGCAGGAATGCGAAGAAGTTGAACTGCACTGGCAGGCCGTACTTGCGGGCAGTCATCAGATAGGCTTCGAGCGTGCGCAAGGTGCGCTCGTAGGGCTGACCGTTTTCGTCGGAGAACTTGTCCCAGCCGGTCCACCATCCGGTGCGGATCATGTTGAGTCCGTCATCGTGGATCTGGGATAGATCCTGGTTCCAGATATACACGTTGGGATGTTCGAAGAAGAGGCGCTGGACTTCGCTCGACATGTAAGTGGTGCCGACAACGGCGATGGGATGGCCATCGAGTTCGAAGTAGTTGCTGTTGACACTAAGATGACGGCCGGAGCGAAGGTAGGACTCGTCGCGGATCCAAAACGCCGAGTGATAGAGAGCGCGGACGCGGTCGCCTTCGAGGAGTTGCGCTTCGAGGATGTAGAGGCCTTTGCCTTCCGGGGAGGGTAGCACGACGGGATCGGAGGGACTCGCGGTGACGGTTGATCGGTTCGTGGGCTGCGCTTCGGGGAATGTCGTGATCTTCAGAGAAACGGGCGCCTTCGGTTGTATCGCCGCGTGCCACTGAACCTGCAGCTCTACGGGCTCGCCGTGGAGATAGAGCGGCAACGCGGGGCGAACTGTGAATTCTTCGGCGCCTTGCAATGCGCGGTCGGCGAGGGATTGCAGAGGGGTGGCGTTGTCGAAGAAGTCATGGGAGAGTTCGGCGTTGACGAAGATCCAGCGGCCACCATCAAATCCATTGCGGTAGTGATCGACCTGCAGGACCGGAGCGGAGAGTTTATGGCCGTTCTTGGTGCCCCACGCGAGCGTGTCGAGGCGGGCGTCGAGGGAGCCGGCGGCGCCCCCGCGGTGGTAGAGGCCGACGGCGCTGAGACGAATCACGGGGCTGAAGGCGCGCTTCCAGGAGAATGCGGGAAGCTGCAAGGGGATTTCGGGATTGGGCTCGAATTGGAGGCCGTCGGAGCCGGGAGTGTCCTGGTACTGGTCGATCATGAGCGGGCGGATGCAGCGCACGCTGTATTCGCGCAGATGCCATCCGCCGCGGTCGCGATAGGCGGCGCGGGTGAAGGGCATGCCTCCGAGGACTAGCAGATTGCCTCCGCGATCGAGGAACTGCTTGATGGCGGGCCATGCGTCTTCGGGAAAGGCGGAGCCGTTGGGAAGGATCAGGAGTCGCGTGGCGGGGGAGGCTAGGGCATCGCGCAGGTGGTCTGCGCCCACATGCTGCGATCCTGGCAAGATTGCTGTTAGTTGCTGGTGCGATGGAGCCACCGTGTCAGCCGCAGGAAACCCGGGTTCCGCGAAGAGGACCACGGGCGAGGCGGCGGTTTGGGCGAGGAGTGTATTTGGAATGAGCACAAAGAAGAGGGGTACGACTGCGAAGACTACAGGTTTGCGCATGATGGCCTGATTCTGAGAGATGCTAAGGGGGTAGAAACAGTGCAGTCTCCAGCAAGGGTAAAGGAATGTCAAGCTAGGAGAATCGATTTTGTAGAGTATCAGTTCGATATGGGATGAAGAAAAATGGGTAGAACCGCGCTCGGGCGATGCTATGATGGCGCGTTCTTAAGATTTCAGGCCTTTTGGAAGGGTGGACACAGCACTCATGGCAATCGCGGCCCCCAACACTTCTACGACGACTGCGGCGCCGGGCACCGGGCAGAACTACACTGCTCCTCTGGCGACGGTCACGACGCTTTTCTTCATGTGGGGGTTTCTGACCTGCCTGAATGACATTCTGGTTCCGCATTTGAAATCGATTTTCGACCTCAGCTATGCGGAGGTCATGCTGATTCAGTTTGCATTTTTTGGAGCGTATTTCGTTTTCTCCATCCCTTCGGCCAAGATCATTGATTGGATGGGGTACCAGCGGTCAATGGTAGTGGGCTTGCTGACCATGGGACTGGGCGCTTTTCTTTTTGTGCCGGCTGCTAGTGTTCCGTCGTTTCCGTTATTTCTGGGGGCGCTCATCGTTCTTGCGGCGGGAATCACGTGCCTACAGGTGGCAGCGAATCCTTATGTCACTGTGCTGGGGAAGCCCGAGACTGCTTCGAGCCGACTGAATCTGACACAGGCATTCAACTCGCTAGGGACTTTCCTGGCCCCATTTTTCGGCGGGCTGCTGATTCTGACTGCGGCGAATAAGACCATCGATCAGATACGAGCATTAGCGCCTGATGCCTTGCAAGCTTACCGAGTGCAAGAAGCGGCGACCGTCAAGATGCCATATGTCGGTCTTGGGATCACGCTGGTTCTGTTGGCCGTCGCAATCGGGAGTTTCAGGCTACCGAAAATCGAGCACGCCCAACATAAAGTCGGCGAGAAAGTGAACGATTCAATTTGGAATCACCCGAATTTGATCTTCGGCGCCATCGCGATCTTCGTCTATGTCGGAGGCGAAGTCTCCATCGGAAGCTTTCTGGTGAATTACTTCGGTCAGCCTGAGATTGGCGGCCTCACGGAAAAAGTTGCCGCCGGTTTTGTCGCGCTCTACTGGGGCGGGGCGATGGTCGGTCGATTCTTCGGATCAGCACTCTTGAGCGGAGCAAAAGCGACTTACATGGGCTTGGCCTCGGTCGGCGGTGTTCTGGCCTTCTTCCTTTCGACCTGGGTTGCTCACACTTGGGCAGACAAGCTAGTCGCTCCTGTTCATTTCAGCTTTGTAGCTTTGCTTTGGGCAATCGTTTCAATCTTGGTGACAGCCCGCCCCCTTTTCGCCTTGGTCGCAGTGGTCGCGGCGGTGCTCGCAATCCTGACGGCTCTACGCGGCGGCCATCTGGTTGCTCAGACTGGAGTCCTACTTGGTATTTGTGCAGTGTGCGCAACTGCGTTGGTTGCCATTTCGATGCTAACGACGGGGTCGACCGCCATGTACAGCATCATCCTCGTCGGCTTCTTCAACTCGATTATGTTCCCGAGCATCTTTACTCTCGGGCGTGGCCGAACTTGGGCCGCTTACCGGCGACGGCTCCGGGGTCATGATCATGGCAATTGTTGGCGGAGCCATCATTCCAGTGGCACAAGGGTGGATTGCCGATCGGATCGGCATTCATCATGCGTTCTTCCTGCCAGTGATTTGTTATCTGTACATTTTGTTCTTTGCTTTGAGCGGATCGAAGCCGAATAGCCAGCGTTACGCCAAGGCCTGAGGAGCGCTGCGAGGGGTGCATAGATTCTTCGCTGCGCTCAGAATGACAACGTGTGTGGAATCACTGACACGGGCCGGGCATTTGGTAACATGTTTCACGAAGTACGACTGGAACGATCGAAGCGATCATGGGGCAAATTAAGAAGCCCGGCCAGAAACCAGAGGTCGTCACCCTCAAGGCCGTTGCCCAACATATCGGACTTACTCCAGGGACGGTGTCGGCGGTTTTGAACGATTCGCCTTCGGCCCGGTCCATTCCGCAGGACACGAAGAACCGCATCCACGCGGCGGCCAAGGAACTCAACTACCGGCCCAATTTTTTTGCCCGCACGCTGCGCAACAAGCGCACCTACACCATCGGCGTGATTGCGGAAGAGATTGGCGACTCCTACAGTTCGCCGATCATCAGCGGCATTGAGCAGTATTTGAGGAAGCGTGATTACTTCTTCCTGACCGTGGTGCACCGGCATGATCCCGTGCTGCTCAATCGATATTCGCAATTGCTATCGGAGCGCGGCGTCGAGGGCATTATTACGGTGGACACAACTGTGCACGAAGCACCCGCGCTGCCAACCGTTGCTATTGCCGGCCACAAGAAGTTGAAGGGTGTCACCAACATTACGCTCGATCACGTGCGGGCCGCCCTTTTAGCGCTGAAACACTTCAAGGAGATGTCGCACGAGCGAGTCGCCTTCATGAAGGGAAATCCGGTGAGTTCGGATGCGAAGGAACGTTGGGACGCGATCTGCCAGGTAGCGGAGGAGATGGGGATGAAGATCGATCCCGACCTGACGGTGCAGATCAACACGGACGATCCGACGCCGATGCTGGGTTATCCATTTGCCAAGCAACTGCTGGCACGCAAGAAGCCGTTTACGGCGTTATTTGCCTACAACGACATCTCGGCGATCGGCGCGATTCGTGCGATTCAAGAGCAGGGACTGCGGGTTCCACAGGATATCTCGGTGATGGGATTCGACGACATTCCGGGCGCCGCGTTTCACACTCCGAGCTTGACGACGGTGCAGCAGCCCTTGAACCGCATGGGAGAGGTGGCTGCGCAAGTCTTGCTGGAGCGTATTGAGGGGAAGACGGAATATCCCGCTGACATCGCGATCGAGCCGGAGTTGGTCGTGCGGGAATCGACTGCGAAGGCTCCGGGGGCGTCGTAGACTCGCTGTTCCGATATAGTAGCGGCAGAGCGTGCCTCGCCTTCATGCCCTCCTCTGACTCACCCAACGCCTCAACCTCCACCAAGGCGCTTACGTTCGCTGCGTATGCCTCATTTGTGCCGATCGGAATCGCGACGGTGCTTCTGGGGCCGATGCTGCCGACGTTGTCGGCGCGATGGTCCTTGAATTATTCCCAGGCGGGAGCGCTGTTCACTGCGCAGTATCTGGCTTCGACCTTAGCGGTCGCCCTCTCGGGCGTATTGGTATCGCGCTGGGGATTCCGATTTGCAATCAAGACGGGGCTTCTGTTGATGAGTGCAGGAGTGGGGCTGCTGCTGACCGGTCCCAAGGTGATGGGGATTTTCTGCATCGGCGCCTATGGAGGAGGACTGGGGCTGGCGGTGCCAGCGGCGAACTTGCTGGTGGCGGAAGTAAATCCGAAGCGGCGCAGTGCGACGCTGAATTTGCTGAACTTTTGCTGGAGCGCGGGCGCGGTGGCATGTCCGTTTCTGGTGGCGTTGGCGGTGAAGAGCCACGAAGTTACTCTCTTCCTGGGCGCGGTGGCGGGATTCGCGCTGGTGATGGCGATTGGGATTGCGGCCATGCCTGCGTCGATTATTGAGCCTTCGGCGAAGAAAGATGTCGCGCAGAAAACGGGCCCTGCGATTCCATGGGGGCACGGGGCGTTGCTGATGTTGGCGGCGCTGTTCTTTCTTTACGTTGGCGTGGAGAACGGTTTCGGGGGATGGGTCGCGTCCTACGCGAAAAGTCTGGGGAACCTGACGCCGGCGATGGCTCTGATGACCCCGTCGTTTTTTTATGCGGCGATGCTCCTCGGGAGAGTTTTAGCGCCGATGTTGTTACGGCTGGGTGACGAGATCCGGCTGGTGCAGATTGGACTGCTGGTGGCTTGTGCGGGCATGGGCGGTCTTGTCTTATCGCATGGATTGCGTGGGGTGGTGGTGAGCGCTTGCCTGGCGGGGATGGGGCTTTCTTATGTGTATCCGATTACGATCTCGCTGCTGTCGCGGGAGTTTGGGTCCGCGTCAGCGCGGCTTGGGTCCGTCATGTTCACGCTATCGAATATCGGTGGGGGACTGATGCCGTGGATGGTGGGTGTTTCGTCGAATCATTTCGGCAGCCTCAAGGCGGGGTTGGCGGTGCCTTTGATCGGATGCGCGATGATGTACGCGCTGTATTTGCGGGAGTGGCAGACGGCGGGTGAACCAAAGGTCTAGTTGGTTGCTGAACACGAAGGTCAGGTACCTCGGGGGCTAAAGCCCTCAGTGAAAGAACAACTTTCTCGCAGCGCTGAAAGCGCTGCGCCACCCCAAATCAGCCACCCCAAATCAGCCACCCCAAATCAGCCACCCAAAATCAGCCGTCCGAGAATCAGCAACTCCAGAGAACTGCGAGCGGCTACAGCAGGTGTTAAGAGCGGACGAACCTTGCCGCCAGGCGAGAGAGCCGCACTAATCGATACAGAGGAAACAGTGGCGCGGGCAGACGGACGGCTTGCCACTCGCTTGGTCCGGGCGTAAGGGCAAGGCGCTGCAGAAATCGCAGGCGATCGAGCGGACGTTCGCGTAGACGCATCATCAAGCGGAAGTAGGCCAGTGACTCGACGTCGAATGCAGCCTCGCTGGCTATATGAGTTTGAATTTCATCGACGAGGACCAGTGCTCCCGAATCTTCCGGAACACTCGCTTGCGCAGCCGGCGGAATTGTCGAACCTAAGAGACGATTCGCCAGGAGCATGGTGACGCGCAGGATGCGCACAATTCCGAGGGCTTTCGCTTGTGATGCGATCCAGGTCCAATCCAAGGTGGGGAGAGTCATGATGCGTGCGATGTCGCAGAGCCAGATCAGGCGTCCCCAGACGTGTTTGGCGGCGTGCGCCGAAAGCACCAGAACCAAATCCTCAGATGAGAGCGTCTTCATGGGGTGCCCGGCGACGGTGATCGTGACGGCGCGCTGGAATAGTGCGTCCATATCGAAATCAACTGCATAAAAGCTGGGCTGGATCGCCCACTGTAGTTCGAGGAGATTAGGGCCGGCGGCGCCGTCGAAAGCACATTCGTATCCGGATTTCAGATAAGCGCGTTCCTCTGCCTCGAGAAAGAGCAAGATGAGGAGTGTAGCCGAGTTCGCGAACGGCATCGCGGATGCGCGGGAAGTCCTGCGGGCGGATCAGCAGGTCAATGTCACCGGCATGCCGCAGGGCGATGTCTCCATAGGCCATTTCCGCGAGGGCCACGCCTTTGTAGGGCATGACCTCAATGCCGAGTGCGGACAGGTGCTCCACGATGCGAATCAATTCCCGCGAAAGAAATAGGGCTTTGTGAAGGTTGATCTGATAGCGCCGCTTTAGAGCGGACAGTCTCGGCGGGAGGAACATCGGCATCCTCAATGCCAACGAGGGCCTGACAGAGTAGAGACTGAGCGCCGTGACGATCCGCGAGGTCGAGAAGGAGGTTCCAGCGGAGCGGTTCGCGCGACAGACGACGGATGCGCTCTATCTTTTCCGTCGCGGGGAATGTCGGAACAGGCGGCTAGCAGGAAGGACCACTCGGCTGCAAGTGTGGCGCTAGTGCCGGGCATGTTTTCAGTTGGACCGGAGAAAGCAAGTCCGGATCACGCGATCGCGCCGGCCGGGGAAGGGCCAACGGAGGGCGGAAGCGCGCGGATCTGCACCAGGTTGGCGTCCCTCAGGCTTGCCCCGGTTTTTTGTTTGGCGAGCATATTGGCGGAGGGAATTCCGGTGCGGGCGTAAGACCTCTCGCAATCCTGCGACGAGGGCCCGCGCATGTTTCCTTCCAGGAACGCCAGACCGGGACACCGCGAGCAGCTTGAAACGTGGCTGCACGAAGTGCAGGTCGTCAGGTCCTTCACACGGATCGAGCGCACCTCATTCATCGCGTCGGAATGCCGCCAGATGTCGATAAAGCGCTGCTTCCTGACGTTTCCCGTGGGCAGAGGAAACTGGACGCAGGGATAGACGTCTCCGTAAGGAGAAACGTAGCAAGTAGTGTGGCCCGCGCTGCAGGGAAGATTCTCCAGCGCGTCCTCGTCTGGGTTGGTTGAGATCGCACAGAATTCCTCGACGTCGCCGACCAGCGACGGATCACGGAGGACCTGCCGCAGCGCATTCTGGCCGACGCCCAGGCTCAACACCGAGCGGTCGCCGTCCATCATGGGGGTGATGGTCGGATCGAGCGTGCAATCGACTCCCAGTTCCGCCGCGAGAGCGCGCACAGCAGGATAGTCCTGCATGTTCTGGGTCATCAGAACGTTGGCGATGATGACCCTCAACCCTTGGGACTTGAGAAACCGGACTGCATCGAGAGAGCGCTTAAGAGAACCGGGCACGAGCAGTGATGGCGTCATGTACTTCCGGCCGATGCGAGTAGATGCTGATCTGGACCGACTCAACGCCGAGATCGCGGATGCGTGCCGCCTCGCGCTCACGAATCAACATTGCGTTGGTTTTGAGCTTTACGCAAAACATCAGCGTGCGGCGGGCGTATTCGAGGAGCTCGAAGAAATCCTTGCGCAGGAAGATCTCGCCGCCGCTAAGCGTCAGAATGAAAACACCGGCGTCGGCCAACTCTTTGAGCAGGTGCTTGATTTCCGCCGTCGTCATCTCGCCGTGGTCGTCATGATCGAGATAACAGTGCACGCAGCGCTCGTTGCAGCGATAGGTAAGGTCAAGCTGGACGCTGAGCGGAACATTCAGCTTCAGCGCCTTCTCGGTCATCTGCTCGAGGAGGCCGTTCATCGGGATTCTCCCGCCACTGGATTCTGCTGGAGGATCGGCTGTTCCGAGATTTGGACGATGTCGTGGCTGGCTAGTTCCCGGGCCAGGGTTTCAGCATCGTGCAAGGCCTCGGCAGGCTCAACTTCGAACTCCTGGCAGATTTGATGCTCGACGATTTCGTCGAGAGGCGTGGTGCCGTCCGCCGACTGCCACAGGATGGTCGCCGTCTTATTGAGGGTAAAGAGGGTGGAGTCGCGGCCGGACATGATCATCATTTCGCCGTCGAGACTGCGCGCCGCGACCCGCGGATTGCGTGCAACGTAAAGACTGCTCATCCAATCAGCTCCCAGACCCTGGAATCGGGCACAAAGGTCAGCCGGGAAACTGGTACCCGGCCGACGAACTCAAAGGCGGAATGAAAAATTGAGTGCACCAGTTCCTCATCCTCCGCGAAAAAGAGAAGATTGGCAAGCAGAGATCGCGCCGCTTCTCCAGGCGGAATCGGATCGATGCGATTCTCTGAACCCTGGGCCAGCAGGTACAGAGCGGCGAGAGGCGCCGAGACATTTTCGCCTAGCTTGGCCAGTTCTCCGGTAAACGGAGTGCCGTAGGCGATGTAGCCCGCATCCTGCTTGCGCACGTACGAGATCTCGTCGGTCAACAATGTGACGTCGGGAGGAGCCAGCCGGGAGATGGTCGTCTTGCCCGCTCCGGAAACGCCCGCGAACAGGAACGCCTTGCCATTGCGAATGGCGCTGGCGGAATGCGCCAGGAAGCCTCCCTGGCGGGCCAGCACGAGCGTGTGCACAATGCGAAGGACGGCATCAATCGAGTAGGGATTGGCGGTCTGGCGAATGCGGCCAGTGCGCGAGGCAGGCTCCCACTCAGCGAGAAAATCTCCAGCCTGCAAGGACCAACGGCCGAGGCGCTGAGTGACATGCACGCCGATGTCGGGAACTGGGTAGACCGGTGGAGTGACGTCGACGTCGAATTCAATCTCGGCTCGTTCAGTCGAGTCCTAAAAATCCGGCATAGCGGTCCTGCAATATGTCGAGGAAAGCCGGGTCGGTCGTATTGACGCGGACCGGCATCCCGCCGATTGCAATGACGAGACTCAGGCGTTCGACTTCTGCGGTTAATTCCGGCAAGTGACGTCCCGATTCCTATGAATTCTGCAGGCCATGTACACCCACAACGACACGGGCAGCGATTTCCGAACTTCGAACCAAAGCGGCGACAGCGCGTTCTGAAAGTCGAAGACTTGCGGCTGGGTGCGATGCATCTTCCGTTGCGCACGATGACGGAGACTTTTCCCAGCAGTTCATCCTCAGCCAGGGGAGAATCCGCTGCCGGCATGGCGTCGCCCCGGGTTACAACCCGCGAATCTCCGGGCTGACTGGGCTTGGTGACCACGCGATGAGCAAAGAGGCGGCGGTCGCGGCCGAACAGAACGATGTCCCCTTCGCAGACCGAATTGCTGTTGGCTGACTCGATGACAAGGGTGTCCCCGGGCCAAACCGTGGGCAGCATGCTCCAGCCCATGACTCGCAATCGCAAAGTTCCAGACGAACGCAGCACCTCGCCAGCCAGATCACATTTGAGGGCGTGCGCTTCGTCCAGCATTTGTGGTGCCGATGTCATGACGCACTGGGGCGCGAGATGCACGAGCTTTGCGTGGTGCCGACCTTCCCGCACGACAGGGCAGTGGTAACAAACACCTGTTCGAAGCGGAACGACGGTTTCTCATAAGGCTTCTTAGTGACCGGAGTGCGCGGATTATCGGAGGACATATCGTTCATCGTCATAGGGGACCCAATCTGTATCTGTCTATTGTAATGCTGATTGTGATGCCTGTATCGCGCAGCCACCCAATCCGCCGAATGTTGTGCAGGTCTGGTTGCCTTGTGTTGAAAAATAGACCTGGGAGTCGCCGACGACCGTGTTGTCCATAATAACGCCGCTGGTGCCTCCAGCCGTTGCCAGACTGAAGGTGGCAAGCGCTCCCAAGTTTCGCCAGCTTACGGTACCGTCCGCGGTCGTGCCGCTGACGGTGGTGCTCCAGGGCGGGGCTGCGCCGGCCTTCGATGTCCCTGCGGCTGCCGTCCATTCCACCTTGCCGTTGCTGTCGAGAATCTCGGCGCCGGCGGCATAGGCGTGGCTGGGCTGCCAAGCGGGATAGTTAACAACGTAAGGACCCTGGTTTGTCCATCTCAGCGTCGCGGCGTCGTTAGTGTTCCCGTTGACGGCCATAGACCAGCCGGGATGCGCCGCCTCCCGAAGTTCCCGCCACTCTGACCACCTGAATCTGAAAGTGGGTATCCAGAATTTCCTGGCCAATCGCATAAGCGGTTGCCGCCTTCCAGGGCTGGACGTTGAAGTTCATGAGGCATCCGCCAGCCGCGCAGTTGTTCCCCACGCCGCTGGTCTGGGCGCTGGCGAAGATCCACTCGGCCGACCCCGGTGCGTTTGGGTTGGGAATGTCGGTTACTGGAGAGCACCCGGTGGTAGCGCTGGCCAGTTGGGGCCCAGCGCGCGACCGCCCCCAGTGCGCCATCCGTGACTGCAATCCGATACAGGGTGGGGGCCCCTGCCGGTGTTTCCGCAAACATAGAGGCTTCCGGTCGCAGTCCCTGAAGTCAGATAGGCACTGTCGAAACCACCTTCATACAGGGGATTGGGATTGGGAGGAGCAACTTGGCTGGCTCCGACGACAGCGTTCGTCCCGACGGTGCCGGCACCGAAACCGGTGTGTGAAGCGGTAAACGGCTGCGCATGGAACGGTACCGCCGGTGCAAGCTGTGCTGTTGTCGTCGGAGGAAAAGACGTATACCTTTCCCGCAGTCGAGTCCACAATGGGCCCCGCGACCAGGCCGGTTCCATGATCCACCTGGGCTGATCTGGTGATCACTCCTGTCGCGCTGACTTTATTGAGAAATCCACTGTAATCGCCCACGAAGACAAAGCCCGAGGTAGGGTCGTACACGGGGCTGGAGAGGGCGCTGCCCGCAGTCATGTGAGCGGGGAATCCACCACTGTTGACTTCGGCTGGGGTACCACGAAACACGCCGGTGATCTTATGAAGCCAGCCCGAGGCTCCGCCTACCCAAATCGTGTCGTTGGTGTAGTCGGGGAAAACCGATGAGGTCGTGTCGTCGGTCGCCACGTGCTGACTTGTCTCTCAGGATGATGGTCGTCATGCAGGGCGCGGTGCAGGTCGCGATAGGCGCTGTTGTCCACAGCCGTGAGGGTCGTCGGGGCGCCCACCGTCCCGCTTCCAGCCGCCCACTTCAGCAGAACCAGAGTTCCCAACCCGCCTGGCGGTCTGGACGAATGCCACCTGCGAGCCGTCCGGCGAGATCGCCGGAGAAGTCAGAATCGTACCGCCGGTGCCGGTATTGAAGGCCCAATAGGTCGTCGGAACCGTTCCGCATCCAGAATAGAGATTGTCGTAGGCAACTATGCTGGCTTGCCCCGAAGCGCCTGCCAGGCCGGTGCTGAAAACGACATAATCCGAGCAGCTGGCGCAGAGTTGATTTGGAACGCATACTTCGCGGGATAATTGCCCGCCCCGACCGAGGCGCCGCTGCCCATGCTCTCCGACCAGAATCCCTGGAGAGCCGGGAACCATGGAGCTCGCATCGCCGCTTGCTGCTGCGTCCGCCGGCAGCGTGCGCTTAACGTTGTCCCGGAAAAATTGCTGCCAGTAGCGCGGATCCTTGGTGACCTGACGGACCTGTTCGAAGGTCGAAGGCTGGGAAAAGATGACGTGCCGGTGAGTCCAGTCGGTAGGAAGGCCTTCCGGTGCAGGCTTGGCCGCCTGACCAGTCAATACCCAGCCCAAAAGCACCAATCCAGACAGGCTCACACCCAAGCGGAGAAATCGTGCGGCGGTACCGTTCATTGTGCTGACTCCATGGGTCGCGCGAGATGCAAAAGACTTGCGGGCGGTACTCAAAAAAATCCCGACGTTAAATCCGTCCCTAGTTTAGTAAGCTGCAGTTCGGGCTGGCTCATCTGCCCTCCGGCGGATGGCCTTTTCCAAACTTGCATGCTCGAATCGCCAAGGGGAAGCGGACGTAGGCTTCCCATCGGTTGGCTGGATTGGGGCCGATTTTACTCTTTATCGAGAGCGCAAGTAAACAGGGTTTTCTTCGCGTGCCTTAGATCTGCCGCGGCATCCGCCGGCACAGAGTTTGGCTGGGCTGATTGTCCGAAGGCGTGGGTGCCGGCACCCTTCCGAGTGAAAATTTGTACACGGTTCGCGATTTCATCCGCTGCCCGTACAATAGAAACAATGGAACTTTTGCCGCCGATGACATCATCCAAGTAGCTCGGCCGAACGAAGCCGGGCAGATCATTTGTTTGGCAGATCCAGGTCCCAAGACCCTACGGAGGCTAGCGAAACAGATTGGAAGCACACGAGAACGTAGCTGAAGCCATGGAGCAAGGCGTGCATTCGAGCCAGGTCAGGAACGTCCTGAGCCTGGAAGAGATCGCGGATCTCGCAGCGGAGGGCGGGCAGCCTGCGGAAACGCTGATGAACGTCGTTGCCCTGATCGCCAAGAGATTTCGAACGGATGTGTGCTCGGCCTATTTGCTGGAACCGGACCGTGCCAACCTGGTATTGGCGGCAACGGTTGGACTTCGCCGCGAGTGTATCGGCAGTCTGCGGATGGCGGTACATGAGGGCCTCACTGGCCTGGTGGCAGAACTGGTGCGGCCGGTTGCGGTCGAACAAGTGAAGAATCATCCCCGGTTTAAGTATTTTCGGGACGCCGGCGAGGATGCCTATCAATCGTTTCTGGGAGTTCCGCTGATTGATCGCGGTGTTCTGCAGGGTGTTCTGGTCGTGCAGACGATCGAGGCCCGCGTTTTCAGCGAAGACGAGATTCGAATGCTGACGGAAGCGGCCACCCAGGTCGCTCCGGTCGTAAGCGAAGCCCGAACGCTAGATCGTTTCATTGCTCCGCTGCAAGAGCGCCTGTGGGCCCTGGCGCGCAATTTGTGGTGGAGTTGGGATCACAATTCGTCCAGCCTGTTTCTCGATCTGGATCCCGCGCGCTGGAATGAACTCAACCACAATCCGGTGGCGCTGCTGGGAGAGTTTCCGCTTGCGAAACTGGAAACCCGCGCCGCGGAACTCATGCTGCATAGCCGGGTGAACTACGCGTATCGCCGCTTGCTGGAGTATCTGGAAGCAGACCGCACCTGGGGAACGAGGCACGCTGGAGTATTGCGGCCTCATCCGGTGGCCTATTTCTCGGCGGAGTTTGGACTGCACGAATCATTGCCCGTGTATTCCGGCGGCCTGGGTGTGCTGGCGGGAGATCACATCAAGAGCGCGTCGGATTTGGATATTCCTCTGGTGGGCATCGGTTTGTTCTACGGGCAAGGATACTTCCGGCAGAGGCTCGATGGGAACGGATGGCAGCGGGAAGAATATCTGAAGACCGACGTCAATCAGATGGCGATGGAAGTGGCGATCGGGAAGGACGGCAGGCCGGTCGTAGTGGAAATCGAAACGCGCAGCGGCCGGATTCGGGCCAAAGTCTGGCGCGTGGAGGTGGGACGTCGCGACCTGCTGCTGCTGGATTCCGACGTGGAAGGAAATGCTCCCGAGGATCGCGAACTGACTTCGCGGCTGTATGGCGGAGATCTCCGCATCCGCATTCGTCAGGAGTTGCTGCTGGGCGTTGGGGGATTACGGGCGCTTAAGGCTCTGGGGATCTCTCCCGGAGTCCTTCACCTGAACGAAGGCCACAGTGCCTTTGCCGTGCTGGAAGCGATTCGCATGCGGATGGAGGAGGAAGGGCTGGCGTTTGATGCGGCCGTTCCGCGGGTCTCGCGCGAAGTCGTATTCACTACTCACACTCCGGTGCCTGCCGGGCACGACCGTTTCGATGCCGGGCTCATTGAGGAGCACATCGGTCCTCTTCGCGAGGCACTCGGACTCTCGCAGGAAAGTCTTATGGGTCTCGGTCGCGAGAATTCCGAGCAATGGGGACGAGACATTTTGTATGACGGTGCTGGCGCTGCGCCTCTCGCGGCGCGCCAATGCCGTTTCGGCGCTGCATGCCGAGGTGTCGCGCCACATGTGGACTGGGCTGTACCGCGACAAAGTGGAAGACGACGTTCCCATTGGACACATCACCAACGGAGTGCACGTTCCCTCGTGGCTGGCGCCGCAAATGTTCCGCCTCTACGATCGCCACTTGGGCACTGACTGGCACCAGCGCAGCAGCGAGGGCAAGATCTGGCTGGGAATCGAGAACGTGGACGACGGCGAGTTGTGGGAGACGCACCTCAACCTGAAATCGCAACTGATCGAGTTTGTGCGACGGCGGGCGGTTGAACAGGCGAAGCGCCGAACCGAATCTCGGGAGGAATTGCAGCGCCTGGAGCGCGTCTTGAGTCCGGATGCTCTAACGATCGGGTTCGCCCGCCGGTTTGCTACATACAAGCGGGCCAATCTGATCTTGACGGACATCGAGCGGCTGGCTTCGATGGTGAATGATCCGAACCGTCCGGTGCAGTTCGTGTTTGCGGGCAAGGCGCATCCGCTGGATGAGCCTGGCAAGCGCGTGTTGCAGCAGATTGCCGACTTGATGCGGGATCCGAAATTCCGCGACAAGTTCGTGTTTGTCGAGGATTATGACATCAACGTGGGGCGCCGGTTTGTGCAGGGCGTCGATGTCTGGCTGAATAATCCGCGGCGGCCGTTGGAAGCGTCGGGCACGAGCGGACAGAAAGTCGTGCTGAACGGCGGTCTGAATCTTTCCGTTCTCGACGGCTGGTGGGCTGAAGCCTATGACGGGATGAATGGCTTCTCGATTGGAACCGGCAGGACTCATTCCAACATGAATGTTCACGATGCCCGTGATGGGGAAGATTTGATGCGAACCCTGCGCGAAGAAGTGATTCCACTTTATTACCAACGCGATCGCGATGGCCTTCCGCGAGGATGGATCAGACGGATGAAGCGGACAATCCGAACCCTGGGCTGGCGCTTCAACGCCGATCGCATGGTGATGGACTACACGCAGAAGTGCTACGTTCCGGCGGCAGGCGGGACTTCGAGCGATATGAGGGCCAGCTCGTAGGATCGGCTCCGTCGACTAGTGACGGGCATTGGTTTGAGAAGCATGCACTTGAACCATGCAGCGAAGAACATTCATCAAAGTCGCGAGCGTTTGTGGCGGGGTAGCCGCCGTTCCAACGGCCTTGTGGCTGGGCACAAGGTGGAGCGCGGCCGAAGCGGCGACTGACTCGAGCCCCATCGTATTCAATCAACTCGGATACCTTCCGAACGCGACGAAACTATTCACGCTGCGCGCTCCGTCCGCAGCGTTCACCGTGCGTGCCGTCGGCGGCGGAGCGGTGGTCCTGCAAGGAAAGCCTGGTGCGGTTCGCGACGACTCAGCTTCGGGCGACCGCGTTCAAATCGCCGATATGTCGCAAGTCCGCGAGCCGGGCACCTACGTTCTCGAAACCGACGCCGGTAAGAGCGCGCAGTTTGAAATCGCAAGCGACGTTTATCGTCATGCTCTCTGGCTCACTATGCGGGGATATTCCGGGCAGCGCTGTGGCTGCGACGTCGACTTGGGGAATGGCTATTCGCATCCCGCATGCCATCTGACCGCCGAATATCACAAGACATCCGGAAAGAGCGGTCCGATGAAAAATCACGGCGGGTGGCATGATGCCGGCGACTACGGCCGTTATTCGGTGAACTCCGGCATCTCGACGGGAACGCTGCTCTGGGCCTGGGAAATGTTCAACGGGGCAGTGCGCAAGCTGGATCTCAAGATTCCTGAATCTGGGGGAAAGCTTCCCGACTTTCTTGCGGAGATTCGTTGGAATCTCGATTGGATGCTCACCTTGCAGGACTCCGACGGCGGGGTGTGGCACAAGCAGACGAGCGAGAATTTCTGCGGGTTTGTAATGCCGCAAGACGATCATCTGATCAGCTACGTCATTGGGACTGGATCGGCTCCTTACAAGAGCACGTGCGCGACTGCCGATCTGGCCGCGGTGGCGGCAATTGCCGCTCGATGTTACGGGCCGTTCGACGATGCCTATGCCAAGACCTGCTTAGAGGCGGCGAAACGGGCATACGCATGGGCAAGCAAGAATCCGGATGTGCGCTTCCAGAATCCCGAGGGCATTCGCACCGGCGAATATGGTGACGACGACTGCCGTGACGAGATGCTCTGGGCGGCCGCGGAACTCTGGCGCACCAGCGGCGATGAACAATATCGCCAGGCATTCGAAAGCGGTGTTGCATACCTGCGCACGGGCAGCGGGCTGCGCGTAAAGGCGCCGGCATGGAATGACTTGTCGGCTCTTGCGCTCTGGACCTACGCGATGGCGGAACGAAAAGGCGCATCCAGCGAACTGTTGGCGCAGATTCGTGAATCCAGCGCGCGAGAAGCGGACGTGTTGGTTCGAAACGCCCGGCAGAACGGCTACGGAAACACGCTGTCGCTCTCGGACTACACTTGGGGATCGAATGGCGTGGCTGGGAATCAGTCGCTGCAACTGATCGTGACGGACCGCTTGCAGAAGAATGACGAGTTCCGTCAGGCCGCCGCGGAAAATCTGCACTACTTGGTCGGCCGCAATTGTTGGGATTTGTCCTGGGTCACACAGCTGGGAACGAAAGCGTTCCAGCATCCCCACCATCGGCCAAGCGGTGCCGATAATATTGCCGCCCCATGGCCCGGGCTTCTTTCCGGCGGGCCCAATGCCCATCCTTCTGATCGTGTCGGATTGCTACTGCCGAAACGTCCGCCGATGCAGATGTATAAGGACGATGAGGCAGCCTATTCCATGAACGAAATCTGCATTAACTGGAACGCGCCTTTGGTATTCCTGCTGGCGGCGTTGAACTCGCAATGAGACTTTGAGTGCTTGTCCTCCCTATTCAGGAGCGATGCTAGATAGTGTTGTCTTTTCACCGCTGGAGAATCGGGACGGTTGAGGTCGGTAACCGTTGCGAGTCCGGATCTTGTACTTCTTGTTTTGATCGCCCACGAGCTTCACTGTGATCGCGCGCCAGCCGTTGTTGGCATTAGGCTTTGGGTAGTAACTCAGTGAGTAGAGGTGTGCTAAGTCGTCGCGGACGGACGCGAATGCCCGGTGTTCATCTCTCCAGTCCTTGGCGAAGTAGGCTTTGCCGCCCGTGGCGGCGGTCATGCGATCAAACACCGCGGTGGACACCGGTTCCAATCTCGCCTTTTGTGTGCTGATCATGTAGATGGAAACTCCGGCCGACTGGGCGAATTCAGCGACATCCTCGGGGGGTACGACGCTGGAGTTGTCCGGCCCGTTCGAGAACACTACGACAACTTTCCTGCCCGAATTTTGAGCCGCATCTTTCAGCGTCAGCAAGAGCGCGTTGTACAGTGCTGCCTCATCTCCGGCGACGGTCGAACGCACGGCCTGCACGACTTGGGTTCGGTCGGCGGTAAGAGGGGCGACGCGAGAGAGGTCACGGCTGTAGGAATAAAGTGCGATCCGGTCGGCCTCTTCAAGCGATCGAATGAACTCGGTGATCGCGTCTTGCGCAAAAACGAAACCACGATACATGTAGTTGCTGGTATCGAACAGGACGAACACATTGGCGCCCCTTACCTGCGAATCTCGCTCGGCCGGGTCACCGGGTGCGTCCTGTCCTAATAGTTCTCTGAGACTGCGGGCCGGTTCATTGCCCTCCGCGAAGGTCGCCGTCTTTTCCGAAATCCCATCCTCAGAAATGACAAAATCTTGCGGGCGAAGTCCTGTCACGTACTTTCCATTCTTGTCGGTCACGGCCACGTTGAGTTGGACCATGTTGACCACAACGTGAAAGTCCGGACTCTCCTGAGCCTCGATGTTCGTTGCGTCTCCCAGAACTAAGCCCAAAGAAATGAGAATCAGCGGAAACAATTTTCGTACCATGGTTTTAAGATTCCTATTCTGCGGCACCTTTTCCAAGGACCGCTGAATTGCAAACTAATGCTGGATCGAGCGCACCCTCAGGGCCGAGCGCCAGCTATTCTCAAAGGCGTCACCTTGCCTTCGCGGAACTCAGCTCCGGTTTCGTGCATCGCCCGAAGGAGTTCCGCCCAATCCTCAAAGTCAGTCGCGAAGATTTTCTCCACCATCATTCGAGTCAACTGGGGCACGAAGTGGTTGAGCATCACAGGCGAATATCCTCCTTCATCCGCCAGACGAGCCCAGTACAAATTGGGCGAGTCCCAGGATTCCGCCAGGAAACGACTCGAATATCCAGCAAGCGGTGGCATGGGCATCATGTTCAGAAGTTCGAGGCCGTAGTTCTGAGCCAGGGTGGGATGCGGCGTGCCAAAGTCATGCGATAACCGATTCCAGTCAGCCTGTTCGGGATGCTGCCGATACAGTTCATCAAGCTCCTGAGTGGCCGGTCCGCCCAAACCGGGCTGTACCGGATACTGTCGCCGCCACTCCGCCGCGAGATAGAAGGTGTCTGACGGCATCATTTGAGGAAGCAACTCTGATGCGCGACCGGCGCGCAGAGCGTCCTCGACTTCTCGTGATCGTTGTGGAAGAAACCGGTTCGACAGAATAATCAGAACCTTGTTTCGCATGGCCTCGTCCTTGGCGGACGCGATCAGGAGTTCTTCTCCACTTCGCTGATAGAGAGCGATTGCATGCAACTCGGTTGGGCTGACGTCCCACCATCGGGGTACCGTTGCGCTGGCCAAAAGTTCCGGCGTCAATTCCTTCCAGATGAGTGCCTGAACGCTATTGGGCGAAATGAAATCCTGCTCGAGATCTGCGAGGGCATAGGGGAGATCGGCAAGCGAGCCCACAAAATGGGCGCCTCCGCCCGCCGGAGAACCCTGGCCCAGCAACTCGGGAGCCTGCCAGAGGGTTTTCATTCCGCTGACTGTTTCTCCGGCGAAATCGTGGGAGCGGACGAAGAGCGGATTATTATGCAGAGCCTGAGCACCCGGCGGCTCGTAGTATGCATAGTTCAAACCGACGAGAGTATCTCTCAGAAAAGACGCGAGCTGGCCGCGCGCCTCCTCAATTTGCGCGGGCGAGGCTGTCGCCGACTTGAGGACTTTTGGTATGTCCGACTTCATCTGCACGTCGGTGTGATGGTTGTTGTAGACTCCGGCGGCCCATTCCGATCTCTCGCCGTTCGTGAAGATTGGCCGCGGCATCTCAAATTCTCGCGTCTGGCCAGCCAGGCGGATCATGTACTCTGGCGGCTGCTTCCCTCGTGCTTTTTCGGACAACCCATCCCCGACCGTCAATAATGTGTCGAGCGAGACCAGTCGCTGGTCGTCCAACACGGCACGGACCCTGATGGCAACTTCTCGATGGATCTGCTTTCCCTCGGGAGTATTCTGCCGAGGTCCTGCCAGCAGTTCGATGATTTCGTCCTGTGAAGCTCTG
Organism: uncultured Acidobacteriaceae bacterium; assembly: GCA_963832015.1. GTDB lineage: Bacteria > Acidobacteriota > Terriglobia > Terriglobales > Acidobacteriaceae > Sulfotelmatobacter. The sequence continues at coordinate 232,915 of CAWHSR010000012.1, forward strand.
GCATTTCCCGTCGAGAACCGGAATAGTTCTCCCAGGGAAGCTCGCCCTGCGTCGTAAAGTTGGGAGGCTGACCGAATCGTGGCGAAAGGACTGATCACCTGCCGAAACGACGCGTCCAGCTGCGGCTTTGCAATCTGTCCCTGTCTGGCCAGAATCTGCCAGATTCCTTCACTTGCCTGAAAGGTTCCGAACGCGTTTCCGCGCATGGTCATGGGCAGTTTGTTCAGCCCTTGCGCGACATCGAGAAACAGTGTGATCGACTCGTCGCTTAATTCGGGAAACTCGGCAAAGACCCGGTATTGATCGCTGAATTCTTCGAACTTGTGTGCCAGCAAGCCGACCGTCGCCGCTGACAGGCGATGTTCGGGAGAGCGTCTACTGTCAAGTTCACTGATCGCCATGAACATCTGCAGTGGTCCATCGTCAGTAGGCGCACGCGAAAGAGCGAACATCTTCTGTATAAGCTGATCTGGTCCGCTCAAATTGGAAGACTGCTTTACCTTCCGAGCGAAGCCAGAGTTGTGCCCTTGGAGAATGTCTTTCCAAATATCGAGATTCCCGGGGATGAGCGGCGTACCATCGCTCTGCAGCTGAATTCGACTGACCAGCAGCAACAGGGCAGGCGCCGGTCGGAATGAACCTAGCGTGGCAGGTGAGGCACGATCGGGCGCGCGCAGTCCTTCGAAGAAGAATCGCAGCCGGCGCGGGTCGGTAAAGTATGCCTGCCGAGCTCCGGTTACGCGCGAAAGCGCATCGAAATAGGCGACCAGCCAACCCTTGTCCTTGGCAAGCAACCGTGGGATAAAAGCGGCAGGAGCTGCCGGGCTAGCTCCAACCAGGTCCTTCCATGAGGCGTCCGCGGCAGGGCCTCCCGGTACGTTGACTCGGCCCGCGCTGATGGAGATACCCCTCCCATAGAAATCAAGGACTGCGGCATAGGGAAGCAACTTCCCGAGCCCAATCGACTGTTGCAAGGAGTTCCTGGTTTCGGGGTCGAGCCGCGAGAGAGCCCAATACAGGCGCGCAACCGACTGGTCGGCGAGGATCGTGTCGAGCAAGTCCCTGCTGTTTTCTTTGTAATTCTTCGTGCTGGCTCGGGTCCAATCGCCTTCTGCAAAGAGCACGGGCAATGGGGAAGTGAGGTAGGAATATTCGAAGGGTTTGCCGCCTTGCAGGGTCCGCTCGAGTTCCGGCAGAGGGAATCCGGAATCGATAGCCAGGAAAGCCCTCTCGGGATCCTCCGTCTGCAAGGACGTGCCCGGCGTACCGCAGTCTGCCCGGGTCCGATAACCGAGAATTTGGAGCAGAGGCCTGGCATCGTCACAATTCGAAACACGAATCACCATTCCGCTGCCAGCGGCCAAAGCCGCTAGTTCTCTGGCCTGTACGACGTATCGTCTCAACAGAATCAGGAACTCTGTTGGGCGAGTGATCTCAAAGCCCTCGGTGAACACATTCCTGCTCAGCAAGGGCAGGACTTCATCTGGCTCGATCTTTTGACTGATCCCCGCCATACGAAGAAAGGATCGCTGCGGACCTGGGATGACAGCCTGGGGCTGAGCTGCGAGCGTCCCACTCTCTGCAGAAACGGCGGAGGCCGAGTCAGAGTGGGGCGATCCATCGGCCAGGGGCGGCTTCCCGCCACCAGCGAACAAATTGCAGCTCAAGAGAGAAAACGCGAACACGACGGACAGGCAAAGAGGAGGTTTCACGGCTAGATTCCCCTCGGAGCGAGCGAGACTTCACGTCACCTGGAATCTACCGCGGAAGGCAGGGGATGTCTTCCATTCGCGAGACCGAAACGTCGACCTAGGCTTGGTGAAACCGAACCTTGCTCCAGAATTTCGATGTCGGCAAAATACCTCATATTTCTCCACTATCCAAGCTGTTTTTTTAGATTTCTTTGGGATTGGGTTTTTGCAGTGACATTTGGCGCCACACTTTACGATGACGAGGTCGGGATTGACCGCGCATTTTTAGCTGGGACGACGGGAGAGGTATCCCCGATCCCGATGCGTGATTTGCGTTTGGTGAGGCTTGCTTGGCAGATTCAGCGAGCTTGCAACTTGCTGAAAACAATAAACACTCCCGCCCGCAACGGACGCTCTGGGAACCACTAGAAAAGAACGGCAGCACGACGATCGAAGACAGAACCACGGTGTCCGACTCGGCAGAGTGCCTGTCTCCCGGCGTCGGTATAATGACCCGACGCTCATGAACTGGGTTCGGGCCATCGGCGGGCTTTTTGACTCGGAGCATGGCGCGAAAGATCGCCTCGGTCCTCGATGGCTCTTCTTGCGGGTACTCGGCGGTATCTATTTTTCCCATTCCTCTCGCTCGTATTTCAGATTCGCGGACTCATTGGACCCGAAGGGATTTTGCCGCCGGCGAATATCCCCGCCGTGGCCTGTCGACCCAACTTCCGAGTCGCCAGTCTCGGGCGAAATGCCGAGACGCGCCAACGATTCGGTTCCGAGCTGATCTCTTCTACGAGCGCTCAGGCGGCCGTGTAGTCGGCAAGCTTGAGTCATGGACGGCGGTCGCTATATTAGGTTCTGATGAGTCGGCCACCCAGCGAATGGCTGATACGAGGCGGTTACTGGCGTATAGTCTACGAGAGGTTGATCGAATCTTCCTTGAGGCCTTTTCCACCAATCGGGCGTTCTCAGTCTCGGGCCCGTCCGCCTTAGAGTCCAGCGCATGAGACTGTGACTGAATTGTGACAATCGGTGCACGTTGGAGTAGCTACCCGAAACAAAAGCAGATCCACACATTTTATGGTCTATAGGACAAAACTATGAAGATCGCAAGCGCAGCAAGCGCATTCCCCAAGCATTACTACACTCAGAGAGTTCTCTTAGAGCGTCTCCAGGACTATTGGGGAGCCCGACTCAAGAACCCCCTCTTGCTGGCGCGATTGCATCGCAACGTCACGGTTGACGGCCGATATCTGGCGATTCCCGCGGAAGAATACTTGGACATCAAGACTTGGGGACAGGCCAACGACATTTGGATCAGGGTCGCACAGGAGTTGGGGGAACAGGCTCTCTGTCTTGCGCTCCACAAGGCAGGGCTCAACGTTCAAGACCTGGGCGCCTTGTTGTTTACGACCGTCACCGGCGTCGCCAGCCCTTCGATTGACGCTCTGCTCATCAATCGAATGGGACTTCCGACGAAAATTCGTCGTACTCCGATTTTTGGCCTGGGATGCGTGGCGGGCGCTGCTGGGATCGCACGTGCCTCAGATTATGTTCGCGCGTATCCTTCGCAGGCGGCGGCTCTTGTGTCGGTCGAACTATGCTCCCTCACTCTGCAGCGTGAAGATCTGTCGGTGGCAAACCTGATTTCGTCGGGACTGTTCGCGGATGGCTCAGCGGCGGTCATTGTGACCGGGGATGACTTCGAATCATCACGTCCGGGGATTTCTGGACCTGAGATTCTCGCGACTCGCTCGGTTTTTTATCCCGCCACGGAAGATATGATGGGCTGGAATATTTCCGAGAAGGGTTTTCGTATCTTGCTGTCCACCGAAGTGCCGACCCTGATTCGGGAAAATCTGGGGCGGGATGTAGACGCTTTCTTGGCGGATCACGGGCATCAAAGGAGCGACCTTAAGAGCTTTGTTCTCCACACTGGAGGGCCCAAGGTGCTGGAAGCCTCTGCGGCTGCATTGGGCTTGCACAATGGAGAACTGGACGCCTCGTGGGATTGTTTGCGCAAGGTGGGAAACCTTTCTTCGGCGTCCGTGCTGGTGGTGCTCGAAGATGTCATGAAGAATCGGCGTCCTGAGCCCGGCACGCTGGGCCTGCTGGCCGCCATGGGGCCCGGGTTTTGTTCAGAGCTCATACTCCTGCAATGGTGAGGACGCACGCATTTCGCTGACCTGCGAATGGCCTAATCTGTTTCTCAGATTGAGGGGGAAGCCGTCGGAAAATTGGCGGCCGACCCTCCTGTCACATCTGACAGTATCCCGCGCGACGACCGAGTGTGAAACTCCAAAGATTCTTTGGAATTCACTGGGTTGCGCTCATAGCGCCTGGTGGGAGGAAGTTCATGTTTGCAAGGCGCCCCCTCAACAGCATGCGATTCGCGGTCCTCTGCCTGGCAGCGTCCGCCGCGCTCCCCTCACTAGCCCAGGACCAGCTGCCGATTTTCGTGATTGCGACGGACGAAAGTAAGATTACGTTCTACATAAAATCGTCAGTGGCCCTAGAGGGTACTTTCAAAAAGTGGGACGCCTCCATAACATTTACATCTCCTGATGTCACTACCGGTGTCTTGGATATCAAAATTCAGGCCGCCAGCGTGGATACCGGTAGCGGAATGAAAGACGGCAAGATAAAGAGCAAAGATTTCTTCGACGTCGAGAATGATCCGTTGATCACCTTTCACTCAGACAAGGTTGTTCAGACCGGTCCCACCACTTTCGATCTGCCCGGAACGTTTACCATTCGCGGGGTATCTAAGCCCGAGACGCTGACCTTTACGATTACTGGCAAGGGCACAGGCTCAGGTGAGATTAAAGGGACGATGGCCTTCGATCGTAAGGATTACGGGATGAATAAAGGCATTCCCTTCGTCAAGATCGCCGATCGTGTCGAGGTGACTGTCAACCTTGAGGGGAAGCGAACCAGCGGGCCTCCATTGGTCTTTAAGCAATAGGCAGTACAAATTCAGAGCGCGTCGATAACCTGGGAGCGTACAGCATCCGGTCGGAGACCGGCCTTCTCATCCCATCTGGTTGCAACAGTTATCGCTAAACAGCAAGGGACGGCAGGATGTTTAGCTCTTATTGCCGCCTTTCTAAGTTTTCCATCCGACTTCTTCTGCGGCTCGTGGGAAGGATTCACGCAGAAAGAAATGCTCCTCCGTCTTCTTCCCGTTCCATCTCGTTTTGACCGTATAAAGGTTGTCCAGCTCTAGCGCGGTCTAGGCTAGCGGGGTTACCCCGGACCACCAGTTCTAAGAGGAGATCCAGCCATGGCCCTAAAAACCGTTCAAGGGCAAGATCAGCCTTTCGGAGCGAACTAAAACATTGGGCCGAGCACCTAATATAATCTGTATTGTTCCGAGAATGTGAAATGACGAAAGCAGGTAAGGCCGAAAGGTCACAAGATCAAAACAACACGCACTCTATGTCTCGTCCTCACTGCTTCCTTTCGCTCAATTCACATCTCCGACCCTAGCATCGGATCGAAATGGTCGACGAGAAAAGCACGAGTGAAGGTCGCCGAGGAAATCACTCACGTATCTTTGGAGCTAATTGCGAATTCGCTGCTTGGCACTAGCGCGATCTGGAGCTCCACGTGGATCACCGCCCGTCGCCCTGGATAGACGCTGTATAGATAGCTATGACTTTCCTGCGCCGCGTTGTAATGCTCTCTCGCAACCGCAAGTTTGGCCGCTATCCAGAGGCCATATGGGCGAATTGTGCCTTTGGGGCGACTCAAGCGTCCGTCACTTTACTATTGCTGTTGTCGCTGGTGCATCCATCGCGGGCCTTCGCGGCCAACCCTGACCTGGAGACTGTGCTGACCGGCTCACGCCAGCGTATTGAGAAATTGGACTATCGCGTGACCGGGCGAATCACACGGGTGGAAGGCGATGGCAAGCGCAAGAGCTACAAGTTTGTCGGCAAGGCTCACTGGTTTCCCGATGGTCTCCGTTTGCTATGCGAGATCTCGGGATCCGGCGCAGAGAAGACGAGCCTTCTCGTGCATATGAGCGTGAGTGGGCACGTGACCATCGAGGCGGTACTCCCCGGCGAGAAGGCCGCTAGCGTGTTGCCATTCGAACGTTGGAACGACCCGCTAGTGGGAACCGACTTCTCCTATGAAGACATGGTCGAGAGCCAGCTCTTCTGGAAGAATCAGGAACTCCTGGCACCGGAGAAATACGGTGCACGGGATTGCGTAGTCCTTAAGAGCGTGTCCGCTTCTCAGGACCGCACGTACTATGATTCGGTAACATCGTGGATTGACCGCGGCATTTTGTTCCCTGTGCATGTGGTGAAGACGCTCCGTGGGACCAGACAACAGAAGGAATTCACTTACTATGGTCTGCGGCAGGTCGGCGGAGCTTGGTCCGCGTCGCAAGTGGAGGCAAAGCTGCCGGGCAAGCCCGGCTCCTCGATTCTTGTCATTGAACGGGGCTCGGGAAAGGCAAATCTTGGACGCAAGGACTTTGATATCAGCCAGTCCAGCGCCCAAGAGGAGAAAGTGAAATAGACCGACTCGGTTAATTAGGCCGTTGCCAAGCCCTGTACTGTCGCTGGATCATCCCCGGTGTCCGCCGTCATGGGACCAGCTCCTTCTCAGATGTTGCCGCGGCCCCTTGTAAGCCAAAGGGCCACCAATTCCAGTCGCCGGCAAGCTGCAATAGTGCGGGCCCGACAACCATCCGCACCACGGTAGCGTCAATGAATACTGCCACCGCGAGCGTAAAGCCCAGCATTTGGACAACCAGAAAACTTCCCACGATGAATGCGGTGAAAACGGCAATCATGATAGCCGCGGCGCTCGTGATGAGCCCGGCGGTCCGCGCCAGGCCCTCGATTACCGCTGATCTCTCGGATAGCCCGCGCCGCCGTTCTTCGAGGACTCGGGCGACCAGGAAGACTTCATAGTCCATGCTTAATCCGAAGACGATAGCAAACGAGAGAATCGGCACTATCGGGTATACGCTGCCGCTCGGTCCGTGGAGCCCAAAGAGTTTGCTACCGTGGCCTTCCTGAAAAACGACAACTAACGCACCAAATGAAGCGCCAACGGAGAGCAGATTGAGCAGAATTGCTTTGACCGCCGCAAATAGAGAACGTAACCCGATCAGCAGCGCCAACAAGCTCCCCAATACGACGCCCAGAACCACCCTCGGCAACCGTTCCTTTACGACCGAGTCATAATCTGCCTCGAGTGCTGGAACGCCGCCGACCCGCAGCACAGCCCCGGGCATGCCGGTTATCGCCGCGACATCGGAGGAGCGCAAGTCTCGTACCCATTGCACCTGTTCGTTGGGCGAAAGAGCAGTGGTGGGCAGCAACTCAATCAAGGTTGCTTGGCCATCGCTGCGAAGAAAGCTTTTGCGAACCGATTCGGGGACATCGTCGACAGCATCCGCAGTGTCAGACATTCCCGTGAAGGTCGGAAGAGATAAGACCTCTTCCGATCTAGGATCACTCTGGAAGCTCTTCGTCAAGCGACTGACAGCAAGCCAGCCAGACGGCGAAAGCGGCGGAGACTGCGGCGGCAGCTCCAGCACCACTCGGAGGGACTGCACAATACCTGACCGCCCCATGATCTGAAGCGTGTGTAGTGCTTGCACCGACTCGGCGGCGGCCGGGAGCGAGTCATGGTCAGGAATGCCCGGAGAGATTCTCCGTGCCTGGAACGCAAGGATCAGGAGCGGAATCCCGGCCACAAGCAGAGCCGTCCAAGGCCGGCGGGTTATGACGTTGCCCCAACGCACCCACCGCTCACGCGGCGCGCCCAGGCTGTCCCGCGTTTTGAATCGTGTGGCTGGAAGACGCACTCTGAGGGCATTGATGCGATGCCCCAGCAGACCAAGCACCCAAGGCAGTATGAATGTACACAGCATCACACTGAAAACGGTTACCAGCAGGCCAGCTATGCCGATGGACCGGAGTTCGCTGATGGGCACAGTCAATAGGGCTGAAAATCCGATGGCAACCGTCGTGGCTGAGATGATCAGAGTTCGCCCCGCTTGCCCGCCAGCAATATCGGCAGCGGGGCCGGGATCATATCCATCGGCCAACGCCTCGCGAAACCGGCTCACCATCAGCAGTGCATAATCGATGCCCAAGCCAAGGCCGAGCATCGTCGCCAGATTCTGCACCAGAATTGACAGCTGCAGATAATGCGCGAGTAGCGCCGCGGCACCCAGCGCCATCGAGATTGAGAGTAGCCCAACTCCCAGCGGCAATAGCGCGGCCACAAGACTGCCGAATGCCAGCAACAGCAGCAAGAGAGTTACCGGCATCGCTCGTTCCTCGGCATGGTTGACGTCATCTGCACTAACCTTGCGAAGATCGAAGTTCAGTGGCGTCTCGCCCGTAATCTCCAGTTTGATATTGGGGTATTGCGACCTAAGCTGACCTTCCATCCAGTCTGCTTTTGCCCTTAGTTCGGGGACCAACGCCTCGACAGTTTCATCGTGCGGGTCCAACCCGACGATGATCAAGGCCCCGCCATTGTTCCCAGTGAACATAGCATCTGGCCAATCCAGACTCGAGACGGCACCCGATACTCCTGCGACAGTACGCAATGAACCGGTGAGGAAGCTCAATGCATCTGCGCCTTTGGCTGAATCCGGATCGGGAATACCGCTGATCACCAGAACCAGGCGGTGGGCGTACGGAGACTGGAAACGCTGCGCCAGTTCCAGGTCAACTTTTTCGGATTCTCCACCCTGGATGTGAACACTTGTCTCCAGGCGACGTTCGACTTTATAGGAAAAGGGCAGCAGCGCAGCCGCCATGACAAACCCCGACATCGCCAACCAGAATCGGCGGCGATCGGCATCATGGCCAGTCTTCACGCTTGGCATTACCATGGAAGATCGACCTCGTTTCCTGGTACGTCTGAGAGCAATGAATCACTTCGGTGATCAGGTTCATCCATGATATACGGGCAAACTGGATATTCATTGAGGTTCGGCCTTGCAGTAGTTAACGATAGATGTGGGGAACTGCCCGTTAAGCCCTTATCAATCGACGGACGTGACTGATGAAGACTTCGCTGTATGATCATCCGCCAATCACTCATAAAGGAACGAATTAGGAAGCTCAAAGAGGATTCGCTCAGCCTAAGATATTCGCCGTGCGGATGGCGAGGAACACCGCAACGCCCAGCGCTATGCCCAGGGTGGCCAACAAAAGGCGGAGACGATGGTCATTCCGATTTTCTCGCGGCGCATGCGGGTGCGTTGATCGTCGTTAAGGTCCGACAGTACTATCCCCGCAACACTGACGGTTCCGCTAGTGGGATCATCCAAACCGCATATCAAGTTGAGCAAAGAGGACTTGCCCGAGCCGGGAGGGCCCATAACGGCCACTCGTTCGCCCTGCGCGACGCTGAGATCCATGTCGCGGAGCGCATGTACGACTTGGCCGTTGCCGTAGTTCTTGCAGATCTTCTCTAGCTGGACGGCGCTCTGGGTCATTGGTTACCCATTCGTATATAAGCCTCATCGCGCACTCATAGAAAGCATATCACCCGTAAAGTTCCTGCTGGAAGAATCGCCCAGAGATCAGCGGGTGCGGCTCATTCCAGCCGGCGCTCAAGCCGCCTCGGTCACTGCATGTTGGCGATATCGACGTGGTAGCCCAGCCCGAAGGTCAGCCCTTTCCGATTGAAGAAGTCTATTGAACTTAAAATTGCAAACGGAAGCGGTAAGGCAGACTCGTCCTCCCAACCTTGGGCTTAAGATACATCGATCTTGTACTCAGTGAAGCGTTACGGGCGCAGTTCTGCCACTGTCACTTGTGCCAGTCAATCGCGATATTCAGACTGCGCCCCGTTTTGACACTCCAACACTGAGCCCGAGGTTAATTTGAGGAGATTACCGGGACCAGTTCGGTCCCCGAGTTTCGAGAGAGTAAGCGGATTAAGAACAAAATGAATTCGGGAGTCGAAGTAAAAGATCTAGGAAAGTCGGCGATGTCTCGCCAACCGACAAGAGAATGAACAAGTCGGCTACGCTGGCATGAAAAAAGCCCGGACTCAGAATTGAGTCCAGCCGGAGTTTGAACCGGTCGTGAGGGTTCGAATGACGTAACAGTCGTTGACCCATGACCGTGTTCCGTTTTTTAAACAGTAAGACTGCATACCTGCCAAGGGTTCTTGTGGCTGGTCAATAGTGCACACTTCCGGGGGGAAATGAACAGACGATTTCATGATGAGGATTTCCTCCTTGACGGGGTCATGAGTGTAATTGGGATGTTACGCCCGCAAACTCGGCCAGGTTATCTTCGCCGTCTACTCTCCACGTAGAAGCAATTGATGCAAGCACGAGCGCAGTCAGGGCGGCGGTTTTCGTTGGCATCAGATGATAGCGATAGCGCAAGAAGACGTTGAAGGGAAAGTAGTCGCTAGTGTCGAATCGGAATTCGAGAAAGCCAAAGGTAAACGTACCCAGAAAGAGGAGTACATTGGGCCGCGTGAGTCTTTCTCCAAAGGATTTCGCCCTTATTGGGCGGCCCCCCTCGGCGTATCTCGTGTCATGGCACCCTTTGCAGTGCGCTTGAGAGTCGGGGAGATAACATCCGCAATCTCGGCACCGAGACATTGAGCGCTCGCGGGTTCCTGCTTGAAATTAGAGAATTTCAGCGTCAAACCTGCGGCTTACGATGGTAACTGTTGAAAGCAGGCCTTAGCGCTCATTGACCTGACGCAATGGTGTGAATCTTCGCTAGAAGCTCCCGCGCCTCCTCGATTGTGTGCAGCCCAACCGCGTGCCAAACTCGCCCTCAAGATGAATGCCATTGCAGACCTCGTAGCAGATGCGAAGATAGCGGAAGTCAGACTCGGGAAGTCAGACTCTTGCTGCAAGTTCCGGAAACTTGTATCGTGCCCTTGGGTAAAAAAGTGACATGGGTTGAACTTAGCGCCTCACACTGAGTTTGTAACTTGCCGAGTCGAACTGTACTTATCTTAGCCGCGCTGTTTTCACTGGCGGTCGTAGCGGAGAACCCCAACCCGCCCGCCGCGCAGCCATCTCAGCGCTTGGATCTTTCGGTTGCCGGATACAACGGTCTGTCTGCAATGGCCCGTCGCTCCGACAAGGTAAATCTCACGATCGACTTCATGGATCGCGATCGCGTTCTGCTCACTTACAACCCCAAAAAGATGATCACGAGGCTGGCGGAGTGCCCGGCGACTCACGATGATCATTTCATTCATGCGGCGGTTTTTGATTCCGTGAGCAGAAAGGTGCTGCGCAGTGCCGATTGGTATCTGCACGATAGCCGCCAATATTTATGGCGGCTCGGCTCGGGCAGATTTCTTCTGCGCAAGTTGAACAGTCTCTACACAATCGACGCTGATCTGAATGAACAACTGCTACTGACGTCGCCCCAAGACCTTCTATGGGTCGCGGTTACTCCCGACGGCAAGCAAATCGTAACCGAAACATTCGACAACGACGCTAATACCAAATCAAAGTCCAAGAAGACGGTTCGAATCGAGTTCCGCGAGGCACAATCGCTGGCGATTCAGCGTGTCATCAAGTCGGAAAAAGAAATCCACATGGAGGCCACGAGTTCAGGGTTTGCCAGTGTCATCCCCGGTTCGAGCGGAAGGGTCTGGCTGGTTCGCTTTGGGCCGAGCGAACAGCAGCGTGACAACATCACCAGAGTACGGACGCGCCGCGCGCCCGACGTCCTCTACTTGAGCAGCACCGCGCTGCTGATCGGGCGGGATTCCCCAAGTCATCCGGCTTACAGCGTCAGCGCGTTCACGGTAACCGGGAATCGGTTATGGCAGCAACATTGGAGCGAGCACCGCTATTCACTTCTGGTGGAGCACAGCGAGGACGGAAGCCGGTTTGCGATCAGCACGTTGCGGCCGATCGACCAAACACCTCCTGCCTCGCCGGACGATCCAGAAGACAAGGGATTGGAACAGACGATTCAGGTGTTCAATACGGCCAGCGGCAGTCCGGTTCTTTCGGTTGACGCATCTCCGGTCGTTCTCAACGGACGAAACTTTTCGCTTTCTCCTGACGGACGCAAGTTGGCTGTGCTCCGCGGATTGGCCATCGACTTCTACGACCTCCCAGACTTATCGCCCGACGAGCGAGCAAAATATACGGCCGTGAAAGCGGATGTGCCCGGCCTATACGCGCCTCCGGCGCAGGCAACCGAGGCCGCCGAGGAGGAAGCCGCCTTTACCGCGCCCGACGAGGACGGTTTGCCGCCGGATCGCCCTCAATCGGCGGCGAATTCGGCGACTTCTGGCGCGGCACAGTCAATCACCGGAGGAGGGTCGACCCAAGCTTCGCCCGGTATGAAGCCCGCCAGCGTCGGGGACATGGCAACTGTGCCGACCTTCCGATCTCGGCGACAGATCGTAGCGCTCGATGTTGTCGTGGCCGACGCAAAGGGTCATCCGATCAAAGATATTCCGCAACGGGATTTCACAGTGAAAGAGGATGGCAAGCCGCAAAGTATAAGCTACTTCAACGAGGTAACGACCGGCGCATCCGCCCCTCCGCCACAACCGGTGCCCGACCCGGGTTCCGACAAGAAGCCGCGGAATATTTTCAGCAATGATTCGCCTCCTCAGGCGCCGAGCGCTGTCACCCTCATTTTGTATGACCTTCTCAACACGCCTGCGCCGGAACAGCAGCGTGCCAAACTTGAACTGCTGAAATTTATTCAGCACAAACCCAAAGATGTGCGTTTCGCGCTGTGCACGCTATCGCAGGGCCTGCGAATGATTCAAGGCTTCACGCCGGATGAAAACGTCCTGACCCGGGCCCTGAAGAATAGCAAGGGATCGCTGAGCTACAGTTCCATGCTGGGTCAGGATGCCTCGGACCGGATGCTCGTCAACTGGCTGCAACAAGCCGCAGCGAGGACCGCGGCGCAGTCCGGCGCAATCGCCGGATTATCCGCAACCTCTCTCCATGATTCAGCGGGCCGACTGGAACAGGAAGCAGCCGACCGGCGCTCCCGGGATCTCGAAGTGCGCATGGCGATCACCATGGACGCATTTACGCAATTGGCGCGCTACCTTTCCGCATTGCCAGGCCGCAAGAGCCTGATCTGGCTCTCCGGTTCTTTCCCTCTGGTCATCTCACCCGGCATGGATTTCAGGAATCCCTATGCGGAGAGCAATACCAACACTGAGGAGATGAAACAAGCGGTTAATCTTCTAGCAGAGTCGCATGTGGCCGTCTACCCCGTCGACGTAAAAGGATTGACCAGCTATTCCGTGACCGCATCAAGCTTGAGCGGTGGACTGGACTTGAGTCAACCCGGCGCGCCCCTGACGCCCGCATTCAATACTCAGGCTTCTACTACACAGCGCTTCGACGAACTCTCGAATCTCAATGCCGCCGGTGTGATTGGCCCAAACCTTCCGGGAAACGATTCTCCTTCTATGGAGGAGATGACTGAGCACGGGATCATGGATCAGATCGCAGCGGATACCGGAGGCAAAGCTTTCTACAACGCCAACGGCATCGAGCAGGCCATGAACATCGCCATGGAACAGGAGACCAACTACTACGAACTCTCCTACACTCCCATGAACAAGAAATATGACGCGAAATTCCGGCGGATTAAGGTCTCGCTCGCATCCGGCGAAAAAAAGTACCACGTGATTCATCGTGCAGGATACTTCGCGGTCGCTGCGGATGCTCCGAGCGCGTTATCCAAAGACGTGACCACCGGGTTCGGCCTCGCCGCCATGCAGCATGATGCGCCGCAGTCGCGCCAGCTTTTGTTCGAAGTGCGAGTTGTGCCAATCGGAAAGCCGATGCTGGAACAAGATCCGCGCGCGGTTCATCCCATCCAGAAAAAGAAAGGACATCAAGCGGAATCCCATCCAGCAGAGCCTATCGAAATGCAGCGCTACCAGATTGATTATGCCATCGCTTCATCGCGGCTGCGCTTTGATCCGACTCCAGATGGCCTCGAGCACAACGCCATGAATTTCATGGTGGCGTCCTTCGACGCAGACGGAAGCGTACGAACCAGTATTGCGAGTCATGTGAAGGGTGATCTGAACCCAGAAACGTACCAGGACGTCATGATCGGGGGATTCCGCCTGCATCAGGAAGTGGGTGTGCCGGTGGCGGCGGCTACGCTTCGCATGGGTGTGCAGGATGCGATCAGCGGGCGGATTGGCACTATTGAGATTCCTCTGCCAGTCGAAGCGCCTCCGCGGCCGGAACCATCCCGAAGTCAACGCATGCCTGAGATTGAACCAGACTAACCGCAGCAATCTTCGTGAAGGGCTTTTCCGTTCTCATCAGGGTTGGCGACCCGCAGCAGTTGGGTCTCGGAAAGTCGATGGCTCCACGCCAACGAAGCCCAATTCAGTGTTTGCTCGCGGCCATATTGCCGAGCGAATTTGTACAGTTGAGCAGCGACGAAGCTGGCATTCGTGGCAGCATTTAGGTGATGCCTCGACCCATAAAATTGGGGCGGCACGCTTCTTTCGATGAGCCCGATGGAGTCAGTAAGAGCCGCCCAGACAGCCTTGTTCCAAGGCAGTTCCAGGAGAGAGATAGATCTTCGTGAAGGGCTTTTCCGTTCTCATCAGGGTTGGCGACCCGCAGCAGTTGGGTCTGGGAGAGTCGATGGCTCCACGCCAACGAAGCCCAATGCAGTGTTTGCTCGCGGCCATATTGCCGAGCGAATTTGTACAGTTGAGCAGTGACGAAGCGGGCATTCGTGGCAGCATTTAGGTGATGCCTCGACCCATACAATTGGGGCGGCACGCTTCTTTCGATGAGCCCGATGAAGTCAGTAAGAGCCGCCCAGACAGCCTTGTTCCAGGGCAGTTCCAGGAAAGCAAGCGCTTTGTAACACTCGTCGCTTCGATCCTCGATCCGTTGGATTTTTCTGACGACATCAGGTTGGCATTCGCTCTTTCGTCCTGCAGTCATCAATCGAGTCAGAGCTAGGCAATTCACCCGCGTCTCCAGGTCCTACCTCATTCATCAGTGTATCCGCATGCACCATGCGACAGAGCCTTTTCCGTCGGTCGACAATTGTGAAGCTTGGTGCGCGGGCAGGATTTGCACCTGCGTTTAGAGGTTATGAGCCTCTCGTATTGTCCTACGCTACTAACGCGCCGCAACTCTGGAACTTTGGTCCGGGTGGCAGGAGTTGAACCTGCGTGGACATGTGCCCAAGACATGTGGGTGGCCGCTACCCTACACCCGGATCTGAAGAGAGGGCTTTGCAGCCCTCCCCTGTCTACCCTTTCACGCAGACCACCTGGCGCAATGTGTGCACCACATCTACCAGATCGCGCTGCGCTTCCATCACTGCATCAATGGACTTGTACGCCATCGGTGTTTCGTCGATGACATCCGCGTCCTTACGGCACTCGACGCCCGCCGTCGCCTTGGCGTGGTCGTCCAGCGAGAAGCGGCGTTTCGCTTCCGTACGCGACATGGCTCGTCCGGCTCCATGACTACAGCTCATGAAGCTTTCCGGATTGCCCTTGCCGCGCACGATGTACGAACGCGCTCCCATGCTGCCGGGAATAATTCCCATGTCGCCTTCACGCGCACGTACTGCGCCCTTGCGCGTGATGAGCACGTTCTCGCCATAGTGGTGCTCCCAGGTCACGTAGTTGTGATGGCAGCTCACGACCTCCACATTGGCTTCGAACGCCGGGACTTCTCCCGAGCCTTGGATCACCGCGATCAAGTTGCGCATCATCAGCTCGCGGTTGGCCAGTGCGTAGTCCTGCGCCCAGTGCACCGCGCGGACGTAGTCCTCGAAGTGCTCCGTGCCCTGAGGCAGATACGCGAGATCCTGGTCGGGCAGGTTAATCATCCACTGCCGCATGTCGTTCTTCGCCAGTTCGATGAAAAACGTGCCGAAGCGATTGCCCACGCCCCGCGATCCTGAGTGCAACAGGAACCAGACCTTCTCGCTCTCGTCGAGGCAGACCTCGATGAAGTGGTTCCCGGTGCCAAGCGTACCGAGGTGGTTCACGCGCTGCTTGTGATCCAGCTTGGGATACTTGTCGACGATCGCCTTGTAAGCCGGCTCCATCTTCGCCCACACCTCCGCGTGATGCGACGGAGCATCCGACCACGCACCGCGGTCGTTCGCGCGTCCGTTGTCGGTACGCCCGTGCGGCACCGCCTTCTCAATCGCCGTTCGAATGCCGTGCAGATTGTCCGGCAGCTGATTGGCGTGCAAAGAAGTCTGCACGGCCATCATGCCGCAGCCAATATCCACACCGACCGCCGCGGGAATGATTGCGCCGCGAGTTGGAATTACGCTGCCAACGGTCGCGCCGATGCCCCAATGCACGTCCGGCATCGCCGCCACCCACTTGTAGATGAATGGCAACTGCGCGACGTTCAAAAGCTGCTGGCGTGCGGCGTCCTCAAGCGGGACCCCCTTGGTCCAGGCCTTGATAGGCACACCGTTGTCCGGCTTCATCACTTTGTAAGTTGCGTCTGTCATCCTGTTTCCTTTCTTGCAGTCAACACCGGCCATTACGACTCTGGTGGCTCGGCACGGAATTGAACCGTATCCACTGGCTTTTCAGACCAGCACTCTGCCGTCGAGTTCCCGAGCCAAACTTTGGTGGACGGTGCGAGACTTGAACTCGCATTTCACGGTTGCAGGCCGTGGGTAATCCCCTTATACGAACCGCCCAGTTGGGGCGAGATGAGAGAATCGAACTCTCGTAACTGGAGCCACAATCCAGCGCCTAAGCCATTCGGCCAATCCCGCCATCGAAATCTGGAGCTGGTCGAGTGAATCGAACACTCCTCGGAGAGGTACAAGCTCTCTGCACTGCCACTGTGCTAGACCAGCAAACTTGTGGAGCTGGCACGCAGCCTCGAACTGCGGTCGGGCGCTTACCATACGCCTGCTCCTCCCGTTGAGCTATACCAGCGGAGCTGGCGCGGCGATTCGAACGCCGATCACGGACTTACGAGGCCCGCGCTCTTCCCACTGAGCTACACCAGCGAAAAACTTTGGAGGTGGCGGGGAGAATTGCACTCCCCATGATCTGCTTTGCAGGCAGACGCCTTGCTGTCTTGGTTACGCCACCTCATACATTTGGAGCGGAAGGCGGGACTCGAACCCGCGGTCTCGACGTTGGCAACGTCGGGTCTTAGCCACTAGACGACTTCCGCTCTGGAGCGAGCAGCGAGAGTTGAACTCGCGTCATCGGGATGGAGGCCCGAGGCACCGGCCGCTATACCATGCTCGCCCTTCACACTTGGCAGGGGTGACAGGATTCGAACCTGCTTGAACTCGTTTTGGAGACGAGCGCCCTTCCCGTCGGGTCATCACCCCTATGGCGGTCGCAACGGGAGTTGAACCCGTCCCTCCTGATAGACAGTCAGGCGTCCTGTCGCTAGACTCTGCGACCACTTTTCAAACTTGGCTGCGAGGGCACGACTTGAACGTGCATGAACCGGGTCAGAGCCGGTTATCCTAGCCAATTGGATGACCTCGCACCTTTGAGGAGGGAACCTTCGGAATACGGTGTGTTTTCTGGACAAGAGAAGTAACCGTAGCCTTCACCACTCCTCGAATTTATTTCCCTTGCTCGTCAAATGAGCTTCCTCCTTTGTTAGCTTTCAAACTGGCTGCCGGGGAGCGATTCGAACGCCCGTACCCGGATTCAAAGTCCAGGGTCCTGCCACTAGACGACCCGGCCTCACGCTTTCAGCGGTATTGCTTTCATGCACCGCACACACAGCACCCCGGATTCATCGATGTTGTGGCCGAGCCTCCTGCGATCCGTACGCGCACGATCCACCAATTCGCGATGATCTCCTCCGCGGTCGCAGTAGAGTTCCGATGCAAGCTCGATCTCAAAGCCTTCGAGTTCAATCACTTGTGTGCTCATAACTTGGTAGCAGCGAGGAGAATCGAACTCCCATCTCAGCCTTGAAAGGGCCGCATCCTGGCCGTTAGACGACGCCGCCTCCTATCTGCGCATTGGCGAGATATGCCCTAAAAACCAAAAGCCCCCGATTTGTATCGGAGGCTCAGAAAAATTACGCGCTATGGATCGCCCCCGTTACATGAACGTACCTTCCCCCGCTCCTTGCCACGTAAACGTGGCCGGTGTCGGGAAGCAATCGGTATGGGGTTTGCGCTTCATTGTTTGTAGCTCATCTTCACTGTTACATCATTCCTGAAATTCGTCAATACCCAAAACTGGTGGTGGGAGTTACTGGCACTGTTAAGGATTACCCGGCAGGAACTTCATAACGAACAACATGAAGTCGGCGTCTCGGTGGTTTTCCAACTTTCCAGATCTGATTATAGAAAAAGTTTTGCCCTCGCGGACGATGACAGCGTCGCCTTTCAGAGCAACACAAGCGTCTATGTCGGTATTGTCGGATTTCCACCGCCACAGTTCTTTGGCGGTATCGGTGTCAAACGCGACCAAGTCATTGCCGCGAGTAACATAGCCGACCGTGTTGTTGTCCCCCAGTAACATCGTAGATGTCAACTTCGTCTTACTCACCTTTACCGGAAATCTGTACTTCACGGTTCGGTCTTCGGTGACGCGGTACTGGAAATATCCAACGTCTTCATATGCCAGCGTCGGCCAATGCATGCGAGCCTGTCTCACCGCCAGGAAGTTTCCTGTCCCGGTGTCTCCGACAATGATGTCTCCGGTTGGTTCCGCAACGTCGAAACGCAGGCTTGACGCGTTACCCTCTGCGGCATGTTCCTCGACAGTGTAGAACTTTGTGCCCTGCTCGTCTGTCAGATCCCATATCATCAGCCGTTGTACCGCGCTGAGGTGAATCCGGTCTGGAGGGAGTATTGTGCCAGGTTCGCATTTCCCGCCGTCCGCTATAACCGAAAGCTCGGAATACGCCAGGGTAGTAACATTGGGCGAGACAATCGCATTCGTCATGACATTACTGTAGTATGCCGGCAGGGTTCTGGAGCGTTCCGCTTCAGGCACGCACACCGTTTTACCATTCCGCAATTCCATGTTGCGCACGATTTCGCGCGAGGGAGGCAGAGCGAAGTTCACCTTCTCCGCACCAGTGCTGCCATTGAGAACAACAACACGAGCTCCTGCCGAATCGGCGTTTTCTTCGACCAGCAAAATGTCGCCGGTAAGGCCGACATTTACGTTTCTACCGGGAAACCCGGGCACCGCCACGCGCCAGCGTTCCTTCCCGCTCGCCGTAATGCTAATGAGCATGCGATTTTGCTTGTCGCCCACGTAAGCCAGCACGCCACTGTAAAAGTCACCGCAAAGCATATGCGGTACCTCTTCCGTTCCGGCTGGCCATTGCCAAGCCTGCAACCCGTCCTCCCGAACAGCTCGGATATGAGAGCTTTGGGGGCCTCGATCTTCGTAAAAATACGCCGCCGACGCTGCTTTCTCTTCATCCGATCCATCATCTATACGGCCGAACCATGATCCACTTGCCCAGAGTGCGTGGACGAATTCCCCATCTATGGGGCGAAGGATCCAACGTGACTCTACTGGCATCGGAGGCTTCCTGTCGTGGATCCGAATCTCTTTTGTTTCTGCACCAGACTCGTGTCGTAGAGTGACATTACCGACCTTGCGAGCCAAGAGGATGGCATGGCCATCCTCGATGGTTAAATCCGCCATCGTTGGGTCCGAAACGGTCCAGCCCTCATTGGACGGCAACTCGTTGCCACCGGCGTCTAGCAGTTGAAATCGCTGGGACACCCCGAGCGGCAAGAGTACCTCGGATGGCTCGATAAAAATGTCGGCTTTCTGTGATCCGATATTTGTGCCGGGCTCTTGAACCTGTCCTGCGTTAGCGCTCATGCCTGCGGATTTCAACCGCTGCTGCTCACGCGTCTGTCTTGCTACATCGCCTAGGCTGGGTTCCTCTGAGGATTGCATTTGTGCATAGCCAAAACCTGCAGACAAAAATGCTAGGGCGCAACAACATGGCAGGGCGAAGCGCATAGTTCTACCTCTTTATGACAGCCTTTTACCGTAGCACCTTGCCATTCCGATCCCCAGTTACCGAAGTTTCGTCACAGCCGTCGCCCTCGAATTTCTTGCGACGGCCCGTTGAGGCACTTGGTTGCTCTTCCAAAACAGGCGCCAACGCCAAGAACTGCCGCCTGGCCGATTCCATGTCAGTGGATGGGCGAACCTGGAAATCATCAACCGAATCTGCTTAGCACGTGAGAACCTAGGCATTGGTGGGCGGGCCGGGAGTCCAACCCGGATTTGTAGCTTCGGACACTGCCGTGTTGTTCGGTTACACTACCCACCCATCTGGAACTCGCGCCGAGAGTCCAACCCGGATCTCTTCGTTAGGACCGAAGAGTCATCATGCCTTAGACCACGCGAGCTTACTTAATGTGGAGGGGATACAGAGAATTGAATTCTGATCTCAAGGTTCGTAGCCTTGCGCCCTCATCCGTTGGACCACATCCCCACATTGGAGGCGGCAGAGAGATTTGAACTCTCATCGTCCGAGGTGCTTCCTTTCCAATTGCTCTCAGTCCACTTCCTTAAATGTATTACTCCGCACCCACATCCTCTAAGTTCGAAATCAGGCGTTCCCTTTGAGCAGCGAGCCTATCTCTCGTCATCGGTATAATGACCCCACACTCATGAACTGGGTCCGGGCCATCCGCGTGCTTTTTGACTCGGAGCATGGCGCGAAAGATCGCCTCGGTCCCCGATGGCTCTTCCTGCGGTCACTCGGCGGCATCTATTTTTCCGCCTTCTTCTCGCTCGTATTTCAGATTCGCGGACTCATTGGACCCGAAGGGATTTTGCCGGCCGGCGAATATCTCCGCGCTGTGGCACACTCCTTTGGCTACATCCGCGGTATATGGTTTGCGCCAACATTCTTGTGGCTTGGAAGCGGCCTTCACATGGTAACCGCGCTGTGCTGGGCGGGGGTGGTCGCGTCGTTGCTGTTGGTTATCAATGTATGGCCGCGCGCAATGCTGGTGGTTTGTTTCGTGTGCTTTCTTTCGTTCGTGAGCGCGGCGCAAGATTTTTCGGGTTACCAGTCAGATGGAATGCTGCTCGAGGCGGGATTCATTGCAGTTTTCTTTGCTCCAGCTGGATTACGTCCCGGCTTTGGCGTTGCGTCGCCGCCATCGCGTGCCAGTTTGTTCCTTCTGCAGTGGGAATGGTTTCGCATCTACTTCGAATCCGGTGTGGCAAAGATCGCCGGCGGAGACCCTGAGTGGCGTCACTTCACGGCTATGGATGAGTATTATCAGAACGGTCCGCTGCCAACATGGATCGGCTGGTACATGCAGCATCTGCCGCATTGGTTCCACGCTTCGACTGCCTTCGCAACGCTGGCACTCGAATTGGTCCTGGTTTGGATGTTGTTTCTACCGCGTCGCTGGCGCATCTGGTGCTTCCTCATTGTCACTCCCTGGGAACTGGGTGTCATTCTTACAGCCAACTACACTTTTCTGAACTACCTTGTCCTGACTTTGGGAGTTCTGTTGCTGGATGATCGCTGTCTCCAGCGCTATCTCCCTCAACGATGGAAGAAATCCTTCGCCACTGGCATCGTGGTCGGCGCGCAGGTCGAGCCGAGAGCCCCTCAAACCAGTGATTCCGATGAGGAGCCAGGGCCGTTGATTGATCAGGAACGACCCAAGGAAACCCAGTCTCAAGCTTCAGGAGGCTTCGGGCTGCTCAGCAATACGGTGAAACTGTATCTAACGATGGTGATCCTCGGCTGGATCTTCTATGCAACTACAGCGCAGTTGATGTGGATGTTCTCAGTCTCATTGCCAACCCAGCCCGTGTCGGCTCTAGAGCCCTTTCGCATCGCAAATCGATACGGACTCTTTGGCATCATGACGCGGGGGCGATACGAGATCGAGTTCCAGGGTTCCGACGACGGAAAGAACTGGGTGCCATACCCGTTCCGCTACAAGCCGCAGGACCCAAGTCAGCCACCTGGCATTTACGCGCCCTATCAACCGCGATTCGACTGGAACCTCTGGTTTGCTTCGTTGGGATCATGGCAAGAATACCCAATCGTTCTCAAGACCGAGGTGCTGCTTCTCTCCAACGATAGCGACGTTCTCAATCTCTTTGCGACGAATCCGTTTTCGAATGGGCCCCCACTCCAGGTACGCGCCGTGATTTGGCAATATTGGTTCACAACAATGTCGGAAAAACGGGCTCAGGGTCTGTGGTGGCGCCGTCAATTTATTGGACTGTATGCTCCAACGATCGAGCGCGAACCCGATGGGAAAATCCATGGCATCGAATGGCCTGCGGCTACTCCACGCGAGTGAATGCTGGGAGCGATTCGCGCGAGTTTTCGCGTATTCAGACTAGCCGCCAGACAACCTGGACAGGGCCATGTTCGCTGCATGATAGCCACACATGCCATGCACTCCGCCGCCCGGAGGAGTCGACGCTGAGCAAATGTAGACATCCGGCGCCGAAGTGGCGTAATGGCGCCAAGTCGGTCGAAACAGAAACTGACGAATGTCCATCGCTCCCCCACCAACATCGCCTCCCACCAGGTTGGCGTCCATGCTCTCAAGATCTGCAGGCGAAAAGACACGACGCGCGAGAATGCAGTCACGGAATCCCGGGGCGAAACGCTCAATTTGTTCCTCCAGTTTTGTAAGCACGTTTACTTGGGACCCGTTCGGCACGTGACAGTAAGCCCAAGCGGTGTGTTTGCCTGCCGGAGCTCGCAAGGTATCGAAAAGACTAGGCTGGGCCACCAGGACGAACGGACGATCGGCGGGCTGGCCGCTTCGCACCGCCTTTTCCGAAGCCGCGATCTCCTCCAAGCTTCCGCCCACGTGCACCGTCGCCGCTAGCAAGCACTCGGAAGCCTTCCAGGGAATGGGCGCGTTCAGCGCGTAGTCAACTTTGAAGACACCAGATCCATATCGGTATCTTTCCAGTTGCCGCTTGTAGCTGTCAGATAATCTTTGCCCGCCGACCTTGGCGAGCTGCCACGGAGTCAGGTCGCAGAGAAACAGCCTGTAGCCTTCGAGCACCGCCAAATTCTGGACCGGCGATGACGTGTTCACTCTGCCTCCCAAGGTCGAGAGAAACGAGCAGAGTGCATGGGTGAGAGACTGCGCGCCGCCACTGGCAATCGGCCAACCAACGGCATGCGCTGGTACCGCCATCAAGATTGCGAAGGCTGCACTCAACGGTTCGTCCAGGCTGAGAAACGAGTGGGCGGCCAATCCTGCGAATAGCGCCCGGGCTCGGGGGTGCCGAAAGCGGCGTGCCACAACGCGGGCCGGCTGAAGCGCCACCGTTCCAAAGCGCGCCATTAGCCATGGGTGTCTGGGGATAAACGAAATGGGACCCAGAATCTCGGGCGCAAATTCAGTCCAGCGCTCGACGAACGGCCGCATGAGCTTGTCCCATGCTGGCCCGTCGATCCCGAGCGTGTCGCTGATTTTGTCCAGGTCACGCTCCAACATCACCGCTGTTCCGTCATCGAGGGGATGCGCCAAAGCGGCGGGCGAGTGAATCCACCGTAAGCCGTGGTTGGCCAAAGGCAGCGATGAGAAAAATGGCGACCCGGCTCCGAGCGGAAAGACCGCAGATCCGAAATCATGCCGAAAGCCGGGCAATGTCAACTCCAGCGTTCGTGCAGCTCCGCCCGGCGTAGACTCGGCCTCCAGCACGTCGACCGGCATTCCGGCCTGGGCCAGAACGATGGCCGCTGCCAGTCCATTCGGGCCGGCACCGATCACACACGCCTTACGGCTCATCGTGAGTCACCCCGCATGAAACACCACTCGTTCCGAGTAGAACTCGGGGAGCCTACCAGACATAGGTACCCACTGACTCCGCAGGCATCGCCGTCTGAAAAACCTTCCCGTGGTGCTTCACTGCGAAGGGCTTGAGAAAATTCCCCGTGTTTGAAACCACCAACACCACCTTGCCCTCCGGAGTCACAAAGGCCACGCTGGCCAACTGCTCCATCTCGCTCGAAGCTACCCGCACCGAGCCCGGGGGCACAAACTGCGAGAAATGCTCGACTACATAGTAAGCAACATTCTTGGTCGCAGAATCACCGTCGAGCGTGATCGCGCCGGAACATCCGGTGCAGCCTCCATTGTTAGTGTGCGGCCCGTTCTGAGGATCGGCCGCCAAATTCCACAGAAGCACGTTCCGGCTCCAGTTCCGCGTCGAGCCAATCATCACCTGCCTCACCGGTTCGCTAATCCCGAGCGGCCCCTGGCTACGCCGGCCCGTGACTGACTGCTCCGTCATATACAAGTTCTTGTTCGGATAGGCATCATGCACCTGCGCCAGGACACTCGTCTCGCCACCGTACAAGTGAAAGGCCGTCCCATCCGCATACTTGCTCGCCGCTGGATCGCCCAAGATCGATAGCGGGTACGAGGGCACATCAGGGTTGTGATCGTAGAGCAGAATCTTCGTCCGAATCCCCGCCTTCTCAAACGCAGGTCCCAGATACTTCGCTATGAACGTGTCCTGCTGCTGCGCAAACATCACCATGCTCGGCGTGTTCTTCGGATTCAGCGGCTCATTCTCGATCGTGATCGCATCGATTGAGATCCCCTCCTCTAGCATCCCCTCAACGTACTTCACGAAATACTTTGCGAACGCGCCGTAATACTCCAGCTTGAGCTCGCCGCCCTTCACATCATTATTCGTCTTCATCCACGCCGGAGCCGACCAGGGCGATCCCAGGATCTTGATCCCCGGCCGAATTGCCAAAATTTCCTTCAGCACCGGAATCACATCCGCGCGGTCCGGGCCCAGGCTGAACTTCGCCATCTCCGCATCGGTCTCGCCCGCGGGCAGGTCATCGTACGAGAACACACGTTCGTTCATATCGGAGGCTCCGATGCTCACTCGCAGGTAGCTGACTCCGATCCCGTCACCGCCCGTGGTAAACAGCTGCTTCAGCAAGGCCGCGCGTGCTCCGGCGCTCATGTGCATCAACAGCTGCGCACTTCCTCCCGTCAGCGCAAATCCAAATCCGTCCATGGTCTGGAAGTGTTGGGCATCGTCAACCGTCAGCAGCGGCAAGTGACCGGCGTCGGAGGAAAAGTGCAGTAAGTTCGGCTGCGCCGCCACGATGGCAGCCCTGTCAGGCGTCGTCAGCCAGAGCCGCGCCTCCCGCTCTTGCTGCGCCCTAGACGACAAAGAGGAACACAGGATGGCACAAGACGAAAACAGTATCAATTTTAGCTTCATGAGACCTCCCGCTTTACGAAGGGCCGGGCTTTTTCAAAAGATGAGCAGCTGTGTTCATCCGAAATTACAGCCGTGCACGCGCGCTGCGGCCTGCTTTCACAGGACGGCGGACGCGATCGATATTCAAGCAAATTTACTCCCTTGGGGCAGCGAAGGACACGCCATTGTACTGCGGTTGTTTTGGAGTCCGCAGTAATCGGGATGGCTCAGGGTTCGTTGCGTGGCAGAAGCAAACCGCAAAGTATCGCGGCAAGTACGTACGCGGCAAAAATGCAACATTAGCGGCAATTTCAGAGGACGAACGACGTTGAGAAAGGCGATCATTTTCGCATCACAAACACTCGCGAGAGAACGCTGCCAGGATTCCATCGGTCCGCGCTTCTGCTTGGCAGGTGTTAGAAAACCTGACCCAAAGTCGATCTTGGACCAAACGCGGGGCATGCCGTAAAAGAAACCGAGTTCGGAGCGGGCGTCAAAACCGGTTTTGGTCTCGTCCAATATCACGAGACGTGCGTAACGTTTCAAGTTTTCTTTATCTCAGGCGACTTCTTCAACGGATTGCGGCAGCATAAGACCCATGATGGAACAGAATTTAGGAAAAAGAAGGAGAACGCCACGTATCGCAACTTCCCCGGCCAACTGGTCGTGGATGTGGAAGCATTTCCATTCAAGTGCCACGCAAAGGCAACGGAAATCGTTCCGCCTGACTACGCGGCTGGTCTAATGGCTGAGGCATCATTCGCGGTAGCTTGGAAGAGCGGGAACGAAACGAGGCCCGTCGTCTTGCTTGCGACGGAAGAGCGTCACCGCAATCGTAGTCTCGGCTGGTCTTATTTCCTGACTCTCCCCTCAAACGATGTGTCTCCCCTGACTGAGAGTCTTATCATCGACGTATCCCTGCGGCATGGCATAAATCAGACCCGTTTGATAGGGGAGATGAAGTCACGGCTTGATTAACTGGTGAAAAATCTCCATAGCACTCAGAATAGCAGAATAGCCGGAACGGGGATTCTGAGTGTAACGGCCTGTTTTCGACAGTTACAAAGCAATGTCTCTATACTCGCGTTTGAATGCATATGCCACGATGCCGGCTGGGGTCCGACGAAGAAACAAAGCTGAGGCTTAAGGCCGACTACGCAGAGCGCGGCAGGGGGCCGATAAGGCAGGAGAATTGCCAGTGCGGCCGCCTTGTCGTCGCCGAGAGCATCGGTGGCGCGTGGCTGCCCAGGCCGCATTACCCCCCGAGCCTCCACAAAAGCGGCAAGAGAATGAACCCCTCCGATCAAGGTACTTGAGGTTGGCGGAACATCTCGTGGCTGTTGAAAAACTCCTGCTCTGGAAAATGCGCGAAAAAACCTTGCGCTAGGAGGCCCTACAAACGACTTTCTAGGTTTTCCTAGACATTTTCACATTTTCTATCCCCCAAATTCCAGCTGTTTTGGAGAAGATGGAGTTTTTCAACAGCCACAGCCCGTTACACTCAGAATCCCTGCTCGGGGCATTTTGAGCGAGGCGAGATGATCGTTGCCCAACCAACTTCGCAACTTCGTTGTCACGTTGCTGAGACCGCACAGCTGTAGTCTGGAATGGTTAGCCTGCAATCAATGCGGCTTTTCCGCAGGAGGGCGGCTCTCCGGTTTCGGTGCAGGTGGCCGCGGCGCCTGGTGCTGCTCCATCTGCTTTTGCTGAGTGGTATGCTTTTGCTCGATCTGTTGCGTTTGTTGAGTGTGGCGCTGCTCCATCTGCTGTTTTTGCGCCTCGTTGTAGTTTTTCGTGGCGGCTTGCTGATGTTCTTTTTCCTGCTGCTGCTGGAGCTTTTGATGGTCCTGCGCTTGCTTGGCAGCTAGTTTGTCCTGTTGCTGCTGGTATTTCTTGTCGGTTGCGGCGTTGCCGGAGTTGGGAGGCGTGAACTTGTGCGGCTGTAATTCGCTGGCATGGTTGTCGGTAGTGGGACGAGCTTCGTTGGTGTTTTCCGGACGATTTCCCGTGCCGGGGTTAGCTTCATTTCCTGGACGCGCTTGGTTGCCGCGTGCGGCGTTCGCCGGAGGAGCCTTATATTCCCCGCCTGCTTCTCTGGTAGCTACGACGCCAGACTTGAAATCAGCGGGTCTAGCAGTAGCCGCGATGGGAGGTTTGCCGTGGTTGGTGGTAGCGCGCAATTCGGGATTACCGCGAGCTTCCTGAACGTGCCGGGTTTGTGCGGCCACCGGACCTACATGGTGCTGGTTACTGTATGACTCTTGCTGCGTCGTAGGACGCGCTTCGACTCCACCGGAGCCGCCGTTGTAGCTGACGTGCGTCTCTGAGACGTACGTCACTCGCGTGTTGTAGGTGTTGTGAATGATGGTGGTGTTTATGTGATTCACATAAGTGTTGTAGGAGAAGTGACCACGTTCCCAGCGCCCGCCTTCATAACCAACCCCGCCGTAGCCGAAGCCATAATTGATGCCGCCGTAAAAGCCCACCTCGGGACCCCAATATCCCTCATGGAAAAAGAACGCGTTGCCTCCCCAACCCCAATAGCCCGGGGTCCATAGAAAGCCGACCTCGGGAGCCTCGACCCACGTCCCGGGCACCCAATAGTATCCATCGTCGTCATCATAGGCCCAATATCCAGGCGTCCACAGGTAGCCATCACCGGGACAGATTGGCTGCTCGTAAACCGGAAGCGCCGGCGGGCCGAAACTTACGGAAATACCGACACCGACTTGAGCAAATGCACCGTGCGAGAATACCAGCACGATAAACGAAAACAGCAACAAACGGATAGCAGTCGCAGTACGCATTTTGTTCCTTTTGCCTGCTCATTCTTAATTATTCTTACGGCCCGTTACGGCGAGAAGCTCACGGGCACCAATTTGAGCGGCGAGTCAATTGAATACGGTCGGACGGCCACACAACCTTCTAGCAGCTTTGAAAAACTCACGATAGGGTTTTACCTGTACAACTCAAGGGATTATGCCGCATGTGCGGGAATTACGTTAATCCCTTGAAGCAGAGCGCCATCTCGCTATCGATGAGAATTGCCGTCTTGTACTTCTGGCGGCTACGCCCATCGTGGGGTTTTGAGCGTGATGGAGATTTAACGCCAATCGGCCAAGGCCTGCGATTTATTTACCGATCTTTCCGCACCACTGCTGTGCACACGCCAGTCGACGTCTGACGTCGGAGTTCTATCCCAACCATCTGGCTTTGCGATACCGTTGGAAGGGCCTTAACCCCGGAGGGGGTCACAAGGGATCTTGAATGTCGCTTGTTCCTCTTGGACCTTTTCCGCGTAGCATTCCAGGTGAACAGCATGCCCGTCTGTGTCGAACTTGTGGCTTTCAATGTTAATCCGGGTTCCGCATGTCGAACAGATGCGGACTAAGAACGGGCCAGGTTTCGTCATGAGAGACACTCCGATAAAACCCCGGAGCGAATGAAAACCCTCAAGCTCCGGAGTCCCACTCGGCAGTATAAGGATCGATTTCGCCGGCGCCAATGGCCCGTTAGAGGGAGATCAATTGCGCTCGGGTCGAGGTGGAGTCTGAGATCCGTATGGACTTCACCCTGCCTCGGTAAGCGGTATACCCTGCTCCAGCAGCAATCGTTCATTGTTGGAACATCGCCATAACACTCACTGGCGGGTTTTGATCGCTATCGCACTGTTGAACGCCAACTAGCAAGGAGCTTTAGACGCCCACCCTAGCGCCACAGGATGACGGTGAAGCGTGCGGGTGCCTGGCCGGTATTGGTCTGGCGGTGGGTGATGCCGGCCGGTATGTATTCAACCTCGCCGCTTTTTCGCGAGCGGACGACAGTCCCTTTGCCTTCGACCTGGTCAGTCAGCTCGTAGTCCGACACAGCGACCAGCATGTGGTCGGTGGCGTGGCTGTGCTTGGTGGTGACCGCGCCGGGCGCGATTCTCACGTCCACCACGCAGACCCGCGCCGTGCAAAAGAGGCTCTTCTCATCGACGCACGCCGCCGTGCTGCCGGGATTGCAATAGTGCGAGACGGTGCCGACCCGTTCCATCTTGCCCTGCGGATCGGCGAACTCGACCATCACGACTCGGAACGGGCCCGCGCCTTCGTTCTTGATGGTGTGCGCGTAGCCCGCGTTGCGAAACCGCGCCTCGCCAACCGCCATCTTGTCCTCTGCCGGCTTGTGCCCAAGCATTGTGTCTCGCGTGCGGCCGCCGTTCACGAACACCGCGAGCATGTCGTGGTCGAGTTGGTGCATCGGTGTCGCCTCGCTCGGCGCCAGCTCCAACAGACTAACGGTCACGCGATCGTTGCGCAGTATCTCCTTGCGCTGCGGCACTTCGGTGTCCGGGATCGGCGCGGGCACTTGACCCGCGCATGCGGCGCAAAGCAACAAGAGCGTGGCGGCGGCTCGTCGCATAGGCGACAATTCTAACCGAATTTTCGGCGGCCCGATTCTAGAATCCAAGTTCGGGACCACCACAGCAGGCTCCGCACGTTGCAGAGCCCGGCATTAGTAAGACGTTTTCCACCGGAACTCATACCTCGTTGTGATTGCGGGGGATGTGGCTGGCAACTACATCGAGGCGGAGGAATATTTCACCGTGAATTGACCTGGAGCGGAGCACCGGGAAAGCCATGGAAGAGCGCGGAGAGCAGCTGGGTCCAATTTGTGGATCCGATTGATTGTTGAAAAATCTTAGGCCCCTATCGCAAGTGCGCCGGCGGTGAGCTTCCGCGTGGACCCAAGTGCGTCCCGCCGGGGCACTTGCGATAGGGGGATTTGTACGAAGCCGCTGGCGCGGCGGACGCGGGGGAGCTATGGGTTTTGCATGCGCGATTCGCGATTTGTTCGTCGCAGGGTTGGGTTGAGCGAACTGGTAAAAGATATCGGCGAGAGTGTTGGTAGGTCCGAGGAGGCGATCCGCTGCGGGTAATTTACGAAAGTAAGTGGTGGATTGAAGTGGATTTCGGTGAGTACAGACACTACGGCGGTCGGAGCAGAAGCTCGCGCTGTGGAGAGCAGCATGGTTGGATGATTAAGAAGAGTCAAGGTACGCGCTCCTGGTCGAGAGTTGCCAAGCAGGAAGGACAGAGAATCTTTCGACGATAAGCATGGGAGTGGAACATTTTGGGCAGCGGAAACAAGTGGGCTGAGTGGGGGAAGAAGTGACGGCTGCGGGTGTGTGCGCCGTGGGATAGTCGGCGAGCAGGCGCTGACAGAGCGGCAAGAGTCTGGCACGGCGGCGAGTGGCGAGGAAGCCGAAAGAGCGAATGCGAACAAAGCCGCGAGGCAGGACGTGGAGCAAGAAGCGGCGTAGGAACTCTTGCGAATCGAGCGGCATGGTTCTGTTCTTATTTCCGTGGGCATAATCTTTCCAGCGGAAAGTAACCTGGTCATGCTCGAAGGCCACGAGGCGGTGGTTGGTGATGGCCACGCGATGGGTGTAGCGGGCGAGATAGCCGAGCACATGATGAGGACCGCCGAAAGGTGGCTTGGCGTAGACGACCCAGTCTTGACGGAACAATGGACGCAAGAAGGAGCGGAAGGCCTGTTCGTTTTCCAGCGGCTTGAGAGATCCGGCGAAAGTGAGTTGGTGTTGCTGGAATCGGCGTTTTAGACCGGCGACGAACTTGCCGCGGAAGACGCGACTGAGTACGTGAACGGGCAGGAAGAATGGGTAGCGGGGATGGATCCAGCGGGTGCGGTCGGGCGAGAGACCGCCGGCGGGAATGACGCAGTGGACATGGGGATGAGCCAGTAGATTCTGTCCCCAGGTATGCAAGACAGAAAGGAAGCCAATGTCTGCCCCCAGGTGACGAGGATCGCGGGCGACCTCTTGTAAGGTCTCGGTACTGGCGCGGAACAAGAGGTCATAGAGGACCTTCTTGTTCTGCAGCGCCAGTGGGGAGAGTTGGTGAGGCAGAGTAAAGACAACGTGGACATAGGCGACGGGCAGCAGTTCACTCTGCCGAGCCATAATCCACTTGTCGCGAGCGCCGCTCTGACACTTTGGGCAATGGCGATCACGGCAACTGTTATAGGAGGTGGTGCGATACCCACAGCGCGGGCATTGGTCGCGATGCCCGCCGAGAACCGCGGTACGGCAGCGAGCAATCGCGCGCAGTACTTTCCGATGGGCCCCATGGAACCAGCGGAAGTTGCTGTGGATGAAGCGATCGCCTTGCGCGCGAACGATATCGGCCACCTCGAGGAGGGGCCGTAGTTGTGTCACAGGGACCTCCTTTATTTCTGTGACCCAACTTACTTCTTTCTTCAATCCCTCAACAACTGCCGATCCTCGAGCACGCGGTAGCGTCCGCCGCGCCAGCGGCTTCGTACAAATCTCCATTACACTGGAGCAGCCGATAAGATCCGCTTGCGCCGAGGCACATTTCTGGTCCTGTACGACGTCTTGGCGAGAACCCTCCGAGACCCCGCTACACGCAAGGAAACAACTCCGGGGAATTTCGAGATTCTGTTTCAGGTTGACGAGGCGGAGAAGCGCGCCCTCAATTGGCTCGTAGGAGCGATTGAGCGAGGAGTGCCTGATGCTATGTCTCTCGAAGTGCCCGAGATGATTGCAGAGCACAAGCGTTGGATAATGTCGCGGCCAAAATGAATCCGTGTGTCAGTTGACGTAACAGTGCGCCGTGAAAGGCGCTGGACTTCAGCGGGTGCAACTCCCGCCCGGGAACTGGTTCGCTCCACCCGGTAGCAATCGAAACGGCGGCAGAGGCAACGAAGCTGTCGGAGCTTTCGGTGTAGAGGGTCGCTAGGCGACTCGGCGAGCGTGCAGGCCATAACGTGAGTAAACGCTGAGCAGGCCCCGAAACAACAATTGCAGGAGCCGGCGGGAAAGGTCGAATTCGGGTTCACTGTCGCCGACGTGGAGGCCTTCTACCGGGACATGAGCGCGCAAGGCGTGCTCTTCAGCATTCCGCCAACGAAGCAGGATTTCGGCGGCTTGCTGGCGCAGTTCGTCGATTCCGAAGGTGCACATTGCAGCGTGGCCGCAAAGGCGGCATAGAACCCATCAGATCAGGGAGTGCCACCGGATTCTGAGTGTAAGGGCCTGTTCCAGCCAACTGACACAAACGACTGCCTGGTCATCCGCGCCCGATCAGAACTTCTGGGCAAACAAAGGTCCATGATTGTTGTAATCGCACTCAGGGTGTAGTTGAAGGGTGAACATCTAGGGTGAAACCAGCGATGTTGCAGTAAGTGGAATTTGCCGTCCTGCCGATGCGGAGGACGACTTGGCTCAGATTCTTGGGGTGCGCGGAGATGTTGTCCGAACAAATGCGCGGCACGGCCCAACCCGCTCCGGCCAAGGTCACTATCCACAGCGCCAACGCGGTCATTCTGATGCCGATCCCAAAGCCTTCTTCGACTACCGCTGTATGCGCGCAAATGTCGCCGACCCGTTGCCGAACGTCGGAACAACAAGCTACGGCGGCTCCCACAAGATAAAACCCAAGGCCGTCTACGATCCTCAGAACATTCCGAACGGCGCAGGCAGATAAGGAACCACATTCTGTAGTTCGCACAATTCGGATGCCCACCAGAGCCTTGCCCAGGGTGGCGCCGCATGCCGCTTCCAGCAGCCAGCCATAGAGGAAAAGTATGGTGGTGTTCAGCATTATGGCGATCACAAGTGAGGCGGTGGTGACCTGCAATTCGGCCCCGTCAACTGTGCTCCATCGCATAAAAGCCCAAGCGTCCACGACGGCGAACAGGCCGAAGAGGAGAACTGTGTCTAGCAGAAAGGCGATAAAGCGGTCTCCTAGCCTGGCGACGCGGTATCGGCCGGCGCCGCGAATTGGAGCGGGAGTGGGGGGCGCTGGGGTTCCGGCGGGCCTGGACTCAATAACTCCACACTCATCTAGAAGATACTGGCCGGAAGGAATAGCCCCACCGCAGCGCTTGCAGTGCTTTGAGTGCGAGGTGACTTGGCGGTGGCAATGCGGACATTCCATATTCTGCGAAGGCCCTCAGGTCAGTTCGTCAAGAATACGCCTGCAGCGCAGGGACCTTGTAACACCGAAGGACAGCGGTCGAGCGGCCATTGTCCAGTTGGTAACAACCGAGACGGAAGCAATTCAGGATTGCGAGTGAAATGGCCCGTTTTCGTCACTGTACTTTCTGACAGTGTCCCAAGTTCCTGCACCCTCCTATCCTCGCTGGAAAGTCCGTTAGACCGTTTCTCCGTTTGCAGGTCTGTCAATCGCATCGCATATCCGGCCCGTCGAAACGCGGTCAAAAAAGGAGAAACAGCTCTATGTATTTCACCGATGACTCGCTTCTGCCTGAGAATCAGGCACCCCTGATGATCACCGCCGCCCCCTATGGAGTCTAGCAATAGTAAATTGAACAACTATATATAGTGTGGTAATGCTGTGGCATGCCACAACGGACGAGCGCTCTTGCTCTGAAGTTTACACGGATAAGGCCGCATTTGAATGAGGCCGGTCTGAGGTTGTGGGCAGCGAATGAGGCATTGTCGCTGGGATATGGTGGGGTGAGCGCGGTGTCTCGGGCGACGGGCATCAGCCGCACCACGATTCACGCTGGCATTGCGGAGTTGGAACGGCCCGCTGCGGCAGCGGCGGGAGAGGGCCGTGTACGGCGTTCGGGTGGAGGGCGCAAGCGGGTCACCGAGAAAGATCCTGGTCTGCGCGATGCGCTCAACCGGCTGGTGGATCCGGTGACGCGGGGTGACCCGGAATCGACGCTGCGGTGGACAAGCAAGAGCACGACCAAACTGGCGCGGGAATTGACCAAGGGCGGACATCCTGTCTCGCAACGTACCCTCTGCGATCTGCTGGCGGCAGAGGGATACAGTTTGCAGAGCGTCCGCAAGACGCGCGAAGGCGCGCAACATCCGGACCGCGACGCGCAGTTCCATCACCTGAACGCGCAAGCGCAGGCGGCCATCCAAGACGGGCAGCCGGTCATTAGCGTGGATACCAAGAAGAAGGAGTTGGTCGGCGACTTCAAGAACGCCGGACAGGAATGGCGGAAAAAGCGCGATCCCGTCAAGGTGCGTGTCCATGATTTCGCCGATCCCGTGCTGGGCAAGGCCGCGCCCTACGGCGTCTACGATCTGGCGGCCAATCAAGGCTGGATCAGCGTTGGCATCGATCATGACACCGCCGAGTTTGCCGTCGAAAGCATCCGCCGATGGTGGCAGCAGATGGGAAAACCTCTCTATCCCAAGGCTTCGCGCCTGATGATTACCGCGGACTGTGGCGGCAGCAACGGCTACCGCGGGCGTCTATGGAAAGTGGCCTTGCAGCGCTTCGCCGATGAAACAGGCATCACCGTACAGGTGTGCCATCTGCCCCCCGGCACCAGCAAGTGGAACAAGATCGAACATCGCATGTTCTGCCACATCACGCAGAACTGGCGCGGCAAGCCACTCGAAAGCCTCGCCGTTATTGTGGAACTCATCGGCCACATCACCACGGCGAAAGGGCTCAGAATACGAGCCGAAATTGACGCGTCATCCTACCCGCAAGGCAAAAAAGTATCCGACGAAGAAATGGCCCTCGTGCAACTCCGCCCAGACCCATTTCACGGCGAATGGAACTATGCCATCAGCCCGCATGTCTCTACATAATTGTTCAACTTATTATTGTTAAGTGCCTATGGTCCGATCTGGTTGCCGGGGGACTGCACTCCTGAACAAAAACTTCCACTCACCTGGGACGAACAGGTTCAGGCGGCGGGGGACTGTTACAACGCCGGTGCAACACTCCTGCACATCCATGTGCGACCCGAAAACCGGCCACATCTCCAAGAACTTCAATCAATACAACGATCAGGTTGGCCGTCTGCGCAAAGCGGTTCCAAAAATGATCCTCCAGTTGGTGCGAGCGAGAAGGCGTGCTTTTCTTGTAGAGGAAACATACTGAGCGTTTGGTTCGCAGAGAACTGTCAGTAGTGACAGTCTCGAAGTGTCGCATACCAGTCTGCGGATAGCTGTCGAGAACAGGCCGTTACGCTCACTGAGAATTTTTACACCCGCTCCCCCCGCGCCCCCCCGCCTCCACTCGCCCGACCCGCTCGCCCCGCCCTTCACTATTACTACTTGGTAACGTGTAGCACTTTTGACGTCGCTGTACACTACCCGTCAAACGATACGGGGGGGTACTATGACCTGAGGGGAAAATGCTACACCCCCGGTCCATGGTTGGGTGGGTCCCAATTTCTAATCGCCGTTCTCCGATTTCACAATCCAAGTCCAAACGACTACAACGGTGGAGGCAGCGACAATAAGTTCCGCCCAAGTAAAGGAGACGTAATCGCCAAACACTCCGACCGGAGGCACGCCTGGCTCCATATTGTTGCGCAGGGCTGGCAAGCCAAAAATAAGAGACACCGACAATGAGAGCGGCAACAAAGTAGATTGTCCCTTGACTGCTGTCGCTCGCAGAACCATGGCGAGCAGGCTCAGCGCCAGGCACATCATAGTGAGCATCACGATGATTGTGACACCTATCACATTGTCGGCTCGTCTTATGTACAGATCGATTCCGGTGACTTCCTGGCTCTCGGCCCTCGAAATTTGTCCACTGAACTTGACTCCCGGGATGGACGCTGTCAGATCAATAGAAATGGGAACGTGATTTTGCTCCAACGCTGCGGGCCCGATCGCGAGATTGGGGATTGGGGTCGCGGTGAGTACGTGTGATGAGGGCGTAGGAGACCGATCAGGTAGTCCGGACGCAGTTAGCAGGAACCCCAAGGTCGTCTGATGACGGTCAAAGGGGTATCGATTCGTATCTCCGTCCAGGGAAAATTCCGCCTCAAAAGGTCTCATAATTTCTCCGACGGGAAAATCGATCTCCTGAGACCCCTGAGAAGCGTTGAGAAACAACTTCAAATTACGCGCTGGAGTTACTCCATCCTTTGTAAGATTTCCGACTGGCCGAAGGCGTATCTGTACTCTGAGTTCTGAACGGTTCAGATTCGCTTCCATCACTCTGATACTTACACCGACACGGTCTCCGTCTTTCGCCTCCCGAAGGCGCAAAGAGCGCCTTTCGCTTTCATGTAGGTTGAAAATCAGGATCGCAACGTAAAGAGAACCAACTAACGGCATGATCAAGATTCGAACTCTTGACCCTGGAATGTGCATATTTAACCCCGCACAGGCTCAGGCGGCTATAGTTGGGCATCTTATGAAGTTCAGGGATTGTTTCCTACTGGCACAAGTGACAGGGGCGAGATGCGGCCATGCCTCCCAACACAGACGATTTCCGGCAGCCGACTGGCAATTCTGCCAGTGGTCGGGTTCGGCAGAGCGCTGATATTTTCGCGCACAAGCGGAATCGATCTTTTCGGTGATGGGGAAAAACAATGAGCGCCGACGACAGAGCGGTCAAGCACGATTCACTAACAAACAAATCGAAGGCCCAAACCGGCGCGCCAGTCAGGGCCACGTCCATGGACCGCACCGTGCTGCCAGTCCCCGAGCCTCAGTATCCGCCAATCACCGAGCTTGATGTGCACAACGCACAAGCCCCGCCACGGTTCCAGGTGAAAGCGCCGAAAGGCGCGCCCAACGTGGTGGTTATCCTTCTCGACAACTTCGGCTTCGGCGATGGATCGACATTCGGTGGACCAATCCAGATGCCGACGCTGGACCGATTGGCCGAGACCGGGCTGCGCTACAACAATTTCAAAGTCCCTCCGCTGTGTTCGCCCAGCCGCGTGGCTTGCCTCACCGGACGTAATAGCCATAGCGCAAACTTCGGCGTGATCTCGGAAATTGCCACCGCTTTCCCGGGATACACCGCGATGCGTCCTGCCAGCGTTACGATGCTGCCCGAGATCTTGCGGCTCAACGGCTATAACACGGCCATGTTCGGCAAATGTCACGAGCTGGGGCCTTGGGAAGCCAGCATTGTCGGACCGTTCGACCGCTGGCCCCTGCATAGCGGGTTTGAGCGGTTCTACGGCTTCATGGCTGGCGAGGCTGACCTGTTTCATCCAGTCATCTACGACAACATGAACCGGGTGGATCTGCATCCCGGCGCCGATTACTACGGCAGCACTGACATCACCGACAAGGCAGTCGAATGGGTACGATCCCAGCATTCGCTGGCCCCCGACAAGCCATTTTTCGTCTACTACTCGGCCATTGGGACGCATGGCCCGTTTCAGGTGCCCGAGAATTGGCGCGATCGGTACAAGGGCAAGTTCGACCAGGGGTGGGACCAGGTGCGAAAGGAAACGCTGGCCCGCCAACTCAAAATGGGAATCGTGCCCCCGGGCACGGAACTCGCCCCCAAGCCACCGGGGATTCAGGAATGGGAGGAGCTGACGGCCGATGAGAAAAAGGTCTTTGCCAGGTACATGGAAATCTATGCCGCCTTTGGCGAAGTGACCGATTACGAAATCGGGCGGTTTCTGGACGCGATCGAGAACATGGAACTGATGGACAACACGCTAGTCTTCTACATTACCGGCGACAATGGCTCGGTTTTCCAAGGCGGCCCCATCGGCGCGTTCAATGAGCTATCCGTGTTCAACGGATTGCCAGAGCCGCTTGACATAGCTCTGAAAAACCTCGACAAGTTCGGGGGACCCCAATCCCATATTTTGTATCCCAACGGTTGGGCCTTCGCCGGCGCCACGCCCTTTGCCTGGGGCCACCAGGTGGCGTCGTATGGGGGAATCTGCCAACCCATCGTGATCCATTGGCCGAAGGGCATCCAGGAGAAGGGCGGCCTGCGCACGCAGTGGTACCACATGATTGACATTGTCCCAACTGTATTGGAGGTAGTCGGAGTGCCCGAGCCGGACGTCGTCTATGGCGTCAAGCAGAAACCCATCGAAGGCGTGAGCATGCTCGATACTTTTAACAACGCCCAAGCAAAATCGCGCCACACGACGCAATACTTCGAGATGGCAGGCAACCGAGGCATCTACCAGGACGGCTGGTTCGCCACCACGGTGCACCGACCTCCGTGGGAGGCCAAGGCGCGGGCGACATTTGAAAATGACAAGTGGGAGCTTTACGACGTAGAGAAAGATTTCAGTTGTGCGCATGACCTTGCCGCGAAATATCCCGATAAGCTTGAGAAGCTAAAGAAAGTTTTTCTGGAGGAGGCTGTCAAGTACAACGTGCTTCCGCTCGATGACCGCGCCTGGGAGCGCTTTAACGCCGCCTTGGCAGGCCGTCCAGATCTGATGGAAGGTCGCACTGAGATGACGGTCTATGAAGGAATGAAAGGAATACCCGAGAATGGTTTTATCAACGTTAAGAACCGCTCCTTCGTGGTTACGGCCGACATCGAAATCCCTAAGGCGGGAGCTGAAGGGGTGATCATCGCCCAAGGCGGGGAGATGGGCGGCTGGAGTTTCTATCTGAAGGACGGCGCACCCAGGTTCGCCTACAACTTTCTGGGTCGCGAGACCTACAAGACCGCGGGCCCCGCTCCCCTGCCGGCCGGGAAGGTGATACTCCGCTTCGAGTTTGCTTACGATGGTGGTAGGCCCGGCGCGGGAGGCAACGGTTCGATCTTCGTCAACGGCGAAAAGGTTGCCACGGGGCGGATCGAGCACACTCATCCGAACGCGTTTGGTGCGGAAACAACGGACGTGGGCGAAAACCTCTATACCGTCGTCAGCGACGACTACAAGGTGGGCGATAACAAATTCACCGGCAAGATTAACAAGGTGATCATCCAGGTCGGCAAATCTAATCTCAGCGAGGAGGCACAGAATGCTATCCAAGAAATGCGTTTCAAGAGAGCGCTGGCCGCCTAATCGTGCCCTTCAGGAAAAGGAGAACTCGATCTCGGACTAGAACCCGAGCGGCGTAACCCCTTTGTGCATCAACTGGCGATAAATCTCTATTGCGCCTCATTGACCGCACTCGTATTGTTCAAGCACCCTCAAACAACCCATAAATTTGATCGCGCGCACGGAGTCTTTCCTACAGATCTTCTCCAAGGTGTGCTGGTTGACTCCCCTGCGCATGAATTCCCGCTTGGGAACTTTCGCGATTCGCGCTAGTTGTTCATCGGTGGCAACTGCGTTTCCTTTTCGCTTGTACTCAACTGCTTTGAAATCCAGCAGACTCAAATCTTCGCCCTCTTCCCAGTGCTTGTCAGACTCTTTGCCGATGTAGATCAGCGGCCAGTTCGCAACGATTTGCGCACGTTGCAACAGTCCGCGCGTATCGAACTCGCACGGTTTGCCGTCCGGCCCGAGACTCTTCGCTTCTGGGTGGTTCTGGTACGCGTCCAGCAGCATGAAGAAATTCTTGACCAACGATCTGCGACCGTCGTATTCGTTTGTGAGTTCGTAAACGGGAGATTGTGAATCGTAAATGTCGATGCATTTTGAATGCATCCACTGATCGCGTTCGGTCGAAAATGACGTTATCAGCGTGAACTTGTTTGGGTCAACGTTTTGCGGACATCCAAAGCGGCAGATTTGTGGAATCATCATGAAGTTGTTCGGTCGCGTTAGCGGTCCTTTGGCAAGGTTCTTCAACGCGTGATGCGGGGTGCTGAGCGTGAGCTTCATCATCACCGGCAGATCGAACCATGCTGGTTTCTTGCGTTTCAGCCCCAAAGCGCCGCGCATGATCCAGTCCCACGCTTCGAATATCCATGCTGGAGCGTCACGTTTCCAGCCTTCCGGCGAGTCCTTCGGCGGATAGAAGTATCCAAGACCATGCGCTTTCGGTTCCACAATCTCAATGTCATCGCGAGTCTTCGTGTACAGTGCGTATCTTTTCGCCTTGTCCATCTCATTGTTGACCAAGTACGCGTAACCCAACCCGGTGAGCTGCTCCGGAGTCAGCTTCATTCCCGATCTGCGCAGGATGTCTTCGATCTCACGAACAGAACTGGACACATTTTGCCGATCGCTCTCGGAGATAGCATTGAGAGTGGCAGCGCCCTTCTGCTCATCGGTAAGCAGGAAGAAATTGGTCAACTTGGCGATCACCTTCGCGTTTTCCTCCGGCGTGGACCCCTTGTGGGCGGTCTTGTAGGCCCCCAAGGCAAACCCGAGAAGGATGATCAGCAAGGCGATGATGAAGCCGTATCGCAACAGGGCCTGCACCACCTTCGAGCCGCTGCTCGTGGTAAGCGGAGGGAGAACTCGCGAGCGGAGCAAAGCCCGGTGGACTCCGAAGAACAGTAAGGAGGACAAATCCAACCAGAGTCAGCGGATGTTGAAGGTATTGAGCGTACTCGGCAAAACCGTGCGTATCAGCCTCCAATAGGGGGAAGCTGCACTTTGCACGGAGTATATCTTACGGACACGCCGAAGCAACAGAAAAGAAGGGCGGGCGGTGGTTCCTGTTGACAGTAATCCTGCAGCGGATGTCCATCAAGACTCCTCGACTTTCAACCCGAAGAACTGAACATAGTCGTCTGACGTTCCCATGTCTGGCGACTTCGGACCAGATGTGGGGCACCTCCGTCGTGGTGACTCCAATGGAGAACAAAGAAAGTGTGCGCCAGCCCCCCTTCACGCGGTAGGGGCGAAGAACGATAGCTCGACAAGCCGTCCTTGTAAGCAACCACGTCCATCGCCTCACAATCCACACATCTCAACACAGCGCCCTACGCTCCATGCGTCCCCGTCAACAAAGGGACGCCCGATTCAGAGTGGATGAGCTGAGTTTCGATGAGTTGATCTGAGTCTAAGCAGAGATGATCTGACCTGAGTCCCCGTCCAACACGATTTCATAGGGGGGTGTCTCTGGGACCATGTCTTTCCCTTCTCCCCTCAACCGTTTGACGGGAGAAGGGAAAGAGATGGGGTGCACCCTTGGACTGAGACACAGAGTTAAGGGGTTGTTGCCGTTCACTGAAAACTCATTGTAATTGCGTGGTGCTTCTATTGCATTCTCGTCTCCGTGTTCAATCGCGGATTCTTTCTTACCTGGAACGCTGTCCGCCGCCAGCTCGCGGCCATGCCCAATGCTTTCTACTTCATCCGCTTGATTCACGGCGCCACACGAAAGCCGTGTCCAGGAGAACGAGTGTGGGATTCGGGTCAGTTGGTGCATGGATCTGTGGTGCGCTTTCTGCGCGCACGTAACCAGCAGGGTTATGACATCTATCTTCTGCCCTATGCCGAGCAGTGCAACGCCGGCTACATTCTGATTGACCTCGATCACGCCACTGCCGATGTCCTTCCCCGCATGCGTGCCAATGGCCATGAGCCTTGTGTGGTGCTGCAGAGCAGCCCGGGCCATCTCCAGGCTTGGATTCGCGTCAGCACCACACCCCTGGAACCTGCCCTGGCGACCGCCATCAGTAAGGAGTTGGCGCGCACTTACGGAGGCGACTTGGCCAGCACCGACGGGTGTCACTTGGGAAGGTTGGCGGGCTTTACCAATCAGAAGCTCCAACGACGCACGGCCACGGGTTACGCTCCTTGGGTAAAGATTGTGGAAGCTCATGCGGGCATCGCCCGTACTGCACATGAGTTGCTGCATTCGGCCACGCAGCTGATAGCACAGCAGTCGGCGGCTGTGCGGGATACTAACTACTATCTTTCGCGCGTAGGCAATCCATCGACCACGATTACGGCTCACGGAGCCGCCCGCATTTATCAAAGCTGGACGGAACGTTGGCGTATTCGGGAACGCTTTCCCCAGCCGGACTGGAGCATCATCGATCTGTGGCTGGCTAGAAAACTGCTGGCCATGCACGTATCGACAACCCAGGTGGAAGCTATTCTCCGTCTGGGAAGTCCAAATTTTCCCCGCCATCACGGCGATCCGGAAGGCTATTTGCGTCGCACTTTGGCACGTGCTGCTCTTCCTCCTCCGCGCCCTGTGTGTTCGACTCAGGCCACGGCTCCTCTCTTGCCCCGCGACGCAACCGGCAGCGCCAACTCCAACCCTCGCGGCGGACGATAGCCCAACCCCCGTTTCTTCTTGCTTGCTGCCTCGCCCCCGGTTTTCACAGAAAACTTTTGCGCCAGGATCGCTTAGGAGCGACGATCGCCCACTCCGTCGACCTACAGCATCCCCCGGTTTTTGTTTTTTCCGCCCGTTCATTGCTCCACTCCCTAAGGGGAAACTAGCTCCATGTTTGCTCGCATATCTACGCCACCGACAGCGACCGTTCGAACTCTCGCGGCGGACGATAGCCCAGCGCCGAATGCAAACGCTTCTGGTTGTAGATTTTCTCCAGGAACTCTTTCATCGCTGGCTTGGCTTCCTCCAGATTGCGGTATTCGGTGCGGTAGACTTCCTCATACTTGAGCGTCTTCATAAAACTCTCCGCCATGGCATTGTCGTAGACATTTCCGCGCCGACTCATGCTGATGTTGATACCATGCTTCTTCAGCAGGGCAATGTAATCCCCCGCTGCGTATTGCACACCACGGTCCGAATGGTGCACCAAGCCCGGCTGGGGGCGGCGTTGTCGCAACGCCATGCGCAAGGCCTCCAGCACCAGCCCGGCTTCTAAGCTGCCCTGCAAGGCCCAGCCGATGCAGCTTCGGGAAAACGCGTCCAGCAGAACCGCCAGATACACGAATTCCACTTCTAAGCGGATGTAGGTGATGTCGGCGATCCAAAGCTGATTGATACCCGTCAGCACCATATCCTTGGCGAGATTGGGATAGATCGGCAGTCCGTGATGCGAATCGGTGGTCAGAATAAATTTTCGTTTTCGCAAACACAGCAAGTTATCCACCCGCATCCGCCGTAGAACCCGCTTGTGGTTTACCCTCCATCCCCGCCGCATCAGTTCGCGATGCACGCGACGATAGCCATAACTCGGCCACTCCAGCGCGATCTGTTGAATCGCACTGCGTAAGTCCATGTCCGCTTCCGACTCTTGTACGCGCGGCTGGAAACGGTAGTATCCTGCACGGCTCACGCCTGCGACTTGGCAGAGCTCCATCACCGCTGCCCCCGTTTCTTTGACGGCTTGCTCGATTTGCTCAAAGAGGCGGCGTTGCCATTGCCGCCGACTGGCAGCGGATGTTCCCTGAAACGCCGTAAGGCTTTTTTTAAAAAATCAATCTCCATCGTCTGCTGTCCGATCTTCCGTTCCAGCAGGGCCATCCGTTCTGCATCCGACTCCGCCTGCGGGCGCGTACCCTGACCAGGAAATGCTAGCTCACCCTTGGCTCGCCACTCGGCTTTCCACACATCCAGCCGCCTCGGACTAAGCTGATACTCGCGGGCCACATGCGACACACTCTTTCCTGCATCCAACTCGCGCATCGTCGCGATCTTCAACTCGCGGGAATATTGCTGTCGGGGCATCTCCATTGTTCTCCTCCATTCAATGTAAATTGCCCCTTAATTTCGTGTCTCACTTTTGGGGTGCAGTCCAAGACCCCCAAATCGCGCCCCCCTGCACATCACAAGAAAGAAATCGTGTTGAACAGGGACGTGGGCCGGGACTTGGACTCAGACTTGGATTCAGATCAAATCATCTCTGCTCTGGTTCGGATCAACTCATCTCGTCTCATCTCATCGCAACTCAATTCAGTCACGTCTGGATCGGACGTTCTTTTTGTTAGTGTTGGTGCGCGGGGGCGCGGAGTGGAGATGTGGGGAGGTTGAGTTGGGGCAGAGTGGTGGCGGGGGAGTGCATATATCCAGGGATTTTGAGTGTAATTGTTCTCGACACCTACGGTAGATTGCCCCAGTAGATGCCTGCTTGGACGGTCCTCCTAGGGATTTCCCCAGTGGAGCGTGGCTTGCGAACAGCGCATATTTCGCATGAGGAGTCCTCGCTAATGAGGAACTCCCACATCCACCTTTAGAGCGAGCAGCGCAGCGGAAATACATACACACGGAAAGAGGGAGTGACTCGCGATGGCCGATAAGCGGACCAAAACCCAAGACGAGAAGAAGAGAAAAATGGGTCGCAAACAATACGAAGGAGAGCTTCATCGGCTACAGGTGGAATTGTGTAAGCTGCAAGACTGGGTGAAATACCGTGGCCTGCGTGTCATCGTTGTGTTCGAAGGACGCGACGCTGCTGGCAAGGGAGGAACTATTCGCGCACTTACGGAACGAGTGAGCCCGCGGGTCTTCCGCGTCGTGGCATTGCCCGCTCCTTCCGACCGGGAAAAGACTCAAATGCACTTCCAGCGTTATA
Source organism: uncultured Acidobacteriaceae bacterium (assembly GCA_963832015.1). GTDB lineage: Bacteria > Acidobacteriota > Terriglobia > Terriglobales > Acidobacteriaceae > Sulfotelmatobacter. Next base: position 276,875 of record CAWHSR010000012.1, read on the forward strand.
TGCAGAACTTTCCCGCTGCCGGGGAAATCGTAATTTTTGACCGGAGCTGGTACAACCGTGCCGGAGTGGAACATGTGATGGGTTTTTGCAGCAAGGAACAACATCGACGGTTTCTCGAACTCTGTCCGCGAATAGAGAAGTACATAGTGGATGGTGGGACAATCCTGATCAAGTACTGGATGGAGGTAGGCAAGGAAGAACAAGAGCGGCGTTTCGAGGCGCGCATCAAGGACCCAATGCGACAGTGGAAACTGAGCCCGATGGATTTGGAATCTTACCGCCGCTGGTACGAATACTCGGAGGCACGGGACCTGATGATGAAGGCCACGGATACCGAACATGCGCCTTGGCATATCGTGCGCTCCGACAATAAGAGGGCCGCGAGGCTCAACTGCATTTCGCACTTTTTGAGCCTGATCCCTTATGGAAAGGTTCCACGGGATAAGGTGACACTACCCCTGCGAAAAACTCATGGTAAATACGACGATCAGGCGCCTCTGAAGTCGAAACGCTTTGTTCCTGAGACCTACCTGAATCCTCACTGACTTGATAGGCAATCGACTACGTACTCCTGGAGACTTCCTCCGACCCGAAGATGCGTTTCTGGATCACCCGGGTCAGGGTGTTGAGCCTTCGGGGAAAAGAACAAATGGGGGAGGAGCGAACAATGCAGATTGCATCCGATGCGCTGGTATTCTTCGGAGCCACTGGTGACCTGGCACACAAGAAGATTTTTCCCGCGCTGCAGAAGCTGGCCGAGCGCGGGAGATTGGAGATCCCGGTCATTGGTGTCGCCAAATCCGGATGGAATCTGCAGCAGCTCCAGGAGCGCGCAAAGAATAGCGTCGAAAACTATGGCGGATTAGACGCCGAAGGTTTTCCAAAACTGATTTCAAAACTGAAATACATCGATGGCGATTACAGCGATCCTGCGACTTTCTCCAAGTTGCGTCAGGAGCTCGGGGCGTCTCAGCATCCTTTGCATTATCTGGCCATTCCGCCGGTTTTGTTTTCGGAGGTTCTGAAGCAGCTAAAAGCGTCGGGATGCGCGGTTGGCGGACGGGGGGAGGGCTCCTGCAATCACTTTTTCGGGGCCTGCTCAGCGTTCACTCACGTTACGGCCTGCACGCTCGCGGAGTCGCCAAGCGACCCTTTACACCGAGAGCTCCGACAGCTTTGTTGCCTCCGCTGTCGCCTCGATTGCTACTACGGGCCTCTCCGTCACCCCATACGGCCCGGCCTGTCTCTCACGAGATGCCGGTTGATCGCATCCGCGATCACCGCTGGGGCTTCCCGTGTTGCTACTGGTCAAATTTGCCTACTGATGAGGCCGGGTAATGCCGGTGGAGGGAAGGGGCCTCAGTTGAAAGGAAACGCAAGAAGCAACGAAGGCGGAGGGATTGGTGTCGAACCTAACAACCCCAGCAAGCGTTCAGAAATTGCAGACGGCGTTGCACGACAAAGCGAAGGAATCGCCCAGCTTCCGCTTTTACGCTTTGTACGACAAGGTGTACCGCAAGGATGTTCTGGCATTCGCCTACGCGTGCTGCAAAGCCAATGGCGGAGCGGCAGGAGTGGACAATCAGACGTTCGAGGACATCGAGACGTACGGAGAAGAGCGCTGGCTGGACGAACTGGCGCAAGAGCTGAAGAACCGAACCTATCAACCACTTCCTGTGCGGCGTGTCTATATACGTGCTGATTTCTTGCCTATTCTTGCAGTTTGGCAGTTTCTACTCGCACCCTGGCAGGTTTCAGCGGTACTCTATTGTCTACGAGCTGAGTGGAGTCAGCACAGTGGATCGGAGAACAATTCCGAGGGGAGATCGAGATTTACGAGTCACTGGAATCCGGGCTCCGTTGGCCCGCAAGGTTTGCTGCCCATGTTCGAACCCCGGGACAACATGCAACGGCGATACCAGGTCTCACACTCTATCGACTGCTAGGCATCATAATCGTCGGCGGATTGCTGCTCAGCCAATTGTTGACGCCGTATACGACTCCGATGGTGTACCTCTGGTTTGACCGATTGGCACAGAGTTTTGCGCCCCACCGGATCGGCAATCCCATTCCGCAAGAGGGCATGACGGACTAAGCGATGAGTATCTCGGCTCCATTTATCCGTCGCCCGATTGGCACTTCGCTGCTGGCGATGGCGTTGCTGCTGTCGGGAATCCTCGCATTTAATTTTCTTCCCATCGCCTCATTGCCGAAGATGGACTTTCCCGTGATCAGCGTCGGCGCCTCGTTGCCGGGAGCTGATCCGCAAACGATGGCATCGGCCGTAGCGACGCCGCTCGAGCGGCAGTTTGGACGCATCGCGGCGATCAACCAGATGACTTCCTCGAGCCAGCTGGGAAGCACTGGAATCGCGCTGCAGTTCGATCTGAACCGGAACATTGATGCGGCAGCGCGCGACGTGCAGGCGGCCATTAATGCGGCGCGAAGCCAGTTGCCCGCCAACCTGCCGAGCAATCCCAGTTATCGAAAAGTGAATCCCTCGGATGCTCCCATTCTGTTGCTGGGATTAACTTCGGATACCACGACGGTGCCTCATATGTACGACGCCGCCGACTCCATCCTGGCGCAGAAGCTGGCGCAGGTCGAGGGAGTGGGTCAGGTCTTCGTATGGGGATCATCGCAGCCAGCGGTGCGCGCGGAAGTGAATCCGACTCTGTTGAACAAGCTTGGAATCGGTCTGGACACGGTGCGGAATGCCCTGAACGCGGCGAACGCTAACCGGCCCAAGGGGGCAGTCTCGAACGGATCGAGGATGTACGTGCTCGGCGACACCGACCAGCTGTTCACGGCGGACCAATATCGCCCCCTCATCGTGGCCTACCACGATGGGGCGGCGGTGCGGCTTGGCGAAGTAGGCGAGGTCATCGATTCACTGACGGACAGGCGCAATCTGGGGTTGATCAACGGGAAGCAAGGAGTCATGCTGGCGATTTTTCGACAGGCGGGAGCGAACATCATCGACACCGTCGACCGGGTGCAGGCGGTCATTCCCTATCTTCAGTCCTCGATTCCGCCGTCGATGAAGCTCTCCATTGTGATGGACCGGACGGTTTCGGTGAGAGCGTCGGTCAAAGATATCGAGCGGACGCTGCTGATTTCCATCGCACTGGTGATCATGGTCGTGTTCGTATTTTTGCGCACTGTGCGGGCGACGATCATCCCCAGTATTGCTGTCCCGCTTTCGCTGGTAGGAACGTTTGGAGTGATGTACCTGCTGGGATACAGCCTCGATAACTTATCCCTGATGGCACTTGCGATTTCAACGGGATTCGTAGTGGACGACGCGATTGTGGTGCTGGAGAACATCACACGCTATATCGAGCACGGAATGGGAGTAGTGCAGGCGACGTTCAAGGGAGCAGCGGAGATTGGATTTACTGTGCTGTCGATGAGCACGTCGCTAGTGGCCGTGTTCATTCCTTTGCTGATGATGGGCGGAATTGTGGGAAGGCTCTTCCGCGAATTCGCCGTCACCTTGAGTGTGGCGATCGGAGTGTCGCTGGTGGTCTCGTTGACGACAACTCCGACGATGTGCGCAAAATTCCTCAGGCCACCGAAGCAAGACGAGAAGCACAACATCTTCTACCGAACCAGCGACTGGTTATTCAACCGGCTGCTCGGCGGTTATACGCATGCGCTGAAGTGGGTGCTGCGATATCAGCTAGTGACATTGGTGGTCACGGTCGGCGTTGCGGTGCTAAGCGGGTGGCTGTACTACATCGTGCCGAAGGGATTCTTTCCGCAGCAGGATACCGGGCGCATCCAGGGGACGGTGATCGGGGCGCAGGACGTTTCGTTTCAGTCGATGGCCGAGAAGATGCGGCGCTACGTTCAGATCGTGATGGCAGATCCCGCAGTGGACACGATGGCCGGCTTCACAGGCGGAAATACGGCGCTGAACCAGGGACGATTCTTCGTGATGCTTAAACCGCCGGAGCAACGCGGGCTTTGCCAGAAACAACATTTCTGGCAGTCCTGCCATTACGCGTCCGCTGATGAAGTGATTAATCATTTGCGAGGGAAGCTGGCAGTGGTACCGGGAGCGACGCTGATTTTGCAAGCGTCGCAAGAACTGTCGATTGGTGGACGATATGGCAACGCGCAGTATCAGTACACGCTGCAGAGCGCGGATATCAGTGAATTGAATTCGTGGGCTCCGCGTCTGTTGCAGAAGATAAAGCAGCTTCCGGAGCTGCGAGACCAGAATTCCGATCAGCAAGACAAGGGACTTCAGACCAAACTGGTGATTGACCGCGATACTGCTAGCCGCCTGGGGATCACGCCGCAGACGCTGGACAATGCCCTCTACGACGCGTTCGGGCAGCGCCAGGTTTCCACGATGTATCTTCCGCTGAACCAGTATCACGTAGTGATGGAGGTGGCAGAGCAATTTCAGCAGACGCCGGAAGCGCTGCAGAACATTTACCTGAAGTCGACAACAGGGTCACCGATTCCACTGGCGGCGTTCACTCATTTTGAGTCTTCCAACACACCGCTCACGGTCAACCATCAGGGGCAGGTGCCTTCTGTGACGATTTCGTTCAATCTGGCTCCGGGAGTATCGCTGGGGCAGGCGACGGATGCCATTGAGAACGCCCAGCGCAGCATCGGATTTCCCCCTTCGATCACTGCGAGTTTCCAGGGAACGGCCGCGGCATTCCAGGATTCGAAATCCAACATGCTGGTCCTGATTATCACGGCTCTAGCTGCGGTGTATATCGTGTTGGGCATGCTGTATGAGAGCTACATGCATCCGATTACGATCCTTTCGACGATCCCGTCTGCGGGCGTGGGAGCGTTGCTGGCGCTGATTCTCACGCACAATGAGTTGAACGTGATCGGGATGATCGGCATCATCCTGTTGATCGGATTAGTGAAGAAGAATGCGATCATGATGATTGATGTCGCGCTCGATGTGGAGCGAAATCTGGGGAAGAAGCCGGCAGAGGCAATCTATGATGCCTGCATTCTGCGGTTCCGGCCGATCATGATGACAACGATGGCTGCGCTGCTCGGTGGGCTGCCGCTGGCTTTGGGGACTGGCGTAGGTTCGGAGTTGCATCGACCGCTGGGCATTACGATTGTGGGCGGGCTCATCGTGAGCCAGATGCTGACACTATTCACCACGCCGGTCGTATACGTCTATCTGGACCGCTTGAGACTGGCTTTGCGAGGCGGGGAAGATCATGCACTGTCGCAAACGGCTCCTCCGGGTCCGCCGCGGCCGAGTCCCGCTCATTGAAAAGATTGTCAATTGTTGCTCTGCTGCGGCCCTGTATCCGACTATTGGATTTGCTGGAGTACCGTCCGCGAAATTGTCGACCATGAAGAGCTCCAGCCGCGCACCGAGAGTGATGATCCGGGTCGCGGAACAAGACCCGTTAGAGTGCACTGATGGCGGAATCGTTCCGTCCAACTGTTGAAGAATCGCCATTACACTCAAAATGCCCGGAACAAGGATTCTGAGTGTAATGGCCTTTGGTTACGTCAGTCATTTCCGCCCTATTCAGATGCTCACCGATAATGGGATTCTGTGAAGCGTTTCTTAGCTATCGCCGTTCTGTGCTGTTACTACCCACTTGCTCTCGCCGCGCAGGAAGCAACTACAGTGTCCATCACCATCGAGGTTCTCAACGGGCAAACGGGAAAGCCAGTTTGGCGGGAGTCTCCTAACATTTGGATCGACAAGGAACCGTCCATCAATCCGTACATGAATCTCCACGGGAAGGCCAAAATCAAAGTTTCTGGCAGCGCCACTCAACTCTGGATAACGCCGGACTTGGGACACGAGTGCCGCTGGAGAGACGGTCCCAGCACAAAGCTCACGGTCTCCTATTCCATTGCCGAAATACTGCGCACCGGGGTGGTAAGTCAAAACTTCTGCGGTGCAGCCACGATAGCCCCAACACCCGGCGTCCTCGTCTTCTATGAGTTACCCAGCACATCGCGAGAGCGCTGGTACAACTGAGGCTGCTCGTGATTGGCGAAAAATCGCCTCTCTGACAATGTCAGCGTCCCATCAACCCGTGCTCCATCGGTCCGGTGCCGGCCCGATGTCCCCTCTCCATGGTTTCGGAGCACTATCCGTGGCCCTTCTCACCAGCTACACCGATGCTCGATGCGGTTGAAAACCCATAGCCCCAAACATCCTGCTCCGACCGCTCCACCGGCTTCCTTCTTACGGCTCTATCCGAACCGCTCCCCGAAACGGATGTCTCCCGCTGAGCGATTTGAAAGGGGAGCGGTTCCGATAGAGTCCTAACGTCACTCGGGAGCAATCCCGAGGACCGGCGATAGTCGGCTGCGAATCGTGTTTCGCTTCTCCGTTGTCGACAGAACTTAGATGGATGCTCACCCTTGTCGCCAAAGCAGACTCTCGAGTCGAGTCGCGAAGGCTGATTCGGAAGATAGGTCGTCAGTGCGCACGGCTTTACGGCTGAAGCGCCTGGGTCGCCGTGGGATGCACTTGCTCGTTCTGAATTGCTGACGCATCCCAGCTGCCGCCCAACGCTTTGACAAGGTAAACCGAGGTGACCATCTCCTGGCCAAGCAATTGGGTCGAGAGCCGCTCGTTCGTCAACAATACGGATTGCGCAGTGATGACATCGAGGAAGGTGGTGAGTCCGCCGACATAGCGATCATTGGCGATGTCGAGTGCACGATGCGCGTCGGCGACCGCCGCATCCTGACTTTCGGCGGCTCGCGACAAGGAACTTAGCCCCGACAAACCATCTTCGACTTGCTGGAACGCGGTGAGCGTAGACTCGCGGTAGTTGGCGACCGATTCTTCGTAGGCGGCTCTTGTGGCGGCGAGAGTCGCGCGGTTTCGTCCGCCATTGAAGATGGGTTGCAACAGATCACCGCCGAGCGACCAGAACGCGCTGGGCGTGCTTATGAGCGAGCCGAGGGTGATGCTCTGGAACCCGCCGGCCCCAGAGATGGTGAATTGCGGATAGAACGCGGTTTTGGCGACCCCCACGAGGGTGTTCTGCTGGGCCATGGCTCGTTCCGCAGTGGCGATATCGGGCCGGCGCTCCAGCAGGTCCGACGGAATTCCCAGCGGAATCGGCGGGGGAACGGTGAGCAACGGTGCGACCCGAACGCTAAATGTGGACGCGGCGCTTCCCGTGAGCACCGCGATGGCATGTTCGAACTGTGCGCGCTGCTGCTGGAGCAAGTAAAGTTGCGTGACCGTGGAATCCAGCAGGGTTCGCTGTTGCGCCAAGTCCAGACCGGAGGCGATCCCGCCTTCGTGGCGATGGTTGACCAGAACCAGTCCTTCTTGCTGAATCTTGACCGACTCCTGCACCACCTGGTATTCGGAATCGAGTTCGCGCAGGCTGAAATAGTCAGCGGCGAGTTCCGCGGTCAGGACCAGTTGAACATTTTGCAGAGCGGCTGCTGTGCCCTGCAGGCTGGCGTTGGCGGCTTGCAGAGTCTTACGGGCTCGACCGAACAGATCGACTTCGTAGTTCAGAGCGAAGGGAACCTGGTACAAACTTTGCGTCAGCGGGGCCTCAGGAGTCGTACTCTCGGGACGATTGCCGGAATACCGGTTGCGCGATGCGCCGGGATCGGCGCTGAGGGTTGGGAAAAGTCCGGCGGATGCGACTCGCGCCAGCGAACGAGCCTGATCCAGGCGATCCTGGGCAGCGGCGAGGGACTGATTGGCTTGCAGCAGTTGTTGCTCGTAGCCGTTCAGTTCCGCGTCGTGGAAAATCTTCCACCAGGCTCCCTTAGGAATGGCATCTTTCGGAGCGGCCCCGCGCCACGGGCCTTCGGTTTTCCATGCAGGCGGACTTTGGATGGGCGGGCGCTGATATTTGGGTCCCACGGCGCATCCCGTCAGGCACAGACTGGCGCCGAGCAGCGCTGCCAACCACCTCATGAATGCTTCCCTTGCTGGTCAGCGGCGACATTCACCGTCTGGCCATCTTCCAGAGAATCGGCGGGATTAATGATGATGCGGTCCTCGATGCTCACTCCACCGAGAATCTCCAAGGTCGTGCCATAGTCACGACCAATCGTGATGGGCCGCAATTGGACCTTGTTATCGGATCCCACAATCGCTATTTGTGCGCCCTCCCGGCGGAAGAGCATGGCATTCACGGGCACGGTAACTTTTTCGGTGTTGATCCTGGGGGAGAAATGCACTTCGCCGAAAGATCCGCGCAGCAAACGGCCGTCTTTATTGGGAACATCCACTTCGGTCAACAGGGTACGAGTCGCGGGATCGATAGCCTCGGCAGTGCGCGCCACCGTTCCTCGAAACTTCTGCCCGGGAATTTCCTGCAGCGTAATGTAGGCCGGCATCCCATTCTTGATGGCAGGTGAGTAGGCTTGGGGAACGTTGCTGAAGACGCGCAGGGGGTCAACCTTGGCCAGGATGAACAGCTCCATGCCCACCGACCCGGCGTTGATGAGGGCTCCAGGATCGACATTGCGCTTGACCAGCACACCGGAGAACGGAGCGTAAACGTGCTTGAACGACTCCAACTGCTCGAGGCGGCGAACGTTGGCGTCGGCCGCGGCCAGGTTGGCGACGGCCTGCTGGTATGCGTTAGTCTGCATGTCGTTCTCCTGCTGAGAAACGGAGTCCGTCTTGCGCAGATTTTGCCAGCGATCGGCGGAAATTTTTGCAATATCCAACTGGGCGGACGACTGCTGACGATTGGCACGAGCCTGCGACAATTCCTGATCGACTTCCGGCGTATCGATGTCGGCGAGCAGTTCGCCCTGAGCAACGTGGCTGCCAATGTCCCGATACCAGCGCAGCAGGTATCCATTGGTGCGAGCGTAGATTGGGGACTCTTCGTAGGCCTGCAAGGATGCGGGCAGTACGAGTTCTTCGTCGGGTTTTTCCGCAATGGGGTGAACGACAGCGACCGTGGCAACGGAATCAATTTCGGTTTCCTTGGCCAGCGCGCGTCCGGCACGAATGCGGCTGAACATGCTCGCAGCGCCGCCTACGGAGAGCACCACCACCACGAGCACGACGATGATGATGGCCTTGCGCGGCGGTGCCGCCGGAAGTTCCGGAGGCGGCGTCACCTCCGGCGGGGTGCGCTGCGGCTCTCGCATCGGTTGATTCGTTTCCGGTTCGTTCTGCATGCTCAATCGCTCGAATTGCTATAATCCCGCGCTCTTAAAGGCGCTATGCCTAATTCCCGATTACCTTACTTCACCCGGCTGCGCTTCTCGACGGCTGTGAACAATGGCGAACACGCAAGGCACAAAGAATAATGTTGCTACAGTCGCGAACAACAGGCCGCCGATGACCGCCCGGCCCAGCGGCGCATTCTGCTCGCCGCCTTCACCCAAGCCCAGCGACATGGGGAACATGCCGATCACCATGGCCAGCGCGGTCATAAGGACGGGACGAACTCGAGTGTAACCCGCTTCCAGCGCGGCCTGGACGGCGGGCACGCCGACCTGCATCCGATCGCGCGCAAACGATACCATCAGGATGGAATTGGCGGTCGCGACGCCCATGCACATGACCGCCCCGGTCAGCGACGGTACACTCAGCGTGGTATGCGTCAGCAGCAGAATCCACGCGATACCCGCCAACGCCCCCGGAAGGGCCGTGATGATGACGAACGGATCAAGCCACGACTGGAAGTTCACTACGATCAGGAAGTAGACCAGCAGGATCGCTCCCATCAGTCCGATCCCCAAGCCGACGAACGAGGACCGCATGGTTTCCACTTGTCCGCCGACGACAATACGCGTGCCCCGCGGCAGATGGTTCATAACAGGCTGCAGAACTTTCTGCGTATCCTTGGCCACAGCGCCCAGATCGCGTCCTTGGGTGCTGGCGTAGATGTCAATGACCGGCTCTATGCCGTAGTGCGACACGACCGCGGGCCGCGATGTCGGGGACAACTGCACCAGATTCCCCAGCACCTGCGAGTTGGGCACGGAACGATCGTTGATCGGCAAGTTCATCAGGTCTTGCAGAGACGTCATCCGGTATTGCGGCGCCTGCACCACCATTTGATAGGTGACTCCATTCTTGGAATTCAGCCAGAAGGCGGGCGCAGTCTGGAAGCTGCCGCTGAGGGAAACCAGCACGCTCTGAGCAACGTCTAACGGACTCATGCCAATCTGGGTCACGAGATTGCGATCGATGTCGAGGTGCAGCGTCGGCAGGCCAAGCATCTGCTGCACGTGCACATCGGCGGTGCCGGGAACATGGCGTAATTGGTTAGCAATCTGCTGGGCGATCCCGTAGTTCGTCTGCATATCCGCACCGATCACCTGAATGTCAATGGGTGCGGGCAGACCGAAGTTCAGGATCTGCGTGACGATGTCGGCCGGCTGGAAGAAGAACTCTACTCCGGGAAAGCGCCGAGGCAGCTCGTGGCGCAAGTGTTGCACGATCTCCTCGGTTGGCTGATGCTGCTCGGCGTTCAGGCCAAGCAGGATCTCGGCATCGCTGGTGCCAATCACGCCCGAATTGCTGTAGGACAAATTGATGCTTGAGTTGGGCAATCCGATGTTATCCAGCACGGTTGCAATCTCGCCCTTTGGCAGATCTTGATGCAGGAACTGTTCCACTTGGTCGCAAAGGCGAGCTGTCTCCTCCACCCGCAGACCGGCACGGCCGCGCAAGTGCAGCCGGATGAGGCCGGCGTCGACCGATGGGAAGAAGTCTTCACCCAGGAAGAACACCCAGCCCAGCGACAGCAGGCAGAACCCAAGAAAAGACCCGACGAAGAGCTTGCGGTGCTGGATCGTGGTTTCCAGCAACTGGTAGTAGCCATTGCGAAAGTCGTCGAAGCGTTTCTCAAATCCGCGTTGAAACCGTCCCATAAACGTTTTCGGTCCCGCCGCCCTATGCTCGTGTCCTCGCATGATGTACATGACCAGCGTCGGGATGAGCGTTCGCGAAAGGAAATAGGAGGCCAACATAGCGAAGACCACAGCCTCGGCGAGCGGCACAAACAGAAACTTCGCCACTCCTGTCAGGAAAAACATGGGTACGAATACGATGCAGATGCAAATCGTCGACACGAAGGCCGGAACCGCGATCTGTGCTGCGCCATCGAGAATCGCCCGCTTCATTTCCTTGCCTTGGGCAAGGTTTCGCTCGATGTTTTCGATTTCCACCGTGGCGTCGTCGACCAGGATGCCCACGGCCAGCGCCAGTCCGCCCAAAGTCATGATGTTGATCGTCTGCCCGAGCGCGCTGAGCACGATGATCGATACGAAGATCGACAGCGGGATTGAGATGGAGATGACAATCGTGGGCCGCCAGTCCCCCAGGAAAAGCAGGATCATGGCTGCGGTCAGAAGAGCGGCGGTCAGCGCTTCGACCACCACGCCCCGAATGGACGCGCGTACGAACAGCGATTGATCGAAGAGCGCGGTAATCTTCATCTCCGGCGGGAGCGACTGAGACGCACGCTCAGCCATGCGTTCACCCCTTCGACGATCGTGATCGTCGATGCGCTGCCCACCTTCAACATCGACATCAAGGCGCCACGTTCTCCATTCATGTGCACGATGTTGGTTTGGGGCGCGAATCCGTCGCGGATGTGGGCCATGTTGCGCATGTAAATGGTCGACCCATTCACGGTCTTGACGGGAAGATCATTCAACTCCGCAATAGTTCGCGGATTACCGTTCATTTCGACCTGGTATTCCAGCGGTCCGATCTTAGTGGTCCCGGCGGGAAGAATCAGGTTCTGCGCGCTGAGGGCGTTCACGATGTCATTGGGGGAGAGCCCGTCGGCCTGGAGCCGCGGCAGGTCGAGATCAACCTGGATCTGGCGTATTTTGCCGCCGTAGGGATACGGGGTCGCGGCGCCGGGCACGGTCGCGAGCTGCGTGCGCAGAAAGTTGTTGCCGAGATCGAAGAGCTGTTGCTCTGGCAACGTCTTGCTGCTCAAGCCCAACTGGACGATCGGAGTCGACGAGGCCGAATAGGTAACAATCAGGGGTGGCACGGTTCCAGGTGGCAAGCCCCGGAGGGCGGTTTGCATCATTGCCGTGGTTTGCGCCAGCGCAGTCTGGATGTTCGCCGTAGGTTGAAAAAAAACCTTGATCACCCCAATGCCATTGAGCGACTGCGACTCGATGTGTTCAATGTCATTAACGGTGATGGTGAGACCGCGCTCAGCGTTGGTGATGATGCGGTCCGCCATTTCGTCGGGCGCCATCCCGGCATAGTTCCACACGACGCTAATCACAGGGATGTTGATGTCCGGCAAAACGTCAACCGGCATTCGCACAATCACCAGCGGTGTTAGAAGGATTAACACCAACGCCATGACCGTAAACGTATAAGGGCGCGTAAGGGCTAACGCAACAATCCACATCGGTTTAGCTGCTCTCCAGTCCGCGAAGGCCGAAAGTTGTACCGCGGCCATCCGCGCGAGGGATTAACCTGGTACTGCGCGAATAGAGTCAGTATATGAGAATTGGGCAAGAGCTGCCGACAGCCGCGCCAACTGCCGCCGAAAAGAAAGTGTACATGTGGCGGCGCCAACGTTAGGTGGCGGCTTAACGCCGTCCAATCCGGTGCACGCGGAGTGCATTAGTGGTTCTCCAAGGTGCATGTCAGATAAATATCGGCGCTCCGTTTTCGACGTGAAAGCCGGTTTCTGGCCGTGTTGTCGGCTTTAGTGGCCAATCGCGATGCCCGCGCGGGCGTAACTCATTCTTAGCTTGCAGGTTACGGTCGCGTGCACGGATTGGACCACTAAAGCCGAAAATTACCGGCCAAACTGTTTGATTTTAGGGCGCTTCGCTGAAAAGCAAGGTTCAAACAGATTTGGCCGGTAATTTTCAGCCAACCTGAAGTAATCCAGACTGGAATGCGGACTGGTACTAATTAAGTCGGCATCGC
>CAWHSR010000013.1:0-77808 GCA_963832015.1 uncultured Acidobacteriaceae bacterium
GCGATCTGCGCTACCAGCACGCGTCCGATCTGCGGGCGGAATTACAGAGGCTGAAGCGCGACAGCAGTTCAGGTCGGATGCACATCGCTGGCACGAAAAGAGGAACAGCCGGAACCGGCGTCCCGCCAGCTTACGTCGCCAGTGGCCACAAGACAGCCACGGGGAAACGCCTACTACTATTATGTTGCGGCTGCACTCTTTGTGCTGGCAGTGGTGGCCTGGAGCGTTTTTCCTTAACTGTTCCTCGGCTAGGAGGCCAGCCGCGAGCACCGATTGGAGGCAGCTCACCTTCTTCACCGACTCGGCCGTTTACCCGGCTCTCCCCGCGGATGGACGCATGCTGGCGTTCATCCGCGGGAAAATGACTCATTCTTTGGCCCGGGACAGCTTTACGTCAAGTTTTTGCCGAGCACGGTGATCCGGTCCAGCTCACGCACGACTCCATGTCAAAGCTGAGCCCAGCGTTTTCGCCGGATGGTTCACGGATTGCCTACGGCACCGGTCCTCCTTTTGCAGAATGGGAAGTGCCGGTTCTCGGTGGCGAGCCCCGCATCATGCTGCCCGGGAGACCGTCTGACATGGATCGAACGTGGAAAGCGGCTGCTGTTTTCAGAGATTACGGAAGACCTGCCCGGACATGGTGGTCGTGACCACCGATCTCGGCCGCGGGCAAAGGCGGGAGGTTTACGTGCCTGCCGGCGACCGCAGCATGGCGCATCATTCTTATCTTTCTCCGGACCGGCGATGGGTGCTGGTAGTTGAGATGGACAATCGGGGCAACATCCTACCCTGCCGAGTGGTTCCTTTCGAGGGCGGTGGAAATGCACGAATCGTCGGACCTTCTGATAGCACATGTATCGCAGGTGCCTGGTCCCCGGACGGAAAATGGATTTACCTGAGCGCAAAAAGGGGTGACAAGTTCCAAATCTGGCGGCAGGGTTTTCCAGACGGCGAGCCGGAGCTCGTCACTTCCGGGCCGACCTCGCAAGAAGGTATAGAGATGGCCGCGGACGGCAAATCATTCATTACGTCCGTTGGATCGCGCGACAGCACGGTTTGGCTCCACGACAAGGATGGGGACCACCATATTTCCTCGGAGGGAAACGCGGGGGCACCTTCGTTCTCTTCGGATGGGAATCGACTTTATTACTTAATGGCCAACGGTCAAACCCCCGGTTACGAACTGTGGGTCAAAGACTTGATCGGCGAAAAAGTTGAGAAGGTCCTGCCAGGCTATTCCATGGAGGGCTACTCGGTCTCTCGTGACGGAAAAGAAGTCGCTTTCGCAATGACCGATCCGAGCGGCCATTCCAGCCTGTGGATCGCGACTACCGACCACCGCTCCTCCCCGAGGCGCATCTCCTTGGCTGGAACTGAGACTGAAGATTCTCCTTTTTTCCTGCCCAATGGTGACCTGATTTTTCGTGCGATCGAACGTGGGTCAAATTTTCTCTACCGCATGAAAGCCGATGGAAGCGGGCGCCAGAAGATATCTCCGCAACGGATCTTCGATCTCAAGGCGGTATCGCCGGATGGCCGTTGGGTGATTGCCAGCAGTCCGATCGCCGGCAAAGAGCAGACGGCTGAGGCCGTCGCGTTTGCAGTGGATGGAAGCTCGACTGTCCCCCTGTGCCCGGGCTACTGCTTCACGACCTGGAACATTGTTGGGACCGTCATGTTTGTTTACTTTCCGTCCCTGTTCAAGGGCACTTACCCGATGGCCGTGAACCATGACACAGGGCTCCCGACGCTGCCCCCGTCCGGATTCGCGGGATTGGCGGATTTGGCGAACGCGAAAACGGCTGCCGTGATTCCTCGCCAAGTGGATTCGATCGTCAGTTCGTCCGTCTACGCTTACACCCAGGAGAATGCTCGCCGCAACCTCTATCGCATTCCGTTGCCGTAGTGTCCCGTGCTAAAGCCCGCACATGCCGATATGCATCCTGCCCGGCTCGGGTGAGACGATGAAGGCGGCCCGCCTTCCACGGGGGTTCTCCCAAATTCCTGCAAGCAGGCCTCTGCACTCAGAATGCCCGCTCAGGGGTCTGTGGTGTAATGGGAATTTTGCAACAGGCTCCATGCTTTATCGCCAATTGACTCTCCTCAGCCTTCCCCTTTTTCCCCCCGGGCCCGCCTTGTGAGACAATTTTTCTGCTGATGCCACCAGCCAACGAACCTTCCCGGTCTGGTTCACGCCCTTTCCGCGGGCTACAGTTGCACTCGCCTCGAATCTCCTTCGCATTAGCGTTGTGTTTGATTGTCTTCGTCTTCGCGGTGTACAGCCGTTCCTTGGACTTTCAATTTGTCCTCGATGACCACCGCTTTACCGCTGATCCCAGGATTCAGGAATCGGGTCACGTCTGGGACTATTTTGCGAATTACGTGTGGGCGCAATTTACCGGAGGCCCACCGAGCTTTTACCGGCCCGTTTTTGTGCTATGGATGAGGATCAGTTTCTTGCTGGGCGCATTGTCTCCGTGGGGATGGCATTTGCTGAGCATTGCGAAGCACGTAGCGGTTGCGGCATTGCTGGGGATGTTGATATGGAAACTGCTCCGCGATTCGACCGCTGCGCTAGTCGCGGCAACGCTGTTCGCTCTGCATCCAGCGCAAACCGAGTCCGTTAGCTGGGTAACGGTTCCTGACCCTTTGATGTCGGTGGGAGTGCTGGGAGCCCTGCTTTGCTACCTGAGATACCTTGAGGGAGACGTTCGTGCCGGGGCGGAGACGCCGCGGAGAAAATCGCGCAAGACACACGAGCGAAAGACGCCCAGGCGTTCGATCTGGTTGGCTGCTTCTATGGCAGCGTATTTTGCGGCGCTCCTGGCTAAAGAAACCGCGATCATATTTCCGGCCGTGATCGTCGGGTTGGGCCTGTGCTTGAGGCCAAGCCTAGATTCGCCGAAGGGGAATGGGCGGAGCGCCATTGACAGCAACCGTGTTTCACGGGCGTTTCGCCATGTTGTTCCTTTCCTCTGCGTCACTGGGGTGTACCTAGCGATGCGGTTCAACGCTCTTGGCAGCACGTTGGGCGCACCCACGCAGCATTTGTCCTGGAGCACGGTAGCGCTCTCCTGGCCGGCAACGCTGTGGTTTTACGTGAAGGTGCTGTTCTGGCCGGTTCGGTCGTATTCATTCGCTGATCCTACGCTGGTTCACGCGTTTTCCCTGCGCGGTGTGGCGTTGCCGCTGCTCGGGTTGGTTAGCGCCGCGATGATAATGGCAGCAGTTGTGTTCTGGACGTGGAGAAAGGCTCGATGGGAACTAGGTAAGGAAGAAACGCTCGGCGTGGGGACCGCCCTCGTTGCAGGAACGCTTCTGACGGTGTTACCGCTTCTTCTCACGTTGAACTTGAATGCCTTGAATCCCGGCGACTTCCTGCACGGCCGATATACATATTTGCCTTTGGCAGGATTGATGCTCCTGGTCGCAACTTTGTGCCGCATGGCCGGGAGGGCGAGACCCTTCTTGTTGTGCGCAGGAGGAGCCCTAGCGATCGCGTTTGCAGCGTTGACGTTTGCGCAGGAGAAGCAATGGAAAGATGATGCGACCGTATTCACAATCGCCCATGAACTTGCACCGCAGAACGGTCCCGTGGCCCGAAATCTCGCGGACACGCATGTCCAGGCAGCTTTGAAACTGGATCAGGAAGGGCGGTGCAGCGAGGCAATACCAGTGTTGCAGAAGGTCACGAATGACTATCCGCAGGATTGGTATGCTTGGGCAGGTCTGGGGGACTGCTATGTTCAACTCAACGATCTGGTGAAGGCCGAGGAGTCGTTACACCGGGCTGCCGATATTTCGCGCGATTCCCGGGCTATTGAGCAATGGCAAGAATTGCGCGCCCATATGGGGCTTTCGAGCTCCGTTCCATCAAATTGACCCAACTGTTGTTTCAGGCCGTTACATTCGGAATTCCGGTTCCGGGCATTTTGAGTGCGATGGAGGCCATTTCACTCAAAACCCGTTACCGCCCCGGTTTTGCCCACTATCTACGCACCATAGTTCGCCACAACCCTTCCCGCTTTCCCATTCACCGACAACTCCATGAATTCGGCGGTGCGTATCCCCTTGTGGTTCGTGTAGTACAACACCACACTGTTTATGCCCCACAGCACGTCGACGAGGTCAAAGTAGAGTTCCGGATAGGCTTCCAGCCCTCGTCGAAAATACGCTCTCAAATTTGCCGTTCCCACCACCTTCCCATCCGATATGCCCAATAATTGCGCGGCCACTGGTGAAGTCAACTCGACCGCCTCCTCATAATGCATCAGGATCCGCTCCAAATCATGGGCGTTCCACGCCGCCACCCAATCGTGTGCCAAACGCCAAGCTTCGTCTCTCGTCACCGTCGTCTCTCCCCTGGAAGATTCCGCCTTGACTTCGATTCTATCGATGGAACCCGCGAGGGAACTCGTTCGGGAGGAAAAAAGAACGGCTCAAATACCCGCGGGTTGCAACCGCCGCGAGTTGTTCTCGGGGCGTGTGAAACGTTTCGGTGCACATCTGCACTATTTTGCTGTGTTGGTTATCCTGGAACGTTACGGCCTCCCCTCAGTCGATCCGATCCAAACCAAGCCAAACACAACAAATCCAATCGACGGAGAGTAGATCTCATGAGAAGTGCAATGAAAGCAGTGGTAGCAGTGTCGGTCGCGTTATCAACCTTAGGAGCAGTGGGTCAGGAGGCCGGGGGAACCAAGGGCGTCGCGCCGGAGGCGGCCAGCGAGGCGACGCCTCAGGCCGGATATGTATTCGTCCCTGAAAGCAGCAAAGAGCAGCCAGGTCGGGTTCATACCACCTACGTTCTGCGCAGCTTCGACGGCAAGCAGCCGGCCGGATTGACGGCTCCAATGTCTCTCGGCACCGTCGCCCCAGCAGGCACTACAGAAGAAGCAGAAACACCGCAGTCGCTCGGCTGCCTGTATGTGAGCAGTCCTGCCAGTGCGGGATGCATTCCCAACTACAATTCCGGTTCGGGCGGACCGTCCGCGGCGGGATACGGCGCCATCGCGCTCGTCGACGCTTATGACAATCCCCATGCAGCCACCGATCTGCAGGCCTTCGACAGTTACTGGGGTCTGCCGGCCGCGACCTTCGTGAAGGTTTACGCCAACGGTAACGGCGATTGCACGACGCCGCCCGCCAATTCCGGTTGGTCCGTCGAGTCGTCCATGGACATCGAATACGCCCACGTATTCGCGCCCAGTGCCGCAATCATCCTGGTCGAAGCCTGCTCCAGTTCCTACACCGATCTCTTCTACGCAGAACAGGTCGCATTCAACTACATCGTCACCAACTACAAGACCGGCGGACAGGTTTCGAATAGCTGGCAGGGCGGCGAGTTCTCCGGACAGATCGCGGATGACTCCCTCTTCGCCGATTTCAATTACAACTTCGCAACGGATTACTCCACGCCGATCCTGGCATTCGCCTCCTCTGGCGACGGCGGATACGGCGTCGGATATCCCAGCACCAACCCATGGGTCATTTCTGCGGGTGGTACCTCCATTCTGCGGAACGCGTCCACTCTGAAGGTCTCTTCGGAGTCCTGCTGGGGAGGTTCCGGCGGCGGACCGAGCACGATTGAGAAATACACAACTACTTGGTCGGGAGGCAATGTCGGGCCGTGGGCTGATTTCCAGTATCCCATCTTTGGCCAGGGCAGTTCCCGCAGGACGCCAGACTTCTCGTTTGACGCAGATCCGGCGTCGGGCGCGTGGGTCTACAGCGCCTACGGCATGGGTGGCTGGGGAGTGGTGGGTGGCACGAGTCTCGCGTCGCCCTCGCTGGCCGGCATCGTCAACCGTGCTGGCAACAAGCTGGGATCGGTTTTCCTCACGCCTGCCACGGGCGGTGGTGACTGGTTCAGCACCTGGGAGAACAATCTGCTGTACGCGCAGTTGGCAACGGCAAAAGCTTACAAAAGCAACTTCTTTGACGTGAAGACCGGCTCCAATGGAGTTTCGGCCACCGCGTCATGGGACTACTGCACTGGCGTTGGCACCCCGCGCGGACTGATGGGCAAGTAGTTTTTCTCTCCCGCAGTGTTCCGCGGGAGCTCACGAGGAGGCCGTCTGGGCGGCCTCCTCATTCTTCCGACAACCGGTTTCTGCATCGGCAACAACCGAAGCACTTCGTGACAGGAGAATCATGCGAATCAAAACTTTTGTGACTGCACTTGTACTGGGATCGCTTGCGCACTTTGGTGGTCTCGTTCATGCCCAGGAAGCGTGGAGGTTTCCCAACTTCTCGGCGACTCAGGTTTTCTCGACACACCGGGCGGACCTGACTATGAAAATCTACCGTTCCGGCTCGAGTGTGAGACTCGAACGCAGCGGCGCCATTTCTACTCTCTACGTGCCATCGAGTAGCAAGGTTTTCAATCTGACTGTGTATCCCGACCACAGCCGCCAGTGCGTGGCGATGAAACCCGAACAGGCAAAGATGCTGCCGAGTCCCCTGGAGTTGATCCTGGGCCGCATGGTGAAGCGAACGCCCGCGGGCTCAGAGGTTATCGACGGCCATCCCAGCAGAATCGAGGATGTCGTAGTGGTTGAGCCCGACGGCAAGACCGTCGAGTCCAGAGTCTGGGAAGCCGACGATCTGCAGGGCATTCCCGTGAAGATCGAGGCTCATCTGGATGGAGTCACCCTGCGAGCTACGTATCGGGATATCGCGATTGGTCCGCCTGACGAGCTGCTATTCCGTGTTCCTGACCGCTGCATTCCATTCGAAAAAATGGGGCAGGTCGCCGAATCCCGCGTCCTGAACTAGAGCGCGACGAAAACCACTTCGACTGGCGGGTCCCCGTCGGCTCTACAGCCTCGCACTCCACACTACAGGTATTTTGAAAATGAACTAGATACCGGACCCGATAGTCGTATCGGGTGCCGGTTTCTATTCTCGTAGCGGTCGATAAAAATCCAATGAAGTCGGGGAGTGCTCAAATGAAGCGAGTGTGCGGTTGTCGAAGTTTCTTATTGATCAGTTTGCTGTTGCTGAGTTGCGCCGGGCTGACCTTGGCCCAAGATTCTGCAGGTCAGAACGCGCCCGCGTCTGACAATACCAAAATGAATCAGCGCGACCGGAATCCCAACGAACCGACTGCCGACCAGCAGTCGAATAATCGGTCCGATCGTGACATCGCGCAGCAGGTTCGACAGGCAATCATCGCCGACAAAACGTTTTCCACCTATGCCCACAACGTGAAAGTGATCGCTCAGGACGGGCAGGTCACGCTGAAAGGGCCAGTTCGCTCGGACGACGAAAAGCGAGCCGTTGAGGCCAAAGCTGCTGCAATTGCCGGAGACGGCAAAGTCACCAGCGAATTGACCGTCGAGTCAAAGCACTAAGCATTCAACCGAAATTTATCTCAAGGAGAATTTACTATGGCAGGAAAAAATACAGCCGTGTTCGGAATCTACCCGTCCTACACCGCAGTCGAAATCGGTGTCGACGCATTGCGAGACGCAGGTTTCCGCAACGCGGACATTTCCGCGCTGTTTCCGGAAAATGCGGGCACGCGGGACTTTGCTCACGAAAAAAACACCAAAGCACCCGAGGGTGCCACAACTGGAGCTGGAACCGGAGTCGTGCTCGGCGGTGCCATGGGATGGCTCCTCGGCATCGGCGCGATCGCCATCCCTGGGTTAGGGCCCTTTATCGCCGCTGGTCCAATCATGGCGGCGCTGGCAGGTGCTGGAGTAGGCGGCGCCGTTGGTGGAATCGCCGGAGCGCTCATTGGAATGGGCATCCCGGAATACGAAGCCAAGCGCTACGAAGGCCGGGTAAAGGATGGCGGCATCCTTCTCTCCGTTCACTCCGACAGTTCGGATTGGACCAAGAGAGCGAAGGAAATCTTGAAGCGAACGGGTGCTCAAGATATTTCTTCGACCGGCGAAGCCAGTTCGGACGATGACACCTCGACGGATGTGCGATTGCCGCGCGCCGTCTAGGGACGCACGGAAATAGCTTTGTGCATCCGGAACGCCGGCCAGCGATCTCTGCAGACGCTGTCCGGCGTTCCCGCGCGATGGGAGGCCCAGCATTGATCCGCTCCTCGAATTCCGCGACCCCTTCGAAGTCGACGATATTCATCGCGGTGGCTCTCACCATCGCGATGCTCTATTTCGGCCGTGTCATCTTCATTCCCTTAGCGCTGGCCCTGGTCTTCAGCTTCTTATTGACACCATTTGTTAGCTTGCTGGAGAGATGCCACCTGGGCCGTGTTCCCGCCACTCTGACCATACTTACTCTCTGCTTCGCTCTGGCGGCGGGCGTGGGTTGGGAAGTGGCGGGACAACTCCTTGAGATTACCGGTCACATCCGAGACTACAAAGCAAACCTTGAAGAAACAATTCGCACCCTTCACCCGCCAAAGAACGGAGCTCTGGGGCAAGCGACCACCACCGTCCGCGAGTTGAATAATGAGTTGGCGTCCGCTCCCGCACAGATCGCCGGACATTCCCCCAATGAGTCAAAGGGAACGGCCCATTCTTCGCAGCCGATTCCCGTTCAGGTGGCCGCACCTCCATCGAATCTGGTCCAGGACCTGCGGACTCTTCTCGGCCCGGTCGCCGGACCCTTGGAGACCGCTGGAATCGTAGTCATCTTTACGGCGTTCATGCTGATCAATCGGGAAGACCTGCGCAATCGCCTGATACGACTCGGAGGACAGGGACGGCTGACCGTGATGACGCAGGCGCTGGACGATGCCAGTCACCGCCTCAGCCGGTACCTCCTGCTTCAGTTTCTCGTCAACGTCGGGTACGGAAGCCTTTTCGGATTAGGGTTGTATTTGATGGCCGTGCCCCACGCACTGCTGTGGGGCGTTCTGGCAGCGTTGCTCCGCTTGGTGCCGTATGTGGGTACCCTGATTGCCACCGCTTTTCCAGTGGCCATGGCGTTGGCGGTGTTTCCCGGGTGGGAGCACGCCGCCCTTATCGTTGCCCTATTTGTGATTCTCGAAGCCCTTATTGCCAACCTCCTCGAGCCCTGGTTGTATGGCGCACACACCGGAATCTCGGCGCTCGCCATTCTCATTGCCGCAGTTTTCTGGTCCATGCTGTGGGGCCCAGTAGGATTGATTCTGTCCACTCCCCTGACCGTTTGTCTGATGCTGGTGGGGCGCTATGTCCCGCAACTCACTTTCCTCGAAATCTTGCTCGGTGACACACCCGTGCTCGGGCCCGAGGAGCTCTTCTATCAGCGTCTTCTGGCGATGGATCAGGACGAGGCCAGAAGCATCGCGGAAGAAGAGCTACGAGAGAAGTCGCTGGAAAATCTGTATGAGACGGTGCTGATCCCGGCGCTCCGACTCGCGGAGGAAGATCGCCATACCGATGCAGTCGAGGAGCGCACCAGCGAATTTATTGCCCAGAGCACTCGAGAATTGATTGACGATTTGGGCGATCAGGCAGCCCGGCACGCCGACACTGAGGAGGCGGTCGACGCTAGTGAGGTCGTGGCTGATCCGCAAGTGCAACTGAGCGATATCGTGTGTGTGCCGGCAAGAGATGTCGCCGATGAACTGGTGGGCATGATGTTCGCGCAAGTCCTCCGGCAGTCCGGACGTGGCGCAACTTACCTCACCATCGGAGCGGTTGAGGATATGCTGGAGGAAGTGTCTCAGGGCGGATACCACCTCGCTTGCGTCTCTGCGCTCCCCCCTTTCGCGGTTGGTCAGGCACGTTCTCTCTGCAAGCGCCTGCATGCCAGATTCCCCGAACTCAAAATCGTCGTCGGCCTATGGGGATTTGCAGGCGGGGTTCCGAAAGCTCAAGAGCGCGTTGGATCCAATTGTACGGATGCGGTGGCTACGACTCTGTCGGAAGCCCTTTTGCAGGTCCGAAGGCTGTCTGAGCTCGGCGCCGCCGAAGGGGTGGCGCAAGGGAAGACTACTGCGCTTCTTGCTGAGTAGACTTGGTCGCGTATGAATAAAATTCAAAAAGTTGGGAAAATCAAAATCTCTTAGGGGCGAACGCGGCTATCTGGCCTGTCGATTTCCGCGCTTCCCCTTGCGCGATTCCGAGAACTCGGCCCCCCGTTCGATTAGCGCCTTCACCGCTGCTCGGGAAGCTGCTCGTAATTCCACTTCATGTCCTTCGGGAATCGATTTCGTCAGCAGCATCATCGCCGTCCCGTGCAGCGTTGCCCAGAGCGCCAGCGCCAGTTGCGTGTGATCCTCAACTGTTCCGCCCAGTCGTTCCGCCAGCAGCCGTTCCACGAATGCGAAGTTCGGCCGCGTCTCCCGGATCGGCCTGGGACGCCCCCGTCCCCGGCGAGCTGAAAGCTCCCGGGAGTGTGCATAGAACAGTTCATACTCATGCGGGTGCCGCAGCGCGAATTCCATATAGGCCTCCGCAATCTCTTCCAGCGTGTCGGCCGTCTCGAAATAGTTCCGGATGCGCACCCCGATTCGCCTCAACAACGCGCGCACCAAGTCGCGGCGATCTTTAAAGCGCCGGTAAACCGCCGGCGTGTTCGTGCGCGCAGCCCGCGCTACCGCCCTCATCGTCAGCGACTTCTCGCCGCCCCGTTTCCACAACACGTCGGCGGCGCTCAGAATGCGCTCCTCTAAGTCCGGATCAGGCTGACGGGGCATTTTCTTTTCTCCTAGGGCGGCCGCCCGCCTCTACACTATTTTGTTGACATCGTAGACATAACACTGTTATACCTAACCGTACAAGCCCTCCCCCCATCAACATCTTAGGTCCTTGTCACGAAGCGCAGGCGGCGGTCGCGGCGCGCATGCGTAGCGGCCACGATGGGCTTCTGTCCCTTCTTTCTCTGCCTCTGATGTTTCTTGGATCGACTACCCGACAACGGCGGGCTCCCCGTCTGAGCGACGGAGTTCATCTGGCTGGATTCAACGTGGCCGACGGTGGGTTTCGCGCCCCGCTCACACGCTGTTCGATCTTGAAGACAAACGAGGGCAGGTGTCCCGTCACGGCTTCCCGCAGCCCGGGCCCAAACTCGTGAAGCAGGTTCATCCCGGCATCGTTACCCACCGTGGAGCCGAAGTCGCCAATCGGCGCTGAAGCCGAGCCCGGGCGCGCCCAATACGGACGCGATGCACTGTGCGCCGCCACCATCGTCATTACTCCGACAAGGTACGAAGTATTCAGCCGCCGTCTCCCCGACTCGTCCCGTGTCACAAGGACACTCGACGCCGCGTCGGTCGCTCGCGCCATCAAGTTGTCTCTCAACGAGGCTCGATACCGCGGATTTTGTCCAGACTGGGATGGTGTCAGAAGTTTGCTGAGAAAGTCGCTCGACTGCTTCGGCGCTGGAGATGTTTTGTAGGCCATCGTCAGGTTCTGCTTGAAGGTCGGAGGAACAGCCCCAAGAACTGGATCCAGTGGCCTTTCACCCGTGCCGCCACCATTCCTTCCTGCACTGTTCAGAGTCAACTGCGGCCCGCAGAAACTGTCCGAGCAGGCATCGAATCGGTTCGTAACCGCTGCCGAAGGAGCGTCAGGCAGCTCCGGTCTCGCGTCCCTGTGCGCCCTACCCGTATTCGGAATGCCAGACTGGGTCGCTCGGACCAGACTGTCTGGCGGGCGCTGGCTCTGGCAGACCGCCTCGCTCGCTCCCCCCAGTCCAGCGAAAACGACAAATACTGCAACCCGTTGCAACATAACTAACGTCCATTTCCCAACATGCGGGCAACGCCCGGCGCAGACGTGCCAGACTTGCGGCTGCCTGCCCTGAGTTCAGAGCGACTTGCCCCTTGAAACTAGCAAGTTACTTGCCACTCGTCTGAGCAAGATCGCACACATTGCCGCCACATACTTTGTTGAAAAAACGGATACTTCAGGTTGCCCAACGAGGTGGAAGCGCCTAGAGCCGCACAATCCTCTGTGTCCGCCCGCGCACACTACTGTCCGCGCATGGAAAAAATGACCCAGCGGGGCTGTCTCGACGACACTCCCTCGTTCCTGCGAGGCCTAATCGCACCCGCCGGCATCTAAAATACCAGCAGGAGCCTGCACCCATGACGGACAACAAAATCACAATTTCCCCCGGCCCAAACTTCATGGCCGCCATGCTTCTCGCCCTCGCTGCCGACGCGCTTCAACTTGTCGTGTTCCCCATCTTTGTGGAGGGCGCAATTTCCCCCGCCGACGATGTACTCGACCTGGGCGTCGGAGCCATGATGGTTCACCTGCTGGGATGGCACTGGGAGTTCCTGCCCTCGTTCTTTGCCAAACTCGTCCCCGGCGTTGACTTGGTTCCGTTCTGGACGCTCGCTGTAGCCAACGTCTACCGCAAGGCCAAGCGCACTGCCGAAGCATCGATCGCCGAGACCTCGACCGATGAAAAGCAACACGAACTCCCGCCCGCTCACTTAACCAAGAATTGATTGTCTGGGAAATCGGCTTTAGAGGGTGGGCGCGGAACATTCACTGCAAAACAACCCACGATGCGAAAGCACCTACGGAACCGCTCCCGTGGGGATTCGAGGCGCTGGCGGCACAGGATAAAGCGCAGTCGCCAGCCGCGGATACCGCGCCGCGAAGAAATACATCGAATACGCAGGAAAAAATACGATGGCCGGCACCGCGATCAGCGAAACCAGATACAGAAAAACTGCTAACAACACGCACCCGACCACAATCGCTAGCGTAATCGTTTCAGCGTTCCAAGTAAGTCCGGCCGCTTTGCCGGAAAGAACCGCCAGGATCCCCAATCCGACGCTGGGTAGGACGATTACCAATCCTAGGATGAGAGTCCCGATTCCAATCAGGATCGCCGCGACAATGGAGAGCAGGATCTTCATCCCAAGGTAGGCGGCATATGCTCCCATGTCGGCCTGCATCATCGACCACAAGCGCCGCCATCCTTCCATGGTGTCAATGTTCTCCAGAGCCATCTGGGGAACAACAAAGTCCTTTGTCAGCACAAAAATCACTGCAGTGGCCACAACGAAAACGAAAAACACCACGCATAGAAAGATTCCGCCCAGGATCAGCGCGGGCAGGTGCGCTTGCGGTTCCCGAAACCATCCCTTGGAGTGTGCCAGGGCTGCCGGGAGTCCTATCAGTACGGCAATTCCGGCCGCGGCCAGAACTATGTATAGCAGCCTCCACACGAAGTATCGCCACCCAGGGCCCAGCCTGCGGCTCCAACTCGAGCGGATGTGACATTCCCTTGCGAGGATGCTGTCGAATAACACAAAACGCATCACGCTGCTCACATACATCAGGATGATTCCGACCGCAATCGCGGCAACCACGAGCACGGCCACCAGAGCGGCCAGTGCCGCCAGCAGGGTAGGATCAATTCCCAGAGTGCCCGGGATCCCGCTGCCCGGATGCGGAGCTTGGGGATGGCTGGGGATGCTGCCGCGGTTGCATCCGTTCGCGCCCAGTTCTCCAGCCAGCAGTCCCACAAACGCCAGCTTCGTCCATTGCCCAATCCGAAAGGGCTTGAAGAGTTGCTGCTTGGTATGTTCCACGGCGAGCGTGATCGAGTCCGCGGCACTAATTGGCAACGTGCACCTCGAGGAGGAGAGGCTTCAGCAGCAAGGTACTAAGAATTTCGCCGCGGATCAAACTAAATCGAAGAG
Organism: uncultured Acidobacteriaceae bacterium; assembly: GCA_963832015.1. Taxonomy (GTDB): domain Bacteria; phylum Acidobacteriota; class Terriglobia; order Terriglobales; family Acidobacteriaceae; genus Sulfotelmatobacter. The sequence continues at coordinate 13,574 of CAWHSR010000013.1, forward strand.
CAGAAATCAGCAGATAGCCGGCCCAGGCGGACCGAGCAGACTGTGTCCGGCTGCCTCGAGTCACGCCCCCAAGGACCAACCCGATACCAGCCGGAACCAGCCGCGCCCTTGCGCCACACAAAACGAGATGAAAATGCGTGGCCTGGCGAGCTTGATTTAGTTACGACGAAACGAAGACGATACCAACCTCGCAACCTCGGGAATCGGCTCCGGCTCTTCGAGCGCCTCCAAAACCGCCGCAACCACCTGCCGCACCTCGACCGGGTCCACAAATCCACACACTTCGAGCGCGCTCACGACGATTTGCCCCAGTTCGGCCCTTGGCAACGCATCCACTCCTCCCGCCAATTCGCCGAGTTGCTGCAACAGCGTTAAGAACCGCGTCACCTTCTGATTGATATTCACTTCCGGATCGTAATTATCCTTGCCATACGCAGGACTTGGGCCCGCGTGCTCACCGCAGGATTGAACGAAAACCTGATCCACTTTGTTCATGGGTGCTCTCTGATTGCGCTCCCGCAAGGCAGCGCTGGTTGCGGAGGGCTTGGTTCGCCCTCATATGCGATCAATGGGCTGTCGGCCAACGAGCCGCGCGAGACCTTTTTCTGGTCCGTGCGGGCGACAGATTCAGTTCGCAAGTGGTATTGCCTTCAGATCAGGAACGTACAGAGGAGACTTTGGAGAGAATGCGAGTGGCTCGGATTCGACGCGGGGGCTGGTTCGAGCGCTTCGCGCGAGGCGAAGCAATTCGCACAATAGAGCGGCAGCGTTGGTAGAACAGCGATCGGAACGACAACCGGCGAGACATCCTGGACACGAAGCTGAGCGGGAAGCGCCGGGCTTATCGCCAAATCAGCTTCATCAAAAGCAGTTTCAGGCAGGTCGACCCCAGGCACAGTGCAGCAACAAACCGCCGCCCCTAGCAGAAACAGACCCAATATCCACCGAAATCGCTGCACTTCACCTCACCCACAGTCCAGTAAAAGTAACCCCATCAGCATCCGTTGTCAATCCTCCTAGAGTGCCATCCTCCTAGAGTGCCATGAGCATCGCTAGAACGCAGCCCTCCCGATGTCGCTCTTTCTACGATCGCTTACACCCTCCGCATCTTAAGAACGAACCCAACTACACCGTGCCCCATAACGCTCGCCAAACCCTCTCCCTCAACGAAGCCGGTTCCGAACCCACCTCCGCGCAAGCCTGAATCTCGATCCGCCTCGCCTTTGGACGCTCCCTCCTCAGCAAATACCACGCCTCCTTATAAGGACCGTACTTCGCCCCCTTCAACTTCGGATACAGCGCAATGCTCCCTTGTCCCACCACCAGCTCCGCCGGAATGATGTACCACAAGTCTTCCTGAGACACATACGCCGCCACATAATCAAATGGATCCCCCTCATACGGTGCGCCGCTCCCCCGCACCGTGCACGAATACCCTCCCCGATCGATGAACATCGTCGACTTCACTTGTACGTACCAACTGCGCCTCATGTTCCACCGCAGAGTCATACGGCATCACCTCTCCCCATGGCTTGTTCAAATGGAGCCCCAATTCAATCGCCCGCATCATGAACCGCAGCTCCACCCACTCCCCACGAATTTTCGGATGCTTAATCTTCATCCCCCGATTTTTCATACACCTCACCTCTCCTCCGGATTCAATCCAGGAATTCGCTAATAGTTGTGTTGAGTTTTACTGCCTACGAAAAGTTGTCACCTGAGCGCAGTCGAAGGATTCCTACCCGCGAAGACTTGCGTCAGTGGCCTCAGGGATTTCTCTCCAAGCCCTCGCGCTCCGATGACACCAATTTCACCCCAAACGAAAAACGCGGCCCGCAAGGGCCGCGCCTATTTCTACCACCATCTAAACGATGTCACACTCATCCGGCCAAAAGCAATACCCCACAACAAATGAACCTTCCAAAATTCCCATTTTGGGAATTCACCGATTCGTGATTAGTGACGCTTCTGTTCGTGGCTCCCTCCAGAATGAGTCTCGTGCTGAGGTGCGCTCTGCTGAGGATGCGCGGTCTCGGGATGATAGGCACTCGGTTGCGTGCCGTGAACATTTTCCGGCCTGCGAGTTTCGTGCTCGGTTTGCGCACCTCGGTTTCCATGCGTTTCCTGGTGCGCTACCGGGCGCTCCATATCATGGGAAGGATTCTGCGGATGCGACACTGGGCGATTGTCGCCATGACGATCATGCCCATCGCCCGAGTGTGCGGCGACGACGTCATGCCCGTGAAATTCTCCGGGCCGCGCGGTGGCGGCGATTGCCGGTCGCCCGTGGTTCTCGGAAGCCAGGAAGGCCCGATTGCTGCCCGCCTCATGCTCATGCCGCACTTGCACGCCTGTGGGTTCGAAGTGGCGTTCATGATTCCATCTCTCTTCTTCATGAGTCGGACGAACACCGATTCCGCCATGGCCTCCGTTATAGCTGACACGATTCACCGTGACGTTGTTGATCACAGTTCTGTTGTAGATATGAACATTGGTGATCCTGACGTTGTTGACGCTGCGGTTGTAGAAGAAGTGCGGACCTCTCCAGTATCCGCCCGCATAGCCGGTGCCTACGTAGCCGAATCCGTAGTTGACCCCGCCGTAGAAACCGACGTGCGGTCCCCAATAACCCGCATTCCAGCGATAGGCGCCCTCGTGCCAACCCCAGTAGCCAGGCGTCCAGAGCAGCCCGGCCGTAGGTGGCGTCGCCCATGTTCCTGGCACCCAGTAGTAGCCTTCTTGGCCGTAGGCCCAGTAGCCGGGCGTCCAGATATAACCGTCGCCGGGACAAGGCGGCTGCTCATAAACGGGCAGCACCGGTGGGGCGATCGTGACCGAAACTAAAACTCCTGCGAAAGATGGGGCCGCTAGAGCCAGCATCAGCAGGACAAAAGAGAAGCAACGAGCCGAACGCAGAATTCGCATTGTGTCTCCTACTGCTTCTCTAATGATCTTCGGGAGGCACGATGACCCGCTAGATTACGTCAGTCCCAAGCCTCCAGTTCGGCTCAGGTCGCCAGGGCATCCACGACTGCTACTGGAGGCAAGTGGAAGAGCGGTCCTTCAGGGCCGCGTAAAGATGAAGGGAAAACAACGAAGCCACGGAGCGGCGACAGATATTAGCCCAGAGCTTGCCGAAAAGACTTCAGTCCAGGGTAACCCTTTCGAAGATTTCTTTCGGGGCATGGGGAACTTCTGCCGAAGAACGTGCATACATATCTAGAGGGATGAAGCATATTCTGACGACGGCAGGTCTCCCATCATGAAATCAAGTGGGAACCGCCGCCGAGTGCCGTTCAATCTAAATTGCCAGCAAGGAAGGGCTGATTGTCGTCAAGGACGCCAAGGATACTGGGTATGTTCCCCTCACTCCCTGACTCAAACGCGGGGGAATGGGCCGCCGAGGCGCCTCTGGGACGTTTAGGAGTCGGCAATTCGCTGCTTCGGTATGTGAGACTTCGCCTGAAGAGCGACGAAGATCTCGTTTCCGATCTCCTCGCCGATGAGCCCGACGCCTTGACGGTCCTCTTCCAGCGTCATGCCCCGCTCGTATTTCGAATCGCAAGCCGGATCCTTCGCAACGACGCCGAGGCAGAGGATGCGGTCCAACAAGTGTTCTTAGACCTGTTCCTCGCGGCCGGGCAATTCGATCCCGAGAAGGGATCGTTTAAGACCTGGCTCCTGATGTTTGCCTATCACCGGACGTTCAACAGCCGACGGCGACTGCATGCGCAGGGTTTCTACGAGTCAGACACTGTGGAGGATCTACCGGAAGAATTGATCCAAGGTGCCAAACGCCCCCTGCCGTTCACCTCTGCCGAGGTGGTCCTCCTTGTGGAGCAGGGTTTGAAACTGATCCAGCCTCGACAGCGGCGCGCCATCGAACTCACTTACTACGAAGGATTGACGGCCGAGCAGGCCTCTGCCGTCACTGGAGAATCCGTTCGCGTCGTTCGTCATAACCTGTATCGCGGACTCGAAAGACTCCGCGCCGTTCTTCGCACCAGAACTCCCGCGGCAGAGCAAAAGAGTGGAAAGCCGACGGAGCGGAGTCGGACATGAATGACCACAAAAAACTCGAAATCCTCTGTGCGTTGATCGTGGTCGGTCAGGCTAGTGATGCTGATCTTCGGGAATTCAACAGGCACGTTCAACACTGTGTCGATTGCCAAAACCGCATTGCAGATTTCTCCCAAATCAGCGCCCAGGCATTGCCGCTATCGGCGGAAAAATATAACAAGCCTCGATCTCCCAAAGCGATGACCGCCCGGTTTGTGGAGCGCGCCCGGGCGCAAGGCATCCCCTTGCAGGAGTCAGAACGTTTGCTTCCGACTGACGTGTCGTCCGGGTTGTCGACTTGGAACAGACGTTTGGCGGCGGCTCTGCTGTTGGTCGCGGTTGTTGCTGGTGGTATTTCGAAGTCAATTCACGGGCGAAGTCCGTCGACAACTGCAAAACTGGAATTTCCAAACCTGCAATCCGAACCAACAAGAACCACGCAGAATCGCTCGACTCAAAAGCACACAAAACGGGTGCCCGCCCCGCGGAGCACGAGGATATCGCACGCCGGTTTCCTAAGCGCAGCAGTTACTCCAACTCTGCCAGATGTTCAGCAGGAGAGTCACTCTCACAGAGCGGAGCAGATGCTTCAGAGTTTTCAATGCGCAGCCAACCGTTACCAGGGCCATGCGCCCTTCAACGCGGACCTTTTCCCGACTGGGGCCAAGAGCGAACATTCAAGACTTCTTCAATTGTCGGACCCAGATTCCGGCCGGCCATGGTTCGATGCGCCTCCGCTCATGTCGTTCCCCGAATTAGAGCCCGAGGCCAATTATTGGGGCACCGCCATCACAGAACATCGGCCAACGCTTGCGATGATCTCTCTGAATTCTCCACCGCCAGTTTTTCGCTTCGTGTCAGGACCAGGGCTCCAGAGTGATACGCCTCATCGTCGATCGGAGTCGATTCCTAGTATCGACTGGTACCAAGTGTGGCCGGCGCAGACCGAATCGTTACTACACTTGAACGATCCATCTAAATCCCGCCCAGACGTACTCGCGCCCGTGTCGCCGTTTTCACAAGAGTCCAAGGGGAAACAGCCATGAATCGCGAGCTTGTGCTCATGGTCGCGTGTGCTTTTGTTCTGCCCATCGGTGCCTACGCTCAAAATGGCAGCGTGGCGCCTCCATCACCCCCTGGGTTGGCTGACAAGATCGGCATGGTGAGTATGCAGAGCGCCATTGTTGGTACCAATGATGGTCAGAAATATCTGCAACTCCTCGCGAAGAAGTTCGACCCCAAGAAGTTCGAACTGAAGTCTCTCGGCGACGAAATCGATGGCTTAAAGAAACAACTTGAAACGCAAGGCCCAAAACTAAATGACGATGCGCGCGCGACCCTGAGCCGGCAGATCGAGATAAAGCAGAAGACCCTCAGTCGAGAGCAGGAGGATGCCCAAAATGATTTTGCCGAACAGCAGAATGAGATTGTGCAGAGGATCTTGCAGAAACTTCTACCGGTCATCGACAAATACGCTAAGGACAGCGGCCTAAGTCTAGTCATGGAGGCCTCCAAGCCCTGGCCCGATTCGCCCGTGCTATGGGCGCGTCCTTCGATCGATATTACGAAGGCGGTGGTCGACATTTACAACGCGCAGTCCGCATTGTCCGTCGAACATCGCTCCACCAGCGGAACTTCCCAAGCCGGACCAGCGAAAACGACCCAAAAACCGTCCGCGCCACCACAAGGGTCGGAACCTCCAAAGTAGGCCAGCCGACCCAGGGCGTGGCCGACGGTCCTTCGCCGGGTGGCCCACCCTTCGTCCTTTGAAGGTGGGACTCCACAGTCCCCATCGGGTTTCGCAGGAGGCGGCGCATCCATTCGCAAAAAGCAAACGGGGCGGCTCTCGCCGCCCCGCTTTCTGAGTTCTGAGTACTTAGGTCCCCTCGCTCCACCCCGCCAGATACTCTTCCTGCTCCGGCGTCAGCTTGTCGATCTTGATGCTCATCGACTCCAGCTTCAGTTTCGCCACGCGCTTGTCGAGTTCGTCCGGCACCTTGTAGACCGTCTTTTCAAGCTTCTTCGCGTTCTTCACCATGTACTCGACCGAGAGCGCCTGGTCGGCGAAGCTCATATCCATCACCGACGCCGGATGCCCTTCCGCCGCAGCCAGGTTGATCAGGCGGCCTTCGCCCAGCAGGTTGATCTTGCGGCCATCCTTCAGCGAGTACTCTTCGACGAAGGTGCGCGTGGTGCGCTTCGACGACGACATGTTCTCCAGCGCGGGAATGTCGATTTCGACGTTGAAGTGCCCCGAATTCGAAATGATCGCTCCGTCTTTCATCAAGCCGAAATGATCTTTCGTCAGCACACTCTTGTTGCCGGTGACTGTGCAGAACACGTCGCCCAGCTTTGCGGCTTCGGCCATCGACATGACCCGGAAGCCGTCCATCACGGCCTCGAGTGCTTTCGTAGGATCGACTTCCGTGATGATGACTTCCGCCCCGGCACCGCGCGCGCGGCTCGCCAGCCCGCGGCCGCACCAGCCGTAGCCGGCGACCACGAACTTCGATCCGGCCAGCAGGAAATTGGTGGCTCGAATGATGCCGTCGAGGGTGGACTGTCCCGTCCCGTAGCGGTTATCAAAAAGATGTTTGGTGTCGGCGTCGTTCACCGCGACGATGGGGAACTTCAGCACGCCTTCCTTCGCCATCGCGCGCAGGCGGATGACGCCGGTGGTCGTCTCTTCCGTTCCCCCGATCACGTCGGTCAGGGCATCGGTGCGCTTGGTGTGCAGGATCGAAACCAGGTCGGCGCCGTCGTCCATCGTAATGTGTGGCTTGTGATCGATAGCGGCGAGAATGTGATTGTAGTAAGTGTCGTTGTCCTCGCCCTTGATGGCGAAGACAGGAATGTTATTGTCGCGGACGAGGCTGGCGGCGACGTCATCCTGGGTCGACAGCGGGTTCGAGGCGCAGAGCACCACGTCGGCTCCGCCATCGCGCAGGCAGATCGCCAGGTTCGCCGTCTCGGCCGTAACGTGCAGGCAAGCTGACACGCGGATGCCCTTCAACGGCTGGTTCTTGATGAACTCCTTGCGGATAATCTGCAGCACTTTCATGGACTGGTTCGCCCACTCAATGCGCTTCTTTCCCAAGTCGGCCAGTTCTACGTTCTTAATGTCGCAATTCACCGCTGCTGTTGACATGCTTCTCCTGTGGCGCGCCCGAAAGCGCTGAAACTAGGTTGATAGCTAATGATAATGGATGACGACGGATTCCAGCCCCGCATCTTTTCCGCAACGATAGATGAAAATTTCTGCACGGTCAGGATACCCGATTGCCCGATATGCCTTTCGGCCACATCCCCACGTAACACCTTAGTTATCCCCGCCGGAAACCGCTTGCCTTCCGAGAAAATGATTTGGGACGGGCACGGCTTCAGCCGTGCCGCTCCCGTTTCGTATCTCTCCCGGCTTTAGCCGCTGAGGGACTCTTCAGATCTGACTACTTGCGAACTGTCTGTCCCGCGGGTTCGCGCAACCCGGCATCGCTGGCCAACTTCGCCGCCTTGTCGGTCGCTTCCCAAGTGAAGTCCGCGTCACTGCGCCCGAAGTGCCCATACGCCGCCGTCTTCTTATAGATCGGCCGCCGCAGGTTGAGCGACTCGATGATCCCGCGCGGCGTCAGCTTGAAGTGCGCGCGAATCAGGTCCGGAATAATCTCCGGATCGACCTTCGATGTTCCAAACGTCTCAACCAACACACTGACCGGATCGGCCACCCCGATGGCGTACGCGAGTTGCACTTCGCAGCGCCCGGCAAGACCACCCTTGACCACGTTCTTCGCAATGTGGCGCGCCATGTAAGCCGCCGAGCGATCCACCTTCGTCGGATCTTTTCCGCTGAAAGCCCCGCCGCCGTGACGTCCCATCCCGCCGTAAGTGTCGACGATGATCTTGCGTCCAGTGAGCCCCGTGTCGCCCATAGGTCCGCCAATCACAAACCGACCCGTAGGATTAATGTGGTACTTAGTGTCTTCATCAAGCAGATGCGACGGAATCACGGCTTGAATCACGTGCTTCAAAATCCCCGCACGCAATTCATCGTTGCCAACGTTCTCGGAGTGTTGCGTGGAAATAACGACAGCGTCAACACGAAGCACCTTGCCGTTCGCGTCATATTCAACTGTAACTTGAGATTTTCCATCCGGACGGAGGAAGGGAAGTGTTCCGTTCTTGCGAACCTGCGAGAGCCGCATAGTCAGCTTGTGCGCCAACGAAATAGGAGTCGGCATCAACTCCTCATTCTCATCACAAGCATACCCAAACATCATTCCCTGGTCGCCGGCGCCGCCGGTGTCTACGCCCATGGCGATGTCGCCGGACTGTTTGTTGATGCTGGAGATTACGGCGCAGGTGTTGGCGTCGAAGCCGTAGAGAGCGTTGTCGTAGCCGATGGAGGCGACGGTGCCGCGGACGACAGTCTGGAAATCGACGTAGGCCTTGGTGGTGATCTCACCGGCGATGACGACGAGGCCGGTGGCGGTGAGAGTTTCGCAGGCGACGCGGCTGGTGGTGTCTTCGGCCAAGCAGGCGTCGAGGATAGCGTCGGAAATCTGGTCGGCGATCTTATCGGGATGGCCTTCGGTGACAGATTCAGAAGTGAATAAATAACGATTCTTTGATGCCAAGTTGAGTATCTCCTTCGTTGCGTGTATCGGCTTTCAATTGCGCGCTCTCTGATCGCGCGGCTTGCACTTATAGAAACCCTGGGACTTTGAATCGAGCGGGACCTGCGACGATGCACGCGGCGTGGGCGAGACGTCCACGCGACAGCCGGCAAAATGCCGGCGCTACGCCATAGGGAAAGCCCTCGAAAAAGGCTAACAGACCCCCATCGGAGGTGCAACGGTTTTGGCGCTAAATGCCCGGGGATGAATTCAATAGCGGAAATGAGGAGGTGGATGGGAGGAAACCGTGGGTGGGCGGAGAGGTGCGCCCGCGCAACGCTTGGGGTTGAATCAGCACCATTCGATTAGGAATCCCTTGTTCGAAAACCCCGAAGGGTGGGCCAGCCAGGTTTAGGGCTGTTACGAAATCAGAACAAGATTCGTTTTCCTTCCCCAGTACGCGATTGGGGGGTGTTAGCTGTTGCAACGGCTTGGGTGCGTGATGCGTTGTCCCTTCCCCCCGGAATGAGATTGCGCAATGAAACAAGAACTGGCATGGGGCGCCGCGGCCGCCATGGCGATTGTGGCGGCGGTAGGAATCTCTTCGCAACCTGGGAGCAAGCCAGCGGCGAGCGCGTCCGCGGGACGGCAAGGTGTGAAAAGCGCCGTCCAGGCGAAACCTGCAAAGGGCGTGCAACCGCAGTGCGCCGACTCGATTTCGCTACTAGAACACTTCTTTCTACACGAGCAGGTTGCTGCGCCGGATGTGTGCTACCAACCCGGCGGCCAGCAAGCGACGGTAGCCTCCAACCCCGACCCTGAATTTCAGCCCACCTTTGTGATTGCCACGGTTCCCGACCCACTGCATACCCATTTTTCGCTTCTTTTTGATCGCTTCGTTGAGGCGATTCAGCAAGGAGGGCAGGATGAAGGATACGAATACGATTCGTCGTGGTTGCCCTGGGAGACGGAGGAGCCTGCATTGGCCCTGCTGACTGATCAGGACGAAGCCGATGACCGCAAGACGAAGCGCGAGGATCAACCGGGGATTCTACTGTTCCGAAACGCCCACGAGACACCGTCTTCACCCCACACGCCGTACAAGAAAGCATTGATCGTCTTCATCGTCGGCGAGGAGCCCACCCGTGGAATCCACCGCAAGCAATTCGAGCATGCAGTGGCGTGGATTGAAGCATTGCAGAGGCACGGCACGAAGAGTCCGCCGGTAGCCATTCTGGGGCCGACATTCTCGGGTTCGCTGCCGTCGCTGAATGAATTGGTCTCAGCCGACAAACTGGCGAGCAGATTTAATGGAGGGAGAGAACTCGCCATCTATACCGGAAGCGCCAGCAGCCGGGATGACGGCCGACAGTTTGCGAACGAGATGAGGATGACGGGCGCTGATTTCCGCAGTTTTGTTCAGGACGACGACACTGTTCTCGATGCCTTCTGTTGGTGGGTGGGAAGAAAACTGAACGGAAGCTTCGATGTGACGAACGTAGCGATTCTCTCCGAGGATGAAACGGCATACGGCAACATGGTGACCAAGGAGAGCGGCCATTCGCGCTCAACAAGAAGAGATGACAAGAGGCCCAACACCCACAACTGCCCATCGGTGACCAAGCTTTACTATCCCCGGGATATCTCAACGCTACGAGCGGCCTACCAGAGCCAGTCGATGTTCACTACGGCAACGACGCAACAGAGTCCGGACAACGCGCAGCGCAAGAGCCTGCCGACCGACCTGGCGGATCCGGGAGGCGAGCAACATGACACGGTGCGGACGTACGCGGGGAATCAAACGCCGCTCTCTCAGGAGGCGCAGCTGCTGGGAATCGTGGAGGCGCTTCGTGCGCACGGGGCACAGTATGTGGTTCTGCGCAGCAGCAACACGTTAGATCCGCTTTTCCTGGCCAATTTTCTGCGGCGCGACTATCCAGAAGCTCGGGTAGTGATCCAGAATTCTGATTTGCTCTTCCAACGGGGACAAGATGCGATGGCGCTGAGCGGGGCGATGACTTTATCGACATACCCGTTGTTCTCCTGGGCGCGGGACTGGACTGAACTGCCCCCCTATGACGCGCATTCCCACCGAGTGTTTCCAGAAAACTCGACCGAAGGAACGTATATCGCGTCGCGGTTATTGCTGCAGACGCAAGCGCGGGCCAGGGGCGAGACGCCGTCTCTCAACTGCGAATTTAGCGACCAAGAAGTCTTCGCACCGTCTTTGCGATGCAAGCCTGACGGCGTCAAGCCGTACGCGCCGCTACCCGACTACTCTCCGCCCTATTGGATGGAGGCCATGCCGTGCGACCCGAACTCAACGCAGCAACGCTGCAGACCCACGGCGTGGCTGTCGGTGATCACGAGAAACGGTACGTGGCCATTGGCGGCGCTCAACGACCGAACGCTGCCACCGCATCCGGAAGATCCTTCCACGATCGGGAGCGTGGGAACCGACAGAGCGGGAACCAATGTGCCGGCAGTCAATCCGAGTTCCTCAGACCGTCCGAAATGGCCAGGGATAACCCGAAGCACGCAGGTGTTGCTGATTGCGTTATGTGGATTCGCGTTGTTTCACGCACTGTGCTGCTGGTACGCGTCGTTTACGGCGAAGCCCGCGTTCCGCGCGCATTTTGCAACCGCCGGCCGGCGGCACACGGGGCTGGTTTTGATTGGCAGTTATTTGATCGCCCAGATGGCGCTGCTTACGGGATGGGGCTGCGGAATATTCGCCGAGGGGGCGAGTCCCGTTACGAGTAGCAAAGTGGTTTGGGGTGTGGTCGTCTTCGTATGTGTGGTGTCTGGGGTCGGCATGGTAGCGAACATCTTCGCGACGAGACGGTTGAACGGGTATGCGAGCAGCATGATGGCACGTGCCGCATGGCGGGTTGGATTCTCGCTAGTGCTGTTCGGCATACTGCTGTGGGCATTCTTTCGGACATGGGTGCACCCGCTCGAAGGGGTTCTCCTGCTGGCGACTCGTGCATTTGTCTACTATCGCTCAATGCATCTCAGCAGCGGCGTCTCGCCGATTGTTCCGTTCCTGTCGATGACGATGGGACTGTACGTCTGGTTTTGGTATGCCCTGCACGGGCTCGCCCTGTTCGGGCCTGACCGTCCCTGCCTTCCGCCGGTCGCGACGCTGGGAATCAAGGTCCCTGGCTCGAAAGATGAATTGAAGCTGACCATGTTCAGTCAGGAAAACGCCGCGAAGCCCGCGGAACTGATTGCGACTCCACTCTCCTGGGACAACGTAAAACTGATGCTGGGGTTGTTTGCTGGCTTCGCGTTGCTGGTGGCTTGCCTGGTGAGCGATGTGCCGGTAAGAAGTCTGGGGGCGAGGAAGTATGCCCTGATTTATTGCTTCTGGCTGGATTTCTATTTCAGTCTGATTTTGGTGGAAGCCTGGCAGATCTGGCGAACCTGGAGCAGCACCCGGCAACTTCTGGTGTTTCTGGACCGCCTCGCGATGCGCCGGACTCTAGGGGCTCTCCACGGATTCTCTTGGGGCGGCGTCTGGAAGATGAGCGGCAACGTACTCGATGTGCGCTACAAGCTGCTGTCGCGACAGTTGGAGTGTTTGAATCATCTGCATAGGTCGTTGGTCGTGTTCACCGTCCCCAAGGACAGCGCAGAGCAGGCGGCATTTGCGGGGGTCGGCGTGTGTCGCACCTCCGTCGAAGCGACTCAGAGCGCGGGACTGAGATTTGCAGATTGGTATTCCAAGAACTACAACGACCCGAAGGCTTCGGATTTGCGGGGTTTTAAATCGTTCCAGAAACAGGTTGCCAAAACTACGGGAGTCGTCCTGACGGAACTTCTGATCCCGGCATCGAAAGTCGAAAAGCGCTCGCTGATCCAGGTCGACCCCTCCGACAAGTGCGATGACGATCACAAACAAGGTCCCGCGCCGTCGCCGAACGAGCTGATCCGAAACGCGGAAGAACTCGTCTGCCTTACCTATTTGGGGTACGCGCAAAACCTGCTCGGGCGGATCCGTACCATCGTGTTGGGGGGCGTGTATCTGTTCGTGGCGGCGACGATTGCAGTGTCGAGCTATCCATTCGATCCGCGGCCGTTGTTGAGCGGAGCTCTGCTTCTCTTGTTTTTTGCGTTCGGCGCGGTGGTGGTGTTCGTCTACGCGGATATGCATCGCGACGCCACTTTGAGTCATGTCACGAATACGAATCCTGGAGAACTGGGGTCGGAGTTCTGGTTCAAAGTTGTGGGGTATGGGGCAGCGCCGGTGTTAGGACTCGTTACGCAAATCTTTCCGGAGTGGTCGGGGTTTCTGTTTTCGTGGTTGCAGCCTGGGCTTAGCTCGCTGCGGTGAGGGCACGCCAGGCAGGGGCTAACCTCGAAGAATCAGACGGGGCCGGGTCGACCCGTGATGCCACCATGATGAGTGTAGTGGGGATGTTTCAACAGTTGTGCGCAGGCCACCCCATTTCCCAGTCATCCATTCGACATTTCCGGGAGGTAGCGCGGCGGCGCGAACGAAGCTACACCCCATCATGCATCAGGGATTTCCCTAGTTGTGTGGATATCCGAGTCAGACCTAGGCTTGTTCTCAGACTGTTTGAACGACAAGACTTGGCATGCTTTGGAGCACGTTCATCCGGGCGGGCAAGAAGCGTGCCCTAAAAAGGAGAGACCACCTGTACGGCAAGACGCTGACTGCAATCGATATCGTGCGCGGAACCGCTATCAAGCCATCGACTGAAGGTAAGGCCCGGTGACAGTGCTGCCAGCAAAATCACCAAACATAGCAACGAAGAAGCGCCGCGGTGTGGCCAAGCCCCGGCCCTCGGAATGCACCAAGAGTCGAATAGCCTAGTAATGCCAGAGCAGTTGTCGCATGTCCTCAAAGCGCTTTGGAGCGAAGGTGGCTGGCGCCATCACAAAACGAGTCTGCAGTCTGGCAATCTTCGCTGCGATCTGGGCGCCCCTCGCGGTGGGGCAGAACCAGGGTGAGGAAGCGAGTGCCAAGCAGTCAGGTCCGGTCGCCAAGAGCGTTGACTATCTCTTCAACTACCTCAACATGGCGGGCACGAAGAAGACAAGTGAATTTCGGCCCTTAACGCAGCACGAGAGGACCCACCTCTATTACGAAACGATGGTGAACCCACTGGGCTTTGTGAAGGCCGGGTTCTCCGGCGGAATTGACCAGTGGGAGGACAAACCCGTCGAATGGGAGCAGGGAGCATCTGGCTATGGCAAGCGATTCGCGAATATCTTGGGGCAATACTCGATCCAACGCACCGTCACCTTCGGTCTTGCCAGCGCATTGCATGAAGACAACCGTTACTTCAACTCTGGCAAGCAGGGCATCTGGCCGCGAACCGGGTATGCACTAACCAGCAGCGTTCTCGCTCGCCACGACGACGGACGGCGGGCTCTTTCTGTGTCCCAACTGGGTGGGGTGGCCGCGGGTGCATTCCTGTCGCGCTTGTGGCAACCCCCCAGTCAGAGCTCCGCCGGAGACGGAGCCGTCAGCTTCGGGCTCACCATGGCTAGTAACGCCGGGTTCAGCGTAGTGAAGGAGTTTCTTCCCGATCTCGGGCGGAAGATCCGGAAGAAGCACAAGAACTAATGCTCAGAAGAGGGGCTGCTGGCACTCCGTCAAGATTCCGCCAGGCAGGCCGCAAATCAATACCCTAAAAGAGAGGGGCTTTTATGCTACTACGTGCGTTTGAAAAACCGGATGAGCGGATTGTCAGGAAAGCTTTGCTCTCCCTCCTCAATTCCATCGTGATCCTGCTGCTGATTCTTCCTGTGTCTGCTGCTGACAAGCAGAAAGACGAAGACACGCTTCGGCAAGCCAACCTCGTGTTACAGGATATGCTCAACAGCAAAAACATCTCGCCAACCTTGTTGTCAAAGGCTGATTGCGTGCTGATTCTACCTAGTGTGAAGAAGTTTGGCTTCGGAGTCGGCGGCAGCGGCGGCCGCGGCCCCCTGCTCTGCCGCGGTGGCCAGAACTTCGAGGGCAAGTGGTCCACGCCTGCGATGTTTTCCGTCGGCGGCGCTAGCGTTGGTCTGCAAGTAGGCGGCTCGTCCACGGATTTCGTTCTCCTGCTAATGAATCCGAAAGTCGTGAATCAGATTTTGAACGGTAAGACCAAGATGGGCACGGATGCGACGGCGGCGGCGGGTCCTGGCGCCACCGCGGCTAGTGCGTCTGACGCCGACATTCTGACCTACGGGCGCGCCAAGGGAGTCTTCGCTGGCGTATCCCTGGGAGGCGCAACGGTGGAACCCGATAACGACGCGAACTACCGCTTGTACGGCAAGACGCTGACTGCAACCGATATCGTGCGCGGAACCGCTATCAAGCCATCGACTGAAGGTAAGGCCTTGGTTACAGTGCTTAATAGCAAAATCACAAAACATAGCAACTGAGAAAAGCCCGCTGCGGGGTGCGTCTGAGGGTTTACGGAACCACCGTTACACTCAGAATCCCCGTTCCGGCCATTCTGAGTGCTACGGGCTATTTCGCCAACGTCTAAGTCGCGGGTGAGGCGGGTGAAGAAGACCTGATGTGGATCGGTAGCGGACACTGCTACCGATCACACCAGCTTCAATCCGTGGATGCAAGAGCGGCTATTTGTTGGCGGTCTGATTTGGCAGCTCAGCTCGGAGCTCGACTTTGTGCTGGATCTGCTCTTCGGACAGGATGGGTGCGAAATCTTCCATCTCAAAGACCTGGCGGATTTCGACTTCGGAGTCGCTGGCGTGGGAGTTGGGGGCGCGCTTGACCCACTCGATGGCCTCTTCGAGGGACTTGACCTGCCAGATCTGGAAGCCGGCGACGAGCTCCTTGGCCTCGGTGAAGGGACCGTCGATGACGGTACGAGACTTGCCGGAGAATTTGACGCGTGCGCCTTTGGAGCTGGGATGGAGGCCATCGGAGGCGAGCAGGATGCCAGCCTTCATGAGCTCTTCGTTGTAGTTGCCCATCTCGGCCATGAGCTGTGGATCGGGGAGGGCGCCTTCTTTTTCTGACTCTGGGGTTGCTTTGCCGATGATCATGAATCGCATTGCGAAATCTCCTTTCGATTTGTTGGCTAACCGGTGAACTCAGATTGAGAGCGCAGTTGGATCGCTGTTGCTCGCTATCGTACTGGCTCCCTGCTGATACGTCGAACGGGGTGTGGCCGAATCGACATGAGATCGGAATTTAATTAATTATTTTTCGGGGAGACGAAGGATGGTCTAAAGTTCGGATTTTATTGAGGCAGGTTGAGCATGTGGTTTAGTTCTTCGCGGCTGGGGCCTGAACTGTCCGAACTCTTCGGCCAAATTCTGCATGAGGTAACTACATCGAGCAAGTTCGCCATGGAAGATGCTTTTTGCAAGGTCGAAAGGATATTACCGGAATGCGTTGGCGGACGAAAGCAGGCCCCGTTACACTCACCGACCCGGTTGTAGTCAGGTGGTGGGGGCTGTTCGAAGGCGATGAACAGGCGTCGAGCGGGGCGAACGACAATTCTTATCAGGTAAATCCACGCTGATTGCACATGGTTACGCAGCCTCGAGGGGCTGCTCTTGCACGTTGGTGCATGCATTTGTAGTTTTTCCGCAAAGTTTGAAATGGCATTCTTTCGCGAGATCCCTTCGGCTTCGCTCAGGGCAGGCTCTTCCTCCGCCTGAAGAACGGCTCCGCTAGGATGATACCTTTCGATAAGAGAACTTACTGATTTTGTGGAGCGGGTTGGGTTGAGGGGGCGACGTGCATGCCGGTGGAGTCGAAGATGAAAGTCTTCACTTCGGATTCGGCGCCGTCGGCGGGGACTTCCTTGCCATTCCAGAGGAAAGTAACTCCGGCGGCGTTGCCGACCTTGGCGACGATTTCGCGATTGGCGCGGACCGAGGTGTGGGCGGGGGCAATGAGGGTTTCCTGGCTGACATTCTGGCCGTCGGCGAGGACGGAGATCCAGGACGTCTCTGTGGCTCGAATCACGAGAGTGAGCGTGGGTGCTGATTTTTGCGTCGTTTTGGTGTTCGATTTGGCGAAGGATCGAACAGTCACATCATTCTTCTCGGCTACTTCAGCGGAGGAACTGGCGGGGGTGGAACTGGGTGACGTGGCCACGGGTGGTAGCGGGTTTTGAGGCGGCTGAGAATTCGGAGCAGGTGAGTGCGCCGAAGGGGCCGCCGCGGCAGCGGGTTGAGGCGGCTGATTTGTGGGTGCTGGCTTGGATGCGGCCGGCGGCGCCGGCGCAGGCGCGGATGCTGTATTGCTCGCCTGCACTGTTTTTGTTGGCGATGGGCTGGCGGCCGCAGTGGTGGCGGGGTGCGAGCGGCGGGTCCAGAGAATGATTCCCAGGACGACGACTAGGGCAGCGACGGCAAGGAGTCTCCATGGAATTTCCGGAGAGCTGTCGGCGAAATCTTTGCGGCGCGGGCGAACGTGTTCGGCGCGGGGAAGTTGCAGTTCGGGAAGTTCTTCGACCTGCGTCGGGGCTTGTGGTTTCACCGTTAGGACGTTGGGCTCGACGCGACGCTTCTCGGGTGCTGCGGGACGCGATTGAGGCGTGACGATACGAGGGCGTTCGGGTTCCCAGACTTCGTGGGCATCGATCTGCGCCTGGCGCAGGCAAGCGAGGTAGTCAGTGACGGCCTCTTCGTCGTTCAGTCCGAGATGCTTGGCATAGGCGCGAATGAATCCCTTGTTGAATACGCCGCCGGGAAGCTGGTCGAAATGTTCTTCTTCGATGGCCTGGAGCATGCGCGAGCCGATTTTGGTGACGTTGGAGACGTCATCGTACGAGAGCTCTTTCTTCTCGCGCGCTTTGCGGAATTTGTCGCCGAATTCGCCCACGATGGTTTACAGAGGATGACGGAAACATCATAGGACAAGCCGCGAGGCGTTGCCACAGCCAAGAGGTCTAGACGTGGGTAACCAGGGCGGGATGGCGCGCGAGAACCCTTCGAGTTCGTTTAGGGAAAACTTCTTCCTTCGCCTGGAGAACCGCTGCCCGGGGGAAGAATGCCGCGGGTTGGAAGGGGAAAATCCCCACGTCTCGCAAACTGCGGGAGACTTGGACACCCGGCTTTCCCTTTAAAGCTTCTTCCGGAGGACGACGGTGAATTGGGATTTGCAGGTGGTGGCGGGATCGACGAAGGCGTTGCCGGTGCGGTCTTCTTCGGAGGCTTCGAAGAAGAGACCGCGCTTGGTGCGCTCGGGGAGTCCGGTAAAGCGGGCTTTGCCGTCGATGTTGGTGCCGACTTCGAGGTCGAGCTTGCGGGCGTACATGAATCCGTAGGCGATGTGGACTTTGATTTTGGCGGCGTAGACGGGTTTGGCGTCTGTGTCGGTGACCGTGAAGTCGTACGAGCAGGTGCCGATGGCGCCGTCGACTACGGGGACGGATTTGGGGTCGGTTGCCGGCGTTTGTGCGGTGGCTGGGAGCGATAGAACGAGAGCAAAAAGAATCGACGACAGGGCGCGGGTGGTTGGGTTGTTCATGTTCACCGTTAAGATTACGCCTGCTGGGGGAAGATGTCGTGCTCCGCGAGCCGACCCAGCGCTGAGCAGCTCAGTTAAATTGTTCCGCGGTGCTGCGGACAGGAGTGATCCGGTCCACGCGGTTTGTGCTCCGCACGGGCGGGATCCAAAATGGCTGGAAACCTTTCATGGCGTTGGCTTTAGGGGTTCCCGTTACCAACGTTCATTGCTCCCGTACGAAAGTGACGCTTATAATTTTTTGAACGCCACCCTTCTTAGTGAGGAACAACGGTATTCTCTGCATGCCTGAGGCCGGCACCCAATTGACGCGCCAGAACCAGGAACTGACGATCTTTCACGACGTGGCGAAGGCGCTGACGTCGTCGCTGGATCTCGATTCCATTCTGCAAACCATCATGGAAAAGATGGCGGAATATTTCCGTCCGGACACGTGGTCGCTGCTGATGGTGGACGAGGCTCGCGAGGAACTTTATTTTGCAATCGCGGTCGGAGCTAAGGCCGAGGCGCTGAAGAATGTTCGGTTGAAAGTGGGCGAAGGGATCGCCGGTTGGGTTGCGAAACACGGCGAGGCGCGCGTGGTGCCAGATGTGGGGTCGGATCCGTTTTTTGCGAGCCGAGTTGACGATGCCACGAAGTGGGAGACACGGTCGGTGATTTGCGTGCCGCTGCGGTCGAAGTTGCGCGTGCTGGGCGTGATCCAGCTGGTGAATGTTGACATGGAGCGGTTCAAGGAGCCGGAGCTGTTCTTCTTGCAATCGCTGTGCGATTACGCGGCGATTGCGATTGAGAATGCGCGCTGGGTGGAGAAGATTCAGGAACTGACGATCACCGACGACTGCACAGGTCTGTACAACGCACGACATTTGTATAAGACGCTGGAGACCGAGGTTTATCGATCGTCGCGATTTGGATACGAATTCAGCGTGCTGTTTATTGATCTCGATCACTTCAAGTCGGTGAACGATACCCATGGACATTTGATTGGGAGCAAATTGCTGGCGGAGATTGGGTATCTGGTGAAAGCGCAGTTGCGGTTGATTGATTTTGCGTTTCGATATGGCGGCGATGAATTTGTGGTGCTGTTGCCGCAGACCAGCAAAGATCAGGCGCTGGTGGTGGCGAAACGTTTGCGCGACGGGCTGCGGGCCAGTTGTTTCTGCCGCGAAGAGGGATTGAATCTGAATGTGCGGGCGTCGATTGGACTGGCGACGTATCCGCATGACGCGCGCACGGCGCACGATGTGATCCGGCAGGCGGATGGGATGATGTATGTGGTGAAGAATTCGTCGCGGGATAATATTGGGATTGCGCAGAGAGGGATGTTGAAGGAGTAGGGCAGTACTCGGTTCTCAGTCTCAGCTCTCAGCTCTTCAACACTTTTCTCTTGTGGAAGTTCTTTTCTGTCGTCCCTCCGGGACTCGGTTCCATTTTTCTTCGGGCTACCCCAGCGCTGAAGCGCTGGGCTAAATTGTTTCGCCGCTCCGCGGCTTGGGGGCGTATGTCGGCTTTGCGGCTTGGGGCGCGACGAGACGTCGTGGGTCGTGCGCTGAGAGTTCTCCAGTTGCAGTCGTCTTGTGTTTTCCGACCCTAATTTGGATTGGCGTCTGCGTCTGGTTTCGGGGCTGATTTCGGCTCTGGGGCGATCGGCTTCCAGGGGTTGTGGTTTTCGGGGGCTTTGGGGTTGACACCGAAATCCCAGACATAAAGGTTCATACTGGCGCTGCCCGTCGTTCCTTCTTTTTCCATCATTTCGACGAGAGCATATTCTCCGGGCGCTAGGCTTTCGGTGGGGGTGAGTTTCAGCCAGCCGCCGCTGACGCGGGTGAGGGTGGTCTTGGCGACGCGCTGCTCCTGGCTGATTTTGCCGGTGACCTGTCGCTTGACGTCGCCGACGATTCGCTTGCCGCCTTTGATCTCAGTGCGGACGATGCGGAAACGGTCGAACGGAACCGCTGGGCCTTCGGGTTGTTGCGGTTGCTGCGGACTTTGTGCCGATCGAGCGGAGTCTTTAGGAGCCGGTTGATCGGGGTGGGTGGGGTCGTCGTCGATCTTGATATAGAGCGCGGGGAAATCGACGTGAGCCTGGACGGCGGAATGGGCGCCTTCGAGTTCGATGGATTGTTTCGTGCCGGCGACAGGATTGATGGCGCCGCGGAGGATGTTGGCTTTGGTGTTGTGGACGACGTCGCCGACGGTCTGTTGAACTTCCACGATTTGAGACTCGCCCTGAAAACTGTCGAGCAGAAATACGCCTGAGTCTTCGGGCAGGCGGAGGCCAGGGGCGACTTCGGGGAGCCGGGCATCTTCGACTGCGCGATCACGTTCGATTTCCTTGTCGAGCTGGGCGGCTTCGGGGACGGAAGATCCGGCGGCGCGATCCTTTTCGTATTTCTCGGTGGCGGGCCAGTCGACGAGCGAGGTAGGGAGTTCCTCCCAGTCATCGCGTTCAGCGCTGAAATATCGGACGCGATCGCCTTTGACTTCATATTTGGTGACGGATTGGTAGGAACCGTCTTTGAGGATGAGGCGGCGGGCGAGATCCTGGGCGAGGGAGTGGTGCGGGGAGAAGAGCAGCGTGGTCACGATAAAGATCAGGACAGGGAATTGATAGCGGACACGCGGGGACAGTCGACGAGGCATAGAATTACCTCATTATCGTCTGTTGGAGTGGGCTGCGCCAATCGTGGTTGTACGGACGAAAATCCTCACCCTTCGGCAAATTCAGGGCGAGCATTCTCGCGAAAAGAGGTCAGGGATTCACCCGATGAACGGTAGGGTGGCTGATATAGTATGCTGTTGCTCGCGAGCGCCAGCGCCCAAACTAAATGACACGAACTCTTCCTTTGTCGGTGTTTCTATCTTCGTTTTACTGTGGGTGACGGCTGCGCTGGGCCAATCCGGGCCGGCGCCGAGTGCGGCCCCGACGAACCTGCAGAGCAGTCAGCCGGTGTCGTACGCTTCGGTGACGCAGTTGAACGGGTTGCTGACGCAACTGGAAGCGAGTTCCAAGAACACGCAGGCCGATTTGGTGAAGCTGCGTATCGAGCACTGGAAGGCAGACAACGCCTACAAGAGACAGGCGCTGGGAAACGTGGATTCGATTCAACGCAACCTGCAGGGCGCGTTGCCGGAGATGATTGCGCAGCTGCGAGCGGCGCCCGAAGACCTGCCGGCAACCTTTAAGCTCTATCGCAATCTGGATGCCCTGTATGACGTGATGGGGAACGTCGTGGAAGGGGCGGGAGCATTTGGGTCCAAGGACGATCTGCAGTCGCTGTCGAATGATCTGGACGGGTTTGAGGGGACGCGAAAGCAACTGGCGCAACGGATGGAAGCGATATCGGCTGCCAAGGAAGCGGAGATTGTGCGCCTGCGCGAAGATTTGAAGACCGCGCAAGCGGCGGTTCCGGTGGCTCCGGCGAAGAAGATCGTTGTGGACGATAATGAGCCGCCGAAGAAGCCGGCTGTGAAGAAGAAGCCGGCGGCGAAGCCGGGAACGACCCCGAATACGGCCAAGCCGGCTGGGCAGCAGCAGGCTCCGGCGACCCAACCGCCAGCGACCAAGCCACAGTAGTCAGAGTCCCCACCCTAATCTCGCCAAAGAGCGGCGAGATTAGGATGGGCCACCCGATGCAGAAGTCAAAATCCCCACCCTTTCGCGCAGGACGCGAGAAGTTGGGCACCCTCAGCTTTTACCCTCAACTCTTCCACTCACGACTTCGACCCAGCTCATCGGTTCACCCACCTTGTACGCGAATCTGATACTCTTTCCGCCGCATCTACATCGCAATGTTTCGTGCTTCGACATTCCTCGTGAATTCGCATGGCAGCGTGGTGACGGCGGTGTTTGGCGCCATCATCATTTGGGTGGTGTTGCTGGATGCGTTTGAGACCGTGGTTTTACCGCGGCGGGTGACGCGGCATTTCAAGCTGACGGCTTGGTTTTATCGGCGGACGTGGATTCCTTGGCGCCGGCTTGCGGGCCGCATTAAGACGGTTTCGCGGCAGCAGAATTTTCTGGGGTATTTCGGGCCGCTGTCGCTGATTCTGCTGCTGGGGTTCTGGGCGGCGGGCCTGATTCTGGGATTTGCGCTGATCCAGTTCGGCATTGGGGCACACGAGCAATTGGGGAACGAGCCGATCACGTTTGGCCGGATTCTTTATCAGAGTGGAGAGACATTTTTCACGTTGGGGTATGGCGACATTGTGCCGATTTCGGGCGCGTCGCGGGCGCTTTCGGTGTTCGAAGCAGGGATGGGCTTTGCGTTTCTGGGCGTGGTGATTGGATACATTCCGGTGGTGTATGCGTCGTTTTCGCGGCGGGAGATTCAGATTTCGATGCTGGATGCGCGGGCGGGATCGCCGCCGTCGGCAGCGGAGTTGCTGGTCCGGTTGGCGGGGAGGTCGGAAGATCCGGGTGTAGAGCAGAAGGTGCTAGATGAGGTGCTGCGCGAGTGGGAGCGGTGGGCCGGGGAGTTGCTGGAGAGCCAGATTTCATATCCGGTACTCACGTTTTTTCGGTCGCAGCACAGTAATCAGTCGTGGGTGGGCGCGCTGACGACGATGCTGGATGTGACCTCGCTGGTGCTGACGGGAATAGAGGGAGTGCATCCGGGGCAGGCGAAGTTGACGTTCGCCATGGCGCGGCACGCGGCGGTGGATCTGGCGCAGGTGGTGAATGCGAAGTACGATTCCGAGGCTCCGGATCGGCTGCCGGAGGCGGAGATGACCGCGTTGCGGGATGCTCTGCGGGCGGCGGGATTGCGGCTGCGGAGCGATGAATATGCCCGGGACAAGCTGACCAAGTTGCGATCGATGTATGAGCCGTATGTGCATTCGACGGCCCGGAATTTGATGCTCACGCTGCCGCCGTGGCGGTTTGCGACGAAGGCGCGGGACAATTGGCAGGCGGGGCCGTGGGATCGGTTGATCCAGGCGCGGGGGCTGGCGGTGTTGGGGCAGAAGACGGGGACGCCGGCGGGGGAAGATCATTTCTGAGGAGAATCCACGGGGGCTAAAGCCCGACCATGAGGGCGGGCTTTCGCGGCCCTGAAGGGCCGCTCTTCCACCTAGTGCCTCCCACGGTCTCTCTTCGACGCCTCTCTTTCAACGGTCTCTGTCTTAGCTCTCTACCCTCTCTCTCCCACTTTCCTCTCTCCTACGGTCATTCCCCCACGCCCTGACTTTTCCGCGCCGTGTTCTCAGCGGTCACTGCTCTGCGGGTGGTGCGTGCTAACATCCTTCTTTCTGGAACCCACCTGAATGAAAAATACTGGCGAGAATGTGGTGCGCATTGAGGCGGAGGCTTTGCGTGCGCTGGCGGACCGGATCGGCGGTCCGATGGCGGAGGCGTTTCAGCGCGCGGTGGAGTTGCTGTTTTCGTGCGCGGGGCGCGTGGTGGTGACGGGGATGGGGAAGAGCGGCCTGATCGCGCGGAAGATTGCGGCGACGTTGAGTTCGACGGGGACTCCGGCGTTGTATCTGCATCCGGTGGAGGCGCTGCACGGCGATCTTGGGATGGTGGTGAGGGGGGATGTGGTGCTGGCGCTGTCAGCGTCGGGAGAGACGGAGGAGATTCTGGCGCTGCTGGCGACGATCAAGAGGCTGCGGGTGCCGTTGATTGCGATGACGGGGGACGAGATTTGCAGAGGTTCCCACCCTTCGAAAACCGCGAAGGGTGGGGCAGCCTCGTCCATATCTACTTTGGCGGCGGCGGCGGATGTGGCTTTGGATTGTTCGGTTGCGCAGGAGGCTTGTGCGCTGGGGCTGGCACCGACGGCTTCGACTACGACCATGCTGGCTTTGGGAGACGCGCTGGCGGTGACTTTGAGCGAGCGGCGCGGGTTTCAGGAAGAGGATTTTGCCAACTTGCATCCGGGGGGGAAGCTGGGGAAGCGGTTGGCGCGGGTGGAGTCGTTGATGCATACGGGTGAGGCATTGCCTCGGGTGAAGCCTTCGACGAAGATGCCGGAGGTAATTTATGAGATGTCGCGGAAGAAGCTGGGCGTGACGGCGGTGGTGGAAGGCGATCGTCTGGTCGGGATCGTCAGTGATGGGGATTTGCGGCGATTGCTGGAGAAGCGCGGGAAGGATGTGATGGACCTGACGGCGGGCGAGGCGATGACCCGGGATCCGAAGACGGTTTCTGGCGGGGAGTTTGCTGCGACGGCGTTGGCGTTGATGGAGGAGAAGAAGATTACGTCGCTGATGGTTGTGGACGGCGCCGGAACGCTGCGGGGGATTGTGCATTTGCACGATCTGTGGAGTACGGAACTGGTATAGGTCGGTGTGCCGGGTGGCAGGTTGGGACGCCATCTCGACAGCCGCCGGGACGCCGGCGCTACCGTCGGCGTGCGATGCGGACTGCGAGCTACAATACCTTCCATGTATCACTATGATCCGAAGACCGCGTTGGAAGAGTTGAATGAGGACGCTACCTTGCCGAACCCAGTGCATGTGCGGGACATGATGCTGCGCAGGCATCTGTCGGCGGACAAGTCGCTGGAGTTGAACCGGCTGTTTCTGGAGTATCAGAAGTTTTTTGGCGAGGCGCAGAAGCTGGGGAAAGAGATTCTAGGGCAGTTGGCGGGGTAGCGGCATTACTTAGACAGGGGAGTCGGGGCCGTCTCCTACGCGCTTCGAGTGTTGGCTCGACAGGTTGTGCCGCGCGTCTCGGTTAGCAAGTCAGGCCTGAGCAAGTCATCATCGCGTACTTGCCCGGCTGTAATGGATCATCTCATAAATGGCGGGTCCTATGGCGTTCGGGCCGCCCACAAAACGGAACTGCAGGTAATCCATCCCGAACAGTGCCGCTACTGCCGTCGCATCGCGCCCCCAACTTTCACCAGAGTGCGTTGAGCGGCAGGCCACGATCATGGCGACCGCTCCGCCAACGTGTGCCGTGACGAATATCTTCGAATGGAAAATCTGTCTATTTGTTCGTAGAGGTGGGTCTTGCCAGCCTCGGTATGTCCACAAGCGCACAGAGGAAGCGTTTCGTTCGGGCTGCAGCGTCGACGATTCTGGCGACAGGGGATACTGCCCAATCAACTTATGCAACCACTCGGGGCGGTTTGCCATTTTTTTCCGTGCATGTAGTGGCATTTGTTACGGAGGGGGCATCCGGCAAGCCAGCGTTATTTGATCCCGCAGAAGGAGGCACAGCCTCCTGGCAGCTGCTCGGCTTTGGACTAACTAGGAAGGCGAGAAGCGTTAGAACCGAGGCGAAAAGAATTCCGCATTCCACGATTGCTCCAGCGCCGCGGCGTACTGACGTTTCTTGCGCGGTGCCACATTGCTAAAGCAACCCGGTAGCCTCGTGTGATTAGAGTTTTCTAAGAGGGTCCCTTCGTTTCTTTCGGCGCACGCGGAACATTGCCCCCGAAGCTTTTGTGACGATGCCGCCTAGTTGTCACGGATCAGGATCTGGAACCGAACAGCATGTTTGTGGAGTATGAGATGTTTTTGGCGAGGCGCAGAAGCTGGGGAAAGAGATTCTGCGGCAGGTGGCGGGATAGGTTCGCAGCGCCCGTTCTGCCACGTCTCAGCAATTGTGACGGCTTACGCCACCGGCTTCCTCAGGCCTTCGGAGGCGAAGAAGGTGCGCGCAATCCTGGAAGTCTCTTCCAGAAAAGCAGACAGGTCGGAAGTGCGCACCGGTCTTCCGCCGCGATAGACGATGAGAGTGGATCCAGATCCCTCTACGCACCAACTCGTTTGGAACTGCTCCAGGTAAGTCAGCAATCCCGGGGTGAAAAGTCTTCGGGTAGCGGCCTCGTCCGGGCTCTTCAAGAGGTAGCGCTTGGAAAATTCCGGGTTGGAACCGAAGTCGATGTCGTTGTGAACGATGGCGTCGCCGATCCGGTCGAAGAGGTTTTCGGGGCGGAGCGCAAAGGGCGGCAATTGCTGGTCCTGCGAGAAAGCGGCCAGGGTCTGGGTGACGGAGCTTTTTCCCATTGAGTAGGTGTAGTCAAAGAGGCTGATTTGGAGTCCACCGGAAGATCCGGTCATGACGTTGCTGAATCGTCCGCGGGTGCGTTGAAGCAGGGAAGTCTTGTGCTGGGGGGAGAGGGAAGGGCCGGTCCAGGCCTTCCCCACGAATTGGAAGCCGATCTGCTGCGCGACCTCGGTGAGATCCCGGGTTCGTTTCCTGGCATAGTGGATGCTGATGCTAACGATGGTGGCGAGGAGGACAAGCATGCCTCCAAAGAAGACGTAGGGAATAAGCTGGTCGATAGGCATGGTTGCACCCAGAGTTCGCGGTCCGGGAATGGTAGCTTGGAAGGTGCGGCGGAACAAGGTGGCGATCCGCGTGAGATCCTTCGCTCCGCCTGAAGAACGGCTCCGCTCAGGATGACGTCGTGGGGCGAATTCAAACACGCTACCCACCGCTGCTACAATAACCAATTCCACTTTTGCAGGAATTATTCACTATGCATCGATGGTCTGAGAGTTTTATTCCTACATTGCGCGAAGCGCCGGCGGACGCCGAGGTCGCGTCACATAAATTTCTGGTGCGGGCGGGGTATATCCGGCAGCTTGCGGCCGGAATCTATTCTTATCTCTTCTTGGGGAACCGGTCGTTTAACAAGATCGTGCGCATTGTGCGCGAGGAGATGGACAAGATCGGGCAGGAGTTTTATTTGCCGGCGCTGCATCCGCGGGAGCTTTGGGAGGCTAGTGGGCGCTGGGCACTGATGGGGGAGAACCTGTTTCGGCTGAAAGACCGGAAGGGCGCGGAAATGGCGCTGGGGATGACCGAAGAAGAAGTCGTGACTTCGATCGCCTTGAAGGATCTGCGGAGTTACAAGCAGCTGCCGCAGATCTGGTATCAGATTGCGCCGAAGTTTCGCGATGAACCGCGGCCTAGGTCGGGGCTGTTGCGGGTGCGGCAGTTCATGATGAAGGACTCGTATTCGTTCGACATTGATGCAGCGGGGCTCGATATTTCCTACAAAAAGCATTTCGACGCTTATTGCCGGATTTTTGACCGGTGCGGATTGAAGTACATGGTAGTCGAGGCGGACTCGGGGGCCATGGGCGGGAAGGAGTCGCACGAGTTCATGGTGAGGACTCCGGCGGGAGAAGATCAGATTGTGAGCTGCGATGGATGTAACTACGCGGCGAACATGGAGAAGGCGACTTCGAAGCTGGAGGCGGTGGCGGATCTCGCGAGCGAAGGCGATGGGACTCCTCTGCTGGTGCATACGCCGGGGCAGAAGACGATTGAAGATGTGGCACGGTTTCTGGGCGTGTCGCCGAAGAACAAGATCAAGACTCTGGCCTACATGGCGGAGGAGAAGGATGAGAAGACGGGCAAGGTGAAGTTGCGCGGCATCGTGGTGTTGATGCGGGGGGACCATCAACTGAACGAGGCGAAGCTGAATGGCGCGGTCGGCGGGCCGACGCGTCCGATGGAAGAGTCTGAGATCAAGGCGCTGTTCAAATCTCCGGCGGGGTATTTGGGTCCGGTGGGGATTGAGTGGGCGCGCGACCGCAAGAAGGATGCGGAAAAGGCGGTGCTATTGGTCGACAAGGCGCTCGAAGGGCGAGTGAATCTGATCGGGGGCGCCAATCAAGAGGACTATCACTTGAAGAACATCACGCCCGGGAAGCATTTTCATCCGACAGCGTATGTGGATTTGCGGGCAGTGACGGCGGGGGAAGGTTGTCCGAACTGCGAGAAGGCGCTGCGGATTGATACGGCGGTGGAGATCGGGCACATCTTCAAGCTGGGGTACCGATACTCGGAGTCGATGGGCGCGAGGGTGCTCGACAAGAACGGCAAGGAAGTGATGCCGATCATGGGGTGCTATGGGATTGGGATTGAGCGGATCCTGACGGCGGCGGTGGAGCAGAGCAATGATGAGAACGGGTTCTGGCTGCCGGCGTCGATTGCGCCGTTTGAGATTGTGGTGGCGCCGGTCAATGTGAAGGATGAGGCGGTGCGGGCGGCGTCGGAGAATATTGCGAAGCAGTTGGAAGCGGCGGGGTTCGATGTGATCCTGGATGACCGGAACGAACGGCCGGGAGTGAAGTTCAAGGACGCGGATCTGGTCGGTATCCCCTTTAGAATCACGGTGGGGAACAAGGTTACCGAAGGTACCGTGGAGGTCGTTTTACGTTCGACTCGGGAAGTGCGCGATGTTAGGATCGGCGCAGTTGTGGAATCTTTTCGGGAGTTGCTTGGCAAGACTGAGTGAAATCTCCAGTTCTCGCAAGATACGCGAGAAATGGGGCACCAAGTCTTTAGTCGGGCGGATTGTGGGACATGGGAACAGTTAAAGCATTGCTCGGGTTTCTGGTCATTATCGCCTGCGTGTATGCGGGGTTTCAGATTGTGCCTCCGGAACTGACGAATTATTCGTTTCAGGACGATTTGAAGAATGTGGCGATGATGGGCGGATCGAATGCACACGCGACGGATCAGGAACTGATCGACGCCGTGATCAAGAAGGCGCAGGAACATCAGATTCCGCTGACCCCGGAGAACGTGACGGTGCAGAGGATCGGATCGCCGGGAGCGCTGGCGGTGTACTTGTCGGCGGATTATAGCGTGCCTGTAAGTTTGCCGGGATACTCCTTCACATTGCATTTCACTCCTACGAGCGGGAATAAGGGCTTCTAGACGGCTGTTTTTCCCGCTTTAGAATTTCCTTCGGAAGTTTGAAGTTAGAAGTCAAAAGCCAGAAGTAAAAATCCAAAAGTCAAGAGTCTAAAATCAAATTTCCCACCCTCTCGCACAAAACGCGAGAAGGGTGGGACACCCCCGCTCCCTCGCGTCATGGCCCCATGCGTCATCTGACAATGACGTTCGTAACCTTGTCAGGTGGTTACGTCGCACCTAACATCGGCGTGGGAAAGCGTCTTTTGGCAGGGTCGGCGAGGGTTATTCCATTTAATTTTGGGAGAAGTCATGAGCATGAAGGTTCGAACGCTCCTCAGTGTTGGTGTGGTGCTTAGCGCGATGTGGCTGAGCAGTTGCGGTCACTACGTCTGCAAGACTACGTTTGGAAGTGCGACGTGCACGCCGTCGGGCAGCGGCTTCTCGGGCGGGGGCGGCAGCAACGGAGCTGCGTCTGCATTCGCATTCGCGGTCAACACCAACGGCACCATCGACGGCTACACCCTGAGCGCGGCGGCGTCAACGCTTACCGCTACACCAAACTACACGGCGGCAACGACCCCCGCTAACGCCGGTGGCGTGGGCATGGTGGTGGCGCAAGGGAAATATCTTTATACGGTGTTTGCGGATCTGCATGAGATCTATGGATGGACGATTGATTCCTCGGGTGGGCTGACGCCCATAGGCGGATTTCCCATCCCGGTTTCGCTCACTATTCCTACGTTGCTGGCCTTCAACCAGTACGCGGTGATCACAAACCCAGCGGGGACGCTGCTCTTTGTGTCCG
This sequence comes from uncultured Acidobacteriaceae bacterium, assembly GCA_963832015.1. Classification (GTDB taxonomy): domain Bacteria; phylum Acidobacteriota; class Terriglobia; order Terriglobales; family Acidobacteriaceae; genus Sulfotelmatobacter. The sequence continues at coordinate 43,129 of CAWHSR010000013.1, forward strand.
ATGCGGGGATCAATCAGATTATTGTTTATCAAATCGGCGGTTCCGGCGGATTGACTCAGGCTCCTGGATCGCCCTTTTCCGCGGGCACGATTGTGCCGCAGAATATGGGTATGGATGGGAAGGGCAGATATCTATACGTCAGCAGCGAGGGGAGTTCACTCAACCACGCTGGCACGGTTGTTGGAGCTTTTAGCGTCTCGAGTGCCGGAGTGTTGCAGCAAATCTCAGGGAGCCCCTTCAATTATCCGCTTTGGCAGATGGAGGGCGATCCGAGCGGGAGCTATCTGGTGGGCATCAGCGGGAAGACAGCCTTCTGGTTCGGTTCGGACGACAACAGCCTATACGTCTTCAGCATTAACCAAAGCACCGGAGCCATCTCGCCGGTGGCGGGCTCACCTTTTACCACGACGTACGCTCCGTTCAATATGGCCGTGCGGCCGACCACTACGGGCTCAGAATTTGTATACACCTTCAGCGTCAACGACAGCGGTACAGCCTACAATCCCATCGAGGGCTTCCAGATAAATACCGGAACCGGGGGCGTTTCCGCATTATCGCTCAGCTCGTCGGCGCCCACGTCTTGGGGCCAGTTCGATCCGTCTGGAAGTTACTTGTTCTACTATGACAACTCGGGTACGGCGATCAGCCTGGGAGCACTCACCGTGGACAGTACCGGAGGACTTACGTCGACGGGAACCCCGGTGACATTGATCACAGGCGGATACTGGGCAGTATCGGACGTTCCGTAGAATTCTCCTTGGGAAAATGAGTGAATAAAAACGGATGTTAACGGTTCGAGACCCGCATGTACTGCGGGTCTCTTTTCGTTTCTGTGGAGAGGGGTACAATAACAGCATCCCTTCTCAGCGTGGCCGACTTGTGAGCGCTGCGACGTCTGTCTGGGGGATTCGGACAGACAAGAGGGCGATACAAACCTTTTGGCGGTTCCTGACGTCTGAGTGAATGAGGGATTGTTCCGTCCATAGCGTTCGCCGGTGAAAGTTCTCGACTGTGACCATCAAGATCAGAATTCCGAAGGGGAGTGGAGAAGCGGGTAAGAAGATCCGCGGGCTGCCGCGCGACCCGGTGTTGCGCGCGGGGGTGGTGCTGTTTCTGATTTTGGCCGTGTCGTTTACGGTTGCGTTTTCTTACTTTTACATCAAGTACGACCGGATTATCGAGAAACGGTTCCGGACGCCGATATTTGCCAATTCGGCCAAGATTTACGCGCTGCCGAAGACGGTGAGAGCTGGTGAGCAGATCCAGGCAAAGGAGATTGCCGCCGAGCTGCGTCGAGCCGGGTATTCGGATCAACAAGGGCAGTCGACACTGGGCACTTTCCACGTGTCGAAGGACGGGATTGAGATAACGCCCGGGCCGGAGTCGTACCACAGCCCGGAGTCGGCGCGCATCAGCATTCAGGACGGGAAGGTCGACAAGATCAGCAGCAACGGCAACGATCTGTCGGCGTATGAACTGGAGCCGCAGCTGGTGACCGCTCTGTTTGACGCGGAGCAGCGGTCGAAACGCGAGCTGGTGAAGTACGATGACATTCCTCCGCAGATGGTGCAGGCAGTGCTGGCGATTGAGGACCGGCGCTTCTTTGAGCACAGCGGCGTGAATTTTCTGCGGATGGCGGAAGCGGCATGGATCGATGTGGTGCGAGGACGGCACGAGCAGGGTGGGTCGACGCTGACGATGCAGCTTTCGCGTGGATTCTTCCTGACTCCCGAGAAGACGATCAAGCGCAAGCTGACAGAGATGCTGATCGCCGAGGAGTTGGAACAGAAGTTCACGAAGAAACAGATTTTTGAGTTCTACGCGAACTGGGTGGATTTGGGGCAGAGAGGGTCGTTTGCGATCAGCGGGTTCGCCGAGGCGTCGAAAGCATATTTCAACAAGGACCTGAAGGACATCACGCTGCCTGAAGCGGCCCTGCTGGCGGGAATCATTCAACGGCCGAGTTATCTTTCGCCTTATCGACATCCAGAGCGCGCGCTGGACCGGCGAAATCTGGTGCTGGAATCGATGGTGGAGACGCACGCGATTACGCGCGAGCAGGCGGATAAAGCCAAGGCCGCGCCGCTGAAGCTGGCGCCGCCGAACGTGGAAGCCAGCGACGCTCCGTACTTCGTCGACATGGTGCGCGACCAGCTGATCAGCAAGTTCAACGAGAGCGAGTTGAACGACCAGTCGTACCGGATTTATACGACGCTCGATCCCGACCTGCAGAAGGCGGCGGCGCAGTCGGTAGAGATGGGCATCAAGCTGGTCGATGAGCAGGTGAAGAAGCTGCGGACGAAGAAGGTGAAGGTCGGGAAGAAGTTTGAGGCCACGGTGGCACAGGGGCCGCAGGCGCAGGTCGCGATGGTCGTGCTCGATCCGCACACGGGTGCGGTGCTGGCGCTGGTGGGAGGACGCGATTACGGCTGGAGCCAGTTGAATCATGCGGTGGCGAAGCGGCCGACGGGGTCGATCTTCAAGCCGTTTGTGTATGCAGCGGCGATGAACACGGCGCTGGATGGATCGCAGACAGTGCTGACGCCGGCGTCTGTGGTGACGGATGCGCCGTCGAGCTTCGCTTATGGCGACCAGATCTATGAGCCGCGCAATTACAAGGAGGAATACAAGGGCGACGTGTCGCTGCGGTACGCACTGGCGATGTCTCTGAACAACGCAACGGTGAAAGTGGCCGAGCAGGTTGGGTACGACAAGGTGGCGGACCTGGCGAAGCTGGCAGGGATTACATCCGTGAAGGCGACCCCGGCCATGGCGCTGGGATCGTATGATGCGTCGCCGCTGGACATGACGGGGGCGTACACGTCGTTTGCGAATAATGGAATCCGGCTGTCGCCGATCTTGCTGCGTTCGGTGCGCAACGGCAAAGGCGACGTGATTGCGAACTACACGACGGATCAGCGGCAGGTGCTCGATCCGCGGATTGCCTACGTCATGACGAACATGATGGAAGGAGTAATCAACAACGGGCTGGGATATACGGCGGTCCGGCTGCGTGGGTTTACCCTGCCGGCGGCGGGCAAGACGGGCAGTTCGCACGACGGGTGGTTCGCTGGTTACACGTCGAATCTGCTGTGCATCGTGTGGGTAGGGTACGACGATTACAGCGACTTGCGGCTGAGCGGCGCGATGACGGCGGCGCCGATCTGGACGGAGTTCATGAAGAAGGCATCGGCCCTGCCTCAATATGCCGACATGAAGGAGTTCCAGCAACCGACGGGCGTAGTGGACGTGCAGTTGGATAAAGCCACGAACCGGCTGGCGACGCCCACCTGCCCCGATGACTATACCTCCGCGTTTGTGGCGGGAACGGAGCCACACGACACCTGCGACGCACAAGAGGGGATGAAGGGGTTCTTCTCGCGCATGTTTGGCGGGGATAAGGGGGTACAACCGCAGCAGGCCCATGCCGATCCAGCGCAAGACCCGAACAATCCTCAGGACCCTAAGAAAAAGAAGGGGTTATTTGGCAAGATTGCGGGAATATTTAAGGATGACAAAACGGCGGCTCCGGTGTCTAAACCAGTAGACAGCGGGCAGACAGCGCCGCATTGAGGGCGCTCGGGCTTAGGTGTTTTGGGCTTTAGGGCAACGAGAATTGGCTAACACCTAACCACCAAGAGCGGGGATTTCGTCACAAATTCCTTCGCCGGCTGCCCAAAACTGTGCCAGAATGAGTCCACTAGCTGGGGGTGGCCTATGACGTCCTGCCCGAGGTTGCTGGTTCCCGTCTCGCTTCTCACCATTTGCATCTGCGCCCTAACGAGTGTGTCTTTGGGGCAAGCATCTCACGCCGAACAAGTTCAGATTAAGCCGCCGCTGTTGACGACGATTGATCCTCCGGCGCAGGACGCGACGGCGGCCGAACTGGAGGCGCGAGGAGACAAATTGCGCGCGGTGAAACTCTATCTGGATGCGCTCGACTACTATCGGGCGGCCATGGCGAAGCAGGCGAATTCAGCGAGTCTGCTGAATAAGGTGGGCATCACCGAGTTGATGATGCAGCGCTATCGCGAGGCGAAGAAGTCGTTCGATCAAGCGATCAGGTATGACCGCAAGTTTGCTGACGCTTACAACAATCGGGGCGTGGTGTTTTACGAAGTGCAGAAGTTCGGCGCGGCGGTAAAAGATTACCGGAGGGCGATCGCGATCGATGGTTCCTCGGCGTCGTTCTACAGCAATCTGGGTGCGGCGCTGTTTGCCAAGAAGGAGTTCGATCCGGCGGTTACTGCTTACAATCACGCGCTGGCGCTCGACCCCGATGTGTTTGAACGGACCTCGCGGGGTGGAGTGCAGGCGCAGTTGCCCAGTCCGGGAGATCGTGCGCGCTACGACTTTCTCGTCGCGAAACTGTATGCCAAGATGGGCTACTCTGACCGGTCGCTGGAATACCTGAAGAAGGCGCTAGAAGAGGGATACAAAGACTTCAACAACGTGTATAAGGACGAGGAGTTCGCCACGTTGCGGAAGGATAAGCGGTTCGCGGAGTTGGTGGCGTCGAAGCCGCCAGTGTTGAATTAGGCGTTAGGAGTTAAGAGTCACATCGCCCGCTTGCATTGGTGCGTTTCCCCCGGCTCCGAAGGGCAGCTGCCATCCCTGCGGGACTCGATTGTTTTTTCCGCTCGCCACCCGATTCCCAGAGATTCCATTCTCACTCACTCTATAGCCCAGCAGAGCGGCGGGACTCCTAACGGCCTTTCTCACGTAATCTAATCTGCGGCGTCTAATGGGCGAGGACTCAACTCACTTATGCGGATTGAAGGGGTGCGCGCGAACAGTTTTATTGTTCTGCTTCTTTTGTGCTGGTGCTTGCCGTCGGCGGGTGAAGATCCCTGGATGTTTCGGGGAAACCCGGCGCACAGCGGAGTCTATGAAGGGGCCGGACTGGCGCAATTCGGCGGCGTCCGGTGGAAGTTCCATACTGGCGGGATGGTGATTGGATCGGCCGCGGTGTCGGAGGGAAAGGTTTATTTCGGCAGTACGGATGGAAATCTTTATGCGGTGAATGCTGACTCGGGAGCGCTGCAGTGGAAGTTCGACGCGAAAAGCCGGATTCCGTCGTCTCCGGCAGTGGCGGAGAAGGTCGTCTACTTCGGCGCATACGATGGGAATTTTTATGCAGTGGACGCTGTCACCGGAGCGCTGAAGTGGAAGTTTCAAACGGGAGGCGAGAGACGATTCGCGGGCAAGCATCTGCATGGAGTGCAGCCGGTCAGCGAGACCATGCCGGATCCGTTTGACTGTTATCTTTCGTCGCCCGTGGTGTGGAAGGGAGCAGTTTATTTCGGCAGTGGCGATGGGTACATTTACGCGCTGAACGCGGCGTCGGGTGCGCTGAACTGGAAGTTCAAGACTGGGGATGTGGTGCATGCGTCACCCGCAATTGCGGACGGTACGGTGTTTCTGGGGAGTTGGGATAGTTATTTCTACGCGCTAAATGCGGCAACGGGGCGGGAGAAATGGCGGTTCAAGACCGGAGACGATCCGGACACTCACAATCAGGTGGGCATTCAGTCGTCGGCGGCAGTGGTGGAAGGAATCGTCTATTTCGGATGCCGGGATTCGCATCTTTACGCGCTGGATGCCAAGACCGGGGAGAAGAAATGGGCATTTTCAGGCGAGGGTTCGTGGGTAGTGTCGTCACCGGCGGTGAAGGAGGGCAAAGTCTACTTCGTAACTTCGGACTCGAGCCTCTTGTATGCGCTGGATGCCAAGTCGGGGGCGGTGTTGCATTCGGTGGGATTCAACCATTGGTATCTGTACTCTTCACCGGCCCTGGCGGGTGGGATGTTGTATGTCGGGTTGACTGAGGGAAAGCTGGTAGCAGTCGATCTGGCCGGGTTTCAGACTGCCTGGAGTTTTGAAACCGATGGGATGAAGGAACGCGGACCCGCCTATACAAAACCAGATGGCACGCCGAATAATGATGTGATTTACCGCTCTGATTTCTATGACGATATGGTGGCGGGGGTCGACAGGGTCATGAGTATGGGAGCGATTCTGTCGTCACCAGTGGTCTCGGGCGCGGTGGTGTATGTGGGCAGCGCGGACGGGAATCTGTATGCGCTGCGGTAGAGACAGTCGTTGAGAAGGATTCCGTAATTTTGTGGGTTCGAGATTTTACAACTCTTTACAAAAATAGACGGAACTTATGCGGGTTCCGGTGTTTAATTTCTCTACATACTCCTGAAAACAACAGGGTGAGTAAGGAGAAACGGTAGCCCATCGGATGCTGACCCGAGCACGCCCCAAGCAAGCATCCGGTGGGTTTTTTTATTTAGCGCGAGCTTTGAGCTACGAGCTTCTAGCCAAACCAAGAAACAGCTACGACTGGCTCACTTAAGCGAATCCATATGTGCGCGTTGAGCCTCTGGTTCTGGGTTAGGAGCTAGGAGCTTCGTTTCGGGCTTCTCTCGCCGAGGTAGGCTTCCAGAATTTTCTTCCACACGCTTTGCGCTTTGAGGATGAACTCTACGGCATCGCGGAGGGCGCCGTCGCCTCCGGCGTGGGGCGTGGTGTAGTGGGCCTCCTGCTTTACTTCGGCGCGGGCGTTTTTTACGGCGATGGCTAGGCCTGCGGCACGCATGGCAGGGAGATCGATAACGTCGTCGCCGATGAAGGCGGCTTCTTCCGGCTTGAGACCGGCCTCTTTCACTACCTCTTCAAAGCAGGTGCGCTTGTTGTGGATGCCCTGTCGGACGTATTCGAGTTTCAGGTCGCGGGCGCGGAGGGCGACGGTTTCGGAGATGCGTTTGGTGATGAGTCCGGTCTTGATGCCGGCGAGGCGCGCGAGGGAGATTGAGGTGCCGTCGTGGGCGTGGAAGCCTTTGGCTTCGATCAGCGACTGACTCTGAAAGCCGAATCCGGCCTGTCCGACGTGTTGGGCGGATCGCTCTTGCGTGCGCTGATCGAGGACGGTCTGTTGCGATCCGGCGGGGGCGGGGAAGATGAAGAGCTTGCCGTCGGTGAGGACTCCGTCAACATCGAAGAGGAGAAGTTTGATTTTGCGGGCGCGGGATTGCGCGGAGAGTTTGGGCATCGGGCGGAATTTTAGCAGCGTTTGCAGGGAGGCTGCGAGCCGCGAAGCTCGAGTTGATGAGTGCGATGGCGGTAGTGCATCAGATACACGAAGCGGTCTTGTGCGTGTTTGCCCGGTTTTCCAAGCACAGCTAGCGCTTGTCGCCACACGAAAGACCGAGGTGCAGTATGGCTGAAAGGGCATGGGTAACGTCATTACCAATAGCCAGACCTGCCCAAATGGAAGCCTGGATATGCACTTCGGGCACCTCAATTCCAGAGGAACCGGCTGATATTCTCCTGGTATGCCGGTTATCACCAATGACGCGAGATCTTCCGAAAACAACGCGGGCGAGCAAACGCCGGCCCCCGACAAAGTGTCGGCGCTCGTGGAGTTGTTGCGCAACCGTTCGTATGTGGAGATCCGGCAGCGGATGTATGACAGTCCTCCGGGGAGTCCGTGGTGGACGGCGTGCCGAACTGAGCTTGATCTGCGCAATGGACAACAGTTCGGTGAAGCTGCCCTGGCCATGTCGAGGACCTCGGACAAAATGAGGGCCTCGGTGCAGCACTTCGAGCAATTAGCCGATACTCTGCATCAGGCCACGAAAGACGTCGCCGACCTGTTGCGTGGGACGCAAGAGGCGGGTCGACGGCTGGAGATTGCGGTCTACGTGACCATCGGGATAACGCTAGTGCAGTTCTTCAATCTGATCTTCGAAATTTTCCGCAAGCATCGGTAAGCTGTCGGCAACACACTCCGAGATCCTGTATTTTGGACGGCTGGATGGACCGGCATGACCTGCTGGTTTGCTCCTAGTCACTCTGAGGCGTGGCAGTCGGCGCCTTTTCCTTTTGCTCGGTATCGACAGAGAAAAGCACGAAGTGATCAAAAGCGTGCCGGCGAAAGTAGCGATGTTTGCGAAAGTCGAAGTATATCTCTGCCGTCTTCGGCAACCAGAGAGTCGTGCTCTTTTTGGGGAACGGCACCGGGCCGTATTCTACGGTCTGATGCTCGCTGAGCAACTGGATTTCAGGCAGGGGCTTGACCATGTCTGCTTCGATGCGCATGATTTGAAACTTGTCGGCGGTAATCCAAGCTCTGCCTTTGAGATCGACGGGGAAAGCCTGACCGCCAAGTGAATAGCTGTGCATTCGATTTGGACGGTCGTGGCGCTGGCGGAAATGTACCAACCATGTGGCCTGTCCGCGCCAGTCGGCCTGTCCCTCACAATGCAAATCGAAGTCTTTTTGCATGTCGGGATGAAAGACGAGCGCCAGGGCCATGAAGCCTGTGCTGGAAATGGCGTCGGGATAGCCTCCCTGCCCGGGTTTGTCTGCACGATATTCTTCAATGAAAGGGGCGCCCTGTTCGGACTCGGACACCGTTGCGACGTAGTCGTACTTTCGCGTCTCGGTGTTCGTCGCAAAGCCAAACGCGTCGATCGACTGATGGAATAACTCTTCGTTGGCGGCGAAGCGGGCGACATCCCGAACTAACTCCTGCACTCTTTTCCCCGATTCGTCGATGACTCGCGTGGTAGGACACGCTACGTCGGGAAGGAAGGTTGGCTTGGTATCGTCAACGTCGGGAGGCCGCCAGGTCTGAGTGGTAAGGGCAGGATCGGGAACGGCTCCAAGTGGGTCTGCGCGGGACACAGTGATCCCTGAATTCTTTGCGTCTCTATCCGCGGAACCGGATTGGTTCTTCTTTAGATCTGCGATCAAGTTGTGCACTTGGTAGGCCATGGGACTCTGGGGAGAATCCTTCAGGAAGGCCTCGAGCGCCTGAATCGCCTCTTGCTCGTGCCTGAGCCCGATGAGCGCTTGCGCGAGGACCAGTTCGGCGGGGCTGGCAATCGTCTTTCCATTCTTGTTGCCTTTTGTGATCGCAATCAGCGCCTCGTCGCGAGCCTTGCCGTAATCCTTCTGGCCAAGATAAGCGTCCGCCAACAGGTTATGAGGCAGCCAATTGTCGTCGTCGGCTAGAACAGCTTGCTCCAAGGAGGATCGAGCCGCGGGATAGTTTTCTTGCTCCAAGTTGGTTCTGCCCAGTAGAGTCAGCGCCTGGGCGTTGTGAGGGCCGAGGGATGCGGCAGCGGTTAAGTAGGTTCGTGCTTGCGCATAGTCTTTCCGCTGGTAGTACAGATACCCGAATAAAAAATTCAAGTCTGAACTGGCGGGGGCTATTTTGTAAGCGGCCTCGAGATGCTTCTGTGCTCCCGCGAGGTCGCCCACCTTCAGCTGAGATACTGCGTGCCTGACTTCTTTTCGCGCCTTGGCAGAAATCGTGGCGGTCGCGACGTCGAGGTTGACAGCCGAGGGATCGCGCTGCAGTACGATATCAATCGGTTCCGGGTGAATCGTGCTCACCACTTGCACCTGTTGACGAGCGCTGATGTATCCCAATGCGCTCACCTCTATTTCATAGGTTCCGAACGCGGTGTCGACGAATACGCCCTCTGCGTCTCCTTCGATTGTTTGGAACAGGCCCAAGTGATTGGCGAGGTTCATCAGTTCCAGCCGGACGGGCCCTTCGATGCGAGCGCTCTTCTTTTCGGCGAACACATGGAATACGAGTACTCCGGTTCCTGGAGCGGTGTTGTAACTCGCGATGTTTGGAATGTTGTTTGGATTTCTTGCAAGTTCGCCCGGGCTGTTCGCTGGGATCTGGGCGAGAACGTTCACAATGAGCGCGCAAACGACTAACAGGATGGAAGCTGTGCGGGCGAAGGTGTGGTCAATGTGACTGATACGAAGCATGGCACGCCTAAGAGCTTCTTTTCGATGGCAGGCTACGAGCTCTTTGCGTTTTTCGTCGGCGACGGCGTCGAGGATGATCGAACCTGCGGTGGGATCGTAGTTTTTATTCGCGGAAATCGAACGAGCACGCAGGTGTTCGCATCAAGACTAACACTGATGCCGGTAACAAGCTACAACAACACCGAGACCAAACACCTTTTGCTGTGTGACGCTATGGGTCCCGCTGTTTATTGAAAGGGCGACCGGGTCATTGGAAGGAAATACAGAAGACCTCTAGGAGCAGAACTCGTGGTGATTGTCAGCCCTTCACATAGGCGAGCTTGGCGGCGACTTTGCCGTTGCGGACGGTGAAGATGTCGACGCCGCGGATGTGCCATGGTTGTCCGTTGCGCATTTTGCGATAGACCCAGAGCACGACGGCGCGATTGCCGCTGACGATGGTCTCTTCCGCTTCGAAGTGGGCGTCGGCGTTGCGAGCGAACCATCCGCGCCAGAAGTCAACGACGGCGGCCTTGCCGTCGATGCGGCGGCCGTCGGGGGCGGGGGATGTATCTTCGAAGACGGTGTCGTCGGTCAGGAACGCGGCCAGTGCGTCGGCGTCGTGGCGGTTGAAGGCTTCATTGAAGTTGTTGATTGCCGTGCGCGTATTTTGTTCCGCAGACGGCACGTTTTGCGGGTTCATGGACACCTCGCGGGACTTGGCGGTTGAGAAGAGACCTCCGAACAGCACTGCGGCACACAATATCACCACGATATGGCGATTGGCAGAGCGCATTATTCGACCTCCTGCGGCGCGATAGAAACCTTTGAAACCTTTTACCACTAAGGACACGAAGGTCCACGAAGGAAAACCAAGAATACGCTTCTGTGATATTGCGCGGTTCTAATCTCTGCCTTACGGCGAACATTTGGCGAAAATTGCGGTTCGGGCTAAAATATCCGGATGCAGTCCCTTCCTGAGTCGCTAGCCTGGGCGCACCCTCTCGTGGCGGAGTGGTTTGTGGGGAAGTTTGGAACCCCGACCGAGCCACAGGAGCAGGGGTGGCCTCACATTCTCGCCGGGCGGACGACGCTGATTTCGGCGCCGACCGGTTCCGGGAAAACTCTCGCGGCGTTTCTGGCGTGTATCGACCGCTTGGTGCGCAAGGCGCTGGCCGGGAATTTGTCTGACCGGACGGAAGTGCTTTACGTTTCTCCGCTCAAGGCACTGGGCAACGACATCCAGAAAAATCTCGAGATTCCGCTGGGGGAGATTCTGGCGCTGGCGGGCGAGCGCGGTTTGCTCATGCCGGAGATTCGCACCGCCGTGCGCACCGGGGACACGCTGCAGCCGGAGCGGCGAGCGATGCTGAAGAGGCCTCCGCATATTTTGGTGACGACGCCAGAGTCGCTTTACATTCTTTTGACGGCGGATAAGAGCCGGGCGATTCTGCGCGACGTCGAGACCGTAATTGTCGACGAGATTCATGCGGTGGCGGACGACAAGCGGGGGGCGCATTTGGCGCTGTCGCTGGAGCGGTTGGAGGCGCTGTGTCATCGGGCAGCCGGTGCGGATTGGGTTGTCGGCGACGCAGAAGCCGATTGAGGAAGTGGCGCATTTTCTGACGGGGAATCGGAGTGGCGCGGCGGGGCTGAGTGCGATGAGCATGACGGTGCGTGGCCAAGATGGCCCCGCTACAGCCGGCGAGGGCGCCGGCGCTACGAACCCCGTGATCGTTGACATTGGGCATAAGCGGAAGCTGGATCTGGGGATTGAAGTGCCGCCGATGCCGCTGGGGCCGGTGGCGTCGAATGAGTTGTGGGATGCGATTTACGACCGGCTGGTGGAGTTGGTTGCGCAGCATCGGTCGACGCTGGTGTTTGTGAATACGCGGCGGATGGCGGAGCGGTTGTGTCATGAACTGGGCACGCGCATTGGGGAAGAGAATGTGGCCGCGCATCATGGGTCGCTGTCGCGCAAGTTGCGGCTGGCGGCGGAGAAGAAGCTGAAAGAGGGGCAAGTGCGGGTGCTGGTGGCGACGGCCTCGCTGGAGTTGGGAATTGATGTGGGGACGGTGGATTTGGCGGTGCAGATTAATTCTCCGCGGGCGATTGCGGTGGCGCTGCAACGCGTAGGCCGGTCGGGACACTGGCGGGGCGCGGTTCCGAAGGGAAGATTTTTCTGTACGACGCGCGACGATTTGATGGAATGTGCGGCGCTGGTGCGCGCGATCAAACAGGGGGATCTGGACCGGTTGATCATTCCGGAGGCTCCGCTGGATGTGCTGGCGCAGCAGATTGTGGCGGCGTGTGCGGCCGAGGAGTGGGATGAGGATGCGATGTTTGCGCTGGCGCGGAGCGCTTATCCCTATCGAAGGCTCAAACGCGAGACGTTTGATTCGATTCTCGAGATGCTTTCCGAGGGGATTGCGGCGAAGCGCGGGCGGTATGGGGCTTATGTGCATCGCGATCGTGTGAATGGGAAGTTGCGGGCGCGGCGAGGGGCGCGGCTGGCGGCGATCACGAGCGGTGGGGCGATCCCGGACAATTCCTTATATACCGTTGTGGCCGAACCCGACGGCGTTGTCGTGGGAACCGTGGATGAAGATTTTGCGGTGGAGAGCAATCGCGGCGACATCATGCTGCTGGGGAATACGTCGTGGATGATTCATCGCATTGAGACCAACGCGGGGCGAATGCTGGTGCAGGATGCGCACGGAGCGCCTCCGAGCGTGCCGTTCTGGCGGGGAGAGGCTCCGGCGCGGACGCAGGAACTGTCGGCGCATGTGGGTGAACTGCGAAAAGAAATCAGCGAGCGGCTGCCGAACACTTCTCCAGTGGGATTTTCGGCGACGCAGCCCGATGTGGCTGCGACTGGTTTGGTGGCTGAAAGAAGAATGCGGGCTGGATGATTCGGGCGCGGAGCAGGCGATCGAGTATGTGCTGCAGGGGCGGGCCGTGCTGGGCGCGGTGCCGACGCAGACGACGGTGATTGCGGAGCGGTTCTTTCGATGAGGGCGGCGGGATGCAGTTGGTGATCCACGCGCCGTTTGGCGGGCGGATCAACAAGGCGTGGGGACTTTCGCTGCGGAAGCGGTTTTGCGTGGGGTTCAATTTTGAGTTGCAGGCGGCGGCGACCGATAACGGGTTGAACATCGCGCTGGCCGAGCAGCACAGTTTCCCGCTGGGCGATGTATTTCATTTCTTGCAGGCCGATACGGTGCAGCCGATTCTGGAGCAGGCGGCGCTGGATTCTCCGATATTCGCGACGCGCTGGCGGTGGGATGCGAACCGGGCGCTGGCGCTGCTGCGATTTCAGAACGGCAAGAAAGTTCCGCCGCAGATTCAGCGCATGCGGTCGGATGATCTGCTGGCGTCGGTGTTTCCGGATGCGGCGGCTTGCTTTGAAAACATTGAGGGGGAGCGGAAGATTCCGGATCATCCGCTGGTGGGCGAGGTGATGAAAGATGTGCTCACCGAGGCGATGGATGTAGAGGGATTGAAATCACTGCTGCGGGGGATGGCGTCGGGAGAGATTCGCGTGATTGCGGTGGATACGCCGGTGCCGTCACAGTTTTCGCACGAGATTCTGAATGCGAATCCGTATGCGTATTTGGATGATGCGCCGCTGGAGGAGCGGCGGGCGCGGGCCGTGAATATGCGGCGGGTGCTGCCGGAGTCTGTGTTGGAGGAGGTAGGAGGGCTCGACGCGGGGGCGATTGCGCAGGTGCGGGACGAGGCCCGGCCCGATGTGCGGGATGCGGATGAGCTGCATGATGTGCTGCATACGCTGGTGGCGCTGCCGGAGAGCCGAGCTGCGCTCGACTGGACGGCCGAGGGCGGCCGTCCCCACATGAGTTTTGCTGGGGATCGGTGGTCGGGATATTTCGAACATCTGGTGAACGAAGGACGGGCTGGACTTGCTGCTGTTGAGGGACGGAGATACTGGGTGGCGGCGGAGCAGGCGCGCAGCTTTGCTGCGTTGTTTCCATCCGCGGTCTTTGAGCAGCGGTTGGCTGACGTGGAGTCGGGTGAGGTTTCCCGTGAGGATGCTTTGCTGACGCTGGTGACTGGGTGGATGTCTCACGTCGGACCGACTACGGCTTCGCAGCTTGGGGCGTCGCTGGGGTTGGCGGCTTCTGATGTTGAGAAGGCGTTGCTGCGGATGGAGGCTAGCGGGACTGTGCTGCGGGGCAAGTTTACTGGCGCTGCCTCGCGGGCGGAGGCGCCCGCGCCACATAACCCAGTCGAGCTGCGCTCGACTGGACAGCCGGGGGCGGCTGTCCCCGCACAACTCTGCCGACGCAAATGAGATCGAGTGGTGCGAGCGCGGTTGTTGGCGCGGATTCACCGGCTGACGGTGGGGATGTTGCGGAAGCAGATTGAGCCGGTGACTGCTGCGGCGTTTTTGCGGTGGCTGATGCGGTGGCAGCATGTGGCTCCGGGGACGCAGGTGGCGGGCGAGCGTGGGACGCTGGAAGTGCTGCGGCAGATGCAGGGGTTTGAGATTCCGGCGAACGCGTGGGAGCGGCAGGTGCTGGCGCGGAGGATTGTTGACTACGATCCGGCCTGGTTGGATCAGCTTTGCCTGACCGGAGCGGTGGGGTGGGGAAGGTTGTCGCCGCATCCGGCGACGGTGGATTCGGCTGCGAACGCGGGCAGCAACGGAGATGCGCCGACGGGGCGGCATCGGCGGGTGATTCCGACCAGTGTGGCTCCGATTACATTTTTTGTGCGCGAAGAGGCGGACTGGATGATTCCTCGTCACACGGCAGGGGATGAAGCTGAGTCGCGCGGGTTGAGTCATGGAGCGCAGTTGGTGCTGAAGTTCTTGCGGGAGCGTGGGGCCTCGTTCTTTGCGGACATTGTGCGCGGGACGGGAAAGCTGAAGGCCGAGATTGAAACTGGATTGTGGGAATTGGTTGCTGCTGGATTAGTGACCGCCGATGGGTTCGATAATCTGCGGGCGTTGATTGATCCGAAGCGGCGGGCGGGACAGGGTAGTGGGAAGACGACTCGTCCGCGGCACAGTTCCGGGCGGTGGGCACTGCTGCATGCGGATGCGGCGGTCGAGAGACCACGCGCGGTTGAGGCGGCGTGCTGGATGCTGCTGCGGCGGTATGGAATTGTGATCCGCGATCTGCTGGCGCGGGAGTCGAACCTGCCGCCGTGGCGCGAGTTGCTGATGGGGTTCCAGCGACTGGAAGATCGTGGGGAGATTCGTGGAGGACGGTTTGTGGATGGATTTCTGGGCGAGCAGTTCGCTTTGCCGGTTGCGGTGGAATCGGTTCGCGGGATGCGCGGGCTGCCGTTGAGTGGGGACATGATGAGTCTGTCGGCGGCGGATCCGCTGAATCTGGTGGGGATTCTGGTGCCGGGGGAAAGAGTGCCGGCGATCTCAGGGCGGACTGTGAGCTATCGGGACGGGGTAGCGGTGTCCGGGACGAAGTCCATTGTGGCCGATCAAAGTGCGGCGGCGGGTTAGAGTTGTCCGGTCGATGCGGCGCGAAGGAAGAACATGGGCGTCAACGTTCGAGGGAGTTAGCGTCCCTCCGGGACTTGTTGCCGTTTGCGGTGGCCGACCCAGCGCTGAAGCGCTGGGCCAAATTGTTTCGCCGCTCCGCGGCTGTTTAAGGGGTGCGCTGGCGTCTCCAAGACGGGCGCAAGCGGCTCCGAGACGCGTTCGATTGAGCTCCGAGTGAGGCGGAGGGTGGGGAACCTGACTGCGAGTGCGAGCGCGAGTGCGCAGAAAAAAGTCAGAAGCTCGATGAGGGGGTCCCCCGAGCTTCTGACCACGATCTCGGCGAGTGGTGCTGAAAGCGCTTCCCCCGTCGCTTTTTGCCGAGAATTCGCATTTTTCGAGTTGCATGTGGGATTCCAATCTCTGTGGCAATCAATCCTTTCCCTTGACGGTGCGACGTAAGTATCCTATTTACAGATAGTTGAAGCTGGGTTCGTCAGGCGTGAGTGAGCCGCACACCTGCCGAACGGATGCGCGAGATACTATCTGATCGGATAGTCTCACTAACCGTTCGGATATTGGAACGGCTACATATCGTCCATGCATTTCGGGCCATGCTGTGGTAAGAAGTTCTACACGGGATGGGAGACCCCTGATTGCGTCCTAGACTCTTGGTGATAGCCGGCCCCGCAAAAGATTCGACCATTCCGTTGCCAGATGGCGAAGCCACGCTCGGCCGCGATCCGACGAATGCGGTAGCCATGGCCGATGCATCGGTGTCGCGCAGACACTGCCTGCTGCGACGAGAAGAAGACGGACGTTTTCAGATCCGAGATTTGGACAGCCGCAACGGCACCCTGGTGAACGGCCTGGTTGTGAAGGAACAGTGGCTGCGGCATGGAGACGAGATCGCAACCGGCGACTCGGTGTTTCTGTTTCTGTTGGAGGACGTGGATCAGGCGGTTCCCGCCAGCCGCGTTGAGTTCGACGACAGCCATCCCACGGCTGAGACCAAAGTCATTCATCCCAAAGAAGTGCTGTACATGCATCCGGACCGGTTGCTGCGGGAGTTGCCGGCCACGTCACAGGTGGCGCGCAACTTGAATGCGCTGCTGAAGATCAGCCGGGTGGTGCATGCGATCCGCGGGCTGGAGGAGTTGCAGGCGCAGTTGCTGGATCTGATTTTTGAAATTGTGCCGGCCGGGCGGGGTGCGATTCTTTTGGCGGAGGGTCCGGAACTGGAGTTCAACTGCTTGTATGCACGAACGCGGCAGGCAGGACAGCCGCAACTGGTGCGGGTGAGCCGCACCATCGCGCGCCAGGTGATGAAGGAGAACGTGGCGATTCTAGGAGTGGACGTGGCCGCGAGTGGAGCGCTGCGCGATGTGGAGAGTCTTGTGGCGTCGGACGTGCGGTCGCTAGTGTGCGTCCCCTTAACCGTGTTTGAGCGGGTGATTGGGTGTATCTATCTCGACAATACCAGCGCCACTAGCCGATTTCAGGAAGAGCACCTGCAACTGATGGCCGCGATAGCTGGGATTTCTGCGGTCGCACTGGACAACGCGCGGCGGCTGCAGTGGCTGGAGCAGGAGAATCAGCGGCTCACCACGGAAGTCAGGCAGGAACAGAGCCTGGTGGGTGAGAGCGCGCGCATGAAGGAGATCTTCCAATTTCTGGCGCGGGTCGCGCCCGCGGAATCGACGGTGCTGATTGAGGGCGAAAGCGGTACGGGCAAGGAGTTGGCGGCACGAGCACTGCATCGCAATAGCCGCAGGGCTGAGAAGCCCTTTGTCGCGATTAACTGTGCAGCGATTCCCGAGACGCTGCTTGAGAGCGATCTGTTTGGGCACGAGCGCGGGGCGTTCACCGGTGCGGCTGTGCTGAAGAAGGGAAGGCTCGAAGTTGCTGATGGGGGCGTCGTGTTTTTGGATGAGATCGGAGAGTTGGCGCCGGCACTGCAAGTGAAGCTCTTACGGGTTTTGCAGGAGCGAGAGTTTGAGCGGGTGGGTGGGACGCATTCGATCAAAGTCGACATCCGGTTGATCGCCGCGACCAATCGCGATTTGGATGAAGCGGCGCGTAAGGGGGAGTTCCGTCAGGATTTGTATTACCGGTTGGCGGTGGTCAAGCTGACGATGCCTGCGCTTCGCGAGCATCGCGATGATATTCCGATGCTGACGCGGCATTTTGTGCAGAAGTATGCGAAGCGCAGCAAGGTCAAGCCGAAGCCGGTATCTCGCGAGGCGATGGCGGCACTGGTGAACTACGAGTGGCCCGGCAACGTGCGTGAGTTGGAGAATGCCGTTGAGCGGGCGCTGGTGATGGGAGCGTCGGACTCCATGTTGCTGGAGGATTTGCCGGAATCACTGCTGGAACAGGAATCGCCGGCGGAGATGCATGAGGGGAAGTATCACGCGAGCATGAAGGAATTGAAGAAGCAGTTGATTGTCGACGCGGTGGAGCAGACGCGGGGAAATTATGTGGAGGCTGCGGGGATTCTGGGAGTGCATCCGAATTATTTGCACCGGTTGATTCGGAATTTGGGACTAAAAGAGATGTTGCAGGAGGGGTTGCGGGGAAGAAGTAAGTTCTCGGCGTAGCCTCAGGGGCAAAGCCCACACGGGAGACGGACATGAATCGCAGCGCGGAAAAGCGCTGCGCCACCCCAAAGCAAAGCCGGGCAAAGCAAAGCTCCCTGTTTACGTTCAGGGCAGGGGGAGTTGCATGAGGCGGGCTGGGTCGAGGTAAATGCCTTGCCAGCGGACGGCCACGTGGAGATGAGGGCCGGTTGCGCGTCCGGTGCCACCGCTCAGGCCTACGATTTGTCCACGCTTCACTTGATCTCCTTCCTTCACTTTGAATTCGGAGAGATGGAAGTAGAGGGTTAGCAGGCCTTGGCCGTGGTCGATTACGACGCAGTTGCCTTCGAAGTACAGGAAACGGGCGAGAAGCACGGTGCCTGAGTTCATGGCGGCGACGGGGGTTCCGGTGGGGACGCGGAAATCGAGTCCCTGGTGCTCGCGCTGGGCTTTGCCGTTGAAGATGCGTTGGGAACCGTAGACGTCGGAGATTGCGGCGTCGGCGGGGGCGGCGAAAGTACCGTTCCATTCACGGTCTGGGGTCACTCGGCTCAGGTAGTCCTGCTTGATCTTCTTGCTTTCCTCGGCTTGCTGTAGCTGCTCAGGATTGGGTTCGGTGAATTTCTTCTCGACCGTGAGCTCCACTTTAATCTGCGGGTACTGGAAGTGGACGACGGCGAACGTGCGCGTGAAGGTCAGCGGAGTTTTGCCGGCTGCAGGTTGGGCGGTTAGCTCCAGTGTGTATTTGCCGGGCGTCGTTTCAAATGTCACGCCTGCAAGGGCGAACCAAGTTTTCGTGGACGCGTCATAACTGAAGGTGAGTTGGTGCGTGAGCCACGTGCCGGTGAGGGACTCGAGTCTGGTTGGCGGCTTTACTTGAAACAGAACGGGAGCGCCGTTGACCACGCGGGTGGGTTGGGCGTTGATGGTCCAGGTGGCGGCTGAAGCGGAAGCAGGGAGGATCGCTGCTACGAGAACGAATACCCAAACGGTCGCGAATTGGAAGGAGCATGGGTGCGTCCGCCGCGCTTCGCGCTCGCGGGACAGCCGAGGCGGCTGTCCCCATACGATTTGTTGATGGTTCGGGAACTTCACCTCTCCAGCGTAGCACTGTGCGGAAATGCGCCGCTATAATCCCGGGGCATGCGTATCCGGGTGCTTACTGGCTTGATTTTGTTGCTCTGCGGGATGGGACCGGTGGAGGCGGCAGTCAAACCGCTGCATGCTGACAAAGTCGTAGTGCTGAAGAAAGAGCGGATGCTGCAGTTGCTTAGCCAGGGCAAGGTGATCAAGACGTACAGAGTTGCACTGGGCGGAGATCCGGTGGGACCGAAGACGCGGCAGGGGGATCACAAGACTCCCGAGGGACTGTACGTTCTCGATTCGCGGAATGCGCACAGCCAGTTCTACAGGTCGATTCATATCTCGTATCCCAGCGTGCGGGATCGCGCGGGGGCGAAGAAGAACGGCGTTTCACCAGGGGGCGATGTGTTTGTGCATGGACTTCCGAACGGCTACGGCTGGATCGGAGCTGGGCACCGGGCGAAGGATTGGACCGATGGATGCATTGCGGTCACCGACGAAGAGATCGACGAAATCTGGCTCGCGGTAGCGAATGGTACGCCTATTGAGATCCGGCCGTAGAGCACGGAATCTAATGCAGGCGTCCTCCATCTTCCTTGTCTCGCGAATCGAATCAGCAATGAAAACAATTCTAGTGACTGGCCGGCGTCGGTTGTCGACCTGGACGGTCTGGACGATTAGAAGACGGGCACGGGAAGGCACTGGACAATTCTTCGCGGGTGTAATTGCATGGTGGCATGAACGATCGGCGCGGAGGCGTTACGGATGAGGCTGGTGGATTCTTCGCTCGTTGGTTTTCCCGTCCGCGTCTGATCGCGTTGTTCTGGACAGCTGCGGTTATTGCGCTGGCTGCGATGGTCTACACCGGCGCGGTCGGCTGGGACGCCAAGGGCTACTGGAAGGCCGTTCAATCGGTTCATCACAATTCCGATCCCTACGCTGAGGACATTGTTGCGCTGCAAAAGTTTCACGAACGACTGGCGGCGAACCCGGCGGAGCCGCGGCCATTTGTGTACGTGTACTCTCCCTTGACACTTCCTTTGCTGCGAGCGCTGGGTTTGTTTCCCGGTTGGTTCGTCGGCCTGCTCTATGCGGTTGTGGTCGCGGTGGGAGCGGCGATTCAGCTGTGGGCGGGATTCCAGATGGCAGACGAGCGCGAGCGGCCATGGCTGGTGTTTGTGTTGCCGGCTGTCGTTTTCTTCCCGGGACTTGTGACCGACGATGTAATTCTGAGTGGCAACGTGGCCTACTTGCTTTATGGGGGGATCCTACTCGGCGCGACGGCAGGTTGGAAGCGCGAGCAGTGGACCTGGTATTACATCGCCGTCCTGATCGCGTCGATATTCAAGACGCCGTTTCTGGCATTCCTGGCCTTCCCGGTTCTGATTGATGCGCGGCAATGGATTCGTTCGGGCATGACCGCAGTTGCGGGAGTGTTGATTTTTGCCGTGCAGGCGCGGATATGGCCGGGCCTGTTTCCCGAATATCTGAAGAGCCTGCTGCTGGTATTTGACTGGCTGCACGACTTTGGGTTTGGCCCGGCGAGCGTCCTGGGCTTGTATCTATGGAGGCGAGGGAGGCCTACCGCGACTCCAACGACGGTTCTGTTTGTCATTTGTGCGGGCGTGATTGGAATTGTGCTTCTCATGCTTGCTGGGCGAGTGCGGAAATGGAATCTGCCGCGGGGGGCATGGGTTCCCGTGGCATTCGTTGGAACGGCGCTGTTGAACCCGCGCGTGATGAAGTATGACCTTGCCGCGATCACGGTTCCTATGCTTTTGATCGGAGAACGAGTGCTGCGGATATGGTGGAACGCGGGACGCACGGCGAGAGAGAATCCCACTGCGGTCAAGCCTAACCCGCTTGCGCGAATACCGATTTTAGTGGGATCCATATTGTTTTTTCTGATTCCCAACATCATCACGACCGTGGGCCCGTCGTGGTTTCCCGCGGAATTCCTGGTATTGGCCACCATCTTTGTGATGGGGGTCTGGTCGCTTTATCAGTTGCGCGCTGCAGGACAACCGGCCCTGGAAACTCTGCCTCCAAACTGAGCTGTTCACCGTGGTTGATTTCTCTTTCCAACTCTCCACACACCAGCGTATTGTTTTGTGTTTTCGGAAATATCTCTGATGTTTGGGGGCTCTTATGGCTTTGCCGATGTTCGATTCCTGGCTTGATAGCGTTGTCTCGGTGCTCCGGCTCGATCGAAATAGGCGAGTCCGGAACTTTTGCTGTTCATTCTTGCTGCTGGGGATCGTCCTGGCCTCATCCTTGCCGGTCCATGCACAGTTGAAGACCACAGCCCACGTGGAGCCCGCGAAAGGGCAAGCGGTGCTCTATACGACGTCGATCGGCGTTGTTGGCGATCGGTGGGATCCCAAGGCGTTCGATACTGCGACGATGAAACTGCTGCATGATATTGGGATCACGAGCCTTCGCTTTCCGGGAAACAATGGCATTGACGCGCTGTATCACTGGTCCACTGGCGCAGTGATCAATCCGTACACTAACGACCGGGCTCCGGCGTTCGCGAACGAAAGGAAACTGCCCGCGACGGTGCCGGTGATCGACCAATTGGGAACAGCGCTGATCACCGTCAATTATGGAAGCAACCTGGACGGCAGTGGCGGTGGCGAACCGGCCGAAGCCGCGGCGTGGGTAGCGTACGTCAACGGCAAGCCCGACAGCACGCAAGTCATCGGCAAGGATTCGAAGGGCAACGATTGGAAAACGGTGGGATATTGGGCCACGATGCGCGCGAGCGCTCCGCTGGCCAGCGACGATGGGTTTAACGCGCTGCGCATCAAGCATCTCGAACCGATGGGGATTCTGCTGTGGGCGGTCGGTCACGAGCCATGGAACAACGGCTTCTATGGGCAGGCGCACACGCTCGGATCCGATGCCGATAATGCCGGTCGGTACAAGGAAAGCGGCTCTCCCGAGCCTGATCTGCATCTTGGGCCGGTGCCAACGTCGAAAGATTGGGGCCGTCATTCCGAGAATGGCAAGGTCGGGCCGCAGGTGTACGGAGCGGCCGTCGTGGAGTTTGCCAAGGCGATGAAGGCTGTCGATCCTACGATTCTGGTGGGGGCGTCGCTAACCCTTCCCCTCACCACCTCGGGTGATAACAGCCCCAATCCGATGGGGAAGAACTGGAACGCCGGAGTACTCAAAGCTGCCTGCGCCAGCATGGATTTCGCGGCGATCTCGCTGTTTGAAGGAAAAGGGGCACCACCAAACTACGACATCAATATCGACGAGGACGACTTGCTGAGGACTGGAAGGGATCCTCTCGATAACCAAAAGCATTTCAACGTGTCAGCGTTAAGCAACGACTACGGTCTGCTGATCAAGGATCTCTCGGAGAAGTACAAGAAATTGTGTCCTTCAGGGCACGCCCCGCAGTTGGCCATCACGAACTTCGGTATCGCACAGTGGCTGCCCGCCAAGAATCCCGCGGTCACGGGCCTTTACGCTGCGGACGCGACGGCGATGCTGGTAGAGAAGGGCGTCTATACGGTGCAGTGGTCGCCGATTCACGCTCCGAGCCCGACTTTGTTGAGCAACGATAACGAACCGCAACCGGCGTACTACGGCCTGAAAATGTTTCACCAGGTGGCGAAGCCCGGGGATGTTTTTGTCGCCGCCAGCACGCCGATGGAGACCCTGGGGGTGCATGCGGTGAAGCCACGTGATGGCGGGCTTGGCCTGCTGTTCGTGAATAAAGATCCCATCCAGAACATCACAGTGACGGTAACCGTGGACGGCTACAGCTACGCCGCGAAGGGGACGCGTTACGAGTGGGGAAAGCAAACCCTCGAGGCGGGCAAGGGAATCACGGAAGCGCCGATCGACGGTCTGGGTGGAACGTTTACCCTAGTAGTGCCGCGTTACACCATCACGGCGATTGTGATTCCGAAGGGCTAGCGAGCGGACTCCACGGAGTGGATCTTTTTGCCGCACGCAAGAAGATCAATTTCTGGACTAATCTGCAGCTTTGCCCGGGCTCGGGTGAGAGCGCCAGAGCGATTTCCGGGCTACCTAGGTGGACCGTAGCGACGTCGCGAACGGCAAAGCTCAGCCAGTGTCGCGTATGTCGGCACAAAGAGGGCCTGTCGTCGCGGGCCGAGGCTTCCTGGCGGGCAAGCGTCAATTTTTGGAGTAAGCTCGACTCCGGGCCTTCAGCAATGCGCCGAATCACCTTTGCCCTAATCGGGATTGCAGCTCTCTTTCTTGGTGCGCTGCCGGCATTCAACTGGTTCGTGGCAGCGCGTGCTCGCGCGAAGTATCCACCGCTAGGGAATCTCTGCACAGTCGAAGGACGTGCCATGCACTTGTACTGTGTCGGTACAGGATCGCCGACACTCGGCCTAGAGGCCGGCGGCGGGGATGACGTCTTGTATTGGCAGACAGTGCAGCCGGGCCTGGCAAAGACGACGCAGGTTTGTTCGTATGACCGCGCGGGGCTGGGCTGGAGCCAGCCACAGGCAGGAAGGCGGGATGCTGAAGCAATCGCTCGACAATTGCACGCGCTGCTTGATGAGGCCCGGGTTGCGCGGCCGATCGTCATCGTCGGCGCATCTGTCGGAGGCTATTACCCCGCGAAATTCGTGCGCGAATATCCGACCGAAGTGGCGGGAGTCGCATTCCTTGACGCCAGTTCGCCGCACCAGATCGACGAACTGCCAGGAGGTCGAGCGTGGTACGACGCTGAGTGTGCAAGGCGTCCACGCGAAGTGAAATGGAACCGGCTGAAGATATGGAGCGGGTGGAACCGGTTGATGGGGCGTTGCAAGGCGGATGTGCCGAAGGTGCAGGAGAATTTAAGGGCGGCGTATGATGCGGAAGAATGCCGACCCGGATTCGTGGGCGGCGATGTCGGTGAATTCATCGAATTCGAACGGCAAGGCGACCAAGCTGCGAGACTGACCAGCGTCGGAGACCTCCCCGTCCTTGTCCTCTCGCAGGATCCGGATCGTCCGAAGATGGGTTGGACGGCGGACGCGATTGCCGCGCAGCCAATTTGGTTTCGCGAACAGGAAAATCTGAAGTCGCTCTCGACGCATAGTTGGCGCGTGATCGCGCCCGGGGGCAAGTCATCACGTACACCATGATCGGCCAGATGTGGTGCTGGAGGAAATGAACCGCCTTATCTCGTATATCCGCGGCGGGGCTGCACCGCAGTTCGGAAGCACAATCGTCGAATAGCCTCGCACGGCCGAGTCGCTAGCCCGGTTCCTTTCAGATAATTTCTGCAAACTCTTCGACCATTTGAGCGTCGTTTCGCGATGAGTGATAAGTCGACATTGTTGCGTCAGCAACAGACGCAGCCGTGCAACGGAGGTGACCGCTAACCGACAGAGTCTCAATGCGCTCCGGGTAATTGCAGAGAATGTGGAACCGGCTGCCCTATCGCGGTGTCTCTACACGCAAGAAATATACAGGAGGATGTATGAAAGCATTTGGTTTTTTCCGACTCCCCGCAACGATGGCCCTACTTGTGGTGGCGCTCCCATGGGCACTCTTGGCACAGAACGGCAGAGCTGATGGAAGCTTGGCTTCCTTCGCAGGTACGTGGAAAGGAATCTGCCAGGACGGTCATCCGTTCGTCATTCTGAGCATTAGCGTTAGCGGAAACGACTTGGTAGGCGAGATCAGTATTGCCAACATGCACGGTGAGAACGGTCAGTGCGAGACGGTCACCGATGCTCCTAGCCCTGAGCATGCGATGAAGATCAGCAGCGCAAAAGTGGAGGGCGGCATTTTTCGTTTCCAGGGTTCAGAAAAAGCGCGATTTGAAATGTCGGTCATGGGTGCTCAAGCTGCCACTTTGAAATTTCTCAACCCATCAGTTGAAGAGAAGCCTTGGCAGCTCGTGAAATCTCCCGCCAAGCCAGAATGAATCGAGCTGTTAAAGGCGCTTCGACCGCTCGCTCATCGAACTGATTCTCTCTCAACTGACCTGAACGGGCCTTCGGTTAAGCGTTCTTTACGACTTCTTTATGAACCTCAGAGTATTCTTGGGGTGTGAACAGCTCCGGCCCTGCAAGGGCTGTCCTCCCCCCAGTGTTACGTTCCTTGTAGGGCCGTTGAGCTGAACTTACGCCCTCAAAATCCCAATAACTGTTGAAGGCAAGCCTGAGCGCTCAACCACGCCGTCGCAGGGACCCTGCTCAAGAACCTTGCGCCGTGGGTGAATGCTCGCCGGCACATCTGTGTGGGCAGGAGTTTTCGTTTCAGGGAGGTGACGATTGCGATCCATCACAAAGTTCAAGTTGAATGCACTGAAGGATCGAAGTCTGCGATCAACGGGCAGGTCTGAGTTAGCGGCCACTGGCCTAGATAGTTAATGTCAAGGGCGATGTTTCCGCCTGCATGTCCCGTGCCGCCAGGCTGCCTCAGTCGCTTTGACGTTTTCCAGGAGCAAGGCATGAACCACAATGAGGTTGTAGAGGACGATAGTCCAGCCGTAGACTCAAAACGAGCTCACACAATTTATTACTAGGGCCTACCAGTTATTCCACAAGATTTATCGATGTTAAATGCACTTACAGACATTACCCGATGGACTCCTCGATCCGGACACGGCTAGCGTCAGGTGAGCTGAAGCCCGCGCCCTCCTAGCGTGGAGTCGAGAGTTTGCATGAAAAAGATCATTCGAAAGTTGCAGCAGAGTTTTCCATTAGGGTGACTGCCTGCTCAATCGTGGCGACCGGATGGGCAGCCGACGAGAGTCAGTCCGATGGTGCAGAGTGACCTTAGATCCTCGTCATCGAAGAGAAGCCTATGTCAGAGCCGGGCCTTGGTGCTCATCGCCTTCCAGACGGGAGCTGGGAATTCTTGCTCTGGGCTCCTAACGCGCGATCCGTCCGCCTGCAATTGTGTCCAAGCGATAAACTCATTGACATGGAGCCACTGCCGCACGGCTACTATCGTGCCCGGGTCAAGCAAATTGACGGGGGCACTCAATATTTGTACAGGCTGGATGACCAGCGTGGTTTCCCCGATCCCGCCTCACGCTTTCAGCCTCAGGGCGTACACGGCTCGTCGCAAATCGTGGATCGAGGCGCATTTCAATGGACCGATCAAAACTGGAAGGGCATTCCCCTTGCAAGCAGTATCTTCTATGAACTGCATGTCGGCACCTACACGCGGGAAGGCACGTTCGACGCGTTGATTCCTCATCTTGCCCGAATGGCTGATCTAGGCATCACGACGATCGAACTGATGCCCATTGCTCAATTCCCGGGCTCTCGCAACTGGGGATATGACGGAGTCTACCCGTTCGCGCCGCAGAATTCTTACGGTGGTCCGACCGCGCTTCATCGGTTCGTGGATTCTGCCCATTCTCACGGTCTTGCCGTTGCGCTCGACGTGGTCTACAACCATCTCGGCCCGGAAGGCAACTACCTTAGTGCATTCGGACCTTACTTTACCGATCGTTACCGCACTCCTTGGGGTCAGGCGATCAATTTCGATGGTCAGGGCAGCGACGACGTGAGGAGGTTCTTCATCGAGAACGCACTCTATTGGCTGGAGGACTATCACTTCGACGCTTTGCGCCTCGACGCCGTTCATGGAATGTTCGATTTCGGCGCACGCCATTTTCTCGCGGAGCTGAAAAGTAGCGTTGCGCAACTTTCGCAGCGGTTGGGACGGTTGCTCCACATCATCGCCGAGAGCGACTTGAATGATTCGCGGCTGCTGCGGGACTCCGAGCACGGCGGATACGGCCTTGACGCCCAGTGGTCCGACGACTTCCATCATTCGGTTCACACTTTGCTGACCAAAGAGAACCGCGGATATTACTCCGATTTCGGCGGAATGGCTCCGCTGGCCGCGACGCTGGAGGAGGGTTGGTATTACAGCGGCCAGTATTCCCATTGTCGCAATCGACACCACGGCAACTCGCCGCGTGCACTAGCTGCTTCGAAGTTCGTAGTCTGTACGCAGAATCACGATCAGGTGGGCAACCGGGCGTTCGGCGAGCGATTGACCGCACTTGTCGGTTTCGAATCGCTGAAGCTTGCCGCCGGAATCAATTTACTCTCTCCGTTCGTTCCACTCCTTTTCATGGGCGAAGAATACGGCGAGACCGCGCCCTTCCAATACTTCACCAGCCACGGAGATGCCGCGCTGGTTGAGGCAGTACGTCGCGGCCGTCGCGAAGAATTTGCAGCTTTCGGCTGGGAGCAAAGCGTTCCGGACCCGCAGGATGAACAAACTTACAAGGGCTCACACCTGGATCATTCGTTGAGGGAAAGAGATAAGCACAAGACGCTCTTCCGCTTCTACCAGCAACTGATCCGAATTCGCCAGGAGTTTAACTTGGGGTCTGCGGGATCGCACACGGTCCGCAAATTGGGCGATCATGTACTTTTGCTTCTGTTCCATATCAATCCCAACCGCCTCGCAGCCCTGTTTAATTTTGCGGAGTTTCCCGTCACTGTAGACGCGCCGGACTTGGGTGGGAACTGGGTGGCACGGCTGGACTCTGCCGCCGCGTGCTGGAACGGTTTCGACACGAATCTCGATCATAGGGGTGACCAACCCGTGTCGCATTGTTTGCGAGAAGGTGGGGATTTTGATGCGAGGTTGGTCGGAACGAGTGAGTTCCACCTTTTTGCCCATTCCTTTCTGGTTCTTGAACAACACGAGCAAATGGAGGCAGAGTGAAATACATCTGCATTCACGGACATTTTTATCAGCCTCCACGAGAGAATCCCTATCTCGAGGCCGTCGAGTTGCAGGACTCAGCCTATCCATATCACGATTGGAATGAGCGCATCACTGCTGAGTGCTACGCCCCCAACGCCGCGTCGCGCATTCTTGACGCGGAAAATCGCATTGTAAAGGTGCTCAACAATTACGCGCACATCAGTTTCAACTACGGCCCAACCTTGCTGTCATGGATGAAGGAGCAGACGCCGCGAGTTTACGCGGGGATTCTCGAATCCGATAAAGCAGAGCGGCGAACGGTTCTCGGGTCACGGTTCCGCGATCGCGCAGGGCTATAACCACATGATCCTGCCGCTGGCCAACCGCCGCGATAAGGTTACGCAGGTTAAATGGGGAATTAAGGATTTCGAAAGCCGATTCGGGCGACGCCCGGAAGGCATGTGGCTTCCCGAAACCGCGGTCGACACCGAAACGCTAGAGGTCCTGGCCGAAAATGGAATCCACTTCACCATCCTCGCGCCTCGTCAGGCCAAGCGTGTCCGCAGCAAGCAGAGCAGTCGCTATCACGATGTAAGTGGAGGCCGGATCGATCCGGCGCACGCCTATATTGTCCGGCTTCCATCCAGGAAGCGCGTCAACGTGTTCTTCTATGACGGTCCGATCTCCCAGGCGGTGGCCTTCGAAGGCCTGCTTAGCGACGGCAAGCGCTTCGCCGATCGCCTGATGAGCGGATTCTCGGAGACGCGCGAGGGTCCACAGTTGGTTCACATTGCCACTGATGGCGAGAGCTATGGGCATCATCACCGCTTCGGTGAAATGGCTCTCAGCTATGCGCTTGAGGAGATTCAGAACAACGATCTCGCCAAGCTGACGAACTACGGGGAATTTTTGGAGAGACATCCTGCCGAGGATTTTGCCGAAATCGTCGACAACAGTTCCTGGAGTTGTGTGCACGGTGTCGAACGCTGGCGCAGCGATTGTGGCTGCAATTCTGGCGGGCACGCCTGGAATCAGCAGTGGCGCGCTCCCTTGCGCGCCGCTCTTGACTGGCTGCGCGACCGGTTGGCGCCGATTTTCGAATCGCGGCTGAAACTGTTTTTCAAGGATCCGTGGGCAGGCCGCGACGACTACATTCGTGTGATTCTCGACCGTTCTGAAGAGTCCCGTGCTGCGTTCTTTGCCGACCACTCGGTGCGCCCGCTCGAAGCAGAAGAGCAGGTCACGGTGCTGAAGCTTCTCGAAATGCAACGCCATGCGATGCTGATGTTCACCAGTTGCGGCTGGTTCTTCGACGAGCTCTCTGGGATCGAAACGGTGCAGGTCATTCATTACGCGGGACGTGCCTTGCGATTGGCGGAAGACGTTTGCGGTGAATCCGTTGAAGCCGAGTTCCTGCAGCATCTGGCCAACGCCAAGAGTAACCTGCCCGAACTTGGAGACGGTGCGCGCATCTACGAGAAATGGGTGAAGCCTGCGGTGGTCGATATCAAGCGAGTCGCCGGCCATTACGCTATCAGCTCGCTTTTTGAGAGTTATCCGGAGAAAACGCGAATTTACTGCTACGAAGCGAAGCGCCTGGGTTACGCGCTCGACGCAGAAGGCAAAATGCGGCTTGCCACCGGGTCCGCTCAGTTCCAGTCTGAGATCACAAGGGAATCAGCTTCGTTCGAGTTTTCAGTTCTTCATTTGGGAGACCACAACGTCACCGCCGGGGTGCAGGCGGCAGATCAATTCTCGGAACAGAATCAGAAGAAACTGATGGAAGCATTCGCCCAGGCCGATACGGCCGAAGTGATCCGCATGCTCGATCAGATTTATGGCAAAGACATCTTCTCGTTGCGCCTGCTCTTCCGCGATGAGCAGCGCAAAATTGCAGGTCTCATCTTGAAAGAGTCGCTCAACTCTGCGGCTGCCGTATACGCCACTGTCTTCGAGAATCAGGCCCCCCTGATTCGCTTTCTCAATGGGCTTGAGATACCGGTTCCTGCCGCGCTGAAGTCCGCTGCTGAAATTGCGCTAAACAATCAATTGCAGCATGTTCTGGATCGCCCGGAACTCGATGCGGATAGCATTCATGGGCTGCTGCGCGAAGCCGCCGCCGACAAGATTGCGTTGGATGTTACGACGCTCGAATACAAGTTTCGTAAGCGCATCGAACACGAAGCGGCCGCATTTGCCGCCAATCCTTCCGATTTCGATGGCGCGTTGCGCTTGATCAAGCTGCTCGATTTAATTCCGTCGTTGCCGTTTTCCGTCGTTCTATGGGAGTCCCAAAATCTAGTCTATCGTCCGCTGCTCACTGCTTATCAGCAGAACGGCTGGCACCAGCCGAACGTGGATCCCGTTGCCACGCAACGCCACGAGGATCTGAATCGTCTGGCGAACCAGTTGCACATTTTGCTGCCGCAGGGCTAGAAATTACAGAGCTGGAGATGCCTCCCACGCGCAATCCATCGTCGACGTATCGGATCCAGCTCAATCCTGAGTTTCGTTTTAGCGAGGTTCGCAACATTCTCGACTACCTGCACGAGCTTGGGATCTCCGATGTGTACCTGTCTCCCATACTCGCTAGCCGCAAAGGCAGCAATCACGGATACGACGCGATCGATCCCACTCGGTTGAACCCTGACCTGGGCAACGAAGAAGAATTTGCCGCATTGCAAACCGATCTGCAGGCGCGGGGCATGGGACTTCTCGTCGACATCGTGCCCAATCATATGGCGGCGAGCGCCGAGAATCCCTGGTGGATGGACGTTCTGGAGAATGGCGCACAGTCGGCCTTTGCAAGCTTCTTCGACATCGAATGGCATCCACATGCTCGTAGCCTTGATGGAAAAATTCTGCTTCCGATTCTTGGGCGGCCGTTTGGAGAAGCGCTGGATTCGGGTGAGATCACACTGGCTTACGCTGATGGCCGCTTCGTTCTTCAATATTTTGAGACGCTGCTGCCCGTGTCTCCCCGCTCCTATTACGAAGTTCTCAATCATCGTGCGGAGCGTCTGAAGGAGAAGCTTGCAGAGGACAATCCGGCATATCACGAATTCGCCGGCATCCTCGCTTCCGCGCTCGACCTGGCACGCGCCGATCGCCGCGCCGCCGACACGGCCGCAGAACGTCGCTTGCGCTTTGAGTCGGCACGTGACCGCTTGCGGGCGATTGTGAATAGTAGTCCGGAAGTTGCGCAGTTCGTCATAGAAAATGTCGCGGAGATTAACGGGAGGCGAGGCGATCCCGCCAGTTTTGGATTCCTGCAGCGTTTGCTCGCCGAGCAAAACTATAAGCTCGCTTTCTGGCAGAATCTGAATGAAAGCATCAACTATCGCCGCTTCTTTACGATCGTCGACCTCGTGGGGGTGCAGGTCGAAGACCCTTTTGTATTTGAGGCCACGCACGGATACATCCTCCGCTTGGTATCGAAAACTGCTTTCGCGGGATTGCGCATTGATCACATCGACGGCTTGCGCGATCCACTGGCTTATCTCAACAAGCTGCAAGAACGTCTAGCTGCGAACGGGCCTGATCCGGCTTCTTCCTCCTATGTGCTCGTCGAAAAAATTCTTGCGCCGCATGAAAACCTTCCCGAAGACTGGCCGGTCAGCGGAACCACCGGCTACGACTATTTAAATCGAGCCAACGGAATCTTCGTCAATCCGGAAGGAGCTCGTCAGCTCGAAGAGATTTATGCCAGCTTCATCGGCCGTCAGCAGGACTTTTCTGACGTGCTTTATCAAAAGAAAAAGCTGGTCATGAACACACTTCTTGGCGTCGAGATGCGCACGCTGGGGCGGCATCTGGCCGAACTCGCGGCGCAGGACCGCTATGCGCGCGAACTTGAACGTAGGTTTTTAATCGACGCGCTCATCGAAGTCACGGCCTGTCTTCCGGTGTACCGAACCTACATCCGCAACATGGATGTACCTCCTCAAGCGAACAGCCATATCAACGATGCGGTTGCAGCAGCGCGCAAGAGAGCGCCCCAGCTAACTCCGGCATACTTCGATTTTGTGCGGGACGTTCTGTTGCTATTGAATCCTCCGCACGTGCTTCCCGACCAGCGTGAGGCACGTCTTGCCTTCGTGATGCGGTGGCAGCAGTTTACCGGTCCCATCGTGGCCAAGGGTTTTGAGGACACAGCTCTTTACGTCTACCATCCTTTGCTGTCGCTCAATGATGTCGGTGGAAATCCAAGGCCCTCCGAAATCACTTCGCCCGAGATGTTCTTCTCGTTCTTACAACGGCGAGGCCAGGAGTGGCCGAGTACCCTAAACGCAACTTCCACTCACGACACCAAGCGGAGCGAGGATGTCCGCGCCCGCCTCAATGTTCTCTCGGAGATTCCGCACGAATGGAAAGAGCGGCTCGAGCGTTGGGCCAATCTGAACGCGAAGTACAAGGAGAAGGCGGGCTTACAGCCCACCCCAGATCGCAACGAGGAATATTATCTGTACCAAACTCTTCTGGGAGTGTGGCCTCTCGAACAGCGAGGCTTTTCAACTCTTCTCGAACGCGTGCAGGCGCACCTCCTCAAGGCAACGCGCGAAGCCATGGTCTACACGCGGTGGACGCGCCCGAATCAGGTGCATGAGGATGCGCTACGGAATTTCGCTGCCCGGATTCTTTCTCCAGATAACGCTGAATTCCTGAACGACTTCCGCGAGTTTGAAACCAAGATCGCATATTTCGGAATGATTAACGGGCTATCTCAGGCGCTGGTAAAAGTCGCCGCGCCGGGGGTCGCGGATTTTTATCAGGGTTCCGAGTTGTGGGATTTGCGCCTGGTCGATCCCGACAATCGCGGACCGATCGATTTCACAATCCGAGCCGGCACGCTCACGGAGATCGCAGGCGCGGAGGCGGAGGCCTCGGAGCCTCTTCTCCGCGGTCTGCTCGATCGATGGTGCGATGGACGCATCAAACTCTTTTTGATTTGGAAGGCTCTCCGCTTCCGTCGCGAGCACGCTTCGCTGTTTCACGAGGGGGAATTTCTGCCTGTGCAGGCTGCCGGATACGATGCTCGGAATGTGATCAGCTTTGTTCGCAGGGCCGGTTCGAAATCTGTTCTAGTAGCCGTTCCACGCTGGCTTTCTCAACTTCCGGCTAGCGGCCACGCTCTGCACTTTGACTGGTGTGACACACGAATAGTATTGCCGCCCGGTTTGCAGCAGCGATGGAGGAATACTCTTACCAGTGGCGAGATTCAATGCCTCAATCAAAACGGCGATACGTGCGTCCTTGCCACAGATCTGTTCCGCGAGTTTCCGGTGGCGTTGTTTGAGTCTTCAGAGTGAAACGATCAGGGCGCGATTTCGACTCCCGCGGGAAAGCCAGGCGCTGAATCCAGGTCTGCCGAAAGAATAGGTGTCAGCACGCACACCCGGATGGCCGGTCTGGCAAAAGCCGGGTGAGGGTTCCTTCATTGCATCAGAACTTTTGAGGAGCGACCTCTCACTGCCGCTCAATCTGAATAAACATCTGGTACTCGCCAGGGCGGTCTGAACCAGGAAGGCTCGAAAATGAGAGTGGCGAGTCTCTAAAATCAAACGACGTCGTAGTCCAGGTGTTGCTACCCAAACGTTTCTCAATCATTTCGCGGGTAAGAACGAGCGTAGCGTTTGGCAGTACCGTGGAAGAAGTAGGATCGGAACTCGCACCGGTTACTCCGATGGGTCGGTCGTGCGATGGTCCGCCTGTAAAGACTCCGACAGGAATACCGAAGGTAAGGCCGGCTGCTTGAATCGAAGTTTCAACCGCTGTCACCGTCGCGTCGCCCGCGGCTGTTTGCGCAGCGCTGCCGGAGACATTTTCGCTGGCTCCAAGAAGCAAGGTGCCGAATGTTTGGGTATTGATTTGGTTTTGTACTTTGCTGTCCAAAAATATTGAATTTGTAAGAGATTGCTCGTTCTGATTCCAGGTGAAAAACATTGAATTGTCGCCATACGAGATCCAGAGGCTCGGCGAAATCACTAGAGCGTCAACGCCATCGGTCAGTGTTCCTTGCCACACCACCATAGGAAATAGGTTCGGTTGCGGGGGCAGGGTATCCTTAGGGCCTACGATAAAGCCAGGAGGAACGAAGTCTCCTACCCCAATCCCTCCCATTGGGCCACGCGATCCGGCTTGTTTGCGTTGACCTATCATTCCGTTAACATCACCGTAAACCCATGTATTCGCGTTGGTAAACATCGTTGCCTGGCCATTGCGTCGGTCGTATTGCCGAATAGCGGCGGCAGCATAAATGGCGTCTCCTCCGCCAGTGATCGCTCTCATACACATCAATCCCGTGATGGTCACGAGATACGTTGCGGAAGTAGGGGCCGCACTTGCTGACGTCGAGCCCACCTTCTTCGCAATCCCCGTGCCAGGGGCCATCTTGACGCCGGTGAAGCCCGGCGTAGTGGTCCCCGGTACACTCCCTTGACCATTATTTGTAGCCGGAGTGGCCACCAGAATCCCTGTGGATGGTACCTGGCGAACCGGTGTCCCGGAGCCCATCGTGGCGGTCGAACCCGGGCCTTGCTGCGAAGTGGGCGCGGTGATGACGCTGAGGCCGCTGGGCAAACCAACCATTTCTGCGCCGGTCATCAACATCACCGGTCTAGAACCGGTAGCAGCATTCGACGCCACCGTGATGCTAGCGGTGGCAGAAGTGCCCGTTGGGTCAGCGGTAAAAGACTGGATGGTGATTTGTGGACCGAAGCTCACATTGGTCGTCTGGCTTTGCCAGTGTGTGCCTTGGCCGAGGAGTTGTACGGTTGTCGTGCTGCCCTGGCTAACGCTGCTGGGGGACAGAGAGACGAGTTGCGGAGTGGACATCTGACCACCGGATCCAGTTGATCCATTCGGGGCGCCCCCGGCATTCGGGTTACTGCCGGCATTCGGGCCGGCAGCGCCGCCCGGGCTACCTCCCAGTACGAGTTGTTTCCTTGGCTGTTCGTTGCTTGCAAGCAGCCCTGAGAGGCCAGCGTCATGTCCCGCTGTTCCTGGCTGCTCAGGTTCGCGAGCATCGTCTGTTCTTGATTGCTAAGAGAAGCAATCTCAATTGGATCGGTCGTTCCTCGAATCAACTGGTCATATTGCGACTTGAGGTTCGCCTTCATG